>NC_020514.1:4060268-5413691 GCF_000347635.1 Paraglaciecola psychrophila 170 | reverse complement strand
GCCAAAATGGGATAAAAACTAAATTACAAAACAAAATTGAAGAGTAATAGCTGTATTATTATTAGTCAGATATAAGCAAACCTAAAACTAGCTATGAATTATCTCGCTAATCAGCATACTAACGCAACATACATTTAGGATTAAATGGCAATAACTTCAAGGTTACTTATATCTAATTGTTTTAATGAGATTATTTCAAAATAATAATGTATAAACGTGAATGTGTTTGAGGCATATTTAATGCCAATATTGAAGTTAAGATAAGATAAAATATGATTAATAAAATGAATTATTAGTTTATCTGTGGATAAAGTTAACACATTTTGACAGTTACCAAAAATTAATGAATAAAACGTTCGATCATCCGTAAGATAGAATGCTTTAACTTAGAGTAAATGATTGACAAGATGCAAAGTGATCTCTATTATTCAGCGTCATTTTTGAGCACGGTGATTACAAAATATAGTAATCATATAAATGTTCATTTTGTTTTAACCTTATGTATATCGGGACTAGGTCATGAAAAGAACTTTTCAACCAAGCAACTTAAAACGTAAGCGTTCACACGGTTTTCGTGCCCGTATGGCGACTAAAAATGGCCGCAAGGTTATTGCCAATCGTCGTGCTAAAGGCCGTGCGCGCTTATCAGCTTAATTATCCAAGGTGGGTGAAAATAATTTTTCTAGGGAGCTAAGGCTACTTACTCCCACCCACTTTGAGTATGTCTTCAATAATGCAATTCCATCTGTATCACCCCAACTTACCTTACTAGCCAGATACAATAAATTTGATAATCCTCGTTTAGGCATTACTCTAGCTAAAAAGAGGGTCAAACATGCCCATGATAGAAATAGACTAAAACGCGTAATACGCGAAAGCTTTCGTTTACAACGCCATTCATTTCCAAATATTGATATAGTCGTAGTCGGTAAAACTGGTTTAGATAAGTTATCGAATCAAGAATTGTTTTCTTTGCTGAGTAAATTATGGAAAAAGTTAGCGTCACGCTGCGAAAAATCCCAATCGGTATAATTAAGCTCTATCAGATAGTGCTTTCACCGATATTGGGACCAACATGCAGGTTTCACCCAAGTTGCTCTTATTATGCAATTGACGCTATTTCAAAATATGGAATGATAAAAGGTTCTTGGCTAAGCATCAAACGCATACTAAAATGCCATCCACTGAATGCTGGTGGTTATGATCCAGTGCCAGAAAAAAAAATAGAGAATAGTTTTATGCTTATGCCCGATTTAATAATCTGGACATAAATAAAACAGTAACGTCGCCGTGGTTTAATGTTTTGACATGAATAAGTCACACACATAATAAATAGTTAATTAGAGTATTTTATGGAATCCCAACGCAGTTTTTTATTAATTGGCCTCGCTATGGTCGGCTTTTTATTATGGCAACAATGGCAATTAGATTATGGCCCACAGCCAGTCGCACCAATAACAACATCTGCAGCGGCTAGTACTCAACTAGACATGCCTAATTCGGATGATGTACCGGCTGCTACGCCACTAGAACAAGGCTTTGTAGCAAGGTCTACAAGCGGCGGCAAAATTATATCAGTAATTACAGACACTCTAATTCTAAGCATTGATACAAAAGGCGGTGATGTAGTTTCAGCCGAATTAGCTAAGTTTCCTTTAGAGGAAGGTTCAAGTGAGTCGTATAGTTTACTAAAACCTAGTGGTGATAAATTATTCATTGCACAAAGCGGGTTAATCGGCCCAAATGGTACAGACAGTAAAGCGCGTCCCATATATACAGTTGCTAAAGATAGTTATCTTTTAGAAGGTGATACACTTACGGTACCTTTAAAATTAGAAACTCCTGAAGGCTTACAAGTCACTAAGAGCTTCACTTTTACTCGTGACAGCCACAAAATTGATGTCAATTATAGTATCAAAAATAACACCAGCAGTCCTAAGCAAGTCCAACAGTTTGGCCAGCTGAAACAAAGCATGCTTGAACAAGAAGGCAGCATGTTTATGCCTATCTATCGTGGTGGCGCATATTCAACAGAAGATGATCGTTATCAAAAGTATGCCTTCGACGATATGGCTGATCTGGATCTGAAAAAAACAACTGCTGCAGGTTGGGCAGCAATGATTGAACATTATTTTGTATCAGCGTGGGTACCGCCACAAGACCAGAAAAACAATTTATTTAGCAGGATATTGCAGCAAACAAATGGAGTCATTGGATTTACAGGACAGACAGTAACTATCCAAGCCGGTGAAACAGCACAGATTAACAGTATCTTATACCTTGGACCCAAAGATCAAGATACATTAGCAGGCATCGCAAGAGGTCTTGACCTAACTGTCGATTATGGTTTTTTGTTCATGATCTCACAGCCGCTTTTCACCTTCCTACAATTTATTCATAGCCTTGTAGGTAACTGGGGCTTCGCAATCATTCTTATCACTATTGTTGTTAAAGGGGCTATGTACCCTTTAACCAAAAAACAATACGAATCGATGGCTAAGATGCGTGCATTAAAACCTAAAATGGATGCACTCAAAGAACGTTATGGCGATGACAAGCAAAAAATGCAAAAAGCCATGATGGAAATGTATAAGAAGGATAAAGTTAACCCGATGGGTGGCTGTTTCCCTCTTCTATTACAAATGCCTATTTTCCTAGCTTTGTATTGGGTCCTGCTTGAAAGTGTTGAGCTAAGACATGCTGACTTTATATTTTGGATAACCGATTTAAGTGCAAAAGACCCTTTCTTTGTATTACCTGTATTGACAGGTGTCAGCATGTATCTGTTACAAAAACTACAACCTATGACCATGACAGATCCGATGCAACAAAAAATCATGCAGTTTATGCCAGTTGCTATGAGCTTATTTTTCTTTATCTTCCCAGCAGGCTTAGTGCTTTACTGGCTGATAAGTAACGTTATTACTTTAGTTCAAGCAAAAATAATTTACGCTTCGATGGAAAAACGTGGTCTCAAGACTAAGTAAATCTAAATAATTTAGAGCCCGTTTTATACTAAATTAACGTATAAAGCGGGCTTTTTTGTGCATACAATAATATATCCAACCATCAAGCTTGAGAGTCAGAATGCCATCATTAGATATAGTTTCAGAAATTGATTTACCCGAATTACTCAATGCTGTCGATAACGCTAATAGAGAATTAAGTACACGATTCGATTTTAGAGGTGTAGAGGCCAGCTTTGAATTAAAGGAAAGTATTGTCACCATGACTGCTGACAATGATTTCCAACTCAAGCAGATGCTCGATATCCTTCGTGGCACTTGTGTGAAACGTAATGTAGACACAGCAGCTTTCGAAGAAAAAGATGTACAACACATTGGTAAAATCTATAAACAAGCCATCGCTTTTAAACAAGGTATTGAACAGCCTGTAGCCAAGAAAATTATCAAACTTATCAAAGATGCCAAACTAAAAGTGCAAGCACAGATACAAGGTGAACAAGTTCGAGTCACAGGTAAAAAAAGAGACGACTTGCAACAAGTTATGGCGTTGGCAAAAGAGGCAGATTTAGAACAACCATTACAATTTACTAACTTCAGAGACTGATAAAATATGACTACTACCGGTTTATCTTCACAACAAGATACTATTGTTGCACAAGCCACTGCTCCGGGACGAGGTGGTGTTGGGATAATCCGAATTTCTGGCAATCTCGCAAGTACTGCTGCGCGCACAATATTAGGTAAATTACCTGAAACCCGTAAAGCAGAGTATTTACCTTTTTCAGACACAGACAATAATCTTATCGACCAGGGAATAGCCATATTCTTTAAAGCACCAAACTCATTTACTGGTGAAGATGTACTAGAACTACAAGGACATGGTGGTCAAGTTGTATTGGATATGTTGCTTAATGCAATTTTAAAAATACCTAAATTACGGATTGCTCGACCAGGCGAATTCAGTGAGCGTGCGTTTTTAAATGACAAATTGGATCTAGCCCAAGCTGAAGCCATAGCTGATCTAATTGATGCCAGCTCTGAACAAGCAGCAAAAGGTGCATTACGTTCTTTACAAGGTGCGTTTTCGCAGTATATTCATACTTTAGTTGAGCAAGTAATTCATTTGCGTATGTACGTCGAAGCCGCGATTGATTTCCCGGATGAAGAAATCGATTTTTTAAGCGATGGTAAAATTCAAAAAGACTTAGAAAATATTATCAAATCATTTGAGACTTTGCGTCAACAAACCAAACAAGGAGCCCTACTCAGAGAAGGTATGCGAGTTGTGATTGCAGGCAAACCAAATGCAGGCAAATCCAGTTTACTGAATGCATTGGCAGGGAGAGACGCAGCCATAGTCACAGATGTTGCAGGCACAACTCGTGATGTGCTCAAAGAGCATATTCATCTTGATGGAATGCCTTTACATATAATTGATACTGCTGGCTTACGAGATAGCCCGGACAAAGTAGAAAAAATAGGTATTGAACGAGCCTGGCAAGAGATTAAGCAAGCTGATCGCGTGTTATTTATGCTGGACAGTACTGAATCAACAGAAACTCATCCTGAAAAAATATGGCCAGAATTTTACCAACAACTTCCCAAAAATATTGGGCTAAGTGTTATCCGAAATAAAATAGACCTGTCAAATGAGACTATTGGCTTTGATGATAGTGGTGACTACCCAGTTATTTCAATTTCTGCCAGCAATGAGCAGGGAATCACCTTTCTAACTGAACACTTAAAGGATTGCATGGGATTTAATATGAGCTCTGAAGGCCAGTTTATCGCACGCAGACGCCACTTAGATGCCATAGACAGGGCCGCAGAACACTTATACCTAGGTAAATATCAATTAGAAGAAAACCTTGCGGGAGAATTACTTGCTGAAGAACTACGTTTAACTCAACAACATCTCAATGAGATAACAGGTGAATTCAGCTCAGATGACTTGCTCGCAAAAATATTTTCTTCTTTTTGTATCGGTAAATAAGATTCAAAATAACGATATTTAAAATATAATTAAATATCCTAACGGCAGCATTAATAACCACCCTATCAATCCAAATATTTTATAAATTAATGAAATTTCTGCTTCAAATATTTATTCTTTTCAATACTTACTAACTTATCAAACAAAAATAACAATTATTATAATAGGTTGCCAGTAACTTTCTCTTTGCCAAACAACATATCACAACAAAAAGAAAGTGAACCTACGGACTATTCTTATACCTTCAGAAGATTCATAAAATATCGATAGTGCAGAAACCGACAAAAAATAATATTGCGCTAAAACCAAAATGATTCCGAATTAAGTCAAAAACATTGTCTATTTTATCTACAGAAAAATAGAATAAAATAATAGCAATATTAGTAAGTACCACCAATAATTTACATTTAAATCTTCTTTTGCTGTCATATATACATACAACTGTGGAAGTACTATCACTAATACACCAGACAATAATGGCAACAACAAACGCCAAGTCCGTGCCTTAGTAAAATGGGAAAATGGATATTTTTCTAATAAATAACGCGAAACGGTTCCAGAAATAAAAACAAGAAGGGTAAGTACCACCTATTTATCAACAGCATAATGTTTAGCAGAAATTCACTCTGATAATGACCTTTATAGTGAAATTCCTAATCAGCTAAATACAACATACTAATGTGATAAAAAATCAAAACTGCAAAAGCAAATACCCTTAACCAATCCAAGTCATAACGACGTTCCAAAAGCCTCTATTTATATAATTTAATTCTGTCAAAATATTCACTTAGATTAACGTAACCAACATAGTTAAATGGTAAGCAGCTTTGAAATGGTGAAAATAAGTGGGACATAAAGATGGAAATAGGTATGGAAATAGGCATGGAGATCTCTTAACCACAATGTACAATACTAAAACCAAAGAAACTACGTAGTAAATAAATGGCTAAGTTTGAAATTATAGTAGGCAGTGTATTAGGCGCGAGTGAATATGTGGCTGACGCATTACAAGAAATATTGTTGAATTATGAGCATAGTGCTGAAATTCATTTAACCCCACAGTTATCAGAATTAGATCAAACTGCCATTTGGCTAATTTGTACTTCTACCCATGGTGCCGGTGACTTACCTGACAATATTCAACCTTTTGCTGAACAATTAAAAACCCAAACTTTAAACACGCCATTTTTAGTTGTTGGCTTAGGAGATAGCAGTTATGACACCTTCTGTCACGGCTCCATACACATAGAAAATATAATGCTCAAAGCAAACGCAGAACTGTTGTTCCCTGCCCTGCATATAGATGTGCTTAATCATCCTATCCCTGAAGATGCTGCAGTTAAATGGCTTAAAAACTGGCTTAAAAATAATCAACAAATAGCATAACGATCCAATGCAATTTAATAAATCAGAACAAGCCGCCCTACTTCAGCCTTTAAGTAATGACGCTCGTGTGTTGTATATCCTTGGAATAAAACCAACAGCCAGTCAGACAAGTGGTGTAACTTCACCATTAAACTACAAATCTATGTTATCCATTTTAAATGCTAAAGAAGAAAATTTCACTTTAGGTCGACAAGTTAACAGCTTAATAAAAGAGCTGTTAAGTGTGGGTTTAGTTAATTTTGTGGACGAGGTCGAGCTTAACCACAGCTTTAATGGTAAAACACTTAATCTACCTTTGACTACGATGCAGGTAGATGAGTATTCAAAGTTACATCTTAATTGGCATTCAATGCATCTTGAATGGCTACCAAATAAGAAACTAATCACAGATTTGGCTAAACTACTAGGTATTATTGATTATGATTACACAACCAGTGAGTTAGGTGATTTTATTGCATATTGGTTAGGCAGACCCGAGTCACAGTTCAGCGAATATCAATGGACACAGAAATTTGTATTTAATTTAAAAAAAATGCGCTTAGCCCATGGGTTTAAAAATGTACAAAAAGTAGGTCAGCAAATAGTCCAGACTAAGGCAGGTATTCATGCTGATGAGAACGCTAAAAATCTAGTGGCTAAATATAGTAAAACTAATAAGCAATAAATCAGCTATATACTAAGTAATAACACATTAAATTTCATATTTATCAATCGGAAAATATAACTCGTGGACAGCATTAAAGATAAAATTCAAAGATTAGGTAAAGCACTAGGTCGCCAATATGTTCCTGAAAAATATACCCAATATGCCGACTTAAGATCAGAGTATGAAGCTTTAGCCAATCGAGATGTAAAACAGTTACAACGCGAAGGCAAAAAGCAACGCATCCAAGGTATTCAAGGTCGCTCTGAACTGAATCCAAAATGGACTTTCGCTAACCTAATTGAAGACAGCAATGATGTGATTGAAGCTGTTAGTATTGCTAAATCTTTTATCGCCGCACATGAAGATATGACCTGGCGAAGAAGTGGAGCGCATATGATGATTTTCTATGGCGACTATGGCCGTGGAAAATCTCATACTGCAGGTGCTATAGCTCACGAACTTATCGAAAAATATGAAATTTCTGTTCTATACAGACAACTATCTACCATATTGGAAATGCGCTTTTTCTCTTATGATTATAATGCACAGGATAATGTTGGACAGAAATTTAGAGAGATAAATCAAGAATTACTGGATGTAGATTTACTGATACTTGATGAAGTATGTGTTAACGAAAGCGTTTTGAAGAAAAATGCGCAAAGTTGGTTAGGTAATGTATTAAGACAACGGTTAGCTAATAACAAAAACTGTATCATGATCACCAATCATAACCTTGCTGAATTTGAAAATGCCTTAGGTCGTTATTGCTTTGAATCCATAAAAGAATACGATACCTATAAAGTAAAATTCTCAGGTCCTAGCAGACGCAAAGAAATAATTCCTACACAGCCAGAACCACAACAGCCTCAAACAACCTCTGGATATCGTCCGAATCAAGTGAAATAAATAGCCTATTATATAAAAAAATATTTAAACCTTCCTAGTATTCCTTACGACTTACCCTTTGTTAACTCACTGGGTATTTACTGAGGATATTAAAAAATCCATTAAATTAACCATATATTTAAACGCGATATTGGTTTGTCTCATACTCTTCTATTACACATCTTTTTTTACTTAAACCATCACAGGAACTTTAAATTTTGATGTGGCAGTCAAATAGCCGTTAAAACTGGTACTGATTTAAATAGTATAGAGACACATGATGAAACGATAATAGAGTTTTAGATAAAGGTGAATTAACTATTGGGTTGTATATATATCTATCAATTAATTAATCGCTCAGCTTGATACTAGTGCCTCAAGCAACCATATCAACGTGAATAATATAACTAACAACGTAAACCTGCTTACCTCTGAAAGGCCTATGTAATACAGGTACAATCATTGGCAATATTGATGCACATATATCGAGTAGAAGCATTATTAATTTAATTGATAAACAACCAATAAAGTTACCAATCTCACCATTTATAAATGCTTTAATTTCAACTTATCTCATTCCTAATATCCAAATAAATATGAATACTTAAACTACTAAAAGAACAAGTAAAAAGTGATTTTAAAGTGGACGGAAAAGTAAAATAAAGGTAATTATTAGACGATTAATAAACGCTAAAATCCTAAATTAATATTATAAACTAGCTGTGGAAGAATCAATATCATAGAAATTTGACCACTTAAACTCCATGTAAATGAATCCCAAACACCTACGATCACACCAATTCTGGTGTAAGTTTGCGAAGTAATAGTCGTGAATTCATAAACAAAATTGCCGTGATAATCACAAAATAAGCATAATTGACCAAGTTTTAAGTCTAAATCAAAATTAATTTTACTAAAGACGAATATTTTTGAGTCAAGTCCCAGGTTTTGGCTTCTAATATTAGGTTAACAAGATAAGTTCTGATCTTTTCCTTATAAATCATGATCTAACTATGTGAATATTAATTTTAGATCACAAGTTATACACAGTTAGATCAAAAGATGTTATCTGCTGTGGATAATTATATGTATAACTCATGTAAAACCACTTTATATCCACTGAATAAAATTGTGATCAAATCACCCTGTGGATAAAACAGCTACTTACACCCAACTTATACCAGTTTGATCAAACCTTATACACATAGTTACATTGCCTGTAAGTGGTTGATATAAATAAATAATAGTGACTTACTAACAGAAAAGTGGCTGCTTAATAATAGTAATAATAAACAAAGATCTAAAAGATCTTATAAAGATTAAGGGATCTAAAAAACAAAAATTGAATAGTTTTTAAGCATTTTACTTACGCTAAAATCTATATAGAATATGCGACCCATTTTACGTGGGAGAAATTGATCACATTGATCATTTAGCTTTTGAGGAAAATCATGTTTTATCAGCAACATTTTGACGTCATCGTTGTCGGTGGTGGCCACGCAGGAACAGAAGCTGCACTAGCAGCTGCACGCATGGGCGCAAGTACTCTTTTGCTAACACACAATATTGAAACCCTAGGACAAATGTCTTGTAATCCAGCTATTGGCGGAATAGGCAAAGGTCATCTGGTAAAAGAAATAGACGCGTTAGGCGGTGCCATGGCTATGGCAACAGACAAAGCCGGTATTCAGTTTAGAACTTTAAATTCAAGTAAAGGTCCAGCTGTTCGTGCCACACGTGCTCAAGCGGACAGAACGCTATACCGTATTGAAATTCGTAAGCTTATTGAGAATCAAGAAAATCTAACATTATTTCAACAATCTTGTGATGATCTGATCGTTGAACAAGATCGCGTTGTCGGTGTAGTCACACAGATGGGCCTCAAATTCCATGCTAAGACGGTTGTCATCACCGTAGGCACGTTTTTAGGCGGCACCATACATATTGGTATGGAAAACCACAAAGGAGGCCGTGCTGGCGATCCTCCTTCGATCGCATTGGCAGATCGTCTTCGCGCATTACCTTTTAGAGTTGATCGATTAAAAACTGGTACCCCAGCTAGATTGGATGCACGCACACTTAACTTTGATGTAATGCAAAAACAACACGGTGATACCCCCGTTCCAGTATTTTCATATATGGGAAAAGCTAGCGATCATCCTCAACAGATTCCTTGCTTCATCACGCACACCAATGAAAAGACCCATGAAATTATTCGTGGTGGTTTAGACAGATCACCTATGTATACAGGTGTGATCGAAGGGATCGGGCCAAGATATTGTCCATCAATTGAAGATAAAATTCATCGCTTTGCGGATAAAAATTCACACCAAATATTTGTTGAGCCAGAAGGATTAAATAGCATTGAAGTTTACCCAAACGGTATATCGACTAGCTTACCTTTTGACGTACAAATGGATTTTGTGCGATCGATAATTGGTTTTGAAAATGCTCACATTGTGCGTCCAGGATATGCGATCGAATATGATTTCTTTGATCCTCGTGATCTTAAGCAATCCTTAGAAACTAAATTTATTGATGGTTTATTTTTTGCGGGTCAAATCAACGGCACAACAGGCTACGAAGAAGCCGGAGCACAAGGTTTAATAGCTGGCACGAATGCAGCCTTACAAGTGCAACAAAAAGATGAATTTATTCTGCGACGTGATGAAGCTTACATGGGGGTATTAATTGATGACCTATCCACTATGGGTACCAAAGAACCTTATCGTATGTTTACTAGTCGAGCAGAATACCGTTTGCTATTACGTGAAGACAATGCGGATATACGTTTAACTGCAAAAGGTCATGCCATAGGGTTAGTTGACGAACAACGCTGGAAGGCTTTTAATCAAAAATTAGAAGCCATTGAATTAGAAAGACAGAGGCTTAAGTCAACTTGGGTTTATCCTTCACATGAATCAACCGCAGCATTAAATCTTTTATTAAAAAATCCAGTGACGAAAGAAAACAGCTTGGAAGATTTGATCCGTCGACCAGAAATGACCTATCAAACATTAATGCAAATAACAGCATTTGGACCTGAAATTGATAATAAACAAGCTGCCGAGCAAGTAGAAATACAAATTAAATATGCAGGATATATCGAGCGTCAAAAAGACGAAATTGCTAAGACATTACGTAACGAGAACACCCTTATTCCTAGGGATTTTGACTTCAGTAAAATTTCTGGGTTGAGTAATGAAGTAGTATCCAAATTAACAGATGCACGTCCGGAAACCATCGGAAAAGCCGGCAGAATATCAGGGATTACTCCTGCTGCTGTATCGCTGTTGTTGGTATATTTAAAAAAACATGGTCTGTTAATCGGAACTAGTATAGCTCAAAAGAAAATTTCAGCCTGATGAATATTCAATACAGCCTAGAAAACGAATTACTGAGTGTTTTAAAAGGCAGTCTTAAAAATTCTGAATTAGTCGTTACTGAAGAACAACAATTACAACTTATCCGTTACGTGTTGATGTTGCATAAATGGAATAAAGCTTATAATTTGACATCCGTGCGAGATCCTCAACAAATGGTGATCAAGCATATTGTTGATTCTATAGTCGTAGCCCCATTATTAGATAAAGTTCACTATATTGACGTAGGTACGGGTCCAGGGCTACCGGGTATACCCTTAGCTATAATGTGTCCAGATAAACAATTTATATTGTTAGATAGCTTAGGCAAGCGGGTACGTTTTATGAAACAGGTCGCCTATGATTTAAAAATAAACAATATCGAACCTGTGCAATCAAGAGTTGAAGATTTTATGCCAAACGTAAAAATTGATGGAGTATTGAGCAGAGCTTTTGCTTCGTTAAAAGATATGTTGCACTGGTGCCAACATCTGGTAGATTCTCAGGGTGTTTTTCTTGCATTAAAAGGCCAACTCTCCACTGATGAGCTGGAATGTTTGCCTTTAGGATTTATTTTACAAGAAACAATTAAACTAGACGTACCAGGCCTTGAAGGCGAACGTCATATTGTCAAAATTAAAAAACAATCAGTTAGCTAAAAGCTAGAACGTTACTCTTAGCAAAATTAATGTGTTTTCTATTATGGCCTTATAAATAAAAAGTGGAAAATTATTTTGGGCAAAATCATTGCAATTGCTAATCAAAAAGGTGGTGTGGGTAAAACCACAACGGCTGTCAATGTTGCTGCGTCGATGGCTGCCACAAAACGCAAAGTATTGTTGATTGATCTCGACCCTCAAGGCAATGCAACCATGGGAAGTGGTGTAGACAAATACAATGTTGAGAACACCTGTTACGAATTATTGATTGAAGAAAAACCGGTTGAAGAAGTTATAATCAAAGAAACGTCTGGCAAGTATCACCTTATAGCCGGTAATAGCGATATCACTGCTGCAGAAATTAAATTGATGGAAGTGTTTGCTCGTGAATTAAGATTACGCAATGCATTAGCACCGGTTAAAAACTATTACGATTATATTTTTATTGATTGTCCACCTTCGTTAAATCAACTGACAGTAAATGCTATGGCTGCCGCCGATTCGGTCTTGGTGCCCATGCAGTGCGAATATTATGCCCTTGAAGGGCTCACTGCGTTAATGGACACCATCAAAAAACTAGCGTCTGTGGTTAACCCGAAATTAAAAATTGAAGGCGTTCTGCGCACTATGTACGACCCAAGAAATAGGCTTGCGAACGATGTGTCTGAACAACTAAAACGCCATTTTGGAGAGCAAGTATACAGAACAGTTATTCCCAGGAATGTGCGATTGGCAGAAGCACCAAGCTTTGGATCACCAGCCATGTATTATGATAAGTCGTCGACAGGCGCAAAAGCCTATTTAGCTTTAGCAGGTGAAATATTAAGACGCGGAAAAGTAAATAAAATAGCTAAATAAAATTAGTGTATATAATAAAATAGAACGAATAACACAGAGGACAACATGTCGGCGAAAAAAAGAGGTTTGGGTAGAGGGTTAGATGCTTTATTGGCAACCAGCCAAGCAGGGAAAAGCAGCGGTTCGGAGCTACCTGAAAAACTAGGAGAATTGCAAAAAATTCCTCTAGAATTTTTACAACCTGGTAAATATCAACCACGTAAAGATATGTCATCCGAAGCCCTTGAAGACTTAGCCTCATCGATTCGTTCACAAGGTATTATTCAGCCTATAGTTGTGCGTCAAATTTCAGAAGACAAATATGAGATTATCGCTGGCGAAAGACGCTGGCGAGCTGCACAAATAGCACAATTAGATGTTATCCCCTGCATAATAAAAGATGTACCTGATGAATCGGCAGTAGCAATTGCACTGATTGAGAATATTCAACGTGAAGATCTCAATGCCATGGAAGAAGCACAAGCGCTTAAACGTCTAATGGTTGAATTTGAGCTTACCCATCAAGAAGTGGCGACTGCTGTAGGTAAACCCAGAACAACCGTGAGTAACTTGTTACGTTTAAATAATTTGAATGACGATGTGAAATTGTTGCTAGAACATGGTGATATTGAAATGGGTCATGCCAGAGCTTTGCTAGCACTTCAGGGAGAGGCACAAAACCAAGCTGCACAAATAGTTTCAGGTAAAGGTTTAACAGTACGCGACACAGAAAATTTAGTGCGGCGATTACTGGAGCCTGCAAAAGAAAAGACTCCTGTTAAAGAAGATCCTGACGTACAACGTTTACAAACAAAATTGTCTGAAAACTTAGGCGCACCAGTCAGTATTGCACACAACGCAAAAGGCAAAGGTAAGTTGGTGATTAACTTTTCTAGCCTTGATCAACTAGATGGTATTTTGGAGCATATTAAATAGATTAATGTCTAATAACGAAACAAAATGTTGAGCATAACGAGTTCTTATTTTGCATTCTTTATAAACTGTGTTGAAGTTAAAGGAGTATGCCGATATATAAACTTTCTATATCCAAAAACCCTACAAAAACAAAGGCTTTGTGGGAATGTCCATACTAGTGCTTTTGTGCACCAAACTAGAGTTTACTGTTGTAAATTGTCACCAGTAAAGTATACTTTTGGCGCTTTTTGTTAAGGTTTAAATGCATCGGTGATTCAATTGGTAACTAGCTTGGCCCAAGAAGGGCGAAAATTTGCTAGAAAAGTGCTTTTTTATCAATGCCTAGTTGCTATTTTATTAGCCTTAATATTTTCTGTATTTATAGGAAAATATACAGGAATATCAGCACTTTATGGTGGGTTGATATGTGTGGTGCCTGGAAAGGTATTTGCATTCCTAGCATTTAGATATGCCGGTGCTAGCCAAAATCAGCTAGTAGTGCGGAGTTTTAACAAAGGAAGTAAACTTAAATTTTTAATTACGATTGTAATGTTTGCTGTGATATTTAGATGGCCAAATTTACAACCATTACCGCTGTTTATCAGCTACTTCGTAACTTTAATGGTGCAATGGCCGATTATTATTTTTTTGAGTCGTGCTGATCGATAAGGTATTCGACAACACGACTGAATACCGATTTTTAACTTTATAATTGTGGATGGAAAAATGGCAGATACAGGCGGCGAACAAAGCGTCAGTGCTTATATTCAGCATCACTTAACTAATGCTTCTGTGGGTGAAGGGTTCTGGACTCTTCATGTAGACACGTTAGCTTGGTCAATAGTGTTGGGTTTAGTGTTTATTCTAAGTTTTCGCTCAGCAGCAAAGAAAGCAACATCAGGTGTGCCGGGTAAATGGCAGGCCTGCGTTGAAATAGTTGTTGAGTTTGTAGATAGTACGGTCAAAAGTAATTATCATGGTAATAGCCCTTTGATAGCACCTTTGGCATTAACTATTTTTGTTTGGGTATTATTAATGAATTTGATGGATTTAATTCCTATCGATCTAATTCCTTATATCGCTCAAAATATAGGCATTATAATGGGTGTAAATCCTAATGATGTTTATATCAAGTCTGTTCCTACTACAGATACCAGCATGACCTTTGCATTATCTATTGGGGTGTTTATATTAATGATATATTACTCAATAAAGATCAAAGGTGTAGGCGGCTTTATGAAAGAGTTGTACGCCCAACCATTCAATACACCTTGGTTATATCCGTTTAACTTTATTCTTGAAGTTGTTGGACTTGTTGCTAAACCATTATCGTTAGCATTGCGTTTATTCGGAAATTTGTATGCTGGTGAACTTATCTTCATTTTGATAGCAGGCACCATGGGGTTATGGCAACTACCGGTTCATTTTATATGGGCCACGTTCCACTTATTAATTATACCGCTACAAGCCTTCATTTTTATGATGTTAACCATTGTTTACTTGAGTATGGCTAGCGAAAAACACTAATTATTATGAAGATAATTAAAACAGCAGATGCTGGCCTACGGGCTTAAGGCTAGAAGCCTAAAAAACAATTTTATACGTTTTATTTTTTAATTTTAACTTAAACACAAAGGTAGAAAATCTATGGAAAACTTAGGTGACTTGTACATCGCAGTTGCAATTATTATTGGTATGGCCGCAGTTGGAACGGCAATTGGTTTTGGTATGTTAGGTGGCAAATTTTTAGAATCTGCTGCACGTCAACCAGAGCTTTCTAACCAACTACAAACTAAAATGTTTATTGTAGCGGGCCTTATCGATGCTATCGCAATGATCGGTGTTGCCATCGCTCTTTATATGTTGTTCGTTCTTGGTGCTCAATAGTAGTTACCTATCTCTTTTAACGAACTATTAAGGAGGAGCGACCGTGTTACCAAATGCCACACTAATTGGTAATCTAATAGCATTTACTGTGTTTGTGATGTTCTGCATGAAATATGTATGGCCTCCGATCATTGGTGCTATTGAAGATCGCCAAAAGAAAATAGCTGACGGCTTAGCTGCATCTGAGGAGGGCGAAAAAGCTCTTGAAGTTGCTCAAGTCGAAGTCGATGCTCAGCTTAAAGATGCCAAATCGCAAGCTGCAGATATAATTGAACAGGCTAAAAAGCGTGGTTCGATTATTGTTGACGAAGAAACGCAACGTGGACAATTCGAGCGCGAAAAAATTATCGCGCAAGGACATTCAGAGATTGAAGCAGAAAGAAACCGCACGAAAGAAGAGCTACGTAAACAAGTTGCTGCTTTGGCTGTTGCCGGTGCTGAAAAGATCTTAGGGCGTGAAATAGATGCTGCGGCACAAAGTGACATAGTTGCAAAACTTGTCGCTGAACTATAAGGGAGAATGAGCTATGTCTGAATGGACTACTATCGCTCGCCCTTACGCTAAAGCTGCGTTCGATTTCGCGGTCGAGAGCAATACCATCGCACAATGGCAAGAAATGTTAGTTTTTGCTGCTGAAGTCTCTCAAAACGATACGGTTAAGTATCTACTAACTGGTTCGTTAGCGGTTGAAAAACTTGCTGAGATATTTAATGGTGTGTGTGGTGAACAACTCGACCAACAGGGTCAAAACTTAATTAAAGTTTTGGCTGAAAATAGACGTTTACAAGCGCTTCCCGATATTTCTATTTTGTTTAATAAATTTAAGTCTGATCTTGATAAAGAGATTGATGTTGATATTACTTCAGCAGTCAAACTGACTAAACAACAGCAAACAGATATCAGTAAGTCCCTTGAAACAAGGCTTGCACGTAAAGTTAAGCTAAATTGTAGCGTGGATCCTGAATTGATAGCCGGTGTACTTATTAAAGCCGGCGACACAGTTATTGACGGTTCACTTCGTAGTAAATTAAACCGTCTTTCAGACGCGTTACAAGCATAACGAGGAAAAGAGCATGCAACTGAATTCCACTGAAATTGCAGAACTAATCAAGCAACGTATTGAGAAGTTCGAAGTAGTAAGTGAAGCTCGTAATGAAGGAACTATTGTTGGTGTAACTGACGGTATTATTCGTATTCATGGCCTTGCAGATGTAATGCAAGGTGAAATGATTGAGCTTCCTGGTAATCGTTACGCTATCGCTTTAAACCTAGAGCGTGACTCTGTAGGTGCGGTAGTTATGGGCCCTTACGCTGACTTACAAGAAGGCGTAAAGGTAAAATCATCTGGCCGTATCCTAGAAGTACCAGTAGGTCGTAATCTACTTGGTCGTGTGGTTAACACTCTTGGTGCACCTATCGATGGCAAAGGCGCTATAGATGCAGATGGTTTTGAACCCATAGAAAAAATTGCACCGGGCGTTATTGAACGTCAATCGGTCGATCAACCTATTCAAACTGGTTATAAATCAGTTGATGCCATGATCCCAGTAGGTCGAGGTCAGCGTGAATTGGTTATCGGTGACCGTCAAACTGGTAAAACCGCTTTAGCAATTGATGCCATCATTAATCAAAAAGATTCTGGTGTTAAATGTATATATGTTGCGATTGGTCAAAAGGCCTCTACTATTGCTAATGTAGTACGTAAGTTAGAAGAACACGGCGCTATGGCTCACACCATTGTTGTTGCGGCTTCTGCATCTGAGTCTGCAGCATTACAATACTTGGCACCTTATTCTGGTTGTACTATGGGTGAGTATTTCCGTGACCGTGGTGAAGATGCTTTGATTGTTTATGATGACTTGTCTAAACAAGCCGTTGCATATCGTCAAATATCACTATTGCTACGTCGACCGCCAGGTCGTGAAGCGTATCCTGGAGATGTTTTCTATCTTCACTCACGTCTTCTCGAACGTGCTGCACGTGTAAATGATAAATACGTTGAACGTTACACTAAAGGTGAAGTAAAAGGTAAGACAGGTTCTTTAACTGCACTACCTATTATCGAAACCCAAGCAGGTGATGTATCCGCTTTTGTTCCTACTAACGTAATTTCGATTACCGATGGTCAAATCTTCCTTGAGACAGATTTGTTTAACGCTGGTATCCGCCCTGCAGTTAATGCTGGTATATCGGTATCGCGTGTTGGTGGTGCTGCTCAAACTAAAATCATTAAGAAGTTAGGTGGTGGTATCCGTCTAGCATTAGCTCAGTATCGTGAATTAGCAGCTTTCTCGCAATTCGCTTCTGACCTTGATGAGGCAACTCGTGCTCAATTGGAGCATGGTGAGCGAGTTATGGAATTAATGAAACAAAACCAATATTCACCGCTTGCAGTTGCGGATATGGGTGTTTCATTGTTTGCTGTTGAGAGAGGTTACTTAAAAGATGTTGAACTAGATAAAATTCTAGATTTTGAAGCGTCTTTACACTCTTTCATGAAAAGTGAATATAGCGAGTTGATGAACACTATCAATACAACAGGTAATTTCGACAAAGGAATTGAAGCTACGTTAAATGAAGCTTTAGAGAAATTTAAAGCAACACAAACGTGGTAATCAATTAGACGATACTGCTTTTATTTATAAAAACAGAATCGTCAATATGTTGAATAATCGGAGATAGAGTTTATGGCTAGCGGTAAAGAGATAAAAGGTAAGATCGGCAGTATTAAGAATACGCAGAAGATCACCAGCGCTATGGAAATGGTTGCCGCGTCCAAAATGAAAAAGGCGCAAAGCCGTATGGCCCAAGGTCGTCCATATGCTGAGAATATTCGAAACGTCATCGGTCACCTAGCAAATGCTAACCTTGAATATCGTCATCCTTATTTGGAAGACCGCGAAGTAAAACGCGTTGGTTATATCGTAATTTCTACAGACCGTGGATTATGTGGGGGCTTAAACTCCAACGAATTCAAAATGGTGGTGAAAGATGCGAAAAAATGGCAAGAGCAAGATGTTCAAGTCGATTTCGCTGCATTAGGTGCTAAGTCTGTTGCATTCTTTAACCGTTTTGGTGGCAGTGTTTTAGCCGCAGAGTCGGGTATAGGTGATGCGCCAACTATCAATGAAATTATTGGTTTGGTACGCATCATGTTGGATGCATTTAATGACGGCAAAATAGACCGTTTATATTTGGTATTTAATAAGTTTGTAAATACTATGGCGCAAGAGCCGCAGATAGATCAATTGTTGCCTTTGCCTAAATCTGAAGAAAAAGAATTACAACACCGTTGGGACTACATATATGAACCCGATCCAAAACCTATCTTAGATATGTTACTGGTTCGATTTATAGAGTCCCAAGTATATCAAGGCGTAGTTGAAAATGGTGCGTCTGAGCAAGCTGCTCGTATGGTAGCCATGAAGGCGGCGACTGATAACGCGGGTGACATAATTGATGACTTACAATTGATATATAACAAAGCACGTCAAGCAGCAATTACACAAGAAATTAGTGAAATTGTAGCTGGCGCTGCAGCGGTTTAGGCAATGGTTTTAGAATTTAAGAGGAATTAACATGAGTCATGGTAAGGTCGTCCAAATAATTGGCGCCGTAGTGGATATTGAGTTTCCACAAGATTCGGTTCCAAAAATATATGACGCATTGCGAATTACCGAAGGTGATTTGCAAGGTTTGACCCTGGAAGTACAACAGCAATTAGGTGGTGGCGTAGTCCGTACCATCGCAATGGGCTCTACTGACGGTTTACGTCGTGGCCTAGCTGTTGAAAACAGTGGTGAAGCTATTCAAGTCCCCGTTGGTATAGCCACATTGGGTCGTATCATGGATGTTTTGGGTAACCCAATCGACGAAGCAGGCCCAATCGGTGAAGAAGAGCGTATGTCTATTCACCGTGCCGCGCCTACTTACGAAGAACAATCTATTTCAATTGAACTACTTGAAACAGGCATCAAAGTTATTGACTTAGTTTGTCCGTTTGCAAAAGGTGGTAAAGTTGGATTGTTCGGTGGAGCCGGTGTGGGTAAAACCGTCAACATGATGGAACTTATTCGTAACATCGCTATCGAGCACAGCGGCTACTCAGTATTTGCTGGCGTAGGTGAGCGTACTCGTGAAGGTAACGATTTCTATCACGAAATGAACGAATCTAACGTATTAGACAAAGTTTCCTTAGTCTACGGCCAGATGAATGAGCCTCCAGGAAACCGTTTACGTGTTGCCTTGACAGGTTTAACCATGGCGGAAAAATTCCGTGATGAAGGTCGTGACGTATTGTTTTTCGTTGATAACATCTACCGTTATACGCTAGCTGGAACAGAAGTATCTGCTCTACTAGGTCGTATGCCATCAGCAGTAGGTTATCAGCCTACCCTAGCTGAAGAAATGGGTGTTCTACAAGAACGTATTGCTTCAACTAAGACAGGTTCAATCACTTCTATCCAAGCGGTATACGTACCTGCGGATGACTTGACCGATCCCTCACCTGCAACCACTTTTGCTCACTTAGATGCAACTGTTGTATTGTCGCGTGATATCGCGTCATTGGGTATTTACCCTGCGGTTGACCCTCTTGATTCTAGTTCACGTCAACTTGACCCTCTTGTTATTGGTCAGGAACATTACGACACAGCTCGTGGTGTGCAATCAGTGTTGCAACGTTATAAAGAATTAAAAGACATCATCGCTATTTTAGGTATGGATGAACTCTCTGAAGAAGATAAGCTTTCTGTATCCCGAGCTCGTAAAATTCAGCGTTTCTTGTCACAACCTTTCTTTGTAGCAGAAGTATTTACTGGTTCAGTGGGTAAATATGTTTCTTTGAAAGACACCATCATTGGTTTTAGTGGCATCTTGAATGGTGAGTATGATCACCTTCCAGAACAAGCTTTCTACATGGTTGGCTCTATCGAAGAAGCATGCGAAAAAGCTAAAAACATGTAATATTTTGGTTCATTTAGTTATGCATTGTTGTCGGAAGTGCTCAAGTATACTTATACATTGCCCATTTCCTACATCAATCCAAACTAGACGGAATTAGAAGCATGTTTTAAGGATCCTATTTAGGAGGTTTTTATGGCAGTGACCGTACATCTAGACGTAGTAAGCGCTGAAACCAGTATTTTTTCTGGTCTAGTCGAAGCTATTCAGATAACAGGTAGTGAAGGTGAGCTAGGTATCCATCCTGGGCATGCACCTTTATTGACTACTTTGTTACCTGGTATGGTACGTCTAGTTAAGCAATTCGGTGAAGAAGAAATCATCTACATTAACGGTGGTGTTTTAGAGATACAACCCGGTACAGTAACTGTATTGGCCGATACCGCTATTCGTGCAGAAGATTTAGACGAACAAGCTGCCTTAGACGCGAAAAAACGCGCCGAAGAGCATATCGCTAATCCAACTGCCGATTTTGAATATGCTGAGGCAGCCATGGAGCTAGCTGAAGCAATTGCCCAGTTAAGGTTAATCCGTAAACTGCGTAAGTAATCAATATTAGTAAGTATAAAAAACCCAGCCTTGAGCTGGGTTTTTTATATTTTATAAAAAATTGAAAGATTATGGTAAATCTTTGGTCCTAATATTCACTCTCAATGTGATTAGACATATTGAGTAATTATGGAGAATTTTATGAAATTAAAAATACTGTTAATGCTAGTTACATTTATTGGTTTGTATACATCCCAAGCAACGGCTGATAGAGCAATCTTCGCAGGAGGTTGTTTTTGGTGTATGGAATCAGATTTTGAAAAGCTTGAAGGAGTGACTGACGTTATCTCAGGCTTTACCGGTGGTACTTTAGAAAACCCAACCTATGGTGGTAATCATAAGGGACACTATGAAGCTGTTGAAGTTACTTACGATCCAAAAATAGTCACTTATCAAGGTTTACTTGAGCACTTTTGGGTAAACATAGACCCTTTTGATGGCACGGGGCAATTCTGTGACAAAGGCTTTAGTTACTTAAGTGCCATATTTGTGGCCGATGAGAAAGAGCGTAAAATAGCTGAATTATCCAGACAAAAGGTAGTAACGCAATTTCCAGATAAAAAAGTAGTAACCCCCGTCCTAGCCACAACCACCTTTTATCCTATAAAAGGCAATGAAAGTTATCACCAAGACTATTACAAAAATAATTCTGTCAGATACAAATTATACCGTTGGAATTGTGGTCGTGATCAGCGCTTAACAGATATTTGGGGCGACAAAACAACATATTGATTAAATGAATTGGCACTTGAGATAAAAAAAGATATTCAAGTTATGCCTATTAGTAAAGACCGCTAAGGTGCGACAAGTGGTTGGTGGGTAATGACTGTTTCAACCTTTAATGTATGTATATTTACACTATAAAGTTCCAGCAAACCACAATAATAAAACACATATGTACTTTAGAAATTAGCTCTGTTCCACCAACTTATTAGTTGTATCTAAAAGTAAGTTAATCATATTAAAGATAAGGACAATTAAAATAGAATCATTTGAGGGTCAGTTAAACCAGAAATTATAATTAATGAGTTGATCCAGTTTATTTTCAATCCATCACATAAATGCCCACATCCGACATTGTGCTCATTGTGCTCATTGTGCTCATTTTGTTATTTAGAGAAATGTGGGATTGCCGTAATATTATAATACCAATCCATATAAAGAATTGCTTTTTCAGAAAACCACAGACGGTTTTGGGCAAGGCGTCGCCAGAATGTCTGGCAAATCCCCTTTCAAGTAGCGAGAACGCAGCAGAAAACTAACTCGGGTTTTTCCGAAGGACGAGGTTTAAATGAGCTTCTGCGTTGCATGAATTTTGTTTTGGTACCACTATCGTATTTGAGTGCTTTGATCGGGTGCTAAGCGTTACGCTATTTAAAACTTGCTGAGTGGTCAGTTGTTTATACGGATTGGTAATATTTGTCTAACGCCCCTTATATGGCGAAGGTGGTTTGTAGGTAATACCATTGGAGATGTTTGTAGAAGGGTAGAATTTAACGGCTAATATCTGACACATTTTGCGTACACGGGTGAATAAAAAGTAGGGCTAAGATTGTTAACTTAACCCTACTTTACTAACCAAAAAGTTCTAGATTAGAAAGTAAATTTAACCCCGTGCTTTATACATACGTCCAAGATTGTCATAAGTACTTGGGAAAGTATTACCACTGTTAAATGAAGTTGAACCAACTTCACCACCTAAAACAGGCGCATCTTTTTCGAAGATGTTATCTATACCAAACGTAAATTTAGTATGCTCATTATAGAGATAGCTCGCAAACAAATCGACATAGTCATAACTTTCAATACTTTGAAACTGGGCAAATGTGTCAACAATTTGGTCACTTTGAATATCAACGCCGCTCATGTGACGCCATAGAGCAGAAACTGTGAAGTCATTCAACTGCCATGTTGTACGCTGAACCCAACGCAAGTCAGATGTCGGACTACAAGTTGTACCAAACTGACCTTTACAATCAATTAATACAGATTCATTAGAACTTTGTTGTTCATGCGTTAAATATTTGTTTACGTTAGCATTAAATGATATCTCACCCATTTCACCTAAATCTACGCTAAAGTCTACGTTTACTTCGATGCCTTCAACCTGACGAGACTTAAGGTTAGTCGTAAACAACTCTATACCAGAGCCAGAAATGGTTAAATCACCACCAATGCGTTTGATTTTTGAACATGCAACGGTATCGCCGCCTATGTAACAGCCATCAAGCACTTCTTGAGGAGAGAATTCACCAATATAATCGTCAACTTGAATGTCGTAATAATCAACTGAAAGTACAAAATCATCCAAGAAATCAGCAGTGTAAACAAAACCAGCAGTAAATGTTTCAGCATCTTCTGCACCAGGTGCATTATCGGGATCACTGCCATTGAAGGCGTTAACTTGACCAGAGATAATATCTTGTACCGCACCTACTTGCGCTGGAAGCATACCTGTTGATAAACAAAGAGCCGTTAACGCTGCATCAATGTTACTCACATTAGCAATTGAACATGGATCTAGCGTTGCGTTATCTAAACCTGTCACGACAGGAGAAGAAAGCTCACCAACGTTTGGAGCACGTGTTGCTGATTGCTGCATTACGCGGATTAATACTTGGTCAGTTGGTTGCCATGTGGCACCCAGTTTCCACGTATCTACAGAGCCAACAGAGCTATAATCTGCACCACGATAACCAAATTCTATATCTACGCGTTCAGCAAAAGCAACATCTTCCAATACCGGTAAAACACCTTCAATGAAAAGCTCTTCAGAAGAGAAACCACCATTAATGGCAAGTAAGTTACCACCGGCACCGCCTTGACAGCTGGCCGGCGCTTGTTTTAAGCACTCATCAGGCTCTAATGAACCGGTCTCTTTACGATGTTCGTAACCAACACTGATAGAAAGTTCTTCTGCAGACCATGGAGATTTTATCGCTTCTACAGGACCATTAGCCGTAAGAAGTATAATTTCTTGCGTGTAGGCTTGTGTTTGAAGAGCGGTTGCCGTTGAATAAGCCGCCATTTCAGGTGTAATCGTGCCTAAACCACCAAATAAATTAAGTGGCACACAAGAAGAAACACCATTTTTACAGTTAACGCCATCCGTACTGTCTAATGCGTTTTGAATGTTAGTTAGGTTAGTGTAGCCACCACGTGTAGTAACACGGTTTGTTTCACCATATTGATATGAGGCGTCATACATCCAATCGCCATACAATTCACCTTCAACTCCGGTTAGCAAAGAAAATTGGTCTGTGTTGAAAAGTTCTGAGCGTGGACCAAACTCTACTGTACGACGACGTAATTGCACATTTAAGTAATCGGCAGCATCAACGTCACCGCTTCCATTACTATCAATCCAGTTAGTCAACCCTGGAGTATTTAATAAGCCCGCTGCAAGAGCATCGTTACCGGCATCAATCATGTATTGGCGAGCTTGATCAACGATAAATGGGTTAGCAAGGGGTATGTCAAATCTAGCGCCAAACGTACCTGAAGGAGCGACTTGCTGTGAAACAGACTGACGGTTATAGTTGAATGTACTATAAACAGTAGCATGGTCATTGATTTCATAATGACCAATGGCGGTCGCAGAATAACGCTCAGCGGGAGTTTGATAGAAGTTAAAAGGGTTGAAATTGAATCGGCTACAATCTGCACCAATGCTACCGTCATTTCTAAATTGCCCATTAGCCGGCGCATAACCCACGAGTGCAAACTTTGTTGGGATAGCAGTAGTTGAACCACTTCCTAAAACAAAATCAACAACATTAGGACCGTCACAACCTGCAGGGCCAGGAACGGGTGGAAGACCGGCACTAAATTCATTAAGACCCGCACCGGTTTCACTGTCGATACCCAGCAAACCTAATGGACGGTCACCTAATAGTACCTGGTCACGATTCATCCAGCTTACAGATAAAGCAATATTACCTTTACCGTCAGCAGAGTTTGAACCTAACGTTAAAGAGATGTTGTCTTTCTGACCGTCATTATCACCTGTTACAGCATGATTGTATTGTAGTTCAACACCTTCAAAATTCTTTTTCATGATGAAGTTAATAGCACCTGATATGGCATCAGAGCCATATACTGCTGAAGCACCACCCGTTACAACATCAACACTTTGTAATAATGCGGTAGGAATAGAAGCAGTATCAACTTGACCATTAAAATTGAAGGGTGTCATACGACGACCATCCATCAAAATTAATGTACGTTGAGTACCTAAACCACGTAAGTCAACTGTTGCAGCACCCGCACTACCGTTGTTTACGTTGGCACCATCACCCGGAATTGTACTAGGCAATACTTTAAGCATTCTTTCCACTTCAGGCTCTTGAAAGAAACCAAGCTCTTCAGAGCTCATTGAGAAAATTGGGCTGGTAGAAACAGCACCAGGTCGACGAATACGACTACCAGTTATGGAAATCTTTTCAACTTCAGCAGCTTCTGTCTCCGGAGCAGCTACTTCTTGTGCGGTTGCAGTTATTGATGATAGTGCTGTAACTGCACCAAAGGCCAAAGACAAGCTAATTGACTTCGCCAGTATTTTTTTATTAAACATGTATATACCCCTGGACGCTCAAAGTAGCCTTCGAGCAAATATTATTATGATTTTTTAGAGATAACTTAAGTCACCTAAATCGACTTTATGCTTAAGCCGTATATATCACTATCGATTTTCCACCAATGGATAGAACGGGGTGATGAATGGTAGAAATCAATACGCGAACATGAAAAGTTAGCCGGTTGTGATGAGTAAAAATCCAGAGTTATAAGGTATGTGCTAGCCGCAGCAAGTTACTCAATGCCATCAGGAGTTAGCGACCTTGATAACACTGGGAATTTCAATTTATACCTTAGCAATAGTTAGCCTAAGCGACTTAGTCAGTTTTGGAATGATAAACATGCATTTTTGGTCTGTCTAAAGGTTTTCGGAGAGGTTATTCTGATTATATCCAGAGAGTGACTGTATGTCTGGTCAAAAGTTATCTCTAGAGGGATTTGTAGCTGGCATGTTTAGTGTGATTTAAGGCCTGTTTGACGTGAACTGAGAATTTAATCAATATTGGGCCTTATTTATTCGTGAGCCATTTTGCATGGAAAGCCGGATGAGCCAGGTGTAAACAATTAGATCGCATCCGCACTACTGGCCTCAATCGCCCTTCCATCATGAATATATTCCGCAGCCTTAAGATAAATGTTTAATAAATAGGTCAAAAACACGATTAGAGTGACGAAAGAAGTGTAAACAGTGCTTAACTGTATGATTTAAATGGAATACTATCGACATAAGGGCCTTTTAGCTTAGCGTAAGACTATATTTTGGGCTTGTATTTTTACCGTCGGTTGCAATGCAGGACAAAAGCTGCGGATAATCCACGCTCAGATCGAGATTATTTAACTATGTTCATGAAACGCCTTATTTATTTTCCTTCACTATCATTTTTGTTATTGAATCTCATTTTGTGGTTGCTACTTAATTCGGTGGCCGCAGATAATACCCATCGGATGCGCTTAAATTACGGTAAGAACTCCGATTATTGGTCAGTTTGGCTCGAATATCTTCCCTGGTGGATCAATTGGGCTGTAGTTGCCCCAATTGTAATCGCTTTAGTGAGGCACATTAATATTAAAAAGGAGCTTACCTATAAGTTTGTCGCAGCTAATCTCCTGGTACTCACTATTTCAATGAGCTTGTATTGGGGCTTGACATTAATTGAAATTACCCTGATGGTTAATAATTATACCTTTGATCTGGAGGCTTTTTTTGTTGCTTGTGAACATTTATTCGCTAGTCCCTTACATATGGATTTGCTGGTTTACGCGGCCATTGCCAGTTTAGGTTTCACCATGAGTTATTATACTCGGGCAAAAATGCAAGCAACATATAACCAGCGACTTAGCAATCAACTGCTTAAGGTTGAATTGCAATCACTCAAGACTCAACTGAGTCCCCATTTTTTGTTTAATGCCCTAAACACCATTTCAGGACTCATCCGTCTGGAGCAAAAAGATAATGCAGTGAAAGCGATAAGCGAATTAAGTCTCATGTTTCGAAAAGTACTGGAGAATCATGATATTCAGCTTATATCCTTATGTAATGAAATTAAGTTTATTAATAGTTATCTGATAATTCAAAAAATGCGATTTGAGAACAAACTTGACGTTGATATGGATATCAGTGAGCATAGTTTAGATGTGCAAGTACCTTTTATGTTGCTGCATACCCTGGTCGAAAACGCAGTACAACATGGCTCTCAGTTAGAAAGTGACAACAACTTGCTTAAGTTAGTGATCACTATTGATGATCAGGTCTTATCAATCAGTTTAATAAATAGAGTTGCGCAACACGAAACTCATCAGGGCTTCGGGATCGGATTAACCAATTGCCAAAAACGCCTGCAGCATATTTACGGAGGCAATTACACTTTAATTTGTAATAAAACAGACGATAGTCATTTTGAAACCATTTTAAAATTACCTACAGGTGAATTGTATGCTTAAAGTATTGATTGCAGATGATGAGCGAATTGCCCGCGATATCATTGCCCTGCTGCTATCAAGTCAATCAGGGATTGAAACGATTGAAGAGGCCAAGGATGGCGTGCAAGTGCTAGAAAAGGTGCAGCAGAGTCGACCAGATATCATTTTTATGGATATTCAAATGCCAGGCACAACGGGTATTCAATTAGCAAAAATGCTTGATCCCAGTATCGTGATCGTTTTTGTTACGGCCTACGATGAGTACGCTTTAGCTGCTTTTGAGTTAAATGCGACCGATTATCTGTTAAAACCCTTTGAAGATGAGCGCTTTTTTACCGCATGGGAACGGGCTCAAAAGAAAGTATTAGATAAGGTAAAAACCGATTACGTAAAGCTTGCTGAGCTGATGAATCTTATAAAAGACGGTATCCAAAAAAATTACAAGACTCGATTGTTGATCAAAGAGCCGGGCAGGATACGACTCATTGATGTGGAGCAAATAAACTTTATTACAGGAGCGGGGAATTACGTGGAATTACATTTGTTTGACGACAGAGTGATCTTACATCGAGAGACTCTAACAGTGTTGGAAGAGCAACTCGACCCGGCCTTATTTATTCGCATTCACCGTTCATCCATTGTCAGGCTCTCAAGTTTGCAGGAGCTTCAGTCTAATGCTAACGGAGACTATACGGTTGTGCTAAAAAGCGGAGATGCTTTGACGTTATCCAGGAGTAATAAAATAAAACTGAATGAGCTGCTTAATGAAACCAATAGCAGCTCCGCTGAAGTCCATAAATTGGAAGCCAGCAAAGCTGCAAAGATCGCAGGAATAAGCTGAGTTTTTACATGGTCCATTATAAGTCACAGTCGGTGGTCATCGCTCTAAATATGGTGGCGTCGGAGATAGGAGAGCATTTATCGCCGAAGACGTTACTGTTGAGCAACTAAGCAAGACAAATCATCATATAGACCTCTGCATTTTAAACCTCTGTCTCTTAGCGATTGCCAAGAAAACGCAATAACCATAGTGAATGATTGTAGTAACACAGGAAACAACCAATAGGGCGTATTTTTATCAGGTAGTTAAACCAGATAAATCCCACTACCAAGTTGTTTACTTAACACAGTGACGGTCACAATAATGCGATCCTTGAGTCGCTATATTTTATCGCCCTTGGTACTCAAACCCCGCGTAAACCTCACTAGGTTTCATTGTGTGTTTGTGCGGGGTGGCCCCTCCGCCACCGCGTGATAAAGTGTCAATAATACCGGCTAAAAGAAATAAGGCTAAGCAAGCATTGCCGACATGGCAAAAAAAATACTGGTACAAAAACATTAATCTATGATCTAAGCGCAAAGACATTAAAAAATGTTTTTAACATAGACTATGAAACCTAAGAGCAATGGGTGGTGCGAGGTTATAGGTAGTTTTGACAAATAGGTAGGAAAGCCAAGTTGTACAGCGATTGCTACCCCGTAGGGATTATATACATAGAGATACCTAATGCACATCCATTGGTGATCTAAAAGATACTTACTCAACTGAATACAAAAAATGACGATATCGACGAATTGTTGCCATCACAAATTAGAGCATCGCCTCAGATAAGCCTGTTTGAATGAAAACAGTTCATCATCATAAATAAAAGTAATATTCAAAACTGATTTGCACAACAGCGGTAGGCGATTTTTTTGAATTATGTGAAACAGTTGTGTAATAGACAAAAATAGCTAATGTTCACTCGCTCAAGGATACAAAAGAGAGGTAAATATGAGGCAAGAAGTCTCGTTCTTTTATGAATAATGACGGTTTATTCTACCTATAACCATAAATTGATTTAGGTTTGGCGATTTGGTGATATATTGCCAGATCTGACACCCTTTGTGCGTTCGGCCCTTTTAATAAACTCAAAAGTAGATTTTAATAACAAGTCCATTTTAAATAGGATCTTAACGGCTGCAGGCAGTATGGGATAACAATGAGATAGTCCTGATTAAAAAGACACTAATGGCTTGCGTCATTTTACTCGGCGCTTCAACCGCCAGTGTGGCTGACAGTATCAAATCGAAAACGCTGCTCACTATTGCTGATGCAAAAACATCACCGGCAGTTGCACTAGATTTAGGCGAACCTGGTGATACGATTGGCGATCAATGGTTGTTTGACCAACCCTTACTGGATGCAGAACGTAACAAAATTGGCAATGATAGTGGTGTGTGTACTCGCACTATGGTGGGCAACAGTTCTCAATATCGATGGACCCTGACGTTGATAAACGGCACTATTGAAGTAGCAGGCAGAGAGTTTGATCAGGGCAGTTCAGCCATTGGCATTGTTGGTGGAACTGGTGAATATCAGCATATATCAGGTGAATTGATATCGTTCAAAAACAGTGATGGTACCTACACAAACTCTTACCTATACTCTGGCAAATACCATCAACACAAAACAGCCAGCGGATGCTAAATCGTTGATCACCAGTGTTCGTGAAAATGGCAACTATTCCTGCTCTGAATGCCATGGCAAAACAGGTAATCCGCCGATAACCGATAAATACGATAAGCAAACCCGTAACCTTGCAGGACAAAATTATCAGTATTTGCGCACCCAGCTCAATCATTTTAAATTCGCCCGGCGAGACACTAAAGAGATGGCCAATACATTACAAGATTACAGCGCTGAAGAAATCAATCAGATTGCCTTCTATTTTTCCCAGCAACCCCAAAAAACCTGCCTTTCGACCCCACCATAGATACCTTAAAACACAGTGCTACCGAAGATACCTTGTGGGCAGACAAGGGCCGTGTATTGTATCAACAAGGTGATAAAGCCAGAGGTATTGTTGCTTGTCAATCCTGCCATGGCAAATTTGGAGAGGGCGACAGCCAGCAGTCTATCCCCAAACTGTATGCACAACATGCCCGTTATGTTCGCATGACCTTAGCTGACTATAAAACAGGAAAACGAACCATTGACCAATCACTTGATAAGGTTATGAGAAAGTCTGTTAAAAACTTAAACGAGGGCGATATCAAATATTTAAGCGCTTATATTCAATCCATGGTTGTTGCGCCGTAACCAAGGAAAAGGAAACCGCTGAAGAATCAGGTTCGTTGAAACCTATCATTCATCATCAAGTTGACTGTTTTGACTAATTATCAAAGTGACTGTGAATGAGTAATAATACAACGATATAATTTCAATTGTGGATGCCCCTTTTCTCGCGGAGCCAATCTTTAACGAAGACTAGCTCAAGATCTGATTATCACTCATTCCAGTCTATGGAAATTGAGTCTGAATTAGCACAAATCAAAGATGTTTTATTGTTCGCCCTTTGCTAACTTCTCAAATTTTAGGCCCTTAGCAGTGCGGTTTTTAAAACCTGCCCAATGGCTGTGTTCAGCTTTCGCTTGGCCTTTTTCATATTTACTCCAAACTCCGTCGTTTGAATTAGCTTTAAGGTTCAAGAAAACGTCCATATCAGAATTGTCTTTCAGGTACTTTTCTAACCATGCAGTCACAAAGTGTTGGGATATGTTATTCATGCGTACCGTGTCCCAAACAGCATCTGTGTAGTGTTCACTGATATTAATTCCAATAGCTTCATCATAGACATTAGACTCATCAGGAGCTGGCATAGGCGCTCCTGCACTATGATTAGCATTATTAAAGGTCAATAATGCTCGGTCTACACTTGTTGTGCCTTGCCAGATAGCGCGTACACCTGTTTCGTAACCTGATACATCATCAACTGAACCTGCTACAAAAAATATTGGAACTTTAACTCCTTTAAGGGTTTTTTGGTCCCATACGCCGTAATTCATTCCCCAAGGGGCAAACGCAATCACGGTCTTGAGTCTTGGATCAGGAAATTTTTGTTTTTCATTAAGGTTTTGATATATACCTAAAGCTTTGTCTGGTAAACCCCATGGAAAATCTACAGCCTTTTGAGTGACGCTTCCACCAGCAGAAATTACTGCACCATAACCACCCATAGAAAAACCAATCAAAGCTGTATTTTGGGTGTTAACTAGGTCATATAAAAAGGAAGAGTTATCTTTTGACATAAGCTGTATTTGATCAAGCGTAAACAGTTGATCGAGTGGCCGATTCAGCAGAGTCGAACCGAATGCTGCTTGAGATCGATAGGTTGAATCAGTGTGATCAATAGATACCACCACATAACCCTTTGAAGCAATATTTTCAGCTAAATGGGACATTAGATATCGATTGCCAGGATAGCCGTGAGAAAGTATTACTAAAGGATATTGTTGACTGCTATTTAACGGTTTAGCGTCACGCACTGCTTTGCCCTGTATGCTTACTTTAGTTTTACCATCCCGTAAATAAACGTCAAGAGACGTGTTGCCTTGACTGTCCTTTATTGCTGGATACCAAACCTCCAAAGTCAAAGGTCTATCATACTTAGGCTGGCTTGTAAGTTTAAGCTCATCGATATCTATTTTCACAATATCAAGTTGCTGAGCATGAATAATTTCTAAGGTTTTGACACCAACAGAATATTGACCGTAAGCAGCTAATTCAGGTGCATCAGAACGCTGAGTATCAATCCGATTTTCGGCAAAAATATTTATACTGATCCCACAAACTATACAGATTGAAAAAAATCTTGTAATAACACCACAAAACATAAATTGACTCTTACAGGTGTAAAAAATATGCTGCGTAGAATATGACGTTTTATGAATTTTTGCTAGTTGTAGGCAAGTTAATGCTAAAGGCAATATTGTCAATGCGAGGTGTAAAAAGGATAAGTAACATATTTTACTATGCGTACCGCCCCTGAAAAACTGAATACCAATGGATGCTATTAATGCCAAACTTGAATGTACCGATATTATGTAATATCAAAACAGACAGTTCTTATTTTATGGAGCAGCAGTATTGCTTGGATGATTATAACGGTTTGTTTATATCGTCTCGCCAAGAAGCGTTAAACTTTAGACATAGAATGAGTGAGCCCGGTTATTTTAGTGACTGGCATGTTGCTGGGGATCCCACTCTTATTATTATTCGTTCTGGTATTTTGCGCATCGGTTTACGGGATCACAGTTACCGAGACTTTGCCTCGGGTGATATGTTTATTGCACAAGATAAATTAAGCGCTAACACTATTTTTGAAAATAATATTCATGGCCATACAGCTGAAGTTATAGGTGAACAACAACTAATTGCGATGCACCTTAAACTTTCGTCCATTTAATAAAGGTATCAGGTCAGTATTGAAATATACAATATATGGATAGCATGGTTTTGACGCCTAAATACAGTTACTCAACCAAGCTTAAATATCGTAAGTTAAGCTTGGTTGTAACGCTTCGTTTAGCTCCGCTAAATGTGCGCGAATAATGTCTAGATGAGGATAATATTCATGTGACTCAGGCTTGCCTTGTTTAATCATATCTTCTAAAGCTTGAAATGCAGGCTCAGATTTGACCAATGCACAATCAAAGCTGGCAGGAAAAAACTTATATAGATGAACTAACGCGCTGTTGATTTCATTGTTGTCTAGGGCAGCAGAGAGGTCTATTAGCGTTTGCTGAGATTGTTTGACTAAATCAAAAATAGCGTCTAAAAATTGTTTGGCACTGTTATGATGCTTCACAATGCCTTGTGCGATATCTACACCCGGCAGGTCAATACATAATTTAGTTAAAGCTATAATTTTAGGTAACTCATAAGCCACTGATATTTCATCGTCTTGCAGGGCACAGTGTTCAATATCAGCAAATTTATTACCAATAATATCAAACCCGAAAGAGCCTGCTGAGCCTCTTATTCTGTGTGCTATTTCACTAATAATGGTTAAATCGCTTTGTTTTAATGCCTGCTCTAAATTAACCACTTGTTCACTCAAGTCTAGCTGATAGTCTTTGATTAACCTCAACATATCTCCCTGGTGAAGAGGACTATCTATCTCACCTTGTTTGTTAAGGTAAAAGGACAGTTTAGTTATAAAGTGATGCCGAGAGATTGGCTTGGCTAAGTGGTCAGAAAAACCGAGGCGCATATAATGTTCGATTTCATGTTTCATGTTGTTTGCTGTTAGCGCAATCACTGGTGTGTAATTTCCCGCTGCTCTGATCTGTTTAAGCGCTTCGGTGCCATCCATCTGTGGCATGTGGATATCCAGCAGAATCAAGTCAAATTTCTGATAAAAAATGGTTTCCAATACTTGTTTACCATTTTCTACTTCAGTGACTGTAATATTCATACGTTTTAACAATATGCTTATTAATTCACGATTGTTGGGGTGGTCGTCTGCTAACAATACTTTATTTCCCACGAAATTTGGCAAAGCTGTGCGCTTGACAGATTTTGTGGGAGTTGACTGCCATATTTCTCCCACATTATTAATCCAAGGGGAGTCTTGTACCACACTCAAGTCGATGTTTAAGGTAAACGTTGAGCCCTTTCGTGGAGAACTATGCACTTTAATATCACCACCCAAGCCGTTAGCTAATCGCCGTGAAATACTCAGCCCTAAACCTGTACCGCCAAATCGTCGGTTGATTGAACTGTCAGCTTGGGTGAAAGGTTGGAATAGATGTTCTTGCTGCTGTTCAGTAATACCTTCACCAGAATCTTTTACCTGTATCTGTAATCTGTTGTCGACCAAACTTACGGATAAACCTACATAACCTTGTTCCGTAAACTTAATCGCATTATTAGTGAGATTAAATAAAATCTGCTTTAAACGTGTTGGGTCAGTTTTGATATGTGCAGGCAGTGGATACTGGTATTCCAAATGAAAAGCCAAACCTTTATCTCGGGCTCGTTTACCCACAACAGACTCGATTTGTGCCAAGATCGAAAACAAAGGAGTGGGTATAGATTCAAAGTCGAGCTTGTTGGCCTCTATTTTACTAATATCCAAAATGTCGTTAATGACACTCAATAAATGATTACCATTTTCTGCAATAATTTTTGTCACACGCTCTTGCTCGGCTTTGTCTATATCGCCAAGTAAAATACCGTCAGCATAACCAATAATAGAGGTTAAAGGAGTACGGATTTCATGACTCATGGTCGCTAAAAATCGACCTTTAGTATTACTTGCCTCAATTAAGTCGCTATTGGTTTGTTCTAACTGATAATTAGATTTTCTGAGTTCGAAAGTGCGTTCTTGCACTGTGTTTTCTAAAGATGCCGTCAACTCAATATTTTGTATTGTTAAGAGACGTAATTGAGCTGCCAACGCAAAAGCTAATAATAAGCTATCTAAGCTGTTACCAATTAAGCCTAATAAATAAATATTGATGTTTAAACCGGGTAGTACACCCAAGTTCATTAGGTTCCCTACCATATTTGGGAGGACAACTGACAACAAGGCAAATACAAAATATTTAGCTGGTGAGTAGCCACTCATCCAGCTGCGCACGCCAGAATAGAGACCCAAAATACACGCTATTGAGGTAAACAAAGAGGCTAGATATAGGCCTACGCCTTGGCTATAAAAAGCAAAGGGTAATGAAAGGGTTGCAAATAACGCGATTATTTTTAGTGTCTTAGCCGTTTTAGGTGCCGATTCTTCTAAGCGTAAAAATTGAATGTTAAATAAAGAAGTAAAAAGAGCACCAATTATATACGCCGGCATTAACCAATGCTCTGAGCTATTCAGTCCTACGTATTCGGGCACACCAAACACCGCTGCCCAGCCGAAGGCATAAGCTAAAGTGGCTATTGCATAAGTTAAGTATTGTTTATTTCGAGTACTAAAAAAAATGAAAAGGTTGTATATACCCAGAGCCAAACACATACCTAGGCTGATAAGCAATATGACGTTTTCAGATTGAAAGAGCTGCTCTGCTTGCACATGAGGCTTTACTAAAATTTTGATAGGCGCAAAAAAATACTCACTTTCAAATATCATTAGTAAGGTTTTACGCTGACCGGGAGATATTGCTATTTTGTTTCCATAATGAAAGTCTTGTTGGTTCTTTAAGCCATGGCCTGATTTAACGTAGCTAACAGGGTTATCGATACTAAAACACAATATTTCTATGCTTTGAACAACGGAGCCATAAGGATAGATAAACCATTCAGTGAGCTGGGTGTCATTGTATATTTCGAAAGCTACAACATATTTGTCTCCCAATACACTGGTGCTTTGATGCGAAGTTAAAGTGTGCAGCCATGTGTCCAATTGATCTAATTGGCTGGGAGGTAAAGTGGAGCTGTCCTTAAGTGAAAGGTAGCTCACTTTGTTACTAATATTCTGATTATTAATGACGCTCAAACTAAAGCTGGCGATATTATCGGTAGGCGCAACTGATGCATTTGCCGTAATAAAAACACACAAGGTTAAAAAACCAATCAGTAACTTAACTTGTTTCAAACTAATACCACACACTTTGCAATTCACTTTATAAAATATATACGGCTAAACTTGATGATGTTGTTTGATTACCTACTCTAAAACTCATAGCGCACATCAAGGCCTACTTGCCTCGCTTCAGCTTTAAAATCTTGCAACATACCAAATAGGTTTACTAAGTCAAATTTCAGATGACTATATTCTTCATTTGTTAAATTTTTAACCCAAGCACCCCAAGTCCAATTAGCATTTTCCCAAGCCACACGTGTATTCCAAATAATGTAACTCTGTTGGTTAGCAAAGGGGTTTTGATTTTGATCAAAATAAAATTCTGACTGATAATCAGCATCAATATGGAAGTTTAATTGGCTCGAGTTGAGCTCCACTACGTAATTTGCCTGTGCGGCAATATTCCACTTAGATGTGAAAGGTAGTCGATTATCTTTTATTTCAACGCCAGATGCATCCACAAAAGATTTCAGGTTTGCCTCTGGTAGATAACCTATTGAAAATTTAGTTACTAAGGCTGGCGTCAGTTGTGCGCTCAAATCAAACTCTGCACCATAGATAAGTGATTCACCCACGTTACTCAATAATTGCAGCGGGGGTGCACCTGGGGTAATTGCAGACTGATTCATAAACACTTGCTGGTCTTGATAATCGTAGTAAAATGCGGCTGAATACAGACGAATTGATTGACTTAACTGACTATGAAGGCCAATTTCATAAGCGTTTATAGTTTCTGCACCATAATCATTATTTTGTGCCTCTGCAGCAGAGCTTATAAGTGCTCCATTGTAACCGCCACTTTTAAATCCTCGAGAATAACTGACAAACCCAGAATGTTGGGCATTGAATTTGTGCAACATCGCTAACTTTCCAGATACGTTGTTATCCTTAACTTTGTCAGAAATATCCCATCCTGGAACCGTCAAGCCAGTTTGATCATTTGCAAAAGTGGCAATATTAACCTGACCTATCGCATCATAGTCAGTGCTTTCATTGGTGTATCGCAATCCTGCGGTGAACGTTGTTTGCTTAGATAACGGATACTCTAAGTGGGCAAACAAAGCCGAAGACTGAATTTCAATTGTATTGTCATATAAAAAAGTCACCGCATTATTAAATAAGCCTTCAACGGAGCGAAAATCTCTGAGCAAATCAAAGCGACTATCCTGTTTTAATTTTTCATTCAAAAAAAACAGCCCAGTTATCAGATATATATCGCCTATTTCATGGTGAAGTCTTAATTCTTGGCTGAATGTGTTTGTGCTGACATTTTGATTACCTTCACCTAGCCTAGCGGGGCTGCCATCACTGTTGAAATAATGATCTCTGTCTAAAGTCGTAAAATTAGACAAACTAACAAGGTAACTATTTTCATTTAGTTCATATTGGACTTTTACATTAATGCCATGTGAGTCTGTTATATGTGGGCTGTTGTCACTGATATGATTATTAACAGCAACATCATGAAAATTATTTGAGCCATTATTAAACCCAAAAGCATCGGTACAAACTGCAGAGCCAGCTTCATCTGGCGAACAAAATGAAGAAGGTAAACCAGTAGCAGGATCGAAACTCTTAATTACCCCAATGCTGCCCACCGGATTGACAACACCATCCCATTTGCTGAGATAAACTTTACTATCGATGGTTAAATTGTGCCACTGCCCTAAAACAGATAAGCGCCCATGTGTCTGATGCATTTGTGCTTGAGGAGTATTAGGTAAGAGGTTGTTAGTTGAATATTTATAATCTTGATGGCTAAAGGCCAAGCGAGCGGCCATGTCGGCATTTAATTGGCGATTAATTGCCCCTTCTGCTGAAAGGTGGTTGCGCTGCGCGTAACCCAGATTAACATAACCAGAATTATCCATTTTTGCACTAACTGAGTTAATTAATACTGCTCCCCCAGTGGTATTGCGGCCAAATAATGTACCTTGTGGACCGCGCAATATTTCGACCGATTCCACATCAAACAGATTCACCAACTGAGAGTTTGCAGAAGCCCCCGCAGCACCGTCTAAATACACCCCAACAGGAGATTGTGTTGAGGTATTGTAATCTACACTGCCAACACCTCTAATATTCAAAGCTGGTGGGGTACCCTCAGCTGCGTTCTGAGTTATTTTAAAATTTGGCGCAATAGCTGATAGAGCTGTTGTGTCTTTAAGTTGTCGCTCAATGATAGTTTGGCCATCGATAAGGTTTAAAGACAAGGCAACATCACGAATATCTTGTGGTCGTTTTTGTACATTTACTTCAATCAACTCAATATTATCTGCCAATGATGAACTGGCAGCGTTATCGGCATTTGTCGACATAGTAAAAAAACAGATAGGTAAAAAAATCAGGTACTTCAAGGTCACCCCATTAACAATTACGGGTTTCCATACCGCACCGCAAACCTTCGATTTCATAATAAGCTAACTAAAGCTTGTCTAATCGAAATTATGTATTTGACTCAGCCAATTTAAAACCGACTATCCCACATTAGCAGTAATAGTTTATAAGTATGTGAGTCAAGCCAAAAAAAAGCCGTCATCTTGCCTGTTTTTCAAGCAAATGTCAGTTGTTTTACCGATTATTTTTATAAGGCTCAAACCCATGTTCACCATTAATGACCTCAGGAAAACCGCACACGGCTCTCGACGTTTCCATGCCTGCCATAGTGGCGGCTTCCACACAGCCCGCATTAACACCGGTACTGATCCAATCTCCAGTGATGAATAAATTAGAATAGAGTGTACTGTTTGTTGCTAGGCGATATTGACTACTATCTTTCACTGACAATACATATCGCTCAGAAGGATCGACATTACTTCGCCAATATTGGCTATCAAAACGTTTCTCACCTACTTGAGTCGAGATATCTGTCAAAATTGACCAATTGAATGTGCCTTTTATGGCAACGTTTGGCCACAAATGATGCACGTCATTCGTTAGATATGCCGTCGCGTTATCTTTAGCCTGTTGCGCGCATTGGACTGGAAAACTATGATCACTCGCTGGTGGATATTCACTAATAGGTTGAGCGCTACAGAAATAGGCGACATTTTTTGGCTCGCAGTCTTTTGGCCAGTCTTCACGGCACAATAACTGATTCATCGCTGCCCATGTATCATAAGGCTCTACAAAACCACTTAAAATTGGCTCTTCATCATCTTCCGGTTTACGACCAAAACCAAGTTCTGAATATTCAATATCTGTCCATACCTGAAAGGCCTGAGTGGCGACTGTTTTAATTTTTTCACTGCAGGTTTTTAACCTAGTGTCATTGGCTAACAGTTGTGGACAAATATGCTCTAACCCTGCAACAGAAATACCAAAGATAACCTGATCGAAATCTGCACCTAACGTTAAGGTTTTTTGTGGCAGCGTTTGGCCAAAATGTGACTTGTAAACGTCTGGCCAGTTGCTCCAGTGAGACTCTAAATTGATATTGTTGTTTTGTAAAAGAGCGGCTTGTGTGTCATCTATTTGGCTGTAATTGGGCTTGGAAGGCCAGCAAGGCAGGCCATTTACGTCGACAAAGGGGTGGTAATCTGCACTTTTTAGTTTAACTTGTTCGGTAATGAGCACTTTTTCAATTTGGTCATTACTCTGATTAGGAATAAGCTCATCAACTTTATGGAAGTACTCAAACTTCACCCCACGTCTTTTCAGAAGCTCATAAATAGGTGCAAAGATCACATCGCCCATGCCAGCTTGCATTTTCCACATCACACCACCGTGGTAACACAGTGCAATACGCAGCATCGCCAGCATAGAGACCCCTGCTTCAAGATTAGGCTTAGAAAAATCACCATTTTCGTAACCGAACACTAAATCATAAAAACCTCGAATGGGTGCTGAATTCACCGTATATTTGAAGTTAGCGCCATGTATTGTCAGCCACTCTCTAAGATCCCATTGATTTAGATAGCCAAACCCTTTTTGGTACACATCATCTTCGATAATGCCTTTGATACTGGTAATAGCTAAGTCGGCGCCAATATATAAATGTCTTAGGTTGTCATCTTCATCTAATAAATGATCAAATTCTTGTTCGATCCATTGTTTTAACCAATTGATCCAGCCAGATAAAGCGTTTTGATGTTTAATATGTTGCTCAACCATTTGCTGATCTGTGACTTTACGAACAGGGTGAGTAATTTTTTCAATAAAAGAACACATCATCTGGTGTGTGGCGTGAATGTCATCGTCAATATGATGTGTATTTGTTTTTAATACATCAACAACGTGAGAAAACCAGTCATGCTCCTTGGTTGCAGCCTTGGTTTTTTGTACATGCAAATGGGTCATTTGTTCGGTGAATTTTTTCAGCCAATAGTAAATTAACTGAATCAGATCCCAGAAAGTAGGATCAAGGTTGCCATCTGCGGGATTACCCGGAATAAGGGGGAATTCAATCCCCCAGGTTTTCCAGTTTTGCTCTATATTCTCTTCAAGCGCAATAAAACTATGGGGTTTAAGTGCTTGATCGAATGTGGCAAGTGGTGCCCCACTTGGCCGATTTAAATCTGCATATACCTTTTCCAACGTTTTAAACGAATTAACATAAGCACCAAACCAGACATGTAAGCCATGTTCTTCTATACGTTGCCCATACTCTGCATTACGGCCACTGGCGCCTTTACCACCTAAGCGCCAGCCCATTTGATAAACGGTAATGTCGTATTGATTTTGCCAGTTGTCTTTTTCAGTTAAATAACAAGCTGCGGTCATGGCAGACACGCCACCACCTAAAATCGCTATTTTTTTCTTATCAGTCATAGATGTCTCAAAGTAGTAAAACTGGTTTATTTATCCCAAACTCAGATTAATTGGTTTCAGCTAAAGCAAACGCCGCTTCTTGGTCAAAATCCATTACCACATTAAAGGGCAATAATGCCCGTTGAGTGCCAAGGGGAATACCAAACGCTTTGTCCAGTCTAAACGTGTCAACTTGATGCAGGGTGACGTCATATCTGTGTCCGTAAATCTGTGCACTATGTACTTTTTTGATAATTGACGGTGAGTGCATAACGCCTTGATAGACAGCATTAATCCCTTCACCATCAGGGAATTGTTTAAATAAAATTTGATCCATTTGTGGATCCTTGAACCCATCAATCAGTTGTTTTAATGCGTGAATATCCATATTAAAGAAAGACTTTTCAGAACTTAATAAGGTAAATGCTTCTTTTACTAATTCAACAAACCCTGTGATTTTGTTGCTAGGGCCATCACTGACTTTTTTGACTTCCATGAGTAAATGGTCAGCCATTTTAGTCTCAGGTTTGAAAGGTTGAAAAGCATCCACTGTAATTGAAAATTTATCCGGTTCAGCACCTAAATCAGGCATAGTGTATTCACATAAATATTTATTGTAGCCCCATGTATTGATACCGTTTATTAAGGCATAAATATTGTTTACACAGATAAATGCAGGATACCAATAAACATGATCAACCTTACCTTTAAGCATTTTGGCCACCGGTAACCAGATTATAATATCTGTTTCTTGCATTGACCCCTGTTCGGCAAAACCGGGTGCCAATGACGCTATGTTTTGGATATCTGTAAAAGTGAGTAATACATAAGGCGACAGACATTTATAATTATCACTAGAGTCCTGAACATCATTTTTGCCACTATCAGGCACAATATTTAAGGTTCCATCTAGATAAGTTTGTATCGTAGATGTATCACCCTTCACAAAAAAACCATACATATTGGCATTGGTCATTCTACATGGTGGCCTAGCAATAACATTTCCGGGAAAGCGTGAAAATAGTGGACGAGTTGAAGAAGCTGACATAAATATGTTCCATTTAAATGAGTTAGCATAGCCAAAATGGCTTTTTTCTAATCCTAAATCTACCCTAAAAAATCATTTACAAAAAAACGAGCGCTTTTAATCGATCATATTATTGCTTGTAGTTTTCTAGGAAACATTTCTGCTGCATTTTTGAGAACAGAGCATGCAACTGACTACAATCAATGTTGTGAGTATGCTCAAGTACATAAGCTACTGACTCTAGCGTCGATAGGCTATCTTGCTGAGATGTGTGTCGAATGTGGTACTGGTTATCAGGTGGATTAGTAAAGTGCCAGTTATTACATTGCTGTAACCAAGGATTAAGGTGCCAAATTTTCAGGGCTTTACGCCATGATGCATCAATAAATATTACATTGTGATTAACTGGGAAAACCCTTTGTTTTAGTTCTGGTGAGGAAATAGATTCAACTGAGGTACTTTGTTCATGCGGATAAAATAAGCTGTAATCTTGCGGTTGTTTAGCGACATGTTGTGCTAATTCTGTCCAGTCGTCGGGTTTTTCACCCACTAACACTGTTATCTTTTTTAATCCTAAGGCTAACAACTTAACTGTATTTTTTGCATGTTTTGCTTCTTTAGAATGCTGTAAAATAATGATATTAAGTGGCGCTGTAATGGGATTTACCCAAACGCATAAGCAGGTGTTTTGTGGGTAACCACATTTTTCACATATTTGTCTTTTATTCGTTTTTATAGTCGTCATATTCTTGAATTTTTTAGCCTCACTGTAACTTATGCTTGGTGTTTTTGATCAGGCTTGGTAAATTTGGTAGCCAAGGTCGTATGTGTTAGATGTCGACCTCCCTAAGCTATAAAATATAAAGCAAAATGGACTTATATGCTCATCGGAAATTGTTTGATTAAATTAGTTAGCTGTTTATTTACCTCGGGCGTTTCTAATGTCATTTAATAACAAAATAGACTATATGCCAAATCAACCCTTTTCTGGCGTTGGTACAAATGCATCCGACGTGGAACACAAACGGATTCAAAAGCGAAGATGGCAGGTCTTAATAGGCATGTTTTTGTTGGTGCTAATAATCACCAATGCTTTGATATGGAGCCAAGCTCCGGTTTACCAAAGCCAATCTATTTTGCATTTTTCATATAAATCAAAAACTGACCAAGGGTTCGCTGATTTGGCTCAGCAGCAAATTACGCTGCATCAACAAAGGTTAAAAAGTAATAGCGTGTTGAGTCGTGTTTCCCAAGAGTTAGAGCAAGGCCAGGGATTGATAATTGATGTTCAAACACTTTTTCAGGCATTATCAGTGGAAGCCAGTCTAACAAGCCGTATTCTTTCACTTAAAGCCAATGGCAATGACCCACAAGTTCTTAAACCAATTTTAGATGTACTCTCAAAAGTCTATTTGCAGTTAGTCGAGTCTGAAACTGAAGTTAGTAATAATGTGGAGTTACAGGTTTCAAGCGAACAGTTAGCACTGTTAGAAGATAAAATCGCCAATCAACAGCAATCTTTAGAATTATTCGCCCTAGAAAACAATATTACATCGCTAGAACGAGATGAAAATCGGGTTTTAAGTCAAACCAAAAACTTAGGGGAAAGTCTTGACCAAGCCGTCGCAGATCAAGCTCAAGCCAAAGCATTACTTGATAGCTTGACTGAATCTATTGAAAGGGGCCAAGAGGTTATTCGACCAGATGATAAATCACAAATAGATGACACAAAAATAAACCTTCAAGATATCAGTGCCAAATTAATAGCCTTATCAGAAAAGTATACTGAAGCCTACTTGGAACGTGACCCAACTATTGTCTCTCAACAAAAAAAAGCACAGCAACTGGAGCAACAGCTTAAAGTGCAAATGCAAACAAGCCAATTGAAGTATATACAAGATACTCAACGAGACTTAAACACGGCTAATGGAAAAGCTAAGCAGTTAAGCACCATGTTAGTACAGCAAGTTCAATTAGCACAAAGCTTTAGTCAGAAGCTTGAGCAATATAAAAGGTTAGACAATGAATTGAAGGCGCTACAATCTCAGGCTCTAATCATAACAAATAAACAGGTAGCTCAAGAAGTATCTAAACCTTTTGAAGCCAAGATAACCCTGCTTGAGCCGGCATTTGAACCTGATTTCGCAATCGGACCAAATTATCAATTCAATACTTTATTGAGCCTAGTTGTTGCCACTATTGCTGCCGTATTTTCGCTTTTATTGTATAGCTTTATTGTTAGGCAAAAAGTCATTACTGCTGCGCCTCATAATTTTGTTGTTATGCCCAGACAAGCAAACAATGTTGGGTCGTCAAGCCTAAGTTATGCCCAACATGGGCAGCTTTCGACGCCCACACCAGAATTGCCAGCAGATCCGCTTAAATTATCGCCCATAACCCAAACACTGCGTTTGTTAAGTACATACGAATGTCAGGCTTTGTTTTCTGTCGCAAATAACCAAGGCAAGGCAATAATAGGTTTACTATTGAGTGGTGTAACTATTAACGAATTATGGGGAATAGAAAAAACAAACTTCAGCCAACATTATTCGACTTTACAGATAGATAGCCAATTTTCTCGCAACATATACATTCAGAAAGAACTGGCTGAAGCACTACAAGTTACATGCAACAAATTAAAAGATGAAGCAACAATTTGGTCGAATATTAAAAGCAACGAAGACTTTTTGCAGCTTTTAGTCAATATTGGCCATGATGCACAGATTGCTTTCCCCGGACAGCTATCGCTCGACGTTCTTCGGCATACATATTTAACGTATTTGGCTAGGCAAGGTGCCAGACTCAATGATATTGAACAGGTTGCCGGATACACCTCGCCCAGTGACTTAGCACTTTATCGAAATGTTAACCAACAAGGAAAACTGCTTGATTTAGAGCAGATCCAAACACAATATAATTTTGTTGTGACAAGCTAAGTTGTTGCTATGTTTGAACACCCGCAATACACCAAAATATGGCGCACAGTGCAGCTCATTCCCTTGGGAAAAGTGGCAAGTTATGGCCAAATTGCTGATCTTGCAGGATTACCAGGGCGGTCAAGGTTAGTAGGCAAGTCACTTGGTTACGTACCAAAAAATATGAACGTACCTTGGCATAGAGTCTTGCGTTCTAATGGACAAATTGCATTCCCCACAGGATCTGAGCAATCACAAATACAAACAGGTTTATTGCAACTAGAAGAGGTTGCTGTTTTTAATAACCGAGTTAAGTTTAGCCTTTATCAATGGCAACCTGATTTGGCAGAAATGTTATGGAAATTAGAGTATTAGCCTTCACGATAAATAGTAAATGTTGCTCTTAAGGGCTAAATCTGCCAGATATTTTTATCTTCTTTTTTGAATTTATTTAACCGAGATGTTAACTGTGTTGAAAACCTTTGATACAGACGATGTTGAAGAAGGAATGTTCTTTGACTCTATAGCAAAACAACAAGGCAAATTTAAGATTATTAGTCGAGGTAGGGTTACTTCTCTTGCCGCTATAACACATCTAAAAAACAAAGGAATTTTGTCAGTAGTTGTTGATATGAGCAAACAAATCAAGCCGGAAGTTGTTGCACAACAAGAGCCCGAGCCCGAAAAAATTACCGAGCCGCCTGAAGAAGCATCTTTTGAAGCTGAGCTTGGAGTGGCAGCCAAACTTCACCTCAAAGGTAAACACCTCCAAAAAACAATGTTAGAGAGCTTAGGTAAAAACTTACCTATCGATATTGCCATCCCAGAAGCGTTTACTAAAAATCTTGTGTCGTCAATTAATCGCAACCCTAATGCATTGATGTGCACGACAAAAATACGAGAAAAAGACACCTACCTTTTAGAGCATTCATTAAATGTGGCTATTTTGTTAGCCAATTTTGGTACCCATCTAGGCTTGAATGAAGAACAAATTCAAGAATTGGCGCTATCGGGTTTTTTACACGATATAGGTAAAATTAAAATTCCTGATGAAATATTGCATAAACCAGGGCGCTTAAATGACCAAGAAATGACCACTATGAAAGACCATGTGTACTACGGCACCAAAGTGCTGATTGAAATGGGCATGCCTGATTCCATTGTTGAAACAATTGGTCAACACCACGAGAGGCTCGACGGTTATGGTTACCCAGAAGGTCTTCGTGGGAATGAAATCAGCACATTTGGACGTATGATTGCAATAGTGGATACATATGATGCGATAACAGCAGACCGATGTTATAAGGTTGGAATGTCATCTAAAAAAGCACTGCAAATTTTGTTGCAAGATGCGCCTGAAAAGTATGATGAAGGATTTGTAACACAATTTGTGCAATGTATTGGCATTTTCCCTGCGGGCAGTTTAGTTAAACTCAACAACCAGAAAATTGCCATGGTACTCAAACAACACCCGGTGTATGCCAATAAACCCGTTGTGAAAGTATTTTATTCAGTACGTGGTAGCCACTATTTGGAGCCCAAAGAACTGGATTTAACTGCAGCTAGCAATGGCGTAAAAATTGTTGATGCTGTGATCGCAAGTGATTATAAACTTGATTTTATCAAATACTTTAATGAATCAATAGTCATCTAAATCAACAAGCTCTAAGCGTTTACAACGCTTTTTAACTATTCTTTACTTCTTTTAATATGATTCTCACCTGGTCAGTCGTGACATCAGAAGGGCACACGCCTTTATCAACCAACTCTTCACGAATACATTCAGGATCATTAGTTGAAAAGCCAGAACTGTTTTTCTGGACATAACGGGTGAGTTTTTGCTGCAATTTTCGAGTTAAACAAGACATCTGTACATCTTAATCAGTAATACATTAATAAAATTCCGGCATAGAATGCGACGGGCTTGCTAATATAATTAATACGCATAATGCATTTAATTGGTTGTACTTTAGAATATAATCAAAATCTAAGCCAACAAATTTTTAATACTATAATTCAATAAGATAGGTAAAAATTGACAATTATGTAGTTTGGCATATGTAAAATAGCTGACAAAAAGTGTCTATATTTTTTGTGTATTGGCAAAGTTTTCTGTAATTTTGGATTGTTGTTTTACAATAATGGTTATTAAAGCAGTAAAAAGATATCCAATCCGTTCCTATATTTGTTAATTCATATTCTTCTATCTGGATATTGATATGAACCAAAATACAGTAAAAATTAGTTTAGATTTAGTCCATATAGACGTCGCTCGAAATGCTACGGACGATTTCAATTTATTTCATGATAAAAAGCAATGGCAACAGATAACAGGTAACCCTTTTGGAGGCCCAATCGTACTAGGTTTTCAATTAGAGTGTTTTATTGAGGATTACATCAAACAATATAGACAACAAAATGATGAATTGAATACTCTTGAACAACACCAATTAAAATTTAGTAACTACTCTTTTAATTTTGTTGGTGTTGCAAGGCCCAAAGATAATCTGACCGCCATCATCAAAAAATCACGAATATATTCAGAAGATAAAACGGTTTTATCCAACCGCGTAGTGATAAAAAATGAGCAAGGGATCGTTTTGATGGGTTTTAAGAGCAATTCGAATGTGCCGTTATTCGCAAATGAACAGGGCTTGTTCCCCACATTTAATACTAAAGAGGTGTTTGACCGAACTACTGTTGATGAGTCTGATTATTTTTATAAACGTAAATATACAACCAATAGTAACGCTAAAAATTTTTTAACCGGATCATCTGTAGAGCAGTCTAATTATTTTGATGAAGTAAATGACAAGATCCTGTTTCCAGAGACGTATTGTACTAGCCTTATTTCATGTGCGTTACTAGAAAGGGGTAAGGCTAACGGTCTCGATTTTAAACGTAATCCCATGGTGTATACATCCCATAAGATATCTGTGCATAGTGAAAACGTAGCTAAATTAAGAAGTGATCAGCAATTACATATCTTGGTGGGGCCGCCCATCAATAAAGTTACATCTGGTAAAGAACAAGGTTCAGTCTTGTTAACACACTATTGCATTGGCTTGAATCAAGATAAAAGCGTTTTGTTCCAAGGCGAGATTGAACTCGCACCCTTATCTTATATTTTGCATAAATAGTTTTTTATTCAATATTCGCGATCTGCTCACGCATTTGCTCAATTAACACTTTTAATTCCACTGCCGATTGTGTGATGTCGGTGTTGATAGATTTGGAGCCTAAGGTATTCGACTCACGGTTAAATTCTTGCATCATAAAATCTAGTCTACGACCTACTGCGCCGCCTTTTTTTAGAATTTTTTGGGTTTCACTAATGTGAGATAACAGGCGATCTAGCTCTTCGGCAACGTCTACTTTTTGTGCCAGCATGACCATTTCTTGCTCTACACGGGCGGGGTCTAGTTCAATTTTAGCATCCTCGAAGCGCGCTTGAATTTTTTCACGTTGCCATTTGATGACTTCTGGCATGTGGGCTGTGACTTTTTCAACTTCGCCATTAATACCATCTAAACGTTGTTCGATCATCGTTTTGAGGTTGCTGCCTTCGGTGGCGCGTGAGGCGATAAAATCTGTGAGCGTTAAGTCAAATTCAGCAAGTACTTCGGCTTGAATACTATCCATGTCATTCTCTTCGGCTGAAATCACACCAGGCCAGCGCAATACATCAAGAGGATTTACACCGGCAGACTGGCCATGAGATTGCACCCAATCAGCGGCTTTCATTACCTGTTTAGCTAAACTTTCGTTTAAGTTAAGGTTACCTACTGACGCGTCGTTTGCTATAAAACGTAATGAACATTCCACTTTGCCGCGTTGTAATTGTTTACGAAAACGTTCGCGTAGCAGGGGCTCCATGCTTTTAAATTGCTCAGGAAGACGGAAGTAGGTTTCAAGAAATCGTTGGTTAACGGAGCGCACTTCCCACACAGCTGTGCCCCAATCGGCTTTAAGTTCGCGGCGGGCAAAAGCAGTCATACTGTAAATCATTGAAATCTTCCATTGTCTTAGTTAATTGTATTATACCCCTGTTGAAACTGGGAGCGAGGGTCTAGGGCAATTAATTGTTTAAAACTTAAGATAATTTACACGGAAGCCTCTATAATTCCGTTCACTATTATTTAGGAGAAAATCATGCGTCCAAGTGGAAGAACCGCCAGTCAAATTCGCCCCGTTACTATTACCCGCAATTTTACCTGTCATGCAGAAGGCTCAGTATTGATTGAGTTTGGTAATACTAAGGTGTTGTGTAATGCCTCAGTAACTGAAGGTGTGCCTCGTTTTATGAAAGGCCAAGGTAAAGGCTGGGTAACCGCAGAATACAGTATGTTGCCAAGGGCTACGCATACTCGTTCTGATCGTGAAGCCGCTCGTGGCAAACAAGGTGGACGTACTCTTGAAATTCAGCGTTTAATCGCACGTTCATTGCGTGCAGCAGTCGATTTAAAGTTGCTAGGCGAAAACACTATTATTGTTGATTGTGATGTTATTCAAGCTGATGGCGGTACACGTACTGCTTCGATTACAGGTGCATGCGTGGCTTTGGCTGATGCACTTAGTTGGATGCGTGCTAAAGGTATTCTCAAAACTAATCCCATTAAACATATGATTGCAGCTTTGTCTGTAGGTGTTTACAAAGGCACCGCTATTGCCGATTTAGAATATCTTGAAGATTCTGATGCTGAAACTGATATGAACGTAGTGATGACCGACACCGGCAAATTTATCGAAGTGCAAGGCACTGCAGAGGGCGAACCTTTTGATTATAACGAGCTAAATGAAATGTTGGAATTGGCGAAAAATGGTATTCGTGAGTTGTTCGACGAGCAAAAGTTAGCTTTAAACTAGGACGTCATCATGCAAGATTATCAACGTGCTTTTATTGAATTTGCTCTAGCTCGGAATGTTTTGAAATTTGGTCAGTTTACTCTTAAGTCAGGTCGAATTAGCCCCTATTTTTTCAACGCGGGTTTATTTAATACCGGTGGCGACTTGGCCAAATTGGGACAGTTTTACGCGCAAACGTTGCAAACATCAGGTATTGAATACGATGTGTTATTTGGCCCTGCGTACAAAGGCATTCCTATTGCTACTTCTACGGCAGTGGCGTTAGCAGATAAACATAATGTAGATAAGCCTTATTGCTTTAATCGCAAAGAAACGAAAACCCATGGTGAAGGCGGTAATTTAGTCGGTAGCCCGCTTGCGGGTAAAATCATGCTGGTGGACGACGTAATTACCGCCGGTACGGCTATTCGTGAGTCTATGCAACTGATCGCAGCCAATAATGCCCAACTTGCAGGGGTTCTGATTGCTTTAGATAGGCAAGAAAAGGGGCAAGGTGAGTTATCGGCCATTCAAGAAGTTGAGCGTGATTTTGATACTAGGGTGATTTCTATCGTCAGTTTAGCTGATTTGGTTGATTATCTGAGTGATAAAGCAGATATGGCTGAGCACTTAGCTAATATCCAGCAATATCGTTTGGACTATGGGATTTAGTTAGCAAGTGAAAGATTTAAGTCGATTCGAATCTGCTGATTATCAATTAGATGCTTTAGGTTTACTCTGCCCAGAGCCTGTGATGATGGTACGTTTAAAAATTCGAGAAATGAACGTGGGTGAAACGTTAGCTGTGACAGCTGACGATCACTCCACTACCCGCGATATCCCCAGTTTTTGCCGTTTTATGGATCATGAATTAGTGGATGTCCAGAGTGTCACATCTCCTTATCAATACGTGATCAAAAAAGGTCGCTAACTTAGCGATCTTTTATCTTAACGAACACCGTCATGTTTAATTTGGTTTACGGAACTTTATGGTCCAGCGGTCGGAATTTCCAGAAACAGATTTAACCCCTACTTCGTAACGTAACTCGTCATCAGCGCGGTAATGTAGGTCGCTATAATCAACAAATTCAAATCCAGCTTCTTGGATTTCTTTGATGGCAAGGACAGGATCAATACGGCGACGGTTAGCAGGATTTTGTTCTTCCATATGTCGAGAAGTATGATCTACTAAGGCATAAACACCACCTGGCTTGAGCGACTCAAAGGCCAGTTTATTCATATTGCGGCGACCTTCTTCTCCAAAGTTATGATAGTTGCGAAACGTCAACACCATATCAAGATTTTTTACCCCAAGAGTGTCTGCTTCTAAAGAATAAAAACGCTCTCCATCTTTACGATAAAGTTTAGCGTTTTCTGCGACAATTTTGATTTTTTCAAACCCAGGCTCTTTAAGTAAATTTTCGATACGTCCAGTACCCAAAGCAGCATAATATTCGCCTTTAGCACTGACCACGGGTGCCAGAATTTTGGTATACCAGCCTCCACCAGGAATAAGCTCAATAATTTTCATATCGTCACGAAGTTCAAAAAAATCCAACGTCTGAAGTGCTTTTCGGTTGCTGTCTCGGTCGGTTTCAACTTCAGTTCTGATTTCAGCTTTTAACGCTGATTTAATTTTCTCTGCTGTGGCATCAAAGCTATCTGCCGCTATTGAACTGGCGCTTGCTGCAAGCAGTAATATAGAAAGAAATTTTTTCACCAAAATATCTCCATTTAAAGTTTTTTAAAATTCTGAAAGACACTTATTTAATATATACAAAATCGTTGTAATAAGGCTTGGTGTCAACCTACATATTCTTGTAAACCACGCCGTCTTTCATTACAAAGTTCATATTTTGTAAAAGTGAAATTTGCTTTAAAGGGTCACCTTTAACAGCAACTAAATCTGCTAGTTTACCGACTTCTATGGTGCCTACAGTATCGCTGATATTGAGCAAGTCAGCTGCGTTTTGGGTGGCACTACGTATTGCTTCAATGGGCTTCATACCTGCTTCAACCATAAATACAAACTCTAAGGCATTGTCACCGTGAGCCGAAACACCAGAGTCAGTACCAAATGCAATTTTCAGCCCTGCTTTGTAGGCGTTAGCAAGAGTTTGTTGAATAAGGGGGCCAATTGCGGCTGCCTTAGGTCTTACAAGTTCGGGAAAGAAACCATCAATTTTGGCTTTCTCAGCTACCCATTTACCAGCCATGATGGTCGGTACATAATAAGTGCCATGTTTTTTCATTTGCTTAAACACTTCTTCATCCATATAAGTGCCGTGTTCAATTGAGGTCACGCCTGCTTTAATCGCGCGTAACATACCTTCTTTACCATGGGCATGAACTGCGACAGTCATTCCATAGTCTTTTGCCGTTGCAACAATGGCATTGAGTTCATCATCCATAAACTGAGGATTTTGACCACTTTTAGCTACACTTAAAACACCACCTGTTGCCGTGATTTTAATTAAGTCTGCGCCATCTTTATAACGTTGACGCACTGCTTTACGAGCTTCAGCTTCGCCATTAATGACACCTTGGAGAGGCCCAGGGTCGCCCATTATTGATTTACTGCGACCATTGGTTGGATCGGAGTGGCCACCTGTTGTAGCAATAGATTTCGCTGCAGTGTAAATACGTGGACCTTTTACCATCCCCTTATTAATTGCATTTCTCAGTGCAACCGTTTCGTTGTTACCATCACCTAAGTTTCGGATTGTTGTAAAACCTGCCATCAAGGTTTTTTCAGCGTACATCACACCTTTAATTGCATAATCTGCTTCATTCAAGGTGAAGGCTTCCATATAACTAGCCGGGCCGCTGTTTTGGCTAGAGATATGCGTATGCATGTCCATAAAACCTGGCATCAGGGTGTAATCAGATAAATCAATAACGGTATCTTCACTACTCCCTGAAGTGAATCCTTCGTTGATCGCTGTGATTTTGTTGTCTGTTATAATCACCGACGCATTTTTTATCACCTTGTCTGAAGTGCTATCGATTAGGCTACCAGCATGGATAATTGTGACCGGTACTTCGGTGGTGGCTATGGCTGCACTAGTTAAAAAAAGTTGGCCTAAGGTTGCCAAGGCCAAGGCAGATTTTAAAATTTTATTTTTCATATTAAGACGTCCTGTTATAACTCGCCGAGACTAAAGTGATAGTTATCACTGTTAAATATTAGATGACGCTTGCCATCTAACTCTTGCTCTTCTCCCAACTCAGCGAGTTGGTAAAATACATTTTGATGAAAACGGGCCCATAAATTTCTACGGACTAAAGCGTAAGGTAGGTATGCACCTGTTTTTTTGTCTGCAAATATTTTTACCGGATTTTCTGTACTAACTATTAAATCTTGACCTGTGTTGGTTGTAAGTACCAACTTATCGTTCTCTTTCTGCCATTGAGTAACGAGAAAAGGTACGTCTTCGACTTGAATACCTACCTTTTCTACAGGTGTGACTAGAAAGTAATGTTCTTCTTCACGTTTTAAAACACTGGCAAAGAGTTTCACTAAGGGTTTGCGGCCAATTGGTGTGCCCATGTAAAACCAACTGCCGTCATGCTTTATTTGTATATCAATGTCCCCGCAAAATTCAGGATCCCATTTGTCTACAGGAGGCATTGCCGCATTTTGAGAACTGATTTGTTTTTGAAAAGTCCCTAAGTCGAATGTTGTCATTACAGTGTTTCTTTTATCTCACGTAATTTGGTTTTGATACGGCGCATGTTTTCAGGCCCTGTGCGTAACAATTGTTTTTGAGGAGCAGTTAAAGATTCAAGTTGTTTATCAGCAAACTTGTACATTACGCTGTCGGAATATACTTCAACCGGGAAAGGCACTTCAGGGGTATTTAGTAATACATCTATTGCCTCTTCAAGTTTTTCGTCAAAACTATCTGATGGACTACTTATTTCAGAAAATATTTTTTCTATAGCTGGTTTGTATTCTTGATATAACTGCAATAGTGATTCTGTTTCAAGGGACTCAAATACTTCTACGTAAGGCACGTAACGTTTAAAGCTTGCAGGATCAATCCATTCTTTATCGGCTTGCCTGTAAGTCCGAAACGGCTTTTCTGGCTGCACTAATACTCTATTGTTATCAGCTAAATTTTCATCAGCCAAGGTATTAGTCATTATTACAAAGCGCTCTAGTAAGGCTTCATCAATCAGCAAACGTGCGAATGCTTCGTAGTCAGATAGAGCTAATAATTTAGTCTTTACTGTGCCATCGCTTGTATCTAATGGCTCAGGCTCTGGGATAATTTCGGGCTCAGGTTGCTGCTCTACTACTTCTGGAATAAAAATAACAGGCGGCGCCTCAATAATAGGCTCGACTATCGGCTCGACTATCGGCTCGATAACAGGTTCAACAGGCGCAATAATAACTGGTTCAGGCTCAGCGGGCCAAAATACAACGGCTAGGACAATTGCCAATACAATTGCAGCTATAACGAAATGTGGTACTAACGATTTTTTTGATTCTTCACTCATGATTTCCCCGTTAAGCAAACATCTGTGATTAACATGTCGATTTAGCGTACTTAAAATTCCATCTAAATGATATGCGTAGAGTGTAATATAGTGTAATTGTATTCTTATATAGACTGTCAATTAATAGGCCATTAGACTAGATGTGTGACTTACCTACTTTAAGAAGCGTGGGAATAGTATGAATGTTATTTTATACGCAGTGCCCTTTTTTTTCCTCTTAATTTTAATCGAATTGTTGTTGGAAAAAAATAAAAGCACCGATTATTATCGTGTTAACGACAGTATTAATAGCTTGACCGCAGGTGTGTTGAGCAGAATGACGGGCGTTGTTAAGCAGTTATTGCCTCTCACAATTTATGTGGTCGCTTATGAGCAGTTGGCTATGTTTCAAATATCATCGAGTTGGTGGATGTGGGTGACTGCGTTTGTGCTTTATGATTTTTGTTATTATTGGAAACACCGCTTCGGTCACGAAACGAACATATTGTGGGCTGCTCACGTGGTGCATCACTCTAGTGAAGAATACAATTTGACCACGGCTTTACGACAAAGTGGTAGCAGCTTCTTCAGCTGGATTTTTTACTTACCTATGGCAATATTGGGTTTTGATCCTATTATGCTCATCACGGTGGGTTCATTAAACTTAATATATCAATTTTGGGTACACACCCGGCATATTCCTAAGCTAGGTTGGTATGAATGGGTGTTTGTAACCCCTTCTAATCACCGTGTGCACCATGCACAAAACCAAATCTATATAGACCGAAACTATGGTGGCGTATTTATTCTTTGGGACCGGTTGTTTGGCTCTTTTCAAGAAGAGTTGGATAGTGATAAACCCATTTATGGTATTCGAAAAGCATTAAAAAGCTGGAATCCACTGTGGGCGAACGTACATGTTTATGCGCAGTTAGGTAAAGATTGCTGGCATGCAAATCGTTGGCAAGACAAGCTACTCATCTGGTTTAAACGCACTGGTTGGCGACCTGCTGATGTTGAACAAAATTATCCTTTGAGTAAAGTTGATCTCACGCAATTTAGAAAATTTGATGTTTCGCTGTCTCTGACAAACAAATTTTACAGCCTAATACAGTATTCATTGTTGGTGTTTGTTGGTTTGTTACTGATGATGAATGTTTCTGCTTTTACGCTTGCAGAGCAAGTTCTGGTGGTGGGTTTTGTTCTTTATGGCAGTATTTCTGCTGGTTTGGTTTTGGAAAATAACCCCTTAGCTATTAATTTAGAATGGATAAAATACTCTTTAATCATGGTAACTCTGGTGGTTTATACGTTACCGGTATGGATTGAATGGACCCTAGGAGTAAGCATACTGATTAACGGATTATTGTTGTTATTTAGGAAGGCAGATATTATTAATGCAACAGGGCCGATGGTAGAGGCTAGTAATTGAAATAATATTATCGCGATGAATTCGTTAACATATTTAAACCAGTAAGCATTTTATGAATAGTCAAAAAACCAATAAGAAGAATAACAAATGAATATACAAAAATGGCTCTTAGTTTCCTTTATTCTTACCAGTAATGCAGCCTTTGCCAGCCAAGCCCCTTTGGTATCAATACCTACACATGATGCTTTTTTCTCTAATCTTGCGCAGCACTGTGGTAAGGCTTTTGAAGGAAAAGTGGCGGTAGATAACCAGCCTAGTCCCGCATTCGATGCAAAATTAGTAATGTTTGTACGCAAATGTGATCAAGCTGAATTACAAATACCCTTCTATGTGGGAGACAATGCATCGCGTACTTGGATAATTAAAAAAACGGGTAGCGGTTTAAGTCTAAAACATGATCACCGACATAAAGATGGTACTGATGACTCAGTGACTATGTATGGTGGGCATACACAGGACGCTGGTTACAACCAAATCCAATCTTTTCCTGTTGACCAATACTCAAAAGAATTATTCGCTCAGCAAGGTCTGCCGCAATCTATCACCAACACTTGGCAAATCTATATTTATCCAGAAATGTTTACGTACCGCTTAGTGCGAGAAGGTAGAGAGTTTAGAGTGGATTTTGATTTAACCAAGCCAATACCAACACCTGCCGCTCCTTGGGGATATGAAGATTAGGCGCTTGGTTTTATCAGGGAGCTAGTTGATTTTTTATCTAGGACTTTAACCCCTAAAACGGGCAGGAAATGCTGTTTGAATAGTGGGAGCTACGAAAATAGACCACTTAACTTTGTCCCGTTTTAAATTCTGGTTATGTTTTCTTTTCCAAAAAAATCTTTAAATCGTCCGGTATTGACATCGATTTAAATGGATTTACATCCGTTCCTCCGGTGTTACCTGACGGAACCCAGATCTTAGAAAATAGTATTGAAGCGATAATTCTTGTCACTTGACCCAATACCTCTTTGAAATTACGTTTCCTGAAACCGACTTTCAACATCCACCAATGTGATTTTGTATGAGGGATGATAAATAACTGACCAAGAATATGAGCTCGTTCAAGATGATAAAATGCAGAGTCCAGCTGATTCTTTTTATATAAACGAATAGCTTTATGCATTTCTGAACAGAACACTTCTTTTAATGGTTGTTGCATTGCTCACCTTGTATCAATAAAACGTTATATTTTAGAAAATTGCGGGATACCTCATGTTGCGTTCGCAAACGACTCAGTAATAGGCGAAAATTAGCAAGGCACAAGCAAGACCCATTATTTTTAGTCCTGCTTAATTGCCTCGTTTGTTAACTACTTATTTTACAATCACTTTTGTTAACTTTGATATTTCAACTGAATCTAGCATTTCACCAATCACACTAAAACATTCTTTAATATGCGATGACTTTTGATGTGCTTCTAAATCTTTTTCTGATTCCCAATTTTCATGAAACATAAAAATTGTATCGTTCTCATTGTCCACATGCAGATCGTAATTTATACAACCACGCTCATTTTGAGTAGGAATAACAATTTTAGATAATTCAGATAACACCGTTTCTTTGTGCTTTTCTTTAGCGGTAATTTTTGCAACACAGGTCAATATTTTCATAATAATCCTTGGTAGTTCATTAAATTGAGTGAAATAGATAATGCCACATTAAATGGCAAATAATAGCTGGCTAAGATGAGGAACGAGTTGAAAACTGGCAGTAATACAGTATCTGTTATAGGTTCGATTTTTTTAGTTTGAAGTTCGTGCGAGCTAATTTTCTAGTCTCTTAATATTGAAAAATTAACTGCATTGATTTTCCAACCATTACCCGTATTTACAAGTTGCCAGTTCTCTTTTCCTGAATTACTTTTTCTGTCGCCATCATAGAATATGTAATCAAAATATATTGTAGCTACCTCACCATCACTAACGATTTTCACATTAGATATTTCTTCTCTCGGGTGTTTAGTACTATCTATAATAGAGTCTATGAATATTTCAGGTGTGCTGTGTCTATATTTGGCTGGTTCACGGAATTTATTCCCAATTTGACGCTTTAACCCTTTACCTTCTTTTGAATTGGCCCACTTTAATTCTTTTTCAAAATCATTTGTAGTGTGCACGCCAATCCAAGACACTGTGCCGTCTAAAAATAGACTCAAAAATTTACTTTTATTTTTGTTGATTATCGCACTCTCGAATGATTTTACTATCTCATTGAGAGCTTGCTCATTGTTGTTAGCTATTGCAGATTTTGAAATTAACAAAATAAACATAAACAGCATAAATTTTTTCATAACATCTCCATGTCGATTAAAGTAGCTATCACTTTGCATATAATAGCTTAGCTAGTTAGAAGCTTTTTTGTGTTTTGCAAGAAAGTAATCTGCTTGCGGAATCAGGTTTGATGTGTTTGTTATACCTTTTATATTCGTTGACTCGTTTAATTAATTCAGCATCTCTTTTTATGAGCTTTTCAAAAAGATCATGGCTTTACGCATCTTTGCCATTGTTAAACCAAGCCTGTGATAGGTTAATTATTAGTATCCCTGAAACTCCGTATAAACCTGTTTTGAATGGGTTGTATACCCTGTATCTAATTGTTTACTTGATTCATACTATAGGAGTTTATGATTGTTGCAAAGGTGGGCTGAAAGACTAATCTGTGGAAGATGTTTTGATTACCTGCTTATTATTCATTACGTCGATTTTTGGCTGCCTTGAATTATTATTATAGCCTACTGTTAGTTTTAATTAGGCAGTTAAACGATAAACCTCTGCTTTGTCGGCAACATATTCACAGCTATATACTCTTAAATTTTTTAGCTGAACCAATTCATTCATGATTACGTATTCAGCTTACTAATTGGTTTTTTAAGAGCAATGTCTGTGCAGCAAACTAAATTTTGGATTAAAGATATTGAGTCGCGTTCTATTACTGTGGATATGCTCACTGTGTGTTCTTACGAGATGAATGTATACCTAGTTAAGCTCACCATTGGTGACATCACTGGTTTGGTATACGAAGGTGATAGCCCTAAACGTTTTCATAGCTCGCAGTTCATCCGTGATGCGTTTGACAGCTGTAATATATTAGCCGCGCAAATGCTCCACGAATCGCCTTATGACGAGATGATAGGTAACCCTGAATCAGTGCAACGTGCTTGTACACTACCTTTTTCTATGGGCCAGCCTTACTAGGTGGTTGTGCTAGATAAGACGTAAAAGTTTAAATATTATTTTTAGCATTATGGATAATCAAGTACGCATAATAAGCGCCCATGACTACCACTATACCAAGAATAGAGCCCCAAGCCACTGGGTCGTGCAGTATTAAATCCCACATAATGATTCACCTCTGTTAGATAACTTCATAATCGAGGTGATTTTAGGTGATGTTCATTAGCCTATATTGATCTAGATCAGCTTTGTTGCAAAGTAATGATTCAGTGTTCGAACGTGAGTTTTAGTAATTCAACTGAATCGGTAAAAGTCAGTGTTTGTAATTTTCCTTTACCCTCAACATTAATAGTATTGACCTGCTCAGGCCAAAGATCACGCAGTGCGTCATGACGTATTGTCATGTTGTCTATTTTGGTAGGTTGTGTTGTTTCTTGATAAACCCAGAAAAATTTGCCATCTAATTCAACCCCTACCATTTTTAGTGGAAGTGATTGTTTATCACTATCAAATAAACTAAAGCGTTGATTAACATACTCGCCAAACTGTTCTTGAGTCTTTTTTGAGTCGATGATATCTGCATCTTTACCCAATATTTCTCTTACTGCATGTTCAGCGTCATGCACCCTAAAACGGTGCATGATTTCGATATTCTCGGTACGCGGATTAAACAAAACAGTGCTAATAGCTGACTTTTGTTGGTGAGCTGAAAGTGAGAACGCTGCAAACAGCAGCGCTCCTACTAAGTAATTAACGATTTTATTCATCGTTATCTTTTTCATCTTCTTCGATGTCACTGTCTTCTTTCAGCTCAGTTTTAATATCTTGCATGATATCGCGAGATACTTTCTGGGTACTCTTTTTCTTTTTATAGGCTTCGATACGTGACGGGATAATTTGACGCGGGTAATGGTTATTGCTTATATCGACGTCGGCTGTTTCCCAACGTGGATCAACCGTAACACTAACCAATTCTTTATCTTTGTCAGTGATTATCATTTTATTCACTGCTTCAGGTGTACGGCGCCAAATTTCTGCAGGGATATATTGATTTTCCATGCTGCCGTCAGCAAAAGTAAGTTCTAAGATAATCGGCATCACCAAACCACCTTTATTAGAAAACTCTAACACGTAGTAGTTTTTGTCTTCTTTTACGGCGCGTTCAAAAGCTGTCTTTTCCCAAGGTTTCAAGTCCTTCAGGAATTTTTTATATTTGTTACGCTCTTTATTGGTCACTGTAAAGCGATCGTTTTCGTCATAAAAGTCAGTTATGTCAGGGAAACGCTCGACCCAAAGTTTTTTGCCTTCGGCACTATTTCGCTCATCAGTGAAAGACATAGGCTTGTCTAGTTCTTCTTGGCGTAAGCGATTGAAGTCAATATCTGGGTCTTTAGTATCCATGCGCAGTTTTGAAATTTTATCTAACGAAATATCCACATGATCAGTGCTATAAAACCAACCTCTCCAGAACCAATCTAAATCAACACCTGAAGCTTCTTCCATGGTGCGGAAAAAGTCTGAAGGTGTAGGACGTTTGTATTTCCAGCGCTGTGCGTATTCTTTAAAAGCAAAATCAAATAACTCACGGCCTAAAATAGTTTCGCGCAAAATATTTAATGCCGCAGCAGGTTTAGTATAAGCATTAGGACCTAAACGCAACACACTATCTGACTGAGTCATAATAGGTACTTGATTAGACGACTTCATATAGCTCACGATATCGCGCGGCTCTACGCCCCAAGGAATAGTTGGATCCCATTCACGACCTGCTACACCGTCTAAAAAGCTGTTGAGGCCTTCATCCATCCAAGTCCATTGACGTTCGTCTGAGTTGACGATCATAGGAAAATAAATATGCCCCACTTCGTGGATAACCACACCCACTAAGAAACGCTTTTCTGCCTGTGAATAGGTACGGCTACCATCGTCTTGTAATTCAGTGCGAGGGCCATTGAAGGTGATCATCGGGTATTCCATGCCACCTACAGGGCCGTTAACCGATTGCGCCACGGGATAAGGATAATCAAAAGAAAAACGGCTATACACTTCTAAGGTTTGGATCACGGCTTCAGTAGAATATTTCTTCCATAAATCGCCCCCTTCTTTAGGATAAAAAGACATAGCCATAACAAGAGGTTGGTCGTTACCACCTTGTTGATGTCCTCGGGCATCCCACATGAATTTACGTGATGAAGCCCATGCTACGTCTCTGACGTTTTCAGCTCTAAATTTCCACGTTTTAAATTTATCTGTACCTTCTTTTTCGTTTTCTAAAGCTTCCTCTTCAGTCACGACAAATACTGTACGAGCCGCTTTTTCTGCTTCTTTTAAGCGTTTGCGTTGAGTCGAGGTTAATACGTCTTTAGGATTTTGTAATGCACCTGTTGAACTAACAATATGATCTGCAGGTACAGTTAACTCCAGGTCGTAGTTACCAAACTCTAAGGTAAATTCACCACGCCCAAGAAATTCTTTGTTTGTCCAAGCTTCATAATCGGTGTAAGCATGCAAACGTGGAAACCACTGAGCAAGCAAGAATATATCGTTGCCTCCATTGCCACCTTTGCGCTCGTCGTCAGGAAAGTGCTCGTAACCTGAACGAGCTGAGACTGCATCTTCTTCCACTATATTAAAGGCGTAATCGATACTAAATTCGACTTTTTTACCTGGCTTAAGATGAGTCGGTAAGTCGATACGCATGTTGGTACCCACAATCGTATGTTTCAGGGTTTTGCCATTTGTATCTTTAACCGATTGGATGTCATAACCCAATACATTATCGCTAGTAAACTGTTGGCGACGTAAGGCACCTAAACTGAGTTTTGCTGGCTCACTGTTAGAGGCTGATGATGATGCTGGTCCACGATTACTGGACCCACCAAAATCGGTTGTCATAGCTGACATCGAGTCATTGCGGAAAACGTTTTGATCCAATTGCATCCACAAGTACTTAAGCGTATCGGGCGAATTATTGTGATATGTGATGACTTGGCTAGCTTCTATTCGACGCTTTTCTTCGTCTAACTTCGCTTTGATTTTATAGTCTACCTGTTGCTGCCAATATTCGTGTCCGGGTTCGCCTGCAGCGTTACGGTATACGTTAGGGGTCGGTAGTGATTCGTCTAATTGGCGAAACTTATCTTCAAAGTTGCCCTTAGTTTGATTTATCGCTGCATTTGCCGAGCCAATAGTCGCAAACGTCAGCACTGCTATAGTGATGAGTTTATTAAACATTGTATTCCCTGATTGTGGTAAGTATTCATGTTCGAGCCAATATGTAGTATTTTTATAACCCGTAGCTATATTTTATTATAATCTTGAGGGTAATTCTTACTTAAAGTAACCCGTATTATGACCGATTGGTCTCAATTTTCTTTCATAATCGTTATTTTAGAAAGAATTAGCCCGTCAACAGATGATCTTTTAGATCATCGCTTATAATTACAATGGCTTGTTTCTGTTTTATTTTATCGTACTCTAAACACGATAAAATCGCGAGGTAAGGTATGTTTAAGGTTAATTGGAAACGAGCAGTGATTAAAGTGGGTAGCAGCCTAATTGCGCCAAATAATCAATGTAGTCAGGTGTACCTAAGGCCTATTGCCCAATTTATTAGCGATAGTCGTAAACAAGGAAAAGAAGTGATTTTGGTTTCTTCAGGCAGTGTTGCCGCTGGAAAGGGTAAAATAGCGTTTAAACACCATCCCTCAATTGTAGAAAAACAAGCCATGGCAGCGATTGGACAAACACAAATGATGGCAAATTGGGCAAGCTTATTTGATTTCGATTGCGCACAGATATTGCTAACGTCTGATGATTTACATAATCGTACCCGTTACGTCAATATTAAAAATACCCTGCGAGAATTGCTAAAAAATAACGCGTTACCCATCGTTAACGAAAATGACACAGTGGCAATTAACGAGCTAAAAGTGGGCGACAATGATAATCTGGCAGCCTATACCGCGCTTGTGGCAGAAGCAGATACCCTGATTATTTGTTCTGATATTAACGGCTTATATGACGCTGACCCTAGAAGCAATACGCATGCTAAGTTAATACCTGAAGTGGATGTTATTGATGACAGCGTTTACCGTTTAGCTGGTGGTGCGGGCAGTACCATGGGCACGGGTGGTATGCATACTAAACTTCAAGCAGCACAAAAATGTGTGGATTCAGGGATCCAGACTTTGATTGTAAATGGCCGTGACCCAACAGTATTCGAAGAATTGGCGAAAGGAAATTCTCCAGGTACCTTATTCAATCCCAATAAGAGTTTAGATAACGCTCGTGACAACTGGTTAAGACACACTTTAAAAGTGAAAGGGTCTATCGAAATTGACGACGGAGCTCAACACGCTTTATTAGAAAATGGCGCATCCCTATTACCCTCTGGTATTATAGAGGTCAATGGACGGTTTTTGTCTGGTGAAGCGGTTAATATTATCTACAAGGACAACGCTATTGCCAAAGGTATTGTTTTGTATAGCGCAACGGACTTAACATCAATCAAGGGTTTAAACAGCCAAAAAATCGAAGCCACTTTAGGCTACTCTTTGGGTGAAACAGTCATCCATCGTGATGACTTAGTGCTGCTATAAACATCTAATCTTTAGATTAAATTTTTTACATAAGGATCAACAACATGAGTTTCTCAATTGCCGAAGCGGCACTAAAAGCCAAGAAGGCAGCTCGCCAAGTCGCTAACTTAACAGCGAAGCAAAAAAATCAGCTTCTAACTGATATAGCCGAAGCGCTTATAGCTAATACTGATAGCATCTTAGTCGCTAATGTTAAGGACCTAGACGCAGCTAAAGAAAACAACTTAGACGCAGCCATGCTTGACCGATTAGCACTTGACCCAGAGCGGATTAAAAGCATTGCTGATGCCGTGATCGAGATTGCAGGTCAAGCTGATCCGGTAGGCAATATTGCTAATATCCAGCGTATGCCAAGCGGTATTCAAGTGGGCAAAATGCGTATTCCGTTAGGCGTGATTGCGATGATTTACGAATCACGACCTAATGTGACCATCGATGCTGCTGCGTTATGCATAAAAGCAGGTAATGCCGTGATTTTACGGGGTGGTAAAGAAGCCATACATTCAAATCTAGCCTTGGCTGAATGCATTGAAATTGCCCTAGCCAAACAGCAACTCGATCCTGCAGCTGTGGTAGTTGTGCCTGATACAGACCGTGCCGTGATGAATGAGTTGATGACACTAGATGAATCCATTGATTTGATTATCCCTAGAGGCGGCGAAGGGCTAATTCGTTTTGTATGCGAAAATAGCCGTATCCCTGTAATCCAGCATTACAAAGGGGTGTGCCATTTATACGTAGACAGCGCAGCTGACGAAGTGAAGGCGTTGAATATACTTAAAAATGGTAAAACGCAGCGTACCGGCGTATGTAACTCTTTAGAAACATTATTAGTACATCAAGATGTTGCAGCAACGTTTCTGCCTAAAGCGGCGGCATTATTAGCCGAATACAACACTGTTATTCACGCTTGTGAAAACAGCATCGATTATTTCAGTGGTGCACAAGTCGCGACCGAAGAAGATTGGCATGCAGAATACTTAGCTATGGAAATAGCAGTGAAAGTCGTCGCTGATTTTGAGCTAGCAATTGAACATATTGAAGAATATAGCTCAGGGCATACAGAAGTTATTGTGAGCCAAGATTATTCTAAAACCCAAGCTTTTATCCGCCGGATTAACTCTGCAGTGGTCATGGCAAATGCTTCATCACGTTTCTCTGATGGCGGCCAGTTAGGTTTAGGTGCTGAAATTGGTATCTCTACCAGCAAATTACACGCTTATGGGCCAATGGGCGCAGAATCCCTCACCACGGAAAAATTTATCGTGATGGGCGATGGCGAAGTGCGTGACTAATTAGGGAGTATTCGGCCCGTTACTTTTGATATTAAGTAACGGGTATTATCTTTACAAGTGACTATATACTCACGTCAAATAGACTGCCCACCCCCATTGATACTGCCATCGCTAAACTACCCCAGAATAACACTCGTATTGCGCCTTTAGTTTTAGAGGCTCCACCAGCGTGAGCTGATATGCTGCCTAAAACAACAAGCGACAATAGTGAAATACAGATGACGGCTGGCATTAATGCCGCCTGGCTAACCAGTAATATCATCATCACCGGTAATGAGGCCCCTGCTGAGAAAGACAGCGCAGAATATACCGCTGCCTGTAGTGGATTACCTTGGGATAAGTCGGTTATTCCTAGTTCGTCTCTAGCGTGGCTGCCTATGGCATCTTTTTCCATTAATTGTTCGGCAACTTGTTTGGCTAACTGTGGCTCAACACCTCTTTCGTGGTAAATGTTAGCTAACTCTTCTACTTCTAGCGCCCAGTTCTGTTGAATGTGACTTTTTTCTAGTGCCAGTTCCGCTTTTTCAATATCAGTTTGAGAACTAACAGATACATATTCACCCGCGGCCATCGACATAGCACCTGCCACTAAACCTGCCATACCCACGGTGAATAAGTTATCGCCAGCCGCCTGCGAAGCGGCTACGGCAATAATTAAGCTCGCAGTCGACACTATGCCGTCGTTGGCACCTAATACTACGGCTCGTATCCAACTTATACGCTCCGACTTGTGTTCATGATTGTATTCCACTTTATTCCTTAAATCACAACATACGTTTTAGGGTGTCATCTTTTTTAATATAATGATGACCCAAAGCTGCAATGGCATGCAGGGCAATTAAGCCATAGCCAACTTTACCCAAGGTTTCATGTATTTCTTCAATGTCGTGGGCAAGATCTTTATTTGTATCGAGAAGAGACGGTAATTCAAAGCCCAGTATATTAATAATATGCCCTTCGGAACTGACGATAGACCAACCCAAAAGGGGCATGACGATCATTAAAGCGTAGAGTGCAAAAAACACAAATTTTGATAAGTAAGTTTGAAATTTACCATAGCTTTCGCGGCTTGGAGTTTCGGTGACAACTCGCGCTAAAATGCGCAACCACACCACTACAAAAACCGAAAGTCCTAACAAAAAATGTACAGTTTTAATCAGTTCGCGATCTTCTGAGCCACGTGGAAATATAACGCGTAGCTCAATAGTAGAATAAACACCTATAAACATTTGCACCATTAACCAATGTAACCATACTGACACAGCAGCGTATCTGTTTTGCATTTATATCTCTCATGAACTTGTTTAAAAAAGCGTAGTTTTGGTAATTTATTATACTTTGGCTCGCTACTTTCCGCTTGCATATTATTCCAATTCTAAAATTGTATGGCGATGGAGTCACCTTGTCCTTTCAATGTCTGGTATTATTTTAACGAGGTTGGATTGAGTGAAGCCAGTAGTTAATTTGAAATGCTGCAAAGCTCAATTAACGCTAAGCAAATTGGCTCAAAAGGTAATTTTACTTCAGGTAAAATAGGTAGGCTAGTTTCACTCTTCATCTAACCCAGTAGGCTTAGTCTCAGATTAATTTAGGAGAACACATGAGCGATAAGATCTTTGGAAGCTGCCTTTGTGGCGCTGTTACTTATAAAGTGGTGAATGATTTCAAACGTTTCTATTTTTGCCACTGTGGACAATGTCAAAAAATTACTGGATCGGCGCATGCGGCTAATTTAATTACTGAGCCTGACGCCATAAAATGGACGGCAGGCGAAGTACATAAAAAACAATTCAACTATCCAGACCGTGATTTTACCGTAGTGTTTTGCACTGAATGTGGCTCGGGCCTGCCTTTTGTGACTAAAAGTGGCAAAGCCTTGATTGTGCCTGCAGGCAGTTTAGATGCTCGGCAAAATATTGAACCCAATTACAATATTTTTTGGGCTGAACGGGCTAGCTGGTATGATGACGGTAAACAGGCAAATCAGTGTGATGGTTTTCCAAACTAGTCGGCCTAGCTGATAAATAATACAACTCAACCAAGTGGATAAAACAATGAAAAAAATGACCCTTAGTTATGGACTCGATTGGTTAATGGCTGTTTTTGCATTGTTAGCATCACTCGCAGTGTTGCAAACCTTTATTATCGGTAAACACTTTATTATCCCAACTGTATTGTTAATTGTAACGGTTTTCATCGGCAATTTAGCTTGGTATGGACTAAAGCAAGTGAAGTGGGCCCAATATATAAATTTTTGGTGCGGTTTTATGCTTACTAGCCATTGCTTTTTCGCCCTGTTTTGGGCGAAAAAGTATCGAGCGTTGCTGGGCGATCTATTCGAACCTGTTACTATTATCTTTACTTTATTCCTGCTAACGTTAACTTGGTTTTACGCTCGTAAAAATCAGTTGTTTAGTCATTAAATGTTACTAAGGTGAGGCTCCTGCCGACTGCTCCAACATCGCATAATAAAATTGGATGGCGTTGAAATAGTCTTTAACAGTGATTTGCTCATTCAGCCCGTGGAACTGTTTTAGTGTGTCTGAGTTGAGTGAGACCATCATAAAGCGATAAATATTATCTGATAGTGCCTGAAAATGCCTTGAATCTGTTGCGCCTAATACTAGGTAGGGCGTGATAAGCACATTGTCGTCCAAACGTCTGATTGAGCTTTCGATTAGCTTAAAACCAATATTATCGGTGGGTGATACTGCTGATGCTTCGTTGGCCAGTTCAGTAGATAGTACCACTCGAGAGTCATCGATTACGCGTTCAAGGTGCGCTTGAACACTGTCTATGGTATCGCCGGGTAATATTCTAAAATTCACCACTGCGGTTGCAATAGTAGGGAGTACGTTTGACTTAGTGCTGCCTTGTAACATAGTGACGGCTGTTGTAGTGCGCGCGCTTGCTGCTGAGCTGGGGCTTTTAAGAAGTTTGCTAAGTACTAATGGTTCAAATAACCATAAGTTAGCCAGAGGTAAACGTTGGGATAACGGCATCGAATAACCAATGTTATCGAACATCAATTCAAAAAACTCAGTTCGTGCATCAAACGGGTTGTTCTCTATATTCACTATGGCACTGGCTAAAATGCCCGCTGCAGTATGTGCTGGTGGTTGTGATGAATGTCCACCCTCAGCATTCACGCTAAGCTTAAAATTCACAAAGCCTTTTTCGGCCACGCCAATTAGGGCTATGGGTTGAGTTGTACCGGGAATAATACCGTCGGTAATCACGCCCCCTTCGTCTAAGATAAATTCAAACTGGATACCTTGCTCAACAAAATATTTGGCTATCGCTTTTGCACCTTCGCCGCCTGCCTCTTCATCGTGACCAAAGGCAAAATAGATATCTCTTTGTGGTATTTTATTGTTTGCTAAAAACCACTCTAAGGACTCCATTAGTGCCAGCACACTGACCTTGTCGTCTATTGCACCTCTACCCCAAATCACCCCGTCCACTACTTTTCCGCCAAATGGCGGTTGTAACCATTGGTCTTTAGTTTGCTCATCAACCGGCACCACATCCATATGCCCCATAAAAAGTGCAGGTTTGAGCTGTGGATTTTGACCCTTTAGACGGTAAACCATGCTGTAATCATTGAACTTGGTAAGCTTTGTTTGTGCATGTACTAATGGAAAAGACTGGGCTAAATGTTGGTGGAACGCTTGAAATGCTGAGTGATCAAGCTTGCTGGATTCGTCATAGGAAATGGTGGGGATTTGTAGCGCTTGACTAAATCTGTCGATTGCTGCATTTTCGTCTAATGTAATTAGAGTTAAAGACTCTGTGACCTGATACTGATTGTTTTCAAAAGTAGTGGTCGCACGAAAGACCACGATAACTAATAACACACAGACAAAAGTAGCGATGGATAGCAGTATTTTTTTCATAAACGAATCACTTATAGGGCTTTACTGGGTAAACTTGCCACTAGTATAACCTTTCATCAAGAGTAATAAACCGTTGTCTAACCCTGTCCTTTTTTCTGTAGTAGTGCTTATCTGGGGTTCCACTTGGCTGGCCATCACTTATCAATTTGGTGAAGTCGACCCTGTGCTTTCGGTCGCATATCGTTTCTTGATTGCTGCCATTATCCTGTTTACCTATTGCAAAATTAAAAATTTATCGTTACACCTACCTAGGCATATCCATATTAAAATGGCCGGTGTGGGGTTATGTTTATATACTCTTGATTACACCCTTTTATATCAAAGCCAACAATATATCATTAGCGCGATTGTGGCGTTAATGAGCTCAGGTATGGTGTATGTGAATGTTTTACTACGACGTGTTCTATTAAATAAACCTATTCGTAAAGAAGTCATGATAGGCGCAACCTTGGGTATGTTTGGTATAGGCTTAATATTCTTGCCTGAATTTGCTAAGGTCAGTGCTAATCAATATCTGTTATTAGGCATTAGTTTTGCATTGGCCTCGTTCTTTTTTGCTTCTATGGGCAATGTCATCTCTGAGTTGATCCTTGACCATGGCACACCTGTCATTCAAATGAATTTTTGGGCCATGAGTTATGGTGTTGTGTTTATTTTCACCGCGGCCATGTTTAACGGCGCTGAATTTACGATCCCTACCAATCCTCATTACTATTACTCGATGCTTTATTTGTCGGTGTTTGGTTCGGTTTTGGCGTTTGGAAGTTATATGCAACTGGTCAAACAAATGGGCTCAGACAAAGCCGCATATGTTGTGTTGGTTTATCCCATTATTGCCTTGATATTATCTACTGTGTTTGAAGGTTATCAATGGCATTTAGAGGCATTTATTGGTGTGGCAGTCGTGTTATTAGGAAATGCTGTTGCTATGGGTAAACTACAATTGCCATTTAACAAGCGTAAGCAAAAAGCTTAATCAGAGCTGATTAAGCTTTTTATTTAATTCATAGCTAGGTTCAGTGACAATTTTTTCCAATACTTGCACTCTTTCTATCAATTGTTTAATCAGTAAATCTTTATCATCCTGACTGTCTGCGGCTTTTGGTGTCGGCGTAAAAGGATTACTGCAACGGCCATTTATCCAGCTTGATAATTGCCAGCCTTTTTTGTGATCTAACCAACAAATTGTCAGATAAATCGCGGCAAGAGAAGATAATAAAATGATAATTTTAAGGGGATCCATAAGTGACTCCTAAGTCATGTGTTAGCAGTGGGATAAAGGTTCATGGACTATTTTCATTTACCTTTAAACCTATAGTCTTGGGTAACAAAAACTTATTACAACAAATGTGTAATATTTTTATTTAAATGCAGACTATTGTACTGAACCTACAATTTTGACGTTCGCTTTTAGGGAATACAGAGCCACTTGAGCAAGGATTTTAGCCAAATTTTAAAAGAACATGCCGCCTTATTAGGCCGCGTGGCTACGACCTATGAAGCAAATTTTCATTTGCGACAAGAGTTGTTGCAAGAAATTTCTTTGGCCGTGTGGCAGGCGTTAGAAAAATTCAAAGGTGATAGCAGTGTTAAAACTTACGTATTACGTGTCGCTCATAATAAAGCGATTACCCATGTGGCTTATCATGCCAAGCAACCTCGTAACGACTCTTATTGTGAAGTAGAAACACCGCAGCCAAGTCAGCAGCCGAGCTCTGATGTGCAAATAGCTCAACAACAGCAGATACAAACCATGCTTAAAGAAATTAGGAAAATGCCCATACAAACGCGCCAAGTAGTTACCATGTCGATGGAAGGATTGAGCTACAGCGAAATAGCTGAAGCTTGCGGTATAAGTGGCTCCAACGCTGGGGTGATTCTTAACAGAGCGAGAAAAGTATTGATGGAGAGCATTCAGCATGTCTGATATCCAAGACCCACTTAGCCAACTTTGGCAGGGGCAAACTGCAGAGCAACCAGATATACAGGCTATTACTAAAAAGTGGCGCTGGACTAAGGTAAAGCAGCATTTGTATGTGTGTCTTGATGTGCTGAGCGTGGTTATTCCCTTTGTATTGATATGGCAGTACATGGATGAGTTAGATATCGTGACTAAACGGATTGTTCTGGCAATTTTATTATTATCTGTACCTTTTGTTGTTTATCTGACTTGGTTAAGAAGGTTTTCTCTTGGGTGGTCTAGCGAATCAACCGAAAAATATATACAACAATTACAAAAACAACTCGCTAATAACAGCAAAATTGCCTTTATTACTAAACACTCAATTTGGCCGGTATTAGTGCTGATTGGTATTCAATACTTTGCTCTGTTTTATTACGATATATTCCCTATAGAAAAACTCATACATAAAGCGGTTATTTCATCATGTATTGTTGCCGTGGTGTTTATTGCCATATGGATTTGGGCTGATAAACGTCAAAAACGCTTCGATAAAGAACTTCTTGAACTAAACAACTTACTTGATGGCACTATTACCAATCACCATAAGTGATCGGTATATGATCTGACGGTTTACAATAGCCGTTATGTGCCCTCTCAAAAAGAGGATCCCAACACAACTAGACTCCCCAAAGTTATCTTTTTTTGCTGATATTTCTCGCTTTAAACCAAGCAAACCCTTTATACACAACTAGCGCACATAAGCTCCAAAAAGCGATGTGATAGGCAAAGTGTACGCTTTCGCCAAGGGCGTGGTCTTCGTGAGCCATAGCGCTGCTGGTGACGATAAGACATATCAATGTGAATAAGTATTTCATGGAGGTTCCTTAATTAGTTAATTTTCAATTGGGTTAATGTAGCGCTGCTGTTATATCTGCAGCATGCCTTCTTTTTCAATAAATTGGATTATGTCGTCCAGGCCTTGTTTGGTTTTCATATTGCTGAAAACAAAGGGTTTGTCGCCTCGCATTTTTTTCGCGTCTCTGTCCATGATTTCTAACGAGGCGCCTACTAATTCAGCTAAATCAATTTTGTTGATGATCAGCAAGTCTGACTTAGTAATACCGGGGCCACCTTTACGGGGGATCTTATCTCCGGCTGATACGTCAATCACGTACAAGGTTAGGTCTGATAACTCTGGGCTAAAAGTGGCGCTTAGGTTGTCGCCGCCACTTTCAATGAGTACAAAGTCTAAATTGGGGTGACGTTCTTGTAAGTCATCAATAGCGGCTAGGTTCATCGAGGCATCTTCGCGGATGGCGGTGTGTGGACAACCACCTGTTTCTACGCCTAAAATACGGTCTGCTGAAAGTGCGCCATGGCGAGTTAAAAATTCCGCGTCTTCACGGGTATAAATATCGTTGGTAACAACGGCCATATCGTATTTATCTCTGAGTTCAAGGCATATCATACGCAATAAAGCCGTTTTACCCGACCCTACGGGACCACCTACACCGATACGTAAAATTTGTTTGTTTTTTGTCATAATTCACTTCTTCTTAAATAAAATTTATTGATTACGTTTTTTGTTAGTGTTCTAAATTTATGTTCTTCGCTTAAGAACGAAATAAACGTGTGTATTGGGTTTCGTGCCAAGCGCTTGCCATAGCTAAGCGCGGTAAACTGGCACCAATATTTTCATCATCAATTTGATTGGCCTGCTCTATAGCTTCTGCAACTTGTTCGCTTAATTCAAATAACAAGTTTTGCGCTTGAGTTTGACCTAGCGGCACTAACTTTGTGGCTGCAGCAACTTGGTTGTCGATATAGGCCCAGCAAAAACCACTTTGCATTACATTTAATTCAAGTCCAAACAGGTGAGCACTTAAAGCAAAGGCACTCACAAAACTGATTTCTTTTTCACTAATTAACTGCACATAGTGTTGACTGTCAATGCTTTTAATATCCTTGAGCAAACGCATCAGCGCCTTACCCATAGCCACATCGGCTAAATATAATTCGTTACTTTCACGGCATGCTAGTGCGTGTTGATTCCATGTATGAAAACTGCCAAAATCATCTTCTACTAATGCATTTTGCAAACGGTTTAACAAGGCTAAGTCGGTATAAGCAATAGACTGATTTAAGTTAAAACTGATCCACTCTTTGGTGGATTCGGGGTTATTCACCCAGCCCATTTCCACCGCATACTCCAAACCTTGAGAAAACGAAAACCCGCCTACAGGCAAATTGGCACTGCATAATTGCAATAGCCGGTTTAGCCCTAACGGGCTTTGCTTAGTCGTGCTTTCAATCATGAGAATGGGAATGACTGTGGGGATACTTTTGGCTTCCATAAGCGCCGTTTTCTGGTTCAAATACCGCCGCAGTCCGATCAATCGATAAACCGTAATTTTTGGCTAGCTCTTCTAATACGTGATCGGGTTTAAAGCGCACCCACAACTCACCAATTTGCAAAGATGTATGGCGATTGCCTAAGTGATAACAAATACGGCTAAAGTCCATCCAGTCAGTAGCAATAGCTGTGGAAACGTCTTCTGCTTTGCCTTTTACTTCAATCAGTAAACCACACTCGGTTTTTAATAATTCGCCCACCAACAGAGGATGACCACGTTGCATAAAAATGCCCAAGGTTTGACCTTGGTCGGTGCTGATCTTAATCCGCGCTTTCTTACGGGTGTCTTGATCTAACGTCACTGAATCATCAATTGGAGAATGACTATGAGATAGGCGTTCAAATGCTTGTAACATGTTTTATTCAATTCCTATTTTTTCAAATTTATAATGCAATCTGCAAAGTCGGTTTGTGCAAAATAGAACGTTTTAGGCAAAGTTATCGAGTTTTTCTGGTGAGGAGCATATAAGTAATATGTGACTCATCATAAATACGAAAACAATGCAGCATAAGAGCATTCTATGAAGCTCTATTAAAATAAACAGTAGCGTTGGGCTAAAGGTAAGACAGTAGCCGGTTCACAAGTAAGTAACTCACCATTGGCACGGACTTCATAGGTTTGTGCGTCTACCTCGATGTGTGGTTGCCAGCTATTGTGGATCATGTCGTCTTTGCCAATGTTACGGGTGTTTTTACACACGCCAATCATCCGTGTCATGCCTACTTTTTCAGGCACCCCTAAGTCGATAGAAGCCTTAGACATAAAGGTCATCGATATTTTAGCCGAGGCTAAACCATACGAGCCAAACATAGGGCGATAATAAACCGGTTGAGGTGTGGGAATCGATGCGTTGGCATCGCCCATAGGGGCAGCTGCAATAAAACCTGATTTAATGATCATCGCCGGTTTAATGCCAAAGAATGCCGGTTTCCACAATACTAAATCAGCCAGTTTACCTACTTCAATCGACCCCACTTCATGGCTAATACCGTGGCTGATGGCAGGGTTGATAGTGTACTTAGCGATATAGCGTTTGATCCTGAAATTATCATTACGCTCAGTATCTGGAGCTAATGGCCCTCTTTGTTGCTTCATCTTGTGAGCGGTTTGCCAAGTGCGGGTGATCATTTCACCTACTCGGCCCATGGCTTGTGAATCAGAAGCAATCATACTGATGGCGCCTAAGTCATGCATGATGTCTTCGGCGGCAATGCTCTCTTTGCGAATACGTGAATCGGCAAAGGCAATATCTTCAGGAATAGAAGGGTCTAAATGATGGCAGACCATCAACATATCTAAATGTTCATCAATGGTATTGATGGTGTAGGGGCGTGTTGGATTGGTGGATGATGGCAACACATTCGGCTCACCACAAGCACGAATAATATCGGGTGAGTGCCCGCCACCAGCGCCTTCAGTATGATAGGTGTGGATGGTGCGACCTTTAAATGCGCCTATCGTATCTTCTACAAAGCCCGATTCATTCAAGGTGTCGGTATGGATCGCAATTTGCACATCGTATCTTTCAGCAACCGATAAGCAGTTATCTATGGCTGCGGGGGTGGTGCCCCAGTCTTCATGAAGTTTTAAACCACATACGCCTGCTTCAATTTGTTCTTCTAAGGCTATCGGTAAACTAGCGTTGCCCTTGCCTAAAAAGCCAAAATTCATGGGGAAGTCATTGGTGGCTTGCAGCATTTTGTGGATATTCCAAGGACCCGGCGTACAAGTGGTAGCATTGGTACCTGTCGCTGGGCCAGTGCCACCGCCTATCATAGTGGTCACGCCCGACATTAAGGCTTCGTCGATTTGTTGAGGACAAATAAAGTGAATGTGCGCGTCGATACCACCAGCTGTAAGGATTAGACCTTCACCGGCAATGATTTCGGTACCGGGGCCGATTTCGATATCAACGTTGTCTTGAATATCGGGGTTACCGGCTTTTCCTATTATGGCAATACGACCATCTTTGATGCCAACATCTGCTTTGACAATGCCCCAGTGGTCGACGATCAACGCATTGGTGATCACCAAGTCTGGCGTGTCCTTACATGAACCTTGGCTTTGACCCATTCCGTCACGAATGACCTTACCCCCACCGAATTTGACTTCTTCGCCATAAGTCGTCGCGTCTTGTTCTACTTCGATCCATAAATCTGTATCAGCTAAGCGCACTCGGTCGCCCACTGTGGGGCCAAACATATGTGCGTAAGCATGTTTATCTATACTGGCCATAACTATAACTCTCCTTGCACTAGGGCTCTAAATCCATACACCCGGCGTTTTCCGGCGAAAGGCACTAATGCGACTTCACGCTCTTGTCCTGGCTCAAAACGTACTGCCGTACCTGATGTGATATCGAGACGGTAACCTTTGCACTTTTCACGATCAAAGGTCAGGGCTGCGTTCGTTTCATAAAAATGATAGTGCGAGCCAACTTGAATGGGCCTGTCGCCTGAGTTGGCAACGGTGACGGCTAGTTTTTCGCGACCCACATTGAGCAAACGTTCGCCTGCGTCTGTTTTTATTTCACCTAAGATCATTTCTTTCGCCCTCTATCTGCTTTGTCTTTAAACAATTGGATTATGCACTGTGACTAATTTAGTGCCATCGGGGAAAGTCGCCTCAACTTGCACATCTGTGATCAGCTCTGCAATGCCTTCCATGACTTGATCACGGGTTAACAAAGTACGGCCATAGTCCATCATTTCTGCCACAGTTCTGCCGTCTCTAGCGCCTTCCATAATTTCCATAGAAATATAAGCCATGGCTTCTGGGTAGTTAAGCTTGACCCCACGTTTAAGGCGGCGTTCTGCTAGTAAGGCTGCAGTAAACAACAGCAGTTTGTCTTTTTCTCTTGGTAATAAATCCATCTTATTCTCTATGTTTTAAAATTAGGCCTTTGAAAACAGCCTTTAGGTAAACCAAATTCTGGGTTGTACGCCTTGTTTTTCTATATACAAAGGGCGCACTAGTTTCCACAGTTCAATAAATAAATGTTTGCACTGATGCGCTTGATGCCCCAAATAACGCATCACTAATAGTTGCCGTATATCGGTAATGCTGACTAATGAGCTGGCATTATGTTCCTCAATTACCGCTCTAAGTTGTGCAATCAACTGTGCTCTTTGTTCGTTACTAACTTGGTCGCTGGATGCATAGGCTAAAAAGGTGCCAAATACCGTATTGCCAGCTAAACCGGCAGCGTGATGCTGAATATTGCTTTCGGGCTCAATCAATACTTTATCGTGATAAATCAAGATGTCATCACGGTAGAGAGTATTGAGCTGAGTAAAACGCCCGCCAGTAAAGTTCTCGTTTGAGCTAGGTAAACCTAAACAGGTCATATCCCAGCCACAATATACGCTGGAAGCATGGAGTCTAACTTCGACGTTATTGAGCCCATTGGCTTGGTTATATACCAAGGTTTCAAGAGGGAAATGTTCACACTTAGCATCTGCCTCTAAGCTAATGTCAGTGATTTGTGTTTGTTTTGGATCGCCAATAGATAAATCAGTGCGAGCCCGATAAAAGCGGTTTGCCCCAGGTGTTGTCACCAAAGTGTGGGCATTTTGCTGCACATCGATGCTAATGCGAAGTTCATCGCCAGACACTATGCCTGCTGGTGGGTGCAATAAATACAGATGTGCGCAATCTCTGCCTTCGGGATAAAAGGCTTTTTGAATGGTCAAGGGCCCACAACGTTTGGTTTTAGTCAGTTGGGTGCCATATGCCGAATGCCCCAACTGCAATGCTAAGCTGGCTAACCACCGACTTTTTACTATGTCTAATACTGCTTCGGTCATCTGTTACCTAAGGGTGAAAGCTCTTTATAAAAACAACTATAAAAAATACATATAAACATCGTTTAAACGGCTAAATACTCACCAACCAACTCATTTGTTAGTTCTGCCATCGGGCCATTCGATATCACTTGGCCTTTTTCCAGCAACACAAACTCTTCACCCACGGCTCGAGCGAAAGGTAATTTTTGTTCGACCAGAATGATAGTCATGCCCTGCTCCCTATTGAGTTTAAGCAACACATCACGGATAAGTTGCACAATGTTTGGCTGAATACCTTCATTTGGTTCGTCTAAGATAAGCACGTCAGGGTTTAACACCAAGGCTCGTCCAATGGCAAGTTGCTGCTGCTGACCACCAGACAAATCTCCGCCTTGGCGATGCAGCATTTCCTTTAATACCGGAAATAGCTCAAATACATGTTCAGGTATGGTTTTACTCGTTTGACGTTTACAGTTCAAGCTGACGGTGAGGTTTTCTTCAACTGTTAGCTGAGGGAAAATATGCCTCCCTTGAGGTACATAGCCTATACCAATATCAGGACGTAATTCAACTGAACTATGAGTGATATCTTGTTCGCCAAAGGTTAGTTTGCCAGAACTAATGGGTAACAGGCCCATGATGGTTTTTAATAAGGTCGTTTTTCCTACCCCATTACGGCCCATAATACAGGTGCGAGAACCGGGTTTTATTGCCAAGTCCAAATCCCATAAAATCTGAGTGCCACCATATTTTTGATTCACTGCGCTTAAAGTAATCATCTTAGCCTTGCTCCTCACCTAAATACACACGAATAACATCAGGGTTGGCTTGAATTTCCGCCATGGAACCTTCTGCCAATACAGACCCCTGGTGTAAAACGGATACTTTTCTAGCGATAGAGCGCACAAAGGCCATATCATGCTCTACCACCACTACTGAATGTTCGCCCGCCAAGGAGGTGAGTAATTCTGCAGTGCGTTCGGTTTCTTGACCTGTCATGCCTGCTACTGGCTCGTCCACTAACAACACCCTAGGTTCTGCAGCTAATAACATACCAATTTCTAACCACTGTTTTTGTCCATGGGACAGTCTGCCTGCTGGATAATAGCACTCAGTTATTAAGCCAATAGTATGTAGGATTTCGCCAATGCGATCTTTTTGCTCTCCGGATAACTTATGAAATAGTGTTGTCCAAATGCCTTTATCGCCCTTTAAACTAAGTTCGATATTTTCAAACACTGACAACTCTTCGAACACCGTCGGTTTTTGGAATTTGCGGCCAATACCAGCCCGTGCAATTTCTGACTCATCCAATTGTAATAAATCTACTTTTTGGCCAAAATTCACTTTACCCGAATCAGGGCGGATCTTGCCGGTTATCACGTCCATTAATGTGGTTTTACCCGCTCCATTTGCGCCAATCAGGCAGCGTAATTCTCCGTCATTAATATATAAATTTAAGTTGTTCAGCGCTTTAAACCCATCAAAACTTAAGTTCACGTCTTCCACATATAAGATCACACCATGGCGGGTATCAGGCACAATGTTTTCACTGGCAGTTAATGGCGAACCTGCCTTATCAACGGTCATGAGTTTTGCTCCATTGAATCAGGTGTTTTTGAAAACTTCTGTTTGATGCTGGGTATTAATCCTGCGATACCTTTGGGTAGTAACAAGGTGACTAATACAAATAAACCGCCTAAAGCAAACAGCCAAGCTTCGGGCATAATGGCGGTAAAACGGGTTTTGGCGTAGCTGACAATAATAGCGCCGATGATTGCCCCATATAAAGAATTTCTGCCACCTACAGCGACCCAAATCACCATTTCGATGGAGTTCAGTGGTGAAAACTCACCGGGGTTAATAATACCTACTTGTGGCACATACAAAGCGCCTGCTAAACCTGCAAGCATAGCTGAGACCACAAAGATCCATACTTTATAATGCTCGGGTTTATAACCCACAAATCGTACTCGGTTTTCAGCATCTCGAATGGCGGTGACCACTCTGCCCATTTTCGATTTAACGATAAAATGACATACACAATAAGCTAAAGACAAAGCAATAGCCGTAGCAATAAACAGACCTAATTTAGTACTCGGTGATTGTAATGAAAAGCCAAATATTTCCTTGAAATCGGTTAAACCATTGTTTCCACCAAAGCCCATTTCGTTGCGGAAAAAAGCAAGCATTAATGCGTAAGTCATGGCCTGGGTCATAATCGATAAATACACCCCACTCACCCGCGAGCGAAAGGCTAAACTACCAAAAATGAAGGCCAGTAAACCAGGGCCTAAAAACACCATACACACCATCCATATTATGCTGTCGGAGCCTGCCCAAAACCAAGGTAGTTCTGTCAAGTTTAGGAAGACCATAAAGTCTGGTAAATCAGGGTTGCCGTAAACACCGCGATCACCAATTTGGCGCATCAGGTACATGCCCATGGCGTAGCCACCTAGCGTAAAAAAAGCACCGTGTCCTAAGCTTAAAATACCGCAATAACCCCAGACTAAATCTACCGCTAGTGCAAGTAAGGCATAACATAAGTATTTACCCAATAAGCTAACGGTATAGTCGCTAACATGAAATGCTGACGACTCGGGAAAAAACAGATTACCTAACGTGACCAGTAAGGTAGTGATTAACAATATTCCAATTGTCAGGTGCAGTGGATTTTGACTGCGAAAAAGAGACTGCTTTGTGCTGTCTTGCGTTATGTGTGTATGCATTAGTCTGTGGACCGCCCTTTTTGTGGAAATAGCCCTTTGGGACGTTTTTGAATAAACAACACTAAGCCAACCAACACGATGATATTGGCTAATACTGTACCTGTTACTGGTTCAAGGAATTTATTGGTGAGCCCAAGTGACATGGCTGCAACCAAAGTGCCCCATAAATTGCCAACACCGCCAAACACCACGACTAAAAATGAATCAATGATATAGGCCTGACCTAAGTTAGGACCAACGTTGGTTAATTGACTTAACACTACGCCTGCCACTCCCGCAATGCCCGAACCAAGGCCGAAAGTAATCGCGTCTACCCAATCACTTTTAATGCTTAACGCCCTTGCCATATCACGGTTTTGGGACACTGCCCGTACATGTAAACCTAAGGAGGTTTTTTTAAGGATCATTAGCAAAGAAATAAACACAAAAATAGAAAATATTATGATGTACAAACGATTGAAGGTAAGAGAAAAAATAGGATTGATTTGCCATGAACCACTCATCCATTCTGGGCTGATGACTTGGCGGTTTAGGGGCGAGAAAATGGTTCTCACCAACTGTTGTAAAATCAAACTAATACCAAAAGTGGCTAATAGGGTTTCTAATGGTCGACCTTTTAAAAAGCGGATAACACCGCGTTCGATGATGACCCCCACACTTCCCGATACAATAAACGCCGCGGGTACGGCAATCAGTAATGAATATTCAATCATCGAAGGGAAAGCTAATTGGATGACATAAGTGGTGTAAGCGCCTAACATGATCATTTCACCATGGGCCATATTAATCACGCCCATCACCCCAAAGGTGATAGCCAAACCAATAGCGGCTAATAGCAATACCGAACCCAGGCTTAAGCCAAAGAACACGGTTTCCAGTAGGCTATAGAAGCTGGCTCGATTTTCGATTTCTTGCAGTGTGGTGCCTAAGGCCTCTTTGAGAATTTGTTGCTCTGCACTGCGTTCTTTTTCAGGCAGGTTGGCCAATAACTTGACGACTTGGTTTTTAACTGTGGGCTCTAACGAACCGTTGAGTTGTTTCAATGCCGCAATTTTTTCATCAACGTCACCGTCTTTCAGCTGTTGCAAAGCTACAGTCGTGGCCATTAATGCTTTCACATCTTCGTCTTGTTCGTTGTCAATTAACTCGGTGATGATCGCGGTTGTCTTTTTGCTTGGTGAACTGAGCAATTGTTGTACTGCCTGTAAGCGTACCTGTTTGTTTTCGTCTGTTAAGTCGATTTTGGCAATCATACTGCGCAAGGTACTGCGTAAGCTGTTATTGGTTTTGATCTTTGATATGCGCGATTTTTTTACTTCTGGCATAGGCTCTGCCGTCAATACATCTGTTAATTGATAAAGATTATTAGCGGCTACTTGAGCGCGGACTAGTTGTTTATTGGCCTTTAAGAAATAGAGATCGCCGTCTAGCATAAATTGTAATACGTTGCGGGTTAATGGCTTTTTGGTTAGGGATATTTGCTTTATAAGCGGTGCCATATTACGTAATTTGGTTTTGGGAAGCTGATTAACCAGAGAGATCAGTTTTGAATGAGTCTTTTTATTAACCTCATCACTAACCTCTGTTTTTATGGCATAGCTTTGCCCAGATATTACTAACAACAGTAATAGTAAAAATATTTGGTGCATTGCTTATTCCTTGCCCTGTAAATTAAAAAAGTCCGGCTTCCCCTGAAAAATACAAGAAGCCGAACAAACAGGGACTGTTTTAATTAAAATATTATCAGTCGCCTACACACAAATTAAATTTAGAAATTTTGACCAGAGCACTTCGCTGTTTTGACATCAAAGTTTCCGCAGCTAACCGGTGCAGTCCAATCAGAAATGAGGTTTTTAGAGCTAGGTAAAAAGTTTGACCATGCATCACCAATCACGGTATCTGGGGTTTCCCACACCACTTCGAATTGACCGTTATCTTGGATTTCACCAATAAGCACTGGCTTAGATAAGTGATGGTTAGCATTCATAACAGCAGTACCGCCTGTTAGATTAGGCACGGCTACACCAATCATTGCTTGCTCTACGGCATCGACTTCAGTTGTTCCGGCCTTTTCAACCGCTTTTACCCACATCTCAAAACCGATATAAGTGGCTTCCATTGGGTCATTAGTGACACGCTTGTCGTCACCAATATACTTTTTCCACTCGGCAATAAAGGCATCGTTTTCTTCGGACTCTACGCTTTGGAAGTAGTTCCAGGCAGCTAAATGACCCACTAGTGGTGCGGTATCAAAACCGGATAACTCTTCTTCACCTACAGAGAAAGCAATAACAGGAATGTCTTCAGCAGATATACCTTGGTTACCTAATTCTTTATAGAATGGGATGTTGGCATCACCATTAACAGTAGACACCACGGCGGTTTTTTTGCCTGTGGAACCAAACGTCTTAATATCAGACACTATGCCTTGCCAATCAGAATGGCCAAAAGGTGTGTAGCTGATCATGATGTCTTCGTCTTTAACACCTTTCGCTTTTAAATAGGCTTCAAGAATTTTGTTGGTAGTACGCGGGTAAACATAGTCTGTTCCAGCGAGTACCCAGCGGGTAGCACCGATATCATTCATCAAATAGTCAACGGCAGGGATAGCTTGCTGATTAGGCGCTGCGCCAGTATAAAATACGTTTTTCGAGGACTCTTCACCTTCGTATTGCACCGGGTAAAACAACAAACCATTAAGTTCTTCAAGTACCGGCAATGCTGACTTACGTGATACAGAGGTCCAGCAACCAAAAATAACGTCGACTTTGTCTTTAGCTAACAGCTCACGGGTTTTCTCTGCAAATAGCGGCCAGTTTGATGCAGGATCAACGACTACGGCTTCAAGTTTTTTGCCTAAGATGCCACCTTTCTTATTTTGTTTTTCAATCATCATTAACACTGTGTCTTTGAGTGTTGTTTCACTGATGGCCATGGTGCCTGACAAAGAATGTAGAACACCGACTTTGATAGTGTCTTCTTGCGCAATAGCGAATGACCCCAACACTGTGTTTATCACAACAGTACTGATCATTATTATTGTATTTAATTTCATGATGGATCCTTGTAGATGACTTCATATCCTGAGCACATTAGAAATAACGTACGTGGCAAATAAAGTATTTGTTTAAATATGCTTACCAAAAAGGCATGGTTTGATTATTGCGCTTAGCTTGTTGAAATGACATCAGTCAAATTACTTAGTTAATGTCTGTATATGCCTATTGCTGATAATCACCTAAGGACCTAGACTACTTTAGTTTCCCAGACTTGTTGAACTGACTCATTTTGTTTTTCACATAAAGGTATTAAGCATATTAAAGCCAAGCCTCCGCATCAAAGTATCCCTGTAAAGCAAGTGTCTTCATTCACCAGACGCACTTACACAAAGTTAGTAGCAAACGAAATGATGGAAGATTTTGCATTACGCTACACCTCAAAACGGGCCCGTAAATGGTCTTACTCACGAATTGCGATTACAGCCCTAGGCATCATTTCTTTCATGGTGCTTGAGGCTATCGGTGGGGCTATTACGCTAAATTATGGGTTTATTAATGCTGCATGGGCCATAGTCGCGTTAGTTGTAGTCATATTTATAAGCGGCTTGCCAATTAGTTATTATGCAGCTAGATATGGCATTGACGCGGACTTGCTCAGCAGAGGTGCTGGTTTTGGCTACATGGGTTCAACTATAACCTCGCTTATTTATGCGTCGTTTACCTTTATTTTCTTTGCCTTAGAAGCCGCCATAATGGCCATGGCTTTGCTTTTATGGCTAAACATTCCATTGTCGATAGGGTATGCGATTAGTGCTTTAGTGGTCATTCCTTTGGTTTCCCATGGGATTACAAACATTAGCCGTTTTCAGGTGTGGTCACAGCCAATTTGGTTAGTGTTGCAACTGTTACCCTTGCTGTACGTATTTAATCACCCAGCCAGTAATGTGAGTGAATGGATTAATTTTACCGGCGATGCCGGTGAAAGTGGCACAAGTTTTAATATCCTATTATTCGGCGGTGCGTCTGCGGTGTTACTGGCTTTGGTCGCGCAAATAGGCGAGCAAGTCGATTTTCTACGTTTTTTACCTGCAACATCAGAAGATAAAAAACCGTTGAAATGGTGGTTAGCTGTTATCTTTGCAGGCCCTGGGTGGGTAATTGTTGGTGCAGCAAAGCTGTTCTTAGGGTCATATTTAGCTTACTTTATCTTGCAGCAAGGTATAGACCGTTCACTTGCAAGCGATCCAGCGCATATGTACCAAATAGCTTTTGGATACATATTTAACGAGCAATCATTTAGTGTAGCCATTGCAGCTATTTTCGTTATTTTGTCGCAATTAAAAATTAACGTAGCTAATGCCTATGCAGGCTCATTAGCTTGGTCAAACTTTTTTAGTCGCTTAACCCATAACCATCCTGGTCGAGTAGTGTGGATGGTATTCAATATTCTTATTGCTTTGCTCCTAATGGAGCTAGGCGTGTATCAAACTATTGAGAGTATGCTGCAAGTATACTCAGTGCTGGTATTAGCTTGGTTAAGCTCAGTGGTTGCCGACCTCATCATTAATAAACCACTAGGCATAAGCCCACCTCATATCGAATTTAGGCGTTCTAAGCTCTACGACATTAATCCAGTTGGTACTTTTTCTATGATTATCGCCTCGGTTGCGGGGTTTGTCGCCCACTCTGGATTAATCGGGGAGTTGGCTCAAGCGTTAGGCTCATATATTGCATTTTTAATTCCCTTCATTACAGTTCCTTTCATCGGTATTATTACCAAGGGAAAATATTATTTGGTAAATGATACACATCCTGAGAAAACTCATAATATCGAATCCACATGTTGTATTTGTGAAAACCAATTTGATGAACAAGATATGGCATATTGTCCAGCGTATCATCAAACTATATGCTCTTTGTGTTGTTCGCTTGACGTATGGTGCGGTGATAAATGCAGAGGCGATGCTACATTTTCAGCGCAAGTTCGAACGGTCCTTAGACGTTATTTTAGTGAAAAAACGACTAACATATTCTCTACTTCAATAGCACAATGGGCCCTATTAACCACCATACTCAGCAGTATCATCGCGTTAATATTGTTCTTGATTTACAAACAAATGCAGGCTACCGATACCCAGCAAGACGAAATTTTTGTGTCGCTATTAATGAAAACATTCTTTTTCATTTTAATCATTGTTGGTGTGATCAGTTGGTTGTTTACGCTTGCCAGAGGCAGTAACCGTGATGCACTGACTGTGCTTAGAGGGCAAACCACAGCATTAGCCAATGAAGTCAGTGCCCATGAAAAAACCAGTAAGGCATACCAACTCGCTATTAAGTCATCTGAATCGGCTAACCAAGCTAAAAGTCGCTATTTAGCAGGTTTAAGTCATGAATTGCGCACCCCGCTAAATATTTTATTGGGTTATACACAATTATTGTCAAAAGACGTCACCCTCAGTCAAGAAACGCGTCTCTCAATTAACACTATGAAACGCAATGGTGAACATTTAGCTGACCTTATTGAAGGTGTTTTGGAAGTATCAAAAATTGAAGCGGGTCGTTTGTATGTTCATAAAGACGAAGTGCAGTTGCGGCCCTTACTTGAACAGTTGGTCAATATGTTTCGTTTACAAGCGGTGTCGAAAGGCTTAGATTTCACCTATCATTTTCCAGAGTATCTTCCCGATTATGTCACTGTAGATAAGCAACGGTTACGGCAGATTCTGATTAATTTAATATCTAATGCCATCAAATTTACTCAACAAGGCTCTGTGTGTTTTAGTCTTAAGTACCGTAACGAAGTCGCATATTTTTCAATTGAAGACACTGGCGAAGGGATTTCAAATGCCGACCAAGAGGTTATTTTCAAACCTTTTGAGCGAGTGTTAGAAAGTCAAAATAAAACTGCTGGTACAGGCCTAGGCTTAACTATATCGCGGGCACTTGCTGAGTTAATGGGTGGGGATATCAGTGTTGAAAGTGAAATTGGTAAAGGCAGTATTTTCAAGCTGAGTCTTTTACTTCCCAAAATTGAGCCTATTCAAAATGAAGGCATCGCGCAAAGTAGTATTAATGGATACGAAGGCCTCGCTAAACGTATATTAGTCGTAGATGACGAACAAGCTCAGCGAGATCTGATACGGGATATTATGCGCCCCGTTGGATTTATTGTTGAAATGGCTGATTCAGCGTTTAGCGCAATGTCGGCGTTAAATTACAAATCCATAGATTTGATATTACTTGATTTAAAAATGCCCGATGTTAATGGTTGGCAAGCCGCCAAACAAATGAGGAACGCCGGTTTTAATCAGCCCATAGTGATTGTGTCTGCAAATGTAAGAGATCTTGAAGTATCTAATACTGCTATTGGCCATCACAATGACTATTTAGTCAAACCTTTTATGGTGAATGCTCTACTGGAAAAAGTAGGGCATTGGCTCAATTTAACTTGGGTGCACGAGATAGATGAACCGACGGTAATCGAAACCGTTACTCATAGATTAGCCAACCACCCAACGGGTAAAAATCAATACAATGCTTTGAAAGTTTTAGCTGAAATTGGTTACTTATCTGGCTTTACCAGTAAACTTAATAAAATTAATGAAGAATATACATTTCCGGATAAGGCTTACCAATCTTTACGAGATTTTGCCCAACAGTGTCAATTTCAAAAGATTATTCAAACACTTGATGACTTAGCTGAGATTAGCAAAGGGAAACCTGAGTAGACGTTCAAATACCCAAAATGAACCAAGAATTCCTACCGCATATAAAACACTGGTGCGTAAATAGAAATCAATTTGTTTATTTTTGAGTGTTGATAAGGCTTTTGATAGGGCATAAAGGGCCGCAATAAACATCACTTGACCTACTTCTACACCTAAGTTGAAAAACAATAATGCTAAGCCTATTTCATTTTGTGGAACGCCTAGTTCTGATAAGGCACTGGCAAAGCCTAATCCATGAATTAAGCCAAATAGAAGTACAACGCCTACCGAAGCTGTTAAAGCTTTTGTTGGCAAACCTAAGCACGCCAATTTCATGTGTTTCAGTGCTTCCCGTGCCATTAATATAATCGAAAGAGCGATGAGAATCTCTATCGGTGCGATAGGAATGTTTACCACTTTGTAATAAGCCAAGGCTAAAGTGAGTGAATGGCCAAGGGTAAAGGTGGTTATAAGCGTAAGTAAACGCAAGTGACTGGCCAGCAAACACAAACATAATACAAAGGCTAAATGATCCCAGCCGAACCAAATGTGCAACATTCCTTGCCACAAGTAGCGTTTTACGGTTTCGCTTTTACTGAGGGTTAGCTCAGTTGTATGGCTAAGGGGGATAACAGTTGTATCTAAACTGCGTTTGAGGGTTATGCTGGTAGATTGACCATCTATGTTCAATAACACTTTAGCGCCATCAATAAACCAAGGGGTGATGATAGCAGCCTCTTGATTAAAATGTTGTGTGCACTGAAAATCGTATCTTAGTTGAGTTTTATCAGTAAATGCTTGGCGATTAAACCTTTGTAAAGTACAGGATTCTGGCAAAGTTATATCGGTGTTGCTCATGATCGAGGTTGGTAATTGTGCGTTTAATACATACATGCCTGCTTCTTCGCCTGGAGTAATTCTAAAATCTCCCAAAACAAATACATCTGCACTTGCCGGTAAGACCGATAACCAGGTTAATGCTGTCGCAAAACAACAGGCTTTAATTATATTAATTATGGGTCTAATTAACATGGCGAATAATCTGGTATTTATTATCAAATTGACCAATGTATTCATCGACCGAGGTTTCAATTGCATCAACAGTGTAATCGTTTTGCACTTGCATTTTGGCTTCTTCAAAGGTGAGTGGTGAGGCCGATTGTGTACCTATGACTTTTACAAAATGCCAGCCGAGCATTGATTGTTGAGGACCAAACCAATTATTGAAAGGCGCCGTTTGTAGACGTTCTAAAAATGGTTTACCAAACATTCCTCTGATCATACTAATGCCATAGTTAGGTAAAACCCGTCCACGCCAAAACTCGTCACCTGTAATTCTTTCACCATTGACTAGTTGTATAAGTACACTTTTCTCAGGGGGTTGATTGAAAAACACATGTTGAAAACTAATTGCAGGCTCTATAACGTATCGTTGAATATGTTGCAGGTAATACTGCACAAGTTGTTCTTCTGTTGGTTCATTAATGACACCAGTGACTTGGTAGCGCATTTCTTGTACCAAGGTGCCACGTATTTCAGGGTTACCTAAATGTATACCTGCTTCTAAAGCCTCCCTAAATAATATTTCTTCTTGAATATAATCATTCTCTATTTTAGCAATGTCAGCTTGTGTGGCCTGCCTTCCAGTTAGAAGCTCAAATTGTTCGGTGAATAGCTGTCTGTTCTTGTCACTCAATTCCACCGGATTAATGTTGCTTTGATCAAGATAGGCATAAAGGGAAAACACGAGCGCACCGAAAATAACAAACAAAACAAGGGGGTCTTGAAACAGTTTTTTTATCATATGTTCTCTCAACTTAAATTATCTTAGCAAGTAAGAAGACAAGAGTCATTTTCGAACTCTTCCCTGCATGTTATCTACTTTTTTAATGTCAATTATTGCATTGGTTTGGCGTAGTCAAAATCAACAACTTCATGTAAATTTTGCTCACGACCCTTTTCACCCGCACTGGGTTGCATATGTTCGGTGGTGAGCTCTGTCCAATAATCACCATTGGTAATGCCCTCACGGCGCATAGCAATGCCGGTTAGGCAAGCGTGCATAATAAAGTTAGCATTTAACGCCGAACGATAAGTCGGGTCTAGTAGCGGATCTAATTCCACTATTTCAAACCCTACCATGTCGTTTTCTGAACACAGTGCCCGCACAATAGGAATTGCTTCTCGCATAGTTAAACCACCGGGAACTGCTGTGCCAGTGCCAGGAATAAATGCTGGGTCAATCACATCTACGTCAAATGAAATAAACAGCTTTTTACTACCTTCTCTTGCTTCTTCTAAGGCTGTTTTCATCACTTTTTTTCAGCCCTTTTTTTCTATTTCAGCCATGGTGTGGTAACGCATACCGTTGTTACGCATCCACTCAAAGCCCTCTGCACCGGGCCATGGACCACGCAAGCCAACTTGAATAAAGTTCTCTGGTTTTACATGCCATTCTTTAACCGCGCGATAAACAGGTTGTCCATGAGTTAACCAATGAGGATTATTCTTGCCTGCGTCGTAATGGGAATCAAAATGCACCACGCCAAAGCTGCCTTTTCCGTGAACATCAGCTAAACCGGCAATGTCAGGGTATTCTAAGCTATGGTCGCCACCCACAATAAATGGGATAGCGCCTGTTTCAGCAATTTTTTTTACACGCTCTCTAACATGATGTACCGAAATTTCAGTGCTCATGTTATCTATGGCAATATCCCCATAGTCAACAATATTTAAAACTTCGCTAGGGTTAACCATGGTGTTCATATCAACACCACCGGCGCCGTATTCATTACGCATAGCTTGCGGACCAAAGCGCTGACCACGATAATAAGATCCCATATCGAGTGGCGCGCCCACTATAGCAACATCGACATTGCCAGCAATTAGGTCTTCTGGATAAATGGCAACAGGTGCATCGGCAAAAGTACGAATACCCGCACGACGTGACTGCATGTAGCGACTTAAGTGGATAGGGCCTGGTTCACGTTTAGGATTTAAACTTTGGGGGCGTTTTACTTTCCAAGCATTAAATTGTTTTGATTCTGTATTAAGTGGAATTGACGCTAAGTCGGTGTCGGGATTAAATAAGTTAGCTTGTTTTACTTCAATCATACCATCAAGATATTGCTCAATTTCTTGTGCGCTTTTTCCTTCCATTGCTTTATAAAATCGCTCCATACTACCTAATAACATTGAGGGTAAAGGTGATTTTAAGATTTCTATTTTAGTGGTTGTAATGTTTTTCACTTTCGCCTCAAATGAGGCTGGCATGTTCAATTCTATGATGTCGTCTGCAAATGCATTAATACTCGAAATTAGTGAGCAAACTATTATTACTGACAAAATTGATTTGTTGAATTTAGTCATAATCGTTCCCTTTACTATCAGTTCATTCATGTAATAAAATAGCAGAGAATCTCCCCGCTATTTTATATACAGATGTTTGGTATTAGAGGTCAAAGCTATATTTAAACTTCAAGCCCACAGTTCTTGGAGTATTTATATAATGTCCATAACCCCTAGTTAAGTCATAGCGGTTTTGATCGATTTCTTTACCTAAGCCGACTTGACTTAAGTCGCCCCTAACCGATGTAAAAGTGTATTTATTAAATAGGTTGTTGACGTAAAAAGTAACTGACCAAGCTTCATCCGACAATTTAGCGGTAATATTACTTAGTCCATAGCCTGGTAATACTTCGCCGTCATCTCTTAGGCCTACTTTTGAGTACACATCACTTTGTCCCGTTAAGCCGTAAGATAGATCCAGCACCTTACCCATGACTTCACCCGTATACACAATACCTAAAGAGAAAGAACTTTCTGGAGATCCTGGTAAACGATCTCCGTCGGCACCGTCATACCAGTATTGTACGTCTTCATCGAAGACACCGAATAAATACGGCGCGTCTGCTTTAAGTTCAGCCTTGGCATAAGAATAAGTTGCGTAAACTGAAATATCGTCAAAAACTGCTCTTGACGATAACTCAAACCCTTTTGAGTTAGCACCTTCAGCATTCGCCGTATAACCGACCGAGCCATTCACGGTTGCACCACTTACTTGGGCGTCATCCCAATCAACATTAAAGAGCGCTGCATTTAGATAAAACTTGTTTTTAAACCAAGAGGTTTTTAAGCCTAATTCGTAGTTGGTAGTAGTATCAGGTAAATAAAGTTGCTCATTAGGTAATGCACAAATGATTTGAGTTTCAATTTCGTCGATATTAGAAGGGCAGGCCGCTACATCGTTGGCGCCGCCTATACGAAAGCCTTCACTAATTGTAACGTAAGTTAAAATATCCTCATTAATTTTGTAGCTGGTGTTTATTTTGAGTAGATTGCCGTCGTTTGAGTTCTCAACAGTATCAAAGTCAAACTCTAAAGAATCAGGGGCTCTGTCACCAAATACGGTATAATATAGTGGTAAATCAACCGCCGAAGAGGCCGACACGTCGTACCAATATTTTCTTGCTCCGATGGTCACATCCCAGTCATCAGTTATTCGATAACTCAATTCACCAAATATTGCTTTTTCTGTTAGGTCGCTTTCACTGCGAGAGTAATATTCAATTGAGTCTGGACGCAAGCTACCAGAGGCTTCCCATACATCAATGGCGAATTCATCAAAACCAGGGGTAAGTTCTTTACTATAGCCTTCGCCTTCAGCCTTATTGTAGTATCCGCCTACTATCCAAGTAAGGTCGCTATCAGAAGTAGATACTAAGCGTACTTCCTGAGTAAAGGTGTCATCAGACGATACGTCATCGGTATAAGCTGCAAACGCAGGAAACTCTTCGTATCCATAACCAAGACGGATGAGTAAGTCGGTTTGGTCTCGGGTACCACTTCTTTCAGTTGAGGTAATACCTGTCGCAGAGACTAATTCGGCAAAGCCTAAATCAACGCTCATTTCTAAGCTTAGTAAGTCATTTTTGCGCTCAAATGGTTCCAAGTATCGATAGACCGATTCATATTTACCCACTGTGCCATACAGTTCACTTTCTGACGATAGTGAGTTGTATTGAGTTACAGAGCGGCCTTCTAATTCCATATTTTGATAAAAGTAAGATAATGTACTATCAAACCATTCGGTAGGCTGCCAGCGAAGTGCAATTCGCCCTGTTAACGTTTTTTCACCATTCGCATCTGTTACGGAGTGTAAATTTGCTGCAACTGCTTCAGGATCATTCCAGTCGGGATCTGGTAAAGATACACCCGGTTCGTTTACGACGCGGGTATAGTCCATAAAACCGGGGTCATTTATGTAGTTTAATGACATACGCACACCCAACTCGTCGCTGATCAATGGCAAATTGAAAACAAAGCCACCTTCTCCTGCGAGACTGTCACTTTCTGTTGTTTGCGAGATATCTCCAAAAATAGAACCCGATGTCATATCTAGTTCAACTGGATTTGGAATATAACGAAGCGCACCGCCTAGGGTGCCCGCTCCATATAAAGTGCCTTGTGGGCCAATCAGTACTTCAACCCGTTGCATGTCAATTAATCGCATGTTTACGAATAAAGGAATTTCGCCAACGTAAGTAGCTACTGTTCCACCGTTCGAGCCAGGGCCTGACGAGTTGGTGTTTAGGCCTCTAACAACAATAGGGGCATCGTATCGTCCACCTTGGTCAGTAATGGTTAGGCCAGGTACCCACTTAGCAATATCTTCTAACTCACTTATATCTTGTTGTTCTATTAAATCCGGTGAAAGTGCTGAAATATTGATGGGCACATCTTGTACTGTGCCGGCGCGTCTTGTGGCGGTAACTTCAATTCTTTCCACTGAGCTAATGGCTGCACTAAGAGGCACTTGTTGTGCAGATGCAGTTTGACTGGTCAATAATCCACTTATAGGTAAAAGAGCGATACTGATTGCCATGGCGATTTTGCTGGGTTTGTTTTGACCTGTAATCTTCATATGTGAGTCTCTTATTATGCTGTTCTGTTATTTCGTGTCCGTTCAGAAAAAGCCGCAAAGTTAAAACTGATCTAAATGCTTGCTTCAGCTTTTCGTTTCACTGCCATATCATTATGTTGTTAGCGGTATAACTTGAGAACTCGTGTATCTCCCTCGGTGACTACGTCATTTAACTAAGAATTGTACAAACATTTTACATTAAGATTTTTAGGTTTAAGGGGCTGATGCTCGTTGAAGTCCTTTTTTAAAGGGGGCGGGAGGAATTTAAACTCAGTTTAGCTATAAAAAATTGTTTCAATTTGTGAAGTGTAAGGGCGAAAATTTGACCATTTCCCTACAGATTTTTGATTAATAGGTTCTCTTACTTGCATTTTGCTTGCGGTCGATACTGGTGAAGTATTGCTTTCCATATGCAAACACGCAGGTTCCCAAGGTAAATCACAAAATTCCAGCAATTGACGTATATGCAGTTCAGGGTTAGCGACAAATTTTTCGTAATGAAGCATATGGGTAAATTGTGTATCTTGAACGGACCAAGCACTCACCCAAGCCTCAAACTGCTGGTAAAACCACGCACAGTCTTCCAAACTTTGGGTGTAGTTATAATGAGGATTGTTGATAGAAAAAAGTTGTTTGAAATTCCCAACGCAGGTATCCAGAGGGTTTCTCATCAGGCATATAATGCGAGCTTTAGGAAAAGCCTTGCGAATAAAGGGTAGATAAAAAAAGTTAAAGGGTAGTTTGTCGACAAATTTACCTTGGCCTTTTCCAATGTGCGCGGTTTGGGTTAAATATGCTTGAGCTAAAGTTGAAAAATCAATATTGTTCTGGGCAGCAAATACCTTAGCGTCAAGTACTGAATGACTCGCTGATTGGCTTGAATGTTTCATCAGTAAGCTAAAATTTTCTAACTCACCACCTGAAGTCACTTGGCTATGACTCGATAATATTCGTTCAACCAATGTAGTACCTGAACGCGGCATACCTACTACGAAAATAGGTCGTTCACTATTATTGCCTACATTTGAGCTGGTGGGAGAAACTGGTTTTTTTAAGGTCGCTTTAAGCCCTTCAAATAACTGGTTATCAGCTGAGCGTTGGTAAGGTGAATGCGCTTTTTTCTGCTGCTTTGCTTGCAACAAGATGTTGTATGCTAAAGCATATTCCTTTTGCTTTTCGTATTCTTTAGCCAGTGCGTGACTTAAGTGCATTGTTTGCTCAAGGCTAAGCTTTTCGGATGATAATAAATGTTGCAAAGTCAAAATATGAGCTTGTGAAGCAGATCCTTCGGTTAAATCAGCCAATGCAAAATGTGCCTGATGATAACCGGGTTTCAGTGCTATAGCCTTTTCAAGGGCCTTTTGCGCTTGTTTGTGCTGTCCACAAAACTTCGCAGATACTGCATAATTATAAAGTGTTTCCGGCGTTGGCTTTTGAGCGATAGCGCTTTCAAAACAGGTCAAAGCCCGACTATGTAAACCTACAATGCTAAGTGTAACGCCTAAAGTGTTTAGCTGTGTAAATGATCTTACTTGGTGAATATTAATGGTATTAACAATCGCGATGACTGCATCTGAAATACCTTGCAATGAGTAAACTTTAGCCAATTCTACTCGGTATCGTATGCAGTCGTTAATTTTGATGGCGTGTTTGAATAACTCAGTAGCTTTTGCGTATTGATGGATCTGTATGTTAATTAGCGCCAGTAAAAAATACGATTCGTCGTCGTTAGGATAGTGAGAAATCACATTCACGCTTAAGCTATGCGCGGTTTTTATATCGCCCTGTGTAAATGCTGTAAAGGCTTGTTTTTGAATACTTTTTCTATTAGACAATAACACTGAATATAACCCTAACCCTGCGCCAAAGTACGGATCGCAATGCCCGCAGCTGTGGTTCTATTTTCAACCCCTAATTTGGCAAATACCTGTTCTAAATGTTTATTTACTGTACGTGATCCTATGCTTAATATAATGGCAATTTCTTTATTTGTTTTGCCATTAGATAGCCAGTACAGTACTTCTGACTCTCGACTGGTAATACTGAGTTTTGATTTTAGTACTTCTTCACCCGTTAATGTTTCTGTGTATAGTCCAATGCGAAAGGTGCAGTCTCCAGAAGCTTGACTGGACACCAAGGCTAACTCACATGAACCACCTTCATATTTTAATTTAAAGGTAGAGCCATTTTTTACTGGGCCACGCATTATGTCAGCAACGAACGGCAGCAATTGCTCGCTTAACCAGTCGTCGGCATGGGGAATGGTAGACAAAAAATTGTGAGTTTGTGGTGTAGCCCACATCAATTGCCCGGTTTTACTCACTGAAAATAAGGTTTGACCAATGCTGTCTAATGCCTTTTGCGCGCTTGAGGTTATTTGTGCATTGTTGATGTGAGTTTTTATTCGCGCAATTAACTCTTCGGGGTTAACGGGTTTAGTGATGTAATCGACCCCTCCAGCATTCAAGCCTTTTAAGACATTCTCCGATTCTTTCAGGCCAGTCATAAAGACCACGGGAATATGATTCAAAAGTCGGTTTTGTTTTAAGCGAATACAGGTCTCAAATCCGTCCATTTTAGGCATCACCGCATCGAGCAAAATAATATCAGGCTTTATTTGTTCCGCAATGGTGATGGCTTGGCCCCCTTCAAGGGCTACCAAAGTACTAATCCCTTCTTTTTCTAAAATATCGTTTATCAAACTCAGTGAGTCAGGTGAATCATCTACTACAAGTACCGTATACATAAATTATTAACACTGCTTTAATCTATTATTATTTTAGAGGACTTAAAGAGCGTTTAATAAAACGCTGTACCATAAACGTCAATTAGATTGCACCATTTAGAGAATTAGATCCGCACGAATGACCTTTACTAAGCAATGTTACAAGCAAGTATTATTCCCTAAATGGATAATGTTTTTTAATCCGCTATTTATTTATTCATTTATACTTATCCTAAAGTGGATTAGTTAGGTGAGAATGCCAAGGGATCTAAGTGGTTACTGCCGGTTATCCCCTGTTTTCGCATTGCAATACCTGTTAAACAAGCATGCATAATGTAGTTGGCATTAAGCGCTGTTTTGTACGATGTGTCTAAATATGGTGCAACATCTAACAGTTCAAAGCCTATTATCTTGGTCTCTGCACACAAACGGCGCACGAGGGAGATGCCTTGAAGGATTGAAATGCCACCAGGGATCGGTCTGCCTGCTCCGGGGGCGTATGCGGGGTCTAATACACTCATATCAAAGGATACAAAAGTTGATTCAGCCCCTTTAGCTTGTGCAATAGTATTACTCTGTACTACATCCCAGCCTTTTTCTTCGACTTCAACCATAGTGTGATACTTCACACCAGTTTCGCGCAGCCATTCAAGTGCTTCTTTGTCTTGAGAAGGTCCTCTCAGACCTACTTGAATTAAATTTCCAGGTTCAATTATTTGATCTTCGAGTAAACGCGATACGCTTTGTGCGTCTGAGTAATAATGATCTAAACCACGTTTACCATTGAAATGTGCATCAAGTTGCACCACGCTAAACGCGGTTTTACCGTAGCTATCAGACATAGCCGCTACAGTGGGATACATTATGGAGTGATCGCCACCAACAATAAACGGGATCGTCCCTGCCTCTATCATGGCTGAAATTTGCTCTCGGATGTGGTCAACATTCAGTTCTGTACTTAAATATGAGGTGGCGATATTGCCAAAATCAGCAATGCTAAGAATTAACGTAGGATCAACTCCTCCCGCTATGTCATAACCACCAAGGCCATACATACCTCTTAGCACTGTTGGTGCATGCTGCGAATCACGCCATCCAGAACCAAGCGCCAGCGGTACACCTACAAATGCAACCTCCACTTGCCCAGCTACTAGATCTGCAGTACGTATCGCGACAGGTGCACCTGCAAAAGTGGGGATGCCATCTTGTTCATTTACATATCGCTGCAAATTGATGGGGCCAGGCGTTCGTTTGTACTTGTCGAATATGGCTGGCTGAATAATTTTGCTTTTGTTGTAACCTTGCGCATCAACATTCAGTGGAATACTCGCTGAATCAGCGGTAGTTGATAAAGGCTCTAGAATACCGTTTTTAATGGTGCTGGTCTTATCTTGCCCATCCTGAAATCCAGCTGCACTCATAGTTGCCATCATATCGGATACATATTGCTTAACCCCTTGTTCATCTCTCTGGGCCAATTGGTTGAGGACTTTTTCTTCAGTCAGATTAAACCAGCGTAGGCGTTTAGGGTCTCGCAGAAATGCTAATTCATCTTCGGTTAAAAGCTGCAGTTTTACATTGTCTGTTGGGGGGGACTTGGAGTTAGGAAAAAAGCTATTGTCTAAGTTACTGGCACATGCGGATAGCAAAATCGCAGTCATTGACACCACTATCAAGGATACAGAGTTAGTGGGTAGATATGTTTTAACGCTCATTTCTTATCTCCATAATAATCGTCTTGACCGTGCTCTGATGAAAGCTCGCTTATATAGCCTTTTTCGGTTATGCCTTTTTTATGCATGGCAATACCGGTCATGCAGGCAAACATCAAACTGTTTGCGTTCAGTGTACTGACATAGGTTGAATCAAGAGCAGGCGCGAGCTCAACAATATCAAAGCCGACTAATTTTGTTTCGGCACAAAGTCTACGTATAATAGGGATGGCCTCGCGCATAGTTAATCCACCTGAAACTGGCGTTCCGGTACCGGGCTGAAATGCAGGGTCAAGCACGTCCACATCAAAAGATACGTAGAGATAATCTGTATTCTCAGTAGCTTCTTTGATGACTCTTTCCATTACCGCATCCCAACCACGACGCTCAACTTCTGCCATAGTGTGATATTTCATTCCGATTTCTTTCTCCCACTCATAATAGCTTTTACTGTAGTGAGCTCGTAACCCTACCTGAATAAAGTCTTCTGGCCGTATGTGCGCTTCTTTCATCAATCGATAAATCGGTTGTCCGTGACTGAGTAAGTGAACGCGACCCCTTCCTGTATCTAAGTGTGCATCAAAATGTACAACCGCTACCTTACCTTTGCCATAGACGTCAGCCATAGCTGCAACGTTAGGATATTCGAGTGAATGGTCTCCGCCAATAATGATTGGTATCGCACCAGTTTCTGCAATTTCACGGACCATGGATCGTACTTCCTGCACACTGCGTTCGGTACTCAATTGATCAATTGCAACGTTGCCATAGTCAACTATGTTGAGTACCGAACTTGGATTGATAAGAGTCGCAACGTCATGACCTCCAGTCCCTCTACGTAACATGCGCATCGCTCTTGGACCATGTATAGCATCACGCCATCCTGATCCCATGTCCAAAGGCGCGCCTAGGATCGCAACGTCAACTTTACCGGCTATTAGGTCTTCAGGTGTAAGAGCAACTGGAGCATTAGCAAAAGTTGGAATTCCAGAGCGTTCGCCACCTAAGTAACGACCTAATGAAATGGGGCCTGCTTCTCTTTCAGGGTTCATCGATTGAGGCCGTTTTAAGCGCCAGCTATTGAAATCAGGTGAAGCTTTATTGAGTTCAATCGACTCAATATCACGTCCTTTTTTAAATTCCACCTGATCGTGGATGGATATGATGGTATCAATGTATTCTTCAGCCTCTGTGGAAGAAGCAGAACGGAGTAGATCAAAAAGAATATCTGATTTTAATATGTCGTTGCTTTTGCCACTTTTTATAAACTCACTTTTCTTTTCTGGTAAGGCGTCAAGAATGTCCTGCACACTTTCAGGAATATCTTTTAGTGGTTTAATGGGCATCAAGCCGGGCGTCGCAGAATCAATGTTTTCTGGTACGACACCTGCTTTACTAGGTGTAACAGGCCCCTTTATTTCAGTTTCTTTTTGGTCTTTTGCCAATAGCTGGAGTGAGCTTATCAACAACCCAACAGTTAACAGGATCGAAGCACATTTAATTTGATTCATAGGATTATCTTATGCCTTTTTTAGGTTGCTCTATTATTGACTTTGTAGAATCTTCCTCAATTAGTCATATGACTCAGATCCAATATTTGCGATTAAAAAGACTTTTAATTTATGTGTCACTATTAGCAACACAACACACACCTTGAAAAATATACAAAAAGCTAGGCGTGGACAATAGAACCTCTGCCGCTGCCATCTCTATACGTATATTAGGGTCCTAAAAAATACAGGTTGGACTTGTGGTACCTGTTAGTTTCACTATACTGCGCGTCAACAAAGTGAGGGTTTATGAGCGACATTACGCAACTTCTTGAAAACAATAGGCAATGGTCTGAAGAACAAAGAAATTCTGACCCTGAGTTCTTTAATAAATTGTCAGAGCGTCAGAAACCTGAATATTTATGGATAGGATGTTCTGATAGCCGTGTACCGGCGAATCAAATTGTGGGGTTAATCCCAGGTGATATTTTTGTGCATCGGAATGTGGCTAATTTAGTGGTACATACCGATTTTAACTGTTTGTCTGTGCTGCAGTATGCGGTTGATGTGCTCAAAGTGAAACACGTGATTATATGTGGTCATTATGGCTGCGGTGGAATTGATGCGGCGCTTAAAGAAGAATCACTTGGGCTGATCGATAATTGGTTAGGGCATATTAGAGATATTGTATACAAACACCGGGAAGAACTTTTACATTTAAATGAACATGATAAGGCTGCTCGACTTTGTGAGCTTAACGTACTTGAACAGGCTGATAACGTTAAACGAAGCAGTATCGTAAAAGAGGCGCTCAAGCGTGGCCAGTCATTGCAGGTTCACAGTTGGATATATAGTTTGCGCAATGGACGTTTGAAAAATTTGTCAGAAGTGATTGTTTAGGAGAGGGGTATGCTTAAATTTTTTAGGACTTTGTCTTTTAGTCATATCCTCCTTCGGCTGTGCAGAACCACAAACATGGCATTTTGTGCGCCATTTTGAAAAACAGTTAGGTGATAACCCATGTTTACTCGACTGATTACAGTCGGACCCTCGAGACCGCCACTCCCGTTGCCACATTAAAAAATATATTAATAAAATATTACGATCCTCGGAATTTAGCTGAATTTTCCACTAAGATAAAAACGCTGGAGCATGTTTTAGTGGTGGGTCATAGCAATACCACACCTCAAATTTTGAGTTTAATGGGTGGTGAATATATTAATATCGAAGAGAGTGATTACGGTGTTGTCTACAAGCTGCAGAAGCATGACTTCGGACATGCGACGCTGAGCATTTCAATTCCCCTTGAATAATCTTACTCTTTATCGGTTATGTGCTTATAAAAACACCTAATTAAATAGGTGTTTTTATAAGCGCTGACTTAAAGAGTTCGTTAAAAATTCTAAGCACTAGCAATCGGCAGTGCTAGACTCCTCGACCCTGAATTTCACTGGCTTTACCATGACATCCAATCACAACCCATCTGCTAGCAAGACAAATAACATAACAAAGGCCAATATTGGCTTAGTTGAGTTTGTGACGCTTATGGCATTGATGACGTCTTTGGTCGCTTTGAGTATAGATGCAGTGTTGCCAGCATTATCTCAAATTGGTGCTGACTTAAACATTACTGACTCTAGACAAACCCACTTAATTGTTTCGCTATTTTTTATCGGTATGGCTTGTGGCCAGCTTTATTATGGGCCTTTGTCTGATAGTAAGGGCAGGCGTTACGCTATTATTTCTGGTTTGATTATTTTTGCTGTCGGGTCTCTGGTGTGCATATATGCAGAGTCGTTAGAAGTGATGTTAGTTGGCCGTGTTATTCAAGCCTTTGGTGTCTCAGGGCCGAGAATTGCGACCTTGGCAGTGATTCGAGACAAGTATGAAGGTGAAGCTATGGCCAGAGTCATGTCTTTTATTATGATGGTGTTTATTTTAGTGCCTATGCTGGCACCCATTTTTGGTCAAACCATCTTGTTTTGGTTTTCATGGCAGCACATTTTTTCATCATTTTTGATTTATGGATCATTGATTGGCTTATGGTTTTTTATCCGCCAGCCAGAAACATTGCCTAAAGAAAAGCGTTTGCCGTTTAGTTGGTCGCAATTATGGATTTCTAGTAAGTTTATCCTGACGTATAAATCAGTGATGCTTTATACGCTGTCATCGGGTACGATTTTTGGTGCGTTTTTGGCCTATATCAGCTCTTCTCAAACCCTGTTTCAACATATTTATGACACGGGTGAGTTGTTTCCTATGTATTTTGCTATGTTGGCATTTTCCATTGGGCTGGCATCTTTTATTAATGGCACGTTAGTGATGCGTTTGGGCATGCGTAAGTTGTGCACGTGGGCGATGTTAGGGTGGATACTATTCTCAGCCGTGTTAACGGTTTTATGCATACTCTCTGATGGTGTTCCACCTTTATGGCAATTTGTTACTGTGCTGTTTTGCGCGTTCTTTTGCATTGGAATTTTGTTTGGTAACGTGAATGCTATGGCTATGCAGCCTTTGGGTGCAATGGCTGGCTTAGGGGCGGCTATTATTGGATCTCTGAGTAGTATGATTTCAGTACCTACTGCTGTTTTCATTGGCAGTTTTATTGATTCATCGATCACGCCAGTGGCACTAGGATTTTTAGGGTTTGGTAGTTTATCGTTTGTATTATATTGGAACGCAAATAAGCCTTAGTATTACTTATCTGGTGCTAGATTCAGACGTTGTTCATCTTTGATTCAGTAAAATTTACTTATGTTTTGTATGAGTCTTTAGTTTGATTCTTATTCAACCCTTCACTGTTCAATTTTGAACGCTATGCATATGACCTGGTCAACCTAATACGATTACCTCAGTTAAACTACTTTTTGTAATACATTGTTTTGTTGTTCAAAGTTATTAGGACTTTGGTAATCCAAGTACGAATGCAGTCTATGGCTGTTGTACCACATGGTCATGTAATTCAAGATGTCTTGTTGGGCGCTAAATCGTGTGGAGTAATTACGCCAATGCACCCGTTCTTGCTTTAGACTCCCGAAGAAGCTTTCTGCCACAGCATTGTCCCAACAACACCCTTTTTTACTCATGCTGCCGACAAGCCTTGATAAGGCGGCGATAAGCTTTGCTGGCGTACTGCACGCCTTGGTCTGAATGCACAATCAATCTTGCTTTGGGTTGTCGTTGCCATATTGCCATAGTTAATGCGTCACACACTAAGCTGGCCTTCATTCTTGAACTCATACTCCAACCCACGACTTTGCGTGAATATAAATCAATCACCACCGCTAAATACAACCAGCCTTCTGATATCTAAACGTAGGTGATATCCTGCACATAATGCACATAATGCACATAATGCACATAAGCTTGGTCAGGCTTTTGTGCTGAAAATCTTGCTTTAGCTCATTGTCATAAATGGGCTTTTTATGGTTACTGTTGGTGGTGGCTTTATATTTCTTTTTATACCGCACCCACACGCCTGCTTCTTTCATCAATTGAGCTGTTTTCCTGCGACTCACTGGAAAGCTCAGCGTATTCAATACTTTTTGAATGCGTCTCGCCATAGGTATTATCGCTGAACCTGGCGATATCTTTTACCCCTTCCCGCATCTCTTGATGCGTTAAACCATCAGGTTTATCCGTTTGACGCTTCTGGTAACGGTAATAATTGTTACTTTGTACACCGAGTAGTCTGCACATTAAGCGCACAGGCCAGGTCTTCTTATATCGGGTAATAAACGAATACTTCACTTCTTTTTTTTGGCAAAGAAGACCGTCGCTTTTTTTTATATCTCACGCTCCATTTCGAGACGCTTGACTTGCCCCTTCAAGCTGCGGATTTCGGCTTGTTCGGGTGTCAGGGTGCCATTACCTCGAAAAGCATGACCATTATCATCTTCGGCCTCTTTGAGCCAACGACCGAGTATCTGAGGACTGAGGCCTAAATTCCTAGCCGCCTCTACACGACTGTATTTTTGCTCTACCACCAATGCGATGGCATCCAATTTAAATTCTTTTGAATATTTCTTACGTGCTGTCATTACCTATCTCCAGTTAAGGGTATTATGTCTTAACCTAGGTAGTCGGATCTATTCAATCACGTCAGTGTTTCTTGACGAATTCATTCACGCTAAAATGACAAATGCTATCGACCACTGCCATTGCGATAAATCCTGCTTTTTTATCCTTACTTTCACAGGCTATCAGCACATTCTTTTTTCCTGCTGCTCCGCGTCCTCGTTTGCCTTTTTGTCTACCGCCAACCAGAGCGTCGTCTAGCTCTATTGTGCCACTTAATTGATATAAACTATCTCTGTGCCCCATAGCCGTTCTAAGTTTCTTTAAAATCAGCCTCGCGGTTCGCCAATTGACTTCTATTAATTTACTGAGTCTCAGTGCTGAGATACTTCCCTTATCAGAGCCAAGAAAATAGATAGCCCAAAACCACTGGTTCAAGGTGATTTTGCTGCCGTGAAAAAGTGTTCCTGACATGACTGAGGTCTGCTTTTTACATTGCGTACACTCGTATAAATGACGACTTGTAATTTCATAGCTATGGTTATTGCCACAATCAGGGGAAATAAAGCCATTTGGCCATTTCATTTGTTGCAAGTGTTTTAAGCAATCATCTTCTGTACTAAACTGTTTTGCCAAGCTAAAAAGCTTGCTTCTGGCATGTTCATGGTAATGGTTACCTATACAGGGTGTTTGTATATACAGTGTACTTCAGTCCTGAGTTATCTGCATAGGCATGTATATTAATAACTATATAAATGAATTCCTTCACGGATATTAATGCTAGTAATTATATATGAGGTAAACATTTACTAACTCGAGTATGTTTCATGAAGACTGGAAGGTTAGACTTTCTTTTTATAAGTCTTCTAATCCGACGAATTATCTATGTTTCTATAGAGGGGCAATTTGGTTTATAAAATTATCTTTCTTAATGACAACATCGCTAACATAAACATGTTTTCTACAGCTTCATTTAGCTACAAATACTGGCCATATTGAATATAACTTTATAGTGTCGTTGTATTATATTTATATTCATAATAAAGCAATGAGGTATGCTTCTGAAAGTACTGCAGAGCCTAGTTTTGTCGTTTAAACACAACATTTTAAAATATGTTTTTTGTACAGTAAGTACACAGTAATCGTACGGCTTACGTAGGGTACAGTAAGGCTTTTATAAAATTAGTTTAAATAAGTCATTGACAGAAACTCGAAATCCCGTATTATTCGCCTCCCGCTTAAGAGGGTCTACGGACAACCACTTAAGCCGCTAACGCAGTTAGCATGCTCTTTAACAATTAGAACAAGACAATCTGTGTGGACACTCACGAAGTGAGAGTTCACCAAAAAAAATTCATATTTTTAATATTTAATTGAAGAGTTTGATCATGGCTCAGATTGAACGCTGGCGGCAGGCCTAACACATGCAAGTCGAACGGAAACATGTCTAGCTTGCTAGATGATGTCGAGTGGCGGACGGGTGAGTAATACTTAGGAACATGCCTTTGGGTGGGGGATAACTATTGGAAACGATAGCTAATACCGCATAACGTCTACGGACCAAAGGGGGGAGCTTGCTCCTCTCGCCCAAAGAGTGGCCTAAGCGAGATTAGCTTGTTGGTGAGGTAAAGGCTCACCAAGGCGACGATCTCTAGCTGTTCTGAGAGGAAGATCAGCCACACTGGGACTGAGACACGGCCCAGACTCCTACGGGAGGCAGCAGTGGGGAATATTGCACAATGGAGGAAACTCTGATGCAGCCATGCCGCGTGTGTGAAGAAGGCCTTCGGGTTGTAAAGCACTTTCAGTTGTGAGGAAAGCTTGTTGGTTAATACCCAGCAGGTATGACGTTAGCAACAGAAGAAGGACCGGCTAACTCCGTGCCAGCAGCCGCGGTAATACGGAGGGTCCGAGCGTTAATCGGAATTACTGGGCGTAAAGCGCACGCAGGCGGTTTGTTAAGCTAGATGTGAAAGCCCCGGGCTCAACCTGGGAATAGCATTTAGAACTGGCAGACTAGAGTCTTGGAGAGGGGAGTGGAATTTCTGGTGTAGCGGTGAAATGCGTAGATATCAGAAGGAACATCAGTGGCGAAGGCGACTCCCTGGCCAAAGACTGACGCTCATGTGCGAAAGTGTGGGTAGCGAACAGGATTAGATACCCTGGTAGTCCACACCGTAAACGCTGTCTACTAGCTGTTTGTGGATTTAATCCGTGGGTAGCGAAGCTAACGCGATAAGTAGACCGCCTGGGGAGTACGGCCGCAAGGTTAAAACTCAAATGAATTGACGGGGGCCCGCACAAGCGGTGGAGCATGTGGTTTAATTCGATGCAACGCGAAGAACCTTACCTACTCTTGACATACTAGAAACTTTTCAGAGATGAATTGGTGCCTTCGGGAATCTAGATACAGGTGCTGCATGGCTGTCGTCAGCTCGTGTCGTGAGATGTTGGGTTAAGTCCCGCAACGAGCGCAACCCTTGTCCTTAGTTGCCAGCCTTAAGTTGGGCACTCTAAGGAGACTGCCGGTGACAAACCGGAGGAAGGTGGGGACGACGTCAAGTCATCATGGCCCTTACGAGTAGGGCTACACACGTGCTACAATGGCGAGTACAGAGGGAAGCAAACCTGCGAGGGTAAGCGGATCCCTTAAAGCTCGTCGTAGTCCGGATTGGAGTCTGCAACTCGACTCCATGAAGTCGGAATCGCTAGTAATCGCAAATCAGAATGTTGCGGTGAATACGTTCCCGGGCCTTGTACACACCGCCCGTCACACCATGGGAGTGGGTTGCAAAAGAAGTAGGTAGTCTAACCTTCGGGAGGACGCTTACCACTTTGTGATTCATGACTGGGGTGAAGTCGTAACAAGGTAACCCTAGGGGAACCTGGGGTTGGATCACCTCCTTACTATTACGGCGGACCTTGCTTCGTTGAGTGTTCACACAGATTGTTTTGTTTTGATAAGAAGAGCAAAAGAAGTGCTTGGGTAACAAGTCACTATTTGTTTTTGCGCAAGCAAGAGCATGAAATAGGCTTGTAGCTCAGCTGGTTAGAGCGCACCCCTGATAAGGGTGAGGTCGGCAGTTCAAGTCTGCCCAAGCCTACCAAATTTGTGATTATCACAGATTGCCTGCATAAAGCGGGGCCATAGCTCAGCTGGGAGAGCGCCTGCCTTGCACGCAGGAGGTCAGCAGTTCGATCCTGCTTGGCTCCACCATTTAGGTGGAACATCATTTGCTCATAAGATTAAGTAGCCTTAATCAATATGTACTATTAGTAATATCTAATCAGTGTTTATTGATTAAGGTTTTTTAAACCTTAATTGTAGCCGGCGTGTAACGCAGGTCACAATGTTCTTTAACAATATGGAAAGCTGATAAAAAGTAATCGAAAACTAAAAGAGTGTTCTTAGGAACTTACTCTATCTGATTTTGTGATTAGAACTTGTCACGCATACGACAGCAATACCCGTTTAGACGGTTGTTGCACCTAACGCTCAAATAAAAGGTGAGCGGGTAGACGAGTTGTTTGAATTTATTTCTGACGTTACTGAGATGATGACAAATAACGCACTGTTACTCAGGTAACAGAGAGGTCATTTGGGGTTGTATGGTTAAGTGACTAAGCGTATACGGTGGATGCCTAGGCAGTTAGAGGCGATGAAGGACGTGTAAGTCTGCGATAAGCTGTGGAGAGCCGACAAAATGCTTTGACCCACAGATTTCCGAATGGGGGAACCCACCGCTTCGGCGGTATCTTATAGTGAATACATAGCTATAAGAAGCGAACGAGGGGAACTGAAACATCTAAGTACCCTTAGGAAAAGAAATCAACAGAGATTCCCCTAGTAGCGGCGAGCGAACGGGGAGCAGCCGAGTAGTAATGAAGTAGTGGAATGTGTTGGAAAGCACAGCGATACAGGGTGATAGCCCCGTACACGAAGCGTCATTATTGCCATATTAAGTAGGTCGGGACACGTGTTATCTTGACTGAAGATGGGGGGACCATCCTCCAAGGCTAAATACTCCTAACTGACCGATAGTGAACCAGTACCGTGAGGGAAAGGCGAAAAGAACCCCTGTGAGGGGAGTGAAATAGAACCTGAAACCGTATACGTACAAGCAGTAGGAGCAGACTTGTTCTGTGACTGCGTACCTTTTGTATAATGGGTCAGCGACTTATATTTAGTAGCAAGGTTAACCGAATAGGGGAGCCGTAGCGAAAGCGAGTGTTAACTGCGCGTTTAGTTGCTAGGTATAGACCCGAAACCGAGTGATCTAGCCATGGGCAGGTTGAAGGTTGAGTAACATCAACTGGAGGACCGAACCGACTAACGTTGAAAAGTTAGCGGATGACTTGTGGTTGGGGGTGAAAGGCCAATCAAACTCGGAGATAGCTGGTTCTCCCCGAAAGCTATTTAGGTAGCGCCTCGGACGAATACCACAGGGGGTAGAGCACTGTTAAGGCTAGGGGGTCATCCCGACTTACCAACCCTTTGCAAACTCCGAATACCTGTGAGTACTATCCGGGAGACACACGGCGGGTGCTAACGTCCGTCGTGAAGAGGGAAACAACCCAGACCGCCAGCTAAGGTCCCTAAATATTACTAAGTGGGAAACGAGGTGGGAAGGCTAAGACAGCTAGGAGGTTGGCTTAGAAGCAGCCATCCTTTAAAGAAAGCGTAATAGCTCACTAGTCGAGTCGGCCTGCGCGGAAGATGTAACGGGGCTAAGTAATATACCGAAGCTGCGGACGCAAAGTTTACTTTGCGTGGTAGGGGAGCGTTGTGTAAGTGGCTGAAGGTGAGCTGAGAGGCGAGCTGGACATATCACAAGTGCGAATGCTGACATGAGTAACGATAAGGGGAGTGAAAAACTCCCCCGCCGGAAGACCAAGGTTTCCTGTCCCATGCTAATCAGGGCAGGGTAAGTCGGCCCCTAAGGCGAGGCAGAAATGCGTAGTCGATGGGAAACGGATTAATATTTCCGTACTTGGTATATCAGTGAAGGGGGGACGGAGAAGGTTATGCAAGCCTGGCGTTGGTTGTCCAGGTGAAAGTGCGTAGAGTTGTTTCTTAGGCAAATCCGGGAAACTACATGCTCGAGACACGAGACGAGACTCTAAGGAGTTGAAGTTGCAAATACCATGCTTCCAGGAAAAGCCTCTAAACTTATGATATATCGAACCGTACCCCAAACCGACACAGGTGGTCAGGTAGAGAATACTAAGGCGCTTGAGAGAACTTGGGTGAAGGAACTCGGCAAAATCGTACCGTAACTTCGGGAGAAGGTACGCCTCTGTTTGTGATTGAACTTGCTTCATGAGCGAATGGGGGCCGCAGTGAAAAGGTGGCTGGAACTGTTTATTAAAAACACAGCACTGTGCTAAATCGAAAGATGACGTATACGGTGTGACGCCTGCCCGGTGCCGGAAGGTTAATTGATGGGGTTATCTTCGGAGAAGCTCTTGATCGAAGCCCCGGTAAACGGCGGCCGTAACTATAACGGTCCTAAGGTAGCGAAATTCCTTGTCGGGTAAGTTCCGACCTGCACGAATGGCGTAATCATGGCCACGCTGTCTCCACCCAAGACTCAGTGAAATTGAAATTGCAGTGAAGATGCTGTGTACCCGCACCTAGACGGAAAGACCCCGTGAACCTTTACTATAGCTTGGCACTGAACATTGACCCTACATGTGTAGGATAGGTGGGAGACTTTGAAGCACTGTCGCTAGATGGTGTGGAGTCTACCTTGAAATACCACCCTTGTAGGTTTGATGTTCTAACATAGGTCCCTTATCGGGATTGTGGACAGTGTCTGGTGGGTAGTTTGACTGGGGCGGTCTCCTCCCAAAGCGTAACGGAGGAGCACGAAGGTTGGCTAATCCTGGTCGGACATCAGGAGGTTAGTGCAATGGCATAAGCCAGCTTAACTGCGAGACAGACACGTCGAGCAGGTACGAAAGTAGGTCATAGTGATCCGGTGGTTCTGAATGGAAGGGCCATCGCTCAACGGATAAAAGGTACTCCGGGGATAACAGGCTGATACCGCCCAAGAGTTCATATCGACGGCGGTGTTTGGCACCTCGATGTCGGCTCATCACATCCTGGGGCTGAAGTCGGTCCCAAGGGTATGGCTGTTCGCCATTTAAAGTGGTACGCGAGCTGGGTTTAGAACGTCGTGAGACAGTTCGGTCCCTATCTGGTGTGGGCGTTGGATGATTGAAGGGAGCTGCTCCTAGTACGAGAGGACCGGAGTGGACGAACCGCTGGTGTTCGGGTTGTTTTGCCAAAGGCATTGCCCGGTAGCTACGTTCGGAATCGATAAGCGCTGAAAGCATCTAAGCGCGAAGCGAGCCCTAAGATGAGTCATCCCTGTACGTTTAACGTACCTAAAGGGTTGTTGAAGACTACGACGTTGATAGGCAGGGTGTGGAAGCGTAGCAATGCGTTGAGCTAACCTGTACTAATTGCCCGTGAGGCTTAACCATACAACGCCCAAGTGGCTTCGCAAGAAGTGCTGAGTGTTATATGAGTGACAAGTAGATAATACAAGATTAGGAGTAAGACTAGAGACATTCTTTAGCATCGATTATGGCTTGACCCGCAAGGGGAGAGTATCAGCTTTTACATATTGATTTATTGAGCGCAAGCTTGATAGATAACAGTTTTTGTCTGGCGACAATAGCGATGTGGCCCCACCTGATCCCATTCCGAACTCAGAAGTGAAACACATTAGCGGCGATGGTAGTTTGGGGTTTCCCCATGCGAGAGTAGCACATTGCCAGGCTCCCAATTAAGTAAAAAGCCACCTTTACAGGTGGCTTTTTGCGTTTCAGGGATTTGAAAATAGCCATCACATATTAGTGTGCAGAAGGTGACTCAGTACTTAAGCGCGAAGCTATTCAGCAAAAAACCTTCACAAAGTGGATTATCTGGGTACTCGTAGAGATCATACCGTTTCAGTGGCAGGAGCCATGCTCCTGAAAACCCACTTCCACCCTCCCATTCATAGAAAGGGCTATCCATAAGGGTAGCCCTTTTTTGTTGTCTGATATTACGTGCATCGTCCTCTTTAACTTCAGCGCAGGTTAACGCTTTTCTTTATCTAGCGTGACATGATGAGTAATCTAAATAGTCATTTCAATTTGCAGTTTTTTTAAACTCAGCTGCGTTACTTGAAACGGATTCGGATGTTTTACCAACAGGTCATCCAGTAAAAACTGAGCAGATGATAGTCTTAAATGAGGCGTGCTGAATATAGGATGTAGCATTTTATTGTTTAGAAATTCCGCAATTTCAGACTGATTTTGTTTCTTGATGAAATCGGTCAGCGAGAGGTTGTTAAGAAGATAATAAAGAGAGTATTCCCGACGGTATTTACTTTCAAGGGAAATATTACTTCCTTGAGATAGTTGGTAGATGACCCATTGCTCATTCTTTTGCTAACACCTATTGTTCTGTATCAGACGTCAACTAGTTTATTTCCCTGCTTAAAATACGTTACCGCAAATAAACTTATACGGATTTAGTGATCTTTCTCTTTTTTAGAGAGCGATTTTAATTGTTACAGTGCGTGGTGATTCAAAGTAAAAGGTAGTTGGTGTTGAGATAAACATACTCGATTACACATTTATGCTGATTGGTATGAGTGCCGTTGTAGGTAGCTAATAGATTGGTGGCATTAGAATGTTTGTCAATCCAATTGCTGCGTATTGATATATGCAAATTATTGAATTAAAAGCTCAATTTAATGCTTAAACACTAATTACTGAGCAACAGCTTGATGTTCCATTAATGTTATGTTCACTGTTTGCCTACACTACTCTCCCTCGTAACGGCATTAAAATACTATATTGAGATAACACCCGTTTAGCAATGTGAAGCAAGTGTTCGAAAAAGTAAAATTAAATCACCACAGAGCACATAATTCTCAATTAATTCGAGTGTACATGAATTCAATAGTCTGATTGGGAATTTCGATATTCCCTGCCATCTGCCGATATTTCATGGGTCCGAAGGTTTATAACGTTAGTTCATAAATAAGGAATATCATTCACGATTTAGCACGGGTCAAAACAACAGCTTAGGTGTGTATTACGGTAAAATACATACCAAGAAAATATAGACCGAAAGATTTAATAAAAAGATAGAATGTCTCCATAAAATCATACCGAGTAGGCTTAACTTTTTCCGAAAAATATAAATTAATTGTATCGCAACATGCACGTTACTCTTTTAAGAAGGGTAGTTTCGCTTTCCTAAATACAAACTCTTTACCAGTCAAAACAAAGCCCATTCTGGGCAAGGTAACTGATTTAGTGAGCCAAAAGAGATGGTGGGGCCTTAGTTATAAAAAGACAAGAATGTGCCGCCTAAACACAAACCTAATTGTAACCAAGACACCCAGCCGTTGATGAGCAAGTTACCCATGAAGATGTGATACACAATATTAATGAAGTTGATCATGCCTGCGTATACTCCTAAGTTGAGTTGCAATGAATGGGCAAAGATTTCATTGAGAAATTGGCGTTTGTGCCAGTCACCACTGAAGCGGTTTAGTATCATCACTCAGAGTGTGAATGTAGTGGATGAGAGTAAAACGACACACACAATACAATTATACAAGCTCTACCGGTACAGAGTATTTTACCAAAAGATATGCACCCCAAGCTTCTTAAGCCAATTGAGCATCAAAAAATATCAACATACTGTAATTGTATTGCTAAAAAGTGATTTTTAAGAAGTTGGTCTTTCAATTACGTAATCAACATATGATGGATTGACTTATTAAAATTGCAAACATGTTACATTCAATGATTTGCGAGTATCGGCAAAAGATATGCCAATAAAGGACGTAATTAATGCCGATGAAACACCGCTGAAAATTATCAATGATGACAACATCAAGTCCTACAGGTAGAGGTACAGCTTTGGCGTAAATTTTCCTGCGGGTAATTTGCGAAGTTGAAAGTTTCAAAAAGGATTGCTCTGAATATTGTCTTAGACGATTACCAGTTTGCACGAGTAGGAAAATGCGCTGTAGACTTTTTACGATATGCAACTCAAGGCATTACACAAGCTATTATCAATCACTTTCCACATTATTGGTGTACATGGTGTAACTAAGGCTTATGTTTACAGAAACATTGAAGGCGCAAGGTCAAGACAGTAAAAAATCGTTAAGACACTTTAGGTTCTATACAACATACAAAAACTGTATCGTACAGAAATCTGCTCAAAGACTGACCTATAAAATAGAGACATCGCATCGATCGAGAAAAATCTGTTTCCTTACTCAAGCAATTTAAATCGAGATTAAATAAATCCGCGCCCAATGTGTTAACTGCAAGACTGCTTGGCAGAGTACTCATCTGCGCGTTAAACCAGTGAGACAGTGCCATTCGTTATTGGGATGGTGACAGATTAGCTATCGACGGTAACAGCAATATTTGGTTGTTCAGTAAAACTGTCAACGGTGTCAATGCAAGTTCAACACTCTATTCTATTATTGATATAGCTGAAGCGAATGGCCTCGTGCCAAATGATACTTGATGCATCAAATCATGATGGAAAAAAATCTAACACAACAGGTGCTTTGGAATATCAAATTAGGATACTGTTGTACATACGACGAGACAAAGTGGAAATATGGATCACTCCTAGAAGATCTCTACGTTACAAAGCCAATAAAGTGTCTGTCCTGACAAACTCACTCTATGACCAGGTCTACCTAATAAGATTACCTCAGTTAAGCTACTTTTTGTAATTCATTGTTTTGTTGTTCAAAGTTATTAGGACTTTGGTAATCCAAGTACGAATGCAGTCTATGGCTGTTGTACCACATGGTCATGTAATTCAAGATGTCTTGTTGGGCGCTAAATCGTGTGGAGTAATTACGCCAATGCACCCGTTCTTGCTTTAGACTCCCGAAGAAGCTTTCTGCCACAGCATTGTCCCAACAACACCCTTTTTTACTCATGCTGCCGACAAGCCTTGATAAGGCGGCGATAAGCTTTGCTGGCGTACTGCACGCCTTGGTCTGAATGCACAATCAATCTTGCTTTGGGTTGTCGTTGCCATATTGCCATGGTTAATGCGTCACACACTAAGCTGGCCTTCATTCTTGAACTCATACTCCAACCCACGACTTTGCGTGAATATAAATCAATCACCACCGCTAAATACAACCAGCCTTCTGATATCCAAACGTGGGTGATATCCTGCACATAATGCACATAATGCACATAAGCTTGGTCAGGCTTTTGTGCTGAAAATCTTGCTTTAGCTCATTGTCATAAATGGGCTTTTTATGGTTACTGTTGGTGGTGGCTTTATATTTCTTTTTATACCGCACCCACACGCCTGCTTCTTTCATCAATTGAGCTGTTTTCCTGCGACTCACTGGAAAGCTCAGCGTATTCAATACTTTTTGAATGCGTCTCGCCATAGGTATTATCGCTGAACCTGGCGATATCTTTTACCCCTTCCCGCATCTCTTGATGCGTTAAACCATCAGGTTTATCCGTTTGACGCTTCTGGTAACGGTAATAATTGTTACTTTGTACACCGAGTAGTCTGCACATTAAGCGCACAGGCCAGGTCTTCTTATATCGGGTAATAAACGAATACTTCACTTCTTTTTTTTGGCAAAGAAGACCGTCGCTTTTTTTTATATCTCACGCTCCATTTCGAGACGCTTGACTTGCCCCTTCAAGCTGCGGATTTCGGCTTGTTCGGGTGTCAGGGTGCCATTACCTCGAAAAGCATGACCATTATCATCTTCGGCCTCTTTGAGCCAACGACCGAGTATCTGAGGACTGAGGCCTAAATTCCTAGCCGCCTCTACACGACTGTATTTTTGCTCTACCACCAATGCGATGGCATCCAATTTAAATTCTTTTGAATATTTCTTACGTGCTGTCATTACCTATCTCCAGTTAAGGGTATTATGTCTTAACCTAGGTAGTCGGACCTATTCAACCACGTCAGTCACACTTTTCGATACACTGTCGTCTATAATTTGCATAGAATAAATTACAACCTGTGATAAATGCTGAGCAGAAATACATTCTACTGCTAAGGTGATTGAGTAAGTGGCTTGCATGAAATCAGCCCCTTTTAAATCACAATCCCTAAATTCGATACTGAAACATTTCGCCCCTTTGAAATTTAACATTGATAATTGACAGTTCTTAAAAGATGCATCGCGGAGATCGCTATAATTAAAATGACAGCCTTCAATAGCGCCTTGCTCTAATCAAGAGACAATCAACAAACTGTGTATCCCTCAGATTAGCCCAGCTAAAATTACATAAATAAAACTGATAACGATTTAAAAGTGACTCACTCAAATCCTGATTAGAAAAATTAACGTGATTAAACACTTCATGACTTTTTACCATAAATAGCCTGTGCCCTTGATAAAGTAGAAGACTAACACCTACACCCAAGGTCTCAATAAAAATAAAGTCATATAAAACGGCATATTAGAACGCCGGAATAAGCCTCCAAATTAATAAACAGGTAATTTTACTTTTCAACAATAGCGACGTCGAATAAAAAGTTTTACTGCCTTATAAGCCATTGGGGAACTAACCGAATAGAAATTAAATTCTGATACTTAAAGCATTGAATAATTGAAAGTTTAGGCTTAGGAATTTATCTGTTCGACATCATCTACAAAAGTATTTCAACCCACTATTATTGTTTTAAGCGTAGCAGCATGTTCGGTATGAGCACCCAAATAATAAGGCGTTCCTTCAAGCATATACTGTTTACCGTTTAACTCCCTAATTGAGCTCGGACTATAGGGTAAATGCTGATGTCCAATGTCATCTTTAAGTAGGCTATGGTAGTTCTGAATATCACGCTTTTTCATGCAAACTAGTTTCTGAGACGTATATGCTGATTTGCTTAATTATTGAATAAACCCGTCTACAAATCGTTTTTTTTGTTTTGATTATTGACTTTAGCTTGGTAAGTTGAATAAGAAAGTGCCAACAATAAACAGATGCCTGCTGGAACATACAAAGCATTAAACTTTAGAATACTAAATAGATATGCACCAGAAGTGCCGCCTAAAATAAAGCCGATAATGATCAGCAAAAATAATAATGCCTTTCTTTTATCAAACTCCTCGCCACGTAATTTTGCCCCTAGCATAATGCCAAAATCAGTAAATATACCTGTTACATGTGTGGTTCGAATAACGGCACCGCTAAAAGTAGTGGCCAATGCATTCTGAAGCCCGCATGCAGCAGAGGCTAAATAGTGCCCATTTAAGGAATTATTTGATAAGAAATAAATAGAGCTAAAAAGTAACAGCGCCTCCAAAGAAAGAAGGCCGCTGTAATTATGGCTTAATTTTAATGCACCACTACGCAAAAAAAATCCCGACACAGCCGCACCAACTAAAAAGCTAAATAGAATAATAAATAAATGCAACACATCGATAAATGTGGAATTGACAATCCCTGTGCCAAGAAGCGTCGCGGTCCCCGATAGATGTGAAATGGATTGATGTTTAAAACCTAATAAACCAATTGAATTAACTAGGCCTGCAACCAGGGCAAGTACAAACGAACCATATTCTACCCAGCGGGGTAATTTTGATATCACAAAACTCCAATGCTGCTAAAGTTAGATTAAGCAGCTAAAAATAAATAACTGATCGCTACCGATCACATAAATACGGGCCCACTCGAAAAAAAAATAATTACATCGGGTGTTCCCTTGATAGATGCAAATAAAAAGCTAAGTAGTGGTTTCCCAAAATTGTTTAGCGATACCAACAGTTAGGTGTCAATGTTTACTTACTTGTTAGGTTATTACGTCTTTTTGATAATTCCGATAGCAGCACCCGCTCTTGCTGTTAAGAATGAGCGGATTACCCCCTAAAGATATACCTAAAAAACTAAATACAAAACAATCTAATACCATACCAATTACGCCAATAACTATATCATCAAGCAGCTGAAAACCGCGACGTTTCATCCATCTAACGGACAACCACCCCGTTAATGCACCAATGGCTATTTTTTACAGAGACATCATTTTAATTGTAAGTGAGTTGATAGGTATCTTGTAAATGCATTTTATTAGCGATTAATTTGTTGATTCACTTGTAGGTTGGATCACTGTCCAAGGGTCGTAATTAGCACAACCAAGATCCAGATATTCCTGCTCATTCCAATAGTCATCTCCTGAATTAGTTTTTAGAAACAGCTCCGCATGTATCCTACAGCGTGTTTTTGTATCGGTAATCTGCGGATCTTTAGCCAAACGCTGTTTGAGCATCGCGATAGTCATAGGTTCTCGGCTCATCTTAGAACCACCACCACCGGGAGAGTCGAGGATCATCAGGTTGGGGCCACTGTTGTCCCATGCGTCCCACTTTAAGAGGTCGCCATTACGACCACTTGCGGGGTCGCCCGTAGCAGCAAATTGAGACCAATAGCTGCGCATTTCTATGGCCAGCTCATCGCGGCCTGGACTGTTCTCTTCATTGTAAAAACCGGGAACCAAAATACCACCTTCGAAGTCATCAAACACAAAGGCGACTTCCATGCCATGACCCGCGCCAATCAGTGTTGAATAATCGACTAGCCAGTTTTTCGCACCCTCATCCCAGTCCCATCGATAAGCGTAAACTTTATGTTCTGAATGGGCGGAGATGACAGCAGCCACCTCATCCACGGCTCTTGCTTTCCAGGTGTCAGAGATGTAGGCCGAGGTACTATTGTATGCGTCTATATCCTTGATGTGCGGAAGAAAACCAAAACGGCGTTCAACAAACTCTGTATCTTGAGCCATAAATAATTTGGCCTCATCCCGGTTGGTTCCTGTCATTAGCGGTACATCGTTGTATCGTTCCGGTGACTGAAAGAGAGTGAGTAAAGATTCCTTGGGCAAGACTGTGCCGTCACGCAGATTTTGCGGGGCACGGTACATACCAGCACCGCCGCTGATCCCCTTGAGAATTTGCTGTGGACTGCGGGACTGCATGAATGCCAGAATTTCTGCATCAGACATAGCAAGTTGGGCGACCTTTGCAGCCTTGCGGCCTTTAGTTTTACCCGCGTGCTGCAATTGCATTGACAGCCATTCCCGTGAGCTAAGGCTTTCACCAGGCTGCACGTCATCAGCAAAATTTTCAGCTCGCCACAATGGTGTGGTGCTCGTTGAACCGCTCTGAGCAATGGCCCGGTGGAAAAGTCCCTTGGCTGGAGGAGAAGCCATCAGCGAATATACGTTAAGCCCGCCCGCGGACTCGCCAAAAATAGTCACGTTGTCTGGATCGCCACCAAAATTCGCAATGTTTTTCTGTACCCATTCTAGTGCGGCGATCATGTCGAGATTTCCGTAGTTACCCGATGCGTCACTGGCACTGCGGCCTTCAGCGCGAAGAGCAGGATGACTCATCCAGCCCAGTAACCCTAGACGATAGTTGATGGTAACAAGCACCACATTTTCGCCACTAGCGAGGCGATGGCCAGGATAGGTGTTCGCCGTACCAATCGAGTTACCCCCGCCATGGATCCAGAACATCACAGGAAGACCTGCAGAATCAATATCACTGTTGTCTCGCGGTGCCCATACATTTAAATATAAACAATCCTCCTTACCTACTACCTCTCCCTCATTTCCAGCAGTGCCTACTAAAGGTCCCCAGAGTTGCACGCAAGCGTTCTCGAAAGCAATGGCTTGACGATTTTCTTTCCAAGGTATATGAAGACGTGGTGCCGCCCAACGCAGTTCAGCCAATGGAGGTGCTGCAAACGGAATACCTAGCCACCCAAAGGTGTCATCCTCATCGGAAAAACCTACAATTGGGCCGGCTATAGTATCTCGAATTGCCTCAGGAGAGGCGATACGCACCAATGGTTGGGGTACAGATTTTTGCCATAGGTATATGCCGATAATGGCAACGATGGCAACAAGTGCAAGTAGCTTATACTTCATGGAGGCTCTTCTCTTTTTGGTTTTACCAAGAGTAATGTATTTTGGTGTGAGATTCATCCCACACCAAGCTTTCAGATGTACAACAAACGATTTATATAAAGAATGAAAGCGAATTATGCAATCAGTACACTTTACTCACTATCCTAATTTATTTAATGACTCACTCTTGTCGCTATTACTGTTTGATTTAAGGAAAATTAGATTCAAATAAGGGGCGATAATTTGTATTTACTGGCTATAAACAACAAAGTAAATGCATTCCGAAATAACAAAAAACCGGCGAATGCCGGTTTATATTCTCAGATTATAGCTTGGCGCACGTTAGCTCGAAACGAAGTGCTTAACTCAGTTAATACAACAACCCATAAACCTTACGACGAAACTTCGACTTCAAAGGATCGCCATCAGGCAGTGCATTAATCATATCTAAAGTCAGCTTCTTGGCATCACCAAAATTGAGGTCTTTATATAAAACCGACAAGATCAGTTCCAAAGCGTCTTCTATTTGATTAGCTTGATGCAATTGCACAGCAAGTTTAACTTTAATCTCTAGGTCATCTGGGGTTTGTAACATTTGTTTTTGTAAGGCTTTGATTTCAGGTGAGTCAGCCGCTTGTTCAGCTAATTCAATTTTACCCATAATACTTTTGTACAAGGCGCCTTGATCGACTAAGCCGATGGCTTCTAATAAGATTTTAGCTTGTTTTATTTGACCTAACTCTACTTGACAATCAGCCAGTAACAACTTGATATCGGCGCGTTCGGGATTCATGTCATGAGCTTGTTTAAGCAAAGTGTAAGCTTGCTGATAATCGCCTGCGCTGACTAACTCGACCGCTTGTTCATATAAAGCATCTTCTGGCTTGGGCAAGTGTTTTTCAAAGGTGGCTATAATCTCTGCTTCGCTTTGCACCCCTGCAAAACCGTCTATAGGCTGACCTTCTTTTACCAAAATCACTGTAGGCAAATTTTGCACACCAAATTGGCCTGCAATTTCTTGTTGTTGCTGGCAATCAACACGAGCATGGATCAAGTTACCAGCAAATTTAGCGGCTACATTGAGCAAAACGGGAGCAAGCTGCTGGCTTGGTTCATAACCTTCGGCCCAAAATTCTACCATCACCACTTGTGTTTGCGAATCTTGTAAAACTTGCTGGAAATTTTCTGGGGTAATATCAATCACGTTATTCATAATAGATTCCGTATTCATTCACATGCTCTGTGAATGGGGTCAAATCATTGAAACTCAAGCTAATTATCGATTTAGAGATAAAAATAAAATGTCGTGTAGTAGACATTTTCTAGGCATTCAATATGCTAGATTTATTTTTAATCAAGCAAAAAGCTGACTCTCATGACACCACAAGTGTCTCCTAAATTTAACAGTTTTGCTGAGTTTTATCCTTATTACCTATCTGAGCATCAAAACCTGACCTGTCGGAGTTTACATTTTGTTGGTTCTAGTTTGATCTTAATTTTACTGGTTTACACCCTTATGACTGAGCAATGGATGTTGTTATGGTTTTTACCTATTGTAGGTTATGGCTTTGCCTGGGCAGGGCATTTCTTTTTTGAACACAATAAGCCTGCAACCTTTAAGTATCCATTTTACAGCTTGTTAGGTGATTGGGTCATGTTTAAAGATATGCTGCTCGGCAACATAAAACGTTAACCAACTTTACTTTATTATAACGATCTTATCTTAATAACTGGTAAACCAGTTTAAATAGCCTGCTTTTTTTAATGTCAATATGGTTTGCTTAAAAAAAGTACAAAATTGTTTGTTTACTAGCCTTTCAAAGACAACAAAAAACCCTTAGAATTGCGCCCCTTTTTAGAGCAAGGTCGATTTTTGCACAATTAAATGTGAAGGATAATCATTCTATATTATGCAGATCGGTCCATATGCATTAGAAAACAATTTGATACTAGCTCCCATGGCGGGAGTGACAGACAGGCCATTTAGACAATTATGTAAACGTCTTGGCGCAGGTTTGGTGGTGTCAGAGATGCTCTCGTCCAACCCTAGGGTTTGGGACACGGAAAAATCCAAACAACGGATGGACCATGAGGGTGAAGAGGGTGTGCGCTCAGTGCAAATTGCAGGGTCAGATCCTGAATTAATGGCGCAAGCGGCACAATTTAATGTGGCTAATGGCGCGCAAATTGTTGATATCAACATGGGCTGCCCAGCTAAAAAAGTGAATAAGAAGTTAGCAGGATCCGCATTGTTGCAAGACCCACCATTGGTTGAGAAAATCATTCAGGCGGTAGTAAAAGCAGTCAATGTGCCTGTTACCTTAAAAATACGCACAGGTTGGAATGTTGAAAATCGCAATGGGTTATTAATAGCTCAAATTGCACAGGACAACGGCATTCAATCATTGGCGGTGCATGGTCGCACCAAGGCCTGTATGTACAAAGGCAACGCAGAATACGACACCATTAAAGCTATTAAACAAGCGGTGTCGATACCTGTTGTTGCTAACGGTGATATAACAAGCGCGCAAAAAGCGAAGCACGTTTTGGAATACACCGGCGCAGATGCGTTGATGATCGGTCGTGGAGCTCAGGGTCACCCTTGGATATTCCGCGAGATCCTCCACTATCTGCAAACTGGCCAAGTACTGGCTGCACCCAGTATTGACGAAGTGAGTAGCGTATTGCTTGAACACGTCGCCAATGTCCATCAGTTTTACGGTGGGATAAAGGGTTGCAGAATTGCCCGCAAGCATGTGGGCTGGTATTTGGCCGAACACGACCAGCAAAAGCTGTTCCGTATAAAGTTCAACGCCATTGAAGATGCAGGGCAGCAACTTGATGAGTTAACTATGTACTTTGATAAATTGGCAGGCGAACCAGTACTCTCATTCGTGACTGAGCTAGTTTCACCTGCTGCTTAATATGACTAACTTAAAGAGCAAGATTGTATATGTTCGAACAAAATGTAACTTCTCCATTTACCACTACGGTAACGACTCCTTCGCAAACTCAGGCTCAAAAGCCTCTTCGCGATTCTGTTAAACAAGCGGTAAACAAGTATTTAAAGCAACTTGATAACACCAACATCGAAAACTTATACGAGCTAGTCATGGCCGAAGTTGAAGCGCCAATGTTGGAAGAAATAATGACCTTCACACGTGGCAACCAAACTAAAGCGTCAACTATGCTAGGTATCAACCGTGGCACCTTGCGTAAGAAACTAAAACAATACGGCATGAACTAAGGTTTTTTGTCTAAAATAAAGAGCACCTTATGGTGCTCTTTTTGTTTGTGTTGACCATGACCAAATAGTCAACAAAAAACAATACGAATTAAATTGCCAAAATCTTTGCCACTTAAAAGTGGAACAAACATGGAACAAACATGCAACAAGACTTACCAGCAACTCCTATTCGTCGCGCATTATTAAGCGTATCAGATAAATCCGGCCTACTTGAGTTTGCCCAATTTTTGGCGAGCCAAGGTGTAGAGCTATTATCGACCGGTGGCACCGCAAAATTAACTCAGCGACAATGGCTTGACCGTTATTGAAGCATCGGATTACACTGGCCATCCAGAAATTATGGACGGTCGAGTTAAAACCTTGCACCCCAAAATCCATGGTGGCATTCTGGCTCGCCGTGGACAAGACGAACAAGTCATGGCTGAAAACAATATTCTGCCTATCGATTTAGTAGTCGTGAACTTGTACCCATTTGCAGCCACGGTTGCCAATGATGATTGCAGCTTAGAAGACGCTATCGAAAATATCGATATCGGTGGTCCTACTATGGTTCGCGCCGCGGCTAAGAACCATAATGATGTGACTATTGTGGTTAACACTAAAGATTACGCCCGTGTAATGACAGAGATGCAGGCGAACAGTAATGCAGTGACTAAAGCCACACGTTTTGATCTAGCCATCGCCGCATTTGAACACACAGCTGAATACGATGGCATGATTGCCAACTATTTTGGTGCCATGATTGAATCCAGTGAATGCGAAACTGACTGTGGCCATCAGCACAGCGAATTTCCTCGTACTTTCAATATGCAATTCACTAAAAAACAAGATTTGCGCTACGGTGAAAACAGTCATCAAAGTGCTGCTTTTTACGTTGAAAATGATATTCAAGAAGCTTCAGTTGCCACAGCAACTCAGTTGCAAGGTAAAGAATTGTCATTCAACAATATTGCTGACACAGATGCCGCACTTGAGTGCGTAAAAGAATTTGATGTACCAGCCTGCGTAATTGTTAAACACGCCAATCCTTGTGGTGTAGCTTTAGGTGACGATATTTTAAGCGCATATAAACGCGCCTATAAAACGGACCCCACCTCGGCTTTTGGTGGCATTATTGCGTTTAACCGCGAACTAGATGCCGCTACAGCTCAGGCTATTGTAGATCGTCAATTTGTTGAAGTGATTATCGCCCCATCTATCAGTGATGCCGCGGTAGAAGTGGTGTCTGCCAAGAAAAACATACGTTTATTAGCATGCGGGGATTGGCAAGGCCAGTTGACACAAGGCCATGACTTCAAAAGGGTTAATGGCGGTTTATTAGTCCAAGACCGCGATTTTGGCATGGTCGAAGAAGATGAACTTCAGGTAGTCACTAAAGTTAAACCAACTGACAAACAGTTAAAAGATTTGATGTTCACTTGGAAAGTGGCCAAATACGTTAAGTCCAACGCGATTGTGTATTGTAATGACAGCATGACTATTGGTGTAGGTGCGGGTCAAATGAGCCGTGTTTATTCTGCCAAAGTGGCTGGCATTAAAGCAGCGGATGAAGGTTTGCAAGTTACAGGGTCTGTGATGGCCTCTGATGCGTTCTTTCCGTTCCGTGATGGTATTGACGCCGCTGCCGCCGCCGGTATTAGCGCTATTATCCAACCGGGTGGCTCAATGCGCGACCAAGAAGTTATAGACGCTGCAGACGAACATGGTATTGCCATGGTCTTCACTGGCATGCGCCACTTTAAACACTAACAGCTTGGATCTATAAAACGCAGTCAGTCTCAAAAATATTGACTGCGTTTTTTGTTAACTCTGAGGTCTAATGTCGCTACAATCAATTTAAATCCTTTTTGCACACTTTTGTTCATTTTTGTTCATTTTTACACACTAACAATCGGAGAGAATTATGTTTAAAAAAGCCTTAAAAGTTGCTATTACCTTATCTTTATTCAGTTCACCCCAAGTATTTGCTGACGGTATTAGCGATGCAGTGAACAACGAGAATCGTTCTGTCAAAGAACGTTCACGAGATGAATATCGCCACCCTCAACAAACGTTGCGTTTTTTCGACGTACAATCAGAGATGGCTGTCGCAGAAATTTCTCCTGGGGGCGGTTGGTATAGTAGTATTCTTGCTCCTCTTTTAAATGAGAAGGGACAATTTTATGCTGCGCATTTTTATATAGAAGAAGGCGGCAACGCATACTACAAAAAGTCTCTTGATGGTTTTATGCAAAAAATTAGTCAAGATGATAGCTACAAAAATACTAAAGTGACGGCATTTCATCCTACTAAAGCCATGGATTTTGCTCCTGCAAACTCACTGGATAGAGTACTGACTTTCCGAAACGTACATAATTGGTATATGCAAACTGGTCAAGAAGGTGTTGATAGCGCTTTCTCAAGCTTTTTTAAAGCCCTTAAAAAAGGCGGGGTGTTAGGTGTAGTTGAACATAAGCTGCCAGAAAATTTGGCTGATGATGCACAAAATAGTTCAGGTTATATGAAGCAGTCCGTTGTAATTGCTGCCGCTGAAAAAGCAGGGTTTAGATTACTTGCACAAAGTGACATTAACCTTAACCCACTAGACACCACAGATCATGAGAAAGGCGTATGGACTCTACCTCCTGGACTACGTTTGGGCGAAAAGGACCAAGCAAAATATCTCACAATCGGTGAAAGTTCACGTATGACACTTAAGTTTATTAAGCCGTAATTTGTTAAGCCCTAAATAAAAAACTAAAGAATAACAAACCCTATGAATGTATTGATTATTGGCGGCGGTGGTCGCGAGCATGCACTGGCTTGGAAAGCAGCGCAATCGGAAAAAGTATCACAGGTGTTTTTAGCACCCGGTAATGCGGGAACCGCACTTGAAGACAAACTCACCAATGTTGATGTGGGTGCAGAAGACGTGCCTGCTTTGGTGTCTTTTGCTGAACAAAACCAAATAGACTTAACTATTGTGGGCCCAGAAGTGCCATTGGTATTAGGTGTAGTGGATGCGTTTCAAGCCAAAGGACTCAAAATATTTGGCCCATCTCAAGCTGCAGCCCAGCTAGAGGGTTCAAAAGCGTTTACCAAAGACTTTTTAGCACGTCACAATATACCCTCTGCTGATTATCAAAACTTTACGGAAATTGAGCCTGCTCTTGCTTATGTGCAAGCAAAGGGCGCACCTATTGTGGTTAAGGCAGATGGTTTGGCCGCAGGTAAAGGTGTGATTGTCGCTATGACATTAATCGAAGCAGAAGATGCCATTCGTGACATGTTAGCGGGTAACGCTTTTGGTGAGGCCGGAAGCCGCGTAGTGATCGAGGAATTTCTCGACGGTGAAGAAGCGAGCTTCATTGTAATGGTTGATGGCAAAAATGTTTTACCCTTTGCCACCAGCCAAGACCATAAACGTGTTGGCAATGGCGATACGGGCCCAAACACTGGGGGGATGGGGGCTTATTCACCTGCACCAGTGGTCACAGCAGATATCCATGATCGCGTGATGAAAGAAGTAATTTATCCCACTGTGCAAGGCATGGCTGCTGAAGGCAATACCTATGTAGGATTTCTATATGCGGGTTTGATGATCATGGCAGATGGCACACCTAAAGTGATTGAATACAATTGCCGTTTTGGCGACCCAGAAACCCAACCTATCATGATGCGTTTGCAGTCTGACTTAATTGAATTAGTTGAAGCAGCCTTAGACGGGAAGCTCGACCAAATTCAAGCTGAGTTTGATACCAGAGCGGCTGTCGGTGTAGTGCTTGCTGCAGGAGGTTACCCAGATAGTTACGTTAAAGGTGATGTGATTGATGGTTTAGTGCTTGGTAATGTCAGTAGCAAAATCTTTCACGCAGGCACCAAGAATGTTGATGGCAGAGTAACCACAAATGGCGGTCGAGTTCTGTGTGCTACTGCTTTAGGCAATACTGTTACTCAAGCACAACAAAATGCTTATACGTTGGCAAAAACCATTCGTTGCAATGGAATGTTTTATCGCGATGATATCGCTTATCGTGCTATCGCACGTGAGCAAAACAGTTAACTAAAAGCTATTATCTAATAAGTTTTAATAAAAAGCGCTGCGGCGCTTTTTTTTGTTTTAGTTAATCAAAGCTGCAGTTTCAAAACGGTAAAATAATATTTATTCTCATATCTTAAATATCTATTCTTTATACTCAAAAATACTGACTATGTTTTTATTAGACGCTGTTTTTATTGGACATTTAATTAAAGAACGTTTATTTCTATATGTACTATTAAGATAAGGCTAAGCGTTATGCAAAAAATACATCATGCACTGTGGGTCGGCCTTGTTACATCCAGCATAGTTACAACAAATGTCACTTTAGCTGCCATACCCACTGGCTATTACGATTTGGTGAATACTTCAAATGCAGTATCGCTTCACGATTCTTTACACAAAATAATTGATGATCACCAAAGATTTCCATACACCTCTAGCGCTACAGATACTTGGGATATTTTAGAACGTGCTGATGAAAACCCACATGATTCGTCACAAATAATTGGCCTCTATAAAAATGAAAGTTACCCAAAAGCCGGTGGTGGTAACCTTAATTACAACCGTGAACACACTTGGCCAAAATCATATGGTTTTCCAAATGATGGTGCTAACAACTATCCCTATACAGATACACATCACTTATTCTTAGCTAACAGCGGTTATAATTCTAGTCGCAGCAATAAACCTTACGCAGAGTGTGACTCTGGTTGTTCTGAAAAAGTCACCACAGCAAACAACAGCAGAGGTGGTAGTTCAACTGAGTCAAACTGGACCACAGGATCAGGCGCTACAGGCAGTTGGGAAACATGGAGCGAAAGAAAAGGCGACAGCGCTAGGGCATTAATGTATCTGGCAGTTAGATATGAGGGTGGCACGCATGCGGGCACCGGCGTATCTGAGCCAAACCTCATTTTAACAGACAACCGTGCACTCATTGCCAACTCAAACACCGGTGAAAATCTAGCGGTGGCCTACATGGGACTAAAATCGACTTTGATCCAATGGCATAAAGACGATCCAGTCGATGACTTTGAACGCCGTCACAACGAAGCAGTATATGCCAATCAAGGTAATCGAAATCCTTTCATCGATCACCCAGAATACGTTATTTGTGTATTTGAAAACAATTGCTCCGGCTCATCTGCCCCAAGCACTGTTAATGTCTGGATCAATGAACTGCATTACGATAATAAAAGTTCGGACAAAAACGAATTTGTTGAGGTGGCAGGTACCGCCAACTTAAATCTAACTGGTTGGAAATTAGTGGCGTATAACGGCAACAATGGTAATGCTTATAAAATCACTTCACTGTCAGGTGTCATCAATAATCAACAGCGTGGATTTGGAACAAAATCATTTTATATAAGCGGGTTACAAAATGGGGCTGCTGATGGAATTGCACTAGTTGATAATGCAGGAAAAGTACTGCAGTTTATTAGCTATGAAGGAACATTAACCGCTACAAATGGCGACTCTAGTGGTCTAACATCCACTGATATAGGCGTAACTGAGACTAGCTCAACCAGCCTCGGACATTCCTTGCAGTTATCTGGCTCAGGGCAGAATTATAGTGATTTCACTTGGCAATCTGCGGCACCGAGTACAGTAGGAGCATTAAATAATAATCAATCGTTCTATCCATAGCGGGTCAAGTGTCAGCCTATTAGCCTATGTCGCTGACTTTGACTAATCATTGGTGTTGCACAGAGTTAAGGAGACTTCGCACTAGTTGCACTTTTGCATTCGTCACGAATTAGATTGTGGCAGGGAAGTATTTATCAATTTTTACGGAGCCAAAAGAAAACTCTTCGACTGAAACCTAGAAATAAGATTATCTGGGTTAAAAATTAACTGCGCATCAAATAAAATTGAAGCGCAGTTTTTGATTATGCTAAATCAACTAAATTAGTTAAGATTTTTTTGCTACACCAGCTATTAAGGTATTAAGTCGTTCAGCATTTTTACCAATATCACTCATACCAACGCGGGATTTACTGCGCGCATCAAGTATGGTCATCTGTTCAGAGTTTTGAATACGAATAACTACGTCATCAACAAAACCAAACCAGGTTGTGGTGTCATAAGCTTCAATCAAACCAAGAGACTTATCAGAAGTGACGACTTCTAGCCCCATGCTCTTAACTGTCGCTAAAGCTGCATCAAATACCTGTTCAGTTGTTTGCGGATATTTTTGTGTTTCTAGTTCTGGATAGGCTTCACGTTGTTGGCTAGCTATCTCTTCACCTTGATAGGCAGCAGGGTTGGGAGCATCGGCTCGCAACGCTAGAATTGCCATGAATCTTGGCGGGTTGACTAAGTCTGTTGTGATATCGTGAATAGGCGGTACCGATTTGGCTTTATTCATCATGCTTAACGGCATAAAAATCGCTACCGCAGCACATAAAACTGCAATACCTGTAACCGGCCAAGAAATGGTTTTACGCATAAAAATGACTTGAATTAGAGCAAAAACAATTGCTACTGCGCCTAAAATCAGTGCAATTCGCATAGCAAAAAATGCATTCATAAGGCCGAGTATTTCGGCCTGATATAGAGGGCCAGAAAGTAGCAATAACAATAAGGCCAATACACCTGCAAGTAATGTAAGAATTTTCATAAAAATAATGTCCTTTAGATATGTGACCTGTAACTTATTAACTAAATTATAATATAGAAGTTAAGTCTATATTCCTAATTGATTCATCAAAAAGCAACCATCACTCACTATGATTAATGATACGTGGATTAGGCTAGGAGTTTTCATTACAATACTTGCAATAATGATGTTCTGGGAAAATCTAAAACCCAATCGTCTGTCGCCTGTCTGCCTAAGTAACGCTGGTTTAGCAACTTTTCTATGGTTTTACTGGGTGCAGTGGTAGCGAGGTTAATCATACCCAAAGGTTTCGCGGCCATTGCTATCTATGCACAAAATAACCACATAGGAGTCTGGAACAATATTTCAGTGACGCTTTGGCTAAGCGTACCTATCTCAGTATTGTTGTTTGATTGTTTGATTTACTGGCAACATCGAGTTTTTCATCGTGTTCCAGTAATCGGCAGAGACATAAAGTACACCATGCAGACCCCTCTCTCGACACATCAACAGGGTTACGTTTTCACCCGCTCGAAATCGCCCTATGTTTAGCAATGAAAATTGCTCCAGTAATATTGCTAGGAGCGATTGTATTGGCCATTCTAATTTTTGAAGTGTTGCTAAATACCACGTCTATTTTCGATCATAGCAATATCAAACTTCCGGTTAAGGTAGACAGGCTTCTGAGAATATTTATCGTAACCCAAGCCATGCACCGAATTCATCACAGCCAAGTGGTGTCAGAAACAGACAGTAATTTTGAATTTAACTTATCAATTTGGGATAGACTATTTGGTAGTTATCTCGCCGATGCTAAGTACGGTGATGATGGGATTAAATTGGGACTAAAAGAGTATGCAAGCCCACAAAACAATACCAACCTAAAAGTTTTGTGTTGATGCCTTTTAAGCCGCCACGCAAATAATCCATTTAACTTGTAAATTAAGCCACTAAACCCAAGGGGTGTTGCATCAGTTAGTTATGGCGTTTATTCTAAAAGCATCTAACTTATTCAAGGAATCCCTTTTGTTTAAATCTTATTGTGCAGCCGCCGTTGCTGCAGTTTTATTTTCAGCCTGTACCCCATCATCCAAACAAACGACCAACCCAACGCCTGAATCCGTTTCCAAACAAACTGCTGTTGCAACAGCGTCTTCAGAATCACAGCGCGTCAATGCCTTTTTTGAGCGCGTATTTGAAGAATCCGTTGCTCGTTACCCTGAGTATCTAACCTCTCTTGGGCGTAAAGAGCGTGCTGATGAATGGAACGATTTATCAGAGGCCTATGCAAATGAGTCAATGCAGCTCACTAAGCAACAGCTGGTTGAACTCAAGGCTTTTGATCGCAACAAACTGGATCCCGGCACGGTATTAAGTTACGACCTGTTGGTTCAATCGATGGAAAACGATATTGCCGATAATAAGTGGCGTTTGTACAATTACCCAATTAATCAAATGTTTGGCCGTCATTCTGGTGTCGTTTCTTTGTTAATTAATCAACACAGTATCAACTCAGTCCAAGATGCAGAAAATTATATTACGCGTTTAGAAGGTGTACCAAAATTATTTAAACAATTAATTACCAATATTGAAGCGCGCACCGCTGCCAATATCATTCCACCTAAATTTGTATTTCCACATGTTATTCGCGACAGTAACAACATCATTAAAGGTGCACCTTTTGACGATGGCGAGCCCAGCGCCTTATTGGCTGACTTGACTAAAAAATTACAGACCCTTAGTGAAAAAGAAGGCAGTCAGTTAACTGATGAAAACAAAACCAGATTGCTTGATGCAGCAATTTTAGCGCTAAATACTGCAGTAAAACCAGCCTACGAAAAATTGGTGGCACACTTAACAGAACTTGAAACCAAGGCCACTACAGACGACGGTGTGTGGAAGTGGAAAAACGGCGAGACTTTCTACAATGTGGCACTTAAACGCACCACTACCACTGACCTTACCGCTGCACAAATCCATGAAATAGGATTAAAAGAAGTCGCCCGTATTCACGATGAAATGCGCGTCATCAAAGACAAGGTCAACTTCGAAGGTGACTTGCAAGCCTTTATGCAATTTATGCGCGATGACGATCAATTTTATTACCCCAATACTGATGAAGGTAAAGCCCGTTATTTACGTGAGGCCACTGCCTTAATTGACGACATGAAGCTAAAACTTGATGGCATGTTTATCACACAACCTAAAGCGGATCTCAATGTAAAAGCGGTAGAAGCGTTTCGTGAACAATCCGCGGGCAAAGCGTTTTATCAACGCCCATCAGAAGACGGCACACGTCCAGGTTTGTATTACGCCAACCTATACGACATGAAAGCCATGCCAACTTATCAAATGGAAGCCCTTGCTTATCACGAAGGTATTCCAGGCCATCACATGCAACTGGCGATTCAACAAGAACTGCAAGATGTGCCTAAATTTAGGAAATTTGGCGGGTATACCGCTTATATTGAGGGCTGGGGACTTTACTCAGAATACCTACCCAAAGAATTTGGTGCTTACCAAGACCCCTATTCTGACTTCGGGCGTTTGGCCATGGAGCTTTGGCGCGCGTGCCGCTTAGTAGTGGATACAGGTATCCATGCTAAAAAGTGGACGCGTGAACAGGGTATCGCTTATTACACCGAGAACACGCCCAATGCAGTATCTGATGGTGTAAAAATGGTAGAGCGTCATATTGTAATGCCATCACAAGCAACGGCATATAAAATAGGCATGCTTAAAATTCTGGAGCTACGTACTATGGCCAAAACAAAATTAGGCGATAAATTCGACATTCGTGAATATCATGATGAAATCCTAAAATATGGCCCTCTGCCACTTAACATAGTAGAAACCAAAGTAAATGACTGGATTGCTACAAAACTAGCAATCTAATCCACAACCACGAATGATCGTTCGCACTTACCAATGTGGGAGCGGTCATTCGCACAATTGGCCATTAATCTATACTTTTAAGAGTTTGATATCCCGTCACAATCCTTACTCCCGCGGTTATGCAACAAGCGGCACTATAAACAAAGGCTATAGGCACAAAGTGTTGTGGCAATAAACAAAACAAACACAGCACCACTATGGTTTCAAAACCTTCTGCTAAGCCGCCCATATAATGCAAACTTTTATTCGGGTACTGGGGATTGTCGATATTGTGTTTACTGGCCATGATAGCAAAGGACAAGAAGCAACAGCCAGTGCCGGTGAAAGACAACATTAATAAGCTGCCTGCTACTGCGTTTTGTTCTGGATGGCTGACAATAAAAGCAAAAACAATGGCTGAGTAGAAAATAAAATCCAAGCTAATATCTAAAAATCCACCAGCATCCGTGGTGCGAGTTTGCCGGGCAACTGCACCATCTAATCCGTCACACACCCGATTCAGCAGTATCAGTACTAGAGCAAGATTAAAGTGTTCAGCAATAATGGCAGGTACCGCTAATATACCTAAAACAAAACCAAAAATAGTAACTTGGTTTGCCGTAATACCCAAGCGGATCAAAGGTTTGGCTGTTAGTGCTAACGGGGGCCTGAGTATTTTATTCAGTAAGGGGTCAATCATGGGTTATTTTTGCTCAGAAGCTTGATAATAATCAGCTAGACATATCTGTTTAGCTGATGCAGGGATGTCTTCAACATCATGAGACACCATGACACTGGGAATGTTTTGTTCGGTTAGTTGTTGGAATGCCCAATCTCCCATTTGTTCTCGAGTACTGGGATCTAGTGCAGCAAACGGCTCGTCAAGTAACATGACTTGTGGCTGATTGGCTAAGGCTCTAATCAAGCCCACCCTTGAACGTTCTCCGCCACTGAGGTTTTGCGGGTAGCGTGTTCCAAGGTGAACTAGGTTGATTTGTTCGAGCATATTCATAGCCGCATCGCGTCTTTGTTTTTTAGAGGAGCGCTGCGGCTTTTTTGAAGAGAGCTGTGGATATTTAGGTAAGGCGAAACATATATTGTCTTGTACATTGAGATGGGGAAATAGATATACATCTTGCATCAATAACCCGACGCGTCTTTGCTCAATGGCCAAATTAGTGATATTGATACCCGATAGTATAATCTGACCTTTAATAGTCACATGCTGCGGGATATTTCCTAATAACCAATGTAATAAGGTCGATTTTCCAATACCGCTGGGGCCAGTGATCACCAGTAATTCACCTTTCTGAACATCAATGTCCGGCAAGGTTATACGCCATGTTTTAGCTTCGATTTGGCAATTAATAATCTCTAGCATCTTGCCCTCCCATACTTCCACGAAATCTCCGGGCTAACAACGCCGCAACAAAAAATGCCATAAAAGGTAATATGGATTGTAATAACACATATAGCGCTATTAGGTCTTGTTGACTACCTGAACCAATAGCGACAGCTTCGGTTGTAATAGTCGTCACTCGTCCTGCTCCCAGCATTAGGGTAGGTATATATTGAGCAATACTCACCGAAAATGCTATCGCAAAGGCCGTAAAAATAGCGGGTAATAGTAACCTAAATCTCACTTGCCACCAGCTCTGCCATGGTGAATAACCAAAACTGGCGGCTAATAGTTCATACCGTGATTCAACACTCTGAAACGGGCCTTTTAAAACCAAATATGCGTAGGCAAAGGTAAAGGGTAAGTGGGATAAAACAATCCAACCACTGTGGTAACCGCTTTGCGACCAAATATGCAAAATTTGCCAGCCCAACACCATGCTCAACTGGGGTAAAATAATGGCTAATAACCAATAATAGTCAGGCCAATACTTGCCTTTTTGTCGTTGTAATTCCAATGCCAGTAATGCAAAAGCAACACCAAGCAAGCCCGAGAACAATCCTATTAACAATGAGTTTTTCAATGGCAATGCAAAAAACAACCATTCATCTTGCCATAATCGTGTGGTGAGCTGAGTAAAAGCGAAGCTATCACTGTGCCAGTTGAAGTCAAATGACCACAAAGCGAATACCACCACCATCATGGCGGTCAACAGGCCTATCATAGGTAACCAGGCCTTAAATACAGGGTTAATGCTACCTATATAAAAACGGCTGCCTTTTGTTGCTAGCGCTTTACATCCAGCATGAGCTAGCTTTTCATGACCATATAAAATCAATACCGACACGGCCAACAATATAATTAACAAAGCATTAGCCCAAAAAGCGAGCGCCTGATCGCCAACCCCAAAGCTGGTTTGCCAACGATAAACAGATACCGCAAATAGCTCAGGTATATTGGGTCCCACTATTAAGCTGACATCTACCACCGATAGGGTATAAGCCGTGGCGGCCAATAAGGCTAATCGGGATTGTTTGAGTAGTGCAGGGAAAACTAAAAACCACCAGCATCGGTAGTCTTGGTATCCCAAAGCTTGGCCCTGCAACAGCCAATATTTGATGGGTAACTGGCGACCAATGGCACTAAAAATCAGTAGAAAAAAGGGTACCTCTTTTATCACTATGGCTATGATTAAGGTGGATAATCCTTTACGTGGTAATCCTGAATCGACAAAAAACACACTACCATCACTGAACAAAAACACTAACCCTAAGGCGATCGCAAGATGAGGTAAGGATAAAAGCGGCGCGAGGTATTTTTCAAAAGACTGTAAACGTCGATTTAAGTGATACTGGCTATACACCATAAACGCAATATACAAGGATATTAAGGTACTAAATATCGCACTGAACAAGGTCATAAATACTGAAGGGAACAACCCTTGGTACCCTAAGAAAGACGCAAAGTTGCTAAATGTAATGTGCTCAGGTGGCCACAGCCCCACCACAATGCCTAAGATGGGCAACAATGAAATCAAGGATACTAGCAACCATCCGCATGAGAGTGCTATTTGCCGTATTCGCGCTAAGGGCGCTACCCGCCGTATCGTTGCTGCCATGCGTCCTCAATAATTACATGCCATGAACTGTGAAGTTCAGGATGCGCGGGCATTGTTGCTTTTTCATCAAGCAGGGAAGTGATCACAGGAGGATCACCCCATACTCCAGTAAATTTTTCTTGCTGCGCCTTTTCACTCAACATAAAGTTAATCACTACTTTTGCTGCATTGGAGCTAGGTGCCGATTTTGGGATAGCAAGGTTATGACTATTGGTGATGGCACCATCAGTAAAATAGCGCCTAACGCTGGACTCAGAAATTTGTTGGGTGCTTTTTTCTTTTAACCATTGATTAGGATTAAAACTCACGGCCATCGAGAGTATTTTTTGTTGATACAACAACAGTTGTTCGGCTGCTGAACTGGGAAACGCTTTACCTTGTTGCCATAAATGTGGATGTAACTGATCTAAGAACTGCCATAAAACAGGTAATAACTGCTCTTGAGCTTGCTCTGTGGCTAACTGATATAAACGCGAGTCGGCATTAGTTAAGTCAACTAACAACTGCTTTAAAAAAGTGGTGCCATGGAATTCTGGTGGTCTGGGATAAGTGACTGTTTTAGGTTGTTTTTTAGCAATCTCTAATAGCGATTGTGCACTGACTTGTGGTGGTTGAAACACCTCATTCTCAGCAATCAGGTTAAATTGGCCAATACCCCAAGGAACTTCAAAACCATCCATAGACTCACCAAAGTCAACCGTGATGGGTAAACTATGCACAGCTAAAAAAGCAGTGTTTGGGATCGCTGACCATAAATTACCAAGTAAGAAACCTTGCTGCTTTAGATACGCAAAGTTCTCACCGTTGACCCACATCAAATCAATCGCACTGGCACGGCCATTTTCAGCTTTGAGTCGAGAGACTGGCTCAGATGGGTCGGTGACTTTAACGTGGATTAATTTTATTCGATATTGCTGGGCAATTTCCCGTGTTGCCCAGCGTAAGTATTCATTCACCGCCTTTGAACCACCCCAAGCGTAGAAATATACTGAGTGACCTTTGGCTGCACTTAGAGTTTGCTGCCACTGGGCGCTATTTTCGTCAACAGTGGCGACAGACTTTACTGTTTCGTCAGCATTGGCCGGAACCCAAAAAAAGTGAAGAAACATAAAATAGATCGGCTAATCACAGACTTAGAAAGTAGAGATATCATTTAACCGCCAATCATAGTCTAGATAACGAATATTAAAGTCCTGCTTTTGCAACCAAGTCAGTTGCTGGGGATCCTTAGCTATATCAGTCTGGTACACCTTAATAAGGTCTTTAAGACTATTAAATCCCTGTTGACCCTTCTCAAAATCTTCAACATACCATTTGAAAATAGAAGAGAGCTGCACTCGATTATCGATTAAATTGATAGTGTTACGTTGATCATCAGACAAAAACTGACGCATTTGATCATCAAGCTGTTGCTCCAATTTGTCAGCGACAAAGGCTTGATTTCTCAGTGGCGGACAACTTACTGCGGCACACACCAAAGCGGCATGGATACGTGGGCGCTTAAACCACACACGTATCATCTCATGTTCAATATTATCTAAACTGCGCTTCTCATCGAGCAGGATAAAAAATGCTTGTTTCCATGGGCTAGAAAAAAAGCTGCCTAAGTCTTTAATCGACTCTGCTTTACCGTTTTGAAATTTAGCATAGTCCCGATTAATCAGCTGTAAAGTAAAGCCATTATAGGCATTGATCAAAAAGCTGAGTTGCTCGTCGTCAGACCATAATTTGTATTCACTTTGTTTGACTGCTGATAACGTTGCCAAATATTCGTTTAACCTATCAGGCTGTTTAAAAAGCTGCGCATAGTCCACCCGAGTTTGCTTTTTATTAGGCGATAACTGCACCACATCACTCAACAGTTCAGTAAACAGTGGATGCTGATGATCAAAAGCCCGCACGATAGCTGAACTCATCATCAAAACCACACCGAATAAGCACCAAAGGGTTTTTCCATTAACATGCTTGTTAGCCATTTATGATCGACGCCAAGTATGAAAACGCTCCACAAATGCTAGTAACTTTTCGGGTGCGTTGGCTTTTTTCCAGTTTCCTGCAGCGTATTTACTTGCTTCGGCCATAGTGGGATAGATATGGATGGTACCCAGAATCTTATTCATACCGAGATTGTACTTCATCGCTAACACAAACTCTGCAATCAGCTCGCCTGCATGCGCCCCTACTATGGTTGCACCTAATATTTTATCTTTACCAGGAGGTGTCAGGACTTTTACAAATCCACGAGCATGGTCATCGGTTAATGCTCGGTCTAATCCGCCTAAATCATAACGAGTGACTTCATATACAGTGTTTTGTTCTTTTGCAGCTTGCTCGTTTAAACCCACAGTAGCAATTTCAGGGTCGGTAAAAGTGGCCCATGGAATAACACGGTAATCTACCTTAAACGTTTTAAAGGGTCTAAATAAAGCATTTACCGCAGCATACCAGGCTTGATGAGCCGCGGTATGAGTAAACTGGTATGGGCCCGCTACATCACCAGCCGCTAATATGTTCGGGTATTTAGTTTGTAGCATCTCATTTGTCACAACAACTCGATTAGTTTCAATACCCAATTTTTCTAGGCCAAAACCTTTTAGATTAGCCATTCGCCCCACGGCTATCAATATCTCATCGAATGGCAATTTCTCTTGCTTACCGTCTTTTTCTAAAACAATAAACTTGCCTTCATCCGTTTTTTCAATCGCGGTAGCGGTGGTATTTAAACGCACATCAACACCATCATCGATCAATTGATCATACAAATACTGCGCTGCATCTGGGTCTTCTTTAGCGAGCAATTGCGGCAACATTTCTACCTGTGTCACTTGTGTGCCTAAACGACCAAATGCTTGCGATAATTCACTACCAATAGGCCCACCACCTAACACGACCAAGCGCTTCGGTTGCTCTTGCAAATCCCATAAATTATCTGCTGTTAGATAATCTATATCCTGTAGACCCGGAATAGGTGGAACAAAGGCACTGGCACCTGTAGCAATAACAATATTTTTAGTCGTAAGCGATTGCAGGCCGTCCGCGGTTTGAATATCAACTTGCCAAGGCGACACTATCGTTGCGCTGCCAGTCACTACCTTAACGCCTAGCGACTCATAACGTTCAATAGAATCGTGAGGCTCTATAGTTTTAATCACGTTATGTACTTGATTCATCACCGCTTTAAAATCTACTTCTGGTGCTTGGTAATTTACACCTGCATTTGCAGAAACTTTGTGTGTATGAGCTAATTTACTGGCATGTAATAAACTTTTTGAAGGCACACAACCTGTATTTAAACAGTCACCACCCATCTTATGCTTTTCTACTAATGTCACTGAAGATTTAACCGCTGCGGCAATATAAGCAGTAACTAATCCTGCAGAGCCTGCACCAATCACAACTAGGTTGCGGTCAAATGTCTTAGGTTTCTGCCAACCTTTGTACACCCGTTTCTGTTTAACAAAATTCAAAATTAATTTTGTAATAATGGGGAAAAGGCCAAGTAACACGAAAGATAAAATTAATTCTTTGGAAGCAATGTCAGACACAGCTTCTATTTCAGCTAGTTGTGTACCCGCATTAACATAAACCGCAGTTCCTATGAGCATTCCCACTTGGCTGACAATATAATAAGTGGCCGTTTTGATACTGGTCACACCCATGACTAAGTTAATAACAAAAAATGGGAAAATGGGCACCAATCGCAAACTTAATAAATAGAAAGGCCCATCTTTTTCAACCCCTTTATCTATTGCTTTAATGCGTTCTGAAAAAGTTGCTTTGACCCAATCTCTGAGAAGAAATCGTGACACCAAAAATGCTAGTGTTGCGCCAATAGTCGAAGCAAATGAAGCCAACAGTAGTCCGAAACCTAAACCAAATAAAGCCCCCGCACCTAAGGTTAAAATAATGGCACCGGGCAAACTAAGAGCAGTAGCCGTCACATAAATAACAAAGTAAACGATGAACGCCTGCAACCAATTTGAGTTGATGTACTCAGCCAAATCTTGTTGGTGCACTTTCAAACTATCGAGAGTCAGATACTGCCCTATATCAAACATAAGAAAGGCGGTGATCAACATCGCAATAATGACGAGAAGTATCCCTCGTTTAACATTCATTTAGTTTTATCCTATTGGTTAGTCGTGTTTGCCACGTTATTTAATAAGTATTGATACGCTAATGAAAACGATTATATATTTTATTCATTAATAGATCAGGATATGACCCAAGCTTAGTTAGTTTTATTTCGTGATAGTGCTAGATAGTGCTAATTATGACTAATGAATGGCGCTTTTGTGTGAAACACAGGCGAGTTTTACTAAACGATTAAAAATGAATACCACGAGGGTGGCACTTAGACTGAACCTTACTACACCGCGACACTTTATATTACTTCACTGCTCATTTTATTGAATGTGATTGCTGTAATATTAGCAACAGTCCCAGAGCTTGATGCAAAGTACGATCAACATTTTGAGTAGTTCAATATTTTTTCAGTTGTCATTTTTACCTTTGAATATGGCCTAAGGGCTTCGACATGTATCGAACTCGACACCCAGTCTATTAGCCATACTAAAAAACGCCTGCAATATTTTTCTAGCCCTATGACAATGAACGACTAGATTGTTATATTACCCTTTTATATCGGTCTACTTTTTTTCACTCTTTATTTACGTATTTTAAGGGTTCTTAGATTACTGTGTATCTTTAAATTGGGTCGATATTCCAGGGCCATGCAGATGTTATTGCAAGCGTTTAGACAAGAATATAAAATACTACTGGCCGCATTTAACATTTTGTTTATCATAATGATCTTAGCTGCATCTATTTGATTGAAAAAGACATACAACCAGATAAATTTTGCAGTATCCCAGCAGTCATGTGGGGAGTCATAACTTTGCTTACCACTTTGGGTTATGGTGACTTTATACCTATTACACCTTGGGGCAATTTTTTGGTGGCAGCATTGCCAGCAGACATTTTGGCATCAAGTTTTTCTGAGACAGCCCATCAAAAACGAGAAAATTTTAAGCTTAAATCAAGCAAACTTTAGCCGATGGTAAAATTACCCAGCGACGGTTAGCCGAACTGGAACAACTGCGGCATAGTTTAGATATTGAGCGAGGTGAGGCTCAGATGATGTTTAGTATGATGGATGATCGCAATGCTAAAAAGGCTGCAAATGTATGCCCACACTGCCATAAGACGATTTTAACACAATAAAGCAATAATTCTTTTGGTTAACTAGTTCTTGACCCGAGTAGCAAGCTTGCTTATAAATGACATCCATTAAGCAGCAAAGTGCGTTGAATGTCAGTTAAACACCCCATAATCGCTATCACTGGTTCTTCCGGTGCAGGCACAACTATGACGACCAATGCCATACGCCATATCTTTCGTAATTTGTCAGTCAATGCGGCTGTAGTGGCAGGAGATAGTTTTCATAGATTCACCCGCCCTGAAATGGAAGTTGAGATCCGCAAAGCGCAAGAGCAAGGTAGGCACATTAGTTATTTTGGTCCCAAAGCCAATGATTTTGAAATGCTTGAATCTTTGTTTACTGAATATGCTGAAACGGGTATGGGTAAACATCGTCAGTATCTGCATACTTTTGACGAAGCCGTTCCCTTTAATCAAATGCCCGGTACCTTCACCCCATGGCAAGACCTACCTGAGAGCACCGATGTACTGTTTTACGAAGGATTGCATGGTGGCGTTGCTGACGAGGAAGTAGACGTAGCCAAACACGTTGACTTGCTTGTTGGCATGGTACCCATAGTTAATTTGGAGTGGATCCAAAAAATTGTTCGTGACACCACAGACAGAGGCCATTCTCGCGAAGCGGTAATGAGCAGCATAGTACGAAGCCTCGACGATTATTTTAAATACATCACGCCCCAATTTTCACGTACCCACGTAAATTTTCAGCGAGTACCCACGGTTGATACGTCTAACCCATTCAGTGCTCGTGAAATACCCAGCCAAGACGAAAGTTTTGTGGTGGTGCGTTTTCGCCGTGAAATGAAAAGTGTTGATTACCCCTATTTACTCAAAATGATAGATGGCGCATTTATGTCGCGTATCAATACCATAGTGGTACCCGGCGGTAAGATGGGCTTAGCCATGGAACTAATATTAATGCCTCTTTTAGAAGAATTGCTGGATAAAAAGCGCCGTGCAGGTTTTCAAATGGACTGGGTAAGTGAGAAGTAAGCCGGACTAAACCTATGAATAATGAACCTAAACTTTCCCTTAAAACCCGCGTTTTGATTGGTATTATTGCTATCCCATCATTAATTTTAGCTGCGATGATTATATCGATGTTCATTGATCAAACCTCGGGAGATATCAGTGCCTTTGAAGTGATTTATTCATTGGTCGGTGTTTTCGCTATGTATATAGCTTTAACAGGTAAAAAGTTCTTTTAAGATCAGTTCACTTTCATATTACTGCTCAAATCTGACTGCATATGACAAACTTTGTAACAATCCAAATGCATTGCCAATCATGGCAACCTTTTGAATTATTAGACTTTCACTTATAGTATATCCAATCATGGAATACATTTGGACTAAGTTATGGGACAGGAAACAACAAAAATTTTAGTAGTCGATGACGATATGCGTCTACGCAGCCTGTTGGAACGCTACTTAGTTGAACAAGGTTTTCAAGTCAGAGCTGCGGCCAACTCTGAACAAATGGATAGATTATTAGAGCGAGAAAACTTTCATCTTATGGTACTTGATTTGATGTTACCCGGCGAAGATGGCTTGTCTATTTGTCGCCGTTTGCGCCAAAAAGAAAACGGGATCCCCATCATAATGCTAACCGCTAAAGGTGATGAAGTTGACCGTATTATTGGCCTAGAGATGGGTGCTGACGATTATCTACCCAAACCTTTTAATCCCAGAGAATTGCTTGCCAGAATCAAAGCAGTACTTCGCCGCAAAATAACCGAAGCACCGGGCGCACCTTCCCTTGCAGAACAAATAATTGAATTTGGTAAGTACTCACTTAATCTTGGTACCAGAGAAATGAGTGCAGAAGGTCAGCCGATGACTCTCACCAGTGGTGAATTTGCAGTGCTTAAATCTTTAGTGACTCATCCTAGAGAGCCTCTATCGCGAGACAAACTGATGAACCTAGCGCGAGGCCGAGACTACAGTGCCTTAGAACGCAGTATTGATGTACAAGTATCCCGTTTGCGTCGCATGCTTGAAGAGGACCCTGCCAACCCTCGTTATATCCAAACCGTTTGGGGTTTAGGTTATGTTTTTGTGCCAGATGGTGAAAGAGCGGCTTAACAGTTGTGCTTAAACGCCGTGTATTTATCCGAATTTTCACTCGAGATTAACTCCGTGCTTAACACCCGTACTTACAGCCGTACTTACACCCGTACTTACACCCGTACTCATTTCTAAGTGAGATTTCTTCCTAAAAGTGCCTTTGGCCAAACCGTTTTGTTGATTAGTATCTTACTGTTTATTAACCAAATAGTGTCTTTGGTGTCTGTGACCTTCTATTTTGTTAGTCCAAATGTGCAGCAAATTAATAATTTGCTGGCCACACAAATTAAACTGGTCTTTGTTGAAGATATCAATAGCCAAAACCCTGAACCGGACCCGCGTTTTTATCACACCGCTGGCATGCAGGTATACAACCAGTCAGAAGCCATTAAAAATGGTTTAGAGCAAGCAACCCCCTACCAGTATTGGTCAAGACAGATGTCAGACAGTTTAGGTGGCCCAGCACAAGTCAGAATCACTCACGGCGAGCCTTATTTGTATTGGATTAATCCACCACAAAACCCTGATATATGGATCACCATTCCCATGGTGGGATTGGGAGAGGGCGACGGTTCCCCGCACCTTGTTTATTTATTGATGATTGGCATCTTAAGTGTCGGCGGCAGTTTAATTTTTGTGCGGCGCTTGAATCGGCCTTTAAAAGCCCTTCAGAATGCGGCCTTGTTGGTAGGCCGAGGGCAAGTCCCTAAACCTTTAAAAGAAGAAGGCTCCAGTGAATTAATTGCAGTAACCCATGCCTTTAATCAAATGTCCAAAGGCATTAAACAACTCGAAGATGACAGAGCGTTACTCACCGCCGGTATATCTCACGATCTACGCACTCCTCTGACGCGCATCAGACTAGCTTCAGAAATGTTACCTGAATCGCAAGACTGGGTGAAAGAAGGCATAGTCCACGACATTGAAGATATGAACGAAATCATTGATCAATTTATCGATTATGTCCGCCAAGACCAACAAGAATGTATGCAAGTAAGTAATTTAAATGATCTGATCAAAGACGCAACTCAAGTCAGGAATATAGAAGAAAACCATAGAATTACCTTACATCTTGAGCCACTACCAACAACATTAATTAGACGAGTGGCGTTAAAGAGAGTGTTAGACAACTTAATCGAGAACGCCTTTCGCTATGGCAGCGACAATATCGAAATTACTTCAAAGCATAATAAAAAACACCGACAGTTGTGTTTTGCTATACGCGACTTCGGCCCCGGTATTCCAGAAGAACAAATACAAAGCCTGTTTGAACCTTTCACTCAGGGTGATAAAGCCCGTGGAAGCTTGGGCTCAGGGTTAGGTTTAGCTATTATTAAACGTATAGTCGAAATGCACTCTGGAACAGTAACGTTGCAAAATCATGCCGAAGGGGGCTTAATTGCAACCGTGTTTATTGGTTATCAGTTAATGGGTTAACCAGACTTAAGGCTATTCATTTATTAAAGAACTTTTATATGAGCAAGCTACTTAAACTAACTGCAATAACAATTGCCTACTTAGTTGTGTCGAACATGGCATTCGCGAAAAAAGTTTATGAAAACAAGATCCCCCATCCTTGAGTCTGAGCTTCAATGGCCCGCGTCGAAAACTCACCTCAGCCTGAACAAAATAAAGTCAGGTATTTTCATATTAATCACAGTAACCAGATCAGGTATTCTTCAAGTAAACAATATAATTTAGTTCTACAGAAAGGTTTCAAAGTCGCAAAATGCGGTGAACGTGTTTGTCTCGATTGAGTAACTACAAAGATAATGGCAAGCATGTTGGAAGAAATAGGGTGCACTGCGCCCTAATTTAAGGTTCTGGGTGAAAGAAAATGATAGACAAAAAGTTAAAATTCCTTGCATCTGACAGCACTTGTAGAAATCTAATTTAGACTCCTTAAGCCACTTCAACTCGGTTTCTTCCATTCTTCTTACCTAGATACAAGGCTTGATCTGCTAAATCTACACAATGTTCAATTGAAGTGAGTTGCTCACTATTAAGCGAACAAATTCCTATAGTGGCAGTGACTTTCACTTCTTTCCTATCGTTTAAACTGACCGTTTTTTGCTCAATACTCAGACGGATTATATTGGCAATATCCGTTGCTCTTTGTGCATCGATATCTTTGATGACTACAATAAATTCTTCTCCACCAAAGCGCCCAGCTAGGTCACTTGCATCGCGCACACTATGTTGTATCAATTGCGCAACCTGCTTTAAACAAAGATCTCCTGCTAAGTGACCGTAAGTGTCATTGATTACTTTAAAGTGGTCGAGGTCAATCATCATCACAGATAATTGGCCGTTTTTACTTTTAGCTTGATCAATCGCTGTTTGCAAAAAGCTCATTACAGAGCGGCGATTTTTTAGACCAGTTAATAAATCAGTCTCGGCTTGTTCACTAATTTTATCACCCAACGCACCATAAACGCGGTTAAATTGTACGCCTAACATCGTACTTAACGACACGGATAAGCAAAGCCATAAAGCTCTTGATGCAGTTTTACTCTGAGGGACAATTTCGTTTGTGAAATCTGGGGAAATACCAATACTGAAATACAGGCCAATTACTAGGACGATAACTATTAAGGCCGTTATCCAGGTATATTTTGCGTTACTGACCAGAGCAATAAAAATGGGAATAGTAGGAATTAGATAAGTAAATTGACTATTTACACCGCCAGATACTACAGTTATGGGTGTGAGAACCAGTAAACCCACACAAGTAAATAACATCGGATACCATGATTTAGGTTTAGTATACTTTAAATAAAGAAATACGCAGCCCATAGCAAGTGAATTGAATACTCCAATGTAAGTAAATAAAACATCTTGCTCAATCATCAGAGGCCTGATGATTGTAGCTAATGAAACGATGAAAAAAGTTAAAAAAGAGGCCTTTAATGTTATTTCATACCTGATTTTTTCAATAAACACTCAACATTCCTTATTCATTTTATGTCTACATCAAAATGATACGCTATCACTGAATGTAAAGGTACGACTACCCCTGCCCAACAGTTAGTTTAAAAGTACCCGCATGAATACTCTCTACATCAATCGCATCAAAACTGTATTCGGTATGGCAATATTGACAATTCATTTTTATGTCGCCGTCTGCAGCAATAATGTCTAATAACTCCTCTTTGCTGACTCCAGAAAGCGCAGTTGCGCTGCGTTCTTTACTGCAGTTACACTTAAAGATCACGTCATTAGCAGGGTATAACTCAAGATCCTCTTGATGGTATAAACGATGCAAGATGTCTTCAGCAGGCAACTCGAATAACTCTTCATTTTTAATGGTATCGGTTAAAGCACTGAGGTGTTCAAAAGCCGTGTCAGCTTTATCTGTTGCTTGGCTGCTGGTAGGTAAAATTTGTAAAAACATACCACAAGCTTTTGCATGATTATCTGTTAACTGAGTGCGTAATATTACTTTAGTGGCGAGTTGTTCGGACTGTTCAAAATATGCTTCAATACATTCTGCCAAAGTGGGTTTATCTAGAGAAACCATGCCTTGATAACGTTCACCATGCTGAGGAGTAATAGTGATGACCAGCACGCCTTTGGGGACTAATTCACTGAAGTTTTTAGGCAAGACTTGTAGTGCTTCGTCCCACCGAGCAACACCTCTTAATTGCTGATTATGCGTACCATTAATAACGGCATAACTAAGAGGACCTTCTCCTTGAATTTGAATGGCGATATCGCCTTCAAATTTCAATGTCGCAGTCAATAAACTGGCAGCAGCCATCAGCTCGCCTAATAGCTGTTGGATAACAGGTGGGTAGGGATAAGAGTCTAAAATAGCCTGAAAACTTTTTTCTAAACGCACCATCTCTCCTCTGACGTTGCCTTGGTTGAATAAATATCGATGAAGTTGATCAAAAGCCATGTTGTTTACCTTGTTACCTTGAGTATTACTGTTGTTTGAATTGAATAATTTGACGACGTTGCTTTTTATCAGGGCGGCCATCAGGTTTGGGGCTATGAAAAGCACTTAGTCTTCGTGCTTCTGCATTACTTGCGCGTAGCGTTTCGCTGGCTGGGGTTTCCTGGTACATCAATTGTGCAAGAGGTGCACCTAGGCGCTGTTCTTGTAATTTTAATACCAACACTTCTTTTAAGTCGAAGCCTTGAGGTATTTTTATGCTCGCCCCCAACTCTACTATTTTTCCAGGTTTACTACGTTGTTCGTTGTATTGCACCTTACCAGATTGCACCGCATCTCTGGCTACGGAACGGGTTTTATAAAAACGAGCAGCCCAAAGCCACTTGTCTAAGCGAACACCTTGGTTTTTATCAGAATTTTGTTGCATCGGCACAAGCCTTTTCATTTATAATTTAATTTGTAGTTCTTTTGTAACTAAGGTGGATTAAAGTTGTCGCACATGTTCCTACTGGTTATAATTAATATGATAAGCTTTAACCTTCCCACTGAGAGACAATGACCGTCGTTAATCATACCGCTAATCAATTATGGCTCCAACTAGTCAAAAACCAACAAAAAATTAATTTGTTGGCGGTGCTGCTGTTGGCAATTTTTCTTCTTTCTTATGCGGCAGAACTCACCTGGCGTTTGTTGCCACAACCTGCTGATAGTGGCAGCTTCGAAAACGTCTCTAGGGGTCAACCTGTTTCCCAAAAAAACGCTAATGACAGACTAGATTTGACTGATATCAAGCGACTTAATTTATTTGGTGATTATAATGCCGAACCATTAGCAGAAAAGGAAGTGACAGATGCCCCCGTCACTCGACTCAATTTGACTTTAACCGGTGTAGTCGCCAGTTCTGCTAAAGATCAAGGCGCAGCAATAATCGAAAATCGCAATCAACAACAAACTTATGGTATTGGTGAAAAAATTGAAGGTACCAATGCTTCACTAAAGGAAGTGTATGCCGACAGAGTCATTATAAAAAATGGCCTCACCAGTGAAACATTAATGCTAGATGGTGTGGATTACAACAACAATGCAAGCTCATCGATTAGCTCACCTCAGCAAGCTTCATTTCCTCGCCCACAACTCAGTGACCAAGGTCCAGAGCGCCTTATATTATCTGACGACGCAATTCAAGCTAGCAGAGAATTACAAGATCAACCCGCTAGCTTTGTTGACTACATTGCCGTATCGCCACACCGTCCTAATGGCGAATTAATGGGCTACCGTGTGAGCCCCGGTAAGAAGCCTGCTTTGTTTAAAGCTGCAGGACTAAAATCGGGCGATGTGATTACCGATATAAATGGCTTAGATTTAACCGATATTCAGCAAGCCTTAGAAGCGATGAATATGCTCAAAGAACTACAATCTTTGCAAATGTCTGTGCAACGCGAAGATGAAATTATTATTATTTACCTAGATCTGCCCCAAGGGGAAGAGGAACCAGAAATATGAAGTGTATGTCACGCAATCGCCCTCATGTATTAAAAGGATTACTCCTTGTTATTGGCAGTGCGTTTTTTGCTATTTCGAGCCTAGTGGCCGCAGCGGATTATTCCCCAAATTTTAAAAACACTGAAATCAGCGAATTTATTAATATTGTGGGTAAAAATCTCAAGAAGACCATCATTGTTGATCCTAATGTGCGGGGTAAAATTACCGTACGTAGTTATGATTTGCTCAATGAAGAGCAGTATTTCCAGTTTTTCTTAAACGTACTGCAAGTTTACGGTTATTCAGCTGTCACAATGTCCAGTGGTGTCATCAAGGTTATACGCTCCAAAGATGCTAAGTCCTCGAATATACCGGTAGTGGAAGGCAGCCCTTTTGATGGTGATGAAATGATCACCCGAGTAATGCCAGTATATAATGTGCCAGTGCGAGAACTCGCACCACTGTTGCGCCAACTTAACGATACAGCTGGCGGTGGTAACGTGGTTAGTCACGATGCATCCAACGTAATGATGCTCACCGGCCGTGCTGCTGTCGTTAATCGCCTAGTTGAAATAATTGAACGGGTAGACAAGGCAGGTGACGAAGAAGTCGAGATTATTAAACTAAAATATGCTTCTGCCACCGAGTTAGTGCGTATTATCGATAGCGTCAATAAGTCTCAAGGTAAGTCCAACACAGGGGGCAAATCCGACCCAAGAGTGGTAGCCGATGATAGAACCAATAGTATTATTGTCAGTGGTGACGTTAAAGCCCGTAAACGTTTGATTAATTTAGTGCAGCGAATGGACTCTGAATTAGAAACCAGTGGTAATACCCGTGTTATTTTCCTCAATTACGCAAAATCTGAAGATTTAGTCAAAGTATTACAAGGTGTCAGTGCCAGCATCCAAGCTGAAGAAAAAGGCGCAATTAAGGGCCGCCAAACCTCTAGTCGTGAAGTTAGTATTGACTCTCACCAAGATTCAAACGCACTAGTGATAACCGCTGAGCCAGATATGATGCGCTCGCTCGAAGAAGTGATACGTCAGTTAGATGTGCGCCGTGCACAAGTGCAAGTAGAAGCGATTATTGTTGAAGTGTTTGAAGGTGATGGCACCACGTTAGGGGTGCAATGGGCCAATGAAAAAGGTGGCGGCACACAATTTAACAATGGTGTCGTGGGCATTGGATCCCTTGCTGTCGCGGTTGATCAAGCACAAGACAAAGTCATTGTAGATTCCATAACCACGACTTCTAACGGTGATGCAGTGGTTGTACCCACAGAAAAAACCCAACTTGGGGATTTAACCTCTTTAGCCTCCTTACTTGGAGGCGTGAACGGATTCCTTCTTGGCGGCGTCTCTGGCGGATGGGGTGCAGTATTACAAGCCGTGAGCACAGACACCAATTCAAATATTCTTGCCACTCCACATCTAACCACTATGGATAATGAAGAAGCATTTTTTATAGTGGGCCAAGAAGTGCCAATTATTACTGGCTCAACCACGGGCTCGGGTAATTCGAATCCCTTTCAGTCTGTCGATCGCCAAGAAGTGGGGATCAAGCTAAAAGTGACGCCACAAATTAACGAAGGCGATGCCGTACAATTGTTAATTGAGCAAGAAGTCTCTAGCATCAGTGGCGCTACATCAGTTGACGTTATTATTAATAAGCGCGAAATTAAAACCTCTGTCATCGTAGATGATGGTGGCACTATTGTGTTGGGGGGGTTGATAGATGAAGACGTACAAGAGAGTGTTTCTAAAGTTCCATTATTAGGGGATATTCCAATTTTAGGTCACTTGTTTAAGTCAACATCAACCAGTGTCCGTAAGCGTAATTTAATGGTATTTATTCGTCCTACCATAATTCGTGATGGTGTGACAATGAACGAGATAAGCCACAAAAAATATCAATATATTCGGGCCCAACAATTAAAACGCCAGGCCGACGGCATTCCATTGATGCCCAATACTGACGGCCCATCTTTGCCAGATTGGGATGACAAACTAAGCTTACCACCGTCATTTTCCGATTATATTTTGAACAAAGACAAAGAAAAGGATAACGACTAGTCATGCCAGCCGCCCACCTAAGCGCTGTGGATGCAGAAGAACAGGCATTGCTAGAGTCAGGCACCGATCTGGATATGCCTGTTGACGAGCCCGAGCACAAACAATTGGCTTTTAGCTTCGCTAAGCGTCATCAAGTATTACTTGATACAGGCGAAAATCCCGCCATTCTGTATCATACCCAAGATACCGAATTTCAGATATTTGCAGAAGTCAGACGATTTTTAGGCGCAGAATTTCGCCTTAAGGAAGTCGAGCTTGATAAGTTTGAGACCATCTTAACCAGAGCCTTCCAACGAGACTCATCAGCAGCTAAACAATTAATGGAAGACATAGGCAATGAAAGTGATTTGTTTAGTCTGGCGGAAGATTTACCCAACACCGAAGATTTGTTAGAAAGCGAAGATGACGCACCCATTATCAAACTCATTAACGCCATGCTGGGTGAAGCGATCAAGGAAGGCGCATCAGATATTCATATCGAAACCTTCGAAACCCAGCTTTTAGTGCGCTTTAGAGTCGATGGGGTATTACGAGAAATTTTACGTCCCAATCGTAAAATGGCTTCAATGTTAGTATCTCGCATCAAAGTAATGTCAAAAATGGACATAGCCGAAAAACGGGTTCCACAAGATGGCCGTATTACTTTACGTATTGCGGGTCGTGCGGTTGACGTGCGAGTCTCCACTATGCCGTCGAGTCACGGTGAGCGCGTGGTATTACGTTTACTCGATAAAAACAACGTACGCCTAAACTTGCAAGACTTAGGCATGACAAAAACCAATCGTGGTGTCTTTTCTAAATTGGTACGTAAACCTCACGGCATTATCTTGGTCACAGGTCCGACAGGCTCAGGTAAATCGACTACCTTGTATGCTGGCTTAAGTGAAATTAATTCCAAAGATCGGAATATTTTAACGGTTGAAGACCCTATAGAATTTGATTTGCAAGGCATTGGTCAAACGCAAGTTAACCCAAAGGTCGATATGACCTTTGCCCGTGGTCTAAGAGCGATATTGCGACAAGATCCTGATGTCGTCATGGTAGGTGAAATTCGCGATTTAGAAACAGCACAAATCAGTGTGCAAGCCAGTTTGACCGGTCACTTAGTGATGTCGACTTTACACACCAATACTGCAGCAGGTGCCATCACGCGTTTAGAAGATATGGGTATCGAACCTTTCTTATTATCCTCTAGCTTATTGGCAGTATTGTCGCAACGCCTAGTGCGTACTTTATGCTCAGACTGTAAAATTTCACATATCCCCAGTGAGCAAGAATGCATAATTTTAGGTATAAAAACAGCTGCTGCCTCTAGCCATGCCGTTCATATACCTAAAGGATGCGCAGCTTGTAATCAAACGGGCTACAGAGGCAGAACAGGTATTCACGAATTATTAGTCGTCGATGAAGGTATACGAGAACTTATTCATACTGGCCACGGTGAGCAAGCAATTGAAAAATATATTCGCCAAAACACGCCGAGTATTCGAGACGATGGCTGTGACAAGGTATTGTTAGGCATTACCTCGCTTGAAGAAGTGTTGCGAGTGACAAAGGAAGATTAAATGGCTGCTTATTCATATCAAGCCATGGACAAAGGTGGCAAAAATAAAAATGGTGTTCTAGAGGGCGATAACCCAAGGCAAATACGTCAGCAATTGCGAGAAAAAGGCTTAATACCCATGCAAGTTGACCAAGTGGCCGAAAAAGAACGCAAGTCGCAAGCTGGCTTTATTTTATTTAAAAATACTATTTCGGCTTCCGATTTATCGCTACTCACCCGTCAACTATCCACCTTGGTTGAAGCTTCCTTACCTATCGAAGAATCATTGTTGGCTGTTGCTGAGCAATGTGAAAAACCACGTCAAAAAAACATGATGATGGCGGTACGTAGCAAGGTAGTAGAAGGTCATACTTTAGCTGACGCTATGGCGGAATTCCCCCACGTATTTGATGATTTATTTCGAGCTATGGTAGCCGCTGGTGAAAAATCAGGACACCTTGACACGGTACTTAACCGTTTGGCTGATTATACCGAAAAGCGCCAGCAAACTAAGAGCCAAATTACTCAAGCTATGGTTTACCCAAGCATCATGATGTTTTTTGCTTTTGCCATAGTAATATTATTATTGACCGTGGTAGTACCCAAAATTGTGGGGCAGTTTCAGAATATGGGTCAGGACTTACCGACTATCACTCAGATATTGATTGATGTCAGTGAGTTTTTGCAGGCTTATGGATTAGCACTAGCCATTGTGTTGGTGGTGCTTATAGTCATTGTGAATCGCGTATTGCAGAAGCCTGTCATGAAAAAACGTTATCACAAACTTATTCTGGGCTTACCTTTTATTGGTAAATTATCTAAAGGCTTAAATACCGCACGATTTGCTCGTACCTTAAGCATTTTGACTTCCAGCGCAGTGCCACTACTAGAAAGTATGCGTATTGCTAGTGAAGTACTGGAGAACTTACAGATAAGAGATGCGGTCAACACTGCTGCAGGTTTTGTAAAAGAAGGTTCGAGCTTGCGAGCCTCACTAGAACAAACCAAAATGTTTCCACCTATGATGATGCATATGATCGCATCAGGTGAACGCAGTGGTGAATTACAACAAATGTTAGGACGTGCAGCAGATAATCAAGACAGGCAATTTGAATCTTTGGTGGGTGTATCACTCAAAATATTCGAACCTATTTTAATCGTGACGATGGCAACAGTAGTACTGTTTATTGTGCTGGCAATCTTACAACCTATTATGGCATTAAACTCTATGGTGAATATCTAATGAAACAACGTAACTTTTTAAACAAAAACAAGCACAAAAATAAACACAAAAACAAAGGCTTTACCCTGATTGAAGTCATGGTGGTATTACTCATTATCGGCATCATGGCAGGTATGATTGCACCGCAAATTTTGGGCAACCAAGAAGAAGCGCAAATAAAAACAGCGGCTATTGACATTCAAAGTCTAGAAAATGCGTTAACCCAATACAAATTGAGCAATAATGTATTTCCTACATCCGAACAAGGCTTAGAAGCCTTAGTCAGCGAACCTACTGTCGACCCCATTCCTCGCAACTACAGAGCAAACGGCTACATCACGCGTCTGCCTAATGATCCTTGGAACAACCCTTACCAATTACTTAGCCCCGGTGAACTAGGCCAGATTGATATATTTTCTAATGGTCCAGATGGCGAACCAGGTACCGAAGATGACATTGGTAATTGGAATCTAAACGACTACTTAAACTAAGTAAACTGAACACCCACTAATATGACTATGCGCCGTTCACCCTTTGCTAAACATGCTGGTTTTACCTTACTAGAGGTGATGCTGGTGTTGCTTATCATGGGATTGGCAACGGGGGCTGTGGTGCTCAGTTATTCAGGTGAAAATGGTCCAGACTTACTTAAGAAACAAACCCAACGTTTGCAAGTTGTGTTCAACATGGCGTCGGATTTCGCGGTGCTAAACCAGCGGCAATTAGGTTTAAGAGTCGAAAACGCTAAAAACAGCTATTATTTTATGTATCAAGATGAAGAGCAGGAATGGCAGAAACTTGAACTTGATAACACCTTTGCTGAGCACCAATTACCCGATTTATTCAGCTTGGAATTGTTTTTAACAGGCTTACCTTGGGAAACCGAAAATAGTCTGTTTAGTAGCGGCTTATTTGATGAGGAACTGTCAGTATCTAATGATGGAGTAGAAATAGGTAATGAAGGAGAAAAGAAACTCGACCCACCACAAATCTTTATTTTTTCTAGCGGCGAAATCACCCCTTTTTCCATCACCCTCGCCTACGAACCAGAGTTTAGTAATGAGTTGCCTACTTACTATCGTGTTAATGGTCAAGATAGTACGCCTTTGACAACTGAAGGGCCTCTAGATGCCCCTTAACCTTCAACATCAGTATTCAAAAAGTCGTAGATACAGCCCTGGGATGACGCTTCTTGAAGTACTAGTCGCCCTGTTCATTTTTGCGCTAACAGGCACTGCTATTATGAAGGCGGCTAGTGACCACTTAGTAGGTGTTGGACAAATTGAAGATATTACCATTGCTACTTGGGTTGCCAACAATCGTCTCACTCAACTACATATAGATACCACTTGGCCGGTCAAAAACAATCAAAAAGGCGAGCAAGAAATGGCTCGCCGCAAGTGGTACTGGCAACAACGAGTCATTAAAACCAGTGACTTAGATATGGTGCAGGTCGAAGTGTCGGTTGGGTTAGACCCGCAATATAAGGGCACTGTTACCTCAGTAAAGACGTTTATTGCTAAGCAAATCAAATCATGAACCACCAGCCAAATAATCATAACGCTGGCTTTACCCTAATAGAAATATTAGTTGCTATGGCGATTTTTACTATTATAGGTTTGGCAAGTACCGGGGTGCTTAATTCGGTGATTAACAGCGACCAGTTATCATCTGAACGCTTCGAAAAATTAGAAGAATTACAAAGAGCGATGCTGACTTTAGAGCGAGATATTTTGCAAATTGTACCTCGTAAAGTACGCATTAATAGCGTACCCGTTAGTGCGGTTATATCTGGCGGCGAAGACGTATTTGATAGTGATGCAGATGGCCTTGGATTCGTAAGAGCAGGCTGGCATAACCCACAAATGTTGCTACCCCGAAGTACATTGCAAGCTGTTGGGTATCGTATACAGGGACAACAACTGCAGCGTTTGTACGGTAATTATGTAGACAATGTGATTGGTTACGAACCGAAAGTAAAAATTCTATTATCTGATATCGAAGATTTTCGAGTGAGCTTTTTAACCCAATATGAGCAACTCGAAGAACCCGAAGAATGGCAGGAAACCTACTCTAGCGATACATTACCCATTGCCATATCCATCACCATAGTCAGTAAAATATTTGGTGAAATTCGCCGTGAATTTATATTGGCAAACGGTATATGAATCACTCCAAGCGCAAGCAACAAGGCGTGGCCTTAATCATAGTGTTATTAATTGTGGCTATTGTTAGCGTGCTTGCCACAGAAATGGGCGGTCGTTTGCAGTTACAAATTAAGCGGGCGTCTAACATCAAAGAAAACAACCAAGCCTATTGGAATGCCATGGGAGCTGAGCAGTATGCGCGAAAATCAATCAAACAACTGATTGATGAGGATGGCGATGTTATTCATCTTCAGCAACCATGGAATCAAGAATTTGTGTACCCTATAGAAGGAGGGGGTATTCAAGCGCAACTTGTGGATATGCAAAGCTGCTTTAACCTAAATGCCTTAAGAGAGACAGGAACTGGCCTTGGTGGCATAGGAGCGGGAAGTTTAATACCTGACCGCATTTTAGCTTTTAAGCGTTTGTTAGGGTTCGTTGAGCCTGCTATCCCTAGTTATAACATTGATACCCTCAGCGGCTCATTAGTCGATTGGTTAGACGAAAATGACAATCTAACGGACTACGGTGCAGAAGACAGTGAGTATGAAAGCCTTCAATTTCCTTATGTGGCCGCCAATAATTATATGGTGCATAAATCAGAATTACGTTTAATCAATGGTGTCGAAGTACCCTGGCTGAGGGAGTTACTTAAACTAGTGTGTGTATTACCGAATGACGATTTATTCTCAATCAATGTCAATACAGTGAGTGAAGAAAATGCAGCGGTGGTTGCTGCCGCTGCCAGACTGAGTTTATCTGATGCAAAGTCTTTACTTGCCAGTCGTGGTTCGGATGGTTATCCAACAACGATAGCATTTTTAAACGAACCAAGCGTTCAAGCACAGAATCTTAGTGCTGATGAGAAAAAATGGTTTGATGTAACAACAGCACATTTTATTTTACATACTAAGACCAAGTACAATGATGCGACTTTTGCTATGCAGACCTTATTTAAGGTCGACTCAAGTAAAAATGTCATTGTCATCAGACGTGAATTTAGTGGCTTTTAACGAGTTGGCTTTGAATCAGCAAGCTTTTAATGACCAAGCTTTTAAAAAGTAGCTTTGTTAATCCATAACAACCAACAAGGTATATAAACCTGATGGAACAGTTAGTAGTGCGACTAGGTGCCAATCCAAATGAACCGATTCATTGGATTGTGTGGTCTGGCCAACAAAACGAAATTATTGCCTCTGGTGAGTTACCTAATGCAGCACAGTTAGCCACCTTAGGAGACAGGGCGGGCAGAAGATCAATCTGTGTCTTAGTGCCCACTAGCGACGTTTTGCTGAAGTGGGTAGAGTTGCCAGCTAAAGCTGGGCGTAAAGCCTTAGCTGCGATTCCATTTATATTGGAAGAGGAGATAAGTGGTGATATTGCCCAACAATTTTTTGCCCTAGGTCCCAAAAATGGCAACAAACAAGCTGTCGCTGTAGTTAACAAAGAAAAACTACAAAGCTGGCTGAACATGATTGAAGATGCGGGTTTAACCTGCGACCAAGTCATACCCGACGTTTTGGCATTGCCAATAGCAGATAAAAACGCTTGGTCAATATTGGAGCTAGGGCGACAACTATTGGTTCGAAAAGACGATTGGGCGGGTTTACAGGGTGAAAGAGATTGGTTAATACAAGCCATTAATCATCATGCAAGACAGTATGCCAAACTCAACCAACAAGCACTTTTGGTTAATGATTATTCCGGAACAAATTTAGCTGATGTTGAAAATCTAGAGGTGTCGGTAATGCCTCTTGAGTTACCCATGAAAGTCTTAGCACAAGGAGTTAAGCTGACAGAATTCAACCTGTTACAAGGTGAGTACAAAATTAGCAACAAAGTCAGTGGCCAATGGAAAAAATGGCGTTTAGCGGCGGTGTTAGCTGTTATTGCGCTATTCACCACTTTAATAGATAAGACCCTAGAGCAGAATCGACTTACCGAGCAACTAGCCACATTAAAGACACAGGTAAGTAGCGAGTATAAACGTGCATTTCCCAATGCTGGTGCATATCGGGATCTTAAAACCACCATGACGCGACAGATGAAAGCCTTGGAACAAGGCGGCGGCGGAGCATCGATGTTAATTATGTTGAGTCAACTCAGGCCTGCATTTGAAGAATCCCAGGTTAAACCTCAAACTATGCGTTTTGACAGCAGTCGGGGGGAGTTACGTATTCAGGTAGTGGCCCGTAATTTTGATGCCTTAGACCAATTTAAGCGTCAAGCAGAAGCCCAAGGGTTTACTGTTGAGCAGGGTTCTATTAATCAAAAAGATAACCAAGTCATCGGCTCTTTGTCGATTAGGAGTTAATATGGACAAACTCAAAAGTACGTTTTTACAATTAAGTAATCGTGAACAACGCTTAGTGATTATTTCAGCGGTGTTAGTATTAGTTGCCATATTTTATTGGGGAATTTGGTCACCGCTGAGCACGTCACTCGAGCGAAACCAAACCGCAGTTAACAATCAAACAGAGTTACTTGAATGGGTACAGAAAAATGCTAACCGAGCAGTGCAACTTCGAAAGAGTGGCGGTAACAAGGCTTCATTTTCAGGCTCACTGCCTCAAGCGGTGAACCAATCAGCTAATAGCATGAAAATTACGATTTCTCGGATGCAACCTCAGGATGACGAATTACAAGTATGGATAGATCAAGCTCCCTTTAATAATGTATTAAGTTGGTTACAATCACTAGAAAAAACCGGTGTGAGCATTTTAGACATTGATATAGCAGAATCTGATTTGCCTGGGCAAGTTAAAATTCGTCGTTTAAAACTAGGGAAATCATGAAGTCAGTTTTAAAATGGGGCGTCTTATGCCTCGTGGTTTATGTTATATTTTTAATTGTTACATTACCTGCAGCCCATGTTTTGTCGAAAATCCAGCTACCCAAAGGGGTGAGTGTAAGTGGCATTTCGGGCACCATTTGGAATGGTCATGCACAACGTGCGCAAGCCAAAGGTTTCCCGATATCTGATGTTAACTGGACACTGTCTTTTTTCCCTCTAGTGCTAGGGAAAATCAGCGCAGATATCAACGCGGGTAATATGCGTGACGTTGCTCAAATATCTGCAAGTGGATTGGTTAGTTTCAAAGGGCAACATCTCAAAGTTGAAAATTTATTGGCTTACATACCTGCCAACTTAGCGATTAGCTTGCTGCCTTTACCCATTCCTATTGAAGCCGACGGTCGCTTTAAAGTTGAGCTAAACCGGGTGGATTACGAAGCAGGTTGCCAAACTTTTACCGGTAAAAGGTCAATGGTTGAATGCCAATTTTACAGGTGTAACCGGAGTCATTGAATTAGGTGATTTTACAGCTGATCTAAGCTGCCAAGATGGCAGTGTTGTGTTGCACGTCAAACAACCCAACAGATTTGGCTTAACCGCAAAAGCCACTATTCCTGCTAATATGCAATTTAAAATAGAAGGGCGGTTTAAACCCGAGGTTAGCTTACCCAAAGAAGTACATCAGGCTGCACAGTTTTTTGGTCAAGCCGATGCCGATGGATATTTTCCGATTAAGTTCTAACACCGTCTATACAGTACAAATCACTGTTCTTTTTATAGTATCCGATAAGTGACTGAGGGTTTAGCTCACTCTAAAATATGACAACCTAATGGATAAACGGATTTGCCGTAATATCATCCAGCAAATAACGATAGTCCTGTATTGATGGAAACTCGCTAATCTCTCTAGCGGGTTGTTGGCTATCAGGGTTGCTAACAGCTAATAAATGTTTAATACCAAAGTCTTGAGCGGCTTTTAGTATGCCTAAACTATCGTCAACAAAAAGGGTGTGCTCTGGATTAAAGCCAAGTTTTGTCTGCAGCCGTTGCCATAAAAGCTGGGACTCTTTGGTGACAGCAAATTCATGAGTCGATATTAATTGGTCTATATGCTCGTCTAATTGAGTATGTTCCACCTTTAACGACAAACTGTCTGGATGGGCATTGGTGACTAAGATCACTTCTCTCCCTGAGGCTTTTAAGGTATCTATAAAAGGTAAACTGTCGGCGCGTATACTGATTAGATGTTCAATCTCGCGTTTGGCCTCAATGATATCGATATTCAGTTTTTCAGTCCAAAAATCTAGGCAATACCAACTTAGCGTACCCATTACCTGTGCGTAATCTACGGCCATCAAATCTTTGGCAGCTTCTACTGAAACACCGTGTTTCTCAGCTAATTTTTTAGGCAGGTGCTCTAACCAAAAGTGATTGTCGAAGTGCAGATCAAGCAAAGTGCCGTCCATATCTAGCAACACAGTATGAATATCTTTCCAAGCAAGCTTTGACAAGTAGCATGTCCTCTATTTAACAGGTATATTTAATCATCATACAATTCATCAATTTAAAGTTCATTTAACTTTTAAACAGACGAGAGCAGCGGCCATATTAACGTGAAAAATTCATGAGCAACATAGACAATAAAAAAACACTTCCACAAATTCACTCGCGCAAGGTGGTTGCCAAAAGCGGATTGTTTAAAATCGAGCAAGTCGATTTAGAGTTCTCAAATGGCGAAACCCGTATTTTTGAACGCATGGCTGGCAGTGGCAGAGGCGCTGTCATGGTGGTGCCTTTTATCAATGCTGATGAATTTTTATTAGTCAGGGAATATGCCGCAGGTACTCATACCTACGAATTAGGCTTCCCAAAAGGATTGATTGACCCAGGTGAATCCCCAGAGGTAGCGGCAAATAGAGAATTAAAAGAAGAAATTGGCTTTGGTACAAAAACATTACACCCTCTGCATAGTGTTAGCATGGCGCCTGCGTTTTTTGATGCCAAAATGACCATTTTTATCGCAGAAGATCTATATCCTGAAGTACTCCCAGGTGATGAGCCTGAACCTTTAGAAGTTGTTAAATGGTCAATTAATGATATAGATGCATTATTAGCTAAAGATGATTTTGTAGAGGCTAGATGTATTGCTGCCTTGTTACTTGCTGAAAAATGGAGGAAAGCCCGCTAATGCCAACAGAAAACGCACAACAGCTTTTTGATATAGCCAAAAAAACAGCGGTCAAAGCAGGTAAAGTAGTACTAGAAATATATGACAGTGGTGATTTTACTAGTTTTCAAAAAGATGACGACTCGCCTGTCACTACCGCTGACTACAGAGCCAACGAAGTCATTATGGATATGTTGAGAAAGGAAACGCCAGACATTCCTATCATGTCTGAAGAGACAGAAATTAGCTCACTAGAATTACGCAAAACTTGGACCCGTTATTGGCTTATTGACCCCATTGATGGAACTCAAGAATTTATCGCTCGCAGTGGTGATTTTGCAGTTAATATTGCACTGATAGAAAACAACGTACCTATTATGGGCGTCATTTACTGGCCCACTGGCGAAACCTTGTATTCTGCGCTGAAAGGTCATGGCGCATTTAAAGAATGCCCTGTAGAGAATAAACAAATTTATGTCCGCAGTTTAGAGGCACCTAACGAAGATCCTCTGATTATTGCTATTAGTCGCAGACAACCTCGCGAGAAAGTCATCTCTAGTCTCAGTGAAGACCGTATTTATCAAACCTTACCTGCGGGCAGTTGTTCTCTTAAAGCCTGTTTTATTGCTGAGGGTAAAGCAGATGTTTTTTTACGATTTGGCGTAACGGGAGAATGGGATACAGGTGCATCTCAATGTATAGTGGTCGAAGCGGGAGGCAAAATATTGGCACATGATTTTGCCCCTTTAAGTTACAACTCGCGTACCAGTGTTATAAACCCTGATTTTTTTATTATGGGCGACCAGAATGTCGATTGGCAGAACATCGTTAAATGTGAATTTGGGAACGACAATCAACCCGTATAGAAGTATCATTTCTACTAATTGAGTTAACTATGAAATCTTTATTACTAAGCACTATTTTTATCAGTTTATTTTTATTCTGTTCAGCAGCAAACGCCCATTGGATGTTAGTTAAGGACGAATCAAGCTTGAGTTTTGTATCAACTAAAAATCAGCATATCAGTGAGGTTCAACAATTCAGGACACTTAACGCCGAGTTTGGTCCTGAAGGAAAATTACAAGTTGAAATTGAACTAGGTAGCATCGACTCAGGTATCGAAATCCGCGATACACGGATGCGCGAGAAACTTTTTTTAGTAGACAAATTTCCCACAGCTAAATTAACGGCGCAACTACCTGATAGCGTTTTAACTCTTGCAAAGGGTAATTCAGTATTAGTGACACTTCCAGCAGAGTTAAGTATTATGGGTATTAGCAAAACGATTAGCGCGACAGTGCAAGTTACACGCAAAGCCGATGATGGCATAGTCGCTACCAGTACTCAGCCAATCTTAATATCGGCTACAGATTTTGGTTTGACATCTGGAATTGAAATATTGCAAACGTTAGCAGGGTTAAGTGGTATTGGTCTAACCGTACCAGTTAACTTTAACTTGGTTTTTTTGGCCCACTAAGCCTGCAAACACTCTATTGTTGCACATTCTCTGACAATTCAAATTCCCCGAGCTGTTGCTTGGGGATGATGTTTACTGTTTCGTGTAATTCAGAATAAACCAACAGCACATCACCTAACCTTAACTGCGCCAGCACTTGCTGCACTTTTTCTGACAGTGACACGTCAGCTTCACCATATTCGGTGCCTTCACGTAAGACAAAACCTTCAATAATATTCAATAAAACGTCTTCGGTTAAGTCTGTAATTGGGATGATCATTGGGGATTACCTGTAAATAAATGAGTTGCCTTGCCAGCAATAAAAGGCTGAAAAAAAGTATTGGCCCTTTGCTGCATCCAGATTTTAGGGCGCCATGGTGTACCCTGAAGAAACCCAACATGGCCACCGTTCTCGCTCACTTCAAGGCATACATTTGGCGATATAGCATCGATATCGGGCACGATGCTCTCGTGCATGAAAGGATCGTCTTTGGCATGAACGATTAGCGTAGGTGTGGTGATGCCTTTAAGAAAATTTTGTGAACTGCATTTATTATAATAATCATCAGCATCTACAAAACCGTGCAGTGGCGCGGTGATATGCTCATCAAAATCTCGAAAGCTTTTAAACTGCTTAATCTGTGACTCTGTTACTTTGAGTAACTTGCCATAATCCATATTTCGCATTTTAATCAACAGATTGTTTACCATGCTTTTTAACAAATAAGCTTGGTAAACCTTAGAGAATCCTTGGTTAATACTATTCGCACACAGAGCCAAGTTGAACGGTGTAGACACAGCCATTGCCGCTTTTACAATCTTCTGCTTAGGTTGTTCACTCAAGAGTTTGAGCAGCATATTAGCACCAAGAGAGAAACCCATTGCCGCTTTGCTTGTTTCAGGAAATTTCTGCTCAAGCCAATTCAAAACATACCAAGCATCTTCTGTTTCGCCTGAGTGATAGGCTCTTGGTGTGGCGTTTTGTTCACCGCCACAACCACGAAAATGCATTAACACCACTGCGTAGCCCTGCTTAACAAAGTTCGCCGCCATGTCGTTGCTATAATGCGAGCGAATTGAACCCTCCAAACCATGGAACATAGCAATTAAGCCTGATGATTTTTGTACATTACCGGCCCAAATTAAATTGACGAAATCACCATCAGGTAAAACTAACTTTTCCTTACGATAATCAAGCTTGGCGCGTTTTTGTATAAAACGCGGGAAAATAGTTTGCATGTGTCTATTTTTAGCCCACCAAGGAGGCCTAAAATCACTTTCAACTATTTCACCATAACGAACATTTTGATTGGTTTGGGGCTCTGAGTTCATCAACAACAAAGGTGTGAATTATTATAAGCATAGAATACATCAAATCAGCTAAAACATAAAAACCTGTTTTGGTTGCAGGCATAAAGCAAAGATAAAAGCTTTTAACCACAGAGCGAGTGGACACAGAGGAAAATAAAAATATTCTGGTGTTACCAATCAAAATAGCTAACATTGCTACAAAGAACACATTTTTAAAAGCGTATATAGTTGTTTAAGTTGATATCAGGCGGTGTAAAATTCCTACCACTTTAGATTCGTTATTGGTTGTCAACGAAATCTCTGGGCGTCATGCCATTCCAAGCCTTGAAAGCCCGATTAAAGCTCCTAGAATCGGAAAAACCCAGTTTATGGGCAATATCATCCAGGTTCATTTGTTGCGACAGTAGTATTTTCGCTTCCTGGTTCAAGAATTTTTCGCGAGCTTTTCTAAAACTGCTGTTGCAGTCAGCCAATTTGCGACGCAGTGTCGCAACACTGCACCCCAGACAATCTGCCACCGCTTCCTGGCTGTGTAAACCGGCTTTTAATGCTGATCTCACTTTGGTCAGCAAGTTTTCATGACTATCAGGTTCAACTAACAAATATTGCTGTAACCCACTATAGACTTGGGCTGAAGTGAGAGGGATATTTTGCTCGCTGCACAGTTTTATTTTAGCCAACTCGACGGGATAATGCAGCGCGTAACATGAGGCAGTGTGGCGGATGGGCAGATTAGGAAATGCTGCCAGCAACAGGGATTGCTGCTTACTCGGGATCCTACTCTGCACCTTAATTAAGTCCGCTTGCTGAGGATGGGAAAGACTACAGATCACACCATGCACATACAATAATACACATTCTAGATTGAAACGAATATGTTCGCTGCTGCTGTCATCCAAGTAAGGGAAATCATGGTCATCTATGACATAGACTACTTCACGATCCTTTACTTCCACCCTGTTATAGGCGCCGCCATGAATAAAATTATAAGAGCTCGCCAGTTGTTGCAGAGCGTCCAGCAAGGTTTCGCAACGACTTAAATTGGCCAATACATGATCATTAGTGCCCGGCAATAGAGGGCGCTTAGACATATGCAATGACTCATCACGCAGCTCAATGGAGAAGGATTCTAGTATTCTTAGAAAATCCACAATGCTAAGACTGCCGTTGTCTTGCAAACCTAAATCGGCCAAGACAACTGGCAATGACAAACCAGCAGCGGCCAAAATTGACGTCAGCATCGTCAGGCCATGATCATGGATTGACTGAGGATGCTGCTGTGACAGAAAGGATGATTCAGGCACCGATTTGCTTTGTCCGAGAGTAAAAGAGTCAAGGCAATAGAGCATAAAGTATCCTGCAAATCAATCCAACTAAAGTACAGAGTGATGTTTCAGCTCTCGCACCTTAGACTAATTCCCATTAATAATCAGTTGGCATTAAGCCAGCTCCTAATCTGATTAACGCCGGCCAGTTGCCAGCCCAGTTCCAAATGATTAGAGGCAATCACGGAAGTACCACCGTTGTTATTGATGCCTGTGGTATCACTACAACTGGTTATAAATACAACACCATCTGAAGGGCCGGTATGTTCATTATGGATCAACGCGATATCCGCTTGATTACCACAAAGATTGTGAATTCGAACAGCAGGGTCCGTACCAGCAGCCCTAACTGAATCCACCAAAGATTCAGGCATAAACGCATCGATACCCTGAGCATGGGTATAATAGCCCCAACCGCCGTAATAAGTAGTATGCCAATCCTGTTCGCTTACTGATAATGAATAGGTACTATCCCATTTTTTCAGCATTTGTGCAGCGCCAGTAAAATAGCTGGAGGCATAACTCCATTCAGAACCATATTGCCAAACACCGAAGCAAAATATAGCATCATGGGCCGTTGGGCCGTTGATGACACCGCCGCAACCAGGGTATACGCCAAAGGTTTGAGTCCAACCGTGACGGAAGGACCAGTCGATACCATTATTAGGACCTCCCAGCATTATCAACCGTCTTACATCATTCTGGTAAACCGTTCCCCATGATTGGGTCAAAGATGAAACATACATTCGGGCATTAAAAGCACTCTTGGACCAGGTAACTAGGTCCACACTCTGTGCGCCAGTTCGATTTTTGATCACGCTGATGGCATTGGCTATCTGTTCTGACCAGAAATACCCGTCGCCGTTTTTATGGGCCAAAGATAGAGCAAATACCTTAAAGTTATCTGTTGCTAGAGCTTGCATCAAACCTGTGTTTGGACAGGTTTGCCTACCACAGCCATAGTCACCGGCTTCATTGGGGTTCGCCCAGGCTATATCGGCATCCTGATTAGCACCGTGGATCAGTAACACTGGCGTCGCTTTACTATTGCTATTCCAGTTTGGCCCATAGTAGATCAAAAACGTATCCGAAGAGGGGGTTGGGTTGGCAAAAAAAGTAGCTCTTTGACCGGTTTGATTACCTCGACCATCTAAGGGAAAGCTCTCCTGCATTAAATTACCACTGGTATCACCCCACCTTTCTACTTTGGCCCAACCATTGTTGATACCACTGCTAAAACTAGCTTCTAGGACAGGGCTGGCTGCGTTGACTAGGCTAGCGATGAATGTCAACAGAATCGCCAGACCGAATTGTTGAAGCCGGCGAATGCTTTTGAATTGATTATTATTCATCCTTTTCATCGTGATGCTCTCCTTTGTGTGTGTTCATTTTCCTTATTGGGCAACAAGTCTGCTTTAAGCTGTTCGGCTAAACGTTGTCTAGCTTGCTGAGCCACTGATAAATCTCCGAAGGACAAAAAAGCATGGATGGTGCTGTCAAAGTCTTCGAAGTGCCTTAGTTTCCCGGCTTGGTGCAGTTTTTCAGCGAATTGTTGGCCTTCATCGTGCAATGGGTCAAAACCGGCTACCAAAATGGAAGTGGCTGGTAAACGCTGTAAATCAGTCAAAAACATCGGGGAGACCAATGGGTCATCAGCGCGTCCTTTCTCGTCTAGGTACATCACACGCGTGTCATCGATAGCCGCTGTGCTCAGTAAATAATCCCCGTTTCCAAATTGCTCTCTTGATGGATAAGTCTGATGAGGGTTATGTACATCCAATACTGGATAAATTAAATACAGACCTTTCAGCTGTATACCGTTTATGTTGTTCATCTGATAACTGGTCGATAGGGCAAGATTAGCACCAGCACTATCACCCATCAGTGCAATACGGTTTGAGTCTAAATTCATTGACTGAGCATGTTGATAGAGCCAACTTAATCCTGAGCAGGCATCCTTTAAACCGGCCGGATATTTGTGCTCCGGAGCCAGCCGATACTCTAGGCTGACAAATGCCATACCACTCAATTCACAGAGACTGGCGACCAAGGCCTGATAACAGTCCAAATCTCCCAAAGACCAACCACCGCCGTGCAGAAACATAACTACTGGCAACGGGGTTTCTGTCTCGATGACTGGTAGATAAAGGCGAGCGGGAATATCACCTTCATCACTAGGTATGTTTAGCTCACTGACTCGGCATCCTATTGGCACTGGGCCTTGCAAGCCGATAAACATAGCTTGGGCACCAGCCCGAGAGGTTTCTATCGAAACCTGTTGGTTATGGAGATCTGGTATCTGCTGGTTAAATTGCTCCAGAAGGACTGCTGTTTCTTTATCAAGTCTCATATTAAAACTCATATTTTATATCGATACCAAAAGTGCGTGGAGCACCGTAGTAACCCAGCTGAACTCCGGGTGAAGCACTAAGATCGAAACCGTGCTGTCGATAGTGCTTGTCAGTCAAGTTTTTGCCATACAGCATGACTTGCCAGCGCTCATCGGGAGAGCGGTATCGAACAGATACATCCAATAGCGAATATGCATCTTGGGCTAACACTTCACTGCTGCTCACCGTCAGATAAGTTTTGCTACGATAACTAGATGACAGACTAGCCCAAAGAGAACCCTTTGCGCCTATATCAAACCAGTATTCTAAACCGAGTCGACCATTCCATTTCGGAGCGTTAACCAACTCACGTTTGTCACTGACCTCCTCACCGAAGTCACCAATTAGATTGTCATAACCTCCCCCCAAGTAGCCGACATTAATGTTGAGGGTTAGATCAGCGGTCAGCATGGCGCTGAATTCCATCTCAGCACCGTAGATACTAGCTTTACCAGCGTTATCAAACAGAGACAAGAAGGCACCAGTGTCTGGATCGATAGAAAAGCGACTCAGCTGAAAGTTTTTATAGTCGTTGTAAAATGCCGCCATATTTAAACGAATGTTGTCGTCGTTCAACAACGACTTGGATCCCACTTCATAACTCCACATGGTTTCAGGATCAAATGGCTGGGCGATAGATGTCAGACGACCGTTAAAACCGCCGCTTTTGAAACCCCGGCTGGCGCTACCATATACAAGGGTTTTCTTAGTAGCCTTATAATCTAAAACGACTTTGGGTGAGAAGGAATTCCAGTCTTGCTCAGCCTCATAACCGGTCTGCCCGAATCCCACACCGGTACCGAACACTTGCTCCATCTGTTCGGCGGTCGTGATGCCGGTACCGAAAAACTCTTCTCCTTCGTTACTGACTGATTTTTTCTCTGTGGTGTAGCGGGCACCTAAAGTAAGGCTTAAACGCTTAGTTAAATCAACATTGATATTGGTATAGACAGCGCTACTGGTGTTGATTTGATCACGTTTTCCGGCATTGATAACAGGAAAAGGAAAGTAGACACCATCGCCAAGAGGGACAAAGAACTCTGGAGCTACTGCGCCGCCTAGGGTCAGATCATTTTCCTTGAAGTAATAAAGGCCGGAAACCACTGAAAGTGAGTCTGTGCGATAAAGCCACTGCAGTTCCTGACTAAACTGATCCTGCTCTTCGAAATTATAAATACCAAACGTCTCATCTGCACTACCGTCTAGATCCAAGTGAGTTCGATAATCCATTTCGCGATAGGCACTGATAGACTTAACAGTATTATTGCCCCAATTGTATTCTAGGGTCAGTGCCGCTCCTTTCGTTTTCAACTTTTCCAGATCGTTATAGGTAACATCGACTTCGAAAGGATCATCACCAGCAGGCAGAAAACCTCCTGCTGACAGCGAATAAATAGGGGTTTCCCTATGAGGAGTACGTGAATGATTAGGGCTGCTATCGGAACCGTCCAATACGAGGTAGGCTGAAAAATAATCAGTCGGTTGATACATCAGACTTCCCCGCCAAGCCAGGGTATCCTTATCATTGTCATCGCCGCCATCAAAGAGATTGTTACTATAACCGTCCCGTTTTTTACTAGATAACGCAAATCGTCCTGTCAACGTATCACTTATCAAGCTTCCACTTATGCTGCCTTTAAGGCCCAATTGGTTGTAATTACCAAGATTAAGACCTAGGTACGCCTCTGTATCTTCTGTGGGTTTAGCACTGGTAAATTTAATCGCTCCTCCGATAGTGTTGCGTCCGTAGAGGGTGCCCTGAGGGCCTCGCAATACTTCAATTTGCTGTGGATCCACCACATCGAGAAATGCACCTTGAACCCGACCCATATAGACATCATCCAGATAAACACCCACCCCCGGATCATTAAAAGAGATGGAATCTATCTGACCCACTCCGCGAATATACACCACGGCGTTAGAAGCATCGCCTACATGCAAGTTCAGATTAGGCACCTTTGACTCCAGATCGCCCAAATCCTGAATTTGCATCTTCTCTAACTCATTCGCAGACAGAGCTGTGATAGCAATAGGCACATCTTGTAGATTTTCGACCTGACGAGTAGCAGTCACCGTAATCAACTCGATACCGCGTTCTGAATCTTCTTTTGTATTGTCACTGTCTTGTGCATGAATAGGCAAAGCAAGTGCAACTAACAAAGCACTGCATAGTGGATGAAGTCTGGGCTTATGTCTTGGACTGCTGGGGATAATAAATTCGGGCATACTGCACCTTAATGTAAATAAACTGTTATTTTTATGTTGTAAATAATACATGGCATCCTTTGGCCAACAAGGACAAAAAACTTCAAGTTAACCGGACAATTACGCTCAATGTATATATCTAAGCTGGGGGAGAGGTAAAATCAGTTTGAAAAGGTGAAATACTTTAACCACAGAGGAAGAGCTGGATGCACAATAAAATAAAAATGGCAGAGCAATGGTGAGTGTAGCTCTGCCGTCTTTAAGTTCACTTAATATATCAAGGGCAATTACCTAAAGACCAGATAGCATTACCAGTAGAGTGAAGAATACTAAGCCCATAAGTTGAGCCGGACATGGCTTCATCAGAGCCTTGTGCGAAATAGTTTGGCGCATAGGGGCTGCCTGAGCTGTAGGCTCTTCCTGCAGTTTTATGGTAATAGTTATAGGTGCTATGTTCGACACACGTTTCGCCGTTCGAATCACCACTTCCTCCACCAGAACCGCCTCCGCTTTCATCACCACTGCAGGCCTGTATTGGTCCAGTGCAAGACGCATCGTTATCCTGCCACACACATTGACTCGCACCTGAGGCCATTTCAAATAACTTGAAGGCAGATGTGCTGTATTCCAGGTAGCAATTGGCGTAATTGGTATAATCCAGTCGCCCTGCATTAATATGTTGCTCTAACGTGGCTGTCTGACCTGCATCAATAGTAAATGTGATGCTATCGTTGCTAGTCTGGGCAGCTTGATCGTTTGCCGTTACGCTTGCGGTATTGCTGCCACCGGGCAGACTGCATTGTATTGCCGAATAGCTCGTTTGTTCAATAACGGCAGAAATATTGCCGTTGGCAAAGGCAATACTAACTAATGTTAAGTCATCATTAATATCTGTCACATTGCCGCTAACTGTTGCACATTGCCCAGAAACACTCACCGTTATATTGCTAAGTACTGGCGCCGCTGGTGACGGAGGAGGTCCAACACGAATAGAACTATAGAAAAGTGCTGAATCTTTTCCTTCATTATCGGTAGCCAGCAGGCTAACTTGATAAAGGTTATCGGCAAGTGCAGCACTGATAATCATAAAATTATCAGCCCCATCTACTGAACTTGCACCACTGCTTAAACTGCCACCGACTCCCGCAAAACTAGCACTGACCTCAGCCACAAAGCCTTCAGTATCTTGAGCGTTGCCACTTAGCATTATTTGGCTGCCAGACAGGCTTATCTGAATATTGCTCAATAGAGGACCTACGTTACGATCAACCCGCTGGTTGTTAGTGGCAAAATACCGTCCTAAATATTCGGCATAATTGATGCCGCTACCATTGATATATGAGCCATTTGCCCCCTGACCACCCGACCAAGCATGATCAACGCCGTTAAACCACAGTTTAGACACGCGTCCGTCTTGCCAAAGTGTTTCATCGCCAGTCCGACCGGCTCCTTCACTGATAATATTGCTGCCGGGTAATTCACTCACACCATATAGGTCAGCCATACCTTTGGCATTTTGTGCGTTGTAACATAAGTTCACCGTTGAATCCTGATCCCCTTGGGCAATAGAAGCAATTTGACTGGAGAAATGACTGGAATAAGAGCCAGCATACTGCTGACATCGAGCTTGTACATTTGCTGTTTCACAGGGTCCAAGTGCTCCGTTTGAACTGGTACCTATACTGGGACCAGCGCTAATACCCATGCCCGCGAAAATATCAGGAGCCAAACAAGCGGTGGTGTTGGCGAAAGCTGCACCTGAGGATAGACCAGCGATATATACCTGATCCGGGTCGATATCACGGTTACTATCAGTAGTCAGTGCAGTGGCCAGTGAAATCAAATTCTTATAGTCGCCGCTGGAACGGGATTTAGTCCCTTGCCAATATGACCAGCAACTGTAACCCGCTTTATTCATTGCGTCTGGTACAGCGATTACCATACCGTGGTTTTCCGCAGCAGACTCCAAATTAGCTGTGAGGTAGGCATCAACGGACTGCACGCAACCGTGCAGCACAATCATCAATGCCTTACCCTGTCCAATAGACGAAATGCTGTCGGGTGTATAGATATTGACTTTATTAAAACCACCCAACGACTGATTATTTTGCCAACTACCGGCAAACACATGACTAGAAAGATATAGTGCACCTACAACAGGCAGCCATAGTAAAACCTTACTAAGACCTTGTTTAGTTATCATAATATGCTCCCAAATATTTTAATTATTAAGAAATGGAATATTCACCAAGGCACAACGTCAGAAATGTACTCAATTTACACTTTTTACGCTTCTTACACTGTGTGCTTAAGGTCAATTATTTACTGCAGGGATAACTATAGGTGCTTAAGGTTTAAACAGATGTAGGTATTTAGTACTATGCCACGTTTCTGTTTTATGGCGTGTGATGATGTGTTTCATAAAAGTGTGCGATTGCCATTCTTAGACTTTTTCATGGACGACATCACTATTATACAACTTACTTTTAAAGAGTTTTAAAAGTAAGTTGTATGATTCAGTCTGAATGAAAAATCTTAGAAAAGTTACCATCGCAGTAGGACTTAGGGTCAAGGCCACCTAGAGATTTAGTCAACGTCTTAAAATAGCTTGGTAAATCTTTGCTTGAGTGTCACTGCAATCACAAGTTGTGTGTTAACACAGATAATCGAAGTCATATTTACCCTGGCATCGTTAAATGTTATTTGCGATGAGTTTAAAATAACTCAAACATACTTTGCGTTAACAAGGATTGCATTTTTATCCCTGCATAATTGACATAAATATTATCGTTTCCTGGTGCGGCGGTTTGTGCAGCAAGGGTAAACTCTATGCCTCCTTGAAAATAAGACAAGCTAACATGGGCTAAAACCACATTTTCACCACTGCCTCTAGTCTCGCTAGGTCCCCAACCAATTTTTGGCCAAATACGCCATTGTCCTTGTGTTGCTTCATCGAATACTTTTTTGGGATCACTAGGTAGTTCTCCCGCAATAGCAGTCGAAATAGCATGGTACTAATTCCCTGCATCATGCCACCGTTAATATGCTGGTTATCTGTATGTCCAGTACCAAAAAATAACACATCAACATCGTCACTTTTTACGTCATAGCCCAGTAAACAAACAGTGACCATAATGTTTAGCTCTACATCGGGTAATTTCTGTCCAAAGGAGCATCTCGGTCACACTTTTTACATGCCAGTTTATGCCCCAGCATAGATTTATGGCCATCTACTGTGATGACCCAAGGGCGACTTGTTCAGGTGGGTTATGTCTAACATGTTGAAATGGCCGCACGCTAACTCAGCCACCCGATCGTTTTCTTCGTATTTGTGGTAACTAATGATTGGTTTATCCGTGTTTATAAAGACCCAAAAACAGCATGTTAGCTAACAATTTCCAGCTCAAATTCCTTTTGTTTAGTTTCCAACTCTTCCTGCGCGTCTAGCCAATACATTTCTGCTTCTTCAAGGGTTGATTTATGATTGGCTTGTTCAGTCAACACTTGTTTGAGTTGGTTTTTGTTTTCGGCGTTGTATAACTCAGTGTCACCGAGTTGCTGCTCTAAAGCTTCTAGTTTTGTTTGAGCTGCAGTCATGGTTTTTTCGTGTTGCTCAATGGACTTTCTGAGAGGTTTTGTTGCCTGTCTAAATTCTGCTTCTAAGCGTTTAATATTTTTACGATCAGGTTTAACAGTGGTTTTGTCACTTTCTACACTAGTGCCTTTATCGCCTTTGAGGATCCAGTCTTTGTAGTCATCTAAGTCACCATCAAAGGCTTGTACTTGCTTTGAATCCACTAAATAAAAGTCATCACACACCGATGTCAGTAAAAACCTATCATGAGATATCAGTACCATGGCACCTTCAAAGCCTTGCAACGCAATATTTAATGCATGCCGCATGTCTAAGTCTAGGTGGTTGGTGGGCTCATCCAGCAACAACAAGTTAGGTTTTTGATAAACGGTTAAAGCTAATACTAGACGAGCTTTTTCACCACCAGACATAGGCTCTACTTTGCTTAAGGCGTTATCACCACGAAAACCAAAACCGCCTAAATAATCTCTGAGACTTTGCTCGGTAGCCTTTTTATCTAACCTTTGCATGTGGGCAATGGCTGAATCCTCGCCACGTAAAAACTCTAATTGATGTTGCGCAAAATAACCTATTCGCAATCCAGCTGATGTTTCGTATAGCCCTTCAATGGGTGATATTTCACCTGCTAACAATTTAATTAAGGTCGATTTACCCGCGCCATTTTTACCTAGTAAGCCGATACGGCTGCCCGGCACTAGATTCAAGTGTAATTTTTCTAAAATTATAGTATCGCCATAACCTACTTTTACCTGCTCCATCTTTATTAAAGGGTTAGGTAACTTTGGCGGGGTAAAAAATTTAAAGCTAAATTCGGAAGCGGCCATCACCGGCAGTAACGTTTCCATTTTTGCCAATTGTTTTACACGGCTTTGGGCTTGTTTGGCTTTACTTGCCTTCGCACCAAATCGATTAATAAAAGATTCGAGGTGCGCTATTTGATCTTGTTGCTTTGAATACTGCAAACTTTGTAGACGTAAACGCTCGGCACGTTGTTTTTCGTAAGCATCGTAATTACCGGTATAACTAACAAGTTGCTGCGACTCAACACTGATGATTTCATTCACTGTACTGTCCAAAAAGGACTTATCGTGAGAAATCAGCATCAAGGTGCCCGTATAACGCTGTAGCCATTTTTCTAACCAAATGACTGCATCTAAATCGAGGTGGTTAGTAGGTTCATCTAACAATAATAAATCGGAATGACAAAGCAATGCTTGGGCTAGGTTGAGACGCATTCGCCAACCACCAGAAAAAGCAGAAACCGGATTTTTCATTACATCATTGGCAAAACCTAGACCAGCTAAAATAGTCGAGGCACGGGCATCAATATCATAAGCACCCACATGTTCTAACGAACCATGTAAAAGAGCGATTTGTTCGCCGTTGTGGGCTTCTTCTGCTGTGGCGAGTTGTGCTTGTAGCTTTCTGTATTGTTTATCACCGTCAATCACATAATCCAGAGCCGAGCGTTCAACCGCAGGCGTTTCTTGTGCGACCGAGACGATTTGCCAGTTTTTAGGAATATTAAAATCCCCTTGCTCGGTGTGTAACTCACCCTTTATTAAAGCAAACAAGGTGGACTTTCCACACCCGTTAGCACCAATCAGGCCTGCTTTATGGCCGGGGTAAACAACTGCATTGGCATCTCGCAGCAAAACTTTGCTGCCACGCATTAACGAAACATCTGAAAATTGGATCATGAAAACCTGTTATGAACTTTTTAGCTATCTTAAGCGTTTAGTCTGTTATTAGTTTCACTTAAACTAAAACGAGATAACACTCAAATTTGAATGGGAGTATCATATCAAGATGATGAACCGAAAAAATGTCTTAAACCATGGTTAATAAAATAAAAAAACGATTCGTCGCTGGAGCAAATTGCCCCAAGTGCCGCGCACTGGATACTATCATGCTGTATTTCGAAAATAATGTCGAAAAGTTAGAGTGTGTGAAGTGTCATTACTCAGAGTCCCAAACAGATAAAAAAGTCGCAAAAGCCTCACGTTCGGGTGGAAGTGTAATTGGGGTGTTTAAGCCGGAGTAGTTTTTTGCTAATAGTGCATGGCATCTAAACCTTTCGAGTAAACTTAATTATATCGACTAAATAAGCTGCGCCTAACTTGCATCAACTTACTATTCGTTTTATTTCATTTTAAGCAGTAATCACGGAAAAAACGTCTCCATTATTTAGGAATCCCAAAAAATGAGTCCTAAATATCCTCGCTAACGGCTTAGCACTCCACAAATTTAGACTACGATTTACAAATTAACGCAGTCTTTTAGTTTATTTTAATTCAAGAATTAAATGCTTCAAGGCCTGCTGGCTTAATTATTAAAAAAACTCTATTTTTATATCTCGCAAATTGAAATTAATAATGTGGAGGCGGCATTTCCTCTGTTTCTGAAGCCATATTGCTAGGCTCAATAGCACTCATTTTTGATACCAGTTGTTTAAGTTGAAATTGTAAGTCGTCCATTTGTTTTTGCTGTAAAATGAGTGCTTGGTTAAGGCTTTCTATGGTGTCTTCCTGAAAAGCCATTTTCATTTGTAATTGTTCGATATCTGTCTGTACTGTGCTCATTAATTTTCTATCTTCCACTTTTCTAGTAAACCATTGCTACTTTCTGAAACAATTTCGCTATCACCAATAAAACCTACATCATGCACCACTGCCGAAGCTGGTTTACTACCTTCACGCGCCGAAACTCGCCATTCATTTAGCTCTGCTCCTGTTTTTACATCCCAGCGATTGATCCTTCTTGATGGGGAACCTGTTAGTAGGTACTTACCATTATCTGAAAATACTGCAGTAGTGAATATCCGCTGTCTAGCTGAATATTGTAAATTACTGACTTCTTTACCTGTAATCAGGTCCCAAACCCGCGCATCACGTTTACTGTCAGCAGTAAATGCGTAACGTCCTTGATCATCTAACGACACTTTAGTGACTCTACTAGGATGATCAAACTTATGGATAACTTGGCCAGTGCGAGTATCCCACAGATAGGCTAAATAATCGTTGCCACCTGTTAATGCATAAAAACCATTAGGCGAAATATCCACACTATTAATTTTTTCTTGGTGGCCTAAAAACTCTAATCGCCTTCCAGTCTTGGGCTCAAAAAACATTACTTTACCATTACCGCGACCAACCAAAATACCTCGACCTTGATTTGACACGGCTATATCTCGAATACTTGCCTCGTCAATTCGCCAAAAACCTTCTGGCTCACCAAGTTCTAAATTCCATAACGCAAATGCTTCTCTATCAGCAGTGACAACATATGAATTATCAAAGGCAATATGAATATTGGTCACTGAATTGCTGCCATCATCTTGATGTCGCCACACATATCGCTGCTCGTTAGTAACCAAATTCCAAACGGTAATACCATTGTCAATAGAAGAAACAACAGCGATCGTATTGTCTGCAGAAATGTGGGAGGCATGAGATCCCCCCTCAGCGTGGCGAAATTCACTAACCGGCACATCACTTGAACCACTGCAGGCCATAAGGGTTAAGGTACTCAGCGATATTACAAAATAGATGACTTTAATACGATTATTCAATGGGTTTCTCTTTTGTCATATGCCGTTTAGTATATGCGTTTGCCTACCAATCACATACTGCTAGTTGGAGAATTATAATGAAAAAGGCCTCAATCTATACCTCAATCACTATTTTTATTGTCTCTATTTTAACTTTAAGTGCATGTCATCCACCGCCAGTTGATCCTATGAAAGTAGAAATCTTAGTCCTTAGTACACAACAACAAAAACAATCTTATGCAATCGGCGCTAGTGTGGGTCACATTATAGAAAGTAAAATAGCTAATCAAAAAAAAGTGGAGGTTCAATATGACCAAAGCTTGCTGGTAAAAGGTTTTATCGCAGCCTTACAAGGCCAGTCACAACTCAATAAAGAGGAAATTAAATCTATCACTGGCACCGTTGAAACTCTAGTACGAGAAAAACAAGCCGAACTAAAAGCTCAGATGGGCCAAGAAAACAAAGCTGTCGGTGTAGCGTTTTTAAAAAATAATGCTCAGCGTGCTGGCATCACTGTCACTAAATCTGGTTTACAGTACGAAGTACTAAAAAGCGGTGAAGGAAGTAAACCTAAAGCTACCGATACAGTAAAAGTAAACTACCTTGGCACACTGATAGGCGGCACTGAATTTGATTCTTCATATGCGCGTAGTAAGCCAGCCAGCTTCCCACTAAATCGTGTAATTAAAGGCTGGACTGAGGGAGTTCAATTAATGAGTAAAGGGGCAAAATACAAGTTTTATGTGCCTTCAGACTTAGCATATGGTGCCCGCTCAACGGGTAAAATCAGTAGTTATTCAACCTTAATATTTGAAGTGGAATTACTTGAAATCATCCATGCAAGTAAACCCGCAACGAGAAGGCCTGGATTTTGATCAAATAGGTAATACTCGATTTAATAACTTCCAATAAAAAGCCGAACACGTTACGTGGTCGGCTTAGATTTATCGTTTTGATAATCAGCTATTCTCCGTGCTGAACCTTATTCCCTTAATTTATTGCCCTTAAAAAGGGCTGTTTATCCCGGATTAACCAGGTGATTTATGGTCATTTAGACGAAATAATGTTTCAACTTTATATGTTTTAATGTCGATATTTACCTCCAATCAAGTGTTGCCATGTTTAAAGGTACTATGACTGTCTCTCTTACTCTAAGCTGACTCTGTAAAGAGCGAAAAAAAGGGCAACTCTTTTTTACGCCAGGTTCCTCAAAGTGTATCTAGTATTAAAATTCGTAGGGGTTATTGACAAAAACCCTACTTCACCTTGATTAATATTAAGCATAGTCGATAAGTATATTTTCACACTGTTAACTTCAATTATTTATTGTAATAACTGGTATTAAGAAAATAGTTTTTATTCCTAGTTGATGTGGCAACTTTTACGTCAACGTCTACCACCTCGATAATCAGTCCCATAGCGAAGAAGAATCCCTACTGAATTTTGCTTACCATGTTATTGAATAAAAGTAGAAATACGTGAGGCACCGCTCAATTAAAACTAGGTAAACAGTTTTGCCTATTGATAAACTTGTTATTCCGGTTAGAACAATGTTACATCTACAATTTACCCCAATATTTTAAGAAAGGTTCAGGCTTGAAAACAAAACTTATAACACCTGAAGGCTACAAGAAGCTATATGACGAACATGAAGAAATATGGCTCATACAAAGACCCGAAATCACCAAAATTGTAACTTGGGCTGCAAGCCTTGGAGACAGGAGCGAAAACGCAGACTATCAATATAACAAAAGGAAATTAAGAGAAATTGACAGGCGTGTTCGATTTCTTAGAAAGCTACTACCCGAGCTCAAAATCATCAATTACTCAAAGGAGCAGGAGGGTAGAGTATTTTTTGGTGCTTGGGTCGAGATAGAAAACGATGCGGGTGAAGTAAAAAAGTTTCGAATTGTCGGCCCAGAAGAAATTTACGGTGATGCTACAGGGTATATTTCCATAGACTCACCTATGGCTAGGGCTTTATTGAAGAAGGAGATGGGTGACATCGTTACTGTAAAAACGCCAAATGGTATCAAGCAATGGAACATAACCTCCATCAGATACACACGTCAGTGGCTAGATAAGCAACACGAGTGAAAACTCGGTGAAAATTTCCTGACTTTTGCAGCGTTATAATTTTACCGTAATATTTTAAATAATGCATTTATTTACTATTTGGAAAAGTCTGATAGAACTGTATTATTTTGGACCATGTTAGAATAGTTGACATAACAGGATTGAACGATGGACATAGAATTTTTTGTTAACAAACTTCAAGAACTTTGGCTATTAGCTCAGTCACAGTTGGGAGAGCCCGCGACCTATATTCAAGTAGGTATCATTATTACCTGTTACTTTGTAGCTTACTGGATATATGCCAACACAGTTAAAAGAAGCTTGCTGGTCAATAAAAAACCTATATCTATCGAACACCCACTTAGCAACATACTTCATAGACTCGGTAGCATCGTTTATCCCCTTGTAGCTATAGTATTACTGCGTATTTCACTTTCGGTAGGAGAATCAGCCTTATATCCGGTGTGGCTGATTAATGCAGCACTCACCATCGCCGTGTTGTTATTTTTCTACTCTATTATCAAAGAATTTGTCAGTAGCAATTTTATGTCGACATTGTTTCGTTGGATAGGACTGCCAATTCTTTTATTGCACCTTTTAGGTGTTCTGCCCATTTTTATTAAAGCGCTTGAAGAAATATCTTTAACTGTAGGCAATATTCAGGTCACTCTATATGGACTTACACGAGTATTGTTTTTTGGGGCTCTGCTGTTCTGGCTTGGACGTGCATCCAACAATGTGGGTAAAGATATCATTCGTAGCCAACACAAGCTTGATATAAGCACTCGCGAAGTATTTACCAAGTTATTTGAAGTGGGTTTGTTCGGCATTGTCTTTATATTGTTGCTTAACATAATGGGAGTCAATCTAACTGCTTTGGCCGTATTTGGGGGGGCTGTCGGTGTAGGCTTAGGGCTAGGTTTACAGTCTATCGCATCAAACTTTATCTCAGGAATTATTATCTTACTGGATAAATCACTGACAATTGGTGATTTTGTTGAGCTGGAAGACGGGAAAAAAGGCTTTGTTCGAGAATTTAAAATGCGTCATGCAGTATTAGAAACCTATGACGGTAAAGATATTTTAGTTCCCAATGAAAACTTTATTTCTTCGTTGCTTATTAATTGGACGCATAAAGATCCCAAACAACGTTATAGAGTTGATTTCAGTGTCGCTTATGCCACAGATGTACGTGCTATGGTAGAAATAATTAAAGCAGCGGTGGCTGAGCATCCTCAGGTTATCAGTGGTGAAGATGTTCCATTCGAAGAGCGCCCAGATTGTGAAATCGATAGTTTTGGCGATAACGGTGTGAACATGTTTATTGAATTTTGGATTGAAGGTATAGACGATGGTAAAAATCGTGTAGGTGGAGATTTGTTGCTCATTATCCTTGAAACGCTTAAAGCCAACGATATATCTATTCCATTCCCGCAACGTGAAGTCACAGTTCTTAATCAAGGCTTTGTAAAATAATCCACAAATACATTTAGCAAGGACGCTAAAACTGTGTAGACACCAAATATGCGTTGTAGCCTACAAAACACAACAGTAATGCTAAACCTTTGAACCTGTTAATTTTTCCTGGGCCTTTTATTCCTAAGCAAAAGATTAATAACGCTATGGTTAAGCCCAACATTAACAAGCCATCCCGGTACAAAAAGGTAGCATCTACCTGGACGGGTTGAATCACACCCGCGATTCCAACAACAGCAAGTGTATTAAAAAGATTAGAACCGACAACGTTGCCGATTGCTAACTCATGTTCGTTTTTCCTTACTGCGATAATGGAAGAAATAAGCTCAGGCAACGAGGTTCCAATACCCACAATAGTCAGTCCAATAATTACATCACTGACATTAAAATATTGGGCTACTTCAACCGCTCCCCACACCAATACTCTGGAGCTGATAATCAACAGAATTAAACCTACGGCTAACCAAATTAGATGCGATTTGAGCTGAAGCTGACTATCAGTAATCTCAATAGCCACCTCCTTACCCAGCTGATCTTTTGGTCGCTTAAACGCCTGCCATCCGCTCCAAGAAATCAATAATACAAATATACCAAGCAATGAGAACGCATCATCATGTGAAACCTCAAGATCCAATAACTGCCATACGGCAAAGAATGTAATTGCGAGTAAAATTGGCAGTTCTTTTCTGACAATTTCTGATTTCACTATAATGGGGCTGAGTAAAGCTGTAGTGCCTAGTACCAATGTGATGTTGGTGATATTGGAACCAAACGCATTACCTAAAGCAAGACCACCGTTGCCTTGGTTCGCGGCGAAAATAGAGACGATAATTTCTGGCGCAGAGGTGCCAAAGCCAATGATAAACATCCCAATAAACAGCGGCGAAATACCGAAATAGCCAGCGGTAAAAGAAGCACCATGAATAAAACGTTCAGCGCTCCAGATTAGAACAGGTAATCCAACTAAAATTGCAAAAGTAGCCCAAATCATCCGACACACCTTTTTAGTTTTGCTTAATCTAACTTATAGAATATTAACCGATTAACTCTCAGTCTAAGTAAAATAGAAACCAAGAATGCAGGCAATATCAAAAGCTACCATTTAAGAGTCTATGTGGAATCTTAAGCACTCGTTGAGATGACTATCAAACTTGGAAATAAACGGTTAACCACAGTACAAGACTTTAATATCCCATTTAAGCAAATAGTGTCAAGTCATGATAAATATTGGCAACAAGGTAGCACTAGAAATTAAAAAAATTCACTTTGATTGTGTCTTTTTAGATTTAAGAATCGTCTATATTCCCACATAAAGACAGTAAAACTATCGCCTAATTAAAGTGTGTAGGGTTCGGTGTACCCCTTAATGTTACTGCCTCAAAATAACAAGCACTGGAAAGTCTCTTAAGCAAGTTTGGTGTTAGATAATGGTGATAATTAGCTTGCTAAAAAAAAGTTATATGACGAATATCCTTTTGAGCCAATATATTAAAGAATATTTACGGCTCACAAAATATTAGGTGAGTTGTGCATGATGCAGAGGTTTAAATTTCATGCTTATCAAAGTAAAAATAAATATTCAGTGTCTTTAGAAACAATCCAGAATAAAAAGAGTAAAAAATGAAAAAGTGGTGGGGTGAGATTAATTTTGAATTAAATGAGGCTAAAACTTGGCGGATTGGTCAACGCAAAATGTCTGTGCAACGCAAAGCTGCCGAGTGGCTAATTTGGAATGAGAAAACTGGAGAAGAGAGCTTTGAAGATCTCGTATTAGAGAGAACGACGTTTACGGACCTTATAATAGATATCCTACCTCAACGCTACTTGGTTAAAAGCACCCAGAAGAATCTAATTGCTAAACCACTTCTGGCTGACCGCTCAATTATTGTTAGGCCTCACTCTGCTCTCAATATACTTCCTGGAGAGAAAATAGAACTCTATGTCAGCTCTCCTTTATGGCTGGCTTTCTATGCTCATGAAGAAACGTTATCAATCAGTGACCTTCCATTCTGGCTGCCATCTGATTCATGGTTTGGACCCAACACAATGGTCGGTGAACTATGCTACTCAAAGTACACAGATGCAAAACTCACATTAGATAATATCCAAAAACGTTCACACAGAGCCATCACCACAATAAACATATCTAATGAACATGATGAAGTATTGATCATAGAACGCATTAGCCTTCCCACCCCATTTTTAAATCTTTATGTTGACGCCACGCATCAGTTTTGGACTGACAAAGTAAATTTAATTCATCACTTAGATGGTGACCGCCCGTCCTTTGACATAAAGAACTTAATAAAAGAAAGCGCTAAAACAGATCTCACATTAGTATCAGCTGCAAGAGAGGTCGCTGATGCAAATACATTTATGCGGTCAATTAAAAGCTTAGTGGCTTAAACCATAATTACTTTAGGAAAAATTGCTATGGAAGAAACCAGCGCAACGCTAAACTTGATAGAACAATTCCATGTATTTGCCATTGGCAAAGGCTTCTTAATACTTATCATTGGGTATTTTTTGGCTCGTTTCGCAAGAAACGGTATTGGCCGTCTTAAGATTGCAAATTTAACTCCCCATAGCATGACATTGCTTAAAAGAGTGGTGTTTTATGGGATCTTAGTGCTTACCTCTATATCAGTGATGAAAGAGCTTGGATTTGATTTAAGTGTGGTACTCGGTGCTGCCGGTATTTTCAGCGTAGCGATTGGTTTTGCATCACAAACGTCAGCATCAAACTTAATTAGTGGTTTATTTTTGATGATGGAAAGACCTTTTTCTGTAGGAGATATCATAAGAGTTGGCGACACCACTGGTGAAGTATTATCAATCGACTTACTCTCGGTAAAAGTCAGAACCTTTGACAATCTCTTTGTAAGACTTCCAAACGAGTCCATGATTAAAACTCAAGTCACCACTTTGACCAAGTTTCCTATAAGACGTGTGGATCTGAAAATTGGTATTGCTTATAAAGAGGATATTGAAATAGTAAAAGAGATCCTTAACAACGTAGCGGCGAAAAATACGCAGTGTTTAGATGAACCCGCTCCAGTGTTTATTTTACTTGGATTTGGCTCTTCTTCCGTTGATATTCAATTTTCAGTTTGGGCCAAAAGAGAAAATTTTTTAACCTTAAAAAATACTATGTATCAAGAAATCAAGAAAACGTTCGATCAACAAGATATTGAGATGCCCTTCTCACATATCAGTTTGTATTCTGGCACAGCAACAAAACCTATCCCTATCATTATGGATAGAGAAAATAATGAGAAATCGTGAAATGAAAAAAATAGTAGTATACCGCATTCAGCTTTTACTCATGGTTTGGAGTAAACATGGCTAAACATCATATCACCGGAGATCTTCCTTTTGGTGAAGAGCTAGGCGTAGCCCCTGGTGGCGTTATTTCATATTCATCGGACTATAACACTGTAGATGACTCTATCTACCCTAGTCGGAGTCACTTTAGAAGCTACGTAGACGGCATTTATATGGGCTACAAGTGGCAATGTGTCGAGTTTACCCGGCGCTGGTTATATACCAACAAAGGCTACATTTTTAATGATGTTGCTATGGCTTATGAAATTTTTAGACTGCGATATGTACGAGATTTAGTGAACAATAAAGAGTTACCTCTGAATGCCTTTAGTAATGGTTCGCAGCGTCACCCAGAGCCTGGGTGTTTATTAATATGGGATGAGGGAGGTGAATTTGTAGAAACCGGGCATGTGGCTATCATCACTGAGGTTTTTGAAGACAAAATTAGAATAGTAGAACAAAATCAGGACTTTGGAAAATGGCCAGATGGCCAAAATTTTTCTAGAGAAATCAAAGCAAAAGTAGGCATTGCAGGCGACTATTGGTTACATTGTCCGTCAGCTGAGTCAACTATTTTAGGTTGGGTAATACAAACCAACGATCCCACTCACGCTACGCGTTTCGACGCACCCGATAAAGAGATGTTTAACATCATCCCTTGCGAAGCAAAAGATGATGGCAAGATAAATACACCATGGCTTAATCTGGCCAATGAAGATGAAAACGCCTTTGTTGACATGATGCAGGGACACAAGTTGTCCTGTGCTGCTTCCAGTGAACTAAAGTATTATCAGCTCTCTGCTGCCGCTAAAGAGGCATTAGAATCAGCGACTGATGAGCTTCACCAAATGTTTATGCATGCCACTGATTATGCCCTCGAACACCCTGAGCTATTGACTAAATTTACCTTGCCAGATGAGATATTGACAAAAATTAGAACCTCTTGGGCGAATCGAAAAAATCAATTAATTACCAGTCGATTTGACTTTGCCATGTCTGAAAATGGTTTAAAGGTATACGAATACAATTGTGACTCTGCATCTTGTTATATGGAGGTAGGTAAAGTACAAGGAAAATGGCTTAAACACTTTGATGTAAAAGATGGGTATGACGCAGGTGGTGAGCTTTTTAAGCATCTAGTGAAAGCTTGGAAGAGTTGTAAGATCAATTCAATCATTCATGTTCTTCAAGACGATGATCCAGAAGAAACCTATCACGCACTTTTCATGAAAAGTGCAATAGAGGCAGCTGGATATAAGTGTGAATTAGTTAAAGGGCTGAATTCTCTGCGTTGGAACTCCAGTACAGAAATCGAGGACTGTAAGGGCAATGTTATTAAATGGGTTTGGAAAACCTGGGCTTGGGAAACCGCATTGGATGAACTTCGTCTAGATGAAGGCAGTCAGAAACGAGCAGATTATCTTAATCACCCTCCTTCATTGGCTAATGTACTGCTTAACGATGACATTATGGTGTTTGAGCCTATTTGGACACTTATTCCAAGTAATAAGGCAATACTACCTATACTCTGCTCTCTATTTCCTAACCATCCACTATTATTAAACGCTGATTTTGAAATCAATACTGAGTTAGCTAATTCTGGGTACGTTGTTAAACCCATAGTAGGAAGATGTGGTGCCAATATTCAGTTAATCGATCAACATCAAAAAACAATAGCTGAAAAGCCAGGGCAATTTGACGGCAGAGATAAAATTTACCAGCAACTATTCCCATTACCTTGCATTAACAATCTTTATGTTCAGGTATGTACGTTTACCGCACAAGGTAACTATGCGGGAAGTGGCGTTCGTGTTGACTCCACAATGATTATTGGTAAAGACAGTGATTGTATTGCATTGCAAGTTTGCCACAAATGATTAAGTAAACGCTACTTTGTAGATAGCGCACCTAGAAAGATTAAAAAATTAGTTTTATCTTGTCAGGTGACTTGAAATTAGGATGAGATTGATTATCTAATGAATAAAAAAGAACTAGAGAAAGAACGTTTTTGTAAGGTCAGCTCAATATTATACAGTGCCAGCCAGCCGATTCGAATATTGTCTCACTTAGAATGGAACAGGGATATTAAGCGTCAATTTTTTGCAGATAAATGTAAAGAACTGCCTAAAGTTAACTATCCACAATTTGACCCGAGTAAAACCTTAACCTTAGTGAATGAAGCTAGAGCCCTGATTGGAAATACGGACATAGATAACTGGTTACAACGTATCTCAATTAAGCTTGAATATGGAGCTTTAATGATGGCATCTGCAGGCACTAAGAAGTTTTATGAGTTCTCTGAAAAGTTATATGGTAAGCCAACTAACCCTTTTACTGATGGTAAATCAACACCGCTGGAATTAGCCAATACATTTGACAAACAAATTAGCAGTTACGCGAACTACGACTTAGGCGCCCCACCTCCAATGTGTTACCTCGCCTCTGATATAGCTAAACAAATGCAGGATGCAGTTGTGAAGATGTTCGGTGACGAAGCCCCACAAGTCGAAATTGTAGATGAGCTTTCTGCCAATGCATTAGCAAACCCAAAGCTTATTAGGATCAGAAAAACGGCGTGTTTTACCGATCTTGATGCGCAGCAGCTTATTAGTCATGAGGCACATATTCATGTTGCCACATCTATTAATGGCTTGCATCAACCGCATCTTAAAATATTAGCCGCGGGGCATCCTGGCACCACTAAGACACAAGAAGGCTTAGCCGTATTCTCTGAGTACATTACTAACGCAATAGATTTAGACCGTCTTCGTAGACTTGCAGATCGTATTCTAGCGATACAAATGGCAATCGAAGGGGCCAACTTTTTAGACGTATATCACTATTTTTTAGAGCGGATTGGCAACGAATCGCAGGCTTACGAAAATACCCGAAGAGTATTCCGAGGTGGCGTGTTAAACCGGTGGGGCACCCTTTACTAAAGATGGGGTCTATTTAGAAGGATTTATCCGCGTACACAATTTTTTAAAAGCCATCGCAGCTAACGGCAGGGCAGATTGTCTGAAGTTATTATTTTGCGGGAAAATGGATATTGAAGACATACCTGTCTTATACAAATTAGAAGAAATGGGTCTCTGCCAACCGGCGAAATACTTACCACCGTGGGTTAAAGATGCTCGTTATTTATTGGCGTATCTAACCTGCTCTGAATTTCTTAATAAAATGGATATGACTAAAAATTATGCGCACTACGAGGAATTACTTCAGAGCATTCCCAAAACGCTTAATTAGAGCTTATTTATAAGTCAGGTTATAAATCCTATCAACGGTCTTTAAATGAAATCATGCGCGACTTTCGCTGATGGACGAGCACAACGCTAGCCCATCAGTTTGATACATAATAATTAACACTTCTATTATTGAAAAATTTGTAAATTCAGGTACCAAATACTTTTTATTGTTTTTCCCACCGGGATTAACAGTTTTCCGATTTTAAGCTGTTAAAAATCAATCCCGAAATATTTGCAGACTTACCTTTAGGATCTGTAATAACATCCTCGGCTCTGTAATTTTTTTGGTACTCTTTTCCATAGTCCATATCACTTTATTATTTAAATTCAGAAAAATACTGCTTTCTGTGGATGCCACATAGGCCTCATCAAAATATGCTGGCTCACGAACACTTTTCCACGTAACAAAATAATAATTTTGGTAGCTAGGGTAATTTATTCCATGAATATTTTATCCATGTTTTTATTTTTGGAGTCAAAAACTTAAAATTTGATACTGCTTAAACTCCCGAATTTTCACTGACTTTTTTTGCGATTTTGTCTTCAAACTCTCTGTGGCACGACAGGCACTTGAGCACATCAATAACCGCAATTTTTTCTCAGCGGTCCTCATTTGTATTCCGAATCAGTCCATGTCGCTTCACTCCTTTTGAACTGAAGGAGGAAATAGTCGATAGAATAAATATGCTGACGCAAAGTACAACGGTGTACCTGAAGGATATTTTAAATTTTAAAATATTTTATCTACCTTATTTTTTACCGACAACGCGTCAGATAAATATTCATTAAAATTTGAGAAATAAGAGTCGTAGTACCAAATATATGGGATGCGGATACATTGTGTCCATCTAACAGACTACTTCTTAGTATTATTTGGTATTTTTTCCAATGCACGTTTATAACGCATTTTCACAGTACTCAGATTCTGATCTACAATCTCTGAGATTTCATTAAATTTTAGTCCGCTAACGATCCTAAACACCACAATTGAACGCTCTTCCACACTCAGGTTAGCTAACCAAAGATCAATCTTTTCATTGTATTCAATTGACACAGATTCAACTTGTTCTTCCGCTATAAAATCAGCCTCATCCATAGCAACAAGCGTCAGCTTTTTTTTCCTGAGACGGTTCAATGATTGATTATGGGCAATCTGATATATCCATGTTTTAAAACTGGAGCGTCCTTCAAAGCGATGGATATTGTTAAACACGTTTAACAATGTGTCGCTCACAGTTTCTTCTGCTTCTTCAATCGAGCCAAGATATCTGTAACAGACTTGTATTAATTTTGAGTGATATCTATGAAAGATCACTTCATATGCAGTTGTCACATAGGGCAACTGAATACGAGCAATCCTTAGAAGCTCACTGTCATCTAGCTGCGACAACCTCTCTGAGACTCTACTGGCACCTAGCCTTGTGGTTTTCATGGTTAATGTTTTTAAGACTCTTCCCAGCGTTCAGCCAACTTGGTTATGGTATAGGTCTTAGTCAGTAAGTCTTGATTAGGAATGCTCATCTGTAGTCCGTCTTTGTTTTCTATAATGGTATTAACGGTGCTGACCTGAATAACGTTTCCAATAAAACCATCAAATTCAATTTCATCTCCTGGTAACAATTGTTCTCTTGCATATATGCCTGAAACAATACTGTTTGCGATGGCCTTGGTTCCTAAACCTAACGCCAACGCGAGGGCGACTCCCATACTCGCTATTAACACAGTAAAAATAGTGTTTAGCAGTTCTGTTTCTAATTGAAGTTGGCCAACAACTAATGAAAAGGTGATGAATATCACTAACATTTGAAGCATTTTTGCTGCAGCGTCACCAAACTCAATACCCATATTCTCAAAAGACGCTTCTACTTGTTTTTTGACTGCCTTAGCAATAAATAAACCAATAACTGTAATCACCACTGCGCCAACTAATTTAGGAAGATACAACACGAACTCATCCAACAGAGACGACAGCCTGTCTAACCCTAACGTTTCTGCACCGGCAACAAGAATAATCAGCACAAAAAATAGATAAAGGATACGTCCTACAAGCGTCGACGGACTTAATTTAAACCCCAAGGTTTTCAATCCCCTCTCGATACCCAGCATATCGCAAAGCGTATTAAAGCCTACTTTCTCAATGACCTTTGCAAACCACTTGGTCACAAATTTAGACAATAAAAGACCTATAAAAATGAAAATTATAGTGGCAATCAAATTAGGTAAAAACCCAGCAATTTCTGTCCAAAAGCGCGTCAAGGCATTGCCAAACGATTGGGTCCAAATATCTATGTTCATGTCGGTTCTCCATTTTTGAATAAGGTGTGTAATTTCAATTTTTGTTGTTTTTTGTTTGTTTTAGCTTTTGACGCAAGTCGAAGCGACGTTTTGCTGAATATGCTGACGCACCAAAACCTAACAACAAAACCCAAAACCAACCAACAAAAAGGCTGCCAACATCTTTGATTGCTGTTGTGTTCGTAGATTTTCTGAGAACCTGTTGTAATGCTTTATCTTCATCAGTAACAGGCGCACTTTGGTTCAACAGCTTTTTTAACTGTTCTTCATCCGGGCTCATGGCGATTCTCCAACTAAACGTAAAATGGGCCAATCACGGTGCTTAGCCCTTTCTAATTATTTGACTAATTTACTATCAGCATTACAACGCGTCTAAATGGCGTTCACAGGTATAGACTAGTCAAAACGAAAAGAAGTCACATTTTAAGAATATTAATTTAAAAAGTCACCTTATGACCAATTGGCACTTCATTCCGTCTAACAGATAGTGATATATAAGATTAGGTTTTGATAAGGAAAGTTTTTGTGCAATGGAGCTAGGCATTGGCAGTTTACCCCTTCTGAAAAATGCCTCTGTTTTAAAAAACAACGTATAGTTGAATTGAACAGGTCTATTTACCCAGTGCGTTTTTAAATAACTCTTAGCTATTAAGCCTTAGTATTCTGCTTACTCAGTTCTTTATACCAAAGCGTCATAAAATCCTTTGTCAATTTATGTTCAATATCAAGAGCCTTTTCAATCGGACAAAACAAGGTGAAACTTGCCTTAAATTCTCCAATTTCTGTAGTACCAAAATATATTTCAGGCTCTGGACCAGATACTTGAGCATCTAATTTTCTTTCAATAACAGAATTATATCGACCTGCGACATCTATAAAATCTTCACAATAATGTTTGGCTTTGTTGGATAATGTTTCATAAATGGAATAAGGGTTAAGACTTTCTTTACGCACAATCATAAAATGATGGGTGACATAACGCTTACTGAAATTTAAGTTTTTTATGGCGCTGGTAATCAGTTTGTTGTTGGGGATATACACTGTTTTTCTTGAAAACTGATAAGTATTGATGTCGATTTCATGCAACGTCGTTTTTATCCAGTCAGTTTCCACCACTTCGCCAAAATAATCACCTACTTGAATCCAATCACCTATCTTAAAAGGTCTAGTTGTGACCAGATAGAAAAAACCGATCACACATTGAATAAACTCTCTTGTAGCAATCACAATAGCTACAGCAAAAGCCGCAATCGATAATGCAAAATTCTGAATTTCAGCAGCCCATATAGACAACAGCAACAACATCATAATGAAATTAATAAAATGCTTAATGTTATGAGACGTATTTCTAACATCTAGCTGCTTTTTTTCGGCGCGCTCTTTGGCTAATTTATCTACCAGCGCTTTTAAACCAAACGCGAGGCTGATAACGATTAAAGAAATTAAAACTGGATGTATCAGTATATCTTTGAGCATAAATTCCTAATGGGTTAACGTTTTATAGCAGTAAAAAGCTATAAAAAATATTTATTAAACCTTGAGTAGGCCTTACTATTTAATTTCTTGGCAGCATATCTGATAGCAACAAAGCTATTCCCAAAAACGACATGAAACCAGCAATATCAGTGATAGTGGTCAACACGATTGACGATGATTGGGCAGGGTTCATACCAAACTTTTTTAGCGCAATAGGCACTACGGCTCCAACTTTCCCTGCAATCATCAAAGCTAATATCATTACTAAATCAATGACTATAGCAAGCCCCCAAGGATTGACTCCAGAAATACAAGGATACAGAACAAGTAAGGGCAGTTACCAAACCATTGAGCAGCCCAGTCACCATTATTTCATTCATACTCTGCGCTATTGCACGAGAATAAGCACTCGCCCTTCATCAGTTTTAATCACAGCATGGTTGAGGTAATGTTAATCAAGGTTCCTTCTATTCCGGCCATTTAGAGATGTTCATTAAACCGAAAGTGACTTTTAGCCTGTTTAGAGGTAATAGTATTTGCCAAAAATGCATTGCTTCCTATGCCAAATGCAAATAACAGTACTATCACAATCACTATATTAAACGTGGTATTGAATATTGATACTACGCAGTTCGATACCGACGACTAGGGCAACGAAGAATATAGAAATTCTGGCTATACTCCCTAATGATTCAGATTGACTAAGCACTGAAACTTCATCAGCACTCTCGCTATCACCCCCACAATATTGCCCAAGAGAGAACCAGTAATCAAAATAAAAGCGGTGCCACATAACCTAACAATGCATTGAACCATGAAGAGAAAATCTAGCCCTAAACTAGACGTTGCCGCTGCAAAAAACCAGCATCACCACCCAAAAAGCTTTTTTACTAATGACGGCGGCATGAGACGCTTTAATTTCATCGACTCCCTTCACTGCGACTTCTCTAACAACTTTTTGCCACATTCGGCTAATGAACATAACAGACGTCAGCGTTAACTTGCTAAATACCCAAGTAATTAACCACCCTAATAAAATAAGAAATAGTGCACCAATCAGTTTCGGAACATGTAAACCAAATAAGAATTTAATTGCTCGTAGTTTGTAGACAAAGCAGTTTGAGTGGTCATTCTCAGTTTCCTTTAGCAAGATTCATTTTAAGTCTATTATTTTAGACGCATTTTTGTCAAAGTTGGTCACATCAAACTCCACTTTTTGAACTATTCGTTTTGGGAATATTTGTTTTAAACGATTTAAAACAAATAGCCAGAAATAAATGGAATTAACCACAGAATACCTGCCTGCATGTGACTTTTATCACTAACCCTGTGTCTAATTTTAAATCGTGGGTTATTATAATGTGACTACTTTACACACTTCAGATCACGCCCCTATTTCACTTTAATTATTGATAGAGAAAATCACATGACATATGACATCTTAGCCTGGATAGGCATCGCGTTTTGTATCACGCAATCAGCTATTTTTTCTGGGTTAAATCTGGCATTTTTCAGCTTAAGTCGATTGCAATTAGAGGTAGAAGCAAAACAAAATAACAAAAAATGCTATTGTGATCCTGTCGATGCGCGAAGACTCTAATTTTTTGCTTTCGACCGTACTCTGGGGAAATGTGTCAATCAATGTAATGTTAACGATTTTGTCGGGTTCGGTGCTTACGGGTCTTTCTGCGTTCTTATTTTCAACTATCGCAATTACATTTTTAGGTGAAATTTTCCCACAAGCCTATTTCTCTCGAAACGCGTTACTGGTTGCTGCAAAGTTGACACCCATTATTAAGTTTTATCAAATTTTACTATTCCCCGTTGCCAAGTTAACCGCATTAATCTTGGATGGATGGTTAGGTAAAGAAGGTATTACCTACTATAGAGAGAAACAACTGGCAGCGATTATCAAAGCACATATCGATTCCGACGATACCGATATGGCGCATGTTCAAGGTCGAGGAGCCCTCAATTTTTTACAGGTAGAAAACATCACAGTATTTGAGGAAGGAGAACTACTTGATCCTGATAGTATTATAACTATGCCGAGCAAATTAGATTTTCCAATATTACCCAGCAACGGCACCTCAGAATTTAAAGATTTCATTCGAGCAGTGAATCACTCTGGCCATAAATGGGTATTGATTCAAAGCGAAGAAAATGAGCCCTTATTAATGCTTGATGCAGATGGGTTTGTGCGCTCAACAACCCTAGAAAATGAGGTGACAGATCCCTACTTATTTTGCCATAGGCCTATTATTATTCGGGATCCGAAATGCACTTTGGGAGAAGCATTAAAAAAAATGAAATCAGTACACGATGAAGAGCCCACCTCAGACGAAGTGTTGCATACCGATGTGATAGTGGTGTGGACCGATTTACCGCATCGCGTTATTACCGGTGCAGATATACTCGGTCGCTTATTAAAAGGTATAGGACAAGAGCAACATGCCTCGCAAAGTTAGACTGTTCCATTTTACGATGATGGCGAAAAAGGAAAATAAATGTTGAAGAAAATTGCTCTTTTAATGGCTCAGGGCTTACTTGCTCTGCTGCCAATATCACTGACACTCTATTTTCTGGTGTGGTTGGTGACAGCAATTGAAACAGGATTAACCCCGCTTATTCCTGCCTCTATTTATTTTCCTGGAATGGGCTTGTTTGCCGGCCTTTTGGTATTATTGATAGTTGGGATTGCAGTCAACGTTTATATTGTCGAACTTTTCATAGGTTGGAGCGGAAAAGTATTTGAACGAATCCCTCTTATCAAAACAATATATGGAGCCATTCAAGACGCCGTTAATTTAATCAATTTAGGGAAACAGCAAAAAATACAAAGCGTGGTATCGGTTAAGATAACCGAGAGTATTCATCTAATAGGCTTTGTCACGAGCCACGAAGGTGCAAAAGAATTATTTAAGGATGAGAAAAAGATAGGTGTATACATACCATTAAGTTATCAAATAGGTGGCTATACGCTATATATCGATAGCGACCAAGTTTCCCCTTTGGATATTGATGTTGAAACGGCGATGAGAATAGCCCTCACTGGTGGTAATGCTTCAGGGTTCAAAGCAGGTCAAAAAACAAAAGTGCCATCTACTGTTATCAAAACAAATAAAGTCCCTTAGAATGAATTAGAAAATAAAATTACTTATTTTTTAATGTGAAATAATCCTGCCACCACTAGACTATATTTCTAGCAAGGAAACCACTGTTTTGTCACGTTTGTATGATGTCATGCCTGGTTTGAACATATTGTTTAATTATGAGCGTAAATGGCTTGCGGATGATGCTAAAGCAGCATTGTCAGTCGCCGCAGTAGCTTTACCTGTGGCTATCGCTTATGCCCAACTGACTGGTGTTAATGCTGCCGTAGGGCTTTACTCCTGCATATTACCAATGATGGTATACGCTTTATTTGGTACCTCTAAACAGTTGATTGTGGGACCCGATGCTGCGACCTGCGCAGTTATTGCTGCGGTGGTAACACCTTTAGCAGCAGGTGATAGCATTAAGCATTGGCAGTTAGTCATAACAATGACGGCCATGACCGGTTTTTGGTGCATCATTGCCAGTCGATTTAAGCTGGGCGTTCTGGCTGATTTTTTATCCAAACCTATCTTAATGGGCCTATTAAACGGCGTCGCGATCACTATTATTGTAGGTCAGTTTTCTAAAGTGCTTGGCTTTACGTTTGATGAAAAGTACTTGATCGAACGTTTAGGAGGTGTGCCAACATATCTATCACAAGCTCATGTTCCAACCATATTAATGGCCTTGCTTACCGTAAGTATTTATTTTGGTATGAAACGCCTTAAACCCACTTGGCCCGCATCTATGTTCGCCATTGCTTTTGGTGCGGCGTTAGTTTGGCTTTTAAATTTAGAACAACTCGACATAAAAACCATTGGAATTGTGGATGGTGGATTACCCTTGTTTCAAGCACCTGACTTTAATGTGGGCATCATTCGCGAACTTGTAATGCCTGCGCTTAACTTAGCGATCGTGAGCTTTGTGAGCATGATGCTTACCGCCCGCAGTTTTGCTTCAAAAAATGGCTATGATATTGATGCTGATAAAGAGTTTATGGCCTTGGGCATGGCAAATTTTGCATCCGCTTTATCACAGGGCTTTGCGGTGAGTGGCGCAGACTCCCGAACGGCAGTGAATGATGCGAATGGTGGTAAAACACAGCTAGTCTCTATTATAGCGGCTATTATCATTGCCATAATTGCCATTTGTTTAACTGCGCCACTTGAGTTTATTCCCAGTGCCGCATTGGGTGTAGTGTTAATAATTGCTTCGGTTCACCTTTTAGATTTGAAAGCGGTTTGGAAATTAAGACAGAAAGATAAACAAGCATTTTACTTAACCCTGATCACATTATTTGCAGTGCTGTTTATCGGTGTTATTCCAGGCATAACACTTGCGGTACTACTCGGTTTGTTCCAATTTATTCGCACAGTAATGCGTCCAACCGACCATATATTGGGTGTTGATATAAATGGTGTAGTCAGAAGTCTAGATACCAGTGATAAGGCAAAATCGATAGACGGTATTTTTATTTATCGCTTTAATTCGCCGTTAACCTACTTTAACTCTAGTTATTTTAAGCGAAGATTATTAGAGCAATATGCCAGACATAAAGATGATATTCAGTGTGTAATAATTGATGCGGTTCCGTGTTTCACTCATTTAGATTTAAGTGTTATGGCAATGCTGGATGATTTGAATACTATATTTAGAAAGCGCGGAGTACGTCTTGAACTCGCCGGTAGAAAACGACAGTTACTTGCGTGGTTCGAAAAAGCAGATATTAAGTCAGGTAGCGATGGTATTTATGTGCATTCTGACTTGTACTTAGCGTTAAGAATAAACCAAAGTAAACAAGTCACAGATGAAGAGAAACCAACGATTTAAAGGCTCAACTTCTACCTTCTATTAATTTCCCAAGTGCTCCATCAGTGTCTTAATTCAATAGCTATTAAACAACTATCAAAGCTACAAAGACCAATGAGAGCACCGTTAAAACCACGACTGACAAATGAGCAGAATTGGCAGTAGATATCCGATTGATAGTTAATATGATGAATTTAGTATAGAAATATTGTTTTCTCTGGGCTGTGGTTGCCATTATTCTGCTCACGCTCATCATTAGTGATGAAAAATACGTTCCTATAATATTTAAACCTGTGGCTCTTTTTAGAGCCACGTTACAGGCTTTATTCACATATTTTCTGCATATTTAGTCAATAATACCCCCGTAAAAAGACTACTAATACTTATTAATGTGGGTAGAAGTGGCATTCCGATTAGTTGCTCTTTCAACAACAGTTTTGCGTAACATCCACTTAAGAATGGCATACCAACTAATGCCAATGCAGGTATGGTTATCACAAAAAATGCAAAATATCGTGCCTGAGATTTTAGTGTCAAAATGGAGATATACCGATACTAAAAAATAAGGCGCTTTTAGCTAATCCATGATGAGTGCAGTACAAAATCATAACGGTAATAATAGCATCTCGATTGTCTGGTAATGTAAAAGTGGCGCCAAATGCCATAGTCAAAATACCCATTTGACTGACGGTTGAGTACGCAAGCACTACTTTAGGGTTGTGTTGAAACACCCCTTTGATTGCGCCTGAAAAGGTACCAACAACCCCCAATCCTAATAACAAGCAACCGATTATCTCAACAGGCTCAGCACTGTGTGGCACAAATCGGAGCCAACCAATGACGCCCGCTTTTACCATAAAGCCACTCAATATCGCGCTTGCGGGAACAGGCGCCACAGGGTGTGCTTTGGGTAACCACCAGTGCATACCGAACAACCCCACTTTAGAGCCAAAGCCAAGCACCACAATGAGACTAGTGATCCAGGCTAGTTTACTATTAAGAGCAAACCCTGCGTGCCATTGGTATAAACAGAATCCACTAAATAGCAGCACTTCACCGATAATGACCCAATGAATATAGCTACGAGCGGCCTCTCTAGCTTCTTCAGAAAGTTGATGAATAACCAGCACAAAAGAAGACAAGCTCATTAAGGTAAAGAAAGTAATAAAACCGTATGGGTCTTGGCTCAGTGTCAAACCAAAACATCCAGACATCGCCAATAACATAAAGATCGTAAAGATTGATTGTTTAGGATCTTTAGCCATATAAAATTGAGCATATAGGCTAGCTAAAAACTACAAAACACCGGCCAACATTAAGAATAGCGGGATTGTTTTATCGAGTAATAATTCGTTACTGAAAAACAAAAATGATGAAGAAGAGGCATAATCAATGCCTGTAAATGCGAAATAAATGGCCGGTAAAGCGCACATTGGGGCACAGGCGATGAAAACACGTTTATGCCTAGATAAAAAATAATACTCCGGCAAACAACATTGGAGCCAATAAAATAATCCATGGCACTAAGGATGATGATTCAACATAAATATTAATAAGAGAAGAAACGTTTTGACAAATAATTATCTTCTGGTATTCATAATTCCAAAAACTGATGCGAATTAAGTATGTTAAGTTTAGAAGTCCCGATATTGTGTTTTGCAGGAAAATTAGCATTTATAATTACACATTAACTTTCACTCAAACTAGAGGCTAATTTTGACAGATATCTACCATTTTTAACAACAATTGTTTGAATATAATTCCTGTTTTCATACATTTAGAACAGATCTACAACCCACATATGACGTGTAGAAACATCTAAAAGTCACAATGGCGTAAAATTTAAATACTTAAAAAATAACAAGCATTTTATGTTCCATATTAGCTAAAATATTTTTATTATTTTGTGACTATTTAATTAACAAGCTAGTCTATGAACCTGTTATTTATAAAAAAAGGCAATCGAAATGAAAGTAGCAATCTTATCCAGAAATAAAAAATTATATTCTACTCGCCGTTTGAAAGAAGCCGGTGAAGCCCTTGGCCATGAAGTTGACATTATCGATACTCTGCACTGTTACATGGATATCACGAGTAACAGGCCTGTGGTTCGTTATAAAGGCGCAGAGCTTCCACAATATGATGCAGTGATACCGCGAATTGGCGCCTCTATTTCATTTTATGGTACGGCTGTGGTTCGTCAGTTTGAAATGACCGGAGCTTTTTGCGTTAATGAATCTGTTGCGATTAGCCGTTCTAGAGATAAGTTGCGTTCCATGCAATTATTATCAAGAAAAGGTATAGGCCTGCCAAGAACGGGGTTTGCTAACCGTCCTGACAATATTAAAGATTTGATTAAAAACGTGGGTGGTGCACCTTGTGTTATTAAACTACTTGAAGGTACTCAAGGCATAGGTGTGGTGCTTGCTGAAACAACCAAAACAGCAGAAGCAATTGTTGAAGCATTTATGGGTTTAAATGCTGATATCTTGATACAAGAATTTATCAAAGAAGCTGGTGGTGCGGATATCCGCTGTTTCGTTGTAGGCGACCGCGTTGTGGCAGCGATGAAACGTCAAGGTGCTGAAGGTGAATTTAGATCAAACCTTCACCGAGGTGGTTCGGCAGTTTTGATAAAGCTTACACCAGAAGAAAGAGCAACAGCGGTTTCGGCGGCAAATATCATGGGACTAAACGTATGTGGTGTTGATTTACTTCGTGCCGAACGTGGTCCAGTTGTGATGGAAGTCAATTCATCACCAGGCTTAGAAGGCATCGAAGCTGCGACTAAAAAAGACGTCGCCACGTTGATTTTCAAGCATATTGAAAAGTATGCAAAAACCTCATAAAAATCGCACCCAAGGTAAGGGCTAAGTCTGTGGCGGATACTTTTTCTATTGCTGGAAACAAAATTGGCTTAGGGGAAAGAGTGCAACTCGAACTCCCTGTGGCAAAGTTATATACAGACTCTCAGATGTCAGTCTCTGTCGATGTAATACGCGCTAAAAAGCCAGGTCCGACACTTTTCGTCAGCGCTGCAATTCATGGCGATGAGTTAAATGGGATTGAAATTATCCGCCGTTTGCTCATTTCAAAGTCGCTTAAATTATCAAGAGGCACGCTCATTGCTGTGCCCATAGTTAACGTTTATGGGATGCTAAATCAAAGTCGATATATGCCAGACAGACGCGACTTAAATAGATGTTTCCCGGGCTCGGCAAAAGGCTCACTGGCTGGTCGACTTGCCCATCTGTTTTTAACAGAAGTAGCGAGTAAATGTGAATACGGAATTGACCTACACACAGGTGCTATTAATCGCGGTAATTTGCCACAAATCAGAGCGAACCTTAAGGATGAAGAAACTTTATCCCTAGCTCACGCTTTTGGTGTACCGGTGTTACTCAATTCAGACTTGCGAGACGGTTCATTACGACAATCTGCGTCAGAAAATGGCACTAAAATTCTTCTTTATGAAGCGGGAGAAGCACTTCGATTCGATGAAGTGGCGATTCGGGTTGGATTAAGGGGCATTTTCAATGTTATGTCACAACTGGGTATGGTCAGACGCCGAACCAGTAAAAAGAAGAAAACATTGCCTTTTGTTGCCAACAATAGCGCTTGGGTGCGAGCTACAGCCAGCGGTATGGTATTAGATAAAAAACAATTGGGTGATCATGTAGAAAAAGGCGATGCCTTAGCTCAGATATGCAGCCCAACAGGCAGCTTTATTGAAATTGTATCAGCACCTAAAGCCGGGATTATCATTGGCAAGCAGAATATTCCTTTGGTACAAGAAGGTGATGCGATGTTTCATGTTGCAAACTTCGAAGCACCAGATGAAGTGGCCACTAACATAGATATGATGAATGACGATATGGCTAAAAAATTAGAGGAAGCGTCTCTGGAAGATTAGCAGATGCAGACTATCTGAATAATCAATGTTCAGGCAGGAAAACTTGGGTTTCCCTGCCTTTTTCCATTTTAATAGTGGATTAAACTTATGATCCGCTAAATATTGCCATTTTTATTCATCTATCACTGGTAATTTATCTCTCACACCCCTATAACGTGCCTAGATTGAAATGAATGACAAACAGGGTCTTCGATGATGATAGTAGAAAAAATTGCGCATGAGTTACAAGTTCAAGCGCAACAGGTTCAAGCTGCGGTAAAATTGCTGGATGAAGGGTCAACTGTGCCTTTTATTGCTCGTTATCGAAAAGAAGCCACTAACGGTCTCGACGACATAGCCCTGAGAAAGTTAGAACAACGCTTAACTTACTTGCGTGATTTAGAAGACCGACGAAAAGTCATTATCAGGTCGATCGAAGAGCAACAAAAAATGACCCCTCAATTGAAGGCAAGTTTGTTTGATGCAGAAAACAAAACTGAATTAGAGGATATATACCTACCGTTCAAACCAAAACGTCGCACCAAAGGGCAAATTGCTATTGAGTTGGGACTTGAACCTTTAGCCAATGCATTGTTTCATAACCCACAACTCACTCCTGAGTCTGAAGCTCAAGCATTTGTAACAGAAAATGCTGATATACCCGATACGAAAACAGCTTTAGATGGCGCAAAGTATATTTTAATGGAGCGATTTGCTGAAGATGCAAAATTGTTGCAAAAGGTACGTCAGTATTTAAACAAACATGCCCATATAAAAAGCCAAGTCATTGTCGGTAAAGAATCCGAAGGCAGTAAGTACAAAGATTACTTTTCACATACCGAACTATTGAAAAAAGTGCCTTCACATCGGTCGCTTGCAATGTTCAGAGGCAGGAATGAAAAGTTTTTGCAAGTCAGTCTAGATGCTGACCCAGAGAAGGATGAAGGCGATAAAAGCTCATATTGTGAACAAATTATCGCTGAGCACTTCAATATTAAATTTGCCAACAGACCAGCAGACGCTTGGTTAGCCACAGTGGTGCAATGGACATGGCGAGTCAAAACACTTTTACATATGGAAAATGAATTATTTGGTGCAGTCCGTGAGCAAGCCGAACAAGATGCTATTAATGTATTTGCCAAGAATCTAAATGATCTATTAATGGCGGCGCCGGCTGGCCCCAAAGTCACTATGGGCTTAGATCCAGGTTTACGCACAGGTGTCAAAATAGCGATTGTAGACTCAACTGGGAAAGTATTAGCTGCGTCTACTATTTTTCCTCATGTGCCACAGAATCAGTGGGATAAATCGCTTCGCACCCTGGCTACTTTATGTAAGCAATATAAGGTACAACTTATCAGTATTGGTAATGGTACTGGCTCAAGAGAAACCGATAAACTTACAGCTGAAATGATCAAAGCCAATCCCGAATTGTCAGTGACTAAAATTATTGTCAGTGAAGCGGGAGCCTCTGTTTATTCTGCTTCAGAACTTGCTTCAAATGAACTGCCCAATATGGATGTTTCATTACGTGGTGCAGTATCTATCGCAAGGCGTTTACAAGATCCACTAGCAGAATTAGTCAAAATTGAACCCAAAGCTATCGGCGTAGGCCAATACCAACACGACGTTAGCCAGAGCAACTTAGGTAAATCACTGAGTACAGTGATTGAAGACTGTGTGAATGCAGTCGGCGTGGATATCAACACCGCGTCAGGTGCTTTACTGAGTCATGTATCGGGTCTGAATCGTACTTTGGCGAATAACATCGTTAGTTTTCGTGACCTGCATGGGGCCTTTAAGCGCCGTAAGGCCTTGCTTGATGTTGAACGCCTAGGGCCAAAAGCCTATGAGCAGGCGGCAGGTTTTTTAAGAATCATGGGCGGAGATGACCCTCTAGATGCATCAGCGGTACACCCCGAAGCCTATCCAGTGGTTAACTCGATTGTCGCACATGCTTGTATTGCGATGAACGACATAGTCGGTAATACCGAAATACTGAAAAAACTTAAGCCTGAAGACTTTGTGACTGACCAGTTTGGCTTACCCACAGTGACAGACATTATTAGCGAGCTTGATAAACCCGGTCGCGATCCTCGCCCAGAATTTAAAACAGCCAACTTTAAAGATGATGTTCAATCTTTGAAAGACTTAAAAGTAGGTATGATTTTAGAAGGTGTCGTGAGTAACGTTGCAAACTTTGGGGCTTTTGTCGATGTAGGTGTACATCAGGATGGGCTGGTACACATCAGCGCCATGACCGACAAATTTATTTCTGACCCCAGGGATATTGTAAAAACAGGCGATATTGTCAAAGTAAAAGTGATGGAAGTAGATGTTGATAGAAAACGTGTGTCCTTCACTATGCGAATGGGCGACACGCCTAATCAAGCGCCAAAACCATCAGGGCAAAAACACAACTCAGACAAAAACCCCCATACCCGACCGGCTAAAACTAATCAACTGCAGACTCAACCTAAACAGTCAAACCAAATGATGGGCAACGCTTTTGCTGATGCTTTTGCCAAAGCAAAAAAATAACCACTTTATCTAGTACCTAAAAACTAACAAGCCCTCAAAAGAGGGCTTGTTAGTTTTTAGGTACTACGTACTTTTCACTGAAACTTAAGCAGATTGCTGCATTCCTTCAGAACGGGGATTAGTCACTTGTTGATAAAAGTTTTCAATCACTGACGCTCTACGACTCATCTCTAAATCTCTATTTGCGATAAATTGACTGGCAGCATCCGAATCAAATTCAGTCACATTCTGTTCATCGTCCTCTGACTGACTTATATCCAGTGAACGAGTCGGTATACCCACATCTGAGGCGTCAATAATATCATCAAGTAAAGGAGGCTCACCAATAATTGCACTCTGCTGCTGTTGTTCGCTTTGTTGGGCATCCGGAATAGCTTGATTATAGGACAGTTGAGCTTCTTCAGCTTTTGCACTGGCTATTTGTGTTCGCGCCTCAAGCGTTATTTGAGTGGCTTCGGATGCAACTCTTAAGTCTTGTGCACTTGGCACTGCAGGAGATAAGGCCGCGGCTTTAACTTGCTGCGCTTTGCGAATGGTTTCCTCAGGTGTGGAGGCTTCAGATATATCAATTGAAACCTCGCCCCCTACTGCATAGCGCCTACCATCAGGACCTCTTTCGTATTCATACTGAGGTGGGCTTACATATTGTCCACCCAAAGAAGCATGAGCTTGTTCATGGGCTCTTACTTCAGCATCTCGTTGTTTCAGCTCTGTCAGTTGTTGTTCGGCTTGTTGTTGTTGTTTATCTTCGGCATTTTCTTTACCGGCACTAGCATCTTGGCCATTGTCTTTAGAAGCATCATTTTGGGTATTGAGTTGCTGACCCGATTGAGGAACCGGTTTTTCGTAAGTAAGGGGCGGCGGTGCTTGTCCAGGCGTTTTAACCTTATCAGCATCAGAGCCCACCCCTGTTTCAGCGGCTAGCTTTTCATTAGCCGCTAAAGCTGGCACCGCCTCTCGCAGAGTATTATCTCTGCGTACCGCCTCAGTATTAACGGTACCGACATTAAATACTGTTGGAGTGGGGACGGGGGGGAGAATATTCATAATATCTGTCGCCTAGTACTAGGCCAGAATATCCAAGATGGTGCCAACAGTATTGCTAGCAGTATCTACTACTTTGGTAGAAGCTTGAGCGTTGGTCAGGTTTATTGACAGCCCAACTAAATTTGAAGTAATACCATCGGGTGCTTGCGGAAGAACTTGTTTGATTGCATTTAGCTGGTTTAATGTAGCGTTTGCTAAAAACTCTTGAGGATCGCGCGAAGGGGCCGAAAAAGCTGACAAGTTGGCCAAATTGGATGTATTCTGTGACACACCATCATATGCCCGTTTGATGCCTATAGTGCCACTGACAATGGCAGAATTTATATTGTTAATAATGTCCATCTACCTTACCTCTACTACTTAACCTCTCGTGTTCAATTATTAACCATTTTAATGTTTTTTTAAAGCTTCAACTTTATATATAAGTGATTTAGATCTTTAAACAAGTGCTTTCATCAAGCGTTATGCAAATTATAAACAAAAGGTAACTGTTGATGGTTTAGCCTGTAACCCGTCATATCAATAGTGGTGATACAAAACTCACTCTTAAAAATGTCTAGTAAAGGTTTCCAAACGCCACTATCTAGGCCCAACCATGTAAAAAGAAAAGCGGCTTCCTACAACTCACAGTTGATACGTTTAATATCATTGACATTTCTTCTACACTTAAGCTCGAAAGACTGATTTTTCATTAAGTACCAGGATGATAGCAAGATGCAAATCGCTCTAAGTCAAAGTTGTTTAGTCTGCAAACAAACCAGTAACAGCGCAATATGCCAATACTGCACTGATGATCTTACACTCTTTGATATTGACCGATACCATCACAATTTGATGTTATCGCCAAAAATAAACAAAGGATTGGTAAACGTAGATTTTCCACAAGTGTTGGCTCTTGCAGATTATCAGTGGCCATTATCAAAATTATTGACGGGATTAAAATTTTCAAAACAAGTTCCAAATGCCCATGCTCTAGCAACGCTTTTTGTGAAACACTGCTTACGTTCTAACGCTATGTTGCCGCAACTGATTATTCCAATGCCGTTACACAAAAACCGCTATTTATTCAGAAAGTTCAATCAAAGCATAGAGTTGACTAAGCAGATTTGCAGCTTAAGTCAATTAGACATGGACACTTCGATCATCAGCAGATGTAAATCTACTCCAGCGCAAACTGACTTATCAGCCGCTCAAAGACGTAAAAACTTGCAAAACGCTTTTGCAATTGATGCAACAGCGGCACAGCGGCTAAAAAACTATAAGCACATTGCCTTATTCGACGATGTCATCACCACGGGAAGTACAATGAACGCAGCTTATCGCAGCATACGTAAGCACCATCCTAGTTTAAAAATTGATGTCTGGAGTATTTGCCTCACCCTTACGCATTAACGTTGCTTTACCCTTGCGCGTTAATAAAACCAGCCATAAAAATGGCATTGCTCATCAAGCGGCTAGTGCCATACCAAACACCTCTGAAGTTGACGTTAGTAGCAAAGCCTATCACTTTACCTTTGCCAAAATTGTGGGAAACAATGGCAGCGCTGCCGCCAATGAGCTGTTGTAACTCATCAGCAGTATACCCTGCCATAAGTGGTGTTTTAGTGTAACTCGCTGCGGTAATAAACGGTTTATCGGGTTGGCGCATCACCAACGCACTGTTTCTAAACATGGGCAATGTAGTAGACTTATAACCAAAGGCGAGTGGATGGCTTAGATCCAACTGCGTCTCAAATACAGCGCCAGCAATTCTTTGCTTGGCTTTCAGTGCTTCCTGATCTCTATATGTCATGCCTGTTGTTTCAAACGCTAACTTAATCTCACTGTTAGTTTTAAAGCCTGCCTTAAGCCATTTTTTATCAGAAAACCAATTTGCCGCAGATTTTTGGCCGATGAGTATGCCTCCTTTATTTAACCAGCCTTCAATTTTACTGACCGTTGTGTCAGTCACATCTTTATACGTGCCTTCAACCCATATCATATGGGTGTAGCTGTCCAATGAAAGTTTACCCAGTTGCTCTAAATCTGTGATGGAAACAGGCATATCAACATGCTGATCTAAGTAGTGCCAGACTTCACCTAATTCATATTGGGAAGTACCGCGCCCTCCTACTAACAAGACTTTGGGCTGGGTAACATTGAGCATTTTACGACTACCTAAATCAATACCTTGACGGGTTAGCCCTGATGTAACTGAATGAATAGCAATATCTAGCCCCATATTTTGCGAGCCAATGATGTCTAACAAATTATCAGGTTGCTCTAAGGCAATAGGCACAATCACTGCACCGGCAGAAAAACTCATACCACCTTGTGCGGTTTGTGCAAAAAAAGCTTCACCTGCAAGTTTTACTTTCACTTTATTCGCTAATAAACGCTGTAAAAGTTTAGGGGCTTGATAATTCTGCCAAGAAAAAGCATAGGCATAAGCCCCAGGCAATAATCCAGGATTAACAGTTTTGGGTATGTTAACAGGCTCTTTATCAAGCTTGGGTTGCCGCTCAACTGCCTGATATTGAATATTAAATGCGAGTGGTAAATTCCAATTCGACACATCATAAAAAGTATTGTCATCAAAAGATTTACGGGTTGAGAAAAGAGATTTTATGAGTCGATACTGAGGCTGGTCGAGTGGTACAAACATACTATTGACTGTATCGAATATTTGTCCATCTGCTTTTACATCCTTACTTAAAGGGTAATATTGAATTTGATGTGATGACAATATCTCCAGCATTTTTGAGAAACGGGCTTGGTCAAATTTCTCATTCAAAATATAACCCGCTAAATCATCATCTTTAACTAAACCTTTGGTTTGCTCTGCAAAGTCTATTTGATAATCAAGAATCGCTTGTTTATTAGCTAATGCGCCAGCAAAAGTAGAGAGGGAAGTTGTCACTTGATTTTGAATCGTATCTGAAAACTTCAATCTACCATGTACGGAATCTTGAAGATGCCCTCGGCTGCTGGCTTGCTCAAACAATATACCGATACTGCCGTGGGCATCTGGATAAGTTGAGCCTTTGCCATAATAAAAATCGTCAAAACTTTCTTGAGTGAAATAAAGCTGTTTTGTTTTGTCTAATGCTGCAGCGTGAAAATCTCCCAGTGCAGCAGTCAACTCAACATTTTTTAACGGTGTCCAAGGGTTTTTTCTAGAAGAAATACCCGGTTGGAAGAAGAAAGTGCTATCAGTACCCATTTCATGAAAATCAGTTAACACATGGGGACGCCACTGATGGAATTGATGAATACGGGCTTGAGACTCTGGATGGGTCAACAACAACCAATCGCGATTTAAGTCAAACCAGTAATGGTTAGTTCGTCCTGAAGGCCAAGCCTGTTGATGTTCTCGATGATTAGGATCAGCCACTAAGTTCTTACTTTTGTGCATATTGGCCCACTGAGCAAAGCGTGATAAACCATCAGGGTTGACGCTTGGATCGAGTAAAACAATATTGTCATTAAGTAACTGATCTATCATTTCACTCTGACCTGCAGCAAGATAATAAGCGATTAACAGGGCAGCATTCGAGCCTGAAGGTTCGTCGCCATGCACGCTGTAACCCATCCATAGAATTAATGGATCATTTTTATCAGTAGATTGCCCTAAATTTTTAATATGTCGGGCTTGGATGGCGGCTAAATTCTGCTGATTTTCAGCAGAACTAAAGGCTAATAGATAAAGAGGGCGGTTTTCGTGCGTACGCCCAGTTTCGACTAAGCTGACGCGGTCTGACTGTGATGCCAACACTCGCATATAGTTAGCTATTTGATCATGACGTACGTGCCATTCTCCTACTGACGCCCCTAACGCTTGAGTTGGAGTAGTAATATTAGCTTTATATTGAGTACCTGCTGGTAAATAAGCAACATCGGCTACAGCATTAGCCTGTGCACTGATAAACAAAAAACAAAAAGTAAAAATTTGAAACATCAAATTCATAAAAAACAGTCCAAACCATCAATATTTGTAAAAATAGTCGCACGTTTTAGTCGAAATTAACATAAGGAAAAACGATTACTTGAGTGTTTTAGTCAAGTAATTTTGTTATTATATAAACAGACACTTTTAAGAGGAAGATAGCCCATGATTAACATTTCAGAAACAGCGCAAGCACATTTCTGTAAGCTGCTGGCAAACCAAGAACCTGATACCAATATCAGAGTGTTTGTGGTCAGCCCCGGCACACCCAGTGCAGAATGTGGCGTATCTTATTGTCCACCAGACGCGATAGAGAAATCAGACACTGTGCTAGAATTTAATGGTTTTGATGCAGTCGTTGATTTAGAAAGCGTGCCTTTCCTTGAAGAAGCCGAAATTGATTTTGTGACCGACCAAATGGGATCACAACTTACACTTAAAGCCCCGAATGCTAAAGCACGCAAAGTAGATAGTGACGCACCTTTAGCTGAACGAGTGAGTTACATGATTGAAGCAGAAATCAATCCGCAACTTGCTAGCCACGGTGGTAACGTGACATTAGTTGAAATCACAGAAGAAAAAGAAGCGGTGTTACGATTTGGTGGTGGCTGTAACGGTTGTTCACAAGTAGATCTCACCTTGAAAGAAGGCGTCGAAAAACAAATGCTTGAACAATTTCCTGGTGAATTATTAGCTGTGAAAGACGCCACTGAACATGAAGCAGGCGAGCACTCTTACTACTAGAGTTACTCTCCAATACCATCTCGGTGAGGATACAATATTAACTGGTTACAACGTTTAGCAAACGACCCAAGTAAAAGTTGGACTTTTTTCAAACGTGGCCTAGGTATATTTTGCTTAGGCGCAGTAGCCGTATTAATAGGCGCAAAATATGCGCCTATAATCCAAATTCCTGGGCTAGTTTTATTGGCAGTTGGTAGCTTATATTCTTTTAGAGGCTACCTTGGAATTTTGGCACATCGTATGACGCCCAGTTTTAAACCGCCACCCTCCCAGTTCGACAGAGATAAATAAAGTAACCACCCAAGCTTATTCCGCGAGACAGTAAAAAAAGTAACATCGCGATCCATAAACCTTGGTTTGCATAATCTGTCAATATCCAAATAACCGGAAAATAAACAGTTAACCCACACAACAGCATACTATTTCGCATAGCTTTTGCACGAGTTAACCCCACAAACACACCATCTAAAAAGAAACACCAATGAGCGATGACGGGCAAACAATATACAAAAATTAAGTAGTCTTTCATTTCTAATTGAAGAGTCGCTTGGTTTGTTATTAAGCTAATAATCTCAGTTCCCCATACAATAAAAACCAATGAGTAAATGACAGCAACAAAGGTAGACCACAGCAATCCATGTAAAGTGACATGAATAATGCCATTTACACTCTTTTGTCCTTTTTGTTCACCTACTAATGCTTCTGCTGCATAAGCAACACCGTCTAATCCAAGGGCAATTAAGGTGAAAAACTGCATTAATATGGCGTTGATTGCCGCTGACGTAGACCCAAATCCTACGCCTTTAAAAATAAGGAATGCGATGCAGCCTTGTAATATAAGGTTTCGAAAAAACGTATTGCCGTTAAGGGATAATAGTGGACGTAGATAGACACCTGAGAACCATTTTTTTTGTATTATTGGCTTACCAATAATGTTGAACGCAACAATCATACTTATGATTGAAATTGAATAATCAGCAACGACGCTGGCCAGCGCCACTCCAAACACCTCCAGCCCTAAACCAAACACAAACCAGAGGTTGAGTACCAAGTTCAATAAATTTGCGAACACCTGAATCAGCAACACCGGTTTGGCTTTTTGCTGGCCTATCAGCCAACCAACCAAGGCTAGATTAACTATAGCAGCAGGCGCACCCCAGATACGCGTAGAGAAATACTCTTTTATAACCCCCTCAATAACGGGCGTAGCATCGGCGAAGTATAAACCCAAGGCTAAAATACCATCTTGCATTAATAACAAAAGGCAACCTAACAAAAAGCCAATCAATATGCCCTGAAACAGGCTTTGATTAAGTTGATTATTATCTTTACTGCCTTTTGCCTGTGCACTAAGGCCTGTACTGGTCATCCTTAGAAAGCCACATAACCAGTACAATTGAGTAATAATCAATGCTGCTACCGAGGCGCCAGCAAGAAAATACACATCTTTCATATGACCTAACACCGCTGTGTCAACCAATCCCATTAGGGGAGTCGTGACATTGCTTAAAATCATAGGTATCGCAATAACAATAATTTTTTGGTGCAGACTAATCTGAAAGAAGTTTGATAGAGTATTGTTATTATTCATATAGTTTTCATTTATGAAGGAAATGCATGAGAAAAACACGGGGTATTATAGCGTTGACAATAACATCTGCGCTACTAAGCATAAACACTTGGGCAAAAGACAATGCAGTTATCCTGCTATATCACCACGTCAGTGATAGTACTCCCAAGGTGACGTCAGTCTCACCCGATACTTTTCGAGAACACATGCAATATTTAACCGACCATCATCAGGTATTACCGCTTAAAGAGGTAATAGAAACCCTGCAAAACAAGCAACCTTTGCCTGACAAAGCAGTGGTAATTACATTTGATGACGGTTATGAAAATATTTATGACAATGCTCATCCTATCCTTAAAGAATTTTCATTTCCCTATACCATTTTTATTAACCCGCCGCTGATTGGCAATGTGAGTTATCAACTTGATTGGCAACAAGTTAAAACAATGGCGAATGAAGGCGCAAGCTTTGCTAATCATGGTAGTCAACATACCCATATGTTGACAAAAGGTGACAGTGAATCGGATGAAAGTTGGTTGCAGCGCAGTATTCAAGAAATAGAAAACGCTGAGACTATTCTCAAAGATAACTTAGGTTACAGCTTGAAATACTTTGCTTATCCTTATGGGGAGTTTGATTCAAAACTACAAGCGAGACTAAGCTCCAAGGGCTATATTAGTTTTGCCCAACATAGCGGTGCCATTGCTTCTCACAGCGACTTTTCTGCCTTGCCACGTTATCCGTCTGCAGGCATATACAGTAATATTAAAAGCTTGATGGTTAAATTAAACAGCTTGGCGATGCCTGTTGATAACGTTTATCCAAGCGATCCTAAGATCGAATTACCTTCTTACAATCAACACCTTTCGTTTAATGTAAAAACTGAAGACTTAAGGCCACCGCAAATTAACTGCTTTCAAAATGGACAGGCTTTAAACAAGTCACTTGACGGAAATACTGTTTCCGTGGCTATAACACCCATCACTAAGCCAGGAAGACATAGATTGAATTGCACGGCTCCCAGTATTAGCGAAAAAGGTAGGTTCTATTGGTTTTCACAACCCTTTTTTATGCCAACAGCTGAGGGGAAGTGGCTAGACTAATTTTTTGCTAAGATGACGGTGCGAACCTATACCCAAGGTTCGCATTCTTTGGCTAATACCTGATTCACATTCCTGAATAAAGCCCCGCCCTAGATAAAAATCTATTGCTTGTGAATTGGTACTTTCAACATCGAGGCATAGGGCAGATTTACCACAGTCTATCGCTTTTTGTTGTGCAAACTTTAACAAATTAGTTGCTACACCTTGTCTTTGATACTTTGCAAGCACAGCAAAATGTCCAATACATAATTCATGTTTTTTAGGTTTTGGAATACAATCATGCAAAGCTTGGCTAGCTTGCAACACAGAAAATGCGTGGGCAATGCCATAAAAACTCGTTAAGTTGTTAAACGTGGCCTGATGGAAGGAATCTGATAAATCACTGTGCCATGCACTTACACAGCCGGCGACTTGCTTGTCGATTTCTGCCACCCAATGATTACCATAACCGAATTGACCGTCACAGTTTAAAAGATTTGAATGTAGGAAATTTAACGACGACAACTCGTCGTTAACATCAAAAGTAGCGGCTAATGTAACAGCTGCAGAACTAAAAATTAATGGCGCCAAAAAGCAAGCATCATTCTTATTAGCCGTTCTGTAATTCATTCCTTAGTCGTTTATTGGGACATAATTGCCGGCATATCGGCCAGTATTTTTTTGTCCTTCACTAATCGGCAACTTGCCTACCGCAAAATCTGGCTTAAAGCGTCCTACCACTTGGGCTTTTGGATTCACGACCACCACAGATGAACTATGATCAACTAAGTAGTTAGGGTTGTCTGTGCTCTCAGACATCGAATACATCATGCCCATCGCTCTGACTAATGGAAATAATTGTACATGTTCTCCACTGACCGCAATAAAGTCAGGGTGAAAAAAGTGAATATATTCGTTTAACCGTTTTGGGGTGTCACGCTTAGGGTCAACAGACATCAGCACCACTTGAATAGGAAAATCCGTGGGTATTTTTTGTAGCTCTGGATAAATACTTTTTAACTCTGCCAAGGTAGTCGGGCAAATATCGGGGCAATATGTATAACCAACAAAAACCAGACTCCAATGTCCTATCAGATTCTCTGGTGTGAAGCTTTGGTTATTATGATCTACTAACTGAAAATCAGGCAGAGCTCTAGCCTGCGGATAAGTACTTACATGTTGTGTTTTATTAATGTTGCTAGGAGGAGCAATATTAATGGCTGCATAGACCCCAATAACCAAGGCAACAAAAGCAATCAGGCCGGCTTGTAATCTACTCATACCTAAAACCGCACATAATGATCAACTAAAAGCACTACAAACAGCACCATCAGATGAATAATGGAGTATTTAAAAGTTTTCATAGCTGTTTGTTCAGTTGCAGTAAATTTCAATTTCCATGCGTAGTACAAAAAGCCTGCATTTAACAAAGATGAGCCGATAAGATAGATAAGACCAGACATGCCCACTAAATAAGGAAGCAAACACACCACGCAGAGTAAAACCGTATACAACAGGATAGAGGTTTTAGTAAAATCAATACCATGAGTCACAGGCAGCATAGGTACTTTGGCTTTGGCATAGTCTTTTTCGCGATGAATCGCTAAAGCCCAAAAATGTGGTGGTGTCCAAATAAACACAATCAATACCAATAATAATGCATGGGCGTGAATTTCTCCTGTTACAGCTGTCCAGCCAAGTAATGGAGGAATAGCACCCGCTAAACCGCCGATAACAATATTTTGTGGTGTGGCTCGTTTCAAATACATGGTGTATACCACCGCATATCCCAATAAACCTGCGAATGTTAATACTGCCGTTAAACGGTTGACCCAAAGTTCAAGGATCACATAGCCCACAACTGTTAATGCCGCAGCAAACATTAGCGCTTTTTGCGGGGTCACTTTACCTTTAGCTACCGGGCGATTAAATGTGCGTGCCATTTTACCGTCTATTTCTCTATCAACAACATGGTTCACTACAGCTGCAGCAGACGATAGAAAACCAATACCTATTAATCCGGCAATCAGAATTTGCCAACTGATCCAAGTATCACTCGCTAAACACATACCCACTAAAGCAGTTAACAATAACAATAACACTACCTTGGGCTTAGTTAATTCATAATAATCTTGGCAAGTAGACCATAAATTAAATTGATTATTCTGTTGCTCTACAGCCACGACCTTGCTCATATTGTTCTCCTAAGTTTTACGATACAGCGTGTAACTGATGGTAACTAACACCAACATTAAACACGCGGCAACAGCGTTATGCATCACTGCAACAGCGATGGGTAAACTGTACACTACATTACTCACGCCTAACATAATTTGAGCGCCCAGTACCAAAACCATTATGACAGATAACTTTTTAAGTAAGCTTGAATGGGCTGCAGCATACAACCTGATTCCAAACCAACATAAATACAAAAAAGTAATTAACGCGCCAATTCTGTGCACAATATGCATTGTCATACGCTCAGCATAATCATGGGCACCAAACTCATAATTTTCTGCCACTGGGATACTAAAAGCTCCCGCAAAGTCTAAACGCTCGAACCAAGCACCTTCACAAAGGGGTAACTCAGTACATGCTAGTGCTGCATAATTTGCCGATGTCCAACCACCTAAAGCAATTTGTCCAGTCAAAATAATGATACCCAAAATTGAATATTTACCAAACTGACGCATCCCGGCATCACCGCCAGGGATACGGTAATTGAGCAACCTTAGATACAATAAAAACAGACACGATAAAACAGTGAATCCACCTAATAAATGCCCCATTACAATTGCAGGTAGCAAATTGAGGGTCACAGTCCACATCCCCAGTGCACCTTGAAAACAGACTAAAAACACCAGAAACAGCGGCAATTTTACTGGCTTGTTATATGCTTTGTTAAATAGGCTATTTATAAATATCACCAGTATCAAAAAACCTAAAGCACTGGCGAAATAACGGTGGATCATCTCATTCCAAGCTTTGTGCTCTTCAAATGGACGTTCTGGAAAAGCTTGTTGCGCGATTTCTATATTTTCAGTGGTTTTAGAAAAACTCAGATGACCATAACAACCTGGCCAATCAGGGCAACCTAATCCTGCATCAGTCAAGCGTGCGTATGCACCAAGTACTATTACTACCATAGCTAATAGAATGCTTAGCAACACCAACTTCTTCATCATTTAAGTATCCTCTAGCCGATACGCGACAGTTTAAGTACCTTGCGCATATCTGACAAAATATCACGACTGTGCAGCACAGCCTGTTTCTTATCGAGTTGTAATGGATAGCGTAAAATTATGTTATCCAGAGTATCAGCGATGAAAATAGCATCTGTACTCTCATCTTCAAACATCTGTTGCAGACTTTTTAAATTTGCATTTAACAAACGAATGTTTTGCTTTTCTTTGAGCAATGCAAGCTGTGCGATATTACTTTTTTCATGGGTAATAACCACGATTTCAGCACGGTCACTTTCCTTACCTAACGCACTGCGAACTTGAGAAATACTATATAACGCGTTTTCACATTCAACAGTGCACACTTCTGGCAAAACATAGAGTAACTTCCATTTAGGATCTTGGTCAGAGGTTCGCAATTCACTCATATCGACGATTGGGGAAAGTAACTCTCCCTTATTCGTCGCGGCTTGATTAAACCAGCCATTATCTAAAGCAAGTTTAGCCAGTAATACAGGCAGTATAAAAACCGAAGCTAGTAGCAACATCATTAATTTATTTTTTTTAGTGGTACTCACTTTTTGTTCCTTTTTAACTTATTTCTTTGAGCAATAATAAATATTACTAATGCAGCAAATGCCAATAAAAACCATTGTGCGGCATAGGCAAGGTGTTTTTCTGGGGCCATCACTACAGGTTGCCAATCTCTAACAAAAGGTGAGGTTTCCTGAGCATTTAATAACACCACAAAAGGTAGTAAATCTTGGTTATAGTGTTGTTGAATAACCTTGAGATCGGTCTGCTGCAAAACCTTTGGCCAATCACCATCAACCACAGCTGTCTCTTTTATCATGGCGTTATTTAGCGGCAAGGATATCACTCCTGCATAAAGTGCAGTTTCTGTATCAATCTTAATACTGGGCAAAATATCTCTGCTATTGGTAGCGGCGACCCAACCAAAATTTACAATAACAGTGCCTGAAGATGTTTGCATCGGCGTCAATACTTGGTATCCCACACGCCCGTTATGGATTTTATTATCCAATAAAAAATAACGTGTTGCATCTGCTGCACCATCAAAATTAACCGGCATATCCAACATGTCATTTATATTGCTGCGCAAAACTTGTTGTAAATCGACTTGAGCTGTTTTGGCAGCCATCTCAACAGCTAATAAGCGCTGGTTTTTTTGTTCAGCCCTTTGTAATTGCCAATTACCCAAAGCAAACATAATGACAACGCACACAAAAGTTACTAAGGTAGCTATAAAGGGTAAACGTGATATAAAATTCCACATAACAGCTCAAAAAATCTTTAGGAGTAAATAGATGTTAATCAAAATACTTGTTGGCGGGTTATTATTGTTTATGGTATTCAATTTATTTAAAGCCATGATGATTATGCTTAAAGACGACCCCAATAGTCCTCCCATGAGTAAATTTATTGGAAGAAGGGTTTTAACATCAGCCATTATTGTTGGCCTTATACTGCTCGCTGTAGCAACTGGACTCATCACTCCAAATCCAACACCACACTAACCAATGAAAAGAGCCACTGCAATACAGCGGCTCTTTTCCCTAATAATAGCTTTGCTAAAAGATATACACTACTGCAAAGAGTATTACCCAAACTACATCAACAAAGTGCCAATACCAGCTAGCTGCCATAAAAGCAAAGTGATTATCGGGCGTAAAATGCCCCTTCATAATTCTTAGTAACATAATAAACAGAATAATTGCACCTAGCGACACGTGAAATCCATGGAATCCTGTCAATAGGAAGAAAGTGTTTCCATAAATACCAGACTGTAAAGTCAAATTCATTTCTGTGTAGGCGTGAATATATTCTTCAACCTGCATTACCATAAAGATGGCACCAAGCAGCACGGTCAATCCGAGCATAAGCTTAAGTTTTCCGCGGTTGTTTTGTTCCAGTGCAACATGAGCAAAGTGACAAGTGACCGACGAAGTAAGCAGTATAAATGTATTAATCAAAGGTAGACCAGTCCAAGGCATGGCTTCTGTCGTAAGACCACCAGGCGTTGTTATTAAAGGCCATATGGCTTCAAACGCAGGCCATAACACTTCACCAGTCATGTCGTTATTTGAAGCTCCGCCTAGCCAAGGCACTGATATAAATCTGGCATAAAACAAAGCGCCAAAAAAAAGCCCCGAAAAAACATCACTTCAGAAAAAATAAACCATGCCATACCTTGACGATACGAGCGTCCTAACTGAGCACTATACAACCCACTCATTGACTCATGTATTTGATTTCTAAACCAACCAAATAACATCACTATTAAAACTAAAAAAACCTGCGCCTAAAAATGTAAGCGCCATAGCCCTCTTTATCACGTGTGCTTTCAATCACAAAATTGCCAGCCCCAACAGCCATCAAAAATAACGCAACAGCCCCCATAAAGGGCCATGGGCTTTCTGCGGGAACATAGTACTTTTCGTATTCTTTTTCTGACATTGTGTTCTCCTTTACCCTAATTCATTGCCACAACATCAGCCGGAGCAGTGACGTTAGCAGTGACGTTATAAAGAGTATATTGCAAAGTAAAATAAGTAATATTTTCAGGGAGTTGAGGGTCGACATAAAATTGCATCGGCATCAACAGTTCCTCCCCTGCTTGTAATGTTTGTTGTTCAAAACAAAAACATTCAGTTTTATTCATATATAACGCCGCCGGGCCAGGAGATATCGATGGCACAGCTTGACCGACAATTGCAGTCTTGGCAGGGTTTTTCACGTAAAAATTGACTTGATTGAGTTGTCCAGGATGCACTTTAACCTGTCTAGTTTCAGACTTAAATTCCCATGGCATACCGGTGTTTACACGCGTAATAAAATCCACTGTGATTAAACGACTCTCATCGATTTCAACAGCCACGTATGCGGCCGCTGTATCTGATGGCTTGCCATTGATACCCAATGCATCACAAAGTACGTCATAAAGGGGCACCAGCGCAAAACCAAAACCAAACATACCAATGACAATTGCAGCCAGCTTCAACACCAATTTATTGTTTTTTGTTTGATTTAGGTTTGCGCTCATAAGTATTAATTCCTATTAGGTTATTTCACAACCGGCGGTGTTTCAAAGGTGTGATAAGGTGCTGGAGATGGGATTTCCCACTCTAAACCTTCAGCTCCTTCCCACACTTGGGCAGATACTGGGTCGCCTTGCTTCTTACAAGCCTTAACCAACAAGACTAAGAAAATCAGCTGCGATAGACCAAAGGCAAAACCACCAATACTGATCCACTTATTAAAGTCTGCGAACTGTAACGCATAGTCTGGAATACGACGTGGCATACCCGCTAACCCTACAAAGTGCATAGGGAAAAACAACACGTTAACCGATACTAATGAACACCAGAAATGCCATTTCGCCAAACCAATATGGAACATTTTACCAGTCCACTTAGGTAGCCAGTAATACACCGCAGCCATAATTGAGAATATAGCACCGGTTACTAACACATAATGGAAATGCGCAACTACAAAGTAAGTATCATGATATTGGAAGTCCACTGGTACTATGGCCAACATTAGTCCAGATAATCCACCTATGGTAAATAACACTATAAAGGCGATTGCAAACAACATAGGCACTTCGAAAGTCATCGAACCGCGCCACATAGTCGCCACCCAGTTAAAGACTTTCACCCCTGTGGGAACCGATATCAACATAGTCGCGAACATGAAAAACAGCTCCGCTGCCACCGGCATGCCTGTCGTGAACATATGGTGTGCCCATACAATAAATGACAACAATGCGATAGAAGCCGTGGCGTAAACCATAGAGGCATATCCAAATAGCGGCTTACGAGCGAAAGTAGGTATAATTTGTGAAATGATACCAAATGCAGGCAGTATCATAATGTACACCTCGGGGTGCCCGAAGAACCAAAAGATATGCTGGAACATGACAGGATCACCACCACCGGCAGCATCAAAGAAACTGGTACCAAAGAATTTATCGGTCAGCACCATCGTTACCGCACCCGCCAGTACAGGCATAACAGCAATCAACAAGAACGCTGTAATTAACCATGTCCAAACAAACAAAGGCATCTTCATCCAAGTCATACCCGGGGCGCGCATGTTGAAAATAGTCACGATGACGTTAATTGCACCCATGATGGATGAAGCGCCCATGATGTGCACAGCAAACACAAACAATGCCGTACTGTCGGCACTGTATGTTGTTGACAGAGGTGCGTAGAAGGTCCAACCAAAAGCAGGACCGCCACCTTCTAGAAATAATGAAGATAACAGAATTAAAAAAGCAAAAGGTAATATCCAAAAGCTCCAGTTATTCATTCTAGGCAGAGCCATATCTGGCGCACCTATCATCATAGGTATTAACCAGTTGGCCAGTCCCGTAAAGGCAGGCATAACCGCACCAAATACCATGATAAGGCCGTGCACAGTGGTCATTTGATTAAAAAAGTGAGGCTCTACTATTTGTAATCCCGGTTGAAACAATTCAGCTCGTATTACCATAGCCATTGCGCCACCAGTTAGAAACATGATGAAAGCAAACCACAAATATAGAGTACCGATATCTTTATGGTTGGTGGTATATAACCAACGTTTTATGCCGTATGGAATATGATGTTCATGGTGATCATCTGCATGAGAATCATGCTGTGTGTCATCAGTTGTTGTTGTCATGGTCACCTTCTCCTATTGTCCGTTCATTGCTGAATTGATGTCTTTGGCTTGAACTAAGTCACCAGTATCGTTACCCCAAGCATTACGCTCGTAAGTCACAACAGCAGCAATTTCAGACATAGTTAATTGTTTCGCATAAGATTGCATAGCACTGCCTGTGACACCGTTTATCAATATATCGATGTGTTTAGGCTGATCTGCAACAGCGATTTGACTGCCTTTTAATGCGGGAAAAACACCTGGTAAACCTTCGCCATTTGGCATATGACAAGCAGCACAGTTGGCGTTGTAGACATTTTCGCCTTGCTCCATCGCTTCATCCATTGTCATATTCATGGCTAACAGCCTTTGTTCTTCTGCTTTTGCTTGTTGCTGTACAGCTTCTTGTTCTGAAATCCACTCAGCATATTCAGCAGGCTCTTTGGCAATCACTACAATGGGCATGAAACCATGATCTTTGCCGCAAAGCTCGGCACATTGACCACGATACACGCCAGGATCATTGACCTTAGTCCAAGCGTCATTGATAAAGCCGGGATTAGCATCTTGCTTGAACCCAAAATCTGGCACCCACCAAGAATGGATGACATCGTCTGAAGTAATAAGAAAGCGGACTTTTTGGCCTGTAGGAATAACGAGAGGTCTGTCTACCTCAAGTAAGTAGTTTTCACCTTTAGGCAGTTTTCCAGAGATTTGGTCAGCCTGAGTGGCCAATTTCGAATAATACTCAACGTCATTATCCATATACTTGTAATGCCACTTCCACTGTGAACCTGTCACCAAAATGGACACATCAGGCTCACTGGCATCTTCCATATCAATTAGGAGATTCATGGCGGGAACAGCCATCACAACCAATATAATAAAGGGGATCACTGTCCAAGCGATTTCAACTTTTACATTTTCATGAAAATTTGCAGGCTTAGCACCCCTAGATTTTCTGTGGAAATACATAGAAATAAACATAGCGATAAATACGCCGGCGCCAATCAAAACACAAATAACAAACATCAACATATGCATGTCATACACACCAGCACTGATGTCTGTCACGCCTTTAGTCATGTTTAACTGGTATTGCTCAATTTGATCTTTCGATTCAGCAAATACCGGCGCTGTCATCAATGCAGATAGCATAGTTCCAGTCCTGAAAAAAATTCTCTTCACATAGCACCTCATGTACGTCAAACGTACTTTTTATTTTTCACTGAAACATAAACATCAGAATAGAAACAACTGCCATCTTAGTTAATATTTAGTTAATTTATTGTTATTTTTTACTTCTGGGATGTTAAGGGTCGCTCATTTAATAGCGACTAGTCTAGCTTTTTTGCCTAAGTTACAACCAACTGATTATTTTTTAAACACAAAGTTGTTAAAAAATGCAAATGAAAGAGGGAAAAGGGATTCTAAGAGGAAAAAACAGATAAATATGAAAAAGCACATTATAGAGAATAATGCGCCTCGCAAAAATTACATCCAGTCGGCGTTTCGAATAACCCCCACTGCAATGCCTTCAATATTAAATGGCTGAGTCGCCAAATCAACCTTAATGGGAGAAAACGCTTCGTTTTCAGCATGCAGCAAAACCTGCCTGCCTTTTTTCTCGAGTCGCTTTACAGTAACCTCGTCATCGACTCTTGCGACTACCACTTGGCCATTGTGTACATCACTAGTGCGATGTACTGCTAATAAATCGCCGTCCAAGATACCGATATCTTTCATACTCATACCGTTTACTCGGAGCAAAAAGTCAGCACTGGGTTTAAACAAACTAGGGTCCACCCGATAATGACCTTCAATATGCTCTTGAGCCAGAATAGGTTCGCCCGCAGCAACCCGACCAATCAAAGGCAAACCTAACTCTTCGAGTTGGTCTTCAAGTGGTGTATTTAACTTAATACCACGAGATGTACCAGGTAAAATTTCTATTACACCTTTACGCGCTAGCGCTTTTAAATGTTCTTCCGCTGCATTAGCAGATTTAAAACCTAATTCCCGGGCAATTTCAGCGCGGGTAGGCGGCATACCGGTATTCAACATTGTATTTTTAATTAGTTGAAGTACTTCTTCTTGTCGAGCAGTTAGTGGACGCATAAACAGCCTGTTTTTTTATACAGTTAGTATGATTATATACAGTTATACTTAAATCTCAAATTTGTTTTATGCTTGCTGTGATATGTCTAAAATAAAACGGCAAACAAACTATAATCATTTTTATCAAAGTTAAACTGCTAGGAATGTCTGTGGTATCCTGCGCCAGATTTAATATCTGCGAGCGAAAAGTATGTTGTGGCTGCATAAATTGCTGTTAGCAATAGTGACGGTACCGGTAAAATGGTTAGTAAAAGTGAACAGCACTCCAAGCGACCTTGAGGCTGAATTAGGCATAGATAAAACCCGCCCTATTGTTTATTTGCTGCGCACCCGTTCGGTTACAGATCAAATAGTACTAAAGATGTCTGCGGTGGCATTAGGCTTACCTAAACCCACACTAAATCTGACTATTGGGGATCAACACCATTCTTCTTGCCTGTTTTTACAGAAACCAAAATCAGTATTAAACCGCAAAACAAAAGCGACTTCGATTCAAGAAGATGCGGCTAAACTATTTAGTCTTCACAGAAAAAATCCAGACCTCGATATTCAGATAGTACCCGTTTCTATACTTTGGGGTAGAGCACCAGATAAAAATACCTCAGGCTGGTCAGACGTCATCGCCAACCAAGTTTCTCCTAGCTGGCTGCGTAAATTTTTTATTGTGTTGTTTTTAGGCAGAGATAACTTTGTCTGTTACAGCAAAGCCGTATCTTCAAGGAAAATGCTGGAATTAAAAGGTAGTGACGAAGAAATCGCCCACAAACTTATCCGTGTTGCGGGTACACATTTTTATCGTCGCCATCAAACATTAACAGGTCCCAACATCCTTGAGCGCCATCAACTATATAATAGTGTTCTAGGTGCAAAATCGGTACGTAAAGCTATTGTTGAAGAAGCTCGCACCAAAAAATTAAGTCACCAACAAGCCAAACAACAAGCAAAAAAATACGTCAATGAAATTGCTGCCGATTACCGCCCAGGCATGATCAGATTGGTCGAGAAAATTTTAACTAAAATTTGGAATAAAATTTATAACGGTATAGAAGTTCGACATGCCGATAAAGTAAGAGCTTTGGCACAGAATGGCCACGAAATCATCTATGTACCTTGTCACCGTAGCCATATGGATTACTTATTGCTCACCTATGTTATTTACCATGAAGGGTTAGTCACCCCACACATAGCCGCTGGTATTAATCTTAATTTTCGTCCTGTTGGCGGAATATTACGTAAAGCGGGCGCTTTTTATCTCCGCCGAAGCTTTGCTGGCAACAAACTCTACACTGCGGTTTTTCGTGAATATCTTGAATTGCTATTTAATAAAGGTTATTCAGTCAAATATTTCCCTGAAGGGGGGCGCAGCAGAACCGGACGTTTATTGCCGCCTAAAACCGGTATGTTAGCGATGACTTTACAGGCGCTAATAAAAGGTGTTAATCGCCCAGTGAGTATAGTTCCAGTCTATATTGGGTATGAACATGTGATGGAAGTGTCCAGTTACCTCAAGGAATTAAACGGAACAGGCAAGGAAAAAGAATCATTCTTTCAAATATTTTCAGCCATTAAAAAACTCAAAAATTACGGTTACGGTTTTCTGAATTTTGGAGAACCCATAAATTTAACTAACTACCTTGATCTACAAGTGCCTAATTGGAGAGAGGATCAAGAAAAAAATGGCGACAAGAAACCCAAATGGCTAACCCCAGTAGTAAATAAACTTGCTACAGATGTGATGGGCAGAATAAACCAAACGGCAGCCGTTAGTGGTATGTCAATTTGTGCCATCTGTTTGTTATCGGCTAAAAAGCACGCTATGGCTGAGTCTGAATTAGAACAAGCCATTGACCACTTTTTAGAATTATTGCGTGACTCGCCTTACAGTGAACTTGCCACCCTGCCAAAAATAACGGGTAAAAAATTATTAGAAAACACCCTCAAGCTGAATAAATTTAGCGTGTCCGAAGATAGTTTTGGAAAAATAATCTCACTAAAAAGCAAAAATGCTGTGGCGCTAACCTATTACCGCAACAATATTCTTCACTTATTTGCTTTACCCGGCCTGATTGCGGCCATCGTGTTTGCCAATAAAAGTGTATCCAAGCAACAAATATTGCTGTTGGTAGCTAAGCTCTACCCCTTACTCAAACGTGAGTTGTTTATGTATATGAGTACAGAACAAGCAGCATCTTACACTGAATCACTGCTTACTAAGATGTTGGCAATGGGTTTGCTCGAGACCAATGAAAACAAAATTAAGACACCCGCAGCCAATAGTAAAGAATTCTACTCAGCTTGGTTGCTCAACCGCAGCATTCAAGAAACCTTACACCGCTATGCGGTAGTGTTAACGTTATTATCAAAACAAGAAAGAGTCAGTCGCGCGGTACTGGAAAAGAAAAGCGCTCAATTTGCTGAGAGATTAGCCGCGCTGCATGGCATCAACTCACCAGAATTTTTTGATAAGAAGGTTTTGGCTACATTTATCCAAGCATTAAAAGAAAATGCCTTAATTGAAGCAGATGAAGATGGCCAATTGCGCCATTCAGAGCTCAGCGAGGCTTTAAAAATAGATGTCATTAACCTTATTGAGCCTGAGATAGCGCAACGTTTGCAACAGATATAATGCTTGGTGTTATAGAATGTTGATATATACATCCAGAGCCATTAGTTAAAACACTAATAGTTATTAAGCAAAGGGTATTTCTCAAAATATCCTTAAATCGGCGTCAAACCAAAAGCATCTCTAAGCCAGCTTCCTGCCTTACCCAATCGCTCGCTAGAAGACCAAATTAAATCCACACCCACCTCCCATTCGGTATGAGGATATGACGTTAATTGTAATTCGCATAACTGCTCTTGCAACTGCAAGTCCAAAACCAGTTGCTTTGGTACGGTAGCCCATCCCATTCCTGCACATAGGGTATTCATCAATGTCAGATAACTGGCCATTCGCCATTGGTTGGTGCCGCTCAAGTATTCACTAGTAGGCAATTTATCCAGTAAGGGCAAATAAACGAGCTGTCTATGCTGATTTAACTGCTCGAAATTAACTTGAGGTAAATTAGCTAAAGGATGGTCTCGGTGCACTACATTGGCGAATGCTATATTACCAAGCCTTTTAAAATGTATGTTTTTAGGATAGTGGGCACCGGCACACATTATTCCTAAAGATGCGTCGCCTTGTTCGATCAACTGCTGAATATACTGAGAAGACGGGTGCAATATATTTAAATCCACAGGAGGGAAATATTCCGCGAAGCCAGCAAGGTTATGATTCAATATTTGAAAAGGGATAGTTTCGTCAATGGCAATAGTCACTTGGCTTTCTAGCTCTGCAGCCAAACTGTTGGCACGATTCTCCATCGACGAACACTGATGTAATATAGCTTCTGCATCCCTAAGTAAAGACTGCCCATGCGCAGTTAAAATTGGATAACGCCCGCTACGATCAAACAAGCTCACCCCAAAATCAATCTCCAAATTTGCCACTGCAATACTCAATGCAGATTGTGACTTACCCAGCTTACGAGCTGCAGCTGAAAATGACTTCTCACTTGCCACGGCACAAAAGGCAGTTAATTGTTCTAGAGATAAATGCATAAATAGCTAAGTTCTATTAAAAATTTTAATAGTTCCCATTTTGCACATTAAAACCAGCAGAGTAAATTAGTCTTATCGCCTTGCTTGTTAAGTGAAAAGTTATGCCTCTTACTGACACACCTTCAGAGACAAAAAGCAGCGGCATTCACCCTGTAGATCAACGTTTACCACTTGCACCTACTGTGTTGCTTGGTTTACAACATGTACTAGTGATGTACTCGGCCTGCATAATAGTGCCCTTAATCTTAGGTGCGGCTCTGCAGCTGCCTAAAGAAACCTTGTCTTTAATCATCAATGCCGATTTATTTGCAGCGGGATTGGCTACCTTAGTACAGTGTTTTGGCAACCGTTATTTTGGCATTAAGCTACCCATAATGATGGGCGTAACCTTTACTTCAATCGCCCCGATGATTGCCATTGGTGTTAACCCGGAACTAGGCTTACCAGGGATTTATGGAGCGATTATTGTTTCAGGTATATTCGGCATACTCTTTGCGCCAATAATGGGCCGTTTAATGCGGTTTTTCCCACCTGTGGTAACAGGTTCGGTATTGCTGGTTATTGGCATTAGTTTAATGAAAGTAGGCATTGAATGGTCTGCAGGTGGTAGCCCTACTCTTGTCGATGGTTCAACTAACCCTGATTTTGGTAAACCTATTTATTTACTGGTTAGCCTACTCCAGCTTATCTTAATCCTACTTATCACCCGTTTTGCTAAAGGATTTTTGAGTAATGTATCAGTGCTGATAGCCATGCTAGCTGGGTTTATTGCTGCTTGGTTACTAGGGGATATTTCACTTAAAGGCTTAAATGACGAACCTTGGGTTGCCCTCATCAAACCCTTAAGTTTAGGAATGCCCACCTTCGATTTTTTAGCCATTTGCTCCATGTCCCTAGTGATGTTGGTAACTATGGTTGAATCCACAGGGATGTTTTTAGCTTTAGGTAAATTAGTAGATAAAGAAGTAGACCAAAAACAACTAGTAAGAGGCTTACGCTCCGACGGACTAGGGACCTTATTAGGTGGTTTATTTAACGCTTTTCCTTACACCTCTTTTTCCCAGAACATAGGTTTAGTCACCATAAGTGGAGTCAAAAGCCGCTACGTGGCCGCCGCCGGAGCCTTTATTTTAATTGCCTTAGGTTGCCTTCCTAAAATGGCATTTATTATTGCTTCAATACCGCAATATGCCTTAGGCGCTGCGGCCATGGTGATGTTTGGAACCGTTGCCTTGATGGGGGTGCGCATTTTAAGTGAGGTAGACTTTACTGAGTCCCGTTCTAATTTATTGGTGGTATCCGCAAGCTTAGGCATTGGTTTAATCCCTATGATAGCCCCAGACTACTTTCAATATTTACCACTATGGAGCCACATCTTTACCGACAGTGGCATTATCTTAAGCGTATGTACCGCTATTCTGCTTAATGCCATTTTTAGCCCCTCACCTGAACAAACGAAAAAAGGTTAATACCTCATGACAACAACACTTTACCAAGCAGACTACCTAGTCACCATGGACAGTAACAACACCATAATCAAACAAGGTGCGGTACTTGTAGAGCAAGGTAAAATCAAACAACTAGGTAAAGCGAGTGAGCTACTCCCCCAACATCCCAATGTCACCGTTAAAACCTATGCTAATCGCATATTAATGCCGGGTTTAATCAATACACATTGCCACTCGGGCATGTTGCGCGGCACGGCTGAAGGCTTACCAGTATGGGATTGGTTGCAACAATATATTGATCCCATGCATAGGGTATTAACTCCCAAAGATGCCAGTTTATCGTCATGGTTATGTTATGCCGAAGCCCTGCTATCAGGTACCACTTGTATAGTGGATATGTGGCGTTATATGGAAGGCAGTGCCGAGGCGGCCAAACAGCTTGGTATTAGAGCATGCTTAGTACCCTATGTAGCCGAACATCCTGAGCATGACTACTTTGAAACCTTAGACAGTAACGAAGCTTTGATTAATCAATGGCATCAAGAAGCGGATGGGCGAATACAAGTATGGGTGGGCCTTGAGCATTTGTTTTATGCCGTACCACCAGCATTGAAACGTATAGCTGACCTATGCCAAGACTACCAAGTTGGCTTTCACACCCATAGCAACGAAAGTCAATTTGATGTAGAACAAACCCTTGAACGCTACAAAACCAGACCTATTCAAGCCCTCGAAAAATTTGGCTTACTCAAAGCCCCTAAAACACTCTTAGCTCATTGTGTGTGGACTGATGACAATGAAATAGCCCTTATGGCACAGGGCAATATTGGTGTTGCCCATAACCCTATCAGTAATATGAAACTTGCCTCGGGTGCCGCACCTGTGGTTGCCATGTTGAAGGCAGGCGTAAACGTGGGGCTAGGGACAGACGGCGAAAAAGAAAACAACAATCTAGACATGTTTGAAGAAATGAAAGTATCGTCATTACTCGCCAAATTTTCTAGTTTAGATGCTGCCGCCCTTGATGCTTGGGATATATGCCGTATGGCTACAATTGGTGGTGCAAAGGCGCTAGGGCTCGACCATGTAACAGGCTCACTTGAAGTGGGGAAATCCGCAGACATGATTGCCATCAGGTGTGACACTCCTCGCATGACTCCGCTTATCGATTCAGGCCCATTGATGAATATTCATTACAACTTGGTCCATGCGGTACAGGGACAAGATGTAGATATGACTATGGTCGCAGGAAAAGTATTGGTAGATAACGGCCGATTACTAGAACATGATATACAGCACCTTATCGAACAGGTTAATCAAGCCGCACCAGCCTTATTTTCCCGTCGCCAAGCTTGGTTAGACAGCACTGGTGGTGGTAAAAACGCACTCTATCAACCATAACAAAACAACAAAAATAGTAGGAAACAAAATGGAGATGAACAAAGCGTTATTAACTATAGTGGCTTTTATGACCTACATGGTAATGTCTGGCCTTTTAACGCAAATAGGCGTATTAATTTCTCCTCTAGCTGATTACCTTGAAGTCAGCATTACCCATGCAGCCTCAATGTTTTCATTGCTAACAGGCGGCACCTTTGCCGGGACATTTATAGCCATGTTGGTGTATGGACGTTTTCCTACAAAGCGTATTTTTCAGGTGAATTATCTCGCTTTTATTGGGTTACTTATATTAATGGTGACAATAGATAGTCGCTTACAATGGGTGGTATCATTTTACTTATTTACACTGGGCATATGTTGCGGTGTAGGCTTAGCCGGCGGTGCGGTATTAATTGCTAATTTATACAACGAACAAAAAAGAGCTTCTGCATTCTTAGCTACAGATTGCTCCTTCAGTTTAGCGGGCTTTGTGTTTCCATCTTTAGCGGTCGTGCTGCTGTCAGCAAACCAACTGTGGACATTGAGCTACGCAGCAGTTGGGGTACTGGCAATACTCATATTATTAGCTTGCTTCACCTTAAAATTTCCAGATCAAAGCACAGCCAACAAACAAGAAACTCAGTCAAACGGATCGGCACCTAAAGCCGACATATGGACCCCAAGAGTCTTTATTGTTGCCTTGGCCTTATGTTGCTACTTAACCACACAAACCACATTTTTAATCTGGGCACCAAGCTATTTACAGCAAGCACTTGGCCTAGATGCCAACCAAGCCGCTGGCGCCGTTGGTAACTACTGGGGTCCATCTATATTTGGCTTGCTTATTGTTACCCTATTGGTCATAAAAGTGCCGACTCGACCTTTATTGCTTACTGTAATAGCGGTCGCAATTATATTAGCTAGCATGTTGTATGCCACTGAAGATCCAAATTGGTTTTTAACTATTACCTTAGGCTTAGGGTTTATGACCTCCTGTATCTTTAAATTAGGTATATCCGTAGGCTCTCAGCAAATAAAAAACGCCCCACCCATATTAGTCACTTTTTTACTGTGTTCAGCTACTGTGGGTAGCACAGTGGCACCCGCACTCTCGGCCTTAGTCGTAGCAAACTTTGGTGTGAGTAGTGCCATGTTGATGACAGTGATTGGGTTTGTACTAGTGGCAATCTTAATATCCACATGTTTACTGCTAGAACAAAAAGCCGTTCAACAATAAAAGTACAGGGACAAACCTTATGAAAAACAAAGTCATTTTTGATACTGACCCGGGTATCGACGACGCCATGGCCATACTATTTGCCCATGCTAGTGGTAAAATAGACCTATTAGGGATCACTACAGTGTTTGGCAACGCAAGCATTGAAAACGCCACCCGCAACGCTTTGTATCTAAAACAGCGCTTTGCAATTGCCACAACTGTTTGTGTAGGAGCTGACACCCCATTAGTCGTTCCTGCTGGTGAACCAACCACTTTTGTACATGGCCAGAACGGGCTAGGGGATATCGACTTACCCGATACACAACCTTTAAAAGCCGACTCCCGCTCAGCCTGCGACTTTATAATCGAAACGGTGCGTAACAACCCAAACGAAGTCACACTTGTGGCAGTAGGGCGCTTAACTAATCTAGCCTTAGCCATACAAAAAGCACCCGACATAGCAAACTTAGTAAAAGAAGTAATCGTGATGGGGGGCGCCTTTGACCATAACGGCCACACAGGTAACGTTAGCCCCTATGCAGAAGCCAATATCATAGGTGACCCTCATGCGGCCGACATTGTATTTACTCAAAAATGGTCAGTCACAGTAGTAGGGCTAGATGTCACCCAACAAAGCATTATGAGTAATGCCTACATACAAACTCTCAGAGAACAGTCCGCTAAGTACGGTGAATTTATCTATCAAATCAGTCGCTTTTACAGCGACTTTCATAAACAAAGCGCTGGATTAGATGGATTTTATGTACACGACTCATCGGCGGTAGCCTATTTACTAGCTCCGGAATTATTCAAAGTAAAGCGGGGGCCAATACGGGTAGTCTGTGAAGGCCCAGCCATTGGCATGGCCTTGTGTAAAACAACCGAAAAAAGCCTTTCCCATAGATGGCTGGCAGCAGCAACCCACACAACAAATATGTGTTGATGTAGATAGCCAAGCTTTGTTGGACTTATACTTTAATACTTTGTGTTCTTGAACTTACTTAAGGCACCAAAGCAGCGATTTTAGCAATAATGAGATGGCCGCGCCTCATTGTTAAAGGGTCTATAAAGCTATTTTTCACCTAACATGAGATGTGACCTATTAAGCCACATCAGAAATAAGTAGCACACATTTATCTAGAATCTAGACAAAAGGGAAATGGAAATGAGGCCAAACAACTCAAAAATGAGTTAACCATCGACATTATTGTTTGGTAACGCCATATAATAGTAGAGATGCCATATTCGACTTTACTTCTCCCTAAATACCAATCACCACTAGTAAAATATATTCTAGTGGTAATTGTGCTGCTTAGTGTAATGACAACTTGGCATAATAGCTCTCATGTTATAAAAGCAGAGCAACATTGTCAGTTATGTTTAAGTGAGGCCGACTTAGAGCATTCCATCCCTAGTAAAACTGCACTTTTTGAACCCGAACAAAATACCTATTTCTTTATTTCGCCTATCAAGGTGAGCTTTAGTGGCATATTTGTTACCGCTGTAGACATTAGAGGCCCTCCGTTTTTATCTATCACTAAACCTTAAACTATTTTTAATAGCTAGTTATCCACAGATAACTGGTCAGTTTTATGATGTATTTTTAGAGATAAGAACATGAAAAACAACTATTCACCTTTGGCTTTAGCACTATTAACAGCCTTAAGCAGCCATGCATATGCTGCTGATAAAACCATTCAAAAAGACGAAAATGATATTGAAACAGTAATAATTACAGCATCACCGTTAAGGCGTACTGTTTTAGAATCTGCAACACCTGTAAGTATTCTTAGAGGCGAAGAACTTGATCAAAATCAAGCCGCAACCCTTGGCGATACATTGAAAAACGTACCTGGAGTACATAGCTCGTACTATGGGCCTGTTGCAAGTAGTCCGATTATTCGTGGTTTAGATGGCCCTCGTGTGAAAATCGTTCAAAATGGACTAGGCGCATCTGATGCATCTCGGGTAGGGCCTGATCATCAAGTATCAACAGAAACCTCCACCGCCACTCAAATAGAAGTACTTAGAGGTCCTGCCACACTTTTATATGGCAGTGGTGCTATTGGTGGTGTTGTAAATGTAGTGGATGAAAGGCTTCCCACAGCAAGGCAAGATGAGTTCAATGGTGAGGTATTTGCTCAATATGATGGTGTTTCAAATGGAAAAACAGTTTCAACAAATTTAAACATGGGTTCAGGTGATTTCGCTTTTCATCTAGATGCCTACAATCGAAAAACGGATGACTATGATATTCCTGTACCTGCAAATATAAATGAAGAAGGTGGCCGCAGTACCTTAACAAATTCAGCCATTGATGCGAGTGGCTACAATTTAGGCGCTGGTTGGATAACTGATGATACTCGCGCCGCATTTGCATACGGTCATATGGATTCAGAATATGGCTTACCAAGTGAAGAAGGTGTGTATATAAGATTAAAGCAAGACCGTTACCAAGGTGTTGTCGACTGGAATAACCTTGATGGCTTCATCTCGTCTGTGCATTCGCAAAATGCCTATACTGATTACCAGCACTCTGAAATAGAAGGCGGTGAAATAGGTACTACCTTCAAAAATGAAAGTATAGAGTCGCGGCTATGGGTTGAACATACCCCAATTAGCGGATGGAAGGGGGTTCTTGGTGTGCACTACAACAATAGTGATTTCCAAGCTATCGGTGAAGAAGCATTCACCCCTCCAACTAAAACCGATAGCCTGGCAGCGTTTGTCATGGAAGAGAAACAAGTCGACTCCCTGTTATGGCAGTTAGGAGCCCGTGTAGAGCAAGTAACTCAAGATGTAGATAACGACTTTTTCTCAGAATTTAGTTCTTCAGATGTTATTTCGTTTAATAAAAAAGACTACACAGCTGTTTCTGGCTCCGCAGGAGTTGTATGGAGCTTAAATGAGAATCACTCACTAGCCTTCAATTATGCTTATTCACAACGGGCACCGTCGGCATCAGAAATGTACTCGTACGGTCCTCATATTGGCTCGGGAACCTATGAAGTAGGTGGTGAATTTGAGATCGATGAAAACGATGGTCTATATACTGTATTACAAACAGATGAAAATATGTATAAGGAAGTCTCAAACAATATCGACCTGATTTATCGTTATAATACAGATACATGGAGTGCAAGCTTTAGTTTGTACAATAATCAAATCGATAATTATATATTTGAAAATTTTACAGACTTAGTGATAAGTGATGACGCATTTATTACATCAGAAGCTTTTGCGATCCAAGTAGGAACTGAGGGTGAAGGCGAAGAAGAAACAGATGGGCTACCTATAATTGTTTTTGCACAAAAAGATGCTCGTTTGTATGGCTATGAAGCCCAAGTCGATTGGCACTTTAGTGATGATTGGCGTGTAGAGATATTCTCAGATTATACACGTGCTAAATTGAATCCAGGCGGAAATGTACCAAGAATGCCACCCATGAGATTTGGATCGTCACTCCATTATGAATTTGGAAATTGGCATACTGAGGTGGAAGTAGTCCGTAATAGTAAGCAAGATAAAATAGCGGACAACGAGACTGAAACAGATGGCTATACTATGTTGTCGGCTTCAGCTAATTACTATCTTGAGTTAGACGATGTAGATATGACGATTTATCTCAAAGGCGAAAATCTAGGCGATCAAGAAGGCCGTGTGCATTCTTCTTATATAAAAGATGAAGTGCCTTTACCTGGGCGTTCACTTAGCTTAGGGATAAGAGGTACTTTTTAAAAGCAACCATAGCCACCTTATCGATTTCTACTTTTAATAGGAGGTTGATAAGGTAACTTCCCCGGGAGGATACGTTTAATTGGGACTTGGATTCAAATAATAAGTGCATAACTTGAACGGGTAGAAAAAACGGTCAGCTGAATATATGCTAATCGCTTTTTCTCCGGCAAGAGATGCAACATTGAAAACATGTAAACATGTAAACAACTGACCTATGAACAACGAAGCCAGATTTATGCTTTAAGTAAAACAGGAATGAGCCAAAATAAAATATCCAAACAATTAAAGGTTAGTCAATAAACCATTAGCAGGGAGTTTTCCCGTAATACAGGCAAACGAGGCTATCGTTTTAAGCAAGCTCAAACATCGACAGACACACGCCGATTAGTCGCTGTAAAGCCATTAAAATGACAACAGCACTCATTGCATTAATTGAGTCAAACTTACTACGAAATGGAGTCCAGAGCAGGTGTCTGGGTGGCTTAGGGAGGACCAGAGCATCGACATTAGTTATGAAACTATTTATCAGCACATTTGGTCTGACAAAAAAAATGGTGGTTATTTATTCCAACATTTACGTAGGAAAGGTAAAGCTTATCAATCACGTAGTAAGGATAAACAAGCTGGCAGAGGGTTTATTAAGAACCGTATAAGTATCGATGAGCGTCCACACGTTGTTGATGATAAAAGTAGAATGGGTGATTGGGAAATTGACCTCGTTATTGGCAAAGGTCACAGTGGCGCACTGGTCACGATTGTAGAGCGCAAAACGAGTTTTACCGTTTCGAGACGTGTAGATGACAAGTCAGAAAAAACATTCACAGCAGCCACCATCGCCTTGTTAGCGCCGTTTAAAAGCGCTGTACTCACGATTACAGCGGATAATGGTAAAGAGTTTGCGTACCATGAACAGATGACTGAAAGATTGAAATGTGATGTGTATTTTGCAGACCCTTATTGTTCGTGGCAACGAGGCTTGAATGAAAATACCAATGGTCTATTACGACAATATTGGCCGAAATCAACAGACTTTAAAAAGGTATCGCAATCAGCCGTTCAAGATGTAATAGTCAATCTCAATAACAGACCAAGAAAGAAACTAAATTATAAAACGCCAGCCAAATTGATGGCTGAACACATGGTGGCTATAGCTGCTTAGAGGTTATGCACTTCAAACTTGAATCTGCCTTTTATAATTTTTCAGATTAAGCGAGATGTACGGCGACTACAACCTTGACAGACAATTTGACTCGGCTACCCTGTTAAGAACATATATTCTGCCAACACAAGTTGATAGCAATGCCTCGTAAAGCCCAATACAACGTTGATTCCATTTTAAGCCAAGCCATTGACGTGTTTTTAGAGCATGGTTATCACGGTGCCATTATGGATGAAATTATCGCCCGAACCGACTTCAATAGAAGGGGATTTTATATCGAATTTGGTAGCAAACAAACCTTCCTATACATAGTATTAAAGCATTATCAAACAACCCAACTAAACAAGTTAATGAAACATTTGGAGTCTAATCACGGGCTTGATTCTATTAGCGCATTTTTTTCTGACTACGTTGAACATATCAAAGGCAAAGGGTGTTTGTTAATAAACTGTATTACCGAATTAGGCTTCGATGATCTAAAAGTACAAGAAATTGGCCGCCATTATCTTGATCGTTTACAGATTGACTTTATTGGGTGCTTAGAAAAAGCCCAAGGCCTAGGACAAGTGCACACTCATATTAATATCGAATCGACCGCGTTACAGCTGACAAGTTATGTCCAAGGTTTCGCCGTTAATGCCATTTTGGCTGGTGATACTGATGAATTACAGTTAGCCACGCAAGCTTTATTAGGCCCTTTAGCTATTAAACAGTGATGCGTTATTAAACGAGCAACCCACATGGATTTTTTGTTAGTTATTGATAAATAGCTCATGCAGTCACTAGTCGATAAAAATATGCCAGAACAAGCTTTGATAAGCCTTGCTATTAGTCAGACCATCTCCATTGATAGGTAATCTATAACATGCCTATTTGTAACCCTGTTTATTGTAACTGGGATAGCAGCTTAATATATTGAGTAGTAATTATGTCTAGTGAAAAACATTTGTTCCGCATCCAATTTATCGCTAACGGTGAACGTTATGAACTTTATGTGCGAGAAGTTTGCCAAGGAAGTATGTTTGGATTTATCGAGATTGGAAATTTTGTTTGGGATACCCACACCAGTTTGGTATTAGATCCTAGTCACGAAAAGTTAAAAGATGAATTTGCTGACGTCACGCGCACATACGTACCTATGCACAGTGTATTACGTATCGATGAGGTGAAGAAACAAGGCACTTCAAAGATCACTGCACTATCGGATAAGGTCGCAGCTTTTCCAACTCCAATTTATACGCCTAAAAACACTTTTAAATAGCGTTTATTGAGACTAGGGCAGAAGTATGAAAAAGTTATACTGTTTATTAATATTGAGTCTTTTATCCTATATATGTTCTGCTACAGGTTCAAGTAAGTTACAGCCATTGCTTGATGAAATTTGGCAATATAATTTATCCATTAGCCCTACCTTCGCAACAAGCCAAGGGGTTCATGATTTTGATAATAAACTTGCTGACATTTCCCCTGATGCTCTGTTGAACCAAGACTCTCAATTTCGTGAATTTTTAAAAAACCATCTCTCATAGATACAGCCGAATTAAACAGAACTGAGCAAATAAGTTTGTTAATTCAACAAAGAAATTTGCAAAAAAATATAGATGAATACAGTTTTAATGCGCATTATATGCCGCTTACATCAGAATCTAGCTTCCACAGTAGTTTAGCTTTTTTACCGCACTCTAGTCGCTTTGGAACCGTCTTGGATTATCAAAATTATTTAGCATGACTTAAACAGTTTCCATCTTATTTTGAGCAACAGGTTAATTTGATGGAGAAAAGGTATACGAACCGGGTTCATTCAACTTAAGGTTGTTTTGCAAGGTTTGAAGATCCAGTCAAAGCCTTTATTCATGACTCACCTGAAGATAGTATATACTATGCACCCTTTCATGATCTTTTGGCTAATAGCGTTGATTCCATTCAACAATAAAAATTAACTGAACAAGCTGCAAAAATCATTTCGAAGCATGTTTTAAAGCGCATCAAAATTTTTACGATTTTCTAGTCTTAGAATATATTCCTAAGAGTAAAACTAACATTGCTGCTATATCCTTACCAAACGGCACAGCCTACTATCAAAACCGTAGTAATTTTTATACTACAACTCAAATGTCAGTTGTTGATATTCATTCCTTAGGATTAGGTGAGGTTAAACGTATTCGTGGAGAGATGCAGGCTGTTATTAATCAACTCAGATACCAAGAAACGATCAATCTGACGTGGTTGAATAGATCCGACTACCTAAGTTAAGACATAATACCCTTAACTGGAGATAGGTAATGACAGCACGTAAGAAATATTCAAAAGAATTTAAATTGGATGCCATCGCATTGGTGGTAGAGCAAAAATACAGTCGTGTAGAGGCGGCTAGGAATTTAGGCCTCAGTCCTCAGATACTCGGTCGTTGGCTCAAAGAGGCCGAAGATGATAATGGTCATGCTTTTCGAGGTAATGGCACCCTGACACCCGAACAAGCCGAAATCCGCAGCTTGAAGGGGCAAGTCAAGCGTCTCGAAATGGAGCGTGAGATATAAAAAAAAGCGACGGTCTTCTTTGCCAAAAAAAAGAAGTGAAGTATTCGTTTATTACCCGATATAAGAAGACCTGGCCTGTGCGCTTAATGTGCAGACTACTCGGTGTACAAAGTAACAATTATTACCGTTACCAGAAGCGTCAAACGGATAAACCTGATGGTTTAACGCATCAAGAGATGCTGGAAGGGGTAAAAGATATCGCCAGGTTCAGCGATAATACCTATGGCGAGACGCATTCAAAAAGTATTGAATACGCTGAGCTTTCCAGTGAGTCGCAGGAAAACAGCTCAATTGATGAAAGAAGCAGGCGTGTGGGTGCGGTATAAAAAGAAATATAAAGCCACCACCAACAGTGACCATAAAAAGCCCATTTATGACAATGAGCTAAAGCAAGATTTTGCAGCACAAAAGCCTGACCAAGCTTATGTGCATTATGTGCAGGATATCACCTACGTTTAGATATCAGAAGGCTGGTTGTATTTAGCGGTGGTGATTGATTTATATTCACGCAAAGTCGTGGGTTGGAGTATGAGTTCAAGAATGAAGGCCAGCTTAGTGTGTGACGCATTAACCATGGCAATATGGCAACGACAACCCAAAGCAAGATTGATTGTGCATTCAGACCAAGGTTTACAATATGCAAGCAAAGCTTCTTCGGGAGTCTAAAGCAAGAACGGGTGCATTGGCGTAATTACTCTTCACGATTTAGCGCCCAACAAGACATCTTGAATTACATGACCATGTGGTACAACAGCCATAGACTGCATTCGTACTTGGATTACCAAAGTCCTAAATACTTTTGAACACAAAACAATGAATTACAAAAAGTAGCTAAACTGATGTAGTCGTATTAGGTTGACCAGGTCAGACCTATTTGTAAATAGATGGATTGGTACCAATCTATATGGCGCTCCCTTAAGAGTGGTCGATTGGAGTCGGGGGGAATTTTCAGAAGATTGCTAGAGTCAGTTTCATTTGCAAGGTTGTAACTTAAGTTATTCAGAATTGAATGGTTTGGATCCTCGTAGAATTGATTTAAATGGTGTCAAAATTTGTAATTAGTAACAGAAGCAACTTCTCGAACAGCTTAGATTGATTAATTTGCCTGATTAATGAGAGTTGTTCTTAATCAATAATGATAATATTTTGCAATTCAAATTGTCGCTAAACTGTAGGCTGTAAAAAAGAACATGAACAAATTGAGAACGCCTACATAAACGTGTGACTACCAAGCCCGATCAACAATAATGAGTACTTTAGGCAAAGAAGACGAGTTAAAATGAGAACATTAAATAGAAGACAATTTATCGCATTAACAGGTGCAAGCTTAGTTGCGAGTGTCGCAAAAGGAGAACAATTGATGACAACAAAAACACAACTGATCCATACGGCCTATTTTTGGTTAAAAAATTCAGACTCTGTGGCTGACCGCGATCAATTGATTGCGGGCCTACAAACACTAAGACAAGTCCCAGCGGTTAAAGCGTTACACATAGGTCTGCCTGCTACCACTGAAAAACGTGATGTAGTTGATAATAGCTTTCAGGTATCTGAATTAATGATGTTTGATGACTTAGCTGGACAGAGTGAATATCAAGCTCACCCTATTCATCAAGCCTTTGTTAAAAACTGTTCCCATTTGTGGTCAAAAGTATCTGTCAAAGACTCTATTACAGTTTAGAGAATTGCGTCATTGAGGTGAATTGTGAATAAAATTGTTGTGGTTATTTTAGTTTTTGGATTGTTGGTGGGTTGTACCAATACTAATTGGCGTGACGCAAGTCGTGAGCCTGCTGGTATGGCTGCTGATCCAACAATTGAGAAAAGTGCTGTTATTGAGGTGTATGCAGCCGATGCGTTTAGTTGGCGAGGTTGGTTTGCAGTTCACACTTGGATAGCGGTTAAACCACAAAATGCGGCCGAGTATACAGTTTACGAAGTAGTGGGTTGGCGAGTAAGCAGTGGCCTGCCTGCACTTCGTGAATATAAAACGACCACACCTGATACTTACTGGTATGGTGCCAAACCCGAAAAAGTGTTGTCCATTATTGGAGCAAAGGCCAATAAGCTTATTCCGCGAATTGCAGACGCTGTAGCTCGCTATCCTTGGGCAAATGAATACACATTATTTCCTGGCCCTAATAGCAATACATTTCCTCAATGGGTGGGGTTAGAAGTGCCCGAATTGGGATTAGAGTTACCATTTCGCGCACTAGGCAGCAGTTACGCAGATTAACTCAAGCGCTTAAGAAAGCTCACTTAGATAGAACAAAGCGTGTTGGACTGTTCATTAAAAGTTTAATTTTCATAAATCTAATTTTTAGGGGAGTGAGAATAGTTAAATAATTATTTGTCAGTTTATTTGCGTTAGCCAACCGGCGTATTATCCTAGCTTATATTTTATCTAATTCGAGGTTTTATCAATGTATTCGTTTGGCGAAGTAATCCTGATGGCGATAGCCATTGTTTTGATTGTAGAAGGGATTGGGCCGATGTTATTTGCCAACAAATGGCAACATTTCCTGCAACAAATTTCGCAGCAGCCAGTTACTCAATTACGCACGATGGGAGGTATTTTGGTCACTATTGGCGTCGTTAGTTTGATTTTCTTGCTTTAGTCTCAGGCATGTATTTGTTAGCCATTATACAATTGATTATAAGCTGCGCGATTTTGCTATTTAGATGCAGATTGTTTTTTGTTAGAATCCTCGCCTAATTTTATTACTCCCTTCTATTTCATGGCTAAAAATGTTGTTGTACTTGGCACCCAATGGGGTGACGAGGGTAAAGGTAAGGTTGTTGATTTACTCACAGATCAAGCAACTTATGTAGTGCGTTATCAAGGTGGCCACAACGCGGGTCATACACTTGTTATCGACGGTGAAAAAACCATATTGCACCTTATTCCGTCAGGAATTTTACGTGAAAACGTAACCTGTGTTATTGGCAATGGTGTCGTGCTAAGTCCTGAAGCGCTGCTCGAAGAAACAGCCATGCTAGAAGCGCGCGGTGTACCAGTTAAAGAACGCTTGGTTATCAGCGAAGCTTGTCCGCTTATTTTGCCATATCATGTAGAGCTAGACTTAGCTCGCGAAAAAGCCCGAGGTAATAAAGCTATAGGCACCACTGGCCGTGGTATTGGTCCAGCCTATGAAGACAAAGTCTCGCGCCGTGGTTTGCGTGTTGGCGACTTGTTTAATCCTGAAGACTTTGCGGTTAAGTTAAAAGAAGTCCTTGAATACCATAACTTTATGCTAACCAATTATTATAAAGTTGAGCCAGTCAGTTACGAAAAAGTATTAGCTGATGCACTAGCGGTAGCTGATATTTTAAAAGCTATGGTAGTCGATGTGACGGACGTATTGGATAAAGCGCGCTTGCGTGGCGATGCCATTATGTTTGAAGGCGCTCAAGGCACATTGCTGGATATTGACCACGGTACTTACCCTTATGTAACGTCATCTAATACCACAGTAGGCGGAGTTGCTACTGGCGCTGGTTTTGGCCCACTTAACTTGGATTATGTATTGGGTATCGTTAAAGCGTACACCACTCGTGTTGGTTCGGGCCCCTTCCCAACAGAACTAGACTGTGAAGTAGGTCAGCATCTTGGCGTTAAAGGCCATGAATTTGGTGCCACAACAGGTCGCAAACGTCGCACCGGTTGGTTTGACGCTGTTGCTATTAAACGTGCGGTACAAATCAATTCTATTACTGGTTTTTGTTTAACTAAGTTGGACGTACTTGATGGCTTAGAAAGTTTAAGTATCTGTATTGGTTACAAAGACGCTCTGGGTAATATCCAAGATGTACCACCTATGGCAGCTGACGGTTATGATTTGATTACGCCTGTATATGAAAGCATGCCCGGTTGGAGTGAAAACTCTTTTGGTGTGACCAATTATGAAGAGTTACCACAAGCGGCTAAAAACTATATCAAACGTCTTGAAGAACTTACTGGTGTACCAATTGATATTATTTCGACAGGTCCTGATAGAAAAGAAACTATAATATTAAGACATCCTTTTGATGTTTAATTTTATTAATTAAAAAAGGCCGCAGATTGCGGCCTTTCTTATGATTTGTAAAAAAACTTTGCGTGCTAGTCTGTGTTAAAATGTAGTGTGAGATATACAGATATCAGATAATTTGTGTGATGTTTCCTGCATCATTTCGGCTTCCTGCTGCGATTGCGTGCTTTGCAGTTCAATATTAGAGAGTGCTTGATTGGTGGTATCGGTTTGTTGTAACTAGTCATCTATTTCTTTTTCGATTACGCCGTGCAAATTATTGATTTTAAGAATGACGTGGTTTAATGAATCAACAAATTCCTGTGATTTTTTGATTTGAGATAAACTGGCTACAGCTTGATCTTTATCCTGAGTTATTGCTTGTATCACGCTATCCGCTTCTTTTTGTAGTTTAGCTAACCTGAGTTCTGCTTAAGCGATGACCATAGAGTTCAGCTCTACGTCAGTTAAATTGAAGCTTGGCTTATTTTCTTTTAAACAATAAGCGACCAATCCCGCGAGTAAATTCAGCATAAAGCTGTTCATACTCCGATGCCTTGAGTGTTCGATATAAGAAATATTCTTAAGTTGGTCGTTTATTGTTTCAATTATATAGCGCCTTGAAAGCATGGCCCTATCCCACAACGATATAGCTTTTGCTTTCATATTTTTGCGAACGGTTGTGATGAGACTTACACCTTTGTCTAATAAATCCGCTTCCAAATCTTTACTCAAATAGCCTTTGTCTCCATACAATTTATCAGTCAAACCTTCTGCTAATTCACGTATGGGTTGAGTGTCATGCACATTGCCGGTTGTGACTTTCGCAGCAACAATTTCACCGTGATGATTGACGACTAAGTGGAGCTTGAAGCCATAAAACCAACCCATAGTACCTTTACCTCGTTGAGCGATACCGTCGAAGGTTTTATGTCTAGGTATTCGATGTTATGACACACCTTGATGCTTGTAGAGTCAATGAATTCATGTCCTGATGGCTTTCCTTTAAGTGATGTGAAGTAGGCACACATGGGCACGGTAACTCTAGGCATGACCGGTAGAATCGTGTGTAATTCAATAAATTTGGAAACGCATTTTTGTACACAAGAGATACATACCCAAGAGAGTAGTTTTTGAAATCACGGTAATGTGACATATGAAAACTGACGACAATCGTCATAATTTCATATGTGGTCATTTGCCCTTCTCTTTGCCCTTCTTTTTGACGTTTTCGCGTTGCGTCTTCGAGCAGTTGTTTACGCCATTGAAGAATAAATACTTTGCAAAAATAATCGACATCACAAAACAACTCAACTAATTTACTCATGCCTGTTCCTTTTTAGATTCATCTCTTTTTGTCGAAAGATCGGATCTTGGAACAGGCATTTAGTTTAGTTTCTTCAACAGGATTCAGGTTAAATAGCAAAAATTCACAACTGTCTCTTTCCGCACTTATCGAAATATATAAATGTTATTGCCCAACATCAGGCGATTTTAGGGAATTATTTGAAACTAGAAGACGTTCACTGACTATTAACTTCTCAGTCAGCGAACTAATCATTGATATATGTTGCTATTCTGAGGCTGTGTTATTATCTGCTATTTCACGCAGTTCAAACTTTCTAGTTTTACCTGTTGAGGTTTTTGGTAATTCGCCAAAAACAACTCGTGTAGGGGCCTTAAAATGCGCCATATGAGCGCGACAGAAGTCAATTAAATCCTGCTCAGTACAGGTTTCTGCTAATTTCAAGGTAACGAAGGCACAAGGTGTTTCGCCCCACTTTTCATGCTTCATCGCAACTACTGCTGCTTCTTGGACTAATGGATGACGGTAAAGCACATCTTCAATTTCTATACTTGAAATATTCTCCCCTCCAGAGATGATTATATCTTTGGACCTATCCTTAATTTCGATATATCCATCTGGGTGCCAAACTGCCAAATCACCTGATTGAAACCAACCTCCCTTGAAGGCTTTTTCAGTAGTCTTAGGATTTTTTAGATAACCCTTCATCACAAGGTTTCCCTGCATAAAGATTTCACCTATAGTTTTTCCATCTTGTGGAATGGGTATGAGGGTATCCGGATCGGCAACCATCAGGCCGTCAAGCATGGGTGCTCGAACCCCTTGGCGAGATTTTAATCGAGCTTGATTTTTCGGGGATTGTTTACTCCAATCGTCATGCCACGCACACACGACTGAAGGACCATAGGTTTCGGTCAAACCATATACATGTGTCACTTCAAAACCGAGTGCTTCCATTCCTTCTATAACCTGGGCCGGTGGTGGAGCGCCAGCAGTCATCACTTTAACCTTATGTTCGATTCCCGACTTTAATGAACTATCGGCTAGATTTAGCATATTCAATACGATTGGTGCACCACAGAAATAATTAACTTCTTCTGACTTGATTAAATCGAATATCGCATCAGCTTGCACATGGCGTAGGCAAACATTCACTCCAGCCATCAATGCCACAGTCCATGGAAAGCACCACCCATTACAATGGAACATGGGGAGCGTCCAAAGATAAACAGGGTGCTGTTGCATACCCCAAGACATTGCGTTACTCACAGCATTAAGGTAGGCCCCTCGATGATGATAGACCACGCCTTTAGGATCACCGGTTGTGCCTGAGGTATAATTTAGAGAAATTGCATCCCACTCATCACTCGGGGGTTGCCAGTTATAATGCTGGTCACCAGTTTCTAGAAAAGCTTCGTAATCTGTAGAGCCAATCAACTCCCCATCCTGCCAATTAACGTCATCTATATCGATGACCAAAAAGTCATTAGGCAACATATCAAGCGCTTTGGTAACCATGCCGCTAAATTCTTTATCAACAAACAATACTTTGGCTTCGGCATGTTCAAGGATAAAGGCGAAACTCTCAGAATCGAGTCGAGTGTTGATCGAGTTAAGCACTGCGCCACACATAGGGACTGCAAAATGCAATTCAAAATGCTCCGGGATATTTGGCGCAATGAGCGATACTGTATCGCCTACACCAATACCATATTTACTTAAGGCGCTAGCCATTTGTTGGCAGCGTTGATAGGTTTCAGCCCAATTTCTGCGGATATTGCCATGAACAACTGCGGTATGGTTTGGGTATACTTTGGCAGTCCGGTCAATAAAGGTTAATGGTGAAAGTGCCGTGAAATTTGCGGATTTCTTATCTAGATGCTTTTTGTAGGCGTTATTATTATCGAGCAAGGCTAAGTTCCTTAATAAGTTTTCTACTGTGTGACCAATAATCTTGAGTAGCTTTCGTTTGTGTTTACGCTGCATAAATTTTGTTGAAGCAAAGATACAGCCTTGAGCTGACTTACCGCCCATTTTTTAACGTTATGTTAACAATAGTTAACAACCAACTTTATTTCCTAATCTTCAAAAATGTTCTCACTACAAATGATAAAACTTTTATAAATCGGAGTAACAAGTCTCAGCCTTAGTATATTTCGGACATATATCGCCAAATTTACTCTATTTCTTGTCATCAAACATTCTAATGATTTTTGATTTTCACTATATTGTTGATAAATATACTGACGAGTATATTTTAATTACTTAGGTATTAAATTATTTATTTAGTATAAAAAAAAGTAGCGGTATGTAAATGGTAATAGTAGTATGTGAAAATATTGTTATCAATCAGAGCCTTTATAGTTAATTTTTTTGGTTTATTAATAGGGAAAATCATTATGTCTGGAAAGTATCAAGTAACTTTAGCTGCGACGGAACAAGTCATGTTTGGTCGTCCCGCTAGTGAATGTATAAAAGAATTAGTTAAACAATATAAATTTGAGAGAGTTTTAATATTGGCTAGTAAATCTCTCAACGAAAACACCAGTGAAATTTCTAATATAGAAGCAGCGCTTGGGCGCCATCATGCTGCAACTATTGACGGGATACAGCCTCATGCACCAAGAGCTGATGTGATTAAGGTTACAGACGCAATTCGCTCAGTAAATGCAGATCTAGTCGTAACCGTTGGCGGCGGATCAGTAACCGACGCGGGTAAAATTGCCGCACTACTTGTTAAGCACAATGTAACTGATTCCAGTCAAATGGAAGCATTGCGGATAACAATGACTGAAACTGGCGAAATGGTTAACCCTCTGGATAATATGGTTGATGCTGGTCCTGATATAGCGATTATTTGTGTACCAACAACGCTATCTGGTGGGGAGTTCAACCCACTATCAGGAGCAACAGACGAAGTAAGCGGCCATAAGCAAGCATATTCCCACCGTGAAATGGCACCTAAAGCGATCATTCTTGATCCGGCAATAACTGTGCACACACCTGAATGGCTCTGGATCTCTACAGGAGTAAGGTCAATTGACCATTGTGTCGAAACGCTAGCTTCACACTTATCTAATGATTTTGCAGATGGTTTGGCTGCCAATGCTTTACGTATGTTGTCAGAAGGTTTGAAACAAATGAAAACGGATCCTCAGGATCTCGATGCGCGCCTGAAATGTCAAATGGGTGCCTGGCAGTCAATGGTACCAATTATAGGCGGCGTACCTATGGGAGCTAGTCACGCTATTGGTCATATCTTAGGTGGTGCTTGCAATGTTCCTCATGGTTATACGTCCTGTGTAATGTCCCCTTATGTATTGGAATGGAATAGAGCACATGATGAATCTCGTCAGGTTCGTATCTGTGAAGCATTGGGAGCGGGTGAAAAAACAGCCTCTGAGGCGCTTGATGAATTGATTAGGATGCTTGGTATGCCTCGCACATTGACTGAGGTCGGAGTGAGTGAAGATAAGTTTGATATGGTCGCTGATTTGACATTAGAGGATATATGGGGACGCACAAATCCGAGACCTATAGTGGATGCAAACAGTATTAAAGAAATCCTTAAAATGGCGATGTGATTTTGATGACTTCAACAACTGATAACAATTCAGAAAATTCTAAAAATCAAAGTGATGATACAAAACATACTCTGGGTCACCTGAAGGGTGAGTTGCTTTCATTAAAACGAAATCGAATTCTGGAGGAGGCAACGATACTTTTTTTTGATCAAGGTTATGCGGGTACAACAATTGACGCAATTGCAAAAAGACTGCAAGTAACCAAACCTTTTATATATAGCTACTTTAAGAACAAAGAAGCGATATTGGCAGCCGTTTGTGAAACTGGAGTCAATGAATCATTAGAGGTTTTGCAAAAGGCATTATCAACTGATGGTTCTTACCGAGATATTTTTATTCAAACTCTCTGGCAGGTAGGGAATGTCGTTATAAAACGGCAAGCCTGCATCGTTACGTATCTGAGAGAAATCAAAAAACTAAATCCACAAGATGGCCAGCGTATTCTGCTGAAACGCCATGAATTTGATCACAATATCGCTAAGTTGATTAATTGTGGGGCAAGTGCTGGCGAGTTTGAATTGAGTGCCCATGAAATGGATGTCATTTGGATTGGTGGCTTAATCACTTGGTTGCCTGTTTGGTTCTCGTTAAATGGGACGTTATCACAGCATGATGTTCTCTTGAGTTTTGTGAGCGCCGGATTAAAACTAATTGGTGCAGAAAAAATGTCCGAATTAGAGAAAAATAAAATTACCAAACAGTAAGTTCAAATTAGAAGCCGAAGTAAATGGGAGCTAAGAATCTAATGAAACAAAGTGACTTTTATGATTACAGAATACCGGATCGCGATAAATGTGTGGTTAGATATTTAATTGACCGCTGGGCAGCAGAAACCCCAGATAAAGTATATGTCCAATTTGAAGATGGGGATGCTTGGACTTTCGCTGAATTGAAAGAACGAGTCATTCGAGTCGCAGCAGGGTTCCAAAAGCAAGGAGTGAAGCAGGGCGAAACCGTTGCTGTTTGGTTGCCAAATGGACCTGATGCATTACTCGCATTTTATGCTTTAAATTATATCGGTGCGATTTTCGTCCCGTTTAATACTGCTTATCGAGGCAACATGTTACGCCATGTTATCGATAACTCCGATGCTAGCATTATCGTTGTACACAAAGATTTAGTTCCTAGATTGACTGAGATTGATTTAGCTAACCTAAAGGTTCAAATACTTAGTGGTGGGGGAAGTGATGTGGATACTGGTTTAAAAAGTCACTTTTTTGATGATTTAAAGCACTCAACTAATGAACTAACCCCGTTGATTAGACCAATTGACCCTTGGGATCCGCAATCTATTATTTACACTTCAGGAACAACAGGTCCGTCTAAAGGCGTGTTGTCATCATACCTACATATGTTTAGTAACGCAGGTCCTGAAACTTGGCCAATGGTAACCCACGAAGATAGATATTTGGTCGCAGCTCCTCTTTTTCACATCGGCGGAATGGCGCCTCCATTTGTAATGTTAGTGCGTGGAGCATCGTTTGCATTATTAAGTGGGTTTTCAACCGATAAATTTTGGGCTGCGGCAAAAAAATCGAAAGCTACCGTAGTTTTCCTCTTAGGTGTAATGGCAACATTTTTAATGAAGCAACCCAAAAGTGAACATGACAAAAAACACGGAGTGAAAAAAGCGTTTATGGTTCCATTATCTGACGATGCGCTTGCCTTTAATGAGCGTTTTGGGATTGATATTTATACGATTTTTAATATGACTGAAATCTCATCACCAATTGTATCGGAACCTAACCCGTCGGTTAGAGGCACGTGTGGAAAAGTGCGACCTGGAGTTGAAGTGAGATTGGTTGATAGCAATGACTGTGAAGTTCCTGTAGGACAAGTCGGCGAAATGATAGTCCGCACCGACCGACCCTGGGGTATGAATAGTGGCTATTACAAAAATAGTGAAGCTACAGCTGAGGCATGGCGCAATGGATGGTTTCATACCGGTGATGCTTTTCGTCAGAACGAAAGCGGATATTTCTATTTTGTCGATCGTATCAAGGATGCTATCCGTCGACGAGGAGAAAATATTTCTTCTTTTGAAGTGGAAGCTGAAATTTGTAGTCATCCAGCAGTAAAAGAAGCAGCAGCGATAGGGGTACCTAGCGAAGCAACAGAAGACGATGTTATGGCGATAATTTCCATTGTAGAGGGCGCAGAAATAGACCTCAAAGCATTGTGTGAATTTTTGGTTAATCGAATGCCATATTACATGGTGCCGCGTTATATCAGGATCGTAGATGCGCTGCCAAAAACACCTACTGAAAAAGTGCAGAAATCTCAACTTAGGATAGAAGGCTTAACATCTGATACCTGGGATCGAGACAAATCCGGTTTACGATTTAGCCGAGAAGTTTTAGGGCAAAACTGAAGAATATAAATATAAAACTAAGTATTCAGATAAATATTGAAGGATTTAAACGATGATAAAGCAAAATAAAATTGCTGCTGCTGTGGCAATAGGTATCGCTGTACTCCCATATCAATCCTGGGCACAAGAAAACGCAGATAAGTCCGTAGACGACGTTGAAGTTATTATTGTTCAAGCAACAAGAAAAAGTGCTGCACTTGAAGATATAGCAGGATCATTGAACGTGGTCTCTGGCAAAGATATTGGTCCAGGCGGTATTCAAACTTCTTCTGATCTGGCTATAGAAATTCCTAATTTTTCTGTGGGTGAACAATTTGGTGTAAACCGTGCGTTCATGCGAGGAATTGGCTTTAATAGTATAGATCTTGGTGCAGATGGCGCAGTCGCTTTTCTACAAAATGGCTCTGTCATTACCCGTCCTGCAGCGCAGCTTGCTGGTTTCTATGATTTATCACAGGTCGAAGTACTTAGAGGTCCGCAAGGAACTTTGTACGGACGTGGAGCAACTGGTGGAGTTGTGAATATGGTGACAACTAGACCTTCTAGTGATTTGGAAGGATATAGTCGTATTACCTACGGTAATTACAACACAGCAAACTTAGAAGGTGCTATTGGAGGGCCGATTAATGACAAGTTGATGTATCGTGTTGCGGGTGAATACGAGAGTCGAGATGGATATGGTACCAATCGAGCAACAGGTAATCCTGTTGATGACCGTAAAGCCTATGCTATACGTGGGTCACTTCTATATGACGTGAGTGATGATTTAGAAGTTTTATTGGTTGGTGATTTTTTTCGAGAAGATGATTTCAACTACGCTTTTCATGATCTCGGACCATCTATTATTGAAAAGGAACTCTTACCTGGACCAGTCTTTGGCGGGCAGACTATTTATGATTTGACAGATAACCCTGAAACCCGTGATATCAATTCAGATCAAGATGCAATAAATGATCGAAGAGGGGTGGGATTGCAAAGTGTAATCACCTGGCGTCCCGGTGAATTGAAGGTTGAATCAACAACATCTTATCGTCAATTCGAACGTTTTAACCGGAATGATCTAGATGTAACCGACGTCGATGCATTTGGACAAAATAACTACACCGAAAATAGCCAAGCTTTTACACAAGACCTCACCCTGAGCTACAGCGTTGATGAATGGTCATTTCTTGGCGGCGCGTCATATGTTTATGAAGAGCTTGATGGTGAGGTGCTAGTACTCTTAAATAATATCGGCACTATTATTTTTGGCGAACCCCCAGGAGTTATTCCTGACGGAATTTTTCGTCAAAAGGGTTCTATAACTACCGATGCCGTAGGTTTATTTTTTGAGACAACGTATGAAGTATCACCAGAATTTAGATTAACTGCTGGCGGGCGCTATAATCACGAAAAACGTGAAGGAAAAGGTGATTTTACTTTCTCCCCATTTGGTGTTTTTGTCGAAACTGACAAAGCAGAAAGTTGGAATGCATTTACCCCAAAATTCATGATGGAATATGATTTCAGTGATGACTTGATGTTATATGCAGGGATAACGAAAGGCTTTAAAAGTGGCGTGATAAATGTTGGAAGTGTTAATCCTATAATTGAACCTGAATTTATTTGGAGTTATGAAACTGGCTTCAAATTACACGATAAAGAAACTGGTTTAATCTTAAATGGTGCGGCTTTCTTCTATGATTATACCGATTTACAAGTTGGATTTGTAAATGCAGAGAGTCTTGTGGAAACTATAAACGCGGCATCTGCAGAAATTTGGGGTATTGAGTTAGACGCTTCATTTCCTGTTACCGAAAACCTTTCAGTTCGTGCGTTTGCAACATACCTTAATACAGAATTTACTGACTTCTGTAATGGGTACTATGCTGCAGGGGTTCCATCAAAAAGACAGTTTGTAACGTGTCCTACAGACCCTACCATAAGTGATTTGTCTGGTAATCAAATGCCTAATGCACCTGAATATACACTGGCTATTTTTGCTGATTATTATCTAACTTTAGGAAATTCAGGCGAGATGGATTTTTCTATTGGTGCCAATTATCAAGATGACGTTTATTTTACTGAGTTTAATAATAGTGACGCTTACCAAGAGGGATTCATTAACATTAATGCAAGTATGAAATTTACTCCTGCGAGCGATAGGTGGTCTTTTTCTTTGTGGGCCCGGAATCTAACGGATGAATATGTCGTAGCGAATAATATCACTGCAGCACCACTATATAGCTTTTCGCGTGTTGGCTCGCTTCGACCGCCGAGAACATTTGGTGTCACTTTAGATATGAACTTCTAATTTTGTACTGCAGTGTGTCTTGGCCGCTGCAGCCTATTTTTTATAAGGATCCGTAATGTCAGACGCTATAAATACTCAGTTAGATCTTGAACTTGAGAAGCGATTCCGCAAAGCAATTTCTATAGCTAATATACCTACGTTGTTAATGGTACTTGTTCAATTGACCGGAGACCAAAGTTGGTTAGCCGCACCATATATGCCAAGCCGCGCGCGTGGTTTGGATGATAACGACAGCGGCGGACTACCTGAAGATATTCAGCGAAAAGTTCGCACAGCTGCTGCAGATGCGGTGATTGAATGGAAAAAAGGCAAGCCTGTTTCTATTTCTGAACCCTCGGCAGACTTGCTCACTCGAATGATTAGCATATCAACTGGGGAAACCGTTCCTGAGAACTATGGTGAGATCATTGAGGCAGAATTATTACCATCGATCCCTCGCAAAAATGGCAATACGTTTTCAGGGCAGGTACCTGATGATTTTAATGCGATAATTATTGGCGGTGGTGTATCTGGTATATGCGCTGGAATAAAGCTTCAAGAGCATGGTATTGATTTCACTATCATCGAGAAAAATTCTGGCTTTGGCGGAACATGGAAAGAAAACCAGTATCCGGCAGCAGGTGTTGATACACCTAACCACTTATATTCTTTTTCATTTGCGCCTAACGATTGGACTCGCTATTTTGCATTACGAGGTGAAATAGTCGCCTATATTGAAGCAGTCGCTATGGACTATCAATTATCTAAAGATACACACTTTGAAACGACTGTGCTACAGGCCAAATTTGATACAGCTACAAAGAAGTGGCACGTAACAATTGTTGGGCCAGACGGTCAGCAACAAACCTTAATTGGTAATGTGATATTAAGTGCAGTTGGGTTGTTAAGTGTACCTTTTGTTCCTGATATCCCTGGACTAGATACCTTTACAGGTAGAGTGTGTCACACAGCACAATGGCCTAGCGACTTGGATTTAACCGATAAAAAGGTAGCCATTGTTGGTAACGGCGCCAGTGCCATGCAGGTAGCTCCGGCCATCGTTGATAAAGCGAAAAAATTGACGATTTATGCCCGCTCTAAACAGTGGGCAGCTCCCTTTCCGCAATTTCAGAAAGAAGTACCTGAAGACATACGCTTTCTATTGAAAGAAGTGCCACTTTACCAGGCTTGGTATCGTCAGCGTCTGGCTTGGACATTTAATGATCGTCTACACGGTGCTTTGCAGCGTGACCCAGACTGGACAGATAAAAAACACTCCATTAATGCGACCAATAATCGTCATCGCGATATATTCCTCAATTATATCAAAACCGAATTAGGTGATAGACAAGATTTACTGGAAGATCTTGTTCCAGATTATCCGCCTTACGGAAAAAGAATTCTGCTTGATAATGGATGGTATCGCACGGTAGCAAAACCTCATGTGAAGCTAGTTCCACACCGACTTAAAGAGGTTAAAGGCTCTACTCTTGTTGCGGATAACGGAGAGACTATTGATGCTGATATTTTAATTATGGCAACAGGATTTAAAAGCACAGAGATATTATCTTCTCTTGACGTTTTAGGTTCTAAAGGGGAGCACTTGAAGGAAGTTTGGGATACAGATAATCCTAAAGCCTATATGGGGACATTGGTACCTGACTTCCCGAACATGTTTGTTTTACTTGGACCTAATACTGGGCTTGGTCATGGCGGAAGCATTATACCCGTGGTAGAGCGACAAATTAATTACGTATTATTATTATTGGAAAAAATGTTTGAAAATCATAGTAGTACAATTGAAGTTCGTCGTGATGTATTCGAAGAATACAATCAAAAAGTGGACAGTGCACACGCGAAGATGATCTGGACGCACAAAGGCACCACTAATTGGTATCGCAATAAAAGAGGCCGTGTAGTTGCGATTACACCATGGCGTAATGATGATTTCTGGCGAATGACCAGAGAAATAGACGAAAGTAACTATGTGTTCGATGTTAATACTTGATTGAGAGAATTAAACCGAATCAAGCAATAAAATAAGGACTCAATATGGCTTCACCACATTCATTAGCAATAGTTACAGGCGGATGTTCAGGGCTTGGATATGCCACCGCTACCGCTTTAATCAACGCAGGTTGGCATGTGTGTATATTTGATGTAAATAAAGATAATGGTGATCAAATCGCGTCTCAGCTGAGCGCGTCAAACTGTCATTATGAATTTGCTGATGTTACATCTAGCGGAAGTGTGGAACTCGCATTTGAAAGGCTCCAACAAAAAACAAAACAAAGCAATATACGTTTATTAGTCAATTGCGCAGGCGTCGCACCTGCAAAACGAACATTAAATAGAGATAGTGAGCCAATGGCATTGGCGGATTTCGCTAACGTGATAAACATTAATCTCGTCGGCTCATTTAATGTAGCAAGAGTTGCCGCTGCCATTATGGCTAAAAAAAACTCAATTGACCAAGATAATTCCCGAGGAGTGATTATCAATACTGCTTCGGTAGCTGGTTATGAAGGACAAGTTGGGCAAACCGCTTATGCGTCGAGTAAAGCCGGCATCATTGGCTTAACTTTACCTATGGCTAGAGATTTAGCTGCTGTCGGTATTCGCGTAAATACAATCGCTCCGGGCATAATGGGGACGCCAATGTTACTGGCAATGCCTGAAAATGTGCAGTCAGCATTGGCAAGTCATGTACAGCATCCTAAACGCTTAGGTTTGCCTGAAGAGTTTGCCAATCTAGTATTACATATCGCAGAAAATACCTATATAAATGGGGAAACTATTCGTATCGATGGTGGTTTGAGAATGCCACCTAAATAGTTACATTAAACTAGTATCTAGCAGCAAAGCGAACTGTTAACTCATAATCGTTTTACTGCTAATTTAGGTAATTTATTTATGGCGTGTTCAACCAAAGGTATAAATGTAAAATTGTACCGCAGATACAGTCGTTGCGATGTCTGTCTCTGTTGAGTTTGAGGATCGTCCGAGAATACCGATTACTCTATTATTATGGTTATTGTTCATAGAGTTGAACGTGTTACGGAAAATTGTAAAGCTAGATACATGGAAACGTTTACGTCACTTAATAAACAAGAGTTTAAAATCTTTGAATATTAATTAACTAAGTATCTACTAGGCTTATTTAACTCGAAAATAAAAACCGCGAATATGTCTTTTAGGGTAAACGTTATGGTGTGTTGATGTCATCCGCGTTTGGCAACTTGTAACATTAAATCATTGGTGATTATTAGCCGAATTGTAAAGAAAGTATAAAATTATTTCTTCACAAAAAAAAGGCTATGGTCACTTTAAATTCATCAATTGAAATGCCTGACTTCTATCCTTGATGGGGTTAAATTTTTTATCGCTAAGTTTTATTTATAAGCGACTGACTATCAAGGTTTTGTGTTGTTCATGAGCTCTTCATTTTTTCTTTTAACTAGATTAATCGAGACAACAAATGCCCACAGTAGTAAAAGGTCAGTTCGACCCGAAATTTGTCCAATTGCAAGCCGAATTTGAACGTAATTTTTCCGATAGAGGTGAGTCTGGTGCGTCGGTTTGCCTTAGTGTTAACGGCGAAACCATGGTGGATTTGTGGGGGGGAGTGGCTAACCAAAAAACAGGCGAACTCTGGGAAAGAGATACAGTATCCATTGTTTTTTCATGCACCAAAGCTGCTACCGCTCTTTGTGCGCATATTCTAATCGATAGGGGGCTGCTTGATTTACACGGACTAGTCACTGATTACTGGCCTGAGTATGGTAAACACGGGAAAGACAACACTACAGTAGCGATGATGCTCAACCATGAAAGTGGCGTACCTGCATTTCGTGAACCGATAAAACTAGGTGGCTTCAATGATTGGGACTACATGATTTCGCGGCTTGAAAATGAGAAACCATTTTGGGAGCCGGGTACACGTAATGGTTACCATATGGTGAGCTTTGGTTGGACGGTTGGTGAACTGGTGCGAAGAGTATCAGGAAAATCACTAGGCACTTTTTTTGCTGACGAAGTCGCTGGGCCAACAGGTGCTGATTTCTGGATCGGTATTCCAGACAGCTTTTCTCATCCCATAGCACCAATGATCCCATATTCACCTATACCTGACGACATAGTACTTGATTTCGGCGCTAAGTTGATGGCTGACCCAACGTCTGTTCAAGCGTTATCATTTTTGAACACCGGAGGATGGAGAGCGGATAATCCTGAAAGCTATCGTGCCGAAATCGGTGGCGCTGGCGGAATTTCTAATGCCCGTGGTCAGGTTGCCATGTATGAACCTTTAGCTAAGAATGACGGCAGTCTTGTGTCGCCCGAATGCCTTAAAAATATGAGTCTGGTCTCTACAGCAACCCAACAAGATTTTACACTGTTACTTCCAACACGGTTTGGTCCAGGTTTTATGAAGTCTTTAGATAATCGTCAGATGCACTCTGCGGCAAGTCGACAGTCCGTTATTCTTGGCGACCAAGCTTTTGGCCATGTGGGGGCGGGTGGATCTATTGGTTTTGCTGACCCCGAGTGTGGTTTGGCTTTTAGTTATACGATGACCAAAATGGGCAATGGCTTATTACTCAACGATCGCGGCCAGAGCCTAGTGGATGCTGCTTATTTGACATTAGGTTACAAAAATAACAAATCAGGTGTATGGATCAAGTAATCAAGCGTTGGTATCAATGCACACCCACCTGAAATCCCTTTACTGTGCTCAGCTTGCGCTTGATAGAGTATTGAATAGGTAGAATTAAACATCATTTTTCATAAGATGAAAACACATAATGTCTCATATTTGCCATATTGACGTCCCTTATACATCTGTTAGGTAAGCGCTTAATAAACCCACGTCCTTATTCTGACGGGCAATCTGCTGCATAATTACCTCATTACAAATGTATGAGCAAAACAAAGCGACTGCAACATCAAATTTAAAGCAGGAAGCTCCGCTGGGGCGTGACTCAGGTTTAACCCAAGCTGCCTATTGTTGGGATCACGACCTGTGTCCACACAATTTCAGCTACAACAAACGCAAATACTCAACCGGACCGGTACCCGTTAATCTAGGGCAATCGTATTAAAATATTTGTAGCAGTTTCAGCAAGTAATCATTATCCCAACCTGCCATTTACCGCTTAATTTAACTGACGTAGAGCTGAACTCTATGGTCATCGCTTAAGCAGATCTCAGGTTAACTAACAAGGCACAGACTAAAAGAAGTAAAAGTTTGTTTCTTATTTGAGAGCGTATTATTTGCCTAGCTAAATACTATAGCGGCAGAGCGTAACTAACTTCGAGTGACATCTGGTCTATAAAATGGATGTATATTAAAGTTACCTTTTTTAACGAAGTTTAATACTCTCTCGTCAATTAAACGTCAATCAACGTTTTGAAATCCAATAATAAAAATACAATTATCAAGTTCGATTCGCATATGCCTGAACCACCATAATTGATTCTATTATGATATTTGTAGGCGACTGATAAAATATAGATAGAAAATTTTTCATCTCTCTTTCAATGATAAAAATTGTAATATAACATGCTCACGAGTCTTTAAAAGTATGAATCAAACACATTATTCTTATCATTGGACAAGTTTGAGGCAATACGTTAAGTTTGTCAGTTTGATACTTAAACGTATGGGGTACGAATTTGTCGAAACTGCTGACAATGCTGAAGTGGCATTAGAAAAAGTCCTACATGTTGTTTTTGATTTGATTCTACTGGATATCAATCTACCTGCGATGAGCGGTTTAGAATTACTCAAACATCTAAGTATTAAAAGTCCAAACAGTAAAGTGGTAATGTGTTCTGTAAGTAGCTCTGAAGATCATATTCGCCAATCAATCAAAGATGGCGCTGAAGGTTTTTTGGTTAAACCTGTCACCCAGACTAGTTTAGTCTCTTTACTACATCGTTTAGGCTTTCAATAAGTAAAGCTTTGGGGTTTTATGCGCCGTTACGGAATCGGCCTTTACGGATAATTAATTTATGATTTTCAAACATTTATAGGCTAAAAATGATGCTAACACCCTTTCATCTTGCTATACCTGTTACAGATTTAGAACAGGCTAAAGCCTTTTATGGTGGCCTGCTGGGTTGTGAAAGAGGCCGTCGGTCTGACGACTGGATTGATTGGAACTTTTTTGGTCACCAATTAGTGACCCATCTTGTTACTGAGATGCCAAGTTTTCCCAAACATAATCAAGTAGATAACTATGCAGTGCCTATTCCTCACTTCGGTGTAGTTTTAAACTGGAGTGATTGGCAAGCGCTGGCGATTAAGCTTAGTACCGCCCGTATTGATTTTATTATTGAGCCTTACATACGATTTGAAGGGCAAGCTGGTGAACAAGCGACGATGTTTTTTATGGATCCTTGCGGTAATGCATTAGAATTTAAGGCATTTCAAGATATTCATCAATTATTTGCGAGTTAATGTGAGTAGTCTATTAGGTATTTTATATTGATTGTGTAAATCGATTGTTCTGTTTAATAATATTCATTAGCCATCACGAGTGATAAGGCTTATTATTTATTTACACTCTCAACCCACAAGGGAACAAATAATGAGTAATATTAATATCGGTATTAACGAACAAGATAGGGAAGTTATTGCTGAAGGCTTAAAGTGCCTGTTAGCAGACTCTTATACGCTATATTTACAAACACATAATTTTCATTGGAATGTAACTGGGCCGCAGTTCAGAGAACTACATCTCATGTTTGAAGAGCATTATACTGAGCTATCTTCGGCTGTTGATGATATTGCGGAGCGGATACGTACTTTAGATGTGGCTGCACCGGGAACTTATAAAGAGTTTGCTAAGCTAAGTTCAATTAAAGAAGTTGACGGTGTACCTTCTGGAATTGAAATGGTTAATATATTACTTAATGGTCATGAAGCAGTGGTTAAAACATGCCGCAAGGTATTGGCATCAGCGCAACAAGCAGACGATGAATCTTCTGCTGCCTTGGTGTCAGATAGAATGCGTATTCATGAAAAAACAGCATGGATGCTAAGAGCTTTGAGTTAAGTAAATATTAAAATAAAATGCATCAATAAAACTTATTGATGCTCAAGTTGACAAAAAAGGCCGAAGTGGATAATTACACTTCGGCCTTTTTTCAACTGCTGTCTACCCACCGTAAGCCTAAGAACTGCATGTGAAATTCGATAGAAGCGCTAATAAACTAGAGTACTAGATTGGGACCTACTCAACCACACCTAATAGTTTTTCCTCTAAGGTTGCATCTTTGTGAATGCTTTTAGTCTTTTTAGACTCAATATAAGCCTGATAACGACCAGGTTTATGGTTTACTGCGATAAGTAAATTCATTGTGATAGCGCCAATCACAGATAGAAATACCAGATCAATGCTAAAGATAAACATCGAAGACGTCAGGATCACAGAATCAACTAATAAGCCAAAATTGCCTGCACGAATATTAAATTTGTTCTGAAGATACAAGGCTAAAATACCTAGTCCTCCTAGGCTTGATTTATGTCTAAACATAATCAACAGTCCCACCCCAATCAACATACCGCCAGCCACGCTAGCAAATATTGGGTGAATACTTTCAATATTAATCAGATGCTGCACTTGTTCTGTCATAACCGACACCAGAGATACTGAGATAAACGTATTAATAGCGAAACGCTTACTTAATTGAGTCCAAGCAATATAGTAAAAAGGGATATTGACCAAAAAAAACAATAGTCCAAAGCTCATATCAACAAGGTGTGTGCCAATAATGGCAATACCAGCAGTGCCGCCAGTCAGTAAGTTATGTGTACCAAACAACACCACTCCAAAAGATACCAATACACCCGCACAAAAAAGTGCCAATACGTCTTCATAAAATCTGTGTGTTGGGAAATTCACTATTTTACCTCTATCTCATTAATTTGTTGGAGAATTTGTCTGATTCAAGATACTACAATTTTACAGATTTACACCTACTATTGTTAGGTCAACAGACTGATCATGTTGCTAGTTGTTTAAGTGCTTCAGTAGCGGAAACTTTACGACTTTGGTTGGTTTTGTAAACAGGCTGTACCTAAGATGTTTCCTGTGCTGTTGGATAAATTTGTCACCAATCTAGGATTTGCTAGGAATGAGTGAAATTAAACTATTTTTGGTTTACCCATTGTTGAAGTTAAAGCATAGATGATCTTTATTGGTGTTTTTCAATTATGATTGTGAATAAATTAATTACCTAACAGAGAGCCTTATATCACATATTTCGCCAATACAGATCCCACAACAAGCCTTTGATTGGTATGACGATTATGCCCATGGTGATATAGACCGTCGCACTTTTCTAAGTCGTTTAGGCTCATTATCTGTTGCTGGGCTTACCCTTGGCGCAGTGACAAGTGCGCTTACGCCAAATTACGCATTAGCTGAACAAATCTCTTTCAACGATCAAGATATAAAAGCTACCTATCAAGAATTTAAATCTCCTAATGGTCACGGAGATGGGCGAGGTTATTTGGTTGTGCCGAGTAACATGGATAGCAAAGCGCCGAGTGTGTTAGTGGTACATGAAAACCGTGGGCTTAACACATATGTCCGGGACGTGGCAAGACGCCTGGCTAAGCAAGGTTTTATCGCGTTTGCTCCAGATGCGCTGTTTCCTTTAGGTGGTTATCCAGGTAATGATGATGATGGTCGTGCTATGCAGGGCAGCATGGACAGAGACAAAATTGATCAAGACTTTATAGCGGCGGCCCGTTATCTGAAAATGCATGAATCAAGTACAGGTAAATTAGGTGTAGTTGGTTTTTGTTTTGGAGGTTATGTAAGCAACATGTTAGCAGCGACAGTACCAGAACTTATAGATGCAGCTGTGCCATTTTATGGCACGCCAGTAAATGGCGATTTAGTCAAAAACGTCAAAGCGCCAATCATGATCCAATTCGCTGAAAATGATAAACGTGTTAACGCCACTTGGCCTGATTATGAAGCAGCATTAAAAGCTAATAAGGTTAATTACACCGCATATTTTTATCCTAGCACTCAGCATGGTTTCCACAATGACTCTACTAGTCGATATGATCCCAAAGCAGCTGAACTTGCTTGGTCGCGAACGCTGGAATTTTTTAGACAACATTTAGCCTGATTATTGTTACTTATAATGTGTATCTTTGAATTAAGTGCCAGCTAATGTCACTGGCTTTTTTAATCTTTACTTGTAATTCATTTTGGTCTGTAAGACGTGTTGGCTTTAACCGAACCCCGACTTAAAAAGTATTATGAATTTTTTCACTGTATTTTAATTAAACTTGCTGCAGCAAGTCTGCGTTAATTACGATTATCCCAGTCAGGTTATAGAGGGTGAAAAAATGATTAAATTTACAGGAGAAAGCTTAGCGGGCCAACCCACCTCCGTCCCTCAAGCATTTGCAGGTCGCAAGACCTTGTTGCTGTTTGGCTATATTCATAAGTCACAAATTGACATCGCCCGACGGTTGATTGGACTAGAGCAAACTAACATTCAGGTTGCAGCTTACGAAATCCCCAGGATTAAAGGTATGTTTCTACAGATGTTTAGTACAGCGTTTGACAACTCTATGCGTAACGGGATCCCGTAAGAAATATGGAAAGGTGTGATCATCGTTTATAGAGATGGTGAAAGGGTGCAAAGATACACAGGCAGTTTAAAGCTAAAAATGCCCGTGTGCTGTTGATAAATTCCCAAGGTGAGGTGATACATTTTTATGATAGAGGTTTTTCAGTCGGTGCTTTAAATGCTTCGAGAGAGAAGCTGTAGAGTGGATTTCATTTTTTGCAGCGTTGCTTGATAAATTCAGTTACATCTTTAATCGTGATCTAAGAGCTAGGGTAAGTCATGATGATTAGTTAGAATTAGTAGTAGTGAATAAGGAATTAATAATGAATAAAGATATCAAAGGCCTGTGCTTGTTTTTGGGAATGATTGGTTTGGTTTATGCAGCAATACTGGTACTGACCATGTTATTCACTGGCGTGAAAATTCTAAAAAGTATTGTATTCATCTTTGCTTTCTCATCATTTTTAGTCAGCCTTGGCCTGACTCCTCAGGTTAAACAACGCTTAGTGCAGGCGCTTAAACAAAAAACGGCATTCTACAAATAAAATATTTAATAAGGCGTGTGAGTAGATCAACCTGACATTTATCCACGTTTAAAGTCAGAACAGATCCAATCTCTAGCAGGCCTATTGGTATCAACGAGCCAATTTTTAAAACTGATCGTGTCGTGAATTACAACTAACCTAATGCCAGATATGATAAAAATCCACGCAATTAGCAATAAGATATACTTGACCTGATACGAGGTTCCTCGGTGGGCACATCCTTAGATGAAAAATAATCTATTTAACCTGAACTTGGGTTAAGACCTGCCGCGTCCCTAGAGGTCATTACAATATAAACAATATGTTAGATGCTGCCAATTGGTTTGCAAAGACATTGAACGCAACCAGTGCTGCTATTATTGCGTTTATCGAGGCGAGCTTATGAGGGAATAACGCGTTAATATGAGCAAGTTTAACGAAGATAGGCGCGATAATACTGGTACTGGACGGTATGGCTTATCCCGAACTGAGATTATTAATACATATACTTTTTTAGCAGCTGTAGATACTTGTACAACAACGATTTCCTGATTAATGTTGCCACAAAAGTAAAGGATAAAACTTTGAAACTGCTCATATCTCGTCTAACTACGCTATTGGTTATTCTAATACCCACCAGCTGTGCTACTTTAAATTCTAACTTTGAAAAGCCTGAAATAATCGTTAATTCCTTTAAAATACTGCCAGGCGGTAGTATAGATCCTACATTTGAAATCGGTTTGCGAGTGGTTAATCCCAATAGTATCTCCTTAAATTTTAAAGGCATGGCATACACTGCTAGCATTGAAGGTAATCAGATATTTTCTGGTGTGGCGAATCAACTGCCTATCGTGCCTGCTTATGGCGAAGAAGAGGTAAAGTCAAACGTACAGGCAGATTTGTTCGGAGGTATTAGGTTATTTGCTGACCTCATGCAGCCAAGAAAGACCCGTATCGCTTATACGCTGAAAGTGAAATTGGACGTTGGCACTTTTGCACTGCCTATTCACATTACTCGAGAAGGCAATTTAACTATGCCAAAGACTAATTAACTTAACAGTCGAAATAAAATCTCCAAAAATGGTCCAAAAAAAAGCATTACTTTTTAGAAGTAATGCCTTTTTAAAATAGGATGTTGAGCTAGTTAAACGCGCTCAAATACCGTAGCAATACCTTGACCTAAACCAATACACATAGTGGCTAGACCGATAGACTTGTCGTTGGCTTCCATTAGATTGATTAACGTAGTGGATATACGAGAGCCAGAACAGCCTAGTGGGTGTCCAAGTGCAATTGCACCACCGTTCAAGTTGACTTTGTCTTCGTAACTATCAATCCAACCAAGTTGTTTGATACAAGACAACGCTTGTGCAGCAAAAGCTTCGTTAAATTCAGCCAGTTCTATATCTGCCATCGTCATGCCAGCACGTTTAAGTGCTTTTTGGGTGGCTGGTACTGGACCATATCCCATAATAGCTGCATCACAACCTGCCACTGCCATAGCGCGAATTTTAGCCCGTGGTGTCAACCCTAGTGCTTTGGCTTTATCAGCTGACATGATCAACATCGCAGATGCACCATCAGATAAGGCAGACGATGTACCTGCTGTAACTGTGCCATTGACCGGATCAAATACCGGTCTTAAGGCCGCCATAGATTCAGCAGTAGAGTCTGGACGGATTGTTTCATCTGCACTAATAGATTTTAAAATTCCGTCTGCATCATGGCCTTGTGTGGTGACAATTTCACTGGCCCAGCGGCCCTCTAGTGTTGCTTGGTGTGCTCGTTGGTGTGAGCGCGCGCCAAAGGCATCCTGCATTTCACGCGTAATACCGTTTTGACGCCCTAACAACTCTGCCGTCATGCCCATACTGCCTGACGCTTTAGCGGTGTGCTTAGCAATACCAGGATGAAAGTCTAGATTGAAATCCATAGGCACATGGCCCATATGTTCAACACCGCCAATCATATACACGTCACCACGACCAGACATAATACCGCTGGTGGCGTCATGTAGAGCTTGCATAGATGAACCACATAAGCGGTTCACTGTGACTGCACCCGTTGAGCGAGGGATATTAGTTAATAATTGTGAGTTACGAGCAATATTGAATCCTTGCTCTTTGGTTTGCTGAACACAGCCCCAGATGATGTCTTCAATATCATTAGGATCAAGGTTTGGATTGCGTTCAACTAACTTTGACATTAAATGTGCAGATAAAGTTTCTGCGCGCACGTTGCGAAAAATACCGCCTTTAGATCGACCCATAGGTGTGCGTATACAATCAACTACTACGACTTCTTTCATGATCTTCTCCTGAATAAATGTAAAAAAGACTACGCAAAATATGATTTGTTTGATGCGGCCATTTCGCGCACACCATCAGAAATCTGATAAACCGGACCTAAATCAGCGTATTTATCGGCTAATGCTACAAAGTTGGCTAAGCCCATCGTTTCAATAAAGCGGAATATCCCACCTTTAAAGGGAGGAAAGCCTAAACCATAAAGTAATGCCATATCGGCTTCAGCTGCACTGGCAACGATGCCTTCTTCTAGACAACGAATGGCTTCATTGGCCATTGGGATCATCACTCTTGCAATGATTTCGTCTTTGTCGAAGTCGCGCTTAGCAGCGCAATGTGGGGCGAACAATTCGTAAGCTTCTGGTGCCGCCACTTTAGCTGGGCGGCCACGCTTGTCTAGGCTGAAGTTATAGAAACCTTTACCATTTTTCTGACCTAAACGATCTGCTTTATACAATAAGGTAACAGGGTCGTTAGCAATTTTCTGCATCCGCTCAGGGATACCATCAGACATTACGCTAGATGCGTGATCAGACGTGTCCATGCCTACCACATCAAGCAGGTAAGCAGGACCCATTGGCCAACCAAATATTTTTTCCATGACCTTATCAACGGCAACAAAGTCGGCACCGTCCATAATCAATCTGCTGAAACCTGCGAAGTAAGGAAACAATACACGGTTAACTAAAAAGCCTGGGCAATCGTTGACCACAATCGGGGTTTTACCCATTTTTAAAGTGGCTGCAACTACTGCAGAAATTGTGTCTTCAGAGGTTTTTTCACCGCGAATGATTTCAACTAATGGCATTTTGTGCACGGGGTTAAAGAAGTGCATACCACAGAAGCGTTCTGGCTTTTTCAAGCTTTTGGCTAAATGGTTGATAGAAATAGTCGAGGTGTTAGAACAAATAATCGTATCGTCAGATACATGCTGCTCAGTTTCAGCTAATACTATGCTTTTTACTTTAGGGTTTTCGACTACCGCTTCAATCACTAAGTCGACGTCTTTAATGGCTGAGTATTCTAATGTAGGCACAATGCTATTGAGAGTTGAAGCCATTGTGGCTACATCGACTTTACCGCGCTGCATGCCTTTACCTAAAATAGTCGCGGCTTCTTTTAAACCCAAGTCCAATGCAGCTTGGTTAATGTCTTTCATTATAACAGGTGTGCCTTTCACCGCAGACTGGTAGGCTATTCCGCCACCCATAATACCTGCGCCTAACACGGCAGTTAGTTTGATTTCTTTTTTCGCTGCTTTTGCTTGTTTTTACCTTTGCCTTTAACTAACTGATCAGCCAAAAATATACCCACTTGAGCTTTTGCTGCGTCGGTTTTAGCTAATTGAGCAAAACCTTGGTTTTCTAGTTTAAGTGCGCCATCTCTATCAAGGCCCGCGGCTTTTGATATTGTCTCTACCATCATATGCGGCGCTGGGTAATGTTTACCAGCCTGCGCGAAAACCATAGCTTTAGCAGTTGAAAAGCTCATCATGGCTTCGTTTTGATTTAGTGTCAGAGGTGCCTTTTTCTCTGCACGTCGAGCTTGCCAATCAAAGTCGCCAGCAATCGCATCTTTCAGCATGCTGATGGCTGCTTCAGTAAGTTTATCTGGTGCAACGACTGCATCTATAGCGCCTTCAGATAAAGCTTTTAATGCCTTGCGGTCACGGCCTGTGGTCATCCATTCAAGAGCGTTGTCTGCACCAATTAGGCGAGGAAGACGCACTGTGCCACCGAATCCTGGCATTAAGCCTAGTTTCACTTCTGGCAAGCCTAAGCTGGCGGTGGTATCTGCCACACGAAAGTCACAAGCCAGGGTCATTTCACAACCGCCACCCAGAGCAAAGCCATTGACTGCAGCGATAGTGGGAAAAGGTAAATCTTCAAAACGGTCAAATACCCGAGACGTTTTGCCTACCCAGGCCAGTACTTCTGCATCTGGCATTTCAAATAAATCAGTAAATTCTGTGATATCAGCACCCACGATGAAAGTCGATTTTGCTGAGCGCACGACAACACCTTTCACCTCTGAATGGGCTACAAGTGCTTGGGTCGCTGCATCTAAGTCTGCAACGGTTTGTCGATCAAACTTGTTCACTGAACCTTGCGCATCAAATATTAATTCTGCAATGCCATCTTGCAGTAAATTAACCGTGAGGCTCTTACCTTCGTATATCATTATCATCTCCTGTGGCTATCGCCAAAGCGTAAGTTGGGAAGAGGCCAATGGCCCTCCGAGTACAGATTATATGAATTGTTGTTAAAAGACTTGGAAAGGGCAACCTAACTTTTAACAAAAAATATATGAGTTGTTACATGTGGGTTAATATAGTCAATTCAACTGGTCATGCCAGTTAATGTATGAATTATCCAAAATACTCCCTTAAATAACTAAGCAAGTTTGTTAGTATCGAGTCTAGTATGTTGTTGGCTTCTTTTTTTTATTTTGGAATTTGTGACTATTCGCTACTTATTATGCATCGTGATCACTACTGTGTTATTTACTCAAACGGCAGTCGCCTCACCTGAACTAGGCCTTGAGCAACAACGAAAGCTTTTTATTCAAGCAGAGAGGCTTGCGTACAACCCCAATAACAGTGCCTTTAAAAAATTAATGGAACAACTGGAGGGTTACCCCTTAAAGCCCTACGTTGAATTGAAGACCTTAAGTAAGTTTCCTTTTATGGCGAATAAAAAACAAATAGAACGTTTTTTAGCTAAATATGAATTTTCTCCATTAGACAGACCTTTGCGCAAAAAGTGGTTACTGTACTTAGATAAACAAAATCAGCCCGAACTGTTTAGCCATTTTTATCGAGATATGGGTAATGTCACTTTAAACTGTAGTTACGCGGATATGTTACTGCAAAAAGATCCCTCAAGCGCCCAGGCATTTGAGCTGGCAAAAAATCTGTGGGTAGTAGGCCAATCCCAGCCTAATGATTGTGATGAATTATTCAATAAGTGGCAAAAGGCTGGCAAGCGTTCATCAGACTTAGTATGGAAAAGAATGTCTTTGGCGGCTGATGGGGGCAATCAAACGCTGATCCCGTATTTAAAAACCTTGATGCCACAGGATCAGCAATACTTAGGCGATCTCTGGTTAAAGGTGCGGCGCTCACCTAGCCAAGTCTCTCGTTTATCAAATTTTCTGGGCAAATACCCAGAGCTAGAAACTGAGATTTTGGTATACGGTTTAAAACGGCTTATCAGTAATAACAGGGATTTAGCATTACGCAGTTGGGAAAAGCTGTCGAGCCGATTTGCGTTTTCACTATCACAACAAAAACAAATATCGCATCGGTTTGCTATTTTTTTAGCGCTAGCAGATCACGAGCAAGCTGAATTTTGGTTAGAAAAGGCCACAAGTTTTGAACCTGATGCTGAATTACTACGTTGGCATTTAGCTCATGTATTAAGGCAGAATAACTGGCAAGATGCGTTGGATGTGATTAGCCTTGTGCCCGCAGAATCAGCTGACAACAACATGTTTGAATACTGGAAAGCCCAAGCTTACGAGAAGGTAGGTGCCAAAGAATTAGCTGACGTGGGCTTACATAAATTGGCCAAGCAGCGTCATTACTACGGTTTTTTGGCAAGCGGAAAGTTGTCTGAAATGCCTAGCTTAAATGATAATCCATTGCTCATCCCGAAAGAGATAATAGACGAGGTAGCTTCCTTGCCTGCTGCACAAAGAGCTTTTGAATTCAGAAAGTTAGGCCGCAATCTTAGTGCTAGACGTGAGTGGATCTTTTTGCAAACTCAATTGACTCAGAAACAGAAGGTAACCGCAGCTGTGCTGGCCAGCCAACAAGGTTGGCATGATCAAGCTATTTTGGTTTTCCAATTCAGGTTATCTGGATGATTTGAGCAGACGTTTCCCGATGCCTTTTGACAGTCAGTTGCAAAGCAACGCTAAGAAAAATAATATTGATGTAGCCTGGGCATTTGCCATTGTCAGACGTGAAAGCTCTTTTATGCCAGACGCTGCCTCTCATGCTGGTGCCTTGGGGTTGATGCAAGTAATGCCGGGTACGGCACGCTATCTCGCCAAGAAAAAATCAGAAAAAATAGCTTATTAAATCCCAACCGAAATGTTGCACTGGGTACACAATATATGCGTTATCTGATGGATAAGATGGATAATAATGCCATTTTGGCTACGGCATCTTACAATGCTGGTTGGCGGAGGGTGCAACAGTGGCTACCTGAAAAAGGTAATATGCCCTTGGACTTATGGATAGAAACTATTCCCTATAAAGAAACGCGTAATTACGTTAAAGCGGTGCTGGCATATCAGCAAATATACAGCCAACACTTAGGTGGCAGTGAGAACCTTTTTAAGAAATTAGCTAATATGGAAATACAACCAAAAAGTTAGCTACTTCTCTACAATATACGCCAGGCCAAGAGCCCTAAGCTTATGTTAATATGCAATTATATTCTTTGATGAGAGTCTGGTATGTCAGTTCAAACACTTCAAGTAAAGTTAGCACAAACCTATCCACAGCATATTTCAGAATTACAAAGCCGCACCTGTGAAGCTATTCAGCGGGAGAGTATTGAAGGTTTAATTATCCATTCGGGGCAAGGTAAACGTTTGTTTTTAGACGATAACCATTATCCCTTCAAAGTAAATCCGCAGTTTAAAGCGTGGTTGCCAGTGATTGATAACCCAAATTGTTGGCTGATTGTGAACGGCGTTGATAAGCCAAAATTAGTCTTCTACCGACCCAAAGATTTCTGGCATAAAGTGCCTGATGAGCCAAACGATTTCTGGGCTCAGCAGTTCGATATAGTATTACTGACGCAAGCTGATGCGGTGGAAAAACACCTACCTTTCGATAAAACTAAATATGCTTATATAGGCGAATATATTGAGGTAGCAAAGGCTTTGGGTTTTGAATTGGTGAATCCTGATAGAGTTATGCATTACCTTCATTACCAGCGAGCGTATAAAACAGATTATGAATTAGTGTGTATGCGTGAAGCAAACCGTATCGCGGTTAATGGGCATCGAGCCGCGAAAATTGCTTTTGAACAAGGGTTAAGTGAGTTTGATATTAATTTAGCTTATCTTCGTGCTGTTAGGCAAAGTGATAACCAAGTTCCCTATAATAATATTGTGGCGCTAAATGAAAACGCATCAATATTACACTACACCAATGTAGAAACAGAAGTGCCTACCCAAGCCCGTTCTTTTTTGATTGATGCGGGTGCAAATTTTAATGGTTATGCAGCTGATATTACCCGCACTTATGCTCGAGAGACTGGCGTGTTTGCAGACTTAATTGGGTCTATGCATAAAATTACTCAACAATGTGTGAATGAGTTAAAACCAGGCGTGTCTTATGTTCAAATTCATAGCAGTGCTTATCATCAAGTCGCAGCACTGTTATGTGACACAGGTATCGTGAATTTGAATGCTAACGATATGCTTGAAACAGGTATTGTTAATACGTTTTATCCCCATGGAATTGGGCATTTTCTTGGTTTGCAAGTACATGATGTGGCTGGGCACGTCTCGGATGACAGAGGTACCCCTAATCCCGCCCCTGATGCTCATCCATTTCTGCGAAATACTCGCACCATCGAAGCACGGCAAGTCTTTACTATTGAACCAGGTTTATATTTTATTAACAGCTTATTAGCAGATCTAAAAAGCAGCGAGCAATCCAAATATATTAATTGGAATATTGTTGATAGTTTACGACCTTTTGGTGGCATACGAATCGAAGATAACGTTATTGTGCATCGCGACAAAAACGAAAATATGACTCGTGAGTTAAATATAGATTAAGGTCTTTTAAAACCTAATTAGATAAAGCTGTTCACTGTTAAAGGCTAGTGTTTGCCTTTACTTAAACTAAAAAACGAGCTGTCACCAGTAGCAAAATTATACAGCGTTTCATTGCCTCGAAGGCTCTTCAGTGTTTATGTGATACATCTTCGACTTTACACATAAATTAGTCATAAATTGTGCATTGCTATCATAGGCAGGATCAAAACAAACATTCTGCGTATAAATAGGTACATATGCAACTTGTCTGGCTAACGGGTTGATTTAACGCATAAAGATGTTTTTATTTACGTATTTAGTTTACCCTTTTTTCAAATTATCCAAACCTGATGTTGGATTATAATTTTGTTAATCGGAACCTTTATTCATGTCTCGAACGTTTATCTGTTTATTGTTTTTTGTTGTCTACACTAATCTCACTTACGCCAAACAAGCCACTTCTAAAGCCAATATCTCAAATGATTTCGCTAAATTAGACATTCCTAACATAGCTGGAAAAATTAAGATTGACGGCGAACTTGATGATATTCAGTGGCAGCAAGCAAGACAGTTGGAACTCAAATTTGTTACTCGTCCATTTGAAAATACTCGTCCACCAGTCACCACTAATGTTAAAATATTTGAAAATGGCGACACCTTATATGTGGCATTTATAGCCCAAGATCCTAAGGTAGAAAACATCAGTGCTTTTTATCGCGATCGCGATGGTATATGGAGTGATGATTTAGTTGGGATTAAGCTTGATACCTTTAACGACAGCAGATTAGCCCATCAGTTTTTTGTTAACCCCTTTGGTATTCAAGCTGATTCGATTCAAAACGAAATGACGGGTAGAGAAAGTGATAGTTGGGATGGTATCTGGCAGTCGGCAGGTAAAATTGTTGCTGACGGATATCAGGTCGAAATGGCTATTCCATTGCGTATTTTAAACTTTGAAGAGGGGAGTGAAACCAAAAATTGGGGGGCTGAGTTGGTGCGCTATTATCCGAGAGCAGATAGGTTACGTATTTCGAATATGCCACTAGATCGCAATAACTCGTGTAATTTATGTCAAATGGGCTCTATTGGTGGATTCAAACAAGCCAAACAAGGCAAAAAATTTGGCCTTAATACCCACATTAGTGTTGGGAAAAGGGCAGAGTCGTGACCCAGAAGAAAGTCTAGAGTGGCAAGACTCTAATAACACAGAAGTAGGCTTAGACCTGAAGTGGGGGGTTACTCCAGAAGTATCTTTACAAGCCACTTTCAATCCAGACTTTTCACAAGTGGAAGCTGATGTGGCACAGTTGAGTATTAACGATACATTTGCGCTTTTTTTGATGAAAAACGTACGTTTTTCTTAGAAAACACAGATTATTTTTCGAGTAATTATAATTTGGTTTATACCCGTAATGTAGCCGCGCCTGATTATGGTGCTAAAGTGACTGGGCGAATCGAACAACATACCTTTGGTTTTTTTGTTGCCAATGATGAATCTACAACCTTCTTGGTGCCGGGTAATCTAGGCTCTAGTATTGCTAATGTCGAGCAGGAATCACTCAATTTAGCTCTGCGCTACCGCTATGATTTATCTGAGCAACTTTCAGTTGGCTGGACCAGCACTCTGCGTGATGCCGAGGGGTATTACAACTACGTCAATGCTATTGATGCTAAATATCAGCTAACCGATAACGATACTTTTCGGGCACAAATATTACGTTCTGACACACAATATCCCTTAGACCTATACAAAGAGTTTTGTGACGACAATTGTGAGCAAGACGAGGATTATTCAGAGACAGCCATTCGCTTAAAAAAAACCGAGGCCTTTAGTGGAAGAGCGTATCGTGTTAGTTATGATCATGAGGAGCGTAACTGGAATGTTTTTTTAAATCGAAATAGCCAGGGAGCAGGTATCCGCACAGATTTGGGCTTTGGTTCTTTGGCTGACCGCCATCAGTCTGTAGTAGGCGCAGGCTATAATTGGTACAGCGAAAACACTTGGTGGAATAAGATTAGGTTATCCGGTGATTGGGATATCAGCCATAACGATAATAATGAGCTGATTGAAAAAGAAGCTGAAGTGTATTTAAGCATGAACGGTCAATTACAATCGTATTTTAAAATAGGATTGCAAAAGCGAGATAAAGTGGGCTTGCGTGATGATCCCAGCAAGCTGAGCATTACCAACAATAGCACTTTATTTACTGAGCAGCAGGGCAGCGTTTATTTTGAAATGCGACCCAGTTCATCATGGTATATCAGTGCATTTGCGCGTTATGGTGATCATATTGATTACGACAACAACCGCTTAGGAAAACAATGGTTTGTGCGCCCAACAATTAACTGGAGCGTAGGCAAAAGCTTACAGTTCAAACTGCGTCATACCTATCAAAACCTTGATGTGAACAGTCAGCTGCTGTTTGCTGCGAATCTATCTGATTTTCGTGCAACCTATCAGTTCAATCAGCGCCAGTTTTTGCGTCTGATTTTAGTTTATTCTGACATTGAGCGGAATCAACAAAATTACACATTTGATGTGGATGCCAGCAGTAAAGGTTTAGGCACTCAATTATTGTATTCTTATAAACTTAATCCACTGACCAAATTTTTTGTGGGGTATTCAGACTCTGCTTACCAAGATGATGTGCTAACGTCGTTGACTAAAAATGAGCGCTCAGTATTTATGAAATTTAGTTATGCGTGGTTAAACTAGTTACCTTTTTAAAACTTGAAAAGTGGCTGAGTTAGCCTCATATTGATATACGGCTAACTCAGCCGTGTTGAATAAGGAAGACAGTCATGGAAGTATTACTTGATTATATTTTAACTGTACAAACCCTCATTTTAGTATTTGTGGTGGTGTTACTTAAAACCTCAATTAAATTTGTCCCTCAAAACCGTGCTTATGTAATTGAACGATTTGGTAAATTCCAATCGAGCAGAGAAGCCGGTCTTAATTTCATCTTCCCTTTTATTGATCGAATTTCTGCTGACCGCTCGCTAAAAGAGCAAGCAGTGGATGTGCCAGAGCAAAGCGCTATTACCAAAGATAATATTTCATTAAGTGTCGATGGGGTGCTGTATTTCCGCGTGCTTGACGCTTATAAAGCCACTTATGGTGTGGACGATTATGTGTTTGCCGTAACCCAACTAGCACAGACTACAATGCGCTCTGAGTTAGGCAAAATGGAACTGGATAAAACCTTTGAAGAACGGGATGTGCTAAATACTAATATAGTGATGGCGATTAATGATGCTGCTGGCCCTTGGGGTATTCAAGTACTGCGTTACGAGATCAAGGATATTGTGCCTCCTCAATCCGTAATGGAAGCGATGGAAGCCCAAATGAAAGCCGAGCGAGTCAAGCGCGCACAAATTTTAGAATCGGAGGGTGACAGACAGGCCGCAATTAACCGTGCTGAAGGTCAGAAAGCTTCGGTTGTTTTAGCAGCAGAAGCCGACAAAGCAGAACAAGTATTACGTGCAGAAGGTGAAGCCAAAGCAATAGTTGCTGTTGCGACTGCTCAGGCAGAAGCATTACGCCAAGTAGGTCAAGCAGCTGCCACGGAAGAAGGGCAAAAGGCCATTCAATTAGATTTAGCGACTAAGGCCATTGAGGCCAAACATGCGATTGCTAAAGAATCCTCTGTGGTGCTATTGCCTGATAGCAGTACCGAAGCTGCGAGTGTTGTAGCCCAAGCGATGACTATTATTAATCAGTTGAATAAGGCGTAACGTATGGACTGGGCACTCAATAACTTAGCTGAAAGTTTGCTCATTCTCGGCATTCTTTTATTAGTGATTGAAGTGGCAGTGTTGGGTTTTTCAACCTTCGCACTGTTTTTTGTAGGCTGCGCTGCGGTGGTCACCGCAGGTTTATTGTATGTGGGTATTATTCCAGATACTTGGTTGTCGGCCATGTTGAGTACAGGCGTACTCACTGGATTATCAGCTGTTTTGTTATGGAAGCCTTTAAAAAACATGCAAACGCAGGTGGACAAGACAAAAGCACAAGGCGATTTGGTCGGTCACCGTTTTATATTAGTGGAAGATGTGGCGCCTGAGTTGACCCCTGAATATCATTATTCAGGGATCGACTGGAAGCTGAAGGCCAATGAACATTTGGTAGCTGGCACTCAGGTAGAAGTCACACAAGCTGATGTTGGCGTATTCCATATCAAAGCTAGCTAGCTTTTAGATTGTAGGTATCTGTTATGTAAGTCGGGTTAATCCCGACTTTTTTTATTGTTTTAAGATCATTACTTGTAATCTTTTCTGCAACCTCATATAAATAATCAGCAGCCAATAACAAGCAATACTAATAATAGAAATTTATGCTTAATCACAGACCACTTTTTAAACATATTCGCAACCACGATACGCTTTTTAGTGAACTGGCGATGGCCAGAAACGCTCATGCGCAATGTCTTGGTCTCAACGATTATGCGTATCACAAAACCCCTAAATTTATTACTGCTGATGGCCGCAGGCTGACTATTGAGCCCGAGAGAAGTTTAATAGTGCAAAACTATCACTCTTTTACGGGGGTAAAGCCTATTTTACAGCAACAAATTCCCGGTTTTTATATTGTTAATAACAGCGATATTGGGTTTCGCTACCCCACTGCCGCGATTGCGGGTCAAGATGCACCCTTTATTAAACGTTTTCGGTCGGAGTTCTTCCATAAGGTTGATGAAGATAGAAGTATTTGCCGTCCACGGAATCTGTCTTATGGGATCAAAAGTCGTGGCAAAGGTGACAACAGACAAGAATACGAAGTGTGGGTGCCAGATGAGCATGTTCAGCTTAATCCCACCCCGTTATTTATTGATAAGTATGGTGAGGATTTGCCGGATGATGTGCGTGATTTTGCTAGCCTGACACCTGTTGTCTACGGTTGGATGGGGGTTAAACGTGCCGCTTTTGAAGCTATTTTTCTTGATAAGAAGAACATGGGTGATATTGCCATCAATATAGGCTTGTCGGTTGACGCTTATAACATTGGTGCTATGCCAGATTTATCGTATTCCCCAGTTGTTGGCAGTTCGATAGCAGTCAGTAACGCCGAGCTGGAATGGGAAGTAATGGGGTATTATGCGCCAAATGGTGCTCATCCTACTCACGATCAAATCTGGTCTGCTATTAATCATGCCATTGAAGCCGTGGGAATAGCGGTTAATAATATTTATGACAAGGAGTCAATTGCTACAAGTGAAAGTAAAACAGAGCGTATTCTTAGCTGTATACAAAGCCAACACATTTCCACAGAGCAGGTTTTAGATTGGAATTTAAAGCCTTGGGAGTTTTTACAAGTTGCCAGTATGCATAGGCGTAAATCTCATGACCCGAATCGCTCAGTCAACTTGTTAGGCAGACTCAACCGGCTTTTTTATCAAGAATCCTTTAAACTTCCTTCGCTCAAAAAGATACATGACTTAATCGCTCTCCCATAAAACGTTAGCGTAATGTAGTCGGAACTCATATTTATCTGTTTCAGTTTATTCTGATTATTGCAGGTGATTTTTCATAGGGAAGATAATCTGGTGGCTCCATACATTGCCCCATAGATGACAAGAAGGGTGTAAATCATCGGGAGTGTTTAATTTTACACCCTAACCTTTCCCCTAAACGCCCCACAAAAACGGTCTAAGCCGCAAAAATTTCAGCAACATAATGTGTCCGATTCTTTTACATATTCAATCTCAAAAATTTTCTATTTTTTTCTTAATCTATTGAATAATATAGATATTTAATTGTTGGTTCGAAAATTGCTAGATGTGTTGGAATTAAGTCGTTAACTTTTTATTGATAAAATAAAAAGTTAAAAATATTCTAATGTTGTACGAAGGTTTCTAGTAGGCCTTTAAGGAGAATTTTATGAGTGGTAGATTTTTTAAAGTGATATGCGCAGCCGTTTTATCAATTGGCTTGATTGGTCAGACTAATGCGGGATTGATTACGGGCTTGGTTCAGGGTCAGATTTATGGAGACACACTTACAACTGATTTGCTGTGGGAATATGTTGGTGAGTTTGATTTAGCGGATGCACCTGATTGGCTCACTAATGGCAATGAAAGCCACACACCTGTTAATGGTCTTGCTGCCGCAGTATTAGCTGAGAATTATCCAGAACTTTTTGGTATACAAATAGCCGTGGCAGCTCTAGGAGGAACAAGTAATATTGACTCGACAGGAAATAGTGTGATTGTAAATCACATGGCTTGGTATTCGAGATATGCAAATTCACTGGTTACATTAGCAGAGGATGTAACTGCTAATAATTCAGGTACGACTTTGTTTGATGATGATGGGGATGTTTCAGCTTTTGTGCTCGATGAAAATATAGGCGCTGGAACGTATGTGAACTATGTTTTTAAGGCGGTTGAAGTGCCTGAACCTTCTACTACAGCAATTTTTGCCTTAGCCCTTTTGGGTTTGGGAGTCCGTAAACTTAAACGTTAATAGTTGATTGGACTATACTTGCATCGTAAGAGTCCAATTTACTCCGCCATTCATAAATATGTATAAGAGGGAATACTTTATTTCGTCTTATAAAGTCAGATAGTATTAAAGATCCATAGGTAATTTAGTTAACCTCAATAGTCATTTTAATCAATTTCAATGCTATGTTAACCACTTATTCACACCAAAATTTGGTTGAGTCCCTGTTATCTCGGAAGCTAACTCGTTTAATTTGTGAATTAAGTCAATTATTAGGAATGTTATCTATGGAAAATTTCACCACCTTAAAAGATACTCAAATAGTCGATGTTAGCGGGCTAGTGCAATCCGCAACGGACCAAAATACAGCATTACAAAAAGGTGACAATCTAGTGGCTGGTAAAGTTTTAATACTTGCCCAAGATAGTGAAGTTACCCTAATTTTTGAGGATGGCACAGAGCAACTAATAACGGGTACACCAGATGAAATCTTGGCCACTAATGACCAAATATCACAACAAGCCTCGACACTAACACCAAGCCAAACCCTTAACGGGGAAACACCCAATAATGTGCAAGGTGATATCGATGCTATTCAGGCATCCATCGAATCTGGTGATGATATAGATCTGCCTGATACAACTGCCGGCGGTTTGACTGGCAATGAAGGTACAGATTTTGTGAGTTTGGACAGACAAGGCAATGAACTTTTAGCCGGTGCCGGTTACGAGACAGCTGAACTGGATAATACTCTTGCGACAATAGAAGATCTTGAGCTGTTTGCACGGGTTACGCAACCTACCCTTACCCAAAGCGATGTTAATGTGGTTGCAGAAGATACGACCGCTAGCGGCAATGTGCTTGATAATGACAGTAATGCGGATGATGTACTCACGATCCAGTCTTATACAGTGGCCGGCGATCCTAATCTTTATTTAAGCGGCCAAACGGCCACCGTTGAAAATGGTAGCTTAACGGTCAATGGCGATGGTAGTTACACTTTTATTCCAGCAGATGACTGGAATGGTGAACTGCCCGTTGTGAATTATCTCACAAATACCAATGCATTAGACACATTAAGCATAAGCGTGACTCCGGTAAATGATGTACCAGTCATCAGGACACAAGATACGTCTGTAACGGAAGATGTTACTGCGACGTCAACGTTAAGTGTGACGGATGCTCTGTCGATGACGATAGACCCAGACCAAGGTGAGGATAGCTTCACGGTTGTGTTTACTGGCCGTACGAACAGTGATGCGCTGGATACGGTTACCACCCCGCTAGGTGCGGTGACGGTAAACAGTAATGGAACTTACACCTTCGTAGTTGATAACTCAGCGGTTCAATACCTGGGTGCGAACGATACGATCACACAGACGTACACAGCGACCAGTGCGGATGGTACTGAAGTAGAGACGTTCACGGTAACGATCAACGGTACGAGTGATATACCGGTCATCAGGACAGCAAATACGTCTGTAACGGAAGATGTTTCTGTTACTGCGACGTCAACGTTAAGTGTGACGGATGCTCTGTCGATGACGATAGACCCAGACCAAGGTGAGGATAGCTTCACGGTTGTGTTTACTGGCCGTACGAACAGTGATGCGCTGGATACGGTTACCACCCCGCTAGGTGCGGTGACGGTAAACAGTAATGGAACTTACACCTTTGTAGTTGATAACTCAGCGGTTCAATACCTGGGTGCGAACGATACGATCACACAGACGTACACAGCGACCAGTGCGGATGGTACTGAAGTAGAGACGTTCACGGTAACGATCAACGGTACGAGTGATATACCGGTCATCAGGACAGCAAATACGTCTGTAACGGAAGATGTTTCTGTTACTGCGACGTCAACGTTAAGTGTGACGGATGCTCTGTCGATGACGATAGACCCAGACCAAGGTGAGGATAGCTTCACGGTTGTGTTTACTGGCCGTACGAACAGTGATGCGCTGGATCGATTACACCCCCGCTTAAGTGCGGTGACGGTAAACAGTAATGGAACTTACTACCTTCGTAGTTGATAACTCAGCGGTTCAATACCTGGGGTGCGAACGATACGATCACACAGACGTACACAGCGACCAGTGCGGATGGTACTGAAGTAGAGACGTTCACGGTAACGATCAACGGTACGAGTGATATACCGGTCATCAGGACAGCAGATACGTCTGTAACGGAAGATGTTGCTGTTACTGCGACGTCAACGTTAGGTGTGACGGATGCTCTGTCGATGACGATAGACCCATACCAAGGTGAGGATAGCTTCACGGTAGTGTTTGATGGCGGTACAACAGTATCACTTACCAAGGGTGAGTTAACGGTCAGCAGCAATGGCGACTATACATTTAAGCCAGTGAGTGGTTTTGAAGGTGGGGTGCCTGAAGTGGTCTATACTGTGTTTGATGGATCCAAATTCGTTGACTCTACCCTAAATATCGACGTTACAAGTGCCCCCGTTGCTAATCCTGATACAAGCTCTGTTAGCTTTCAATTGAGTGACGAGGGTGTGATAAGTCATGACGGGATCGATAGAGGAAACGTAATTAGTCGTGTAACCACGGGAAATAAGTCCGATAGTGGAGATGCTGATGATTTGGAGAAACCTACCATAACACAGATCAAGTTCAAAGATGATGTCTATAAATTTGATAATATCAACATTTCGCACGAGATAGAAACTCATTACGGAACCTTAGTAATTGATAATAAAGGCGATTATTTCTTCGAACAACGTGATGTAAATATAGAGCAACTACCTGCAGAGGATGTTAATTTAGTTTTTGTATACACCATTCAGGATGATGATACAGTGAATCCGGAAACGACGGAGGCGAACCTAACAATAGAAATAAAACTACCAGCATCAGGAAAAATAGCACAAGAGCCCTCCGCCAAAGCTGTCGATCTCGACCTTGATGAAACCGGTGGCACCATAAACACAGGTTTTGATGCAAAAGTCTTGATCAATGCCGATGAAGCCGCTTTTAAATATTCTCCCGACTTAGATGATTTAAGTGATATTTTGACTGTCGGGCACACCGGCGGGCTTGAAACATATTTTGCTGCGATAGGAGAAGATCAAAGTGCTAAGATCGATATTGACTTAGCCATCGCATTTAAGGATTTTCAAGTGGATGACTCTGTTGTACTGGAAAAAGGTAACCCTAACTCCGAAAATGCCTTATTTACCACAGTGACGAATGGGTTTTTAGCTGATGGAGCCATTATAATCAGCGATACTGCTGAAGCGACTAGTGCACCTATTGCTGAATTAGACTCACAAGAATTCTTATTGTAATATTATTACGCTCTCAGTAGTTCATAACACAGTCATATTTTAATTGATTGTGTTATGTTTGATGTGTCTGTTCAAAGGAATCTAAGAATCAGTGCAATCTTCGGCGCAACCCTCTAGCCAGTGGACAATCAACGCTTCGCAGCGCTTAACCTCTGATCCTTTATTAGACTGCTTAGTGTCATTAACCGAGCACTTTGGCGATCCCTGCTCCGCTGAAGCCTTAACCGCGGGGCTACCGGTTACTGCCAGTTATCTGACACCTGAACTGCTACCCCAAGCTGCATCACGGGCTGGACTCAGTGCCAAGCTGGTGCGTAAAGGATTAAACGAGTTACCTTCCATGTTGTTACCCTGCATCTTGATGCTGAAAGATAAGCAGGCTTGTGTATTACAAGAGCTCAATCTAGAAAAAAATAGAGCGATTGTCACTTTGCCTGAAACAGGAGGGGAAGAACACCTAACCATTGAAGAATTGGAATCCAATTTTGTTGGTTATTTATTTCTCATCAAGCAGCAATATCGTGGTGACAGCAATTTTGATGTTTATATTAATGACTCCAAAAAACATTGGTTATGGCAACATTTAAAAGATGCGACTCCTATTTACAGAGACGTAATTATCGCGTCTGTCATGGTGAACTTTTTTGCTTTAGTCTCGCCGCTTTTTGTGATGAATATCTATGACAAAGTGTTGCCAAACTTAGCTTTTGAGTCTTTATGGGTGTTAGCTATTGGCGCAAGTGTGGCTTATATATTTGATTTCATTTTAAAACAATTACGAGGCTATTTGATTGATGTAGCTGGGAAAAAAGTGGATATAGAGGTCTCCTCAAAATTATTCGCTAAAGTGGTGGGTATACCACTGGAAAAGCGGGCGCCTAGTATCGGGGGGATGGCTAAACAAATAACTGAGTTCGATAACGTAAGAGAGTTTTTTTCATCGGCTACTATAACCGCTCTAGTTGATTTACCTTTTGCTCTACTGTTTATGTTTTGTATTTGGCTAGTGGCCGGAGATTTAGCCTTATTTCCAATAGTGGCTTCTTTACTAATTATTGGCTATACGATTTTAAAACAGCCCAAACTGCGTGCCGCTATTGAAGAAAGTAATAAATTTTCAAGTTTACGCCATGGGCACTTGATTGAGTGTTTAGGTGCGTTAGAGTCGATTAAGGCTAATGGTGCCGAAGGTGTGGTACTAAATGCCTGGCAACAAATGATAGGGCATACCTCCAGCTGGCTACTTATGTCTAAAATGATCACTAACTCTGTGATTAACTTTGCTAGTTTTATGGTTCAAATTTCAATTATTGGGGTTGTGGTATTAGGTGTTTACAGAGTCTCAGATAATCTGATTTCTATGGGGGGGATAATCGCAGCTGTCATGTTAACTGGTCGTGCAATTTCACCTGTGGCTAAACTTGCAGGTTTAATGACACGCTCTAGTCAAACAATGAGTGCCTTAAGACAACTTGATAATTTAATGGAGCAAGAGGGGGAGTTTGAAAACAAAGCTCACTTGGCAAGCAGGCCAAAGCTAGTAGGTAATATTTGTGCTGAAAGTGTCAGTTTTACCTACCCGGATACCAAAAATCCAGCTTTGCAAACTATGTCAATTGATATAAAACAAGGTGAAAAAATCGCCATCGTGGGGCGAAACGGCTCGGGCAAAACCACTTTAGCAAAACTATTATTAGGTCTGTATCAGCCTACTGCTGGCAACATCCAATTTGATGGGTTAAATCATAATCAGATACATCCCAGCGATTTACGACGAAATATTGGCTACTTACCTCAGGATATCACTTTATTTCATGGCACCATTCGCGACAATATTTTGTTTGGTACAAGGCAAGTAACTGAATATCAGCTTATCCGTGCGGTTCAACTGTCGGGGGTGAATGCTTTTACTGATCATAACACTCAGGGACTTGATCAACAGGTTGGTGAAAATGGCAGTACTTTATCACGTGGACAGCGCCAATCGATTGCACTAGCTCGGGCTATTTTAAATACACCACAAATATTGTTATTAGATGAACCAACAGCCAGCTTAGATGCTCGCGCTGAACAGCAATTTATCAAATTTATTAGCGCTACAGCAAGGGATCGCACCTTATTGTTAATTACCCACAAAATGGATTTATTATCTTTAGTGGATAGAATAATCGTTCTCGAGAAAGGTAAATTAGTCATGGACGGTCCTAAAGATGTCGTGTTGGAGAAACTCAAAGGTGGTAAGGGCAATCCGGTGGTAAATCTATGAAGGTCAGTCAAAAAGACCTAGAAATGGCTGATAATGTTTATGGTGCCATGTTAACCGAAGTACCTAGCTTGCATCGGTTAATCATATGGTCAATGGCTGGGTTATTGATAAGTTTTATTGTTTGGGCTTACTTTTCTACTCTAGATCAGGTCACCTCTGGCACGGGTAAAGTGATCCCTTCCTCCCAAGTACAAATTATTCAGAGTTTAGACGGTGGGGTCCTGCAAAAATGGTTTGTACAGGAAGGCATGCAAGTGACTAAAGGCCAACCTATAGCGAGGATTGATGACACTAGGTTTCGTTCTGATTTTGCAGAACAAAAACAGGAAGTCGACAGTTTACGAGCAAATATTATTCGTTTAAGAGCTGAATTGTCGAGTATTTTGGTGGGTAACAGTGATGACTGGAAGCTGCAAATTATTATAACAAAACAAGTGCCAATTTACCCCGAAGATCTGAATAAAAGTGCCAAGTTCATGGTCAAAAGCCAACAAGAAGAATATTCAGGTCGACTAGATAATTTAATTAACCAGTTGGCAATCCAAGGTCAACAAATACAGCAACGAGAACAAGAGATAACCGAGCTCGAATCAAAAATCAATACGTTAGAGATCAGTCACCGTCTAGCCAAAAAAGAACTCGCTTTAACCCGACCGCTAGCAGAAAAACTTATAGTATCAAAAATAGAGCTGTTTAAATTAGAACGCAGCGTAAACGATCTTAACGGCGAATTGGACTCAGTGCGTTTACTCTCTCCCCAATTAAAATCTGCGCTACAAGAAGCGGTCTTAAAGCGCCGTGAAAAATATTGTCTTATCGAACTGAGGTAAGAGCCCAACTTAATGAGCTCCAAAATAAACTATCACGTATTAATGAATCTCAGGTTAGTGCCCAAGACAAGGTAACCAAAGCATTAATACTATCCCCTGTGGTTGGTACTATTAAAACTATTTATATAAATACTTTAGGCGGTGTGGTTAAACCAGGAGAAACAATAGCTGAAATTGTACCGACGGAAGATAAATTGATAGTCGAAGCAAATATAAAACCCAGAGATATTGGTTTTATTTACCCTGGGCTACCCGCGGTTGTGAAAATAACTGCATATGATTTTACCAGATACGGTGGATTAACCGGTAAAGTAGAACATATTAGCGCTGACACTACTCAGGACAAAGAAGGAAATAGTTTTTATTTAATCCGGGTACGTACCGATGCTTCGAGTATTAAAAACCATGCCCAGGAAGAAATGCCAATTATCCCAGGAATGATGGCGAATGTAGACGTGATAACAGGTAAACGTACTATATTAGAATATATACTAAATCCGCTTTTGAGGGCTAACGAAGCAGCACTCCGGGAACGATAAAATATAAGTAACTCCACTAAACAACAAACCATGGAATTTTATGAACAAAGGTATATTTACTAGGCACTTGAAGGCAATCATTTGCTCATTATGCTTATCTGCATTGCCTGTTACAGGAGTCTATGCACAAAGTTTAGAGCAGGCAGTGGCACTTGCATTGGACACACACCCTGATATTCGTCAGGCATTCGCCCGTTTCAAATCAAAAGAAGAAGATGTCAATCGCGCCTCGGCTGGGTATTTACCCACGGTCGACATAACGGCTGGTTACGGTTATGAATATACAGATAGTCCAGGCAACCGACGATCTGCTTTGGGTTTTGACGATGGTGCAACAGAGTTGGGACGGGGGGAGTTTGGAGTAAGTTTAAGGCAAATGCTGTTTGACGGTATGTTTACCAGTAGTGAAGTGAAGCGCACTAAATTTGAGGCCAGTGCTGAACAATGGGCATTAATCAGTACTGCTGAAGATTTGGCTCTATCGGTAAGTCAGGCCTATTTAAATTATTTAAAAAACCAGCAACTGGTAACTTTATCTGAAAAAAACGTTGAATCTCACCAAGAAATTTTCAGCCAGATAAAAGAACGTACAGATTCAGGAATGGGCAGTATAGCTGACTTGTCTCAAGTCACTGGTCGCTTAGCCCGTGCTCAGTCTAATTTAATTGCTGCGCGTAACAATTATCAAGATACACGAGCAGAATTTATTAGCTTAACCAATATCACTCCAGACGATTTAGTCATGCCAGTACCCGATGCAGATATGATGCCTAAAAATAATGTCAGTGGATTGATATTTGCCATAGAGCGTCATCCTATTATTAAATCGGCTCGACAGGATATCAGTGCGGCTCGTGCATTTAGTGGTTCAGTGCAAGCTAATTATTATCCAAAATTATCCTTAGAACTAGCTGCAAATGCTGATAATGATGTGGCAGGTGAAAGTGGTTTAAAAAGATTTGAAGCCAATGTTGGCGGCCATCGCAATGATTTAAGCGTAATGTTACGGATGCGCTATAACCTGTATTCAGGTGGCAAGGATGCGGCTCTTGAACGCGGTGCCGCATATAAAATTATTGAAGCACAAGAAATAAACTATCGTGCTCATCGTGAGGTCACAGAAAGTTTTGGTCTAGCGTGGAATGCCTATGAAATGTTGGGATTACAAAAACAATATATTCAACAACACGTGGTTACTTCAAAAGACACCCAAGAAGCTTATCAACAACAGTTTAGTCTGGGACAAAGAAATTTACTGGATTTATTAGATACAGAAAATGAACTCTTTCAGGCGCGCAAAGATTACTTAGATGCCAACTTTGACGAATTGAGTGCTAGGTACAGGTTATTAAATGTAACAGGCCAATTACTTGATTCATTACGGGTGAATCGTTCAGCTAAATGGCAAGGGGAGCATGAATATGATCAAGGAGCAAATCATTAATAAGTTACCGCTAATTAAAGCCCTTCCAGTAATCAAATTATATTTGCTATTATGTGGTCCTATACTGCTAAATGCTTGTGCCGATACTTTCATAGTCAACCTCGAACCAAGTGTCGAACAATTAAATGATTTAAATGACTATGATCGTGATGGCGTTATTGAAGCACGGGAAAAATGTGCAGACACTGTTTTGGGCGCGACCATCGATAATTATGGTTGTGGTACACAAAGTACTTATATCGAACCCCATAAAATCGATATCAAATTTGCTAATAATTCTTACAGCATACCGCCTTCAGCATTGCCTAAAATCCAAGTGCTAGCGAAATTTCTGGAACAAGAACCTGAATTGCGATTACTTATTGAGGGGCATACCAGTATTATCGGATCAGCAGAACTTAATCAAACATTATCAAATAAACGAGCAAAAGCCTTGGTTTCGGTTTTGGTCAATGACTTCAGTATTGCGACTGAGCGTGTTTCGTCTATAGGGTATGGTTTTGATCGCCTGGCTAATTCTGCAGACACTGCTGTAGCCCATGCCATCAATCGCCGTATTATGGCCGAATTAAGCGAAACAGTGAGTGTCGATGACATGATGTGGACAATTTATACTGTTGATCAAGCCCAATGATAATTAGGGAGTAATGTGAGGGCTAGCCGTTTTATAGCAGCAATGTTATCAAAAAATCCAGTTCTCGTATTACTCCTCAGTATGATTTTTCTGTCTGCTATTGCTGATCCTGTAACGAAACTTGAAGGCCCAAAAATAGTCTCGGCATTAGAAGCAAGTTATGGCAAACGTGCGGCGAAACGAGGTACTGCTTGGCTTAATTTGATGCAAGCAAATACCCGTTTATCAGAAAACGATAACCTAGAAAAAGTGAATCAATTTTTCAATACGTTCCACTTTATTGATGATATTAAATTATGGGGTGTCAACAATTATTGGGCTACCCCAGTTGAATTTATTGGCGTGAATGGGGGAGATTGCGAAGACTATTCTATCGCCAAATATTTTACTCTGTTGGAATTGGGCGTCGCAGATGAAAAAATGAGGATCACTATGGTTAAAGCGGTCAACTTAGATCAATATCATATGGTGCTTGCATACTATGCTACGCCTGCTTCTATACCCTTAATATTGGATAATATTGACGGTGTGATCAAACCAGCAAACACACGTAACGATCTCATACCCATATACAGCTTTAACGGCAGTCAGTTATGGCTAAACAAAGACAGGGGACGCAGTGTTGCTTCCGGAGATTCTTCACGTCTTAAGCGTTGGCGTGATTTACGTCAGCGAATAAACACCGCAAGACTCAAACAACCCAAGCTTAAACTGGAGTTTTAAAGAAAATGACCCTATTTCGACAAATAAACTCATTACTATTTGGACTTTTTTTATTTAGTCATGACCAGTTTGGTTTATTTTCAGTTTACTCAAGCGCGTGATTTTATGAGTCAGCAAATGGAGTCTGATCTTAATAACACCATGACATCCTTAGGATTAATGTTACAACCCCATATAGAAACAGGCGATATGGTATCGGCTGAAACCTTGGTGAATGTCATTTTTGAAGGAGGGTTTTATCGCAAAGTCACATTAAAATGGTTAGCCGATGGTAAGGAACAAATATGGGAAAATCCGGTTGTTATTGAAGGTGTTCCAAAATGGCTAATTAATTTAGATATATTTGGGGTGCAAAAAAAGAAAAGTATCATTACCTCTGGGTGGATGCAATTAGCCACACTTGAGGTTGAGGCACACCCAGGTCTGGGTTATCAGCAATTATGGCGAGTTATGAATGATACGATTATGATTTTATCATTGTTGTTTATAATCAGTATTTTTGTACTTAGGTATAGACTAAATTATATTTTAAAGCCGCTGCATGATATCGCCCTGCAGGCCAAAGAGATTGGTCAGCGAAAATTTGGCCAGAGCATTGAGATGCCTAAAACGACTGAATTAAAAGATGTAGTGGGTGCCATCAACTTAATGTCTGGGCAGTTAAAACAAGTTTTTTCTTCATTAGATAAAGAAGTCAGTGAATTAAAAGATGATAAATTGGTGGATCAGGTTTCCCACTTGCCTAATCGTCAATATTTGTCTGCGCAAATTAATAATTGGTTGAATGAGCCCGGATATGGTGGGCTTATTTTAGCTAAATTTGATTGGTTAGAAGACATTCATAGTAAATATGGCTATCAAGGCCGAGATCAAATCATCAAGGTACTGTCTGAAAGAATGCAGACTGAATTACCGGATATTGCTGAGGGTGTGATAGCGAGGATCGCTAATACCGAGTTTGCATTCTTGCTGACCAAAGCTGAACATCATCAAATTGAAACCTACTTACAAACACTGATCCGCATCATTAATCAGGAAATCACTAAGGCAGGTTGTATTGCCAATAGTAAATTCGCCCTCGGTGTTAGCCAGCGAATTGTCAACATGCAGCCTTCTGATTTGTTGTCTCAATCTGACAACGCATTACAACAAGCCCTTAAAGAAGGAAAAATCAGCCATTGGATAGATGCACAACAACCACAAAAATACAGCAGAGAGCAATGGCGAACTAAGCTGGTAGACGCCATTAATAAAAGTCATTTTATGTTCCAATGGCAAGCAGTAAGCGATATGCACTCTGATGATATTATTCAACGTGAGATATATTGTCGCTTGAGGATTGACGATATGGTTGTCAGCGCCTCGGAATTTATGCCTTTTATCGAGTTGTTATCGCTAGGGGGACAACTTGACAGGTGTTTGTTGCAGACCATTGAGCAACAGAATATTTTGGACCTCACTCATCAGCCCGTTGCCATTAATTTAACCCATGATAGCTTGCAGGATCCCGAGTTTGCTCCATGGCTGTCGAGGTTTTTACAACAATCGAAACATGCACCTCAGATGTTGTTTGAAATGCCAGAATCGGCATTGATTCATTCATTTGAACAGTGTCACAAACTGACGGAAATAATCCGCTCAGCGGGTGCAAAAATTGGGGTTGATCAATGTGGTCGTCAAATGGGCTCACTAGATTATTTACAAAAATTACAACCTCACTATATTAAGCTCGACCAGTCTTTTGCATTCTATGAAAAGTTAAATCAAGGCAACGAAATGTGTCGAGCTTTGATCAACATTGCGAAAGGGTCAAACATAGGCGTGATCATTACTGGTATTGAAAATCCGCAACAATTACAGCAGTTTGCAATCCTAAGGGCTGACGGTTATCAAGGTTACATATCGGCACCGGAGGACATTTCAGAATAAAGCAGGTTTTAATGCTGGTGTTTTTACAGCAATTAATACACTTCAATAGCTTTCGGTATGTCTAAAAAAACGACACTTATAGGCGTCTAGGTGTCGTTTTTTTGTTTACAGTTTGTGCTTACAGCAGAGAATGTTGTTTAGAGGCTTTATTCACCGGCTATCTGCATTTTATCAATCAGCACTGAACCTGTTTGTATACTTCCTCGGGTCTCTTGTACTGCGCCTATAGCCACAATATTCATCAACATGTCGGCCAAGTTACCTGCAATGGTAATTTCATGAACAGGATATTGAATCACACCATTTTCTACCCAAAAGCCTGCGGCACCTCTAGAGTAGTCACCGGTAACAATATTAACACCTTGACCCATCAGTTCAGTAACCAACAAACCTGTGCCTAGTTTCGCCAGCATTTCTTTATCGGTGTCACCAGTATGTTGAATAAACCAGTTGTGAATACCACCAGCATGACCTGTGGTTTGCATTTTTAGTTTTCGAGCGGAGTAACTGGTTAATAGATAATGATTGAGTAATCCATTGCTCACTACATCCATATCTTGTGTTTTGACTCCTTCATGATCAAAAGGAGAACTGGCTAATCCCTTCAATATATGTGGGCGTTCAGAAATATTGAGCCAATCTGGTAGTACTTGCTGATTCAATTTATCTAACAAGAAAGAAGATTTCCGATACACATTACCGCCACTAATGGCGCTGATAAAATGTCCAAATAAGCCAGAAGCAATTTCTCGATCAAACAAGACCGGTACCTTACAAGTTTTAACTTTCCTAGCGCCTAATCTGCCCAATGTAAACTGTGCAGCCTCAAGACCTAATTGTTCGGGGCTAGATAGCATGCCGACTTCGCGGCCTACTGAATAGCTATAATCTCGCTGCATATCACCGTCTTGTTCACCAATCACCACACAACTCATGCTGTAACGACTACTGTTATAGCCGGCAATTAGGCCATGGCTATTACCATACACCTTGGTGCCTAAGTTGGCGTTGTAAGATGCGCCATCAGAATTGGTAATACGTGGATCTACGTTTAAGGCACTGGTTTCAGCGGCAATCACCTGCTGTATTGCATATTCAGTGTCTAGCTCTATGGGGTGAAATAAATCCAAATCAGGGAAGTCAAATGCCATCAGTTCTTTTTCAGCTAAACCAGAGCAATCATCCTCACCAGTATGTTTGGCTATTTCAATGGCTTTTTCTACTGTGAGTTTTAAAGCTGCGGGCGACAAATCAGCAGTCGAGGCACTGCCTCTTTTTTTACCATGGTACACCGTGATACCCAAACCGCCATCGTTCGTAAACTCAACGGTTTCTACTTGTTTTAGCCGAGAAGACACTGCAATACCTTCTACTTTAGACATGCTAGCTTCGGCCTGTGTTGCGCCTTTGTCCTTGGCTAATTTTAAAACGTCTTCTACTATGCTTTGTATTTCAGCTAATTGTTGTTGCATAAGGCCTTCATTATTTGGCTACACTATAGTTTATTATTGCTTGGGGGGTTACAATCTGCATAGTGTATCACTAAAGATAATGTCATGGTCGCCCCGAAAAAAAACAAAGATGTTGAAGTTGAATTCGACGTAAGTGCAGAAGACGAACAACTCAGTAAAACCCAAATTAAAGCCCAAATGGTTGCAATGCAAAAGTTAGGGGAGTCTTTGGTTCATCTTGGTCAATCCTCATTGGCCAAGGTTCCTATGGAGGAAGAATTGCTCGATGCAGTGATGCTTGCCCGTAAAATTTTACGCAAAAAAGAAGGTTATCGACGTCAATTGCAGTTGATTGGCAAGATCATGCGTAATACAGATATCGCCGCTATTGAACATGCCTTGAGTAATATTAAATCTGCCCACAAAAAATTAAATGATGCTTTTCATGGAACTGAAATGCTCAGAGATGACATTTTACTGCAAGGTGATAGCAAAATTGAATCGACTATTGTTGATTATCCCTTGCTCGATCGGCAAAGATTGCGACAATATGTGCGTCAGGCTAATAAAGAGCTAGTTGATAATAAACCACCCAAAGCCTCTCGTGAGCTTTTTCAATATCTAAAACAGATTATAAACGGATAATATTTATGTGTTTTCGCCCTCTATTAATTGTTTCTGTGTTGTTATTTTTGGGATCCAGCGGATGTGGAGGTGGGGCGTCTGGTGAAAATGGCAGCGACCCATTTGGTTCTGGAGCAACAACAGAAGCATTTACTATTACGTTAGCGATTCTTGACCAGCAATGTGGAGCTGTATCAGAACCTAGTTTTACCGCTGGTGATACTTTGTGTATTCAGGCGACATTGAGCAATAACGGTGAAAATGTTTCAGGGCAAATTGTCATTTTTGAAACTGGTTTAGGTGCTCTTTCTGCCACTAGTAAATTAACAAATAGTAATGGTGTGGCTGAAGTTACGCTTTCTAGTGATGCGAGTAATGTTGGCGCTTCATCACTCAATGCTTCGTTCGATAGTGTGAACACTGGCGCGAACTATGAGTTTTTGGCCGCATATATTGCTGTTGTGAACCCACCTTCTATTAACGTTGTTATGTTAAAGGGCGGACAGCCATCCGTTCGGTTTAAAGCGGATGAACAAGTGCAATTGCAATCCAGGCTAGTTGACCAAGAGGGTCTTCCAATAGAAGGTGTAATTATCAACTTTGTAACTGGAAAAGGCGTGTTGAATACCAGTGACGCATTAACTGACAGTCAAGGCGTTGCTGAAGTGTCATTATCCACTGAGATTAGCGAACTAGGGGCCGCAGTAGCCACTGCGCAAGCAAGAGTTAATAATGTTGATCTAGTGAGTAGCCTTAATTTCGAAGTTCAGTCTGTGGATGCAATTAGTGATCAGATTATCCGTGTGGGACATTTCACAACCAATGGCGTTTTTGTAGAAAATGTCATTGGTGTAAGTGCTACCAACACTAATGGTGACGCAGAAATTAGTGCGGGAGCGACGCTTGGTTTGTCTATCGCTTTGGTAGATCAAAATGGTCAGCGATTTTTAACCCCATCACCTGTCAGCTTCACATCCACATGTGTTGAGGCGAATAGATCAAGCATAGATTTGCAAGTCAATACGATAAATGGTGTTGCTCAAGTTACCTACGAGGATATTAGTTGTGCTGGTAGCGAAGGAAATGTCGATACAGTTATTGCATCACTCATTTTAGATAATTCTACAGTAACGTTGGCTCGCGGCATCGTTATTCAAGGCGAGTCTATTGGTTCTATTAGTTTTGTTTCTGCACAACCCACGCAGATTGTTTTACAAGGTACTGGCGGTCAAAATAACCAAACCGTCTCTACATTGGTATTTGAGGTGTTGGGAGGCCTGGGTAATCCATTATCCCAGCAACAGGTGAAGTTTTCTCTAAATACTAAAACTGGTGGTTTAACTTTATCTCCAGATAAAGGCATTACTAACTCTCAAGGGCAAGTCAGTACAAGAGTGACCTCTGGTAATGTCCCTACCTCCATCAGAGTGACAGCAGAAGTTATGACAAATTCTGATATTTCTGTGTTGACTCAATCAGATTTGTTATCGGTGAATACGGGGTTGCCTGATCAAAATAGCTTTACTCTTTCTGCAGATAACCTTAACCCTGAAGCCAATAATATTAGCGGGCAAACTGTTAACATTATTGCTCGATTAGCGGATACCTTTAATAATCCAGTACCTGATGGTACATCAATAAGTTTTACTACCGAAGGTGGAATTATTGAACCTAGTTGTACCACAACAAATGCTACTTGTCGTGTTATTTGGACTAGTGCAAACCCAAGAGTTTTAGATCATAGGGTCACCATTCTGGCTACTGCCATAGGTCACGAAACACTTTTCGATGCAAACGGTAATAATAGTTATGAAGATTCAGATGGTGGCCCTATTGTTGATAATACTGACAGTGGTTTCGGGGGCAGTGACTATGGAGTGACTGGCTTTGTTGACTATTCTGAGGCGTGGCGTGATGATAACGAAAACAATAGTAGAGACACCGCCGAGATCTTTTTGGATTATGATGATGACGGGAGTTTTGATGGGGATATTGAAGACCCTGAACGTGTCTTCAATGGACCCCAATGCATACCTGGTAATGCTTGCGGTCAAGGTATAGCGACAAGTTTACACGTGCGCAAGGCCTTGGTATTGGTAATGTCTAGTTCTAATGCTTTGATGGATATAACTGATGCCGGTAACACTATCATTTTTAGTAACTATCAAACGGCTAGTCAGCCTAGTTTAAGTATTGCCAGAGGCAGTAGCTTAAGTTTCAGGTTGCGGTTTTCTGACTCTGCTGTGCAGCCAATAGCCAGCGGTTCAAGAATTGTTATTTCGTCTAGCGCAGGCAGCTTAGCCGGTCAAATAAACACATTAATGCCTAGAACCAATAGAGCGGGAGTGAGAGAAGCTAACTTTACTTTAACCAATGATGTAGATATACCAGTGGACTCCACCCTTACTGCTACTATTACATCGCCTTCTGGGATTGAATCAGCGGTTGTTTTTCAAGTAAAGCTTAATTAATCCTTAATCAAGCAGTACCACCAACCGTCAACTCATCTACTTTAAGGGTGGGTTGACCCACACCTACAGGTAAACTCTGTCCATCTTTCCCGCAAACGCCGACGCCTTTATCTAAGGCTAGGTCATTACCTATCATAGAAATCTTTTGCATGGCTTCAGGGCCATTGCCAATTAACGTTGCACCTTTGATAGGTGTGGTGATTTTACCTTTTTCTATTAGGTAGGCCTCAGATGTAGAAAACACAAATTTGCCTGAGGTGATGTCAACCTGACCACCACCAAAATTAGGTGCGTATATGCCTTTATCTATGGAGGCAATAATCTCTTCAGGAGAATGGTTACCGCCTAACATATAAGTATTGGTCATCCGAGGCATAGGCAAATGCGCATAAGATTCACGTCGGCCATTACCGGTGGGAGCAACACCCATCAAACGCGCGTTAAGTTTGTCTTGCATGTAACCTTTAAGAATACCGTCTTCGATCAATACATTGTGTTGTGTCGGTGTGCCTTCGTCATCAACACTAAGTGAGCCGCGCCTATCGGCTAAAGTACCATCATCTACAACGGTGCAGCCTTTGGATGCGACTTGTTCACCTATACGACCACTGAACGTAGACGCGCCTTTACGGTTGAAGTCACCTTCTAAACCATGGCCTACTGCCTCATGTAACAATACACCTGGCCAACCGCTGCCTAAGACAACTGGCATTTTCCCAGCAGGGGCTGGCACAGCTTGAATATTTACTCTTGCCATATGAATGGCTTCATCAGCAACTTGCTGATAGCGGGGGCGGCCATCGTCATCTGCGACAAAATAATCATAGGCAAATCGTCCACCTGCACCTGAACTACCTCTTTCTCGGCGTCCGTCTTTTTCCATCAACACTGAACAGTTGAAGCGGATAAGTGGGCGAATATCGGTACAAAACGTACCGTCTGTCGCCGCAATTAAGATTTCCTCATAAACACCGCTGATACTGATAACGACTTGGCTAAGTGCGCTTTCTTGTTTGCGAATGTATTCATTTGCAGCCCGTAAGAGTGCTATTTTTTCTTGTTCTTGCATACCCAAAAGTGGGTTGTCAGCATGATATCGGCTGGCAGGGTGACTTTGTTTGAGAGACGCAATTTTATGTTTGCCACCAGAATTTGAAATACTACGAGAGGCTTTAGCCGCTTTCATTAACGCTTCAGGGGAAATTTCATCAGAGTAAGCAAAGCCGGTCTTTTCACCACTTACTGCACGGACCCCTACGCCTCGCTCAATGTTGTAGCTGCCTTCTTTGATTATACCGTCTTCTAGCACCCAAGTTTCATGTTGGCTTGACTGAAAATACAGATCAGCAAAATCATTGTCATGTTGATATATGGTATCTAGTGCTGTCTCTAATTTAGAGCGGTTTAAATTTGATGCATCTAGTAAGTTTTCTTCTACCAAGTTAGACAAGGTGACTCCTGAATTTATTGTGCTGATAAACGGACATTTTAGTGCGGATGTCAGCGAGTAATTGGTGATCAATTTGAGCATGTATCATGCCGGTATCGTGGGGTAACTCAACTAAATTTTCACCCCAAGGAGAGATGATACAGGAGTGACCATAAGTTTGTCTTTTATTCCTATGTTTGCCTGTTTGATTAGCGGCAACGATATAACACTGATTTTCAATTGCTCGAGCGGTTAGTAAAGGATGCCAATGAGCTTGCCCCGTTTGTTGTGTGAAAGCTGCAGGTAATGCTAATACGTCTAGCTGTGCAATCTGGGTCATAGTTGCAAACATGCCAGCAAAACGAATATCGTAACAAACCGCTAAGCCAAGATTACCAAAGGGGGTATGAGTGACAATTAATGTATTACCAGGCTGGGTATAACGGGATTCCAGATAGGTGCCAGTATTATCTGCGACTTGAACATCGAAGAGATGTATTTTTTGATACTCTTCAACAGTCTCCCCATAGTTATTAATCAATAAACAAGATGCCGTAAATTTATTGGCTAATGGGCATAGGATTGGCAAACTGCCCGCAACTAACCAGACATCATATTGTGTAGCAAATTGTTTGAGCTTATGTTGAATTGGACCGAGGTGTAAGTCTTCTGCAATATCCATCATTAGTTTGTCACCACCACCAAAGCAAGCAAAACATTCTGGTAATACCACCAAACAAGGTCTTTGAGTGGGCAATAATTTGAGCTGTTGCTCTACAAATAAAAGATTATCTTCAACCAGAGGTGATGAGTTCATTTGAATTGCGACTATATTTTGGCCGTCATTATCCACTTATTGTTGCCTCAATCGGTACTTGTATATTAAGCGGTATGTCTAATTGTAGATTTATAGATTGGTTTGGTGTTTCTGTTTCATTCTCTATCCTCGTTCTTGCTGGTAACGATATTTCTTTACTATCGCGACCTAACTCTGTCAGTTTTGGGTCGTCTAAGGTGCCAGTGAGTGAAAATTTGATATTAGAAATCACCTTTGCAGAAGTCAGCATTTGATCGAGTGCAAGCGCTGCTAATGCAGTAGCTGGATTAACCATCCATGCCACTATCACTGGCAAGCTGGATGTTACATTTGGAGCGAACTCGATTTGGTAATTGAGTTGCTGGGCGTTTAAGTCAGTATAACCTTGCATGGTGATTTCGCCTGCCCCTCCATCTACTAATGTATCTCGGGTATAAGCGATGCCATTTTCTAATTGAAAGCTGCCATTAATCTTGTCGTAGAAAAATCCTTTAGCAAATATGTCTCTAAAATCAAGTTGCAATTTACGGACCAAAGAGTCAAGGCTAAGCAGGCTGAATATACGTGATCCTTGGTCGCTTACTTCAGTTAAATAACCGTCTGTTAAACGCCAGTCTATTTCGCCATTAAGTGTGTCGAAGTTGAATTCGTAGGGGGCGCGCTTCCAGCTTAAGTCGAATGTAGAACTGGCTTTTGAATCTTTGATCCCTGAATCTAATTTAAGCTCTTTGAGGAAGGCTCCAAAATCTGAACTGCTAAACTCCCCCTTTAAACGCGTACTACTTTGACCATTGGCTAAAAACCAGTCTCCCGAGCCGTAAAATAAACCATGTGCATTATTTAAACGAACTTGGTTTATCTTCATGCCTGAGGCAGACCGAGATAAGTCAAAATCAATTTTTCCTAAGTCGTTATCCAAAAATCGACAGCGGCTACAAGAAAAACTGATTGGCGGCAAAGTATCAACGTTGGCAGCAAATTCAATAGGCGCGATAGAGTATGTTTCATCATTAGTAGATTGAGTGCCCTTCCATTCTGTAAATTCAATAAAATCAGCATTAATATCAACACCTTTTTTTCAACCATTCCTTGTAAAGTGTTAATTCCATCCGTGTTTCTTTTGCATTGATATCAAAAAGCCAGCTATCACTGGTATTTTTAGCTACCATTTCTAATCCAGTCAGCCTTTGTGACGCGATCAAAGCATTGTCTGCGTGGATAAAAATACGTTTAGGTGCCTCGAGTAATGGTTTTTCGTTGTTATCTGGAAGGTTATTAATAAGAGTATTAATAACCTGATACCACGGTCTAACATCTAGCTCTGACAGACTAGCAGAAATACTGAAACCTAAACCCATGCCCATCAAATCGGATTGACCAATGGCTAAATGTGCTCGAGAAAACTGCATATCTTGATGGGGTAAATTACCATTAAATTCGACGTCTTCTCCCAATGTGATTCGAATTGAAGAGGCTTGCTGATTACCTTCACTGGTGACTATAAGCGGCAAGGATTGTAATGGGGTTTTGGCAAACGGTACGGGTAAGTCTGAATTTAGTTGAGTGAGCTCACTGAATATTTTTGCTGAGTATTGGTAACCTTGTGTGGGCAGCGTCAGGGCAATATCTGCTGTCCAGTTACTATTTCCAGATAGATATTTTGTTAAGTCTTCAGAAAAGGATTCAAGTAAAGGTGTAACCTGCCAATCACCTTTAATATTAATATCTGTTTGATAACCTTTGTACTGCTGAGCACCAGTAAAATTTAAATCTATAGGTTGCTTTAACAATTGCGCCTTAAGTCCGTTTGCTGTGATTTTATTGTTGATAAAACTCACCGTGCCATTTGTTTGCTCTAATAAAACATCTAAGTTAGGCAGCTCGACTTGATTTTCAACTAATAATACTTTGCCTTTTGCCACCAAATCATCACCAGACAGGGGTATATACAAGTTTAATTGGGTTTTTAAGGGCCCACTGACTTTTACCTGTTGCAACGTTTTACCTAATGTATCGGCAAGGCTACTTTGTAGCATTAAATCAGTCACTTGCTGGCCATTAGCTTGGGCATTTGCATCAATATTCAAAATAGCATTGGCAGCCAATTCTGGAATTTTTGCTGATAATTCAGTTAGCTTTACATCTAATAATTGCCCTTTTTGACTGGTCATGGTCAAGCTTTTATTCTCGAACAGTAAATTGACATCAAAATTTGTCAGAGCAGGCCATTGTGGTGCAAACTTTAATTGACCATCAGTTACTTGTAGTTGGGCTTGGAAAACGCCTTGGTTTTGCTCAAAAGGAAAGGCGTTGACCGCGCCATGCCATATTACCTGGGCACTTCCTATTTGCCCTTGCTGTAAAGAGTCGATAAGGTAATTTTTAGTATTGACGCCCATAAGCACTGTCGGATAAAGCAGTGGCAACTGCGTAACGTCAATGACTTCAATTGAAGTTGAAAAAGATAAATAATTGTCTTTACTGCCATAAGAAACGTTGGGGCGAAGGCTAATGAGTTCGCTTTTAAATAAGGTGTTTTCAACTATAATAGTGGCGTTTTGTTCAGAAGTTTGAATAAATAAATCAGCATAAAAACGCTGGTAATCAATATTCTTTGGTAACAACTTATTGATCGATAGTTGCCCTGATTTGCCTTTTAATTTTAAGCGCCCATTACCGTTAAACCAATTCAGTTCGGTTGCCAAGCCAGCCATACCGGGAATGAACTTTGTCTGTTGCCACTGCAGATCGCTTATGGAAGCTTTAACCGCCATATCACCGCTTAACGAACGATGAATATCTAATGAGTTTAATGTTGCTTTTGGTTGCAAAGATTCAAGTGACTCAATCTGATTGGGATCCATCGCCAAGCCTAACATGGGTAATACAGCCGCTAATTTTAGCGGTTGCTTGTGTTGCAAAGTGAATGCGCCAGTTTGGTCAATTTTACCTAACCAGTTTGTTACCAGCACATTGTCATTTATTTGCATGGTCAAATTATTGAGATTAAATAGCCATTCATTATTCATAGGACTGGCATTGATTTGGCCACCCAACACGGCAGCTTTAATGTTATTTTCTGGACTACTACTTTCTAAATTTTGCCACTCAAAGCGACTATTAGATAAATCGAGTTGTACAGACTGTATCGATTTATCTTTTATGGCGGCCCACATAACAAAACTACTTCGACTCTCCACTAACTTGTTTTTGCTGGGTATCCATTGTTCAACCCAAGGAGATAAGTCAACTTCTTCTCCTTTTGCAAAAAAAGTGCCGTGGAGTTTTTCTTGGTTGCCATATAAGTCGAGAATAAAAGAGGTAGAGTTTTTAGCGATTTCTTCTATTTGCAGTTGGCCTACACCTTGGTGATGTTCTTCCTTATTAACCCAAGACACCTGATCAATCAGTACTACTTGCTGTTGATTGTTTCTAGTGTTGATAATAATTTTGCTTTGACTAATAGAAAACAGCTGTAATTGTTGTAAAAATAACTTTTCTAATGCTTCTACTATAGGGTATTGGGTTTCTTCTTCATCCAAAGAAGCAATATCAATGCTCAATTCCATTTCGCGTAAATCAAACTTATTGGATTGAATTTGTCTGGCTCGGACAGATTGCCAAAAATCTACTTCGATGGCTGTTTCGGCAATGGTCAAGGTGATCGGTGACTGCGTGCTTTGAATTAACCGTATGTTGCGTAATATTATTGCTGGGCCCACACCATGCCATTTTGCACTAATTTCACCAATTTTTAACTCCGCTCCGACTTGCCCTGATAACCATTGTTCTAAATGATGTTTTTGATCGTTCATATAGGGCAGTGAATAACGAACTAGACTGAGCGTCACCGCAACCACCACCAAGCTTAAAGCAACCAAGGCCCAGAGTTTTTTAATTAAGTAAGCGGCATAAAATGATGCACTTTTAGTTTTGGTATTCAGGTTATTCATTCAGTTACATCATGACAACATCGAATTTGTCTTGGTTATATAAAAGTTCAGTATGAACTTTAATCTGCTTAGTGACGAATATTTCCAGCTCAGCCAGCATATGCGACTCTTCTCCAAGCAAAGCGTCCGCAACGGCTGGCGACGCGTAGACTACAAATTTATCTGCGTCGTAGGCACGATTGACTCGGACTATTTCGCGCATAATTTCAAAACACACCGTTTCTACGGTTTTTATCGAACCGCGACCTTTGCATACTGGGCATTCACCGCATAGCACATGCTCTAAACTTTCTCGGGTTCTTTTTCGAGTCATTTCAATCAGGCCAAGCACAGTAAAACCATGGATATTGATTTTGGCTCTATCTTTGTTGGTGGCAATTTCCAGACTGTGCATGACCCTTCTTTTGTGATCTTCTACTGTCATATCAATAAAATCGATTAGGATCATGCCACCCAGGTTGCGTAATCTGAGTTGACGGGCAATGGCTAAAGTGGCCTCAATATTGGTATTGAAAATAGTTTCTTCTAAATTACGATGACCTACAAACGCGCCAGTATTGATATCGATGGTGGTCATGGCTTCAGTCTGGTCGATGATCAGATAACCGCCAGACTTTAAATCTACTCGCCTTTCTAATGAGCGTTGGCATTCATTTTCTACATCGTATAAATCAAAAATAGGCCTTTCGCCGGGGTAATATTCTAAAAGTTTATGTAATTCAGGTACATACTCTTTGGTAAACTGCTGTAATTCTTGTAAAGACAGCTTTGAATCAATTCTAATACGATCTAACTGAGTACCTACAAAATCTCTTAAAACGCGACGCGCGAGGGGTAAGTCTTCATATAAAATATGAGATTTGTTTTTCATCCTAGATCGAATTTTTTGCCACAAACGTTTTAGAAAATCAGCGTCTTGAGTCAACTCTTGCTCTTTTATGCCTTCGGCTGCAGTGCGTAAAATAAAGCCTCCGTCTTCGCTACAAAAGCCTTGGACTAAGGATTTGAGGCGCTCTCTTTCTGCTTCATCTTCAATTCGTTGAGACACGCCAACGTGCTCCACGCTTGGCATAAATACCAGATAACGGGATGGGATAGTAATATCGGTTGTAAGTCTTGCGCCTTTGGTGCCAATTTGGTCTTTAACCACTTGAACCACAATGTTTTGACCATCTCTTACTAGCTCGCGGATATCTCGCTTTTCGATCTGGTTAGATGAAACTTCTTCTTCCGCTTCATTATGAACAGCGATGTCTGAGGCGTGTAAAAATGCGGCCTTATCTAATCCGATGTCCACGAACGCGGCTTGCATGCCGGGCAACACACGGCTCACTTTTCCACGGTAAATATTGCCAACCAAACCAAGCTTTGTATGCCGTTCTATATGGATTTCTTGGAGGATCCCATTTTCAATCAAGGCTACACGTGACTCAGAAGGGGTAACATTGATTAATAGTTCAGCACTCATTAATGATCCCGAATTCAGTTAATAACAGTCTTGTTTGGTATAACGGCAACCCTACAACTGCGCTGTAACTGCCGTTAATATGTTTCACAAATTGTCCGCCTAGGCCCTGTATGCCATAACTTCCTGCTTTATCTTGAGGCTCACCCGTTTTCCAATACCATGCTATTTGCTGTGGGCTTAGAGGCCCAAAACAGACTTGAGTTTCAACGACTACGGTTTTTTGTTGTTTGTAGTTAGTGATAGTGACGGCTGTTAATACTTGGTGGGTGTTATCGGACAGCAAACTCAACATACGCAACGCGTCAGTTTTGTTTTTTGGTTTACCTAATATATTGCCATCTGCTACCACTATGGTGTCTAAGCCCAGCACTAATTTTTTGGCCCCTGCTCTTTTGTAACCTAAACTAGACTTTTCTTGCGCCATTCTTCGAACGTAGTTGTCAGGGGTTTCATGGCTCAACACGGCTTCGTCAATATCCACTGGGTATTGACTAAATGGTATGCCTATTTGTTTCAGTAATTCAGCTCTGCGAGGAGACTGTGAAGCTAGAAGTAACATCATCAATTTAAACGCAACTGGCGACGAATTTTACGAAGTAACCAGAATAACCAAGGCCATATCACCATTGAGCTGGCAACGGGCCACAGATAATCGAATAAGAAATAAATGTCGGTGATCAAATGTTGAACCCAAAAAATAACCAAGTTATATAAAGCCGCCATAATCCCAATAATGACAGATTGTTGCCAAACTGAATAATTACGCAGACGTTTATGATTTGCCGCTAACACATAAATACATAGGCACATAGCGAAGCTATGCACACCCATGCTGGTGCCAAGTAATATATCTAGTATTAGACCAGTAAAAAACGCGACCCCTACATTGACTCTGTTGGGCAGCGCTAGTGCCCAATAACTTAATACTAATAAGACCCAATCTGGGCGGTACAAATCTGCGATTGCGGGCATTGGCATAATCTGGAGTACCAAGGCGATGATAATACTCAGCGCGATAAAATAATTGCGTAAGCTCATTTTGAAATAATCTCTTTTACTGCTTGTTTATCTTCAGATGTGCGCTCTGACCAGAGTAATAATAAGTACTTTAACCTGTCAAGTTGGGCAATAGGTTTTGCTCTGACCTGGGAAAATGGCCTACTTTCATCTCGAATAATGGATGTGATAGTGGCTACTGGGTAACCTTCTGGGAATACATTGCCTAAGCCTGAGGATAACAATATATCACCTATTTTCAGATCACTACTATGGGCAACATGTTGGATTAAAAGCTCATCCAAGCTGCCAGAACCAGAAACGATCAAACGCACGTTATTTCGCGCTACCCTAACCGGTATGGCATGGGTGACATCTGCTATGAGCAATACACGGCTATTAGTCGAACTCACTTGCATTATTTGGCCAACAATGCCTTTAGCATCTAAAACAGGTTGCCCTTCATACACCCCATTTATAGCGCCTTTATTAATGACTATCTGATGACTATAAGGGTTGTTATCCACGGCCATGAGTTCGGCTACAACTTTGCGGGTGTTGTGTTGCACAGGCGAATTTAAAAGGCTACGTAAACGGTCATTTTCTTCTTGCAAAAAAGTTAAGCGTTGCAGTTGGCCGTTCATCACCATAGCATCATGAGTCAACTTAGCATTATCATCAAACAACCGTTCGTGAGAAACAAAACGACTTGCGCTGGCATTGAGCAATTGGCCGGGAAGATTAGCTAGGTATTGCAGTGGGCTAACCAATGAATTGAGGTACACCCTAGTGGTGCCAAACCCGTCTAGCTTGTGGTCGAACAGAATCAGTGCGATAGACAGAAAAAGACCCAGCGCAAGTCTATTAGGCAAAGAGGGTCCATTTGAAAACATTAAATTCATTATCGTCTGCCTAAAGGAGACATGATGTCGCCTTGATTACTATGAAATTTCAATAACTATTATTCGTAGCTAAACAGATCGCCTCCATGGATATCGATCATTTCAAATGCTTTACCACCCCCTCTTGCGACACAGGTAAGTGGATCATCTGCAATCACAACGGGTATACCGGTTTCTTCCATAAGAAGACGGTCTAAGTCTTTAAGTAAGGCTCCACCACCGGTAAGTACCATGCCGCGTTCAGAAATATCAGAGGCTAGTTCTGGTGGTGATTGTTCAAGGGCCACCATAACAGCCGACACAATACCTGTTAAAGGCTCTTGCAAGGCTTCAAGAATTTCATTGCTGTTAAGTGTAAAGCCACGTGGTACACCTTCTGCTAAGTTGCGGCCACGTACTTCAATTTCTTTGACTTCTTCGCCTGGGTACGCTGCACCAATTTCATGTTTAATACGTTCAGCTGTTGCCTCGCCTATAAGCGAACCAAAATTACGACGCACATAAGAGATAATAGCTTCATCAAACTTATCACCACCAATTCTAACTGAAGATGAATACACGATACCATTGAGTGAAATAATGGCTACTTCTGTGGTACCACCACCAATATCTACCACCATAGAGCCTGTTGCTTCTGAAACTGGTAAGCCAGCCCCAATAGCAGCAGCCATAGGTTCGTCGATCAAATAAACTTCACGAGCACCCGCACCTAAAGCTGACTCACGAATTGCACGTCGTTCGACCTGAGTTGAACCGCAAGGTACGCATACCAAAACTCTGGGGCTGGGGCGTAAAAAATTATTATCGTGTACTTGCTTGATAAAATGCTGAAGCATTTTTTCTGTGACATAAAAGTCAGCAATAACCCCATCTTTCATGGGGCGAATTGCCTTTATATTACCAGGGGTTCTGCCTAACATTTGTTTTGCTTCACGCCCGACGGCAGCGACACTTTTGGGGCCACCTGTACCGCGTTCTTGACGAATTGCAACAACGGAGGGTTCATTGAGAACAATACCCTTATCTTTTATATAGATTAGCGTATTTGCTGTGCCGAGGTCGATTGACAAATCGTTGGAAAACATTCCCCGTAGCTTTTTGAACATGTAAAAACCGCACTTTTATTGATAAGATTAATATTCGTTAACTGTACCAATGCACTGGGATTTGGGCAAGTACAGAGCATCAACAAGACCATAAAAATAACAGTTTCAACACGTTTTTATGAATTTGACCTCAAAAGAAACTATAAAACTGTGTTAATAACTATAATAAGTTGGAAACCTAGCGATAAATTTTAAGAATTCAGATGAATGAAGAAATATCTAAAAAACTCTGTCAAAGAGAGCGTCAAGCTCGGTGAGCTGCTGAAGTTATTTTAGAACAAAAATCTTTAGAACTGTTTCAGCGTAATCAAGAGCTAGAAGATTTCAAAGAGAACTTGGAAAACAAATTATAGAGCGCACCCGTGAAGCAGAAAAAGCGAAAACCGAAGCACGTGCGGCAAACTAAGCGAAATCAGAATTTTTAGCCAATATAAGTCATGCTATCAGGACACCTTTGACCGCTAGAAATCGTGTGTAATTCAATAAATTTGGAAACGCATTTTTGTAGACAAGAGATACATACCCAAGAGAGTAGTTTTTGAAATCACGGTAATGTGACATATGAAAACTGACGACAATCGTCATAATTTCACTGGTGGTCATTTGCCCTTCTCTTTGACGTTTTCGCGTACCGTCTTCAAGCAGTTGTTTACACCATTGAGGTATAAATACTTTGCAAAAATAATCGACATCACAAAACAACTCAACAAATTTACTCATGCCTGTTCCTTTTTAGATTCATCTCTTTTAGTCGAAAGTTCGGATCTTGGAACAGGTATTTAGTTTAGTTTCTTAAACAGGATTCAGGTTATCTAGGAAACGTTTTGACGCTTTTTGTTTTGCAAGCGTTTTACCACGATCACTATATTTACCTAACGTTTCGTCTCTGTCACAAGCAATGTTCTGACAGACTACAATCGCTTCCTGGCGATTAAATTCTTGATATAAACGATCGATTCGAGCACTGTTTAGTTGCTCTTTTAAACTTTCGATAGTATTCAGTAGGCTATGTTTAGATATTTGCATTTGTTCCACATCTTGCAAATCTCCTTGCCACTGGTTGTATTTATCGGTGATGGCATCTTTAATTGCTTTATGGGTTCTTACTGCTTTTGCGTAAGTTTCTATTACTGGGGTGATATCTAATTCAGGATCATCAATCACTTGTTCATATTTTAAATTCATCTCTATTAGTGCAGATTGTCTATCTGCATCAGCGAGTATGGCATTTTTGCGAAGTGCTCCAAGCTCTTTTTCCAAGCTGGCGGCATTAGCAATTTATGCTTCAAGTGAGCTGTTGTAATTGTCGTATTCGGATTGTTTTACAGATATTTTGTTTTCAACATCTGCAACCGATAGATCGCTAGACAGAATATTTTGGCTAAACGAAAGGGCAATGATAAGAGTGAATTGAGCTATACGGTTCATTATTCGACTCCAATCTGGATGCTTGATGGCAACTATTTATGTCATAACAAAAATCGGGCGTAACATTACCAGATCACAACTATGCCATTGAGTTACAACGAAAAGAGCAAGTATGTTAAATGGGAAACGCTATTTTATTAACATCGATTAAGTTATTCACACCCAAACCAACTCAAAATACAACGCGCACTTTATGATAATTGGACTCCACTGCACCCTTGAGTGTGGGAGCCCAAATAAAGTAGATTGGGTACATATGTTAATTAAACATCTCTCGCCAATGAATGATCCTATCGCTTCCACGAAATTGGCCAAAAGTGACGGTAGCTTCGGGGTGATCATCTGCATTAATGAAACCGTCTGCATTCCAATCATAATTTAAGTAATCTGACCAACCAGTGGCGTCATTGTTGGGATCTAATTGTAATTTCACTTCCCCCATAGTACCTGGTGCACTGAGTAAAAAGTCATTATTGTCGTCAGCCACGCCCAATAACAACATCCCAGTACTAGAAATAGTATTGATGTCACCGGTAATATCAGTGCTGCCGCTTGGTAATAATTCCATATGATTGGCACTTTCTTCAAAAGCGATACTGGTACAATTATCAGCTTTATTCAGTAACCACTGTCCTGTATCGTAATATTCTGTTTGAATCGGCACAACTAATGATTCGGTTTCAGGCCCATAAGTACTAGATAGCGATATCCGACCATAACGAACTTCTGTGCCTATTACATTTTCTATGCTCAGACTATTACAACTGGCACTGACATAACTATCTCGATAACAAATTGAGTCAGAGCCCCCTTTACCGGTAAAAGTGGTAGTAAAAAATCCACTAGCAAAAACTAGGTCCACGGACCCGCTAAAAGGCGATGTAATGTCAAAAGTCGAGTTGTTTGTGCCGACCTTATTATATTGGAATAGGCCATTATTGATTGCCACAGTGCCCGAACCGTCATAATTGGTATTGTTGGTCACTATGGGTGCATCTCCCACATCTATTTCACGGGCTGTGCCTGTTACAGTGTAAGTAGAGCTGTCCAAATAACTTAAATTGGTTTCAAGAGTTGACTCATCCGGTAGATAGTTCCAATCGGTGTCGCTGTAGTTATCGGTTACTTGATCAAGGGCGTTGTAAGCTGTGACGGTTAATTCTGGATTTGTTGCAAAACCAATAGTTTCACCAATATAACTAAATACGCCACAGGTATCAGCTAAGGTTGGTTGCACAGATACAGCAACGTCAAAATACGCAGGGTAAAAGTCGCCTAAGGTTAAACTACCGTTTGATACAATTTCATTGCCTAGATAAGTTTCATCCTTAACATCGATATTTATACGCCCCACTTCGTCGTAATAAGCCCCTGTATATTGGTGCTTGCCAGCACTAAAGCTTAACCCTGATGCTGTGGCAAAACTGCTACCGATTGATGCGCTGTTTATACCCGTGTCAGAATATTTAAAGCTACCATTGCTACCCAAGCTCGCTGGTTGGATACGGGTAACTTTTAGCAGCGCGTTTTCAGCTTGGTAGTTAGGTAACAGGGCGTCGTTTACCCCGTAGGCACCAATAGAAAAAGTAAAAGGTTCAGCGGCGATATAGTTATTTTGTTCACCGGAACTGGCATAGAGTAACTCGCTTTGAGCAACAGCTAATTGCAGGTAACTGGGATAGACATCAACGGTTTTGATATCAGAGTTGGTAATAGTGACACCTTCCACTTCAGCCTGAACTCTAAGGGTTAATCGTCCAGCATCGGGGTAATTAAGTACGTCTAAACTCGCCACTCCTAGCGAGTCAAATTCAACTTCTATGTTTCCAGTACTTTCACCAGAGCCATCCCCAGCAATGCTGATCCCATTAAGCGGAGTGAGACATGTATCAGGCGAGTCACAGTTATAGGTTAGGTTGATATCTCGTTGACCGATTAATAACGCTTCACACACATTATTATTGCTGCGAACGGCGCGTAAATTCACATTTAAGAAGTTATTAGCAGCGAGTTGGTCTGGTAATGAATCTCCAAAATTTGCTCCATAAATTTCAAATCCATCATTTGAAAATGTTAAATCACACGAGGCTTCCACGCCAGCTTGAAAGCATTTCACTGGTGCAGAAGGTGAGGCGCTACTGATGCCTAAGGTAATGGTTTCTGCAACACTATGATTTAAAAAAAAGTCAGCTGAACCAACAAATGCCGGTGGATTGTCGCCATCTATCCATCCAGTAGGTGACAAGGTAATAATCGTGTCTTGATCATATAAACCGCAATTTTCATCGTTGTTTATACATGCCTTTACTACGACCTTTTCAGCCTCACAAGTAAACCCTTGGCTATCATGTTCAATACGATAATGGTCTATTTGGGAGGTAGCAGCACATTGTCCAAGCTTTATTTTTTCGTTGAGAGCACCGTGACGCAGAATTTCATAACCTGAAGGTGCTTTATTATTGCGGATGTCATTGGAAATAGAAATTTCCAAATAGTCACCGCTAGCACGTTCAAAAAATATTGCAGATATGTCAAACACAGAGTCTTGAGTTAAGGTAAAAGACCCCCCTGTATCTGAATTGCCAGTTGTGTTTTCATGCCTTAACTCATTATTCGTACCGCTGCTTGAGTTGCCAAATTTGCTGAATGAAACAGTGTCACCATTTAGCGTATCCATGACAAAACTAAAGCCGTCATCACTCTCAACGTAAATCGTATAATCACCGGCGGGTAAACTGAGCGTTCCTGAAGTATGCACTAAAAAATCTTCGCCGCTGACACCTGTATCTGCGCCAGGATAAGATAATGTACCTGCAAAATCTTTACTTGCACCACCAAAGTCAATACGGTTAACTTCGCTTGAACCACTTGCAGTGACATTATAGGTGTCACTACCTGTATCTATTGTACCAGTTGCAGGCGAACTTGCGGTTAACCATGCAGCATGAATGGCTAACGCTTCACTTGTTGTATTTATTTGAGAGTCACTGCTACCATCACCACTACCAATTTTAATACCAACGGCGTTTAACGTGCCACAGGTAATTACGGGGCAACTTCGTGTAGTGCCATCCCAGTTATTACCCGCATCTTGGTTAGTGAAAATGTCTTGAATTTGGGTTGTGGTTAATACTGAGTCAAACACTAATGCCTCATCAATAAGCCCACTGGCAGATGATTCACCGGTTGTGTAAGATGTGTCACGGTTGTCACCGAAGTATAATGTATCTAAACCGGTTAATGCGGGTGTTCCTCCATCTTTGTTGCTTCCACTGGACATATTCTGCTCTACACCATCAACGAAAATTTTTGCAGTGATATTGGTGACATCCCAAACAAACGTTAAGTGTTTCCAAACCCCAGCCCCAACTGAGATTGGATCATTAGTCGTCTTCTGGTAATCACCATCATTTCCATCTTCAAAGAAAAATTTGACTCGACCGTCAGACCCAATTTCTGCAAAGAAATATTTATCACCGTCACTAGCATCAAACAGTCTTTTGTCAGTTCCAGAATTCCAGTCACTATCTCCTTTGTACCAAAGGCTGATCGTCCCGCTGGAACCGATAACTGTATCCAGATCGACCTCGGTATCAACGGCTTCGAATGTCGATACACTGTTATTATTTGGGATTTGTGCAGCATTACAAATTTTTCCGGTTGCAGTGGTAATGCCCCCAATTGCAGTTCCATTATAATTATTACCGGAACTGTCGATGACTTCATTGGCTGAGCCAGTCCAACTCAGTTCATCAAAATGGTATTCTATTAGTGGGGTGGGTGTTTGCGGTGTTCTTACCAAAAACTCCAAAACATTTAATGCCAATTTCCCTTTATCGTTTAAACTCGAATAGTTGGCTTCATTGTTGATAGTGGTCACAAATTCAGTGTCTGTTATGATCACTAACTTGCCTGCGCCAAGCGCATACTCTCCTTCTTCCCAACAGGCAAAAGTAGCCTGTTCTGATTGATCTACACCGCATATAGTTCCGCCTAATGCGTCGATTTGTGCACTATCCAGATGACTGGCCCCATCATTTAAGGTAATTGAACCTACAGCGCCAAATGGTCCATCCTGCAGGGGCGATGAAATGGTTGTGGGATTTGACATCCCGCTTATAGCCTCAATTCCCAGAAACTCACCTATACCATCGTGACTGTTATCATCTTGTAGTAGTATTAAATCGCCACCTGCTAAAAAGAAATCTCTCAGCATGCTGTGATAACTACTGGATTGAGAAGAGCTCCACCAAGTACTGACAAAAGCATCAACTGTTGAAAGTGAACTTGCGTTTAAGCTTGATAAATCGACAGATTCTATTACTTTGCTGACTACGCCACCTTCACCAAAGTTGTTGGCATCTTCCATGGCTGCTCGCCAATCAACTATATAACTGCCATTCCAACTCCAATCATCACCGTCGGTTATCGATTTTGGATGCCCTGTTATCTGATAGGGCGCTATTACAACCTCAGTACATAAGGATCCAAAATCAGTGTCTGCAATTTCTTCGCTCTGATAAGTGATGGTGGACTGGCTGCCTAAATCAATATTAGCGGCACTGATACTACCAAATGCATGGCTGGAAGAAATAAGTGATAGGTTACCTTCCACATATAAGCTGCCGGTATAAGTGCTTTGGTTATTAAAGGTGACGTCAGAGAATACGTACATCACCAATTTGCTAGCATCACCACTATTATTATTCGATGGAGAATTAATGAGGCCCGGAGAGGGGGAAGTGAGGCTTTGGTTGACATAAATAAGCGCGGTACCCGAGCCTTTCACAATAATATCTACTTGACTCCCCATGGTAAGTTGATTGATCCAGTATGTGCCGCCAGCTTGCAGATACAACGTGTTTTTAAAGCCCAACGCCAACGTATCTACCCAATACTCATTGTGAGCATCTGAAAAGGTAATAGTCGCTTCACTAGAACCGTTAATGTTTTTGTACTCATAACCAGATAAATCGCCAGTACCTGTACCTATTGTCTTTGTGTCTTGGAAACCTACGGTAACATCTATTGTGCTAGCTGTGGTCTGAAAATTAACTGTTGAGATTATACTTGAAGGCGTGCCTGTTGCTACGCAGTCTGCCGTGTCGCAGGTATCGACGTTTGAACCACCATTTTTGCTGACGGCAGTGGTTGCAAGTTGATTGTTATCGCTCCCGAACAATAGGCTATTGTTTCCAAATGATATTGTCCCTCCAAGACTGTGTGTGGATGCCCCATCAGGAAATACGGCGTCACACTGATTTGGGGCAGGCTCACTAGCCCCACAGCTATAATAAATATTGGCATTATTTTTTATTTTTAACTTATCTCCGGCAGAGGCGGCTCCATTGAGCACTGTGGTATTTTTAAACTCGACTTCGTCTTGTGAATAGACAAGACCGTTGATTTCTGTACTGCCTTTGAAATGAATTTTGTCATAAGCATATATCAATAACTGGCCTACATTACCATTAATGTTGACACGAGTATTGCCTTCAAAATCGCTATGGTCCCTTAAAAAAATACGCACCTCTCCTGAGCCAATTATATTGATAATAGTATTTTCATAAGTTTCAATTTCTTCAATATAATAATCTCCAGGGGTTAAATTCAAGGTCGCGTTATTACCATTTTCTAGAACATTTATTTCCTTGATTCTGTATTGAGTATGCTCGCTACTAAAAGTCAGTATGCCGCCGCTATTAACATTGATGGTGCCAAAGTTGTTTCCTGTATAAGGGCCTGAGGTTCCACCTACTGTGACTGAAGAGGAATCGACATCGACATTGTTGTTCTCATTTGAGCTCTCTAGAAAGGCACCTAAATTGAGGGTTTCTGTCGCCGTACCCGAAACTTGACATGCACCAAAACCATTACAGTTTAAATCTTCTATATTCGTTTCATTGAGTGCGGCAAGTACACCATCAGGATTGTTATATATTGTTGGAGAGTTACCAATTTCTATTTTACCGTTACCATGGGCAGTTGCACCATCTACGAAGGTAGTTTCACAGTAGTCGCCAATCGCAGCATAAACGTTTCCACTTAAACAGACCAACAGGATAGGCAGTATTCGCAAGTAAGTCAGTTTTTGACTATTGTAATGCATCAAAATTTATCTCCTACTGACCAGTTTCTATCTGCTTGGTAGCAACGGGTATGTTTAAAACGATAATAAGTATATGTTGCACAGTCACTCCATTGGAGAGTTTCAAACTCATGGCTAAAATTAAATAGAGAAATTATAAAGGAGATAAATGTTTTCACTGCTATTCCCCCTCCAGTATTGCATCAACATAAACAAACCGTGTCACGTTTATTTTACCGGCTCTACATTGCCCCGTGCTGGTAAAGGTCAAATAAGAAAAGGTTCTACCGCCGTCTGTTATTGTTTTAGGTGGAGCTTCTGATACTTGGTAGCTACAATTTTCTAATCCGGCTATATCATTAAGCTCTTTGAAAATGGGGTTGACACAGCCTGCACCAAACTTATCTGCTACTGCACACTCTATTCCAGATCTGGCCGCGTTTATTGCTCGTTGTCCCAATACTTCATGAATGATCGCTTCTGAGGATGACGACAGCAGTCGGGTCATGGTCAGCCCTAAAAGGGCTAAAACAATAATGACGAATAAGGCTATGACTAACATACTGCCGCGTTGAGAGAGTGGTGACGCTGCTAAATTATGTAGGTTACGAATTGGATTACGACTAAGGTACATTAGGAATATGCACCTCGCTGGAATAGTTAATAATTTCTTCGTTTCGTTCAAAGGCTAGTAAAATGTGCACTAAGCCATTTCGCGTCAAAGTGGCGTCGTATACCCTAAAAGGGGCATCATCAGGATTATTAAAATTATTATTAAGGTTTTCGGCCATTAAAGTGCCAGAAGTGTAAACGGTTTGTGTTGTGTCGATATCGCCTTCTACCCTGTATATATTTCCATTTGAGTGTGCACAATAACTCACAGCTGTTCTGGCAATGTATAAACGTGAAGCTGGCGAGTGGTCTTCAAAGGCAGCAGAAAGTGATAATGTAGCAATGCCACTAGGGTCATCATCTTCGTTGCAATTGTCATCATCACTCAACGCACAGGCAGTGATTACTTTACGTTTGTTGTTACTTAAGTCATATATATCTTCGTTTGAAGTGGGATAAACAATGGCAAAATCATTAGTCATTAGTGTGAAATCGGCAGCATTGTTTGCAAATTCTACAATGTTGGCTGTTGTCGATAAGTCTGGCAGAACAGATAAACTGGTGTAAAAGCTGACCCATGCAGCAGGCACAAACTCGAGACACTGAATACTGCCCGCACTATTAGTAGCCTCTCGAACGCTGTTAGGGATCGCTATACGCAACGCGCGATTGATGCGTGTCACGACAAAACGACTCTCGCTTAAGAGCTGATCGCGCTCAGTCACATCCGAGTAAATCTGCATTCCAGTTCGGATGAAGCCGGAGATACCTACTGACACTACGCCTAATACTATGATCACGGTCACTAGCTCAATTAGGGTAAAGCCTTTTGTTTTTGGGGTGTTAGGTTGAAGCATCAGTAATTACTCCGAAATGTTGAAAATAAAATATTTTCATTATTAGGAGTAGTGATAGTCACAGTAATCAATTTAGTCTTACCAATGTAATTGCCGCCGCTATCCAAGGCATCATCAACACCGTTCATATTGTCATCATATACGACGAAAACTGCAGCAGAGAAACCTTGGTATAGATTAGCATTGCCTATCGTTACATTCTCATTTAGAGCGTTTTTTATACCTCCATCTGTCTCGGATAAACCATCGTAATCATCCACATCATTGAAGTTTTCGCGATTGGAAAAACCCTCTTCTGCTCCAAAATCATCACTTGTTGTGCAAAGTGGGGTAACCGTTTGTGAACATAGTGCCGAACCACCTGTTCTGTCTGACTTTTCATCAAAAGATTTACTGGCAATTTCATTAATGAGTGATTGGGCTAATTCAGTTGCCCGTACCTGGAAAACAGGGTCAACACTGCGTATGGCTTGGGGAACAATTAAAGAGGTAAACAATACCAAGGCAATAGAAAATACAATAATACCAATAACCAGCTCGATAAGAGTAAAACCAGCTGGTTTATTCACACGCATGAATGTATCCCTGCGATTCGATACACACAGACACGGCTGACTCACCTGTCAGAATAATTTCACACTGATTGCTACAAGTCAGTTCTCCGGCAGCATCAACCGGTTGGCCTAAACTATTAAAGGAAATAAAACTAAACCCAGGAAGTGTTGAAAGGTTTACTCCAGCATCTGTCATTTCGCTGGCATTGGTGGTGAGATACTCAGGGTTGCCAAACTCAATGTCGGTGTCACATGTTGCTTCTTTGGCACTAGCAGTGTCGCTAATATAATCTAATGCAGGGGGGCCAAAAGCAGGCGTCACTGAGTCAAGGTTGATTTGAAAACAATAGTCACCTCGCGCGTCATGCATAGCGCGAGTCTGCATATTACGTAGTCCAGACACGAGTCTTGCTTGATAAGTATATTCGGAGAAACCGGAGGTGCCAGAAAAGCGACTGAAAACTGAAACGGATAAGACACTGATTAAAATAATCATTATTATTAGCTCTACAAGAGTAAAGCCTTTGTGTCTGAATGAGTAACATTGATTGTTTAACATCATTCCCACTTTTTCGTGATGTGACTCATATGCTTTTAAATAAAATAGGGAGCAAATGCTCCCTATTTTATTTATATTACCTAGCAGATTAACAACCGCCAATTACAGTCGTTATTACAGGCGAAACTTCAGAAGCTGAGGACTCGGTGTATAAAACATGACAACTGGCGCCAGCCTCAGAAGTTTCTGTGTAGTCAACTGTTGGAGAACCTGATGCTGGAATGACAGCAAAAGTTCCAGGTCCTGGAACAGTTGATGTAAGAGCGCCTGAAGTGGGTACCACAGTAAATTCAGAAACGCTTAAATCAACCCATCCAGTTATGGTTGTGTTTGACGCTAGTTCCGCATCTGGGTAACCAAATTCTGTTTCAACAGGGCTATTACCGATCGTTACTTGTGATGTTGGGCCTCCAACAGCTGCATTTTTTTGTTCACTTGCAATAGCAGATTTGGCATATACAAGTTGAGCACCACCTTGTAACGCAGCTTTCACACCTTTCAGAGTAGAGCTAGTTGCATCGCCCTGAATATCAATAAATTTAGGTGCTGCAGTAACAGCCAAAATTCCTAATATCACGATCACTATAATTAATTCGATTAATGTAAAACCACGTTGTTGTTGTTGCATTTTTTGTCCTCAAGAGGTTATTTTTAGACTAAGTATCTGAAACTATTAAGTCTTTTATACCACCAAAACACAAGTTAACGCCACTTACTTGTAATATTTTAGTTATTTTTTTTCATACCTAAGTACTTTTTTTGAGCTAACAGCAATATCAATGATTTGTTGGTTACTTGGTCATAAATCAGCACACTAAGAAACATGTTTTACAATGTACTTTTATTTTCCTCTTGTTTCGCAGCTCTCATAACACAATGGCAGGTGAGAAATTCGTAGCTGCTTTTAGTTATTACTAAATACTATTACTTGGCCAATCCGCGGGTCGTAGATAAAACCGTTGCCGGCTAGGTTATCAGTTGGCTCGATGGTACGATTTTTGATAGTTTGAGTGAGATAGTAATAACACACATCGTTACCGCCCGAACCTACACTTGTTTTAACATTGGTAAAATAGCGAAAGTCTTCAAAGGGGCGATCGTTCCAATCAGAAGAGATAGTCGGGGCGCTTTGCATGATGAGGTTGAAAATACTTTCACAGTCTAGGGTACTCATTTTGTCATCTTCACTGCTGCTGTCGGTATTTAATTGGCCTGTGGGATAACCTGTATCTTGATCAATACCTACTTCAATGCTTTCAATGGTGACAAACGATAAATTAGTTCCGTTATTTTCTGTGGGTCGCCCCTCCAATTCCCATTTTGCACGCACTAGACCTACACCAGTGGCATAACCGCCCGCTACGCCATCTACCGTGGCATCTTCAGCATCAGCCGTAACATCAAGCAATCTGGGTAAAGCGACCGCTGCTAATAAGCCTAAAATAACGACTACAATGACCAGTTCAATCAGTGTAAAACCCGAATCTATTTTTTTTAGCGTGGCGATATTGTATGGTTTTATGTTGTTTGTTTTTTTCAACTATACCGCTTTTATTGTTCATGGTTGTGCTCCTACAAGGCGTTTTATTAGTGAACTTTTTAATTAAGGTAGTCATTTTTTTACCTTTAATACCTGACCCGAAAATACTTTGTATTCAAAGTATGGACCAGTGGATAATCGATATCGGCAAACAGAGTCAAGGGCATTATTGGTGAGCTTTAGCCCATCATAATATTCGGCGAAGACCTTAAAACCATCTATGTTCATAGGTATATTTAACACCATATCCCATATGTATGCACAACCTTCTGAGGTTGGTTCAGCTTTAGGCCAACCAAGATGATTCATAAATATAGGTTTTCTTTCTTTTTCTACTAGAGTGTTGTTTTCGCCTAATTTATTTGCATAAGTGATCAACATCACAATTTGAGGTCGCCCTTCACCTTGCCACTGCCAATGTGAATTACTAACGCTGGTGGAAAATTGCTCGGCGACACTTTCTAATGTTATTCGCCTCAGATTACTGGAGCCATCGTTTAAATAAACAATAAAACCCACCATTAAGCTGACAAATACCACCACTACAGTGATATTGAGAAATAGGCTTCGACTACGCTCGTCTGTTGCTTGATTTCTTTTCATAACGTTAGCCTTTTATTGCGCCCATCATATCCCACATTGGCGTGAAAATACCCAAAGCCAGTATTAGTACCATGCCTGCCACGATGCTTATTAAAATAGGTTCAATTTTTGACGTCAGGCTTTTTAAGTCGTAATCGACTTCTCGCTCATAGAACTCTGCAACCTCGGATAATAACTCATCTACTCTACCTGTTTCTTCTCCCACATTGATCATTTGTAACACTAAAGGTGTAAATAATTTACTGCTACTGGCTACTCTAGATAAGCTTTCACCTTTTTCAATATTCTTGCGCATACTTAAAATACTATCGGACATGAAGGCATTGTTGACCGCTTCTGCTACCAAATTAAGTGCTGAGGTTAATGGTACACCAGAGACCAACATCATAGAAAAGCTGCGAGCAAATCGTCCTAATAAAGTACGCTCAAAAATGCTACCAACTACAGGCAACTTTAACTTGGTTCTGTCCCATTTATAACGGCCATTCTCAGTGCGTAAGTACCTTATTACTAGGTACGTTATAAGGGCGATACCTACCAATAAAAATGGCCATTTAGTAATGAAAAAGTTAGATGTGGATAACAATATACGCGTCATTAAAGGTAACTCGGCTCCAAAAGACAAAAACATATCAGCAAAAATAGGAACAACCACGATATTCATGATCACCATGGCGATCACGATGGCAATCAACACAAACATTGGGTAACGAGTGGCTGCTTTGATTTGTTTTCGAGTTTCTTGTTCGCGTTCTAAGTAAAACGATAACTGCAAAAAAGCGTCGTCTAATTTACCGGTATTTTCACCCACATGCACAATGCTGACAAATAATCGGCCAAACGTATGATGATGTTTGTTTAACGCTGAAGACAAAGTACGACCACGTTCAAGTTGATCTGCCACATCATCTAGTGCCATAGCCATTCGTTTAGAACCGTTGGTGTCGGCTAACCCTCTGACCGCACGCAAAATGGGGATCCCAGATTTAGCTAAAGAATACATTTGCCGAGAAAATATCACCAAGTCATCGAGTGTAATCTGAGGTGTAAAAAATGAAATTTGTGATAATTCAGTGGTCTTTTCTGAGCTGTTTTCGGTGATCTCTATGGGTGTGTAGCTACGCCCAGCTAAAATTTGTGCAACAGTTGAAGCATCTGGTGCCTCTAGCACACCTGTGGCAAGTTCACCCCCGGTTTTTCTGGCCTTATAGCTAAACTTTGCCACCGTCACCTCCCGGTGCTGGATCATTCGGCTCTAATTCAAATGAAAAGCCTGGTGATTTGGGTGCTTCGTCAGTTGGTGTTTGATTGGTCTTTTGTTCGATCACGACCTGCGCTAATTCTTGTTCAATAGTGTCAGCGATATCTGGTTGTGTGATTACGCGTTCATCTACCACCATTTCAATTAACTTCAGCACTTCGTTTATTGAGGTAATACCCATCTTTGCGTACATCAGGGCTACTTTGGCCAGTGGTACAAAGCCAGGGCTTTGCTGAGCAGCTTGCGAAAAGGTGACAGTGTCATTTACTTTTAATGCGTTCATCATGTTTTCGGTCATTTCAAGCAACTCAAATACACCAATTCGCCCTCTATAACCGGTTTTGTTACAGCTTTGACAACCTTTTCCCTGCTTAAAATTGACGTCTTTAAGGCTATTATCTAAGGTGTTTAGCCATAATAATTCTTCGGTATTGAGACGATAATCTTCACTACATTTTTCACATATTTTTCGTACTAACCTTTGCGCTATCACTGCACGTAATGAACTAGCTACCAAGTAACCAGGTGCACCCATATCGATCAACCTTACTGCGCTACTAATAGCATTATTGGTATGCAAGGTTGATAGCACTAAGTGACCCGTCAACGCACCACGTAAGCCTATTTCGGCTGTTTCTTGGTCGCGCATTTCGCCAACCATGATAATGTCTGGATCTTGCCGAAGAGTGGTACGCAAAACATTTGAAAAACTTAGTCCAATTTTATTATTGATTTGTACTTGGTTTATTCTTGGCAGTCTGTATTCCACGGGGTCTTCAACAGTAATAATTTTTGATGCTGCTTTGTTTAATTCACTCAATGCACCATACAAGGTTGTGGTTTTACCAGAGCCTGTAGGGCCAGTCACCAAAATCATGCCGTGCGGTCGGTATAATAAACGTCTAAAACGTGTCAATAAATTATTCGGCATGCCAGTTTGGTCAAGGGTCAGCAAACCTGCAGATTGATCGAGTAAACGCATCACAACGGATTCGCCAGCCTGTATCGGCATGGTTGAAACTCGCACGTCGACGTTATGTCCTTTGATACGCACACTGGTTCGACCGTCTTGTGGTAGACGTTTTTCAGATATGTCCAGTCCTGACATTAATTTGAGTCTGAGAACCAAGGCCGAAGCGATATTTTTTTCTTGGATCACGTTTTCCTGTAAAACACCGTCTACTCGCATCCGAATGCGTAACGAGCCCTCATCAGGTTCAATATGGATATCCGATGCCTTCGCCTGGATCGCATCTTCAAATATAGATTGCAATAATCTGGCTACGGCTGTGTCTTGCTCGCCGCCTAAACCAGAGCTAAAATCAAACTCGGTTTCATCTTGATATTCTTCAGCCAGTTCTTGGGCAAAGGAAGCAATTTCTTCGGTACGCCGATAAAAATTGTCATAGGCTAGGATCAGTTGTGAATCGCTAACAACAGCCACATCTATAGGTTTGGGTAATAATCCAGATAATACATCTAGCGCCGCTAAATCAGCTGGGTCGCTCATTGCCACTAGTAATCTGTTGCCCTTGTCCTCAAGCACCAAAGCTCGGTGCCTTCGGGCTTGCACTTCAGGTAACATATTCACAGCCGCTAATGACACGTTATATTGACTGATGTCGACCAAAGGCACATTTAAGTGTTGCGATAAAAACGACAGAAGCTGTTTTTCAGTTACGAGACCAAGCTCTATTAACATAAAGCCTAATTTGCGGCCTGACTCCTTTTGCGCAGCAAGGGCTTTCATTAACTGCTCTTCACTGATGATACCTTGTTGAACAAGTAAATCGCCTAAGCGTATTTTGACTTTAGGTTTCATGGTGTGCCTGCTAATACTGTAATACGTTGTTGAATAAACTCGTTTACTGAACCTTGTAATTGACCAAGTGAACTTGCCTTATTGTAGGACTTTATCGCCATATTTATTTCACCCAATTGATCTTTTGCAACCGCTAAACCCAACCACCATTTTGCATTATCAGATTCGATTTTAGTCAGGGTTTGATAATCCTTCTTAGCTAGTTTTGTCTGCTTTAATTGCTGTGCTAAAGCCGCGCGATAGGCTAAGTATTCAGTTTGGTCTTCTCTGTTAGGCTGAAATTCAGACAATATATTTATGGCGAGTGACGGTTTTTTTGAACCATATACAATCGGGCCAGCATCAACCTTAGATCACCTTTGGCTGGGTGTAATTCAATACCTCTAATAAGTAGCTGCTTGGACTGCATGTAATCACCTTGAGCAAACAGTAATGCCGCTAATTTTTTCCTAGCTTTAATATTATCAGGTTCAGTTTCCAATAATTCCTTTAATAAGTACTGTGCCAAGTTGAGATTATCATTATTGAGGCTCTTGGCAATTCGTTGTTTTAAACTACTGGTGTTATTTTTCTGACTGCTGTCAGTCATGGTAAAGCTTGGTGTTTGTTCCGGTGCCTCTTGGATCTTGAGTTTGTTGCTGTCTAGGATGTTTAGGTGTTTCTCTTGAACTTTTATATTTTGAGTTTTTATTTTTTGTAAAAAAAAGGATTATCTGCAGCCATTTCAAGTTTACTAGGCAATATTTGTTTGACAGCTGGTACCTTAATTGTTGAGGTAATGTCTGTTTCAGCTATAACCTTTTTAATCGTATCTTTGGAAGGTTGCGTTGCAGCTATCTGTGGCTGAATTTGCTCTTTTATTTGGGCCGTTTCTGTGAGAATAGTCATCTTTTTTATTGACGATGCTGGGGATAAAGGTTTTGGATTCACAATGGCTGTAACTTCAGTATTCTTGTTTTCACCAAACAGCTGGTTTTTATCTACCAAGGCAAAAGTGATAGCGGCGAGAGATAATATTAATAGTGCTAAACCCCATCGCTTTGATTGTTTTTTTTGCGGTGCCTGGTAATCAGCATTTATCTCGTCCGGTTTAGACTGACGGGCTTCTAAATCCTTCAGCATTTTGTTCACTACACTCATAAAGCAAACCCCAACCAGCTAAAATAAGTAAAACTTAAAGCTATCATAACAACTAAAACACCGACACATGATATGAGTAAGGTGTATTTAGTTTGTGTGGCGGCTTCGGTATCTTTTATCGATAGTTTTACATGTGATACAGGGATTTTTTGCAGGCCTTCGCCATAGGCTAGCATTAAAGCTTTGTGGCATAACACATTGACTATTCGTGGGGTGCCTTTGCTGGCCTTAAAAAGCAAAGAGCAACATTTCCGGTCGAACAAATCGCCCCCACGATAACCCGCTACATTCATTCTATGTTTTACATATTGATAAACTTGATCGCTATCCATCAATTGCAGAGTATAAGAAAATGTCACTCTTTGTTTTAATTGTCTTAGCTCCGGCAAAGACAACTTATCGTTCAATTCCGGCTGACCAAACAATACCACTTGCAACAATTTACGTGATTCGGTTTCCAGATTAGTAATTAACCTAAGTGCTTCAATACTTTCTACTGGTAGCGCTTGTGCTTCATCAATGATGAGCACGACACCTCTATTTTCTTGGTGAATATGGATCAGACGTTGTTGAATACGCTGCGTAAATTCCTGCTGATCAGAATTGTCAGTTAACACCACGTTTAACTCACTCGCTACTGCTCGGCGAAGCTCTGTGGGGGTTAAATATGGATTAGGAATATAAGCGGCAACAAAGTGGGCGGGTAATTCGTTTAACAACTTACGACAAATTAAGGTTTTACCTGTACCTACTTCGCCGGTGACCTTAATAAAGCCTTCACCCGTTTTGAGTGCAGTCAATAATACTTGAATCGCTTCTTTGTGGCTGGGCAGGCCAAAAAAATAACTGGTGTTGGGTGTTAATGTGAAAGGTAATTCTTTAATACCGTAGTGGTATAGATACATGATTTAGTCCACGTGAAGCCAATCGGCCATTTGATCTCTACTACGTCTTAACTCCTGTTTCCAGGTGTCTTTACCCACCACAGTCGGTTTGATTAAAATCACCAGTTCTTTTTTAATTTCACTGTTTCGTTTACTTTTAAACAGGTTTCCTAAAATTGGAATATCTCCAAGTAGAGGTGTTTTTGATTCTGACTCTGAAATAATTGTTTGCATCAATCCACCAATGACCACTATCTCACCTGATTTAGCCCGAATGACGGTATCAGATTCGCGAATATTACTTTGAGCAAGAGGCAATACAAATTGCTCTTGGTTTAAGGTTACGATTTTTTCTTGCTCTTGAGTTTCAATCACAGAAGGATGCACATGCAATAAAACCATACCGTCTGCATCTATTTGGGGTGTGACATCTAGAGCTATGCCTGAAAAGAAGGGGGTTAACTCAATATTGGGTACCACTGAAGTGGTACTGCTAGAGATGGTGCTTTGGCTAGATACATCGGTGACAAAATATTCATCATCTCCCACTTTAATCACCGCTTTTTGATTATTAATTGCGGTTACTCGTGGACTAGACAACACCTGCACATTACCTTGAGTAGATAGCAGCGATAATACACCAGAAAAGTCTTTATTAATAAACGACAAGCTGGTGACGTTACCTAATGCGGCACTTATGCTATTGCCAATGGCCCCAGGAGAGTTAGAAAACTGAAAATCTGTTGAGCCACTATTGGCTAGAATTTGCCCCCAGTTAATGCCTTGTTGATAACCATCATCAAGTGCAACCTCTATAATTCTGGCTTCGAGAATAACTTGTCTTTGAATAATTTCCTCAGACACATCTAAAAAAGCTTTTACGGCCCTAATTTCTTTAGGCATAGCACGTACTGTTACCAAACCTGCTTGAGGTGTGACCATCACACTTTTGCCTTCTCCTTTACCAAGCATAGACTCTAGCGTAGCCAACAATTCAGCCCAAAAGTCGGTCTCGGTGCGAGTGGAGATACTCGTGCCGTTGCTATTATTGCCTGACCCTAAGTTGTTGTTACTGTTACTGCTACTGCCCGAATTACTAGAATTACCACTGAAACGATTTTGAGAATTAATGCCACTACTGCTGTTTCCAGAGGCTTGTGAAACACCTCCTGAAGTAATACTCGTTTGTGTTGCTCCATCTCGTTTCATTAATAGATAATTAATCGCGAAGGTTTCAGTGCGCATTCCTGTAGGATATATACGATAGATGTTTTGTTTATGTTCGATTTCATAGCCATATAGCTCAGCTACTAAATCGAACACATCTGTCAATGCTACCTGCTTTAAGTCTAGTGAAATCTCCCCCGAAACGTCAGGATGGATAGCGACGCTATATGGCGTACCTTTGACTATGCTGCTGAAAAATGCAGCCGCACCTACTTTCTGTGCGTTAATATCATACTTTGACTCGCCAAAGAGTTGGTTGGATGTATCGCTCGGGCTAGGCAATAGGGCTTGGTTGATTTCGTCAGGAATTGTTAATAGGGGGCCGCCGACTAAGGATTGGCCAGCCAGAGGCTGACTGTTTTGTTTATCTTCGTTTTCATATTCTGCAATAGCAGAGTTAAAAGAGTGAGCCACGGCTGTGGTTTTTTGTTGACTTTGGCATGAACAAATAATCAAGACTATGCCCAAAAGTAGTAATTTCTTAAAAACCATTATTTGTGTCTTTTTTTATGCTGTTGTTATTGACAAAAAGTGTCTGTTTGCCATTTGTTCCATCTAATTCAACATGATTTTTACCAATTGAAATCACTTTGTAACCCTGCACTTGTTGGCCTTCTGCAAAGCTTATCCCATTTATAATAGCTTGCTTAATTTGATTGTTATTAATGATGGCAGTTAATGTTAGCGCCATTGTGGTGGTAGTTTTTGAATCATTGCCAGAATTAAATATCGAATTATTTAGACTGGGTTTAGTTGGGTCCGTCAATACGTCTGCTTGTACGTTAGTTATTCCGAAGCAAAATAATAATAATAACTGTTTCATATGCCCTTAAACTCCTATGAAAGCTTTGTTGGTACTGAGAGTATATATTTCTAACTCAACACTTGCAGTTGGGTATTCACCTACTAGGTAGTCAAATTTTTTCCAGTAAAATTGCCATGGCAAGGATTCTAGTTTTTCTATATACCGTTTAATATCGAAATAACTTCCTTCAAATGCAAGTGTGACACCGTGGCGATATAAACCAGCTATTGGTTCTTCACCTTTTTGGGATTGTCCCAATGATATAGATACTGGCGCAATAGACTGCAATTCGATTAACTTTAACCCCTTACTGCCTACTAATACATTTTCTAACATTCCTGCCATTTCATTAGCGGGCACTAAATTATCTGTTTGTGTCTGTAATTGATTAATAATGTTTCGTATTTGGCGTTTCAATAAAGCGATTCTTTCAAGAACTGGGTCGTTTGGATTAGTTTTAAGTGTGTTGGTCAATTCAGACACCTGTCCCGCCAAAATACTAATCTCTTTTTTTGCACTAATACTTTTCTGCTGTAACTTTTCTGAATTCTCTAATATGGGCTCTAATAAAAAAGTGTACATCATCAATATCACAACAGCTAAGCCACAAAGTAGAATTAAAATCTGCTCACGCAAGCTTACTTCTAAGAATTTAATCGAAAGTTTCTTGTATTCCTGCTCCAAAGAATTACTCATTATTAGAGTCCTTTTCTAATGTAGGCTCTGTACTTGTTGAGATAACGAAGTTGAGTTGTTGCTCAGAGTCACGATAAAGCCTAGTATTAGAGAATTCTTGTCCTCTAAAATAATCAGTTTGGCCTAATGAACTAAGCCATCTGGGTACTATGGAAGAGTCTGTTGCTGCGCCTTCCATTACTATACTTATACCATTCAAGTTTATATGAGTTAGCCACAGTCCATCTTGATCGTGATTGGAGAGATCTATCATCAGTTTCGAAAAACTGTGTGATTTTAACTGCTCTTGACTGGACAACTTATTTAAAACGCGTTTTTTGAGACTGATAATTTGTTGATTCTTTTCCACTTGTGTAAGCAGTGTTGGATTAACTTTCTGGTTGTCTATTGCGTTTTGTAACTCTTTAACTAATATTTTTTGCTGTTGACTATCTTGTTCTAGCTTAGAAATTTCAGATTTGATGTTTATTTGTTCTGTTGCCAGATAAAAGTAAAAAAAGCTGCAAATAAGTGCTACAAATACCCAACTTATGATGACGCTAGGCAATGTTAACAAACGTAACTGAGGATGAAACTCTGGATGATAAAAGTTAACTATATGCTTCATTAGGCAATCAAACTCGCATTATCAATTGCTGCGCCTAAACTAGCAAAGCTTGATGCTTTAATTGGCATTCCATCATCTGTATTCACACTGGGTATGAATTTTTCCACCGAAACAAAAATTACTTGTTTGATCATGTTGGCGACCTGCTTTTGATGGATCGTATCTAAAGAAATATAGACTTTTTTTACAGGTGCTTGTCGTAACTGGCTCTCAAAATAATCCATGGAGCGTTGAATTTCTAGACTTAAGTTATCAACTACACCCATTTTTAATTCTTCTTGCGAAAAGTTAGCCAGGTTTTCATAACCCCGTAAACGTCGAGAAAAGAACAATTGGTTACGCTTAATAATGTTCAAACTAAGCTGTCCACCTTCCTCTTGTTTTAAAGTAATAACAGCGTCATCGCTGGGTGTTAAAAGATTGCAGATTGCCAGCTCTTCAATACCTATAATGTTGAGTGCTAAACCTGCTTTCAATACACCATCGCGAACTTCCATCACGTCACCCTTGCTTACAGCAACTACATTTAATTTTTTTGTAGAAGTTGCAGTAACTGCAGGAGGGTCAAAATAATCAATGACAAATTCATCATCACTGAATAATTGCTCTTTAACCATCCATTGCAAGGCTTGTATTAACTCTGCGTCTTCTACAGCAGGCCTGTCGAGTTGCAACAATTTATATTTTGAGATGGATAAGGCGATATTACATTGGGTATTTGTAATATTATTCGTTTCGACGTAAGTCTTGAGTGTAGTTTGCCAATTTTCGATAGATGCAGAGTGTTGCTTTACCCAGTTAAGTTTTCCCTTGACTTTTTTTAAGGTAGAAATGTGAAAATTGTTAACACCAATTTCGATCCCTACGGAATGAAATTTTGAGGTCTTTTTAAATCGACCTTTAATAAATTCGCGCCAACCAATTTGCATGTCATAGGCTTTATCACTTTAAAGTTAATCTATTACAGCAAAAAACCATCAAAAGAGCTAGTTTTAAATGACCCATGCATGGGTACCGTTTATTTACTAAACTCAATGATTTATAGAGTAAAAAAGGGAGCGTCGTAAGCTAAATAGTGTGCATAAAGACCTATTAAAGCAGTGTTTTTCACTCGTGGTTATCAAGCTTTGAGACTGAGACTGATAACTGTTGGCATATAGCAATTTTAATGCGTGATTGTATCTAAATCATTCAAATATTTTATACTTTTGGGAACTTGAGAAAGCACTCTAGAAGATTCATCTTCGATAAAGAAATAACGGGTCCCTTGTTTTTTGCTTCTGCCATAATAGAAGCAATACCCACATCTCCTGTGCCTAAGACCACATTTGTTTCAACATCTGCTTTACTATTGATCAAGTTCATTGTGCCCATCTTCCTATATTTTAAATGTAAGGACAAAAACGGCCTAGGTGTTTTTGTAAAAGATTAGTGGGATCCATCCCCCCTTGCTTCTTCCAAATATGTCCATTTGAAATGCAGTATGTTCAACATTTTCCTCACTCTATTCATGACTTCTATTGTTCCTTTAGCATCTTCCAAATCAAAGCCTTTTGCCGCATCGTGTGTGATCCAATAAAAAGTGGTAAAACGACTGCCAAAGTATTTAGCTTCGTATACTACGGCTACAGGGTGTTGCGCAGCTCTTCAAACAAAACATCTACGCTCACAATTTGTAAGTCGTTTTTAATAGTCGGTTTCTATACTCTTCAACTGGATGTCCATATAATGTTCTTCCTCCCTCAACTACTTTGATCTCCCATTGATAGATTTGACTAAAGGCTTGGGGTAAATCCTGTTCAATTTGTTTTCTTACACTGAATAATTGTAAACCTAATTCATGTGCGAAAGTGACACCAGACAAACTCAATGCAATAGGAATTATTAAAGCTAGTTGTAGGCTGCGTAATAGTGATGATTTTTAATAGTTGTATCCATATCTGATACCTACCTTTTGTGTTGCTGATTCATAATTTATAGCCAAATACAAATTTAATAACAATAAGTTAACATAAATAACGCCATTTGTGACGCGGATTTGAGTAGAACAAATGCCCCCTTGTATGCAATAATTTCGGCGTACTCCTTTTTAAAGTCGTTATTATATGTCCGAATATAAAAGTCTTCAACAATCCCCATTTTTACAAGATGTGATTGGTATCCAGCAAATTCTTAGTATGTTTGATTTACTAACGGATGTGATTTTTTGGATTAAAGACACCGAAAGTCGGGTGGTTTATGCCAATAAAATGTTTGTTGAGCACATTGGTATGCATTCAATTAGTCAAGTCTTAGGTAAGTCTGACGCAGCCTTTTTCCCACCGCATATCGCCAAACAATTTATCACCGATGATCAAAGTGTGATGAGCGGCAATGTGATTACTGACCGCTTAGAATTGAATATTCTTAAGTTTGGCGAATTTGCTTGGTTCTCAACTTCGAAGCGGCCTCTATTTGATAGTCAAAATACTATCATCGGTTCTTATGGTTTCACTCGCTTGTTATCTAAGGCATCACAGGTGTTATCAAGCATTGATGCGATAAAGGCACCAGTAGAGCATGTGCGAGAAAATTTTCATCGAGACTTGAAAATTGAAGATTTAGCTAAACTTGCCTTTATATCAGTCAGCGCCCTTGAAAGGCGTTTTAAAAAGTATTTGTCTAAAACGCCTAAACAATTTATCAACGAAATTCGATTAGAAAATGCCCGTCGGATGTTAATTGAAACACGATTACCCATCGCTGACGTGGCATATCGGTGTGGTTTTTCGGAGCATAGTTATTTTAGCCGCCAGTTTCGTTTGATGTTTGGTACTTTGCCGTCTCAATTAAGAGAAAACATGCAACAAAACACTGTTGATAACCAACTAATGTGAGCGCTAACTTAGTCAAGTCAGCGTTGACTTTAAAAAATGTTATGGCCTATCTGATGTGATTTTTTACATCTTGTGCGTAGGAATGCCACATATTATGACTTAAAATAACCTCATTATTTTATCTTAAACTTTACCCTCGGAGATCTTTTGAACCTAAATATTAGTTACCTCATGTTAATACTACTAAGCACATCGGTTTTTAGCCAAGAGCAACCCATAGAGAAAATTACTGTTACAGCTTCTCGGGCTAGTCAAAAAGTGTTGGATGTCGCTAGTAATATCAGTTGGTTAGACGATGAAAGTTTAAGATTGATAGAACAGCAGCATATCAATCAAGCTTTGGTGCGCATACCGGGCGCTTGGATCAGTCGGGGTAATGGCCAAGAACACCTAACTGCGATTCGTTCACCGGTGCTAACTGGAACAGGTGGTTGTGGTGCATTCTTTATTGCCCAGGATGGTATTTCGCTTCGTGCCCCAGGATTTTGTAATGTAAATCAATTGTTCGATGCCAATACTGAACAGGCATCCTCGCTTGAAGTGTTGCGTGGCCCTGCAAGTACTATGTATGGCTCGAATGCAGTGCATGGGGTGATTAATGTGCTGACCCCTAATCCTTTTGATACCCAGCAATCCAGTGTGTCTTTGAGTCTGGGGCCACATGATTACACCCGTGGCATGTTTAGTTTGTCTACAACAGGTGAACAACATGGTTTTTTGTTATATGGCAACGTTACAAAAGATGCAGGATATTTACAGGACAGTGGCTATGAGCAGCAAAAAGTGAACCTGATACATCAATATCAAGGCGGTAAATGGCAGATTAAAAATGTACTAGCGGTCAGTAATCTGAAACAAGAAACGGCTGGTTTTATTAGCGGATTCGAGGTTTATAAAGATGCGTCACTAAAAAGACAAAACCCTAATCCTGAAGCGTTTCGCGATAGTCAGTCGATGCGCGTTTATAGTCAAATCAGTTATGTTGAAAACGACACCACAAGCTTTACCATTACGCCCTATATAAGGTCGACAGATATGCAGTTTTTACAGCATTATCTTCCTTGGCAACCCATCGAAGATAACAGTCATTCAAGTGTTGGTGTGCAAACACAATTCCAAAAGTATTACGGCGACTTGAGTTGGTTGAGTGGCTTTGATGTGGATTATACTCAAGGGCAATTGACTGAGACCCAAGCAGAAGACTTTTCGCCTACTTTACCCGCCGGCATTCATTATGATTACAAGGTGAATGCAACTGTCTACTCTCCTTTTGCCCAACTTCAATGGACCGCAACACAACAATTAATACTCAGCGCTGGGGTGCGTTATGAACATACCAAATATGATTACGATAATCGATTAAGTACCGGCAGTGCATGTGCGCAAGGTATTGAAAACTGTCGATTTACTCGCCCTGAAGACCAAGTAGTCGATTACGATGAATGGTCGTATCAAGTTAATGCAAACTACGCATTAACCAATAACTATCGACTCTACGCTCAATATTCTACAGGGTATCGAGCACCTCAAGCCACAGAGTTATTTAGACTTCAAGCCGGCCAAACAGTGGCAGAACTTGATGCTGAAGATGTGAATTCGATTGAATTGGGCTTAAGAGGCAAGACTGACTCGTTATTTTATGATGTCACCTTATTTTCTATGCAAAAAGATAATTTTATTTTTCAAGATACTGATAGGCAAAATATCAGCAATGGTGAAACCTCTCATCGTGGAATAGAACTGGTGCTAAGTTATCATTGGCAATACTTTTACGCGTCTGCTAACGGTACTTTTGCTAAGCACCAGTACGACTCAAATCTAACACTAAGTCGGATCAATATTAAAGATAATGAAATAGATACGGCGCCAGAACATATGGGCAGTGCACAACTCGGTTGGCGAACTGATTCAGGTAGTTTCATCGAGTTGGAGTGGGTACATCAAGGTAATTATTACCTTGATCCTGAGAATAGCGCTGAATATAGTGGTCACAACTTACTTAATTTGCGAACTGGTTGGGCATTAAATGAAACACTAGATATCGGTGTCAGAGTTAGCAACCTTACTGATGAAGATTATGCTGAAAGGGCCGACTTTGGTTTTGGCAGTTACCGTTATTTTGTAGGTGAATTTAGGTCAGTTTATGCCACAGTTCGATATCAATACTAGGTATATTTTGTGTATGTATTTGATAACCTTCTAGTTGAGGTTATCAAAATTGCCTTGGGCGAACTCTATACCTAGTTCGGTCAAACTTTTAGCGACCGACTCTTGTTCTATACGCGAAGCAATCATAGTGTTACCAGTAAGGTCTGCCCCTTTTTTTAGCATTTCGCAGAGTATTGCATTGGCGGTTTGTTGGCATAATAGCGAGTAAAGGACCCATCTATTTTCAAGTGTGACCAAAAACATCGGGTTGGCTTTGGTTTCTGCGGTTAGATTGATTGAAATATGGCTAAATCTATTTTGTAGTGCTTGATTTGCTGCAAGAGGCTGCAATCAATTTAGAATTTCTTTCACCACCCATAGATCAACTTTACTCTTTATTTTGTTATGTTCAGTAAACTCAAAAAACTCGCTTGGTAATATCCATCTATCTAAGAATTCTCTTTTTAATCTTAATAACATTCAATAGACGGCAGCTTTCTCGTTGTTTGTTGTAAAGGTTGAACTTTTTGATAAAAAAGTGAGAGATTATCTAAATATTATGCCGATTCTATGCGGCTAGCTAAATTTTGATTCGTCTCTAGAGTTTCCTGTTTAACAGCGTGGTCTTGGTCATTGACAATAGAACTTACTCCTTCCCCTTTGGAAATAATCGATGCATATATTGCCTTTGAGGTTATCTTTTTTGCACTTGAGTCACTGCTGTCAACCATGCAAAAACCTACACAGACACCAACTTGAACCGTCTGTTCTTTCCACTTAGCCGGAAAGCCGCTAATACAATCAACTAAGCCCCTTGCAATTGTTTTGGCAGACGCTGTGGTAGCTTGTTTCAATTACACTGCAAACTGGTCTTCGCCAAGTCTACCTATCCCAAGCTGTGTTTGTAATATCTTACTGATTTAATTAAGAAAGTAGTCACCTGCATCCCAACTAAAACGTTGATTGATTACTTCAAACTTAAACAAATCCAAAAATATTAACGCACCGTTTTGTAGCTTAGGGTCACGTTTTTCCAATAGATATTGCAAGTTGCTTTCAAAGGAGGCACCACTGTGTAGTTATGTCAAAAAGTCAGTTAAAACCTCATGTTTGAGACGACTTTCCAGTAACTTTCTTTGGTTGATAACGAGGTTGAACTTTTTATTTGAATCAGTTAAGTCTTGGGTTCGGGCCTGTATTTTGCTTTCTAGATTCTCGTTTGCTTGTTGCACCTCATTCACCAAGTGGCGCACTTTTAAGTAAAATTGAATGCGTACAATGAATTTTTTTTGTTGAAGGGTTTTAATACCTAATCAGCACCGCCTAATTCAAAGCCTTCTTCAAATTGGCCAACTTTGCCGGTTAAGAATATTATTGGGATAGTAGATAAACGAATATCAGCTTTAAATTTTGACATGTTGCAAAGCCATTTCACCCATTGAGCATGTTGACATCTAGAACCATTAAGACAGGCTGAAAACTGAAAGCGAGTTGGTAGGTTTCTTCACCGCTAGTGGCAGTATTGACGCATAACCTTTGTTTTCTTAAACAAGGTCAACAATCCGCAAAATTGTAGTGTTGTCATCCACAACGAGAAGCTTTTCTTTCATTTATTGGCGTCCATAATCTAGAGGATATATCAATATATACAAGCCATTCAAAGAAACTGTCTAATGCTTCATTATCTTTGAATTTTCAGGACAAGTTACATATTTGTAATATTTGCAGATGCTTCGATATAGATATTCCTCTAAGTTATCCTGAATAACTTAGAGGAATAAAAAAAGCCCTGTAAAAACAGGGCCTTAATATTTTTTGCTGCACCTTACTTTAGTAAAAACAGAGTGCTAGAACGGGATATCGTCATCAAAGTCAAAGTCTGGTTCAGCCATAGGAGCCGGTTGTTGTCCCTGAGCGGGTGCTTGGTTGAAACCTTGATTTGATTGTTGTGGCGCACCTTGAGCTGGAGGCTTTTGGTATTGCTGCCCTTGCTGAGGTGTTTGTTGATAACTTTGTTGGGGTGCCTGTTGATAACCTTGATTTGATTGTTGTGGAGCCGCAGCAGGACGTTGTTGACCTTGGAAACCGCCTTCAGACTGACCGCCACCTTTACCGCCCAACATTTGCATAACGCCATTGAATGGGTCTAAAACAATTTCTGTGGTGAATTGGTCTTGGCCTTCTTTGTTCTGCCATTTGCGTGTTTGCAGTTTACCTTCAATGTACACCTGGCTGCCTTTGCGTAAATATTCGCCAGCAATTTCAGCTAACTTACCAAACATGGATACGCGGTGCCATTCAGTTTTTTCCTGCATTTGGCCACTTTGATCTTTCCAGCTTTCTGATGTGGCTAAAGTTAAATTGGCAACGGCTTTGCCATTTGGTGTATATCTTACTTCGGGATCTTTACCCAAATTACCCACTAAGATTACTTTGTTTACGCCTTTGCTCGCCATTATTCCTCCTAATTAATCTTTTAAATTCAGTACAAGCCGAGCTTGTTGAATATCGAAATCTTGTTCTGCCTTTAGATACATAACTTGTTCATTTGGAACAACCGTTATGTCCACCACACCTTCTAATTCAGAAAGCTGCTGTAAAGCCATACTTGTTATTTGTGTCGTTGTTTTAAGTGTATAACGTTTCAGTCGATTCGTCGCCTGTAAACCTCTGATCAACAACAACCAAATACAACATAAAATACTGGCTAAACCAAATACCCATTGAATGCCTAATAGCTCGCCGATACTGCCGGATAACACACCACCCATAAAGGCACCAAAAAACTGAAAACTAGCGTAGATCCCCATAGCTGAGCCTTTTTTACCAGCTGGTGATATGTTTGACACCATAGCTGGAAAATTAGCTTCTAAGTAATTGAAACAAGTAAAAAATAAACAAACTAGTACAAGTAAATAAATAATAGACTGTTGACTAAATATCATCAAAGTAAACACTAAAGCTAAGCCTGCAACACTGATGGATAAAACAGCATTTTTATATTTCTTTGCTATAGCCATAAAGCCAATAAGGCCTACAACAGAAACAACTAATACCACGGAATATGCTTGCCAATGCTTATCAAGTGGCCAATTTAAATTGACTAAAAACACTGGGATTTGCACAAAGAGTAGTGTAATTAACATGTGTAATAACAACACACTAATATTTAAGCGGGCTAGTTGTGGGTGCGTAAATAGAATTTTTAAATCTTGAATAACCGGTAGAGTATCGCCTTTAGGTGCCACATTTTTTGCATTAGGTACAACAAACAATACTAAAAAAACACACAGACAAGCTAATACCCCAGTCATCAGAAAAATACCACTAAGGCCAAATCTACTCGCGATGATAGGTCCCAGAAGTAAGGCTATGTAAAAAGAGAAACCAATAGATATACCAATGATTGCCATTACTTTTGGTCGTTGGCTTTCTCGGCTTAAATCTCCAGCCAATGCCATGATGGCTCCTGCAATTGCGCCTGCACCTTGAAGAAAACGACCCACTACAACCCAAGTTAAACTATCAGCGGTCGCTGCCACAAGACTGCCGATGGCAAAAATAACTAAACCGCCTGCAATAACTGGTTTTCGGCCAATTTTATCTGATAGCACCCCCATTGGGATCTGGAGTAAGGCTTGTGTTAAGCCGTAGCCACCTATTGCTAGTCCGACAAGAAAAGCCGAATAATCTGGATAGGTTTTGGCGCTAATAGCTATAACTGGCATCACCATAAATAAGCCAAGCATGCGAAGCACATACACAAAGGCAAGAGAAAAAGCGCTGCGAAGTTCGGTAGAATTCAAAGTGGAGACTGTCTAATAAAAGTTAAAAAATTCGGATAATAATATATAAAGAGTCTAACATGTTTTTTTAATTCCCAACACAATTGGTCGCTTTGTATTATGATTTTATTGCTTATTAATCACATGTTTTTTTGATTACAGATTTTGAATCGCTAGTCGTTTATATTTAAAAGTCCTTGTGTCAATTTTATTACTCTGTCTATAATGGTTTTTTCTTGTCGGAGTGCTAGTGTTTTTTACTGAGGTGAAAAACATAAGCTGAGACCGTTAATTCGGGATCCGTTGAACCTGATCGGGCTAGTACCCGCGAAGGAAACAAGCGTAATGTTATTGAGCATAGCCAATTTAAATTTGGCGCGTTTAAAACAGTACTTACCCAGTAAGTTGTATTTATGGCATCAGATTTAGTGATGTCAAATTATCAACAATTGGTGCTTTTCAACATCATACCTCTCCAGACAAGCAACTTCATTTTTTAACACTATGGAAGATTGCTAATGTCAAAACGTCGTCAAACCCGTGCTAATGCACAACAATTTATTGATAACCTTAAACCACTATTACACCCTAATTCCCGCAAAGTATACTTAGCGGGAAGCCATCACAATATCCAAGTGGGTATGCGGGCTATTTCCCAAACTGACACCATCTTGGGTGGTACTGAAGACAATCCTGTCATCGAAACTAACCCGGATATTATGGTGTATGACTGTGCCGGTCCTTATTCAGATCCTGAAGCTAATATCGACGTTCGCAAAGGATTAGCCAAACTTCGTCACAATTGGATCATGCAGCGGGGAGATGTTGAACAATTACCTCATGTCAGTTCGGGTTATACCCAAGAGCGTATGACTGATGATGGTTTAGAACATTTACGTTTTGACTCTATTGATAAACCACTTAAAGCCAAAGTAGGGCAATGTGTTACCCAAATGCACTATGCCAGAGCGGGCATTATTACCCCTGAAATGGAATATATCGCGATCCGCGAAAATATGGCTCGTGAGGAAGTAACTGACGATGTTTTAACCCAAAAAGCACCCGGCAATGCCTTTGGCGCTTTGATGGGGCAGCCGATTACTGCTGAGTTTGTGCGTGATGAAGTAGCTCGTGGCCGAGCTATCATCCCGGTTAATATTAATCACCCAGAAGCTGAACCCATGATCATTGGTCGTAATTTTTTGGTTAAAGTAAACGCTAATATAGGTAACTCTGCGGTGACTTCTTCCATTGAAGAAGAGGTAGAAAAACTAGTTTGGTCAACTCGTTGGGGTGCTGATACGGTAATGGATTTATCCACTGGGCGTTATATTCACGAAACTCGCGAGTGGATCGTACGTAACTCCCCTGTGCCTATTGGCACCGTGCCGATTTATCAAGCGTTAGAAAAAGTCAATGGCGTGGCAGAAGACTTAACCTGGGAGGTGTTTCGGGATACTTTGATTGAACAAGCTGAACAAGGAGTGGATTATTTTACTATTCACGCAGGTGTATTATTGCGTTATGTGCCAATGACAGCCAAACGCTTAACCGGCATTGTATCCCGAGGTGGTTCTATTATGGCCAAGTGGTGCCTGTTTCATCATAAAGAAAGCTTTTTGTACCAGCATTTCAGAGACATTTGCGAGTTATGTGCCGCTTATGATGTGTCTCTGTCGTTAGGCGATGGAATGCGTCCGGGTTGTATTGCTGACGCCAATGACGAAGCACAGTTTGCTGAGCTTGATACCTTAGGTGAACTAGTCAAAATTGCGTGGCAATATGATGTGCAGACCATTGTTGAAGGTCCCGGCCATATTCCTATGCAATTGATTAAAGAGAACATAGACAAGCAGCTTGAAATTTGTAGTGAAGCTCCCTTTTATACGTTAGGCCCACAAACGACTGATATTGCCCCAGGTTATGATCATTTTACTTCTGGTATAGGCGCAGCCATGATCGGCTGGTATGGCGTAGCGATGTTGTGTTATGTCACGCCTAAAGAACATTTGGGTTTGCCAAATAAAGAAGATGTTAAGCAGGGCTTGATTGCCTACAAGATAGCGGCTCATGCTGCAGATGTTGCAAAGGGGCATCCTGGTGCACAAATTCGCGACAATGCTTTGTCCAAATCACGTTTTGAATTTAGGTGGGAAGATCAATATAACTTGGGTTTAGATCCAGAAACTGCACGCGCTTATCATGACGAAAGCCTACCGCAAGAGTCAGCTAAAGTGGCACACTTTTGTTCTATGTGTGGGCCCAAGTTCTGCTCTATGAAAATCACTCACGAAGTGCGTGAATACGTTGCTAAACAAAAAATTAAAGTTGAACAGGATGCATCAAGACTGGCTGCTAGTCGCACAGGTCTCAGCTCAGCAGAAATACAATCCGCTATGGCAGAAAAATCAAAGGAATTTAAAGCACAAGGGGCGCAAATTTATACACCTCTTGGAGAAGTACCCACGACCGAGCCTGAATAAATTATGGATAATTATTCAAATGATAACAGGCTATTTGTAAGTGGTTGTGACCGGCCGATTGTCTGGAGCATCGCTGCCTCAGATAGTGGCGGCGGTGCAGGTATTCAGGCAGATACGCTCACAATTCAAGATTTAGGCGGTCATGCTTGTAATATAATCACCGCTGTCACCGTCCAAAACTCTTATCACGTAGAGGGTGTGTCAGCTGTATCCCCAGATATGCTGACAAGGCAGTTAAATTGTTTGCTATTCGATATGCCGCCCAAGGTTATTAAGATTGGCGTGTTAGCCGATGCTGAGCAAGTTTTGCTGATAAGCAATTGGTTAGCAGATAATTTAGCTGACTATGAGCAAACTCACGATACCCGGATACCGATCATTTTGGATCCTGTGTTGTTTACCACTAGTGGTAAACAACAGACTAATGTTGACGCTTATCTGCGCCTAGCCAAACAAGTGACGTTGTTGACGCCTAATTATAACGAGTTGATGGTGTTAGCTGGAACGTTTGAAGGGAAAGGGCAAACTGAACAATCAGCACTTGATCATCTATCTCAGTTAGTCGAGACCAATATTCTGGTAACAGGCGGAGATAGTCAAAACCTGCAGGTCGTTGACTGGTTAGCCGCCCACAAGATTGCCCATACTTCTGAACAGCATCAACATCAACGTATTGGATTTGGTGGAAGCCGAGTGAATACTCGCCACAATCATGGCACAGGTTGCACACTTTCATCAGCAATAGCGACGACGATGGCATTAGGTCATCCTTTATTAGATGCCATTGTGATTGCTAAAGCTTATGTACATCAAGGACTCAGTGGCAGTTATGGTTTAGGCAAAGGACCTGGGGTGCTAGCGCGTCATGGTTGGCCCAATGACTTAGTGCATTTTCCAGAGATTATACTGCCTCAGTACCCACAACTGGCAGATGTTTCTCAACTTGATTTTGCCAATGTCAGCTTGCCTTTAAAGGTGTATTCGGTAACGCAGTCTTTATCTGTCTTAGAACAAGTACTCAAGGCTGGAGCGCACACTGCACAACTACGAATAAAACTGCCCTGTGATAATAAACAGCTAGAACAGGACATTCAGCTTGCGGTGGCATTAGGTAGAAAATACCAAGCGCAAGTTTTTATTAATGACCACTGGCAGTTAGCGATAAAACACGGTGCCTTTGGTATACATTTAGGTCAAGAGGATATGTTACAAGCCAATCTATCCCAAATCAGTGATGCTAGTTTGGCGCTGGGTCTGTCTTCTCATGGATATTTTGAAATGTTGCTAGCTCAGCAATTTTCTCCAAGTTATTTGGCTATAGGACATATCTTTGCCACACCAACCAAACACATGCCATCACAACCTCAAGGGTTATTAAAGCTTTCACGTTATTGTCAATTACTCAAAGACAAACTCCCGCTGGTGGCCATTGGTGGCATCGACGAGCATAATCTTGCCCAAGTAAAAGTCACACAAGTACATGATGTGGCTATTGTGCGTGGAATTGAGCTTGCACCCGACCCAGCAAAAAGCTGGCAGACTCTACAACTGGCATGGCAGGCATTAACATGAATAAGGCCTTAAGTGAGCAGCAGTTTGTTCAATACTACCGGCAAATATTACTTCCAGAAGTAGGTGAACAGGGCCAACAAACGTTAATGAGTCAACATATTATGATTGTGGGTATCGGAGGGTTGGGCACTCACGTAGCTCAACAATTAGCGGCAGCAGGTATCGGGCACCTTCATTTAGTGGATGACGATAAAGTGGACATGTCCAACCTACCTAGACAAATCTTGTTTAATGCTTCTTCTGTGGGACGTGAAAAAGTGGAGTGCGCCGCAAAAGAGATCTCTAAACTCAATCCCGATGTCACCGTTAGGACATACAGCGAAAAATTTAGTGAGCAGTTTGCCCAGAGTTTAATCAGTCGCCACTCAGATGTTAAACAAGCATGTCAACATAACAAACTTATGGTGCTGGATTGCTCAGACAATATGCCAACCCGACAACTGATTAACGCTTGGTGTGCTAGGCAACTTATTCCACTAGTCAGTGCATCAGTAACTGCTTTTTCTGGGCAACTAATGGTTGTAGACGCGCAGAGGATGTCTGAAGCTGGTTGTTACCATTGTGTATTTTCAGCAAAAGAGACGCTACAAACCTGTAGTGATATGGGAGTGCTGGGACCAATGGTGAGTGTTATTGCAAGTATGCAAGCGCTAACTGCTATTAGGCATGTTTTAACGATAGGTGAGAAAGACAACACGTTACATATTTTTGATGGTTTAAGGTTAATCTGGCAAAGCATTGTCCGTCACCGAGACCCTCAATGCACAGTATGCCAACACTGGCAAATTTCGCCCCAAGAACCATTACTCTCTGAGACTAATTCTTTTGCCCAGGAGGCATATTCATGATCCCTGTTTTTATTAATGGCCAAGCTCTAAAGGTGGATGAAAACCTGAATTTGCAACAAGTGTTGCTGTTGGCGACTGAGCCCCTTCAATTGGATTTGGCTAATATCGCCGTCGCATTTAATCAGCATATTGTGCCCAAAAGCCAATGGTCAGAGCAGGGTTGCCGAGAAGGTGATCAGATTGATGTGTTTAGTGCCGTGGCAGGAGGATAAGGCATGTTAACTATCGCGGGACACCAATTTTCGTCACGTTTATTCAGTGGTACCGGTAAGTTTTCACATAGCCGAGTCATGTTAAACGCCTTGAAAGCCTCAGGTTCAGAGCTCGTTACTTTGGCGATTAAGCGGATTGATCTTAAGCAAAGTACGGATAACTTGATGCAACCCTTGACCGAGTTGGGGATAAAGTTGCTTCCAAACACCTCTGGTGCAAGGAATGCAAAAGAAGCTATTTTTGCCGCTCAGTTAGCCCAAGAAATGTTTGCTACTAACTGGGTCAAATTAGAAATTCATCCTGATCCCAAATATTTGATGCCAGATCCAATTGAAACCCTTATAGCGGCCGAAACACTGGTAAAGCAAGGTTTTGTGGTGCTGCCTTATGTGCATGCTGATCCTGTGTTATGCCACCGGCTGGAAGAAGTAGGATGTGCAGCAGTCATGCCTTTGGCTAGTCCGATTGGCAGCAATCAAGGTTTGCTAACGAAAGAGTTTCTGCAAATCATTATTGAACAGGCGAAGGTGCCAGTGGTGATTGATGCAGGGATCGGACGCCCTTCTGATGCCACAGCAGCCATGGAATTAGGGGCTGATGCTGTATTAGTCAATACCGGTATTGCTTCTAGCTTGCAGCCAGTGGTGATGGCGAAGTGTTTTCAAGAGGCTGTGATAACCGGCAGAAATGCCTATCAGGTGGGTTTAGGCCAAGTATTAAAACAGGCTAGTATGTCTAGTCCATTAACAGGTTTTTTAAATGAACTTCGCTGATATATTTGCTGATTTAGATCGTGAGGACCTGCGCCTGACTATGTATGGGTCGACTAATGCAGATGTCGAGCGGGCTTTGCAGCAGCCTGCCGGTGATATCAAAGCTCTGATGGCTTTATTATCACCGGCCGCAGAGCCTTACTTGGAAATAATGGCGCAACAAGCCATGGAATTAACCAGAAGGCGTTTCGGTCATAATATTAGTTTGTTTATTCCTATGTATTTATCGAATTTATGTGCCAATGAGTGTGATTATTGTGGTTTTACTATGAGCAACAAAATCAAGCGTAAAATATTAAATGCAGATGAGATCCAGCAAGAAATTGATATTATTAAAGGCTGGGGGTTCGACTCAATATTATTGGTATCTGGAGAGCATGAAAGCAAAGTAGGTGTCGAGTACTTTGCCGACGTCTTACCGCAAATCAAACAACATTTTAGTCATCTAGCCATAGAAGTTCAGCCATTGGCCACAGATGAATATCAAAGGTTGGCCCATCTTGGGCTGGATGCGGTGATGTTATATCAAGAGACCTATCATCCTGTCACGTACGCTAAACACCATACTCGTGGCAAAAAACAAAACTTTCAATATCGTTTAAACAGCCCCGATAGGTTAGGACGAGCAGGTATCGACAAAATAGGGTTGGGCGTATTGTTAGGTCTAGACGACTGGCGATTAGATGCATTGCTGCTGGGTCACCATTTGGCTTATTTAGAGCATCACTATTGGCGCAGTAAATATAGTCTTTCGCTGCCGCGTTTGCGGCCATGTACAGGTGGGATTGAACCTAATTCACCCATTTCTGATAAAGGATTGGTCCAAGTTATTTGTGCCTTTAGATTATTTAATGAGCAACTTGAAATAAGTTTATCAACCCGTGAAAGTGAACGTTTTCGTGACAACCTCTTGCCCATGGGCATTACACATATGAGTGCTGGGAGCTCTACGCAACCAGGTGGTTATGCTAGTCCTGATAGCCAACTTGATCAATTTGAAATAAGTGATGAACGCTCTGTAGTAGAAGTCACCGAGGCAATAAAAATCGCGGTTATACTGCGGTATTTAAAGACTGGCAAGCTAGTTGGAAGTCTAGCGCCATTTAAGATTAATTTAGTGTATAAACTTGTTGTATTCAGATAATGGTCGTAGTGCCTATTTACAGAGTATGTAATAATTGTTCTTTTACAGCACATCTGGTTACTAATGGATAGAATAGAAGTACGTGGGGCTAGAACCCACAACCTGAAAAACATCAATTTAGATATCCCCAGAGACAAACTGACAGTGATCACCGGTTTGTCAGGTTCAGGTAAATCTTCTTTGGCTTTTGACACTTTGTATGCAGAAGGACAGCGACGTTATGTAGAGTCATTGTCAGCTTACGCTCGTCAATTTCTATCCATGATGGAAAAGCCTGATGTGGATCATATTGAGGGGTTATCGCCAGCAATTTCCATCGAGCAAAAATCTACTTCTCATAACCCACGTTCTACAGTGGGCACCATTACAGAAATTTATGACTACTTGCGTTTGTTGTATGCACGGGTAGGAGAGCCCCGTTGTCCTGAGCATCATGTGCCATTAGATGCACAAACGGTGAGTCAGATGGTTGACCGGGTATTAGATATGCCAGCCGATATTAAATTGATGTTGCTTGCTCCTGTGGTTCAGGCTCGTAAAGGTGAGCATCTCAAAACCCTCGAAAATCTAGCCGCGCAAGGGTTTATTCGGGCTAGGATAGATGGAAATGTATGTGATTTGTCGGATCCACCTGATCTCGACTTACACAAAAAGCACACTATTGAAGTAGTGGTTGACCGTTTTAAAGTGCGTGAAGATTTAAAACTTCGTTTGTCTGAGTCTTTCGAAACAGCCTTAAACTTGTCTGGTGGCACCGCAACCGTTGCCTTTATGGACGAGCCTGACAAGTTAGAGTTGGTATTTTCTTCTAACTTTGCTTGCCCACACTGTGGCTATAGCATGGCTGAGTTAGAGCCGCGGTTATTCTCTTTCAACAATCCTGCTGGTGCCTGTCAAAGTTGTGATGGTTTGGGGACAAGGCAGTTTTTTGACCCGCATCGCATTATTGCTAACGAAGAAATCAGTTTATCTGGTGGCGCCATTAGGGGTTGGGACAAACGCAGCTATTATTATTTTCAGATGTTGCAAGCTGTGGCTGATCACTACAAGTTTGATTTGACCGTGCCTTTTGCAGAACTCGATGAACAGGCCAAAGATATTGTGTTAAACGGCAGTAAAGGCACATCGTTAAAGTTTAAATACATTAACGACCGTGGCGACATTATGGAACGCAAACATCCATTTGAAGGGATTATCCCAAATATGGAGCGACGCTATAAAGAAACTGAATCCAATGCGGTACGAGATGAGTTATCCAAGTATTTGAGTCAGCAACATTGCTCAACCTGCTCTGGCTCACGTCTTAGATTAGAAGCCAGAAACGTATTTATTGGTGAGACACCGCTTAATGTCATTACTGATATGTCGATTGCCGACGCTTTGAAGTTTTTCGCAAATCTTACTTTAACCGGTAAACGCCTAAAAATAGCAGAAAAAATCTTCAAAGAAATCAATGATAGATTGACGTTTTTGGTGAACGTAGGTCTGAATTACTTATCCCTTTCACGCAGCGCCGATACGTTATCTGGTGGCGAAGCTCAGCGTATTAGGCTCGCTAGCCAAATAGGCGCTGGGTTGGTAGGGGTTATGTATGTACTTGATGAACCCTCTATTGGTTTACATCAACGTGACAATGCAAGGTTATTGGAAACCCTAATTCACTTACGCGACTTAGGTAACACAGTCATTGTGGTTGAGCATGACGAAGATGCGATCCGAGCTGCCGATTTTGTGCTGGATATTGGCCCAGGTGCGGGTGTACACGGTGGCGAAATTGTAGCTCAGGGCACTATCGAAGATATTAAAAAGAGTGAACGTTCGCTAACAGGAAAGTACTTGTCTGGTAGAGAAAGAATTGAAATACCAGCTAAACGAACTGAAATTGATCAAGATAAGTGGGTGGTGCTAAAGGGGGCCACTGGTAATAACTTGCAAGATGTTACTTTAAGAGTACCACTAGGATTAATGACGTGTGTGACGGGGGTATCAGGCTCAGGTAAATCGACGCTGATAAACGACACCTTCTATCGCATTGCCCACAGAGAATTAAATGGCGCCACTACAGGGGAGCCTGCACCTTATAAAACCATTACTGGTATGGAGTTTATGGACAAGGTGGTGGATATTGATCAAAGCCCTATTGGCCGAACTCCTCGCTCTAATCCCGCAACGTATGCAGGTATTTTTACGCCGGTGCGTGAATTGTTTGCTGGTACCCAAGAAGCCAGATCTCGTGGTTATAAACCCGGACGGTTTAGTTTTAACGTCAAAGGTGGACGCTGTGAAGCATGCCAAGGCGACGGTGTGATTAAGGTTGAAATGCACTTCTTACCGGATGTATATGTGCCTTGTGATTTATGTAAAGGTAAACGTTACAACCGTGAAACATTGGAGATTCAGTATAAAGGATTGAATATTCATCAAGTGTTGGATATGACAGTAGAAGAGGCTCGCCCTTTCTTTGATGTTATCCCAGCTATTGCCAGAAAATTACAAACCCTGATGGATGTGGGCTTGTCTTATGTACGTTTAGGTCAAGCTGCAACAACGCTGTCGGGCGGTGAAGCACAACGTGTCAAGTTAGCCAAAGAATTATCCAAACGTGACACCGGTCAAACTCTGTATATTCTGGATGAACCCACAACAGGTTTACACTTTCACGATATCAAACAGCTATTGCATGTTCTACATAGATTACGTGACCATGGTAATACCGTGGTGGTGATTGAACATAACTTAGACGTGATAAAAACGGCAGACTGGGTTATCGATCTTGGCCCTGAAGGTGGTTCTGGTGGTGGTCAGATTGTGGCCCAAGGAACACCTGAAGATATTTGCAATGTAGAAGAGTCGCATACTGCACGTTTTCTTAAAACATTATTGCTTCAGCAGGGATGATATTGCATGTTTAGTGAAGAGTTTAATGTGCGTTTTTACGAGACAGATGCCTTGGCTCATGTAAGTAATACTGTGCTGGTGGGTTGGTTTGAAAGCGGCCGTGAGCCTATTTTTAAATTATTTAATCCTGAGTTAGATTTGCAAAACTGGTCGCTCATTTTGGCCAGTTATAAAGTCGATTTTTTAGAGCAGATTTTTTATGGGCAGAAAGTACAGGTTAGAACATTTATCAGTCGGATAGGCAGGAGTTCTTTTGATGTCTATCAGGAGTTGTGGCAGCAGCAAAAAAAATGTGCGACTGGCACCACAACTATGGTGCATTTTGATTATCAGTCAAAACAAGCTGTAGCAATAAATAAAAGTATAAAAGCCGAGCTTTTGGCTAATAGTTACTCTGGGTAGAAATATTAATTACTCCATAAAAAAACTAGCATCTGCGGTTTTTTTATGGGCGATTTTAGCATTACACCTTAAATTGTTTAGCTATGCCTTCTAAATGTTTAGCTAATTGTGCAAGCTCTGAGCTTACTGATGCAAGCTTTTTGGAACTGGCGGCCGTTTCTTCAGTACGATTATGGATTTCGTCGACAGTATTACTGATGGTTCTGGCCACATTTTGTTGATCGCCGGTGGAGAGTGCAATTTGGTCGTTCATGCTGGTAATACGGCTAATTGTTTCAGTGATAACCGTCAAACTAGCTCCGGCCTTATTGGCTGTTTCAACACTGGTTATCGCCTGTTCAGTGCCTTTAGCCATGACACTTACTGCAGAACGAGCCGCATTTTGAAGTTGTTCTATGGTTTTCTGAATTTGTTCAGTAAATTGCTGTGTTCTTGATGCTTTCCATTTTGATCAATGCACTTTTGGTGACATCTAAAGCGGGATATTGCACTTCTAATCACGTTTTCTAATAAACCCACATTTTTTAGGGCTATTGAAGTAGTAATACCTAAATGTATTAAGAAACCCACGGTTTCAATAATTGGAATGAGAAACAGCTTTTGCGTAATAGACATTTTTGTCAAAAAATTCATCAAATTAACTTTGTACTGTGTCTGCGAATTTGTGAATATAAATAACGCACTACATCTGAACTTGGAAATCAGCATAGACAATTTTAATTGCTAATTTAGCAGTTTTACAGTGTTTTTAACCATCATAGGGACTGACGCTGATACCTACTAAGGAATATCCCACGGTTGCCAAATCACCTTCCCACCCTTTTGTGGATAGGGTACCGGTGACCCAAACAGCATCATATAAATTATCTATCGGCACCGCGTCTAAAAACTTCACGTAAACTATTTGATTTGCTGGTGGTGGTGGCACATGAATACAGGCACCAAAATACGGAACTAACAAAAATTCAGTGGTTGTTTCGTTGTCACCCTCTAAGGGAACAACAAATCCTGGTATTTTTACTAGCTTGCCATTTAGACTCTCGACTATGGGCGCATCTAGTCCCATTTGTAGCATATTGCCGTCGTGGCTCAAAGGAGTATCGGGAGTTTGATAATCTGGCGGCACCATGTCTTCCCAAAAAAGCTCTAGTGGTTCTTTGGCAAATATTATCTGACTGAACAAGAATAATATTAAACACGTTGCATTGATCATTTTTATCATAAGTTCTTATTTGCCTGAATTTGATTGGCCCAATAAATGATTTCTGATTAGTTCGCTTTAGACATCGTCGTGTGTATGCCTATACCCTTTTAACTTTGTTAAAAGGGCTGTCATGTTTATGGGTCTGTTGGGAAAATAACCCCAGTTTGAATACGCACATCAGTCAGTACTTTTGCCAACGTTAGGGATCGTGTTTTTGATTTAGTATTAATTTTATTTATGATTACTTGGTCAGCAAAAGCGTTTGCTTCATAGAACATTCGGTTTTCTTTTTGCCCTACACTCAAGTCAGTAATATGGCCATTACGATCGATTCTACTCACTTTATTGCAAGTCGAAATCATCTCAATTTGTAGGCATGCTTGTTCACCTTGAATTTCACTGGGTAAAAATGAATTAGAGGTTTTTGAATGCATTAAAACAGCATCAAACCCATTATAACCTAGAATGATGCTGCCATTACCATCAACCCCAGATTCTAAAATATCTGCTGTAGCATACACCGATTTTGGCTCGCCAAATAACTCTATTGCTGCACCTAAACAATAATAACCAATATCCATTACGGAGCCATTTGAGAACGATGGATTAAATGTATTGGGGTTTTCCCCTCTTAAAAATTTCGGATATCTAGACGAGTATTGACAGTAGTTAAACATCACTTTTCGAAGCGTTCCAATATCTTTAATATTTTGTTTTAAAACAGCAAAGTTGGGTAAATATGGCGTCATAAATGCTTCAAATAGAACCACATCATTTTCTTCTGCAGTTTTATACATATCTTGTGCTGAGGTATAATCTGAAGCTAAAGGTTTCTCACAAATGACATGTTTGCTGCTTTTCAGCATTCGAATTGATTGATACTTGTGAAAAGAATTTGGGCTTGCAATATACACAGCCTCAAATTCTGTTGAGCTTGCAAATAGCTCTAAGTCATCAAAGAAATACTTCACATTATATTTGAGGCCAAAATTCTGCGCTTGCCCAAAGGATCGCGAATAGACGGCACACAATTCAAACCTACCCGTTTGCAAGGCTCCTTGAATAAAATTATCTGTTATCCAGTTTGTCCCAATTACAGCAAGTTTAATCATGGTTTATCTCTTTTTTGATCTATTACCCATAACTTCCATAAAAAAGCCGGTTAAAACCGGCTGTTTAAAAAATTAGATGTGGACAAGCTTTACTAAAAAGCAGGTTTCTGTTCTTCTGCTTCGTATAACTTAACACTGTTGATTAACTCGGCTTTAGCCGCTGCAGCGTCTCCCCATCCCTCAATTTTCACCCATTTGTTCGGCTCTAGGTCTTTATAATGTTCAAAGAAATGCTGTATTTGATGCTTAGTTAATTCAGGAATATGATCTATATCAGTAATACCACGATAAATTGTTGATAACTTATCAGCAGGTACGGCAAGAATTTTTGCATCTATACCCGATTCATCAGTCATTTTTAGCACTCCAACTGGGCGGCACTTGATGACTGAGCCAGCTAAAAGTGGGAAAGGTGTCATCACTAATACATCAGCTGGATCGCCATCTTCAGACAACGTATGCGGGACATAACCATAGTTAGTAGGGTAGTGCATACAGGTTGCCATAAAACGGTCAACAAAAATGGCACCAGATTCTTTGTCCACTTCATATTTAACAGGATCAGAATGAGCAGGAATTTCGATTATTACATTAATTTCATCTGGTAAATTTTTACCAGCGGGTACGGCGTTAAGGCTCATAGTAATACCTAAAGTTATTGAATTTTATAGCAAAGATTATAATGCCTTGAGACACAAGATGAAACTCAACAAAGTGATTAAAGTGCAGACTAAGTACAATTATTGATTAAAACTTGAACTAAATATCAAATTCTCGTTATAGTTGCATTGAAGATGTAAATAAATTGTAAATAAAACAATAAAGTAGCCACGTACTCATGAATGTTGTTAGTAATGAGAGGCTGGCGTAAATGGTTTGCAAAGCCTACTCACTTTTGAATTAATTCATGGTGGTTTGCTTTGTGTCATTGTCACATTAACTCAGGGAACTTTCATGACTGAACTATTCTACCTGCCACCTATCTTGGGATTTGCGGGCTTAATCAGCGCTTTTGTTATCTATTTAATGATTAAAAAATCACCTGTTTCTAATCCGTCTATTATCAAAATAGGTGATGCCATACATTCAGGTGCAATGGTGTTTATGCACCGCGAGTATAAAATGTTGTTCATTTTTGCTTTAGTCGTGGGTATCGCCTTGTATTTTTCCTTAGGCCAATACACCACTATGGCTTTTGTTGCGGGAGCATTATGTTCTGCCTTTGCAGGTTATATGGGCATGTTTACTGCCACCAAGGCAAATGTGCGGACCACTCAAGCTGCTCATGACGAGGGTCCAGCTGCTGCGCTGACTATCGCTTTTATGGGAGGGTCTGTGATGGGGTTATGTGTCGCGTCAATGGGGCTCTTGGGTTTAGGATCTCTGTACTGGTTCTTTGGTGGTGATCCGGCCACAACACACGTCATCCATGGATTTGGAATGGGCGCTTCTATAGTTGCATTGTTTTCAAGGGTAGGAGGAGGAATTTTCACTAAAAGTGCAGATGTTGGTGCTGATTTAGTAGGTAAAATTGAAGCCGGTATTCCTGAAGACGATCCGCGCAACCCCGGTGTAATTGCTGATAATGTCGGCGACAATGTAGGAGATGTGGCAGGCATGGGTTCAGACATCTTTGAATCTTATTGCGGCTCAATGATTGCCACTATTGCCATTGCTTCGACCATGGCTGTGGGTTTACTAGGAAGTCGTGAGTCTTTAATGTTCTTGCCGTTGGCATTAGCCTCTACCGGTTTGTTGTGTTCGGTTGCAGGCATAGTCATCGTTAAATTGTTATCAGCCAGTAAACCTGACGTGGCTTTGCGTGCGGGTACGATGTCAGCAGCAGTGATATTTATCGTTGCGGCTTATTTTGTGGTAGCCAATCTAGGTGTGAGTGACCATGTCTGGTGGGCGGTTGTTTCTGGCGCTGTGGGCGGCATAATTATTGGTTTAGTGACTGAATACTACACCGCGTCCACACCGGTACGTAAAATAGCTGAGGCAGGTGAAACTGGCCCTGCTACCGTGATGATTACAGGGCTGGCAGTCGGTATGCAATCTGTGGTTATTCCTGTGCTAACCATTTGTGCAATAATTTTTGCTTCTACGCAATTATCTGGTTTATACGGGGTAGGCATTGCTGCTGTTGGCATGCTGGCAACCGTGGGCATTACTATGGCAATTGATGCTTATGGTCCGGTGGCTGACAATGCTGGGGGCATAGCTGAAATGGCAGGACTTGGAAAAGAAACCCGTGCTATTACTGACTCCTTAGATGAGCTTGGCAATACCACCGCCGCTATTGGAAAAGGTTTTGCAATAGGCGCAGCTGCATTAGCTGCATTAGCTATTATCGCCGCGTTTATCGAAACCCTTACCACTAAATACCCAGACTTTACTTTGAACCTAGGCGATCCGATGGTCTTAATAGGTTTATTTATTGGTGGCCTGCTGCCATTTTTAATTGCCTCTATTACTATGACTGCGGTAGGTGATGCTGCATTTGAAATGATCCAAGAGATCCGTCGCCAATTTAGAGAAATTGAAGGCCTAATGGAAGGTACCGCTGAGCCTGATAATGCTCGTTGTATTGATATCGCTACTCAAGCTGCGCTGAAAAAAATGATTTTACCCGGTGTTATAGCTGTAGGTGTGCCACCGTTGATTGGTTTTGGCTTAGGTGCTTATGCATTAGGTGGGATGTTGGGCGGAGCACTGTTAGGTTGTGTTTTACTCGCGCTGATGATGGCGAATGCGGGTGGGGCTTGGGACAATGCTAAAAAGTATGTAGAAAAAGGCAACTTAGGTGGTAAAGGCTCTGACACTCATGCTGCTGTGGTAGTCGGGGATACAGTAGGCGATCCATTTAAAGACACATCTGGTCCTTCTATGAATATTCTAATCAATGTAATGGCAATCGTAAGTTTAGTGATAGCGCCGCTGTTATAACTAAAATACATCTGGTGCAGTATATGTATGAACATTGTAATGGCGATTGTAAGTTTAGTGATAGCGCCACTGTTATAATGTTTAAAATAAAAAAGCCTCGGGAGAGGCTTTTTTATTTATTATTCAGGACTAGGCATTAATTTTTATTGTTGTAACTTAGACACGTTTCAACTTCTTCTTTTGAGCCTATTAATACAGGTACACGTTGATGAATTTCAGTCGGCATCACTTCCATAATACGTCCGGTGCCTGTTTCAGCTAAACCACCTGCTTGTTCTACAAGAAACGCCATGGGATTGGCTTCATACAACAAGCGTAATTTACCGGCTTTGCTCGGATCACGCTTGTCGTATGGATACATAAATATACCGCCACGGGATAATACTCTGTGGATATCACCAACCATTGCAGCAACCCAGCGCATGTTGTAATCCTTTTCTCTAGGGCCTTCTGTACCAGCCAATAAATCATTAATGTATGCTTGAATGGGGGCTTCCCAATGACGTTGATTAGATGTATTAATTGAGAATTCAGACGTTTTCTCAGGCACTTTAACATTAGGTGTGGTTAACAAAAATCCACCATGGGTTTTATCTAAGGTATAAAGATGAGTACCACGCCCGGTAGTTAGAGCAAGCATTGCGGAAGGACCATATAACACATAACCGGCTGCCACTATTTGTGTACCAGGTTGCAGAAAAGCGGAGGGATCATCTGGCTTCATCCACTGTGGCGCGTGAGTAATTGAAAATATTGTTCCAATTAAGCTATTGATATCGGTGTTAGATGAACCGTCTAGGGGATCAAAACTGACTAAATATTTGCCTTCTGGATTACAAGGAACAACGTCGTCTTCTTCCTCAGATGAAATCGCTTTTACATAACCTGATTCACTCAAAATGTCTTTTAGGATTTGGTTAGAAATTACATCTAACTTCTTCTGTCTTTCGCCTTGAACATTGTCACTTAACGTTGAACCTAATACACCGGCTAGGGCACCTTGACTGACCCTAAAAGCAATTTCTTTACAACCTGCTAATAATGTTCTTAGAAGCAGGATTAGCTCCATAGGTGCACCATCTTCTTGAAGTTGCGAGTTAAGTCTTTTCATTATGCGTAAATACCTTTTAGTTGTATGGCCTTAAAGTGGTAGGGGTGAAGCTCGGTTTTTATTATTATAATTACAGCAGAATAATTATACCTTCAATAAACGAGAAACTCAGTAACCGAAACGTATTCTTTATAACCTAATTATAAATATGTCCATGCAATAGCCGTCATAATGAAGTATTTTTTTACATTGTTGATTGGGTTACAGATCTTTGTTCTGGTAATCTATTGGTCTTAGACATTTTGAACGGCAATCTATGCATTTACATATTTTAGGTATCTGTGGCACTTTTATGGGTGGCATTGCAGCTATAGCTAAAGAGCTAGGGCACGAAGTGACTGGGTCCGATAGTAACGTTTATCCGCCTATGAGTTCGCAGTTAGAGTCTCTGGGTATCGAATTGTTTGAAGGTTACGATACCAAACAATTTAAAAACGAACCCGATATTGTGGTTATAGGCAATGCTTTGTCCCGGGGTAATGAAGCGGTAGAGTTCGTTTTGGACAGAAACCTACCTTACACCAGCGGTCCACAGTGGTTACTTGAAAACGTGCTTAAAGATCGTTGGGTATTAGCTGTATCTGGCACTCACGGCAAAACTAGTACCTCTAGCATGTTAGCTTGGATATTAGAATATGCAGGTTTAAAACCGGGATTTTTGATTGGTGGTATCCCTCAAAACTTCGATGTGTCTGCGCGTTTAGGTGAAAGTCCATTTTTTGTTATTGAGGCTGATGAATACGACAGTGCGTTTTTTGATAAGCGCTCTAAGTTTGTACATTATCGCCCACGCACTTTGGTGATGAATAACCTTGAGTTTGACCATGCTGATATTTTTACTGATTTAAGTGATATTCAAAGACAGTTCAACCATTTATTACGAATGGTTCCAAACAACGGTTTGGTACTGCTGCCCAAGTCTGATAATAACCTGCGAAAAGTCTTAGACATGGGATGCTGGACTCCAGTACAGTTTACAGGCGGCGATTGGCAAGTACAAAACAGCAACCCCGAGTGCAGTGAGTTTGAAGTTATGTTCAAAGGGCAAGTTCAAGGCAAAGTGCACTGGGAGCTAATGGGTGAACACAACGTTAATAATGCGTTGATGGCGATAGCCGCGGCAAAACATAGTGGTGTTAAAAGCGACTTGGCAGTTGCAGCGTTAAGTCAGTTTGTTAATGTAAAACGCCGTATGGAAGTGAAAGCGATAGTTAATGGCATTACTTTATATGATGATTTTGCGCATCATCCTACCGCTATTGCATTCACTATTGATGGACTCAGAGCAAAAGTAGGCAATGGCCGAATTTTGGCAGTATTAGAGCCTCGTTCTAACACCATGAAAATGGGGGTTCACAAAGATACACTGGCGGCTTCATGGTCAAGTGCCGATCAAGTGTTTATTTTTGAACCATCAAATTTAACTTGGTCAATGGATGATCTACTGTCGCAGAGCAATGTAATAGCCATGTTATATAAAGATATGCATATGTTGATTAAATCGATTATTTCTTACGCTAAACCAGGCGATCATATTTTGGTGATGAGTAATGGTAGTTTTGGTGGAATTCATGAATTGTTGACAGAACAATTAGCAAAAATCGCATTAAATAAAAATTAAGTAAAGAGTTATTAAGAATGAAATTAAATAAACTAATAATGGGTGTAGTTGCGGCAGCAATAAGTTTTCAAGCATTAAGTTGGGGTCAAGTTGGACATCGTGTAACAGGGGCGATTGCAGAGCAATATCTAACACCTGAAGCACAACATGCCATCAGACAATTGTTAGTCAATGAAGATTTAGCAGAAGCCTCGACTTATGCCGATGAGATGAGATCAAATCCTATCGAGTTTTGGAAAAAAACAGCTAACCCTTGGCATTATGTCAACGTGTTTGACGGTAAAGCTTATTCAGACGTAGCACCGCCACCTGAAGGCAACGCAGTGACTGCTTTAGAGATGTTTGCTAAACAGCTAAAAAGTACACAAACAAGCTTTGCAGAGAAACAACTCGCGCTGCGATTTATTGTGCATATTATTGGTGACTTACATCAACCCTTTCACGCCGGAAATGGTCTTGATAAAGGAGGTAACGACGTTAAGCTGAAGTTTTTTTGGGAAGAATCTAACTTACACCGCGTTTGGGATTCAGGTTTGATTGACAGACAAAAATTGTCCTATACAGAATGGACTAACATTCTAAGCCGCAAAATTTCTGAGCAGCAGGCTAATCAATGGATGGAAGTTGATCCTAAGGTGTGGATAGCTGAAAGTGCCAAGGTACGCGCTAGTGTATATCCTGAAAATGATAAATTATCCTGGGATTATCAATATCAAAACCTACCCATTGTAAAACAGCGTCTACAAATGGGTGGTGTAAGAATTGCTGCTTATTTAAATGCTTTGTTTAAATAACCGAGCGTATGCAGAGTGTGACTGAAGATAGGCCCACATCACTACCAAAAATACTAGCTGGGCCTATTGTTCGGCGAGCAAATGCAAAGCAAGTTTGCTTTTGGTTGATAACCAATAAAGCCTATAAATTTTCTGTTGAGTTATTTAGTCAGCAACCACAGGCAACTTGGTTTGATGCGCAGCTAGATGAGAAGCAACTCTGCCAAGTTCAAGTAGGCACTTATGCTTTTGTCAATTTGCTCACTCTAGAGCCTAATGTCGAAATATCATCTGGAAGTCGGGTGAGTTACGACATCAGCCTGCTAGACAAAGATGGCAGTAGAAGTCATCTATGTGAATTACTGCCCTCATTACTATATTCAGGTCAATCTTATCCTAGTTTTTTGATCCGCAGACAAATTAGACAAATGTTACACGGCTCTTGCCGAAAGCCCCACCACGATAGTAACGATGGATTAGTCATTGTTGATCAACAAATTGAGTTAGGATTGACAGGGAAAATTGAGCCGCCTGACTTGTTAATGATGTCTGGTGACCAGGTTTATACTGATGATGTAGCAGGACCAACGCTGGTGGCGATTAAACAGACTATTGATAATTTGGGTTTGTTTCATGAAGAGCTTGAAGGGGCGACTATAAATAATAGCCGAGAGATATTCGAACATAAACACTGCTTTTATCAACGTCCCAAGCTACTGCCAGATGACCCAAGTACAACCAATACCTACAATCAATTTTTTGCAGGTAAACGTAAACCTATTTTTACCTCGGTTAATGCTAATAACCACTTAATTTCATTTGCTGAAGTGATGGCTATGTATATTCTCACTTGGTCACCCGAAATGTGGCAACGGGTGCACATCAGTGATGCGACAATCCCCGAAGCTTTTAAACAAAAATTTTCGAAAGAACAGATTATCATTGAAAATTTTGTTGTTGGTTTAGATAAAGTCAGAAGAGCCTTAGCCCATGTGCGGGTTTACATGATTTTTGATGACCATGATATTACTGATGATTGGAATTTAACCCGTGGCTGGGAGGATGCGGTATATGGTAATTTGTTTGCCAAACGAATAGTGGGTAATGCGCTGGCGGGATATTGGTTGTGTCAGGGGTGGGGCAATGACCCAGACAAGTTACAACCGTTATTTGAATCCTGCCGTGGGTTTTTTACTGAAAATGGCGTCATTCACCATGATCTACTGGTTCAAAATTTACTTGAGTGGGAGCACTGGCACTACTGCCTGGGAACATCACCTAAGCTGGTGGTATTGGATACACGTACTCAGCGTTGGCGTTCTGAATCAAGTTTAAGTAAACCCTCAGGGCTTATGGACTGGGAAGCCTTGTGTGAATTACAGCAAGAGTTAATCGGCCAAGAGGCTGTGATTATGGTCTCAGCGGCACCTATTTTTGGTGTGAAATTGATAGAAACGATACAACGTATTTTTACTTTTTTTGGAAGAGCTCTGACCGTCGATGCAGAAAACTGGATGGCACATAAAGGCACCGCCAGTGTGATGCTCAATATTTTTCGTAACCGTAAAACCCCACCGAACTTTGTTATTTTATCAGGTGATGTGCACTATTCATTTGTGTATGACATTACCCTAAGATTCAGACATAATAGCCCGAACATTACCCAGATAACCAGCAGTGGTATCAAAAACGAATTTCCTGATAGGTTGCTAAAATGGTTCGACAGGCTTAATCGCATTATGTACAGCAAATATTCGCCTTTAAATTGGTTTACTCAGAGACGAAACATGCTGGTTAGACATCGTAAGCCAAATGCTCACACACTGACCACACTATCAAATGGATCCGGCATAGGATTACTTAAAATAGATCAGGCTTGTAGTAAAGTTGAGGCACAGCAGCTGTGTGCCTCAGGAGAGATAGTCACTTTTACTAAAAAGGACTAAGTGCTTATTTATTGGTGAAAAGGTTTGCTCAATTTATGCACCGCATCAATAAATACTTTGGCATTGTCAGGCGGTACATCTAAATGAATGCCATGCCCAAGATTAAACACATGACCATTTCCTTTTCCAAAGCCATCTAAAATAAGTTGCACCTCTTGTTCAATACGGGCAGCCGGTGCATATAACATAGATGGGTCCATATTACCTTGCAATGCAACTTTGTCGCCGATACGTGCTTTTGCATCAGCCATATCAACGGTCCAATCTAGACCCACAGCGTCACATCCTGTTGCAGCGATAGATTCCAACCACAAACCGGCATTTTTAGTGAACAAAGTAACCGGCACTTTACGCCCGTCGTTTTCGCGAGTGAGACTATCAACAATTTTATGCATGTATTGCAGTGAAAACTCTTGGTAATCGCGACCTGACAATACGCCACCCCATGTGTCAAACACCATCACTGATTGAGCACCGGCGGCAATTTGTGCGTTCAGGTACAAAATAACTGAATCAGCTAGTTTATCGAGTAAAAGGTGTAATGCTTGTGGCTCACTAAAGGCCATTTTTTTGATTTTGGTGAAAGCTTTACTTGAGCCGCCCTCAATCATGTAAGTAGCCAGCGTCCAAGGACTACCAGAAAAACCAATTAAAGGCACTGTGCCATTTAAATTTTTGCGAACAGTGCGAACTGCATTCATCACATAACCCAATTCTACTTCGGGATCCAGAACGGGTAATTTTTTAATATCAGCCATACACGTTAATGGCCTTTCAAATTTTGGGCCTTCTCCGGTCTCAAAATATAAACCTAATCCCATGGCATCAGGAATAGTCAAGATGTCGGAAAATAGTATGGCCGCATCTAAATCGAACCTGCGCAACGGCTGAAGTGTGACCTCGCAGGCTAATTCAGCATTTTTACAGAGTGACATAAAGTCACCCGCTTCAGCTCTAGTGGCCTTGTATTCAGGTAAATATCGACCTGCTTGGCGCATCATCCATACCGGTGTAATGTCTACAGGTTGGCGTAACAATGCTCGTAAATATCGGTCGTTTTGCAATGGCTGCATTGATTTCCTCAAATTAGAAGTAACTTGCCCTGCTAGTCTAAGGGCTTAAAAAGGACTGTATTGTAGCGATTTTATTCATTGAAAGAAGGGTAAATTGAACTCTATCTAGCAAAAACTTGCATATTAAGAGTTTTCTCTGTTATAACTATGTCGCGAAAGCAATTAAAATAAGAATCTCGCTAACGAGACCAAGACGCTAAGATATTCAAACCCCACTTATGTGGGGTTTTTTATTTCGGTTGATATAAGCGCTATTATTCTAGGAATGCGTCGGCGCAGTGATGTTTTTCTGTTGTTTTATTTCTTCGAGTGTATGCTCAATAAGTCTTCCAGCAATTGATTGTTTGGGTGGAATATTGGGTAATTTGTCGGGGGCAAACCAATATGCTTCAAGTATTTCTTTGCCGTCAACTTTTATCTCCCCTGAGTCAAAATCTGCCAAGAAACCAATCATTAAAGAGTGAGGGAAAGGCCAAGGTTGGCTTGAAAAGTAACGCAGGTTTTTAACCTGTATGCCTACCTCTTCAAATACTTCTCTGTGAACTGCCTGTTCAAGTGTTTCACCACTTTCTACGAAACCAGCTAAAGTCGAAAACATTTGCCGAGAGCGTTGCGGTTTACCTTGAGCTAACAATATTTTATCGTTATGGCGGATAGACACAATGATACAAGGTGAAATTCTAGGGTAACAGCGGTGCTGGCATCGTGAACACTGCATAGCCATTTCCCAATCTATTTGTTGCATAGCGCTACCACATTGGCCACAAAACCTATGTGTACGCATAAAAAGTGCAATTTGCCATGCTCTAGCAGCAATGCCAAAAAAGCTAGTCTGATTTTGCATTAATAAAGCACGCATACTGACAAGGGAAAGTTGTTCGTGCTCAATATGTTCATTGCCCATATCAATCAGGAAGCAAGGTAAGTCGCGATGACTACCTATTCGAACAATTTGATCATGATACGCATGAGCAAAACTGAGTGTCTCCCATGTTTCTATCATTAATCCTGTGTTATCAGTAAATTGAAAAATTTTTTCACCGCTAAAAATTAACCAAATAGCTTTTGTTTCGGCGGTTACCGATATATTTTGTTCGATCATATAGTTACCAAAAATCAAATGTTCTATCTTAATTTAACACAGTAAAACGCAGCACAGAAATATACTTTGATAGAGTATCGAATCATTAATATTGTCTAAAGTAGTAGCGTATTACTAATATTAAATGCTTAAAATAAGCAACCTATAAAAAATAGTGTTATTATTAGATGCTTTTTTTGGAAGGAATAAATGTGACTGATATTTGCCAACATTCTATTGCGGATCAGGTGTACAAAGCTAGGCAATTTTGTGAAGACAAAGGGGCTAGGTTTACTCTGCTCCGAGAGAAAGTATATGCATTATTACTCGAACAACAAGGTGCTGTAGGTGCCTATGAGTTATTGGACGCTCTTAAACTAACCGAGTCTAACGCTAAGCCAGCTACTGTCTACAGAACTTTAGATTTTCTCCTAGAGTTTGGTCTCATTCATAAAATAGAATCCACTAATGCTTTTGTAGCCTGTCATCATTTTGATTGTAATCACCCTGTACAATTTTTAATTTGCGATACTTGTGGTGATGTCAAAGAAATTCAATCCGAAGGTTTAAAAGATACCTTAGATAAACAAGCTCAAACTGTTGGTTTTAATATAGTAAATCAAACAATTGAAGCTCACGGTACTTGTGCTGCTTGCCAATAAATTCAAACCCAAACTCAAACTCAATTCCAAATTCAAATTCAAATTCAATAAGGAAAATTTCATCCAATGAACGCTGAGTTTATTAATCCCTTTATCGCTGCTTTAATCAACGTAATGCAAACCATGGCACAAATTGAGTTATTGCCAGGCAAACCCAAAAAGAAAAGTGATAATACAGCGGGAGGGCAGATTTCTGGATTGATTGGTATGGTGGGTGAAAAAGTCCAGGGTTCCATGTCTATTTCTTTTGATGAGGGTCTAGTGTTAGAAATTATGCACAAAATGTTAGGGGAGAAACCTGCCAGTATTGATGCTGACGTACAAGATATGGTGGGTGAAATCACCAATATGATATGCGGTGGAGCCAAAAACGAATTGGGCCAGAAAGGCTATGATTTTGGTATGGCCACCCCTATTGTTGTTTCTGGGGAAAATCACACTATAAACCATCAGGTGGATGGTAAAAAAATGGTGATGCCGTTTTCTCATGCATCGGGTAATCTTTACTTAGAAATGTGTTTTAACAAGTAACAAGTACATAGATACCTGCGGTTACAATAATCTATCGTTTGATCCTCTTAAAGCAGGGGATATCATTTAAGAAACTCAATCAGCTTAAGGTTTGAGACAAGTCTAAGTAGGTTCATTGCATCTTTTTATTCAGCAAAATAGCGCTGGCTTAACTATTAATGAAAACGCCAATCCTATTGTGCGCAAAGATGTAGAGTCGCATATCAAAAAGATAGTGCCAGAGCATATGGCCTATTACTTATAAAACCATGAGGGAGCAGATGACATGCCGGCCCATATTAAAACCAGTTTACGTGGCAAGGACTATTATTGGGTGAACACCGAGTTAATGCAGAAAGTCGTAATTTAATTGTGACTATTTGCGGTACATAGGTATCTAAACACAATAAAGTAGTTGATTTACAAGTATGCATATATTTGATCAAAAAAATATGCGAAACAATTTGGAATGATAATGAAGGGACGAATTAAAATGAAAAAATTATTGATTTTAAGTGCAGTGGCTGCATCTTTGAGTGTAAATGCACAAACCCAAACTGAAGATAGTGAAAAGTGGGTTGCCGGCTTTATTGAATATTATTCAACTGATAAATCAGGATCTGGTTTTCCAGATTATTTAGATAATGGTGTTGGTCTTGGTGCAGAATTTGGATTTAAATTTAGTCCAGAGTGGGCTACACGATTAGAAGTAGCTCACTTGAACATCGATGCAACTCCTACAGATAAGTCTGGGAATAGAGTTGGTGTTGATGCTTTATATTTTTTACCAGACGACCTAATGTATGTTTTTGGTGGTGTAAAAATTACAAATTTCAATGACACGGATTTAATGGGCAATTTCGGTCTGGGTAAACATTGGGATGTGGGTAACGATTTTAAAATTATCACTGAAGTTGCTGTCTATCAGCTTATAGATGGCGGCGATACTCATATGGGATATAAAGTGGGCCTCGCATATACATTTGGCGGTTCAACAGTATCGACAACGTCTAAAGACAGTGACAATGATGGTGTATTTGACAGCATAGATCAATGTGCTAACACTCCAATAGGCACTCAAGTTGATAACGTAGGTTGTGCGCTTGACTCTGATGGTGACGGAGTCTTAAATGATGTTGATATGTGTCCTGATACACCGGCTGGAACAAAAGTTGGTGCCAAAGGATGTAGCTTAATACTAGATGCTGACCAAGACGGTATTTTAGACGAGCAAGATCAATGTGCAGACACACCGATGACAGATAAAGTCGATGCAAATGGTTGTAGTGTATTTACAGAAGAGCAAGTATCGATAGATATAAAAGTATTGTTTGGAAATAACAGTTCGGTTATTAATAACCCTGATGATGCACAATTTCAGGAATTTACTGACTTTATGAATCGTTACCCAGCAACAGATACTCTAATTGAAGGCCATGCCTCAGCGCCTGGTGATGCTGATTACAATATGACGGTGTCTCAAAAGCGTGCAGAAGCGGTTAAAACACTGTTGATCAATACGTATGGTATTGATAGTGTTCGTATAAAAGCTAAAGGGTTTGGCGAAAATCAGTTGTTGGATACATCCAATACAGCAGCAGCAAATAAAGTAAACCGTCGTATTACTGCAAAAGTAACGGCAAGCAAAAGAATGAAAGTAGAAAGATAAGTTACTGAATTCAAAAAAAGAGATGCAATTGCATCTCTTTTTTTGTTTATAAATTAGTGGTGATTAGTATTTATCTTCTACAGCAGGTCCAGAATAATTATCGAAACGTGAAAACTGACCTTGGAACGTCAGTCGAGATGTACCTATTGGACCATTACGCTGTTTACCAATGATAATTTCGGCCACACCTTGATCTGTGCTTTGTTCGTTATAAACTTCATCTCGATAAATAAACATAATTAAATCGGCATCTTGCTCAATTGACCCTGATTCACGTAGATCTGAGTTAATGGGGCGTTTATCACTGCGTTGCTCAAGGCTCCGGTTTAACTGCGATAAAGCAACAACAGGTACTTCTAGTTCTTTTGCCAAGGATTTAAGAGAACGTGATATCTCAGCAATTTCTAAGGTTCGATTATCACTCAATCCAGGTACCTGCATTAATTGTAGATAATCAATCATGATCAGGCTGATCCCTCCTTTTTCACGAGCTAATTTTCTTGCTCGGGTACGCACATCCATAGGGGTCAATCCAGAAGAATCGTCAATAAACAGATTGTCTTTGTCTTTTAGCATGGCCATGGTGTTCGACATTCTTGCCCAGTCTTCATCATCAAGTTGAGCCGTTCGAATTTTTGTTTGATCGACTCGGCTCAGCGATGCCAACATCCTCATCATAATTTGCTCAGCAGGCATTTCTAAGCTGAATACTAAAACTGGCTTTTCTTCGAGCAGCATAGCATTTTCACATAAGTTCATCGCGAAGGTAGTTTTACCCATTGAGGGTCTGGCCGCTACAATAATTAAATCAGAAGGTTGCAGGCCACTGGTTTTTTTATCTAGGTCGGTGTAACCCGTAGACACACCGGTGACCTCTTTATTACTTTTAACTAAAATTTCAAGACGATCGATGGTTTTTGTTAACACCGCCTCGACATTCTTTGGGCCTTCATCTTTGCCGGTGCGTTTCTCAGCTATTTCGAATACTTTACTCTCAGCCATATCGAGAATTTCGCCGCTGTTGCGACCTTCAGGATTATACCCTGTATCAGCAATGACATGGGCAACGCCAATCAGCTCACGGATCACCGCACGTTCTTTGATTATTTGTGCATAAGCAGATACGTTGGCTGAGCTAGGTGTATTCTTGGCTAATTCACCTAAATACGCAAAGCCACCTGCAGACTCTAACTCATCCATACCTTCTAAATCTTCAGAAACAGTAATTAAATCAATCGGATGACTTTTGGTTAGGAGGCGTACAATAGCGCGGAAAATAATTTGGTGTGAGCGGTTGTAAAAGTCTGTTTCCACCACCACTTCAGCCACTTTATCCCACGAATCAGGGGCTATGAGCATACTACCCAAAACTGATTGCTCAGCTTCAATAGAGTGAGGTGGGACCTTCAGTTTTTCAACCTTAGCGTCTGAATTTTTTTGTGGAACAGCTTTAACAGGCATCGATTTAATCAGCTCAAATAGGGTCAATCAGTATGCGCCAAATTGCTCTGAAAAGTAAACCTTGAGTGGCATTTGCTTTTATAATATTTACTTAACCTGAACTCGTGTTAAGACGTGCCGCGTCCATAGAAGTAATTACAATATGTTAGATGCTGCCAATTGGTTTGCAAAGACATTGAATGCATCCAGTGATGCTATTATTGCGTTTACCGAGACGAGCTTGTGAGGGAATAGCAGGCTCAACGAAGATAGGCACAATAATAGAGGCACTGGACGTTATGGTATGGCTTATCCTGAGCTCAGGTTACTTATTAATGTGCTTCGAAATAGCAGCGATAAAACGTTCACCGTAACGTTCGAGTTTAGTTTGACCCACACCGTGAATATCCAAAAAGTCGAAACTAGACTCTGGAAATTTATCTGCCATGTCGGCTAATGTTGCATCGCTAAATACAACAAATGGCGGAACGTCATCCTGTTCAGCAATCGTTTTACGTAAATATTTAAGTTTAGCAAATAGCGCTCGATCATAATCTGGTGCGATAAATTGTGCTTTTTTGCCTAAATCAAGACTCAGTCTTGGTACCGCAAGCTGTAGTTTTTGTGCTTGTTGCAGTATTGGCCTTGCTTCTTCTGTAAGCTTCAAGACTGCATTTTGGGTGATATCCACTCTAAGAAAACCACGGTGGATCAATTGATTAATAATATTATGCCAATAAGCATCAGATTTATCTTTGCCGATAGCATAAGTCGTCAATTTATCATGACCGTGTTCTAGAATGCGTTTTAGTTGTTTACCCCTGAGTACATCAATCAAATATTGCCCAGCAACGGATTGTTTGAGTCGAAATACACAAGACAGAACTTTTTGCGCCTCTACGGTGCCATCAAAGGCTTTGGGAGGATCGAGACAGATATCACAATTTCCGCAGTGCCCAGCAGAATATTCAGCAAAGTAATTGAGTAAAATTTGTCGGCGACAGGTTTGTGCCTCACCAAACGCTTCCATAGCCGCAAACTTTTGCAGTTCTACACTATTTCTTTCGAGATTTTCACCGGTTGATATCCATTGACGAATACGAGCTGCATCTTTTTCATCAAATAGTAACAAGGCTTCGGCGGGCATACCGTCTCTGCCTGCTCGGCCTATTTCTTGGTAATATGATTCAATACTCCTGGGTAAGTCAAAATGTAAAACAAAGCGCACATTGGACTTATCTATACCCATGCCAAATGCCACAGTTGCCACAATAATATCAATTTTATCTTGTATAAAATCACGCTGAATCTTATCTCGAATTGCACCTTCAAGACCTGCATGATAACCGGCACAATTGATCCCTTGTTTGGCCAAAGCAATGCTCAGATCGTCTACTTTCCTGCGACTATTACAATAAATAATACCACTACCATCTTGTTGTTTAATAAAAGCGATCGCTTGTTCTGTGGCCTTATACTTTGTGATTTGGTTGTAGCGAATATTAGGACGGTCGAAACTTCCCTTAAAGATAAAGGGTTGCTGTAAATTCAACTGCTGGGTAATATCTGCACGGGTAGCAAGGTCAGCCGTAGCAGTTAAACCCATAATTGGGATATGCGGGAAGGTGCCTTTTAATTGCCCAAGTAGTCTGTAGTCCTTTCTAAAGTCATGGCCCCAATGAGAGACGCAGTGCGCCTCATCAACAGCAATAAGACTAATTGTAAGTCCTTGTAAACGCTGAATAAAATCCAGTTGCATAAGCCTTTCAGGCGCTACGTATATTAATTGATACTTGTCATCTTGCATGCCCTTATAAATGTTGAACATATCTTGTGAGGACAAGGTTGAATTTATATAAGCGGCATTGACCCCATAGGTCAAAAGAGCATCGACCTGATCTTTCATTAAGGATATGAGAGGTGAAACAACAATCGTCAAGCCAGGTAACAACATAGCCGGAATTTGATAACACAAAGACTTACCGCCACCAGTAGGCATGAGTACCAACACATCTTTTTGTTGCATCACTTGGGTTATAACTTGTGCTTGTCCATCACGAAAACGATCATAGCCAAAGGTCTGCTTTAATACTTGTTGCGCTTGGGTAATTGCAGGAGATGACTGTACTGGATAATCTGGCAACTGTTGCTCAAAAGGTATTAGAAAAACCTAAGTTTACGTGTTTTTATCTCGAGGTTCACTCGTTAAGAAGGAAAAAACTGTCCAAATTGTATGCCAAGGAAAATATATGTCAAAACGTATGTTAACTAATACCTTGTTCGCTAACTTAAAACATAATTATGCTCGCAATATAAGCTATAAAATGGTTTATTAGTGGTTAATAATCATGCAAATGAGCAGTTTTATTAGGCTTACCAATACTGACCTCATTAGTCGGTAGCTGATAGTCGTATTTTGCAAGGACGTTATGACCGTTTATAACCACCATCTTACATTACTTATTATTGACGACGATGTTGTCAATATAACTTCACTCTCCTCACTTTTTGCTAAGACATTTAATATTGAAACAGCCCAAGATGGTAAAGCTGCATTGCAGATTATTATGCTTAAAGATATTGATTTGGTTTTGAGCGCAGTGAACTTGCCAATCATTTCAGGACAAGAATTGTGTACCTTCGTTAAAAATAGTCAACTTACCGCCTACATTCCAGTTATATTTCTGGCAGATAAGCCAAGTCTTGACGAAGAAGAGGAGTGTTTAGCTGTAGGCGCGGCAGACTATATTAATAGAAACACACGGCCTAATATTTTGGTGTCTCGAGTTACTAATTTGATGACGATGGTTGCCCAACATAAAAGACTTGCCGAAGTCTCATGTACTGATGGTCTGACAGGTTTGGCCAACAGAATGCAGTTGGATACTATGCTAAATAAGGAATGGTACGCAGCAGTCCGGGGTAGCCATTCCGTCGCAGCATTAATTATTGATATTGATAACTTTAAGTTGTTTAACGATGAGTTTGGTCACTTGGAAGGTGATAAATGTTTAAAAGTTATAGCTTCTGTTATAGCCTCAAGTAAAAGGAGAGATCGCGATTTTGCTGCAAGATATGGAGGAGAAGAATTCGTGCTTCTGTTACCTTTCACCGATTTGAAGGGGGCTAAGCAGGTGGCACAAGAGTTAATCCAAAATGTGCAAAACAGAAGCATTCAAGCTGCTAAAACCGCTTCGCACCCATTTGTGACGATAAGCGTCGGTATTTCTGCCTTTAGCCCAACTCAGAGTAAAAATGCCGTGACAACTCCTATAGATTTGATCAACAAGGCCGACATCAATTTATATAAAGCTAAGCAGGCGGGTCGCAATCAGTATTCTGCGACTTCATAGTGGTTAAGAGACTAGATTTAAGCAAACATTTTTAAATAAAGCTAAGCAAGATAAAAACACTTATCAGCAGTAAAGTAGGGGGGGGTAAATAGTTTTAGTATTAAAATCCGATAATTATGATGCCTAGTCAATATAACCTGTGAACTGCACCAGTAGACACTGGATAGAGCGTACAAAAAAATAAAACTGACCACTGCCGCGTTGATATCTGCAGATGCCCCAATAAATATTGGGTGTTGGATTAGAGATTACAAGTTATGGTTGGCGGCTAAAATCAATAAGAATCCGAGTAATAAAATAGCCACTGTTGCTATAATAGCTCCGCTGAATGGCACGCTTTCTACCATTGTGTGCCCATAAATGTTGCCATAGTGAACATTGGTCCGGATATTCCTTGAGCAGCTGCATAGCTAAAAAGGAACTATTGTTCTGTCAGTGTATCATCAACACTCGTCTGCCAATGTGGCAAGACTACATGACCGCCACCGTAGACTAAACTTCCGTTTTATAAAATGTCGCGAACACACCTGCAATAGAGTCACATTGGCTGAATAAAAATATGCTGATAAGTAGCAACATTGGTGGCCCAGACACCTTTTTTAGGAACTGGAATATATTAGCTTATTCGCTTGAACTTTTATTGCTGATTATGCACATTAACATCGCTATAAGTAACACAGATATTTGTATATAGAATGATTGATAGATGACGAGCAATAGCACACTGATGAGCATTATTAAGACAGACAAGCGGCTGTTGCAAAAAATTGTGAACATTGTGATTACTGCATCTAACACAACAACAACAGCTAATAATTTTAGTCTGCTGCTGACTGAAAGTAGCCAGCTTGCTGGGTTATCTAGATCAACCGACACTTCTAGCCAATACATCAATAAAAATGATGGTAGAGTAAAGCCAACAAAAGCCGCAAGACCATGGCTAGTCCTCCTTTATGTAAACCTTTTGCAAATCCAAATTGGCTGGAGCTAGGGCCAGGCAAAATTTGACTTAAAAATATTAATTTGGCGTAGGCATCGTTAGACAACTATTCCGGTTTTTTCACAGATCTGCGTTGAAAAGATCCAAGGTGTGCTGCAGCTCGACCAAAACTGACACAACCTAACAACAAAAATGTGCAAAACCTCACCGCTCTTTTTCATGGTCACTTTACCTCTATTAGGTTTTCGTTTGCATTTATGAAATGCTTACAGCACACTCCCCGCCATATGAAGCTCTGTCAAAGCTAGGTCAAATAGTTGAACGATAAATCAGTAAAAGCAGGTGTTATTTTTGCACTAGCCGCTTATACAATGTGGGGTATCGCACCCATGTATTTTAAGTTATTAACGAGTGTCCCTGCGCTTGAAATTGTTATGCACCGAATAGTGTGGTCTGTGGTGGTGCTATGTTTACTGTTGGCTGTTCGAAAAAAGTTTAGCCAAGTGTTTAAAGCCATCCGCGATCCAAAAATCATCGTAACCTTATCAATCAGTGGATTATTGTTAGCGGTAAATTGGCTAATCTTTATCTGGGCTGTGAATAACGATAAAATGCTCGATGCTAGCTTGGGTTATTTTATTAATCCATTGTTCAATGTGTTACTAGCGCGTTTCTTTTTGCAAGAAAGCTTAACTAGGTTGCAGTTAATGGCTGTTTTTGTAGCATTAGCAGGCGTCGCTTTTCTAGTGTTTTCATATGGTCAGCTTCCATGGATCGCCCTAGTTTTAGCAACTAGCTTCAGTATTTATGGTTTATTACGCAAAAAAGTGACTGTGGACTCTATGCCCGGCTTATTGATTGAAAGTTGTATTATGTTGCCCTTTGCTTTGTTGTATTGGATTTTCATGGATACAACAAGCGGAAACATGTCACTAAATAGTCTTAACTTAAATATAACGTTGTTATTGGCAGGTGTGGTGACTACCGCTCCATTATTGTGTTTTACTGCTGCAGCTAGGCGTATCCGTTATACCACATTAGGTTTTTTCCAATACATAGGTCCAAGTATAATGTTCTTGCTAGCAGTCATGATCTATCAGGAACCGTTAGATACAACAAGGATGATTACTTTTGTATGTGTGTGGTCAGGATTATTGATTTATGTTTACGATTCATTACGAGTCTACCGAAAGTCTAGACGGATTATTCAAAACTAAATTTAGGGTTAGGTACGATCGGTTGCAAAGAACAGCTTAATCATCAACTAATTGATTTCTTCCATTATTTTTTGCGATATACAGATGCTGGTCGGCTAAACGTATCATGGCGTTTATACCGCCCCTGCTTTTGTGGGTGAGGCCTATGCTAACAGTGCAAGATAGGCTTTGTTTTTCAAAAGTCAGCACTTTATTCGCAATTGCCTTTCGGAAACCTTCCATTATTTGTAATACTTTTTCGGGTGCGGTATTCGAAAAATACACACAAAACTCTTCCCCCCCAAATCGTGCAGCAGTGTAATCTGTAAAATATTCAGCAACTAACTTAGCCAGTTCTTTCAATGTGTAATCACCGCAATCATGTCCATAAGTGTCATTCACTTTTTTGAAATGGTCGATATCGATAATCGCTAGACTTTGTGATTTAGGAGTGACTTTTAGATTTGCAGCGACTCGCGTAAAAAAGTGCCGCCTGTTAGGTAAACCTGTTAAATAATCAGAGTTAGATACACGCCTAATAGTTGCAATATTTTCTAAGCGTTCAACGTTTTGCATAATACGACAGAAAAATTCTTCGTGGCAATAGGGTTTATACAAATAATCAGTTGCGCCACTTTTAATAAATCTGGCAGATAAGCCACTGGTGGTATCTGATGATATACCAATAATGCCAAGGTCTTCTTTGGAATAGGTTTTACGCAGTTCAGAAATCATCTGGATACCGGACATAACTGGAATATTCTCATCTATAATAGCCAGCCTAATATTTGAATGGCTGCGCAAAGATTCCATGCCTTGTTCAGCACTTGCCGCTTCAAAGGTAATGAAATTATGTCTTCTAAGTAGAGCGGTCATAGATTGTCTGCTGACCCTAGAATCATCAACTACTAATACCCCTACTTTCTTATTCTTATCCAATCGACTCAGCAAACGCGTCAGGTATTCATAGACCTGTGCGTTTTCTTTAGGAATGTAATCCACCACACGTTTATTAAGAATAGTAGTTCTGGTTGACTCATCTAGGCTGCCAGTTATTACTATAGTGGGTAAAAAAGATTCAATAGCAAAGTCTATCGCTTCACCATTTGGCGCGTCAGGTAAATTAAAATCGACCACAGCACAGAGGTATTCTTCAGGTGCGGAACTAGAAAAAACATGTTTGGCTTCTACTAAACTAGTGGTGCAAATAGGCTGCAACTGAGCCTTGGCTATAAGACTTCGCATCAGGTTCATACTGGTTTTGCTGTCTTCGACTATTAATACTTTGCGTTGCATGGGTTAAAATGTAGTAGAAAAATTTAATTTAGCAGATTAATTCTTTTCTGGCTTTGGAAAATTAAACTTTTGTTAATTTTGCAAATGACATGACCAGCCATTTACTCCCAAACTCATCGAAGTTAATCTGTACTCTTGCATGTTCGCCACTGCCCTCATAATTCAATACAGTGCCTTCGGAAAATTTAGGATGGGACACTCTCTCCCCTAGTTGAAAGCCTGTTGATTCGAAAGCGGTATGACCCGTAACTGGAGTAAATCTATTTTGAACCGGTCGAGATATGGTGGTCCGCAAACGCACTTCTTCGATACAATCGGTAGGGATCTCTTTGATGAAACGCGACGGGGTGTGATACTTGTCCTGTCCATATACTCTTCTGTTTTCGGCGTAAGTAATATATAACTTTTGCATTGCCCGTGTCATGCCTACATAACAAAGGCGGCGTTCTTCTTCAATTTTACCAGGCTCTTCGTTACTCATCTGACTTGGGAACATGCCTTCTTCAACACCAGCCATAAAAACTAGTGGAAACTCAAGTCCTTTTGCAGTGTGAATAGTCATCATTTGCACAGCGTCTTGATGTTTATCTGCTTGGTTATCTCCTGCCTCTAGAGACGCATGCGCTAAAAAAGCAGACATAGGTGTCATGTTGTCCGCTTCTTCTGGCACCACAAATTGTTTACAGGCGGTGACCAGTTCTTCTAAGTTTTCAATCCTAGCTTGAGCTTTTTCGCCTTTTTCTGCTTTGTACATGGCAAATAAACCGGAATGTTTAATCACGTAGTCTGCATGTTGCTCTAAAGGAAGTGCTGCAGCATCTTGAGTGAGTTGCGTAATTAATTTTGTGAAGGAGCTAAGGGCATTAGATGCACGGCCAGTTAAGCGGTTTTCAGCCAGTATTCTGGAACTGGCATCCCACATGGATAGTTCTGACTCGCGAGCAAGCTCGCGAATTTGTGATAGGGTTTTATCACCAAGGCCACGAGTGGGTGTGTTCACGATTCGTTCAAAGGCAGCGTCATCAATCGTCTGATTAATTAAGCGTAAATAACCAAGTGCATCCCGAATTTCCTGACGTTCAAAGAATCGTAAGCCACCATATATCCGGTAGGCGATAGACTCTTGCAACAATGCTTCCTCTAAAACGCGTGACTGTGCATTATTGCGATATAAAATCGCACAATCAGATAAGGCATTACCGTTGTCTCGCCATTCTTTTATGCGTGCAATGTTAAAACGAGCTTCATCTAACTCATTAAACCCAGCATACAAAGAAATGAGTTCTCCCGGGCTATCTTCGGTCCATAATTTTTTGCCTAATCGGCCTTGGTTATTATCAATTACAGCATTGGCCGCTTTTAATATATTCCCAGTAGAGCGATAATTTTGTTCCAGTCGTATAGTTTTCGCACCTTTAAAGTCTCGTAAAAAATGTTGGATGTTTTCTACATTTGCGCCACGCCAACCATATATTGATTGATCATCATCACCAACAATAATCATATTGTTACTGGGGGCGGCAAGTATCCGCAACCAAGCATATTGAATGTTATTGGTATCTTGAAATTCGTCCACCAGAATCGTTCTAAAGCGTTTTTGGTAGTGTTCTAATACTGAAGGATTGTTTAACCACAGCTCGTGGGCTCTGAGTAACAATTCAGCAAAATCGACTAACCCGGCTCGATCGCATGTCTGTTGGTAAGTCTGATAAATTTCACGCATTTTTTGTTGCGTGGCATCACCATGGGTTTCGATATGCTGAGGACGTAACCCTTCGTCTTTATTGCCGTTGATATACCACTGTACGTGTTTGGGAGCCCAGTGTTTTTCGTCTAGGTTAAGACTTTTAAGTACGCGTCTAACCAATCGATATTGATCATCTGAGTCTAAAATAGTGAAGTTTTGAGGTAGTCCAACATCTGCGTGATGAGCCCGTAGCAGACGATGCGCGATGCCATGAAAGGTACCAATCCACATGCTATTCAGAGCGCTGCCTTGCAACTGCTCTATGCGACCGCGCATTTCTTTGGCGGCTTTATTGGTAAACGTTACTGCTAAAATACCGTATGGGGCAATGCCCTCAACTTCCATTAACCATGCAATACGATGCACCAAAACTCGCGTTTTCCCGCTGCCTGCACCCGCTAAGATAAGCATGTCAGATGCAGGAGCGGCCACTGCATCACGTTGTTTGTCGTTTAACTGGTCAAGAAGTCGAGATACATCCATTACACACAAAATATATTAGAAAAATATATTTCCAGTATATCAGCAACACTGTATTTAAATACACTAAACTCAACCTTATATATAAGAGTAATTGCTTAAATTATATAGCAGAGAAAATATGAGTATTGAATTCTGGCAACAGTTAAAAGACGAAGCAAAGCAGCTTGTTAATAATGAGCCTTTGCTGGCAAGCTATGTGCACACGTGTATTTTGGCTCATCGTAACTTCGAAACAGCGTTAAGTTTTATTTTGTCCAACAAACTAGCTGATGATGTGATGAATGCTTTATCTGTCAGAGAAATGTTTGAACAAAGTTACTTAATACATCCTGAGATAGTTGACGCTGCAATTTGTGATATTCAAGCTGTGTTTAAGCGCGATCCTGCGGTGCACTCATTTCTTACCGTATTACTTAACTTTAAGGGATTTCAAGCGATTCAAGTGTACAGGTTAGCGCATCAACTCTGGATAGCGGGTAGAAAGGATCTAGCCTTGTTTATACAAAGTCGAAACTCAGAAGTTTTTTCGGTGGATATTCACCCTGCGGCAAAAATTGGTCAAGGCGTGATGTTCGATCATGCCACTGGCATTGTGGTGGGTGAAACCGCGGTGATTAATAATAATGTGTCTATTATGCAATCTGTCACGCTTGGCGGTACTGGAAATGAAGCCGGTGATCGCCATCCAAAAATTCGCGAAGGAGTCATGATAGGTGCAGGTGCTAAAATTTTAGGTAATATCGTTATAGGTGAGGGGGCCAAAGTAGGCGCTGGAAGTGTGGTGTTAGATGATGTGCCACCGCATGTCACAGTGGCCGGTATCCCGGCTAAAATTGTTGGTAAGCCTAGTTGTCAGAAGCCTTGCGAAACTATGCGACAAAATATTTTAGAAGATTAAACGTTTATCACTTTTAAAATGACGGATATATTTTAGATAAATGCTAACAACTGGGTTAAATTACTCAGTTGAACATGAGGTAAAAGCTGTGCTTTTTCACTGCGCATCTGCATACTTCTATCCTCAGCATACCAAGCTGTTTGATACCCCGCTCTAAGTGCACCATATATGTCTTTTGGCAAATTATCACCTACATGTAATATGTTTTCGTGTGGGATCTTTAGGTGTGCTTGTGCTGCATCAAACATGGCTTTGTGTGGCTTCATTGGCAATTCCAAACTAGCTTTAAAGTAGGCGCTAAAATACTTTTCAAGTCCAATCTGTTTAAGGTTAACGTTGCCATTAGTCAGGGCTATTAATGGTAAGTTATTCGATAGTGTTTCTAATAAAGAATGAATGCTTCTGTTTATAGTGAAATTGCTTCTTTGAAAATAGAAATGTTCGAAGCACTCTGTGGTAGCTGTCTTTAGCTCGCTACCGGATAAACCCAACTCCATAAAACCAGACTCAAGAGATAATCGACGCAATTCACCCATATCATTTTTTAATAATGGGTTAGCTAGAAGATGTATCTTTTGTCGTGCGCGCCAAAGATTTTTGGCCACATGTTTAGTCGCAGGATATTGGTTATGCATAAATTCAAGTAAAGAACGCTCTGCGTTGATGATGACACTTGTGTTTTCATATAAAGTGTCATCCAGGTCGAATGTAATTGCTTGAATTGGTTTAAGTTTTTTATAATAAATCATTTAGGACTATCTATTCTTTTTGAGTATTCTAATTATTTAGACTTTTTGGCTCTAGGGTGGGCACCATCGTATACGTGGGCGAGATGCTGAAAGTTCAGGTGCGTATATACCTGGGTTGTAGATAAATTAGCATGCCCCAGTAGCTCTTGCACCCCCCTCAAATCTGAGCTTGATTCCAGAACATGAGTGGCAAAACTGTGTCGAAGTTTATGTGGATTAACAGATTGTTCTAGATTTTGCCGAGTCGCCCACAATTTCATACGTTTCGCTATTTGCCTAGTGCCGATCCTATTTTTTAACATACTGACGAATAAGGCAGGCTCTTCACTGGATGCTAGTTCTGGTCTTATCTTAAGCCACACACTTAATGCTTCTAAAGCAACTCTTCCAATAGGTAACAAACGTTCTTTATTACCTTTACCTATAACTCTTAGCTGTCTGTCAGGTTGAATACTTTTTATATTGAGATTAGCCAATTCTGATAAACGTAAGCCACAACTATACATAAGTTCCATCATCGCCTTATCTCGCAAAGCTAGAAGGCCATCTTCCTTGATATCCAATAATTGATGCATCTCATCAACATTTAATTGTTTGGGTAAGGGTTTGGCCTGCTTAGGAGCTTGAATTGAAGATGCAGGGTTTTGTGTTAATTGGCCTTGTTGAACTAGATAAGCGCAAAATCCTCTGATAGAAGATAAGCGTAAAGCGATAGAACGCGAGCTTAGGCTGCTTTTACGTGCATCGTTCAGAATCCTACGGATATCTGATGTATTGAATGTTGACCAACATTCAATATCGAGTTTACTGAAAGCTGCGATAAGCTGCCGCTGATAATTTTCTATCGAGTTACTCGCTAGATTTTTTTCGTACCTTAAATACGCAAGATATTTTTCTAACCAAGTATGTAGGCTTGGCCTCAACATTTTATTAATTAATAGGTCAGCATTTTAGGTAACAAGATACCCAAAAATTGCTGTAGTTGGGTGATCAGTAAGGTATCCATATCTGGATTAAAATGACCTGGATCTTTACTACCTATTGCTAAAATTCCAAGTTCACCCAAATCCCCAATCAGTAATAAAGCCACTGAGTTAGCTTCTTGATCAGCAAACAATAACTTGCGTTCATGCTCACTTAAACGTCCAAAGAAAAGTTTATGTCTTTTAAAGCGTTTTTCGATAAATAAGCGTCGCTGGATCTCAGGCAACGCATGAGCACCTTTGAAAGGCTTTAAGGTGACGGATGCTAACTGCAGGTTTTCTTGAATCACCTCTTCCAAAACAAATTTTAGATCATCAAGGTTAGTACACTTTAGGATACGCAAATTTAAGTCGGCATAGACTCGATAAATGGCTTCGTTCTGTTTGGCAATGGAAATTAATTGATTCAGCTTATGACTCAAGCTTCTGACTTTTTTGCGTAGCTGTTCACTTTGCAATTCCACCAAAGATACACTGCCTTTGTGTGAATGGGGAATACTGATTTTTTCAATAATCTGCGGAAATTGGGTGAAAAACTCAGGGTTTTCAAGTAAGTAAGCGGCTACTTGTTCAGCATCAAGTAGATTGTCAGATTCATATGCAGTCGTTGTATCCATTTTATTTTTGCGACTCTTTGCTCATAAGTTTATATATCCATCAAAAACATGCTCAGCGGCGCCGGTCATTTTTAATACATTATCACCACCTTGCCAACGTATTTTTAAACTACCACCACGCAAATCAACTCTTACATCTTTACTTAATCTGTTTTGTAACTGCCCTACAGCTACTGCAGCACATGCTCCGCTGCCACAAGCTAATGTTTCACCAGCACCTCTTTCAAAAACGCGTAGTTTGATGTGGCTATGATTGATAATTTGCATAAAGCCAACGTTTGCACCTTCACTAAAACGTTCATGTTTTTCAAGCAAGGGGCCCATTGTCTCCACATCTGCTGTTTCCACATCATCTACCAGCAACACACAATGGGGATTACCCATAGAAACAGCACCACAAAAAAAAGTGTGCTCCTGTGCTCTTATGATGTAAGTTTTTTCACGCTTTTGTGCTTTTATCGGCACCAAACTTGGCTCAAACTCGGGTACCCCCATATTTACTGTTACTTGCCCATCTTTCTCAAGATAGAGAACCATACGACCCGCTTTGGTACTGACTACAATTTTATTACGGTTAGTTAGGCCTTTCATTTTTACGAAGCGAGCAAAACAGCGTGCGCCATTTCCACACTGAGAGACTTCAGAACCATCGGCGTTAAATATTCTGTAATGAAAATCTTGGTCGGGATCATAAGGTGGCTCAACCATTAAAAGTTGATCGAACCCGATACCAAAATTTCTGTCCGAAAGTTGTTGAATTTTCTCTTTAGAAAAAAATACGTTTTGCGTTACATTATCAATAACAACAAAATCATTTCCCAGACCATGCATCTTTGAAAACTGGATTTGCATTGCGACTACTTAGCTAAACTTTTGTCAACACGCTTTAGAACATACGTGTTTTATATTATTAAATAGTTATATCATTTCAGCGAAAGACTGACTATGTCTTTAGCTTGATACAGGCTAAATAATCGCAATATTTATTAAATAAATATTTAAACCCATAAACCAATAGTTATGTTGGTATGTGCTCACTTTCAAATAATTGTGATATTTTTTCACGCTCTCTGACTAGATGCATCTTATCGCCATCAATTAATACTTCTGCGGCCTTGCATCGACTATTGTAGTTTGACGCCATAGCAAAACCGTATGCACCCGCACTGCGAACTGCAAGGTAATCATTTGGTTCGATAGCTAGCTCTCGGTCTTTACCGAGAAAATCGCCGGTTTCACAAATAGGACCTACTACATCATAAATAGCTTTGATTCTTTCAAGTCCAGCATCTAAAGGAATGATATTTTGCCATGCTGAGTAGAGCGCTGGGCGAATAAGATCGTTCATCGCTGCATCAACAATAGCAAAGTTTTTCTCCGCCCCCTGTTTTAGAAACTCGACCTTAGTTAACAAAATCCCAGCATTAGCCATGATTGCTCGGCCAGGTTCAAAGATAAGTAATAGCTCTTCTCGGCCCTTCAATCGTTCAGTGATAGCTTGTGTATATTGGTCTGGGTGTGGTGGCTTCTCATCATTATAAGTTACACCTAGCCCACCCCCTACATCGAGATGATGTATATGGATTTGGTGTTCAGCAAGCTCGTCTATTAAGGCTAACAATATATCTAGGGCATCTACAAAAGGGGTTAATTCCGTTATCTGAGAACCAATATGGCAATCAATGCCGATCACATTTAAATACGGCAGGCTATGCGCATATTTATAGATTTCAACAGCTTGTTGGCGTTCAACTCCAAACTTGTTGTCTTTAAGGCCTGTAGAAATGTATGGGTGAGTTTTAGCATCAACATCTGGGTTAACTCGAATCGATATGGGCGCTTTTTTACCAGCTTTCTCAGCTACTTCGTTGATACGGGTCAGTTCACTGCGTGATTCAACGTTAAAACATTTAATATTATGTTCTAAGGCAAAAGCAATCTCATCATGGGTCTTACCTACCCCTGAAAACACTACTTTGCTGGGATCACCACCAGCTTTGAGCACACGTGTTAGCTCCCCACCAGAAACAATATCAAAACCAGAACCCAATTTGGCCATCACATTTAACACTGCCAAATTAGAATTAGCTTTCACAGCATAACAAATTAAGTGTGGCTGACTACCGGCTGCTCTATCAAATGCATGCCAATGTCGTTCAATTGTGGCCTTTGAGTATACATAACAAGGCGTACCGTGAATGTGTGCTACGGTTTCAAGGGCTACGTCTTCAGCAAATAGTTGTTGATTTTTATAGGCAAAGTAGTCCATATCAATTTGTTCCTTGTTCGGCAGACTCAGTGGATGGTTCTAAGTCTGGTGTTGGGGTGTTTGTGGCAGGTTCTTTAGGCGAATATAAAGGAAGTTTTTGGCCACAGGCAGTGAGTATGACTACTGCCAAGGAAACTAAGCCAATTGTTTTCAAATTCATTCTGTTTGCCATCACAACATACCCGTTAATTTATAAGTTGTAATCATGTCACTACCGAGGGTAAAAACAAAGAGATGCTAGGCTTAGAATTGCTTATTTTATGCAATATGAAATAACTAAGATAAAAAATTGGGGGAAGATTAAATTTAGACTTAGTTTCGTGATGTTATATTCAGTATATCGCTGGGAAGTTGATAGTTGTATTACATTTTAATCTGCAACATAGAGTTGCGTTTCATAGCTGAGCATTGCTCTTTTAATACCTGACTTATTAATACTCGGTTTGCGGTAAGTCACTTTTTAGCCTGCAGCCGCTAATATATAAGCCTTAGGCTTATCAGTAAGCTGGCGCAAATCTTATAAAGATAAACTCTGGATATGTATATTTCCAAAACTATCCTAGATGAAGTATTCATATCATCAATGCAGTTAAGTGCAGGTGCTTAATATTATAGTAAGTTTGAACTTTAATATGTCTGATTCGAATGTGGTAGCTACTTATATTTTATTCAAAGATAATTTTCATTAGTTGTTTGATTTTAAAGTATCAACAAACTTATTGTGGAAATACCTAATCCCAATAGTGCGCCTGCAAAAATATCACTGGGATAGTGCACACCTAAAAGCACTCTGGTTACTCCGATGCAACTTGCCCATACATATGCAATAACACTTAGACTAGGATAAAAATGGGCGATTAAAGATGCCATCAAAAAAGCAGCTGCAGTATGCCCAGAAGGTAGGCTAAATTTATCGGATGGCACAATATGGGCATTAAGCTCAATTATATGATGACATGGGCGCTCACGTTTTAAGCTATTCTTCAGCAATAGGTAAATAGGGATTTCTAGCATGTATGCTAACAATCCAGAGTAGAGAAATAATGGCCCTTGTTGCGGTTCCAACCACCAAAGCATCACTCCAATAATGAGGTAAAGTTGACCATCTCCAGTTTTTGATAGCCACTTTATCCAGCTGCAATCTCTATTTGTTGTAAGATTAAACACCCAATAAAACAATGCTTCGTCATGTTGTGTTAAGGATTTCATTGATAAGACCTGCACTGTGATTATCATCAAGCATAATATTTAGAAACTGTGAAAAATAGGTGACACTTTTGCTAAGGCTTTATGACAGTGTTAAACCGCTCTTAAAACTTTATTTACGCTGGATTTGCTGTGTACTAGCAGTATACTCATACTTGACTTAGTTATATTAGGAACAAACATGGATTACAATACTTCTACTCTTTGTGATGTCTTTGCCGACAGTGTTGACGTGGTTGAACCCATGTTTGTGAGTTTTGGCGGTCGGGTTTCTTATGGGGGTGAAAATTACCACCATAAAATGTTTTGAAGACAAGGGTTTAGTGCTAAAAACCTTAGAGCAACCTGGACTTGGAAAAATTTTGTTAATCGATGGTGGTGGCTCCATGCGCCGAGCTTTGATTGATTCTAGTGCTGCGCGGTTGGCCTTTGATAATGGTTGGGAAGGAATAGTATGTTACGGCAGCGTGCGTGAAGTTGATGAGCTCGAAGAAATAAATATTGGTATTCATGCCATCGCTTCAATCCCCGTCAGTGCAGACGACCAAGAGACGGGTGAAATGGATGTGGCAGTTAACTTTGGTGGTGTAACATTTTTGCCAAATGACCATTTGTATGCTGACAGTACCGGTATTATTCTCTCGCCAGAGCCTTTAGATCTTGAGTAAATTTTAAAGATAATTTATCAACAATTGACCCTCAGCAACAAATCGGCAAAAAAAATGCTGCTATTCATTGAATAGCAGCATTTTTATTAATACTGAATAGTTTGGTTTTATTTAGCAACCAATACTGAGACGTTAGCAATACCGGCTCTTTTTACTTCGTTGATAACTTCAGTTACATCACCGTGTTTGGCTTTTGGATGAGCCTGAACCGCAGCTGAGTCCTGGTTATTTTCGGCCAAGAAGCTTTGAATGTTAGCTTCAACGCGGCGAATATCAACCTGACGGCCGTTAACGACTATTGTGCCGTCTTCTTCTACTCGAATGGACAGTGATTTAACATTAGTCGGTGGTGGTGGCGTTTTAGAATCTTTAGGACGATTAACTTCTAAACCTTTCTCTTTTACAAAAGAAGTGGTCACAATAAAGAAGATAAGCATGATGAACACTATGTCCAACATGGGAGTCATATCAATTGCAGCATCGTCGTCAGAGCTGCCGTGCTTTTTTCTTTTCATCGGTATAAATCGCCAATTGAGTTAAAACAAGACTGCCTAGTATAAAGGCAGTTGAGCTTCAGAGCATCTATTAATTAACTTAAAATCAACAAAACACTCAGGTTGTAAGACATTTCACTTACACATAGCGTGCCCCAAATGATAAAAATAATCCAGTAGGTTTTACAATTTGTTGTTCTAAGTAAAAATTGGGAGTCGATTTTTAAGATGCAGAACTAAAATTTAAGTCAGACTTGTAACGCAACATCGTATGTTAAACATGAAGTCGAGCAATTTTATCGAAAGTGGAATTACAGAGTGTTAAAAGTATACCTATATTACTTACAGGTGTTGCGCTGTGTAATGGTAATAGATAATTTGTATTAGAAAAGCTTCAAGGTTAGCTGCTTGATTAACCATGACTATATGCGATATCGAAAAGGAAGAGTAATATAAGTGCATGAAATTCAGTATCAATGGGGTGTGTATGAGCCGTTATTTAAACTTCAATGCATTTCAAATGCAGCGTTAATAATCGTTTTATGTTTTTACAACTTTCAATCCACGCCCCAAGTAATAAAAATAATCCAAAATGTTTTTAGAAATAGTTGCTCTGAGCTCCTTTGCAGGATAAATCCCCATTTTCGCTTCTGGACTTTGTTTAGTGCCCTGTACCAGAAATGCATTTTTGGTGAAGTGGTCTTGAATACATGCTTCGAATGCCCGTGCAACTAGCTCTTGCGGGCGAGCGTAATAAAACGTTTTCAGCAATTTATCTGCTTGGGCGCTGCGCTTGATATACTCATTCGGCTGGCTTTTATCTGTGCCTAAAAAAATTGCTTCGAAACACTGACTGAGCTTTATATTCAGTGGATGAGATATTTGTTTCTCGTCTTGTAACCAACATTGAGACGCAAACTGTTCATGCGACACCTGAACAAATAATTTATCACAAATATAGTGGTCAAAAGCATGAAACCACTCGTGGGCAAGTGCCCCGCCCCCTGCATTTTTCGCTAATGCTAGTTTCTTTGTATTTGACTCATAGTGAGCGCTGCTATGTTTTCTTCCGCCGCTACCAAAGGCTAAAGACAGGCTACCGTTTAGAGATATTACTGCTTCTGGTACTTGTAAAATATCCATTAAATCACACAATGCATCAAAAAATAGATTTGCCGCAATTTGTTGTTCTGCGGCCGTGACCCATTTGCCGATTGTGACAGTGCGGAAGCCAAAAATTTTAACGATATCTTGAAAACTAACATCAGCACCATCTCGATGAGAGGGACCGTTACGATAGAAAGGCTTGTGTATTCGTGAGTCTGACATTTGTAAATTAACGACTACAATGTTTTTATTTCAGCAATTAACTGGTTACACCAACTGTCGATGCGCTCATCAGTTAGATCGTATTGGTTTTCATCATCAAGACTTAAACCAACAAAAAAACTACTATCTTCGGTGAGCGCTTTTGAGGCAATGAAGTCGTATCCTTGGTTAGGCCAGTAACCTACAAAATCACACCCTAATACGAGCAGTTCATCATGCAACATACCTACTGCATCTTGAAACCACTCTGCATAACCTAGCTGATCGCCTAAACCAAAAATGGCCACTGTTTTATCTGCTAAGTTTAGCCCCGCAATGTCTTGCCAAGTCGATTCCCAGTCCTCTTGTAACTCGCCAAAATCCCAAGTGGAAATACCAAAAATCAACGTATCAAAACTTTGAGTTTGGGCCAGGGGGATATCTTTAATATTAAACAATTCTATGCAGGTATAACCCACCAAATGGTTTATTTTAGCTTGAATCTTCTCAGCGGCCATTTCGGTATAACAAGTTGTAGAGCCATAAAAGAGGCCTATTTTAAATGTATTATTAATCATACTGTCCTGTCATGGGATTATTTTTAGATATATTCACTACTATCAGCATACCTTGGTGCTACTGAGCTACAAAATATTGTTTGTAATTAAGGATAATAAAAATTGCCTATATGGATCAATTTTATATTCCTTCATAAATTTGTGTAGGGTAAACTTAAATTTAATTAATAATTTATAACGATGAGATTAGACCGTATATGAGAGCTAGTGTGGGTTTTATGGTAGGGATTTGCAGCCTATTAGTTAGCTGTGGGAAAACGCCAGAGTCGACACAGATAGAGCAAGTAGAGCAAAACCTGCAGGTTAATGGTCATTGGATTGTGGAACAAGATGGCCAAGTGATGCTAAACCCTCAGACATCAGGTTTGGTGAAATGGCGTGATGATTTGTTGACCTTGAGCGATCGTAGTGCTCATCCTTCACAACGTCTGCGCTTGCGGACTATCTCTAAAGATGATGCTTTGTTAAGCGGTCCTGATTTGCCAATGATTTTATCTGAAATATTGCAAACAAGCTGTTTTGCCGCTTATATAAGTGATAACCCTGATTTCGAAGCGTTAGTTGTCGACCCTGATGATGACAACGTAATTTATGTGGTCACAGAAGATGCGACTTACGCAGAACCGATGTCAGAGACTTGCCAGCAAAAATACTTAAATTCAGGCTCAACAATTTATCCTACGTTACTTGTTAGGCTTGAATTACAAGCCAATAATACAGCGTTGATGACTCACATTCGTCCAATCCAATTTACTGCTGATATGCAGATTGGTAATTTCCCTAATGATGGGGTTGAAGCCCTCGCATTTGGCCAAGCTCGCACCTTATATATAGGTATTGAAAAAGACAATAACAAACAAGCCAGAATCTTTTCACTACAAATGGGAAGTGAGTTTTGGCACTCAGATGAATTTGCAGTTGTGTCGAACTTTTCTTTGAAGTTGCCCGTTTTTGATAGCGGTAATCATCCGATTAACGGCATGGACTATTACCAAACACCCGATGGTAGAGACTTTTTGCTAGTTGCAGCTAGAAACGATGAAACGTTATGGGTGGTAGATTTATTGGGTGAAAAAGAAACTGTCATTTTGGGTATCGACTTTTTTGCCGAAATCCAAACAAGTAGTGTGGGATGTGAAAACTATGAAGTGATGGACAATGCATCCATAGAGGGTGTAGCGGTAATGGGTAACACCTTATGGCTAATTAACGACCCTTGGAAGGCCGTGTACATAAATAATATTCAGTGTGATCAAAATCGTGCACATTACCAAATATTTGCACCATTGTTGTTCAGTGTGCCGATACAATCAAAATGGTTCGATTAACTCAAACTGTTTTTAGTAATGATATAATGTAATCCACAATGTAGTTATCAACGTATGATGAAGTATATTACGGTAACTTTGCTGATCAAATGATACAGAATCCACCCCTCACTATTTTTTATGATGGTCACTGTCCTTTGTGTTCAATAGAAATGAACAAATTAAAACAACTGGATAAACAGCAAAATATCCTATTTGTGGATATACAAGAACCTTCTTTCTTTGTAGATTATCCACACCTAGACTGGAAAGCGTTAGATGCGCGTATTCACGGTTATTTGGCTGATGGTAGTTTGATCAGTGGATTAGACGTCACCTACCTAGCTTGGAAACTGGTAGGCAAAGGCTGGGTATATGCACCATTAAGATGGCCAGTCATAAAATGGTTTGCTGATATTGCCTACAATATTTTTGCTAAGCATCGGCACCGGATTTCTTATATGTTGACTGGAAAGAAACGCTGTGTTCCTTGCGAAACTAAAAGTGAGAAAATTGATGTTTAAAGGCAATGCATTGGTGATAGGTGCCTCAGGAGGCATTGGTAAAACATTGGTGAAAAAACTATCTGAGTCAGGCGAGTATGAGCATGTGTATGCAGTGTCTCGTTCATTACCAGCATCGCCTATCGAAGGTGTGGAATATCATACACTGGACTCTGAAAACGAAAGTTTAGTGGCCCAGTATTGCCAACAACTTAAACAAGCGGGTGGTCAATTTAGCTTAGTTGTATGTTGCATAGGTGCATTACACGCTGTTGGTGCTAATAATCAAAAGATTAGTCCTGAAAAACGTTTAGAAGATATTCAGCAAAAACAACTTAACTTTTACTTCAACACTAACGCTGTGCTACCGGCTATCTGGTTAAAACATGTAGAGCTACTTCTTAAAGGCTCTGAACCATCAAAACTAGTTTTCTTTAGTGCCAGAGTTGGCAGTATTACTGATAATAATTTGGGTGGCTGGTATGGATATAGAGCGAGTAAGTCAGCTCTTAACATGATCATAAAGTGTGCACAGATTGAATGCCAAAGAAGAGCAAAAAATATCTCTATCGTTAGTTATCATCCAGGCACAGTTGAAACCGAGTTGTCGAAACCGTTTCAATCGAAAGTGCCTAAAGGAAAATTATTTACTACTGATTTTACTGTGATGCAGTTACTTAAAATTCTCCCCAGCCTAAGTGCCGAAAAGGGCCCACACTATATTGACTGGCAAGGTAGCGTTATCCCTTGGTAATCAGGGCATCGCATTAAAACAATTGTAAACACCTTTAACAGATAATTACTGTATTGAACTGTCATTTGTTGCTTAATTTTAATACCTAATTTATGTTCAGTTTCCGACTTAAGTAGGTTTAACGATGTATGGCATCATATTGCCATGTTCAAGTGATAAATACTGCCATGACCATTTCAGTTTCATCTTTGCAAATTTTTCAATGGCCACCCAACTAACATAACCGCAAATAACGGCGCACAGCGTAATAAAAAATATGTCATCCAATTGTATGTAATTGCTTTCTATGAAGGCGTGGGTCGGAATTATTTTGAAATGTTCGACAAGTGTAGGCTTTTGTTTGGTCATTTTACGGTGTTTAAAGCAAAGTAATAGATCGAATCAGGGGGGGCGGTGTCAAGCTATTTTTAATGCGTTTGCCCTGCTTGGTAATTTGTTTTAAAGATTTATTCTGCAATTTGTAGTAGCTGTATTGTCAACATAAAAGACTTTCCGAAAATCTGCTGGTAATATCTATCCAAATTATAAAAATAATAAAGGATAGGTTATGAGCGCACCTCGCGAGCAGTTTGGTTCACGTTTAGGTTTTATTCTAGCCGCAGCTGGTTCGGCTGTTGGCATTGGTAATATGGTAGGTTTTCCGGTAGCAGCTACTAAAAATGGTGGTGGTGCATTTTTATTGATTTATGCCATTTTTGTGGCATTTATTTGTTTACCGGTAATGTTAGCTGAAATGTCTGTGGGTAGGCACAGCCGCAAAGATCCCTTAGGTGCTTATTCTTCAATGACAGGTGGGCATAAAGGCTGGAAAGTAGCGGGTTGGCTTTCGATTATCACTCCCTTCATGATTGCGGTATTCTATTTAGTCATCACTGTTTGGATATTCGGTTATTTGTACCACTCCGTAACGGGTAATCTAGAGATGCTTGCCAATCCAGATACCTTTGGGTTCTTTATTAATGGTTACGACTTGTTTTTTTATATGGTCGCTGTACTCGCTATCATCTATTTAATTCTGCAAGGCGGGGTAAGACAAGGGATTGAAAAAGCCGCTAAATTTATGATGCCTACCTTGTTTGTTATGTTAGTGGCCTTAGTTATTTTTGTGCTGACGTTGGATAATGCGTTTGAAGGTGTGAAATATTATGTGATACCTGATTTCAGCAAAATTAACGCTTCTGTGGTTAATGGTGCGTTATCCCAGGCATTCTTTTCATTGTCTTTGGGTATGGGGATCATGATCACCTATGGATCTTATCTAGATAAAAAGACCGATGTGCCGGGCTCGGCAAAAATGGTGGCTTTGTTGGACACTGCCGTCGCTTTTATTGCAGGTTTATTAATTTTACCCGCCGTGTTTTCATTTAATCCCGATATCAATACCAACGATTTAAGTGACTCGTCGGTGGGTATGATATTTACGTTTTTACCTAAAATATTTTTGGCATTACAAGCCACTATTGGTTATGTGGGCGCCAGTGCCGTTGCTAGCTTTTTCTTTTTATTAGTCTTCTTTGCTGCTATTACTTCGATTGTTTCAATATTTGAAGTGCCGGTAGCGGCGTTGATGGAAGAGAAAAGCTTCAGTCGTCGCAAAGCCTTGGGCTGGATGGGGCTACTGCTCGTGATTATGACGGTAATGGCTGCAACATCATTTGGTATGTTGGATTTCTTCACTGGTTTTGTCAGTTATGCAGGACAGTCCAAGTCATTCTTCGATGTGATAGTTGATGTGTTTTACGACACCATCTTACCTCTTAATGGTCTGTTAATTTGTCTATTTGTTATCTACCGCTGGAAGAAGGAAAATTTCAATAAAGAACTAGATGAAGGTGCACCCAATTATGAGCATAGCTGGTTTGAGCGTTATGTTGATTTCTCGGTAGGTACTTTTATCCCTGTCATTTTGTTATTGGTGTTGATTAATACCATTGCGTTGAAATTCTTTGGTGCTGCATTGATAGGTTAGGCTATTTTTATTCGAGAACAGTCATATAAAATAGGCAGTAACTAACGTGTTACTGCCTTAACATATCAAATGGACTGGGATATTTAAGGGATAAACCCAATATTTGAACGCTTCTTGTCGCGTCAATCTCTTTCCCTAATGCGACACCTGTGCCTTCAACAAATTTAGGTGCACTGAGACCAAGTTTTTCCGCAGCCCAGGTATAATATTGAGCGCGAGACGGGTGCTCGAAAGCACTCAAATGTAAAGTCTGTCCCCAAATATTTCTTTCAATCACCGTTTTAATGGCGCAAACAACATCATCTTGGTGAACCAAGTTCACTATATGGTCGGGATTCATTAACCCTATTTTACCAGCAAGATAATTCGCGGGATGGCGGTCTTTACCCACTAAACCTGCAGCTCGAATAATAGTACTACTGCCTGCAAAATTTTCCTTCACTAACGCTTCTACTGTTAAATTGATTTGCCCTGACTGAGTTTGTGGGTGGGTTGGGCTTTGCTCAGTGATTGTGCCGCTATTATCGCCATAAACCGACGTAGAGCTGATAAAAATCAGGTTTTGTATTTGGCTATTTACGGCATGCTTGAGTAGCGCTTTCATGTGCTGCACATATTGTTCTGATATGGGGCTTTTTCGACCCACAGGGATGTTTAGCACTAATACCCTGGACATGAACAGTTTAGCTAAGCGACTATGCCCCGGCTCGTCACCCAACTCAAAACATTCCACATCAAAACCTAGTTGAGTTAATTTATCGGCTTTTTGTTGGCTCCGACAGGTGGCAACAATATTGTGGCCACTTTCTTGAAGATTAATTGCCAGAGGCAGCCCTAACCAACCACAGCCAACTACTGATATTTGCATTTGTATTGTCCATATTGTTTTTAGGCAAAAGGTATCACATGCGACGAGGTTGGTCGTGCAATTGAATAACATCCAAACTAGCGAGTTGTTTAATTTTCTGTAATTGAGTTTCAGCAAAATCTACTTGGGCAAGGGTTGAACACAACGCATCTGTTTTTTCTTCTAGAGCAGTAGCTTGATACCCAACCTTTTGTTCCATTTGTTCGCCAAAACGTTCCATTTTTTGTTCGAACTCACCCATGTCTCCATCACTAAAAATGAGCTGCGTGCCTATTGCTACCATTAAGTGACCAATGGAGTCTGTGACCAAATCTTCGATTGCTTCTTCAAAGTGTGACTCCCATTGTTCGCCAAAAAATTCGCCGTTTTCAAACGACTCGGCATGCAAACGAATGGCACCATTATCAGAATAAAAATTATATTGGATCTGCTGATCAAGATTGCGTAATTTTTCAGATAATTCGGCTAGCGCTGTATTATCTGAACCTAATAATTCGGTGAATACCTCGTTCAGTGCAGTGCTTGCTAGTGCTACTGCATCTTTGGCTATCGTTGCAGCTTGCGGTACAGCCTGACTGATACCGTTATAATAGTTATCAACCCAATGTTGTTGTTGTGTATTCAAGGTCAAAGCAGTGCCATCAACATGTAAAACTTTATCTTGGTCAATAGTCATGCGTGTATTGTTGTCTAAAGTGACTGCCAATATATTGTTTTCTAATTGCATGTTGCCATTGAGCTCAACGTCACACTTAGAATTTGAATCTAAGGCAAAGACTGGAAGTGAACAACAAACTAAAGCTCCAACAAGTATCATATTACGCATGAAATTCTCCTAATTGATTAATAATTAATTACCATTTAGGTATAGCAAAGCCTAAGCCAGAAATTAAAAGTCATTAAAAACAATAGGATAGGCTTTATTTAAGCTCGAGTATGGTGATGTTTATAAAAGTATTTAGTGAACACAACTAATAAGTGAGTTTTTAGACCACTCTTATTAGGAAGATGGGTGACATATGATACATATCAAGCAATATACCTTTTTCCTTTTATGTCTTTTGGGATCTAGAATTTTTGGTGCATAATATGCCTAGTTTAAGATAAGTAGGAATTGACTAATGAGTAACTGGCTCGAACCCATTTTATTTGGTTTTACATTAATTACCTTTGTTCTAGGTATTAGCAGCATTATTATGAGCTTTTTACCTACCCCAGAAGGTGAAAACGTTATGCAGTCGAAGGTTGAATACGGCTTTTTTGGGGCGTCAGCTTTTGCCTTATTCGCCGTATTTGTATATGCCTTGGCTACTGTTTAGTATCGATTATCCCGATGTTTAGGACACTTCACACCATATTTCTTAGGGTTTATCACTAACACGTTGATAAGCTCTTAGTCTGAACGCAGGCAATATTGCCAGTAAGTGATCAAAAATATCGCTTTGGATCCCTTCATAATTTACCCAATTTTTATCTGCACAAAAACAATAAATTTCTAGCGGCAGACCAAGTTCTGTTGGTGGTCTCTGGCGCACCATTAATGTCATGTCTTTGTTAATATCTGGGTGGTTTTCTAAGTATGCCTGCATGTAGGCGCGTAACGTACCAATGTTAGTAAGCCTACGACTATTGACTAAATCTGTTGTGTCGATTTTTTGTTCACTATGAAAGCGCTGCAGCTTTTCGAGCTTGGCTTGGATATAACTTTTTATGTAACGAATTTTAGTAAATTCATCCAGCATATCTTGGTCGCAAAAACGGATGCTTTGGATATCGATATTCAGTGAACGTTTAATTCGACGTCCACCACTTTCCATCATTCCACGCCAATTTTTTACTGGCTCAGAAATAAGCGCATAAGTGGGGATAGTAGAGATTGTTTTATCCCAATTTTGCACTTTGACCGTTGTTAAACCAACCTGTAATACATCTCCATCAGCACCATACTTAGGCATTTCAATCCAGTCACCGGTATTGACCATACGATTCGCTGCTATTTGAATACCAGCCACAAACCCCAAAATGGTATCTCGGAATAATAATAAGAGTATGGCGGTTACTGCGCCTAACCCAGAGAGCAGTAATAATGGTGACTTGTCCATTAAATTAGAGATGATTAATAAACCTGCGATGATCACCACAAACAATTTAGCCACTTGTATAAAGCCAGCAATAGGTGCTTTTTTAGCTAAATTCGAGGCATTATAACTGTCTTCTATAGTATTCAGCAGGGCACTAAGCGCCATCACTGCAGAGATCAGTACATAAATAACAGCCGTTTTTTGCAAAAACGCCAACAGTGAAGGGTTTTCAATCAGTAACTGACCGAGTAAATAGATGACAATAGCTGGGACGATATGCCCAATGCGTTTGAAAAAACCGTGTTGATGCAGCTCGTCGTCAAATTTGTTTTTGCTCTTGCTGACCAGATTACGTAGGCGGCTGTTGAGTAAGCTTTTGGTAAGCCAATTACTCACCCATGCGAGTAGCAATATGCCGCATAAAGCAATCACTTGAAATATCCAACTTTCTGGAGTGGTCTGAATGCCAAGATGCTCTAAAAGCGATAAAAGATTATCTGTAATGTATGGGTCTTTTTGCATTTAGTTTGCCTCTTTTAAACGTGTGATAAGCTTATCTTTGTTTTGCCAAACTGAATTTAACCAATTCTGAAAACATTGCTTAAACTCTTCATCGTTAAAATAATCACCCATTATTTCATCGGTAACTGGATGCACATTAACTCTAAGAACGACTTTTTTTAGTCGCCCACTTAACATTGCTATCATAGGGCTACCCTGCGTATCAGGATAAATAACCGTAACATCTAGCACGCTAGTGAATAACTCACCCATTGTGGCTAGTGTAAACGCAATACCTCCTGCTCTAGGCGGTAGAAGGTTTTCAAATGGACTTTGTTTGATTTTTTGTTTTTCTGGAGTGCAGCGATTACCTTCTACAAAGTTAATGACAGTCGTAGGTAACTGTCGAAATTTCTCACAAGATTTTTTAGTGGTAGTTATGTCTTTACCTTTTAAGTGGGGATTTTTTTGTAAGAAGGCTTTGCTGTACCGTTGCATAAACGGCATGTCTAACGCCCATGCACCAAGGCCTACAAAAGGTAGCCAAATTAATTCTTTTTTAAGAAAAAACTTTGGTGCAGGAATTTTGCCAGCAGCAAAATCGGTCAACAATATAATATCTAACCAACTAAGGTGATTCGCTACAATCAGATACCATTCTCTCTTACTCAGCTCACCTTCAACTACATAGTCTAATTCCACTTTGTTCATACATTTGATTAAGGCCACACTACAAAACCCAAATGCACACATCATGAAATTCAGTATGATATTAAGTGGTTTAGTAATAAATGAGAAAGGTAGGATAAATTTGAGCACACCAAGAAAAGTGATGGACAGTGCCCAAAAGGCAAGACTGATCATTTGTAAAGTCAAATGCAGTGGGAATACAATAAAACTCGGAAAAAAACTAAACATCTTTTGATTTCTCTACTAAAAGCGACTGCAAATCTTTGTCTTTTTGTTCCCATAATTCTGTTAACCACCTTTGAAATTTGACCCTTTGTGTATGGTCGTCAAAGTAGTCAGGCCCAAAGGCATCGCTATTAAGTAGTTCACGTATAGATAAAACTTTAATTTTCACTTCTACATTTTTGACTTTCCCACAGACAAACTCCCAATAAGTAGGTGTGCCTTGTGGATAGTGAATGGTTACATCCAATAATTTATGTAACTGCTCACCCATAGCCCCCAATACAAAGGCCATGCCGCCCGCCTTAGGTTTAAGTAAGTGTTGGAACTGGGACCCTTGTCGAGTCCGTTTCTGTTCAGTTAACCGCGTACCCTCAACAAAATTCATGATGCTTACGGGTTTGTAGCTAAATTTTTCGCAAGCCTTACGGGTATTTTCTAAATCTTTACCCTTCAAGTGAGGATGTTTGGCTAATAGCGCTTTGCTGTATCTGTGCATAAAAGGAAAATCTAATGCCCACCAAGCTAACCCAATAAAAGGTACCCAAATAAGTTCTTTTTTGAGAAAAAATTTTAAAAATGGAATTTTGTAATTAAAAACACGCTGCAATACCAAGATGTCAACCCAAGACTGATGGTTTGAAATAACTAAGTACCAATCCTTCTTACCTAAGCCTTCCAGTCCAGTCGCATCAAATTTTGTGCGACTAAATAGGTTTTGATTGCCGCTGTTAACTGATATCCAAAAAGTGGCACAACCATCTAGTAAATAAGACATAAACGTTTGCCATATTTTGATAGGTATTAACTTAAGAAATGAACAAATTAAAATCGGTATCAACCAAAAGATAGTGTTAATAAAATAACCTAATGAGGATATTGCCCCAAACAAGGGAGAAAAAATTGTCAGAAACATACTTTAAAACATCACCACTACAAAAATCTTTAGCAAGTTTAAACTAAAATCGTGTTTGACATGTAATTGAAATTCCCTCAGGCAGTATCGACAGTAGATTTTATTTATCTGACCGAGATTTCTGGATATGAAATGTGTAGTATCGCCAGCAATTAAACTTCTTATTTGTCTCTATGAATGGTTAATCATCTTATGAAAAAACAAATGCTAATGGTTGCAGGAATGGCGTCTATGTTATGTCTTGTAGCTTGTGACGTAAAAGATCCCAAACAATACATCAGCCAAATCGATAACAAGCAAGTTATGCCAGTCGTTGTGCCAGAGGGATTTAAAAAAATAACATCCGTAGCTAAAAAAGGTAATGAAATCCTTATTCCTTTTACTAAATATCAGCTCGATAATGGGCTAACGGTTATTTTACACCCTGATAACTCTGATCCACTCGTACACGTTGATGTGACTTATCATGTGGGTTCGGGTAGAGAAGACCCAGGTAAGTCAGGCTTTGCACATTTTTTCGAACATATGATGTTCCAAGGCTCAGAAAACGTTGCAGACGAACAACATTTTGGGCTGATTACAGAATCTGGTGGCACACTTAATGGTTCTACTAACACCGATCGCACCAATTATTATGAAACAGTTCCTTCGAATCAATTAGAACGGATGCTGTGGTTAGAATCTGATCGTATGGGATTTTTCCTCGATGCGGTGACCAAAGAAAAATTCGAAAATCAACGAGAAACCGTTAAAAATGAACGTGGTCAAAATTATGATAATCGGCCATATGGGTTGCTTAGGGAAAGAGTCGGTGAGGCTTTATTTCCTGAAGGACACCCATATTCATGGTCGACTATTGGGTATATAGAAGACCTGAACCGTGCAGACCTAAACGACCTTAAAAAATTCTTCTTACGTTGGTATGGACCCAATAACGCCACATTGACTATAGGTGGCGACATGGATGAAGCACAAACCTTGGTTTGGATTAAAAAATATTTCGGCGGTATTCCTCGTGGTCCAGAGGTGAAAAAACCTAAGTACACTCAAGTAACCTTGGATCAAGATCGTTATATCTCTATGGAAGACAATGTTAACTTACCTCTAGTTTATATGGCGTTTCCAACAGTGCATGTAAATCACCCTGATGAAGCACCTCTTGATGTGCTTATGTCTATATTGGGCAGCGGCAAAACATCTCTGTTATATAAAAACATGGTCAAAAATGGTAAAGCTGTTCAAGCTAATGCAAATCATTCATGTGCAGAGCTAAGTTGTCAGTTTGTGCTGCTGGCATTGCCAACACCAGGTAACACGTTGTCTGAACTAGAAACTATCATTCGTGCTTCACTAGAGGAGTTTGAAAACAGAGGTGGAGCAAAAGACGATGATATAGAACGAGTTAAGGCTGGTATTGTGTCTGATATGGTTTACGGACTTGAAAGTGTATCTGGGAAAGTGAGCCAACTTGCTGCCTATGAAACTCTTCGTTCAAATCCTGACGGAATTGGCGATGATATAGCTCGTTATGAGAACGTCACCAAAGATGATGTGATGCGAGTTTATAAAACCTTCATCAAAGACAAACATTCTGTGGTGATGAGTATTGTGCCCAAAGGCCAGGCAAAAAGTATTATTAAAGCCGATACATGGCAACGGTATGAACGAACTATCCCAGAAAACACGGGTGATAATAATTTAGTATTGCGCCCAGGTGTGTCTGATTTCGATCGGACTGTCATACCGTCTCCAGGTGAAAATCCAAGTATTAAAGTGCCTGATATATACCGCGTTGAAATCAAAAATGGTGTGAAAGTATTAGGAGCAGTAAATGAAGAAGTGCCCACCACGACTATTCAACTACGTATCCCTGCAGGTCAAACGCGAGAGGGTATAGATAAGTTGGGTGTCGCTTCTATAACAGCCTCTATGTTAGAAGAAAACACCTTAAAATCGACCTCTGAAGAGTTGTCGAACCAACTTCAAAAACTGGGTTCAAGTGTAAGCTTTAGCGCGGGTGACAATTTTACTACCTTAAGTATAAGAACGTTGTCTAAAAATATTGATCCCACTCTTGTGATTGCCATGGAGCGTTTAACGTCACCTAAGTTTGATACAGCTGACTTTGAGCGCTTGAAGAAGCAACAAATTGAAGGCTTAAAGAACGCTAAGAAAAATGCCGGTTCAATGGCTACCGAAATTTTCAGCAAATTAGTTTTTGGCTATAATAACAGTTTTGCCCACTCCAACAGCGGCACTATTGCTACTGTCGAAAAACTAACACTTGAAGACGTGAAAGCTTTTTATACGGCTAATTATGGACCCGCAAATGCTGAAGTGATCGTTGTGAGTAATGTAAATAGTGAGAGTATGACTAAACATCTTCAGACCCTGAATAATTGGACCGGACAATCAAGCCAAATGCCCATGCTTAATACATTTCCTCAGTTAGCAGCGGGTACTTTGTATTTTATTGATAAGCCAGACGCTGCACAGTCGGAAATACGTATCGGTAAACGTGCTTTGAACTATGACGCTACGGGTGAGTATTACCGTGCAGACCTAATGAACTATAATTTAGGTGGGGCTTTTAATAGTCGTATTAATCTTAATTTACGAGAAGATAAGGGTTACACCTACGGTGCACGTTCCTTATTTAATGGTAATGATTTTAGAGGTGTATTTAGGGCACAAGCTGGGGTTCGTGCAGATACGACGGCGGATTCTATCTTACAATTTAGGAATGAAATAAATGCATTTAAAGAAAATGGCCTCACAGATGAGGAACTGACATTCATGAAACGCGCTATTGGTCAGCGAGATGCCAGGGCTTATGAAACGCCAAATCAAAAGCTACGTTTCTTATCAGAGATAATGACTTACAGTCTTGATAAAACATTTGTAGATGATCAAAACACCATATTAGCGAATATCGACAAAGCAGAGCTAAATTTATTAGCTGCCAAACATCTTAAGCTTGATGAGATGATTACGGTAGTGGTGGGTGACAAGGCCAAGGTTATGGAAAGTCTAAAACCTATGTTTGAAAAAATTGTAGAGTTAGATGCAGAAGGTGCAACGCTTTAGCGATGTTTAAATAAGTTAACCATGAAGCCACCATTTTTAATCTATGGTGGCGACTTAACCTAATTTTTTGAGCTGCATTGTTTATTCAGAAATTAGGTTACTACTTTAAGTCCTAAATGTGACCACTACGTTATAGTTATAAGAGGTCAACAAGGAAGAACCACAGTGATTAATCAAGCAAACACAATTCTAAAAAGCGTATTCGGCTTTGATCAGTTTCGCGAGTCGCAAGAAGCCATTATCAGCAACGTGTTACACAAACAAAATACTCTGGCTATTATGCCAACGGGTGGCGGAAAATCGTTGTGTTACCAGATCCCAGGTACAGTGTTTGATGGTTTGACCATTGTTATTTCACCGCTTATCTCCTTGATGCAAGACCAAGTTAGGCAGCTTAACGAACTGGCTATTCCTGCCTGTGTACTGAATAGTTCACTTTCAGACAGTGATTATCAAAATAACTTAGACGCCATCAAACAACAGCAAATTAAGCTGTTGTTTTTGGCTCCAGAAACCGCGTTACAAAGTAATATTTTAGACCTACTCACACATTGTGATGTGGCATGTATTGCCATTGATGAGGCCCACTGTATTTCTGAATGGGGCCATGACTTTCGTCCCGAATATCGTCAGCTAAATCGACTTATAGAATGCTTCCCTAGAGCGGTATGTATCGCCTTAACTGCTACTGCTACACCGAGGGTGCGAGAGGACATTAAGCGGCAACTCAATATAGTCGATAGCAGCGAGTTTATTTCTAGTTTTGACCGTCCTAATTTATTTATTGGTGTGGTTCCTAAAGATAATCCCTATCTGCAGTGTAAAAAGTTTGTTGAGCAACACCCAGAGCAATCGGGGATTATTTATTGCCAATCGCGCAAAGGAGTGGATGAACTCACCAGTAAGCTGCAACAAGATGGTTTTTCGGCGTTGCCTTATCACGCAGGGCTGAGCAGTATTAAACGCAGCGAATACCAAGAACGTTTTATCCGTGATGATGTAAACATCATTGTGGCAACTATCGCGTTTGGTATGGGTATTAACAAACCTGACGTACGTTACGTATTACACTATGACCTGCCAAAAAATATTGAAGGTTATTACCAACAAATTGGTCGTGCTGGCCGTGACGGTTTAGACGCCGATTGTTTATTGTTATTCGGTTACGGTGATACCGGTAAAATTCGGTTTTTTATCGATCAGATGAGCAACGAGCAAGAAAAACGTCTGGCTAATATGCACCTTAATCAAATGTTAGCGTTAGCCGAAGCTGAAGATTGCAGACGTTCGCCACTACTCGAATATTTTGGTGAAAAGTCGACTAAAGAAAATTGCGCTAACTGTGACAACTGCACCGGTGAAAGCAAAGAAAAGTCTGACTTAACCGTACCCGCCCAGAAATTTTTATCTTGTGTGCACCGCACTGGCCAGCGTTTTGGTTCTAGCCATATTATTGATGTATTACGTGGCTCTAATGCTGAAAAAGTGCTGCAAAACCAGCATAACTTGCTTTCAACTTATAATATTGGCAATGAGTACAATAAAAAGCAGTGGATGACGTTGGCGCGGCAATTGATTCAAAAAGGGCTGCTTAACCAAGAAGAACAATTTGGCGGTTTAAAGCTAACGCAAAAAGCCGGTGATGTATTAAAAGGTAAGGTGCCATTTTTTGCCTTGTTACAACAACCTGTTGCTGCCAGTAGCCATACATCTAAAACACTTGTTAATCCGGGGGATCAGCAATTAGTAGCCATATTAAAAGCTGACCGTAAACGTTTAGCCGATGCAGCAAACCTGCCGCCTTACGCGATTTTTTCTGATCGCACACTCAACGAAATGGCTCATTTTTTTCCCCACTCCCAAGAAAGCTTGTTACGTATTCATGGCGTAGGGCAAGCCAAATTAGATAAGTATGGTGAGCATTATCTAGCCCTTATCAGCGATTATTGCCAGCAACATAATATTGAAGAAGTAGCTAATACTCAAACGGCCAGCAAAGCAACGGTGAGTAAAAGCACTAGTACAAATTCCAGTAGCCGCAGTGCTGAAATTGTTAGCGCTTATGAGGCTGGGCAATCGATTGTGTCTTTAGCCGAACAATTTAAGGTAAAAGACGGCACCATCATTAATCATCTATACCGGTATGTGCAAGATGGGCATGAGTTTAAGCAACCCACATTGTTGTTAGATCAATCAGGTTTGAGTCAAGACCAAATTGATTCAGCCTTAGCCGCATTTGCAGAATATTCTCATGAGCGTCTAAAGCCTGTCTACGATGCTTTGAATGAGCAAGCCACTTACGATCAATTACATTTACTCAGAATTTATTATGTTAGTCAGCTAACTGAATAAACTAAGTGTGGAATAAATAACCTGCACTAGTGCTAACTAGCGAAATCAGCTAAAATGCGCGCCCTAAAATTCCACATTGGCAATATAATGATGACTCAACCAATCAACCGCACTATTTCTGTCGCGCCAATGCTGGATTGGACCGATAAGCACTGTCGCTATTTCCTTAGACAAATTTCACAACATGCGCTTTTATATACCGAGATGGTCACCACTGGGGCGATTATTTTTGGCAAAGGCGATTATCTTGGGTTTAACCAAGAAGAGCACCCTGTAGCGTTACAACTAGGCGGTTCTAACCCGACTGACATGGCGCGTTGTGCCAGTGAGGCGCAAAAGTACGGTTATGATGAAGTCAATATCAATGTGGGCTGCCCTTCTGATCGTGTGCAAAATGGCAGGTTTGGTGCGTGTTTAATGGCTGAGCCAGAAACTGTGGCTGCATGCATTAACACTATGCAGGCAGAGGTGGATATTCCCGTTACAGTCAAGTCGCGTATTGGTATTGACGATATGGATGAATACGAAGACTTAACTCGCTTTATTGAAGTGGTTGCGGCCTCAGGTTGCAATACTTTTATTGTGCATGCCCGTAAAGCGTGGCTAAAAGGTTTAAGTCCAAAACAAAATCGTGATGTACCGCCATTGATGTATGACCGTGTCTACCAATTAAAACAACAGTTTCCCGAGTTACATATCAGTTTAAATGGTGGTGTTAAAACCTTAGATGATGCGCAACTGCATCTGAACCATTTAGATGGAGTGATGATAGGCCGCGAGGTTTATAGTAATCCTTATATTTTAGCGGAAGTCGACAAACGTTTTTATCAAGACCACTCTGTCAGTAAAACTCGCCCTGAAGTGGTGCTGGCAATGTTGCCCTATGTCGAACAGCAGATTGCTCTCGGTGCTAGGCCATGGAATATTGCTAGGCATATGTTGGGCCTATTTCAAGGCCAGGCTGGTGGGCGTATTTGGCGTAGGTACTTGAGCCAAAAACGGCACTAAAGCAGGTGTGGGTGTTGAACTGTTAACGGATGCTTTAGATGTATTGTTAGAGGCACAGTCCAAGGCCAAACAATTTCAATCCGAGATGGTTGGTTAAATTTACTAATGTAGTGGTAAATTTAACCATATTTTAGGCTGGGATAATATTTACTCAACTCTTCAATTTCTGGTTTAAAGTAAAAATATATATAAATCATATAGATAAAATTAATTTCATGATTGGCACAACTATCGCAAAGGATACTGCGACTTAAACAATAACTGTTCACACAATTGATAAACAGTTATTAACTTACTAAACCAAAGGAAAATATCATGTTCACTAAATCTAAAATCGCAGCCATCGCACTTACTTCAACTTTAGCTTTTACTGCGACTGCACAAGCTGAAAATGTTTCATTAGATAAATATGTAAGCGTTATGGTTAATCAAGCGATGGATGTTGCACAGCAAGAACTTAAAAACAATGTGCGTTCGACTATATTAACGGTAGCCAACAACGTTAGCTTTAACGAAGAAAAGAGTTACACCGCTAAAGTGTCTATCACAGACCTTCAATCTAAAAATGTTGAGGTTAGCAACACACAAGCTGAATAAGGAATTGACTATGTTTTATCAAATATCTTTATTTATCATGTTGTTGGCGCCAGTTGTTGCCTATGTGGCTGGGGCGATAATATTTAGCTTTGTTGAATGTGTGCGAAAGAGTTCAGCATTGACTAAATGCAGCAACACCATCAGTTATCGGAACGGTCTCTAATTGCAGTATTGACCGTTTTTGTTTTATCACCTTAGCTATCCTAGTACGCGGTTAAGTGTATCCCCAAAAAATTACTCCCTCAATTTCTGTGCTTTGTCATTTTGTATGGCAGTTTTACATACGCATATAAAATACAGCAACTAGTCGATAGATTTAAAGCAAAAGAATTTTTACCACTGAGTACACGGAGAGCACATAAGAAAAACAGGTGAAAAAAGAGAGTTGTTATTGAGTTAATGAGCTAGAGCTGACTGGCTCGAATGTGCCATTGAACTTTTGGTCAATCAATGTCACTGACCCTATCGATTTAGTTTCTGATAGAGCAACATTCACTTCGTTCACCGCAATCCTTTGCGGATTTTCGATTGGCATCCATGCCAAACGATTTACTTTTTACCTACAGCCACAAAAAGTAAACAAAAAGGGCCGCTCTCCAAATATGTTCTTCATCCAATAATCTATTCACTTTTGCAGGTCGTAATAATTCGTTTCCGACAAGCCATTACTCAATCGCCTGTCCATGGCGATTGCCCTACAAAAGTGAATAGATTATCGGCGAACATGCAGTCGAGGGGAGAGTTTAACGCACAGCTTCGCTGTTAGAGAAGGGACAACCATTAACATGGCTGTCCATGTAATTTTGTTTAGGACGCGAGTTGATGGATTGAACAAGAGTATTGTGAGGCAAGCAACTTGACCCCTTTTTTGTAGCCTGCTTTTTTAGTGATATGTGTAGCAAGTGTGCGATAGACAATACCCAGTACTTTTCCCATGATGTGGGGATAGCTGGCAAACAAAAACCTAAGTTGAAAAGGGAAGCTCAATACCCATTGCCTAATGGGCTCATGGGGCAACACATCATCTACCAGCAAGGCGGCGCTTTCTGCCATTCGCCGCGCACCGCACCGCAACTGGGACAAAAACCTCGGCGTTACAACTGAACGCAACCAAGTGCTGCTATTTCAATTGGTGTTATCAAAGCTTAGTGCAGTAGAAAAAACAGTCAAATTATTATGGGTGGCCTATTAAAGTTGTTAGGACATAAAAAAGGGTGAAATTTTCTTAACACACAACTTATTGTTTAATACTAAATCAAAATAGATTTCACGGTGTACGGGGTGGATAATTTCACCCAAGGACAATAATCGTTTAATATAATAGAAAACATTGCCAGAACCATCACAACCTGCCAATACAGTGCTCATTAAATCATTCGTAGTGTCTGAAGTTTTGGTACTTACTCCATTAGAAACTAAGTATTCAAACATGTTTCTTTTTCGTAAATCAGACAATGAATAATACAAAGCATTTCTGCCTTGAACATCTCTTAAGTCCAAGTCCATTCCGTAGTCAACAAATACCTTCGCGATTTCTACGTCTTGCCTTAGAGCTACTGCAAACAAAATATTTGCATTAAGTTCAGCTCCTCTATTTAAAAAATCCACCAGAACGTCTAATGGTGCACCATTAGAAATTGCTTGCGTTAGGGCGAAGGTCAACATAGCTTTATCTTCTAGGCCATCTATGTCGAAATTTTCAGTAGTTTTAAGCAAAGCATCCCATCTTATTCCCACAATTTCAAAAATATCTTAAAAGGTATTTAATATTGCTTTTTTCAACACTATTTCATCTTGTGATTGAAGGTGTCTTTCTTTGATGGTTTTGGGAATGAATTGTTTTCAAATTTTCAATATTTTGGCTAGAGTCAGAAAAGGTAGCTGCTAATTCATCAGTGATAATGTTACCAACTAGGTTTGGTTTAGGCTTTTCGTTAAGCTTATTTTCAATCTGCAAGCTACTGTTAAGATGATTTTTTGAAACTGAACCTCCTGTTTGGGGGACAGTTTGCGTAAAAAACACTTCGTGCCCAAATAATAGATACAAGAGACCAACGGCAGTTGTCAAAGCGCCAAAAATGCCTAGCATTAGTCGTGTTTTTTGATTCTTCATCAGTTCCTGATTGTAAGCGCTCACAAATATCACAATAACAACAAGCAGGAGTGTGACACAAACCGCAAAATTAATTAAAGGGGGCAGCATAACAGACATCAAAAACTGGCTTCCCCATAGCACACCCAATAGAACGGTATAGGTTACAAATATTTTCAAGTAAATATTTTTTTCTAAAAACATATAACACAATAGGTGGGCCTACTAAACCCACCTCTCCTAATTAATTAATCGCATATCGCTTTGTCATTTTCATAATCTTTATCGCAGTCAGCAACTGCAACTGCGAGAGCAATAGTAGCCGCACCGGCGCATGAAGCGGCTACATAAACCCCTAAAGGTGTCATTGTTCCAGCTGTACTTCCTCCAATTGCGGCGCCAAGAGCAACACAACCCACACTTGACAATGCGTGAACGGCAACGGCTATTATATTACATGTACACTTTCTCGCCACTTGCTTTAATCTCACACTTTTCTACATCATCAATTGATCCTTGAGTACCACCACCACCACTACCACCATAAGCACTATACCCAAATCCTGGTAGTGAAGAACTAGCGCCAAACCCAGAAGTAGAAGTGCCACTTACAGAAATGACCTCGAGCACTGCTGGAGGATCACTCTGTTGAACAAATGCCAATGTGTTTAAGGAAAAAACAACCGATATTATGGCAAGTAAATTTATATTTTTTTTCATCGTCTATACTCCATATAGTGTAATTATTATCCGTATCTACTAAAGGTTGAATGCTAGCCCCAAGTCCAAAATAGCAAAATTTTTATTTCATTTTCATACGCGATTCAGTTGGGTAATAAAGTATCCAGATAAATTTGGTATTGTACAAGTAAAAAATTAACCGATTACATAGAAACATAATATGTATACCTATTTAATGTTAGCTATAGTATCTAAGTGAACATCATTTGAGAGCAGTCCAACGGCAGCAACGAGCTTAAACCACCCCCACAAACAAGCAGTAAATTTTAGTCAAACTTACCCTGAATCTGAACATGGTTCCTCAAATCTCAATGACCGCTTAGTCGGCAGGCTGTGTAAAAACTCGGATTACAACCGCCAAATCTTACCCTCTGTGATACTCAACCTTCCAAATGACTTAGTCACTTATTATTAGCGTTAGCGCGGAATTTTGGATTTGGAGTGTCAAGGCGGGTTGTTAATGGTAAATGTGACGTTTGAAGGCTGTTTTATCTCATGAATTCAGGCTAAATCTCCCATTATTGCCTGATGGCCTCCATCAAACCAGCTGTCTCCATTATTGTCATCATTCTCTTCAGTGTTATAAGCCAGCACATGCAGGTTCATCTCGATACTGACATTCTTTCTACGCTTCATTAAAAAGTGTGTCGAGCCCATCCACATTTTGATAGTACCAAACGGATGCTCCACGGTTTGTCTTCTCACAACCGATATCTCTGGATTATCGTCGAGCCGCTGCTGCATCGCGTCTATCTCATCTTCGTGAACCCAGCGTCTCATTTTCCTTGGCTCTTTTAATGATCTCGTGCATTTATCTCTGATATCACAATCTCGGCAAGCATAAAAATTAACGTATACCTTTTGCTCAAGGCCGTCTTCGGTTACGTTCCGTCGATGCGGTAATTCCTCGCCCGCTGGGCAAATATAAAGGTCTTGGTCTTTATCGTATTTAAATAATGATTTGTTGAATATACCTTTTTTTTCTGAGCCTGATGTATCAGTTTGTGGCACGTTTGCCGTCATGCCTAAATCTTGTGTGGCCTTGATATCGTTGCGACTAAAGTACCCCTTGTCGGCGATGATAGTGATGTCTTGTTTACCTAATGTTTTTTGGACTTGCTCTGCCACTAAGGTGAGCTGGCCTCTGTCTGTTGTCATAGTGACATCGTGTTCAACAATCAAGTGATGTTTTGTATCCACAGCGCTTTGCACGTTGTAGCACACCTGTCTTTGCATATGTTGCGTCTTCATCAAACGTGCATCAGGGTCGGTTTGTGACACTTGCTTGTCTGGGTGTTCATTCACCTGTATTTCGAGTGCTTTAAGCTCAACTAATCGCTGCTCAAGCCATGCTAATTTTGAAGTAGATACTGTGGTGTCGATATCCTTTTCATCCCCGTCTTTGGTGTCCATTTGACTTAAGTATTGTTGAATACTCTTTTCTGTTCGCTCGATATGAGCCTGAACTTTGGTGGGCGTATAATTCTTGGATTTGTTGTTGACGGCTTTAAATTTACTGCCATCGATGGCGAAGGCTGAATCGTCAAACATGTTGAGCTGACGACATAACTCAACAAACTTGCGGCAGACATTTTTGATCCCCTTGCCATTATCTTTTCTAAAGTTGGCGATAGTTTTAAAGTCAGGTCTTAAACGCTCAAGCAACCACATTAATTCAACGTTGCGGTGACTTTCCTTTTCCAACCTGCGAGATGACTGAATGCGATTTAAGTAACCATAGATGTAGAGTTTTAACATTGTAGAAGGATGATAGCCTGGGCGGCCATTAAGCTTTGGGTTAACAGTCTCAAAACCTAAGTCTAATAAATCAAGGTGGTCAACAAACATATCGATAACTCGAACTGGATTATCTTCGGTAACAAAGTCATCTATTGCTTCTGGGAAAAATGTCGATTGGTGTCTTGGTTGACCTTTAATATGGTGAGACATGTTAGATATACTCTGGTTTGGCTTACCATTTTATTATACTAATTTCGGTCTTAAAGTTGGATCGGTGGCTAAGACTGATTGATCATAAACATCACGTACTTAGACCAAAAGGTGATCAATAGTTTTTACACAGTCTGTCGGAATTGCCGTCCTTCACCATTTTCCGGTGATGTTCCATACCAAGAAATCCACAGAATATTCAGGGCAGTCTAAACATATTGGATATCGTGACTAGTATCTATCAACTACTTTTCCTTTGTGCTCTTTGTGCTCTTTGTGGTTAGTTTTCTTTTTCTGTGTCGGAAGTTGTGGTCTCACAGTCTATTAAATATTGGTTGTGATTTTCGCTAACTACTTAGTCTATTTGACTAAATTGTTAAGTTTGCTCAAAGTCACCAAATGTTTTCTCGTTACATTTTTAATAAAAATTCAATTAAATCAGTTGTTTATTAATATTTGTTAAATTGGCACAACACTTGTAATAACAATGTTAGTACTGGTAGTGCTGGAATAGCCCAGCAGGAAACTTATTAATCTTATTGGAGAAATCAAAATGGGTATGTTTACGAGAATGTCAGACATAGTACAAGCCAATATCAACGCCATCTTAGACAAAGCTGAAGAGCCAGCAAAAGTGATTAAATTACTTATCCAAGAAATGGAAGAAACCTTAGTCGAATTACGGTCGGTTGCAGCGACTAATTTAGCCGAGAAGAAACACGTTGAGCGCCAAGTAGACAAATTGCATCAACAAATAAATGCATGGCAGACAAAGGCCACTTTAGCGGTAGAAAAAGATCGTGAGGACCTAGCCAGAGCTGCATTGGGTGAAAAGCACCACAGTCAGCAAAAACTATCGACTTTAGCTGATGAGCAAAATCTAGTTGCGGAGTCGCTGTGTAAACTTCAAGCTGACATGGGTAAATTACAAGATAAACTAGTGGAAGCTCGTGCAAAACAAAAATCTCTGATTATTAGAGAGCGCTCGGTAGCTGTGCGTATGACTGTTAAAAACAAAGCTCATTCAGTCAAAATTGATGATGCGATCATCCGCTTTGAACAATATGAACGCCGAATTGATGATTTAGAGTCACAAGTTGATGCTTACGATTTAGTGAATGACTCACAAGGTTTACATGTCCAGTTCAATCAACTTGAAGCTGAAAGTCAAATTGAGCAAGAACTAGAAGCATTACGTAAAAAAGTGGCTTAGTTTTGACGTGTCAATTCGTTAGTGGCAAGCAACCATTGACACTAACCCAGTAATTTGAATCAATAGGAGAATAATATGAGACGTTATTTTGACATAGACAGATTATATAAAGATTCAACGCACCGTAAAGTATCGGGTGTATGTGCAGGTTTAGCTAGACACTGGAGTGTACCTAGATTGGTAATTCGTGTAGCAGCGGTAGTATGTTTGATAGCGCTGCCGATGGTTACTGCGATTGCTTATATCACTGCCACAATCCTGATCCCAAACCGATAAGGAGTGAGTTGTGTTCAAAAATATCATTTTGGCTGTATTGATAGCAATTGTGTTGACCTACAGTCTAAGCTACCTAGCAACACAGTGGCTAGATTTACACCTTTCCTTCGCTGAGCATGATTTTGAGCCAATCACCTCCGTTCTTGTACTCACATGTATAGTGGCAATCTTAGTTGTTGTAGGGTTTATCATCGCGTTTAGCATTTTTTCTGCGATTATCTTTGTCCTAATTGCCGCAGGTATTGGTTTGTTTGTTGCAGGATTAAGCGTGTTTTGGCCGGTTATCTTATTTACCCTAGTCATCTTTCTCTTAGTGAGAGACAAACAAACAGCCACATATTGATATGCTATCGACCTTAGTCAAACTTTTGTGTTTAATGGATGGTATGTTAATTAAAATTGCTGAATAATTGATAAAATATTTTTATATATTAGGTGATTTATGCTTCGATTAATTTTATTGCTGTGCAGCTTAGTAACAGGTGCACTTTACGCTGAAGTAACAATAACAAACGCAACTGTCAGGTTATTGCCTCCGGGGGTGCCCAACACAGCGGCCTATTTTTCGGTTCAAAACAGCTCGGATACAGACCAAATTTTAATTGGTGCGTCAGCAGATTTCGCTACTAAGGCAGAAATACATAACCATATATTGGTAGATGATATGATGCGCATGCAACAACAGTCAGAGGTTGTGATAAAATCTGGAGAGACTGTGCAGTTTGCTCCCGGAGGTCTTCATATTATGCTGTTTGGGTTGAAGGAGCCCCTACTAGAAGGGCAGTCTGTCGCAATCAGTTTGCAGACCCAAGACGGTGAGTCCATTATGATTACGGCTAATGTCGCCCGGCCGTCTGAACATAAACATCATTAGGAAAAAATATGAAACAATATCTTGCACCAAAATGGCTGTTTAGCACGGCTGTTCTTTTTATCTTCTTGTTATGGATTTTGTCAGTGTTCTGGAGCTTCGAACCTGAACTATTTGAACCAGAGTTACTTGCTCAACAGCAAGCTAGCCAGAGGAATGAGACTGTTGTAGCGGGCTACACGATTACCACAAGTTTAATTAAAGTTAGCGAGACCTTGTTGAATAAGTCTGGAGGCTATTTGTCAAATGATGTGTTGCCACCTAGTGTAATGATGGACAATATGCCTAGTTGGGAGTTTGGTGCCTTAGAAATGACGCGAGATTTGGCTCTGGCTATGCGCCAAGATTTTAGCCGTTCACAAAGCCAATCTTTAGAAAATCCTTTCTTAACCAAAGCTCAACCTCAATTCAATATAGATAGCTTAAGTTGGTTGTTGCCCTCTGCAGAGTCCAAGTACCAAGAAGGCATTGATAATTTATATGCTTACAGAAGCAGCCTATCTGATAGCCGTCAACAACAAGGGCAATTCTATGCACGAGCAGATAATTTAAGAGATTGGCTCAAACAGCTGGAGAAACGTTTAGGTAGTTTCTCACAACGTCTAAGCGCCAGCGTGGGTCAAGAACGTCTTGATACAAGTTTAGCCGGGGATTCTCAGGCTAATCAATCTACGCCAACGGCTAATAGACTGGCTGAAAAAACCAGCTGGTGGCAGTTAGATGATAATTTTTATGAAGCCAGAGGTGCGAGTTGGGCATTAATACATTTCTTAAAAGCAGTAGAAGTAGATTTTGCAGATGTACTTGAGAAGAAAAATGCCAAGATAAGCCTACAACAAATCATCCGTGAATTAGAGGCGACACAAGAGTCTCTATGGAGTCCAATAATATTAAACGGTAGTGGTTTTGGCACCTTAGCTAATCATTCGTTAGTAATGGCGAACTATATTTCTCGGGCAAATGCTGCTTTAATCGAGCTAAGCGAATTATTGAATCAAGGTTAAATTATGAAAAAGACAGTGCTCTCTCTCGGGCTGATAGTTTTGTGTATGAGCAATCCAAGCAGATCGGATACCTTGCTTGGATTATATATTGGTGCCCAAGGGTGGAATATGGAGACTGTCGGTGGATTTTCTGAAGACGGAACCAACACTGATTTTAATTTTGAAGATCAAAGCCAGTCAAATTTGTACGTGGCTTTTGAACATCCTTTGCCACTTATTCCTAATATAAAATTGCAAAGAACCAATATGGACACCAGTGGTGATGTGCTTTTAGAGCGAAACTTTGTTTTTGGTGGAAAGCTTTTTTCAATCAACTCAGAGGCAACAAGCGATGTTCAGCTCACTACAACTGATGTTATTTTATACTATGAGCTGTTTGATAATGATCTGATAAGTTTCGATGTTGGCCTCAATGCCAAATATATTGATGGTGAATTACTGGTCACAGATAAAGGCGATCCTACAGTTAACGGGCGAGAGGAATTTTCAGGTCCAATACCTATGTTTTATTCACGATTGGCCGTAGGGCTCCCCCTGACAGGCTTTGGAGCTTTTGTTGAAGGGAGTTTTTTAAGCGTAGATGACCACACTTTGTCAGATTATCAGGCGGCAATTACTTATAGTTTGATGGAAAACCTTGCCATAGACGTTACTTTTCAACTTGGCTATCGTGCAGTATCCTTAGAGTTGGAAGACTTGGATGGCATATATTCTGATCTAGAATTTAAAGGTGCATATGCTGGATTAGAGGTGCATTTTTAGTTTCATCTGATTTGGTTATAAAAAATCAGTTTTTATTCTTTCCAGTTATGTACATATATCGTTATGCTCTATTTGAAATAACAAGGGTTAGCGATTATATGTCTTCAGTAATAAATCAAGCCTCTGGGCTTGCCGCAGGTTTAAACGAAAACCAGTGGTCTCAAATTAATCAGGCCACGGCAGCTCTTAATCCACAACAACTGACTTGGTTGAGTGGTTACTTAGCTGGATTGGCGCAAGCCGTTCAGCCTAATGTTTCAGTTCAACAGGACAGTGTTGCCGCAAAGTTTTTGACTATTTTGTATGGTTCGCAAACCGGTAACGCTAAATCTGTGGCACAGGAATTTAAAGCAAAATTAGATGCGATAAATATTCCTGCTAAAATAGTGAGCATGGCTGACTATAAGCAGAAGCAATTAAAAACAGAAAGTCATGTAGTGATTATTGTCAGTACCCACGGTATTGGGGAAGCGCCAGATGATGCTGTGGCACTACACAGCTTTTTAGCTGGAAAAAAAGCGCCTAGACTTAATGATCTAAACTTTGCTGTTTTGGGCTTAGGTGACACAAGTTACGAGTTTTTCTGCCAAACAGCTAAAGACTTTGACAAACGTTTACAAGACTTGGGCGCAACCAGAATTACTGACCGCGTTGATTGTGACGTTGATTACGACGCAGATGTAGCGGCTTGGTTCGACACCATTACACATCAAGTAAAAGATGAGTTGATTGCAAAGACTTCGCAATCTGTCATTCCATCCTTGAATGTGCACCCTAGTGCTGTAGTAGCCAGTCAATACACTAAAAAAGCCCCATATACTGCAACCTTATTGGAAAGCCAAAAAATCACTGGACGAGATTCTGTTAAGGATATCCGTCATATTGAGATATCTCTTGAAGACTCTGGTATTCAATATCGACCAGGTGATTCATTAGGTGTGTGGTTTGAAAACGATATAAAACTAGTTGACGAGTTAATCACTGCACTTGGCTTACAAAGAGACGACTCGATTAATTGGTCTGGTGATGATTACAGCTTACATGACGTTTTAGTCAATAAATTAGAGTTGACTCAAAGTTACCCAGCTTTCGCCACCAAATACGCAGAATACGCAAACAATGTTGAACTCAATGCACTGTTAGATGATAAGTCTGTGTTGCGTGGATATCTAGCACAGCGTCAAATCATTGATGTTGTGCGCCAGTACCCAGCTAAAGTTACTGCACAACAGTTTGTTGATACCTTAAGAATTATGACACCTCGACTCTACTCCATTGCTTCTAGCCAAGCAGAAGTAGAGGATGAAGTGCACTTAACCGTTGCCTTAGTTGAGTATGACGCTCATGGTCATGCCCATCAAGGTGGTGCATCAAGCTTTTTGTCTACTCGTTTAGATGAAGGTGGTGAAGTGAATGTGTTTGTTGAGAGGAACGACAACTTCCGTTTACCCGCTGATGGCAACACACCTGTCATCATGATTGGTCCTGGGACAGGTATCGCCCCATTTCGAGCCTTTATGCAACAGCGTGAAGTTGAAGAAGCAAGTGGTGAAAATTGGTTGTTTTTTGGCAACCCCAATTATACTCAAGACTTCTTGTATCAAACTGAATGGCAACGTTTTGTTAAAGACGGTGTGCTCAACAAAATTAGCTTGGCATTTTCTAGAGATCAGGAACAGAAAATCTATGTGCAGCACCGTATGCTTGAAGAAGGCGCTGAACTCTATCAGTGGCTTGAACAAGGCGCACACATTTATGTTTGCGGCGATGCCAATCATATGGCCAAAGATGTACAAGACGCTTTAGTACAGATTGTTATTGAACATGGCGCAAAAAGCGAAGAGCAAGCAGAACAGTATATTTCTGACTTGCGCCGTGCTAAACGTTACCAGAAGGATGTTTACTAATGAGTAATGACCACAAAAATTTTATCGTTGAAGGCAATCTAGCCGATAACGAACGTTTAAAAGAACAAAGTAATTTATTACGTGGAACTATCGCAGAAAACTTGACCGATGATTTAACCGGTGCATTTGTTGGCGATAACTTTCAGCTTATTCGCTTTCATGGCATGTATCAGCAAGACGACCGCGATATTCGTGCAGAGCGCGCTAAGCAAAAACTAGAGCCGTTGCAAAATGTGATGTTAAGAGCACGCTTACCCGGTGGCATCATTACTACCAAGCAGTGGCTGGCAATTGATAAGTTTGCTGAAGAAAAAAGTATCTATGGCAGTATTCGGTTAACTACGCGTCAAACTTTTCAGTTTCACGGTGTGTTAAAGCCTAACGTTAAATCTATGCACCAAATGCTTAATCAAGTTGGCGTTGATTCTATTGCCACTGCGGGTGATGTAAACCGAAATGTGTTGTGTACATCCAACCCAGTAGAGTCTGAAGTACATCAAGAAGCTTATGAGTGGGCGAAGAAAATCAGTGAACATTTGCTTCCTAAAACACGTGCTTACGCAGAAATTTGGCTGGACGGCGAAAAATCAGAAACAACTGAAGTAGAGCCTATATTAGGTAATAACTATCTACCTCGAAAGTTTAAAACAACCGTAGTTATTCCACCGCAAAATGATGTTGACGTGCATGCTAATGACTTAAATTTTGTAGCTATTGCCGAAAATGGTAAATTAATTGGCTTTAACGTATTGGTTGGAGGGGGGTTAGCCATGACCCATGGTGATACTTCCACTTTCCCACGTAAAGCAGATGATTTTGGCTATATTAGCATTGAGCATACTTTAGCTGTAGCTGAAGCGGTGGTGTCTACCCAACGTGACTGGGGGAACCGTGTTAATCGTAAAAATGCTAAAACTAAGTATACTTTAGAGCGTGTCGGTGTTGAAAACTTCAAAGCTGAAGTTGAGAAACGCTCAGGTGTTAGTTTTGCACAGAGTCGCCCATACGAATTTACTTCACGGGGTGATCGTATTGGTTGGGTCGAAGGGGTAGATGGTAAACATCATTTAACCTTATTTATTGAAAACGGCCGTATTTTAGACTACCCAGGCAAAACACTTAAAACTGGTTGTGCTGAAATTGCAAAAATACATACAGGTGATTTTCGATTAACGGCCAATCAGAATTTGATCGTTGCGGGTGTCCCAGCGTCGCAAAAAGCCCAAATTGAGCAGCTAGCCCGTGAACATGGACTAATGGCTGATGATGTGAGTTTGCAACGTAAAGATTCGATGGCCTGTGTGTCTTTGCCTACTTGCCCATTAGCGATGGCTGAAGCAGAACGTTACTTGCCTGATGCGGTGACAGAGATTGAAGGCATATTGGCTAAGCATGGTATGCAGAATGAAAGTATTATTTATCGTGTTACCGGTTGTCCTAATGGATGTGGCAGGGCTATGTTGGCAGAAGTTGGCTTAGTGGGTAAAGCGCCAGGTAAATACAACTTTCATTTAGGTGGTGATCGTCAAGGCACACGGATCCCTAGAATGTATCGGGAAAATATTGATGAAAAAGAAATCATGGATGAATTAGATGTCTTAATTGGCCGCTGGTCAAAAGAACGCGAGGTTAACGAAGCTTTTGGTGATTTTCTTATCAGAGCAAAAGTTGTTAAACCTGTTATTGACTCAGCCAAGGACTTTTATGATGACCCAAGCTATTCAATCTAGCACTCTAGAAAGTGCAACATTAAATATTTCAGGCGATGAATTAGCGCAAACCAATATTGCATTAGAGCAGCAGTCTGCGGAACAACGGATAGCTTGGGCATTAGAACACTTGCCGCATCAGTTTATGTTGTCATCTAGCTTTGGTGCTCAAGCTGCTGTGATGTTACATATGGTTACGCAGCAGTACCCTGATATACCAGTAGTGCTTACAGACACGGGTTATTTGTTTGCTGAAACCTATCAATTTGTTGATGAGTTAACACAACGTCTAAATCTCAACCTTAAGGTATATCGCGCCGATGTTTCCTCTGCATGGCAAGAAGCACGTATGGGGAAAATGTGGGAACAGGGTCTAGAAGGTATTGAAAAGTATAATGCTCTAAATAAAGTTGAGCCTATGCAAAAAGCCTTGGATGATTTAAAAATAAAAAGTTGGTTTGCTGGGCTGCGCCGCAGTCAGTCTGACATGCGAGAAACCTTGCCTGTTGTGCAAAAGCTAAAAAATCAGTATAAAATTTATCCTATTATTGATTGGTCGAATAAAGATGTGCACTTGTACTTAAAAAAACATAACCTGCCGTATCATCCTTTATGGGAAAAAGGTTATGTGTCAATTGGTGATTGGCACAGTACACGTTCATTGGAAGAAGGTATGACTGAACAAGATACTCGTTTCTTCGGTTTAAAAAGAGAATGTGGCTTGCATGAATTTGGTGATGGAATTTAGTTATTTTTCGTATTGCCCTATTAATCATTATTTAGATTATATTGAAAGCATTGCCTAAGGTGACCTTTAGTGATTTAACATAAATATCTTGTCGTTTTCGGGTCACCAATTTACATAATTCAGCGCCAGTAGTAGTGAATTTGTAATAAACCAATGTGGTGCCTGTGCGTTTAGCGATTAAATCCAGTGCTTGCACTGCACAACGCCATTCCGCGGGAATACCTATTGGGAGTTCACCAGATTCTATTTCACTATGGTGTATTAATCCTAAGTCTATTAGTGACAAAATATCGGTGTAACCTAAACCAAATTCAGATAAGTTAAGTCGATGGTTTTTTGTGCGAACCAAAGAGCGACTAAATATTCTTTTTTTTGATAATAGCCTAGTATCACTTTAAGAGAAGATTCACCTTTACGTTTGCTGGCTAAATTAACTGCATTGCAGAAAATCTGTGCATCCTTTTGTGTCAGTTGTTTCAATAGACCTAAGGTTTTTAAAGAAAAACTACCAGGATTTGCTGACTCAACAGCAAATATTTTGCCCCATAATTCCTGCATAGTAGGAGAAATTTTTTTTTCTGCCATTTTTACGAAACTAAAAAACCAATCGGGATCTTTTCTTCATCATTACCGTCATCGAGACAGAAATCTATCGCTCTGCCTAGAATTTTTTATAAATTACCTTACCTGAATCCTGTTTAATAAATTGAACTAAATGCCTGTTCCAAGATCCGATCTTTCGACTAAAAGAGATGAATCTAAAAAAGGAACAGGCATGAGTAAATTAGTTGAGCTGTTTTGTGATGTCGATGATTTTTGCAAAGTATTTATCCCTCAATGGCGTAAACAACTGCTCGAAGACGCAACGCGAAAACGTCAAAGAGAAGGGCAAATGACCACATATGAAATCATGACGATTGTCGTCAGTTTTCATATGTCACATTACCGTGATTTCAAAAACTACTCTCTTGGGTATGTATCTCTTGTGTACAAAAATGCGTTTCCAAATTTATTGAGTTACACACGATTTCTAGCGGTCATGCCTAGAGTTATCGTGCTCATGAGTACCTACTTCACATCACTTAAAGGAAAGCCCACAGGACATGAATTCATTGACTCTACAAGCATCAAGGTGTGTCATAACATCCGAATACCTAGACATAAAACCTTCGACGGTATCGCTCAACGAGGTAAAGGTACTATGGGTTGGTTTTATGGTTTCAAGCTCCACTTAGTCGTCAATCATCACGGTAAAATTGTTGCTGCGAAAGTCACAACCGGCAATGTGCATGACACTCAACCCATACGTGAATTAGCAGAAGGTTTGACTGATAAATTGTATGGAGACAAAGGCTATTTGAGTAAAGCTTTGGAAGCGGATTTATTAGATAAAGGTGTAAGTCTCATCACAACCGTTCGCAAAAATATGAAAGCAAAAGCTATATCGTTGTGGGATAGGGCCATGCTTTCAAGGCGCTATATAATTGAAACAATAAACGACCAACTTAAGAATATTTCTTATATCGAACACTCAAGGCATCGGAGTATGAACGGCTTTATGCTGAATTTACTCGCGGGATTGGTCGCTTATTGTTTAAAAGAAAATAAGCCAAGCCGTAATTTAACTGACGTAGAGCTGAACTCTATGATTATCGCTTAAGCAGATCTCAGGTTAATTAGTTTTCGCTGCTCCAATATCACTTTTTTACGCTTGATTTTTTCATAACTGGTGGACGTTTTAAACATACTACCGTCCGCTTGCACACCTGCCTGTGAAAACCAATCAATAATACGTTTTTGACTTGATTGGCGGATCATTCTATTTTCTGACTGCGACCTAGGTGCACTCAACCTTACCGCTTCTTTTTGCGACGGCAAAGGCTTTAAGTGATGTGTAATAGGCGGAGAATTAGAATCAATTTTCATAAAACTTAAAACGCTGATTTAAATTATTATTCATGTTTCTCCATTTAACTCTGGTTGATTTAAAAGGGTTATGAATAATTGCTTAGTTTACCAATCGATTAGGTGTTTTTTTCACAAAACAGCGATTATACCGATAACAAAACTCATTCAAGTATTCTTGTAAGTAGTTACCCATAACGCCATGAAAAGTGCCCAACAAAAACGTTTTCAAATTACCTATCACTATATGAACCCTGGGCAACCATTCGTCTACCTTTTCAGTTTGTGTGACTCTTGGCTCATGTTGCTATGTTTTATCTATCATATTTAACGAAGGATAAGTATCGGTTATGACATGTTGATCCGCTAAAAGGTGATGTGATATGTTCTTTGAATGTTTTAAAATTCACATTTTTAACCTCTTTCATCGCGATAAATTCTGACTTTTATGCTTGTTTTCACATGCAATGATAATGGGGGGTCCCAACTGCTCTAAGACCAAGCTTGCATTTGTGCTTACCGCCAAACAAAGGCATCATATAATGTATAGTGACCGACAATCGGTAGATAATATATGTCCCATAGCCGCTCTGATTTGAGATAATATAAGTGGAGCAGTCTTCCAGCTCACTTCAACTAAGCTTGTTTAGCCTTAACGCTGAAATACTGCTGTCTGAGCCGATAAAATACAGTGCCTGACATCACCGATGTTTGCTTGTGACAATGGGGGCATTCGGTTAATTCACGGCAGTGAAGGTCAGACCACATTGAGGACACATAAACCCATTTGGCCACTTCATTTCCCTCAGATACTGGAGACAATCTTAATTTTTTCTGAACTGCTGTTGCCAAGTCAAAAAACTGACTTCTGACTTGTTCACGCTCGAACTTACTTAAACTGTTTATTTTCATATACAGTTCAGTTCATGCCTGAGCAAAGTGGAGAAGCATGTTAAAATTTATTGTATTGTATATTGCGTTAATTCATGTTGCATAAGCAAATAAAAATGTTAGCTTTAATCACAATGATAAGTTAATTTTGTACTTTCCAAGTTTTACTTCGTGTGCTGCTGCAGTGAAACGAATATAAAAAATAAAGAATAAAAAATAAAGCATAATTTCTACTGAAGTCAGAATTTTGTCCTTTATGGAATTTAAATGAGCCCTAGCAAATACGAAAATGATGAATTAATTTTCTTATCAGAGGATATTCACTCAGACATGCCAGAAATTATAGGCGCGTGGAATGTCTTAGTCGTTGACGATGATGAAGAAATACACTCTGTCACTAGGTTGGCCCTATTAGATTTAGTAGTTAATGATAAAAACTTGCATTTTATTCATGCTTACTCTGGTGCTGAAGCATTAAAAATAATTGAAGATATGGGTTCATCTATTGCCATCATTTTATTGGATGTAGTTATGGAGGCTGATGATGCTGGTTTAGCTGTGGCAAAAATAATGCGCGAAGATTTGGGTATTATGGAACCTCGTATTATTTTACGCACTGGACAGCCCGGCTATGCGCCTGAAGAACAAGTCATTAAAGATTACGATATTAATGATTACAAAACCAAAACAGAACTTACCCGCAGCAAATTAGTAACAACCATCATTGCTTCACTGCGATCTTATCAACAGATATTATCAATTAATCAAAGTCGCATAGGTTTACAAAAGATTATAGTGTCTGCAGCAAACCTAATGGAAGAGCATTCTGTTAATAGTTTCTGCGAAGGTGTTGTAACCCAAATTAGTTCCTTAATAGGTCTAGAAGCCGGTGGGGTTGTCTGTGCAAAAGCAGGCTCAATGTTGGATAAGGATAAAGATGACGATGCGGTTTATGTACTTGGCGCCGCGGGTGAATTCGCCCCCTATATTAATGAAAGACTAGAGAATTTACATAATGCAAGAATAGTAAAATATGTTAGTCGTTGTTTGCAGCTCAAAAAACATATTTTCGAAAAAGAATTTTTTGTACTTTATCTTAATAGCTCGGGCTATGCAGCAGCTGTTTATTTACAAATAGGCAAAGAAATCAGTCGAGTAGATCAACAATTACTAGAAGTGTTTTTATCAAGTATTTCTGTAGGCTATGAAAATGTTAACTTATTTCATCAACTTCGTACCGCTGCTTTTAGAGATTGGCTAACTAAACTGCCTAACCGCAGTGAATTTATTAATATGTTGGACGATTGTGGTGTGGCCAAATATAAAGATGAAAATTCAGTTGTGGCTTTAATTGATATTAATCATTTTGCAGACATCAATGATGGACTGGGCCAAGATGCTGGTAATAGTACCCTGCTGGCAGTGACCCAACGCTTGCAAGAAACCTTTTTAGATAAGGTGAAAATAGGTCGTATTGGCTCAGATGTTTTTGGCTTAATTGGTGCTGAATTTTTTGTTAATCCACAAACACTGAACGAGATGTTTGTAGCCCCGTTCAAAGGGGGGGAGCATACACTTCCCCTTTCAGCCTCTTTTGGTTTTTGCAGGTTAGACGGGAAGCCACAAACGGGTATTAATATTCTTAAGCATAGTAATATTGCTTTAAATAAAGCTAAGAAAAATCTTAATACAAACTTTGAATATTATGCGCCTGAAATGGAAGAGGAAACCACCTGGCGTTTGGACATGATAAGGCAATTAACCAGAGATTTTGAAGCTAAAAAATTGCAACTTTGGTATCAACCCCAAGTCGATCTAGTGACTGAACAGATAGTAGGAATGGAGGCACTGCTGCGCTGGCCAACTTCTGACGGTTGTTTTGTTTCACCGGTTGTATTTGTTCCATTAGCCGAGTATTCAGGTTTAATTATCGATATTGGAATTTGGGTTTTAGAAGAATCATGCCGGAAATTAAGTGCATTGTCTGCGCAAGGATACACAGGCTTGAGAATGGCGGTTAATATTTCTATGCCGCAATTCAGAGATCCAAATTTTATTGATACCGTGAAAAATATTATTACAAAATTTGGGGTTGAGCCGGATAGAATAGAGTTAGAAATTACCGAAAGTGTGGTTATGGATGAGCCTCAAATTGTGATAGAAGCTCTACAAGAATTGAAGCTGTTTGGGGTCAAGGTCGCGATTGATGATTTTGGTACTGGCTTCTCTTCCATGAGTTATCTGCAACAACTGCCTCTTGACCGATTAAAAGTTGATCGTTCTTTTATTAACGAAATTACGCCTGGAAAATCGGCTTTTATTGCCGAAACTATAGTGACCCTAGGTAATAAACTAGGTTTGTCGACAATTGCTGAAGGTGTCGAAACAAGAGAGCAAGCTAGTTATATGTTGAAGTTAGGCTGTGACGAAGCGCAAGGATTTTTGTTTGCGAAACCTATGCCATATGAACAACTTCTTGAATTCTTAGCAGCGCAAGATAGCTAACTTGACCATAATCAATAATAGCCACTAGCACTTCCCTATGGTTTCGTTACAGATACCTTACTGAAATATAAGTCTACATTTTATGCATTTACTTTGCATATCCGACAGCATGAGTTCAGCTTTACGGGATTTAGCTGGGTGTTATACAGTTTCAATTCGTGATTGATTGGCCGACATTCTGGCTTTAAGCGATTTTGCATTTGTGGCAGTATGTCGTTTTAACCAAGTGTTTTTATAGTCAAATACTATTTCTTGTTGAAGGATGCGGCAATGGTAAGAAACGCGTTTGGTATTTCTTCCCCCCAGCTTTTAACTGGTTCAGTTAAGTTTCTTTTTTCAAGTAAGTAATAATGTTGTGCTTAATGACCGGCTAAAAGGACAACTTTAAGTGTATCTTGCGTTATTAACAGCGGATACCATTTTATTGCTCAGACTAGTCGTGGAGGTATATCGCCAAACTTATTTTTGCTAGGGTAAAAAAACTCTATGGGGACAATAGACAAAGGTTTTGGCGTAGAGTCCATCTGCTGACATGTCTAACTAAGAGTGTAACCTTTTCCTGAAACATCATTTAATGGCTTATTGCTTTGATGAGCTTTAATACCCGCGCCCTGACCAGTTAGAATAAGCGTTGCATTGCTCGGATATTGTAATATGGGTTTAGGTAAGATAGGTAAAGAGTGCGCACATTCAGTGCAATCTTAGAGGTAATGTCTATGTTGCCAATCACCACATTTTCCCAGTCAGTTTCGTGTGTAAAAAAAGGCCTCAAATGAGGCCTTAGAATATATTCTGATTACTCGGCCATGACAGGCAAAAAGTCGAACTGATTGATATGTATCCATTTTTGCTTTTGAAGGGCTAAACTTTGCTTTAACTCTTTATATCTGTAGTGAACTTCAAGGTTCTCATAGGTGCGTTTCAAGTTTTGTTTTTTGATGGCCATTAGTTGTTTTTTTGCCGCGTAATAGTCGGTCATGCGCTGGGCTAAAAGTTCGTATTCAAAGTGCACTTTGGCTAATATCTCATCTGCATTAGCTAATTTAGATACTTTTTCTTGGGCTAATTTTAGTTGCATGGCAGCCTTAGCTTTTTCAATCCTTTCTTCTGGGCAGCGACGAAGATTACTGGTCCAGCCAATAAAGGATAAACCTTTAATTAACCATTTTGTTGGGTCAAATTGCCACCACTTTATGCCGTTTCTGTAATCATATTCAAATATATGGTGGAAATTATGATATCCCTCTCCAAAAGTGAAAAAGGCGAGGATATCGTTATCACGAGCAGTATTTTTATCAGTGTAAGGTTGCTTTCCCCATATATGAGCTAGGGAATTTATGAAAAAAGTGACGTGATGAACTACAACTAAACGGAAAACACCTGCTAACAACAGCATGCCCCAGATATCACCATTCAGCCAACCCAACAAAACAGGGACGCCGAAGTTTGCCGCAAACATGATTTTTAAATAGTGTTTATGCTGCCATATTATTACCGCATCTTTCTGAAGATCGCGGCAGTTATTATAATCAGCATATCTGTGGATTTGATACTCTCTTAACATCCAACCAATATGAGAATACCAGAACCCTTTTTTGGCTGAATATGGGTCTTGTTCGTTATCGTCAACATGTTTGTGGTGGATACGATGATCTGAACACCAATGCAATATGCTGTTTTGTAACGACATTGCTCCACCTATTGCCAATACTATTCTGACAAATGCGTTGGCTTGGTATGATTTATGAGACCATAAACGATGGTAACCGGCAGTAATCGACATGCCTGAAAAGTAAATTAAAGCGATACACGAGATAATTTCAACGGCATCAAAGCCATTTTTAAATGCTTCAAAGGGCACCAACACAGTGGCTATAAGCCCGGTAATAGTAAATATTAAGATATTGGTCAGCAGTAGGCGTGGTTTTTTCATTTAAAATATTAAGTTCAGCTTACATATGTACGCCATTTTACGTTGCCTTTTGCGTTTCGCAAGCTCTATATGCGTATAGTGTGATATTTCTTCGGTATGTGTTTTACTTTTTTCACGTTAGAATTCAGTTCATACTCAACCAATCAGACACATTAGGTTTAGCTATTGAACCGTCAAGAACAAAAATTACGCACTCGGCGTTCTATTATTGAAGCGGCATTTTCGCTACTAGACGAACAGCGCAGTTTGTCGAGCGTTAGCCTCAGAGAAGTTGCACGCTCAGCGGGTATTGCACCCACTTCTTTTTATCGACACTTTAAAGATATCGACGAGTTAGGCTTAACCTTGGTAGATGAAGCAGGTTTAGCTTTACGTCAGTTAATGCGCCAAGCCCGAGTAAGAATTGCTTCCGGTGGTGGTGTGATTAACACTTCAGTGGATACCTTTATGGAATTCATAACCGCTAATAATAATGTTTTTCGTTTGTTGTTGCGTGAACACACTGGCACATCCATGGCTTTTAGAGCGGCTGTACTGCGGGAAATAAAACACTTTAATGTAGAACTGACTGATTACACTATATCGACCACGGGCTTGCCCTATAACATTGCTAACTTGCAAGCAGAAGCGATGGTTAAATTAGTTTTTAGTGCTGGAGCTGAAGCCTTGGACGCATCCGATGAACAAAAAGCTAATGTAGCAGAGCGAGTAAAACTTCAATTAAGGTTTGTCGTAAATGGTGCTTTGCAAGCTAAGGCTGAACAAACTTCGAGTTAACTATCCGTAACCTATGGGCTGCTACTTTTTTTGCAAATAAACACCACATTCTACATGGTGTGTGTAGGGAAATTGATCGAATAACGCAAATCGAGAGATTGTGTGTGTACTTAATAAGGTATCTAGATTGAGTTTCAGTGTGTCTGGATTACATGAAATATACACAATATTCTCATACTGACTGATCATATTTACCGTACTCTCATCTAAGCCAGAACGAGGTGGATCAACAAGTACCGTTTTACACTGATAATCGGCCAAGTTAATGCCTTTTAAACGCCGGAACTCACGCAATCCCTGCTGTGCTTGTACAAATTCTTCGCTCGACATACGAATGATTTTTAGGTTGTCGATATTATTTTTTACTATATTATCTTGTGCTGCGGCTACCGAGGTCTTGGATATTTCAGTTGCCAGTACTTTTTCAAAGTTTTGCGCTAAGGGAACTGAAAAATTTCCTGAGCCGCAATAGAGTTCAAGTAAGTCGCCTTGACTATTTTGAGTAATATCCAGTGCCCATTCAATCATACTAATGTTGACCTGTGCATTGGGCTGAGTAAAGCTATTTTCGATCTGTTTAAACGTAAATTTGCGTTGCTTGATTGTGAGTTCTTCGGTTACATAATCTTTATCTAGTATAATTTTTTGCTTCTTTGCTCGACCAATAATATCTATTTGGAATTTTTGTCTTAAAGTAATAAGAATTTTCTGCATTTCCTCTGTCCATGCATCATCCAATGTTTTGTGATAAAGCAAAGATACAACGACTTCTTCGCTCAATGTGGCTAAGTAGTCAATTTGAAAAAGCTTTCTGCGTGCTGTTTCGTTGCCTTTAAGCAGCAAAAGTAGCTCTACCATGACATCATTGATGAGTTGGCTAGCAGGAGGGAAATTATGAACCTGGTACTTTTGCTTTGTTACTTGATCAAACATGACATGATGAAGATCATCACCATCATGCCAGAGACGAAATTCGGCACGTAATCTGTAATGTAATGGTAGTGAAGCGAATACTTCTAATTCAGGCACCGGATGTTGGGAAAAGTTTTCTTTTAGAACGCTAATCTTGGTTTCCATTTGTTCAACATAATTTTCTGCCTGAATCTCTGTGGGCCGCATGAATTACCTTAATAGTGAGATAAAAATGCGCAAGGTAAAGTGTTTTTACTCATTCTGCAATATTTAAGAAAAGTTTAACATTTACGGTTGTATGTTTTTTATCCAAATATAACTTAAGTATTAAAGATAAGCGGTCGATAAGTTGAAATAAGGATAGTGAGGTATCTGCCATGAACATCAGTCAATTAAAAGTCTTTTTAGGTGATAAACCCCAACACTTGGGTAACGAAAACAGTATTCAAAATCAGTTACGTGATACTGGATTAAAGCAAGCTATTAGTGGACAAAATAGCCAATCTTCACAAAGACTGGATAAATTTAGTTCTAGTACGTCTTTGGGAGTGCGTATATATACGTATTCATTAAACAATACGTTGGAAGTCGACAAACGCAAGCCAGACTTTTCTGCGCCTGATACAAAAAAAACTGACTCATCACTATTTGATTTCGAAGAAATAGCTAAAAACGTTCTCAAATTTGTTGGTGGAGTAATCAAAAATGCTCAAAATAAGGGTGCCGATGAAGACAAGTTAAATGACATGTTTGAACAAGCTTCATCTGGTGTGCTTAAAGGCATAAAGTTAGCAGAGCAGGACTTAGCTGGTTTCTTAAATGAAGAAATTACTAATGGCATCAATAAAAGTAAAAGCCTAATTGAAGACGGTATTGCCAAGCTAAAGCGTGATATTTCTAACCCGCAAGCTTTAGACCTAGAAAAACCGGCTACATCTAAAGTTAAGTCCACCGGTATATCTTACGAAAAACAAGAATCAGGTGAACTGAGCATTCGAACTCGGGATGGCGATACAGTAAATATTACTTTTGAAGACCTCGAACAATTTGAATTCAGTCAAAGACAGGTGCAGCAAATTGCGCAACAGACTGAACAAGATAAAAAAACCGCAGTGACCGAGCCGGTAAGTGTTCCGATAGATGTTGATAATGCTGCAGTTGCCAGCGCTCAAATTGCTACACCCAATAATGTTGATGCAGACGATTCAGATGTCAGTATTAATGAAGCGGATAAGATTCAACCCACTACTGACTCAATTGAACAGAATGTTATTCTTTATCAAGATAGCACCTTTTCGTATAAAGTTAAGGGTGAGATAGATGAGGATGAACTAAAAGCGATAGGACAATTAGTAACGGATGCTAATGAACTGGCTAAAGATTTTTTTAATGGTGATGTTGAGACTGCTTTTAATCAAGCATTAGAATTAGGTTTTGATGAACAAGAATTATCAAGTTTTGCTTTACAGCTAACAAAATTTGAAAATACAGCAGTTATCAAAGCATATGAAACAGTTTCTAGATTTGATGGTGATAATGTGGACAGTGATCCTGCAAAAGCTGTTAAGCCTGTTGCTGATTATATTGATAAACTATTAAATGTATTGGATGGGTCGAGACTCCGATTAGAAGACAGCAACTCTTATGAGAATATTATCAATGAACTGATCAATAAGTTAGGTGAAGATGTGGCAACGCCAGATTTGATTTCTGCTATTAATCGCTTCAATGGGTTTAATCAGAAACTTGTGAACAACTTACCTATAGGATATCAACCAAGAAAGCAAATCATAGTATTATTTTGGTATATACAATAAAAAGGCCAACATTAAGCTGGTCCTTTTTTATGTGTTATCAAATACTATTCTTCTTCAATTTTTCTTTAGCTAATCTCACCTTTAAAGTACGTTCTTGAAAAGTTGAATCGTTCAAGTTTTTGATTGCTTTAGCGGCACCTTTAGCATTCATTTCAACAAAGCCGTAACCTTTCCTTTTTCCAGTTCGTCGATCCTTCATTAATCGGACTGACACAACACTACCTTGTTGCTCAAAATGTTCTTGAACAGCTTCTTCATCTGCACGATAAGGTAAGTTGCCTACATATAATGTAGATACTTCTGATGATACGTCTTGCTCATTTGATAAAGTAGAATGCGAAAACAACTTTGATAATGCTGGGGCCAATAAGCCACCAACTAAAACGCCTATAGCTGCTGACAATTGATTCGACATATCAGAAGCTAGAATGGGTAAAATGTAATAAAGAACAATAGCGAAAATAACGGTAACAAAAATATTTAAAATAAAAGATGGATTCATATGGCTCTACCTAAAAAGATTTTATGGTTATAAGAATAAAAGCGCCTTCATGTTACTCATTTATATGGTTTTCGCAAATAGTTAGACTAAGTATCAGTCATCCTTTTATTGATTCTTTCAAAAACAAAGCGTTTTGAGCTGTTTTGAGCGATTAATGTGCGATTAAACGATAATTATAAATTAGGGGTTGCATGCAAAGTTGTTGTGTCTATAATGCGCCCTCGCTTCAGGGGAGACGAGTTGGAAACAACGGAGTCACTCGCACCAAACAGGGTAAACCAGTTTGTTGCTTATACGGTAAACGTATAGTTGCTGCGGGGTGCAGCAGTTTTAGTTGAAAAGAAAATCAATTAAATTGTTGACATCAAATGGGAACCGCGTATTATTCGCCTCCCGCTTAAGAGGGTCTACGGACAACCACTTAAGCCGCTAACGCAGTTAGCATGCTCTTTAACAATTAGAACAAGACAATCTGTGTGGACACTCACGAAGTGAGAGTTCACCAAAAAAAATTCATATTTTTAATATTTAATTGAAGAGTTTGATCATGGCTCAGATTGAACGCTGGCGGCAGGCCTAACACATGCAAGTCGAACGGAAACATGTCTAGCTTGCTAGATGATGTCGAGTGGCGGACGGGTGAGTAATACTTAGGAACATGCCTTTGGGTGGGGGATAACTATTGGAAACGATAGCTAATACCGCATAACGTCTACGGACCAAAGGGGGGAGCTTGCTCCTCTCGCCCAAAGAGTGGCCTAAGCGAGATTAGCTTGTTGGTGAGGTAAAGGCTCACCAAGGCGACGATCTCTAGCTGTTCTGAGAGGAAGATCAGCCACACTGGGACTGAGACACGGCCCAGACTCCTACGGGAGGCAGCAGTGGGGAATATTGCACAATGGAGGAAACTCTGATGCAGCCATGCCGCGTGTGTGAAGAAGGCCTTCGGGTTGTAAAGCACTTTCAGTTGTGAGGAAAGCTTGTTGGTTAATACCCAGCAGGTATGACGTTAGCAACAGAAGAAGGACCGGCTAACTCCGTGCCAGCAGCCGCGGTAATACGGAGGGTCCGAGCGTTAATCGGAATTACTGGGCGTAAAGCGCACGCAGGCGGTTTGTTAAGCTAGATGTGAAAGCCCCGGGCTCAACCTGGGAATAGCATTTAGAACTGGCAGACTAGAGTCTTGGAGAGGGGAGTGGAATTTCTGGTGTAGCGGTGAAATGCGTAGATATCAGAAGGAACATCAGTGGCGAAGGCGACTCCCTGGCCAAAGACTGACGCTCATGTGCGAAAGTGTGGGTAGCGAACAGGATTAGATACCCTGGTAGTCCACACCGTAAACGCTGTCTACTAGCTGTTTGTGGATTTAATCCGTGGGTAGCGAAGCTAACGCGATAAGTAGACCGCCTGGGGAGTACGGCCGCAAGGTTAAAACTCAAATGAATTGACGGGGGCCCGCACAAGCGGTGGAGCATGTGGTTTAATTCGATGCAACGCGAAGAACCTTACCTACTCTTGACATACTAGAAACTTTTCAGAGATGAATTGGTGCCTTCGGGAATCTAGATACAGGTGCTGCATGGCTGTCGTCAGCTCGTGTCGTGAGATGTTGGGTTAAGTCCCGCAACGAGCGCAACCCTTGTCCTTAGTTGCCAGCCTTAAGTTGGGCACTCTAAGGAGACTGCCGGTGACAAACCGGAGGAAGGTGGGGACGACGTCAAGTCATCATGGCCCTTACGAGTAGGGCTACACACGTGCTACAATGGCGAGTACAGAGGGAAGCAAACCTGCGAGGGTAAGCGGATCCCTTAAAGCTCGTCGTAGTCCGGATTGGAGTCTGCAACTCGACTCCATGAAGTCGGAATCGCTAGTAATCGCAAATCAGAATGTTGCGGTGAATACGTTCCCGGGCCTTGTACACACCGCCCGTCACACCATGGGAGTGGGTTGCAAAAGAAGTAGGTAGTCTAACCTTCGGGAGGACGCTTACCACTTTGTGATTCATGACTGGGGTGAAGTCGTAACAAGGTAACCCTAGGGGAACCTGGGGTTGGATCACCTCCTTACTATTACGGCGGACCTTGCTTCGTTGAGTGTTCACACAGATTGTTTTGTTTTGATAAGAAGAGCAAAAGAAGTGCTTGGGTAACAAGTCACTATTTGTTTTTGCGCAAGCAAGAGCATGAAATAGGCTTGTAGCTCAGCTGGTTAGAGCGCACCCCTGATAAGGGTGAGGTCGGCAGTTCAAGTCTGCCCAAGCCTACCAAATTTGTGATTATCACAGATTGCCTGCATAAAGCGGGGCCATAGCTCAGCTGGGAGAGCGCCTGCCTTGCACGCAGGAGGTCAGCAGTTCGATCCTGCTTGGCTCCACCATTTAGGTGGAACATCATTTGCTCATAAGATTAAGTAGCCTTAATCAATATGTACTATTAGATAATATCTAATCAGTGTTTATTGATTAAGGTTTTTTAAACCTTAATTGTAGCCGGCGTGTAACGCAGGTCACAATGTTCTTTAACAATATGGAAAGCTGATAAAAAGTAATCGAAAACTAAAAGAGTGTTCTTAGGAACTTACTCTATCTGATTTTGTGATTAGAACTTGTCACGCATACGACAGCAATACCCGTTTAGACGGTTGTTGCACCTAACGCTCAAATAAAAGGTGAGCGGGTGGACGAGTTGTTTGAATTTATCTCTGACGTTACTGAGATGATGACAAATAACGCACTGTTACTCAGGTAACAGAGAGGTCATTTGGGGTTGTATGGTTAAGTGACTAAGCGTATACGGTGGATGCCTAGGCAGTTAGAGGCGATGAAGGACGTGTAAGTCTGCGATAAGCTGTGGAGAGCCGACAAAATGCTTTGACCCACAGATTTCCGAATGGGGGAACCCACCGCTTCGGCGGTATCTTATAGTGAATACATAGCTATAAGAAGCGAACGAGGGGAACTGAAACATCTAAGTACCCTTAGGAAAAGAAATCAACAGAGATTCCCCTAGTAGCGGCGAGCGAACGGGGAGCAGCCGAGTAGTAATGAAGTAGTGGAATGTGTTGGAAAGCACAGCGATACAGGGTGATAGCCCCGTACACGAAGCGTCATTATTGCCATATTAAGTAGGTCGGGACACGTGTTATCTTGACTGAAGATGGGGGGACCATCCTCCAAGGCTAAATACTCCTAACTGACCGATAGTGAACCAGTACCGTGAGGGAAAGGCGAAAAGAACCCCTGTGAGGGGAGTGAAATAGAACCTGAAACCGTATACGTACAAGCAGTAGGAGCAGACTTGTTCTGTGACTGCGTACCTTTTGTATAATGGGTCAGCGACTTATATTTAGTAGCAAGGTTAACCGAATAGGGGAGCCGTAGCGAAAGCGAGTGTTAACTGCGCGTTTAGTTGCTAGGTATAGACCCGAAACCGAGTGATCTAGCCATGGGCAGGTTGAAGGTTGAGTAACATCAACTGGAGGACCGAACCGACTAACGTTGAAAAGTTAGCGGATGACTTGTGGCTGGGGGTGAAAGGCCAATCAAACTCGGAGATAGCTGGTTCTCCCCGAAAGCTATTTAGGTAGCGCCTCGGACGAATACCACAGGGGGTAGAGCACTGTTAAGGCTAGGGGGTCATCCCGACTTACCAACCCTTTGCAAACTCCGAATACCTGTGAGTACTATCCGGGAGACACACGGCGGGTGCTAACGTCCGTCGTGAAGAGGGAAACAACCCAGACCGCCAGCTAAGGTCCCTAAATATTACTAAGTGGGAAACGAGGTGGGAAGGCTAAGACAGCTAGGAGGTTGGCTTAGAAGCAGCCATCCTTTAAAGAAAGCGTAATAGCTCACTAGTCGAGTCGGCCTGCGCGGAAGATGTAACGGGGCTAAGTAATATACCGAAGCTGCGGACGCAAAGTTTACTTTGCGTGGTAGGGGAGCGTTGTGTAAGTGGCTGAAGGTGAGCTGAGAGGCGAGCTGGACATATCACAAGTGCGAATGCTGACATGAGTAACGATAAGGGGAGTGAAAAACTCCCCCGCCGGAAGACCAAGGTTTCCTGTCCCATGCTAATCAGGGCAGGGTAAGTCGGCCCCTAAGGCGAGGCAGAAATGCGTAGTCGATGGGAAACGGATTAATATTTCCGTACTTGGTATATCAGTGAAGGGGGGACGGAGAAGGTTATGCAAGCCTGGCGTTGGTTGTCCAGGTGAAAGTGCGTAGAGTTGTTTCTTAGGCAAATCCGGGAAACTACATGCTCGAGACACGAGACGAGACTCTAAGGAGTTGAAGTTGCAAATACCATGCTTCCAGGAAAAGCCTCTAAACTTATGATATATCGAACCGTACCCCAAACCGACACAGGTGGTCAGGTAGAGAATACTAAGGCGCTTGAGAGAACTTGGGTGAAGGAACTCGGCAAAATCGTACCGTAACTTCGGGAGAAGGTACGCCTCTGTTTGTGATTGAACTTGCTTCATGAGCGAATGGGGGCCGCAGTGAAAAGGTGGCTGGAACTGTTTATTAAAAACACAGCACTGTGCTAAATCGAAAGATGACGTATACGGTGTGACGCCTGCCCGGTGCCGGAAGGTTAATTGATGGGGTTATCTTCGGAGAAGCTCTTGATCGAAGCCCCGGTAAACGGCGGCCGTAACTATAACGGTCCTAAGGTAGCGAAATTCCTTGTCGGGTAAGTTCCGACCTGCACGAATGGCGTAATCATGGCCACGCTGTCTCCACCCAAGACTCAGTGAAATTGAAATTGCAGTGAAGATGCTGTGTACCCGCACCTAGACGGAAAGACCCCGTGAACCTTTACTATAGCTTGGCACTGAACATTGACCCTACATGTGTAGGATAGGTGGGAGACTTTGAAGCACTGTCGCTAGATGGTGTGGAGTCTACCTTGAAATACCACCCTTGTAGGTTTGATGTTCTAACATAGGTCCCTTATCGGGATTGTGGACAGTGTCTGGTGGGTAGTTTGACTGGGGCGGTCTCCTCCCAAAGCGTAACGGAGGAGCACGAAGGTTGGCTAATCCTGGTCGGACATCAGGAGGTTAGTGCAATGGCATAAGCCAGCTTAACTGCGAGACAGACACGTCGAGCAGGTACGAAAGTAGGTCATAGTGATCCGGTGGTTCTGAATGGAAGGGCCATCGCTCAACGGATAAAAGGTACTCCGGGGATAACAGGCTGATACCGCCCAAGAGTTCATATCGACGGCGGTGTTTGGCACCTCGATGTCGGCTCATCACATCCTGGGGCTGAAGTCGGTCCCAAGGGTATGGCTGTTCGCCATTTAAAGTGGTACGCGAGCTGGGTTTAGAACGTCGTGAGACAGTTCGGTCCCTATCTGGTGTGGGCGTTGGATGATTGAAGGGAGCTGCTCCTAGTACGAGAGGACCGGAGTGGACGAACCGCTGGTGTTCGGGTTGTTTTGCCAAAGGCATTGCCCGGTAGCTACGTTCGGAATCGATAAGCGCTGAAAGCATCTAAGCGCGAAGCGAGCCCTAAGATGAGTCATCCCTGTACGTTTAACGTACCTAAAGGGTTGTTGAAGACTACGACGTTGATAGGCAGGGTGTGGAAGCGTAGCAATGCGTTGAGCTAACCTGTACTAATTGCCCGTGAGGCTTAACCATACAACGCCCAAGTGGCTTCGCAAGAAGTGCTGAGTGTTATATGAGTGACAAGTAGATAATACAAGATTAGGAGTAAGACTAGAGGCATTCTTTAGCATCGATTATGGCTTGACCCGCAGGGGGAGAGTATCAGCTTTTACATATTGATTTATTGAGCGCAAGCTTGATAGATAACAGTTTTTGTCTGGCGACAATAGCGATGTGGCCCCACCTGATCCCATTCCGAACTCAGAAGTGAAACACATTAGCGGCGATGGTAGTTTGGGGTTTCCCCATGCGAGAGTAGCACATTGCCAGGCTCCTATTCAAAAAAAGGGCTATCCATACGGATAGCCTTTTTTTGTTGTCTGCTGATAACGTAAAGCACCTTCTATATAACAGCAGCAAAGATAACTATGTCGATAACTCAAGCGCACGCCACATATAATATTTAATGGTTAATGACTAACGATTAAAGCACCTAATAGCTATGTAGTAATAGCGAAACCCGCTTTATGTCTGTTCATAAAACTATTTCAAGATTTAAACATGCATCAACTATGTCATCATAGCCATTATAATATCTGTTGGCTAAATGATGTTGAGCTCAGATATATGGGAATAATAGGAAAGTTAATGATATTTGGATTATCTATATCTTGAGCAATGTTGTCTGTATACGTGAATATGACATCCATTATGGTCACCGCATATCGTTCGAGTTAAACACGCTTTGATATGTGTTCAAGGTGTTGCTGTATAGTCTCTTTATTCATACAAGGGACAATCAGAGGTACTGCTCTATGATCTACTGTTACTAAGCATCCTTTGCCATGTGAGTAGGCTTGTTATGCTCCGCACGCCATAATGAACAGCATTTCACCGCTCTAAGACGACTTCTTTACTTTGATCAAAGAGGCGTACTAGTATTTTGTTAACTAAATCTGGCTTCAGCCTGAAACCACAAACCAAAAATCCACCTATCCAGTGTGCTATTGTCAAGTGTCGATTAGAACATTCCAATTTGCAGTTTTATTAAACCCGTCATGTCTTACTTGGATTATCTTGTATGCTTAACGGTCTCGTTGTCTAATTTCTGTTTAATGATATCGGTAAATTATAGATTGAACGTTGATAATGATTAATTGCAAAAATTTGTTTGAGATGACTATAAAGCATTTCGCTACTAGAGCGGTCCTCTTAGCTGAATTACCATTTCTATTTTATATAATTGAGTAACGTCTGCTATTGCTATTATCGTTTAATAAAAAGTCTGCGTTACCTGACGTTTTTTACGCTTAAATGTGTCGATACCGCCTCTCCAGTAGCAGTCGACTTCATAGGTTCTGATAACCAGTGCTTGATTTTCAGTGGCTTAAGTATGTGCGACTTCCAATAACACATACGCGGCAGAGGGATATAAACATCCTAAGGGCATAATTTTTTCAAATTATCATTTATGGATCGTAAATTACGGCAACTCAAAGTTTAAACAAAAGATTTTTGTTTACATTACTACACGTTTTAGAACGGTTGAATTTTTCTTTTATACTTTCAAAAATTATTTATCATTAGTTTATGGTTGATGATTCATTTTATTTCTATTGAGTAAATTTGATCTCTACCTTGAGATGATTAAACGCTGCTACTTCCTTGAAGAGTTACTAAAATAGAAGATGAATAAAGTGTAGACAAAAAACTTTTTTAGAGATGAAAACCAAAACTAAACACACCGTATCCTTAATCCTTTTGAGTATTAATCTAAGATCCCACGGTTCAATTTGACGAAGACGCTATACCAACTCTGTTACTAGCCAATGTTCAGAAAGAAAATACTTTAAAGTTAATAATCGGTTCAGCAGAATTGTATGTTGATTTAGGAAAATTTATTCCTGTAGATATCTATTTATGTAACTTACAAATAGGCATTGAATATGGGCTGAAACAGCTTGCTTCGAGCTTCACTAATTTTATTAAACATTGAAGCCAGTTTAGTGTTTCAGATTTCGTGGAAGGCTAAACAATTAGAGGTTATGGCATGTGAACCGATGTCTGATGAACTTTTGATATATTAGTCAATAATTTAGATTGCTTTTTGAACCAATTATTACAAAGACTCAACCAATTAACGCATTCGGCGACAAATTAATAGCTGCAGATGTTTTTTTATGCAACCGTAAGTTTATGCCATGCAATAACTGATTGAAAGTGTTCCAGCGTCTCCAATACGTTTATACAACTTTATTGAAGGTTATTTTCGAAGATACAACAATTATTAATAGTAAAACATGCTTATGCACCTGGCTCAGGTCGATTTTACAGGTAAGTGAATTATTGCTAAGTTTAACAATCGGTTAGGTATTTGTTTTTCGATAAATCGACGATTGAACCGATAACAGAACTCATCAAAGTATTCTTGTAGGTATTTTCCGGTTACACCATGAAACGTACCTAACAAAAACGTTCTTAAATTGCCGATGGCTATATGTACCCACGGTAACCATTCATCAACTAAATAACCCGGGGTTACTCTTGCCTCATAGTTTTCTGTTTGACCTATAATATTCAATGCCGGCAATGCATCAGAATGAACTTGTTGGCCTTGTTTCAAGTGTTTCTTGACGAATTCATTCACGCTAAAATGACAAATGCTATCGACCACTGCCATTGCGATAAATCCTGCTTTTTTATCCTTACTTTCACAGGCTATCAGCACATTCTTTTTTCCTGCTGCTCCGCGTCCTCGTTTGCCTTTTTGTCTACCGCCAACCAGAGCGTCGTCTAGCTCTATTGTGCCACTTAATTGATATAAACTATCTCTATGCCCCATAGCCGTTTTAAGTTTCTTTAAAATCAGCCTCGCGGTTCGCCAATTGACTTCTATTAATTTACTGAGTCTCAGTGCTGAGATACTTCCCTTATCAGAGCCAAGAGAATAGATAGCCCAAAACCACTGGTTCAAGGTGATTTTGCTGCCGTGAAAAAGTGTTCCTGACATGACTGAGGTCTGCTTTTTACATTGTGTACACTCGTATAAATGATGACTTGTAATTTCATAGCTATGGTTATTGCCACAACCAGGGCAAATAAAGCCATTTAGCCATTTCATTTGTTGCAAGTATTTTAAGCAATCATCTTCTGTACTAAACTGTTTTTGCCAAGCTAAAAAGCTTGCTTCTGGCATGTTCATGGTAATGGTTACCTATACAGGGTGTTTGTATATACAGTACAGTTCAGTCCTGAGTTATCTGCATAGGCATGTAGTAAAATTACTCAAGGTAGTAGATGCAACAAATTTAATCAAAAGTTTATCATTTGTTAAGTTATGAAACTTAAGGCGTGTTATTCGCTGGTAATAGCTTCTATCTTGATTAAAATAGATTCAAATTTATTTTGGTCTCTGCCGTGTATTCTCTAGCATCTCTACATTCTTTTGGTTTTCCATCATCAGCTCATGCAATGCTTTCTATTGATGTTGTAGCTGAGCTACAATTTCAATTAAGACATTTAGATAATTCTGTTATTTATATTTTGGGCGAAGGAAGCAACACAGTCTTTTTAGAAGACTACGAAGGCACTGTCATCAAACCCGCTTTTATGGGGATCAATTTTGAGCATACAGACACCCACTATTTACTCAAAGTAGGGGCTTCTGAAAATTGGCATCAACTAGTACTTTGGTGCATGCAACATCAAATTTATGGATTAGAAAATCTAGCATTGATACCTGGCACTGTTGGAGCTTCACCAATTCAGAACATTGGCGCTTATGGTGTCGAAGTGAAAAAATATATCCAACATGTTGAATATTATGACTTAAACGATCACAATCACAAAGTATTAGACACACAGGGCTGTGAGTTTGCATACCGCGACAGTGTCTTTAAAAAGCGCCTAGCAGATCAAGTATTGATAACAACGGTAATCTTTGCAATACCCAAAGTTTGGCGGCCTGTTGTTTATTATGGAGAATTACAAGCACTATCTGAACCTAGTGCCATGGACATATTCAATAAAGTAGTTGAGGTGCGCCAACGTAAACTACCAGACCCAGCAGAGATTGGTAATGCAGGCAGTTTTTTTAAAAACCCGGTTATAACCATAAAGCATTTTATTCATTTGCAAAAAACTTGGCCGTCAATTCCGAGTTACCCTGTGGACACGATTAAGGTAAAAGTGCCAGCAGGTTGGTTGATTGAGCAGTTGGGTTTTAAAGGCACAAAGATAGGCGGTATAGGTTGCCATCCTAATCAAGCGTTAGTCTTAACCAACGACGGTTCCGGTACAGGTGAACAACTGTTAAAACTAGCCCGTGCTATTAAAGGTGCAGTATTATGCGAGTTTTCCATCGTGTTGGAAAACGAAGTGAGACTAATAGGTAAAAATGGACCCGTTATATTATGAGTAAATCTTCAGAGTTAGTGCGTGGTCATGTGTTATCGATATTAGCTGACAATGAATTTCATTCGGGTGAAGCATTAGGTAAGAAATCAGGTATCAGTAGAGCAGCCATTTCCAAGCATATCAAGGTCCTCAGTTCTTTAGGCTTAGATATCTATAGTGTGACGGGTAAAGGTTATCGCTTAGCTCAACCGTTGACATTGTTGAACCCCGATAAGATCAGAGAGCACCTTGACTCTTCCCACACAGCTGACATTGAAGTGTTGAATGTTATAGGTTCAACTAATCAATACTTAAAAGACATATCGATTGATATTAGCAATGGACACACTTGCTTAGCAGAGGCACAAACTGCAGGTAGGGGGCGGCATGGTCGTAAATGGGTTTCGCCATATGCAAGTAGCCTTTATTTGTCTATGCATTGGTCTTTTGTCGGTGGATATTCTGCATTGGGCGGATTGAGTTTGGCTGTAGGCGTGGCGATTGTTGATGCGCTTCATAGTTGCGGCGTGCAAGGTATACAACTAAAATGGCCGAACGATATTTATGCCCAAGGTAAAAAATTAGCGGGTGTTTTAATCGAAGCTGAAGGTCAAATTGGTAGTAGCTGTCAAACCATTATCGGTGTTGGGCTGAATGTAGCACTCCCCACGAATGTTGAAGAAATTGGTCAGCCATGGATAGATCTTGCACAATTGACCGAACCGTTAATTAACCGAAATTTGTTAGCGGGCACCTTGATAAGTGAACTGAACAAAACCTTAATATTGTTTGAAAACAGTGGTCTTGAGCCGTTTATTTCTAAGTGGCGAGCTTTAGATGTGTATGCAAACCAAGCGGTTAAGCTTGTGATAGGCAAACAGTTGATAACTGGTGTTAGTAGAGGGATAGATATAACAGGAGCTATCCTGTTAGAAACAGGGTCGGGTGTTAAGGCTTTTCATGGAGGTGAAATCAGTGTCAGACCGATCTAAGGCCCTTTTAGTTGATATTGGTAATACCCAGATTAAATATGCACTTGTTAGTGTTATTTCAGACGTAACGGCTGTGAATTATTGTCATCAGCCAGAAGAGTTAGCCGAGTTTGTTCGTTTAGCAGATAAGGTTGTGGTGTCATCTGTCGGACATTTAGCTCTAGTAGAAGACTTAAAGCGTTTATGTGAACACCTGAATACACCCTGTATGGTTATAAAAACAGCTGCAAATTCCTTAGGTATTCAATGTGCCTATGAAAAATACCACACTCTAGGAGTAGACCGATGGCTAGCTATTTTAGCTGCTCGTGAAATTACTCAACTACCCGTGGCGGTGATCGATTTAGGCACAGCCAACACTTGTGACATTGTAGTTAATAATAAGCATATCGGTGGATGGATAGCCCCGGGCTTTTCAGTTATGCGTGAAAGCTTACTTAATAATACCCAACAAGTGTTTGCTGATACATATATACCTGACGCTTTAGATATCGGTAATACTACTGAAAAGTGTGTCAGTTACGGATGTCTCGCATCTCAAACAGGATTTGTTATGCTGGCAGAACAATTTTTAGCCAATAAATATGAAGACTATTTCGTTTTAGTGACAGGCGGTGGTCAAAATTCACTCGTGTTAGGAAGTAGTAAAAAAATATTATTCTTTCCTAATCTAGTTTTACGGGGTCTTTTTCGATTAATTTAATATTTTATATCTAAGATGAGCAGGGAATTTACGCGCGTAAAGTATGAAAACCACTCGTTTAGTTGCTAATTCAAGCAAACAACATAAAAAAAGCAATTTTTTGTAAATTGCCCCTTGCACGACCCAAGTCATTACTCTAATATCCGCATCCACTTGATGTAGCCGACTTAGCTCAGTTGGTAGAGCAACTGACTTGTAATCAGTAGGTCACCAGTTCGACTCCGGTAGTCGGCACCATCAATCTGGAGGGGTACCCAAGCGGTCAACGGGATCAGACTGTAAATCTGACGGCTCAGCCTTCGCAGGTTCGAATCCTGCCCCCTCCACCACTTTTTACTTGATATGTACGAGAGTAGATTGTGCGGACGTCGTATAGTGGTAATACCTTAGCCTTCCAAGCTAAAGCTGCGAGTTCGATTCTCGCCGTCCGCTCCAATTTTGTGAAATGCTGATATGGCTCAGTTGGTAGAGCGCACCCTTGGTAAGGGTGAGGTCGGCAGTTCGAATCTGCCTATCAGCACCACTCATTTCTCTCCCCATCTCAATTGAAATTTATTTTAATGTATCTTGGGGGGAATAGACAATGGCAAAAGCAAAATTTGAACGAACTAAACCGCATGTAAACGTCGGTACTATCGGCCACGTTGACCACGGTAAAACAACATTAACAGCCGCAATCACGACTGTATTAGCTAAAACATACGGTGGCAACGCATCTGCATTCGACATGATAGATAATGCTCCTGAAGAGCGCGAGCGTGGTATTACTATATCAACGTCTCATGTTGAATATGACACACCTGCACGCCACTATGCTCACGTAGATTGTCCTGGTCACGCCGATTATGTTAAAAACATGATAACGGGTGCTGCTCAAATGGATGGTGCTATTTTGGTGGTAGCTGCAACAGATGGTCCTATGCCACAAACACGTGAGCACATCTTGTTAGGCCGTCAGGTTGGCGTACCTTTCATGGTTGTATTCATGAACAAGTGTGACATGGTTGACGATGAAGAATTACTAGAATTGGTAGAAATGGAAGTACGTGAACTTCTAAGTGAATACGAATTCCCAGGTGACGATTTACCAGTTATCCAAGGTTCAGCCCTTAAAGCCCTCGAAGGCGACCCAGTTTGGGAAGCAAAAATCCTTGAGCTAGCTGAAGCCCTAGACACCTATATCCCACTTCCAGAGCGTGATATCGATAAGCCTTTCCTACTTCCTATTGAAGATGTTTTCTCAATTTCAGGGCGTGGAACGGTAGTGACAGGTCGTGTTGAGCGCGGTATTGTTAAGACAGGTGATGAAGTAGAAATCGTTGGTATCAGAGATACGACTAAGAGTGTTTGTACGGGCGTAGAAATGTTCCGTAAATTACTTGACGAAGGTCGTGCTGGTGAGAACGTTGGTGCCCTATTACGTGGTACTAAGCGAGAAGACGTAGAGCGTGGTCAAGTATTGGCTAAGCCTGGTTCAATCAACCCACACACTAAATTCGAAGCTGAAGTATACGTACTAAGCAAAGATGAAGGTGGTCGTCATACTCCATTCTTCAAAGGATATCGTCCACAGTTTTACTTCCGTACAACTGACGTAACAGGCGCTGTAGAGCTTCCTGAAGGCGTAGAAATGGTAATGCCTGGTGACAACTTGAAATTCGTAGTTGATTTGATTCATCCAATCGCGATGGACGAAGGTTTACGCTTCGCAATCCGTGAAGGTGGCCGTACTGTAGGTGCTGGCGTAGTGTCTAAAATTATATAAGTAACCCGTTTACTTATACATGAAAGGTCACCTCGGTGGCCTTTTTTATTGCCTGCAGTAAACATAACTTCGCCATTAAAAGTAGCAGCCAGAAACTAATAAATAGATAAGAGCAAAAAATGCATCTCTGTTTCTCTAAAGCGCAGCGCTCTGTGTGCGGCACGCGTTGTCCTCTGCGGTAGAAACGGTTGTCTGCTTTTTTAGCAATGTTATCAATACTAACGATGGTTATAGTTTAATTACTTAGAATAGGTCACTTAAGTGGTCTTTTTTATGTCTAGATGGAAAATGGGTACTCTTCAAGGTTAAACATTAATAACAGTTTAATCTTAAAGCATAACTCCTTACAATCTGCCTATAAAATTTATATTACAGTAATTTGAGAGAGCACAATGCATTATTCAAAACTAGGTAGTAGTGGTGTAGGAGTGTCTAGAGTGTGTTTAGGCAGTATGACCTGGGGAATACAAAACACTCAACAAGAGGCTAATGATCAGATTGAGTATGCCCTTAGCCAGGGTGTTAATTTTATTGACACTGCTGAGTTGTATCCAGTTCCTCCATCAGGTGAAAAGTACGGTGGTACCGAAATTATTATTGGTAATTGGTTAGCACAACATTCCGCCCGCAGAAAAGATATTATATTAGCCAGTAAAATTGCGGGGCCCGGTTTAGCATATATCCGTGATGGTGCAAAAATTAGTGGCGAGAGTGTGATTGGAGCTGTCGATGCTTCATTAAAGCGTCTACAGACCGATTATGTCGACCTTTTTCAATTACATTGGCCAAATCGCACCTCCCCCCATTTTTCTAAACATTGGCCAGGCAAAGTAAAGTTTTCAAGCTTTGATTCTCAACATGAAACCAATGAGATGTTAGAAATTCTGCAAGCACTAGATAGCTGTGTTAAAGCCGGGAAGATACGGTTTTGCGGGTTGTCAGATGATACGCCTTGGGGGATCAACACTTACCTTAAATTGAGCGAGCAACATGCTTTGCCTAGGATGGTATCGATTCAAAATGAATTTAGTTTGTTACATGCTAAAGATTGGCCTTATTTAATTGAAAATTGTGTACGTGAAAATGTTGCTTATCTGCCTTGGTCACCTCTGGCAGGCGGGGTGTTAAGTGGTAAATATTTAAATGGGAAATTACCGAAAGGTAGTCGTTGGACGCTGGAGCAAAGAAATGGTATTTTTCGGGATACACCCGCCACCCATGCTGCCACAGCTGGATATGTAGAGCTAGCCAAAACCTATAAAATCACACCATCGCAACTTGCGCTAGCTTGGTGTGACCAAGTTGATGGGGTCACTTCAACTATTATTGGTGCAACCAACATGGCGCATTTAAAAGAAAACATAGCCGCGTTTAAAACACCATTATCGGACGACGCTATGAACAGCATCAATCAAGTCTTCAAAGATTATCCCGTCCCTTTTTAAGTTTTATACCACGGGCAAAGTTAGCAGTTATTTCAATTACAAATTGATGCAAGTGTTAACTCTATATCATCTTGGATGTATTTTATCCTACTAAAATCCCACAAAAGAAGAATACCTAATTATGCTTTTTAGAAATACCCCCATTGCCTTTGCGTCAACCATTTTTGCTCTGTTGTCGTTCAATGTACAAAGTACTGTAGTAGAAATTCGTACCGCGCTTGGTACCATAGAAGTTAATTTATTTGATAATGAAACGCCTAAAACTGTAAATAATTTTTTAAACTACGTAGACGGTGGTAAATACGCCAATAACGTAGTACATCGCTCTGTAGACGGTTTTGTTGTACAGGCAGGCGGTTATACTTTTAATGGCGGTTTTCCTATCGTGAGAGTGGTAAATGACCCGGCAATTGAGAATGAGCCCGAACTATCAAATGTACGAGGTACAATTGCAATGGCTAAGGGAAGCAATCCGAATAGTGCGACTTCCCAGTGGTTCATCAACACAGGAAGTAACGCTAACAGCCTGGATGTTGCTGCTAATGCAGGTGGTTTCACAGTCTTTGGTCAGGTATTAGGTGACGGTATGGATGTGGTCGACCAAATAAATTCTTTGAAAATCATATCGTACGAGGGGTTAAATGACTTTCCCATCAGAAATGAGGTTGCAGGACAACCAATTATAGGTGAAAACCTAGTTCTTATATCTGATGTTGTGGTCACAGACAGAGCTGTTTTTACCAATACCAATTTGAACCCTGCAAGGAATACCTTGATAAACACGCCCGTAACACAAGGTTCAGATGGCGGTGGGACCTTTACATGGTTGGGTCTTTTTATGTTATTAGCTTTGTGCTTTAAAAGGTCATTTAAGTTGTCTTAAATCGACAAAAAGTAAGTCATACATATGATACTAATATAAAGAATCATTATTAATGTGCACGCATATTGAGTTTATTTTTATAAGATTTAGTTATGCGTTTATTTGATTCAAATCCTTAGGTTTTAATTTATTGCTAGGAATGCTCCTCACGTTATATGTTTTTGGATCTGGTATCATTCATTTTCAACATCGTTTTTTTACCATTAAAGGCTCCGGCTCAAATTTACTAGCATTAACAGGTGTCTTAGTTGATTTCGTCGTTAGTGATATTTTGGTTACCACGATTGAAGTTGTACATGATGGTAAATAGCAAATGGCTGTATGACTTGTTTGTTAAAGATGTGTGCTAATGATGGGAGGCGTATCGGTTTTACCGCTTATATGCACGGTTAAGAAATAGATTTAAGGGTAGATTTTACCTATCGATTTTGATCCGCTGCTTTTTAGAATAGACAAACGTATTGATGGTCGACGTTATTCGAATGAACAATTTACTGGCGTTAAGAGTCAAGATGTTTTTATGAGTTTAATAGAATGATGTGTTGAATTTCGAGCGTCTTAAGCTTGAAAGCCTTGTAAGGAACCTTACAAGGCTTTGATTTAAGAATTACTTTATTTCAATCAATTCAACATCAAACAATAATGTGGAATCTGGACCAATAGTTTGGCCGCTGCCTCTTGGTCCGTAGGCCAAATCTGAAGGAATAGTTAATTCGAATTTGTCACCAACGTTCATTAGTTGTAACGCTTCTACCCAACCTGGAATCACACCTGTTACCGGGAACTCAGCTGGCTCGCCTCTATCGTAAGAACTATCGAATACAGTACCGTCAGTTAATGTGCCTTTGTAATGTACAACGACTGTTTTATCAGAAGTCGGTATTTCGCCTTCACCTGATACAATTTCTTTATATTGCAAACCGCTTTCTGTTACGATTACGCCTTCTTTCTTCGCGTTGGCTTCAAGATAAGTGAGGCCGTCTGCTTTATTTTTAGCGCTGTCTGCCTGCTGCGCAAGTTGCTGTTTCTCTTGAGCTTGTTTCTGAACTGTTGCGACTGCTTCTTGAATTTGTTCTTGAGATAAACGTGACTCTGTTCCAGCCATAACGTCATTTACGGCCATAGTGAATGCGCTAACATCAAAAGCAAGCTCATCACGTTTAAATTGGCCAGCTAGATTTGTGCCGACTATGTAACTTAATTTCTGCTCAATACTCGCTAAAGCTGGATCAGTTGCACCATTAGTTGTCACCTCTGAAGTTTCCTCCACTGTCGCTTCAGTTTCAGTTTTTTGGTCATTGCCACATGCAGCTAAAAATAAAGAGGATGCTGTCAATAAGGCAAGAGTGTTTAATTTCATGTATTTTTCCTAGAATTGGATCGGATTAATAAGAGTAGCTAAATGGATCTATCAAATAAGCATTATCAAGATAATTTAACCTAGAGTTACCTATACCATATGGTTGCTAGTAACAGTATTCAAGTCTGAAGGACTAGATAAGATCAAAAAAGCCCCATTAATGGAAATTAATGAGGCTTTTTAAGTTGTTAGACGTTTTTACTTTTTAGCAGCGTTACGCTCTTTGGTCTCAGCAATAACTCTCTCTGCCACATTCTGTGGGCAAGGACTGTAATGTGAGAATTCCATAGAGAATTGACCACGGCCAGAAGTCATAGTACGTAAGGTTCCGATATAACCGAACATTTCTGAAAGAGGGATGTCAGCTTTAACACGAACACCCGACACGCCAGCTTCTTGATCCTTTATCATGCCACGACGACGGTTTAAGTCACCAATAACATCACCAACGTGATCGTCAGGCGTAAACACGTCAACTTTCATGATAGGTTCGATTAACTGAGGGCCTGCCTTAGGAATTGATTGACGGAACGCGCCTTTCGCCGCGATTTCAAATGCAACGGCAGATGAATCGACTGCGTGGAATCCACCGTCGTACAATTCAACTTCAACGTCTAGTACTGGGAAGCCAGCCAGAACACCTGAACCCATCATGCTCCTGAAGCCTTTTTCAATCGCAGGGAAGAATTCTTTAGGAACGTTACCACCAACAACTTTAGAGGTAAATGTGAAGCCTGTGTTGGCTTCGCCAGGCTTGATGCGATAATCGATTTTACCAAATTGGCCAGAACCACCAGATTGTTTCTTATGGGTATAAGAATCGTCAATTTCTTGAGTGATTGTTTCACGGTATGCAACCTGAGGTTCACCCACTTTCAATTCAACACCGTAAGTACGCTTAAGAATATCAACTTTGATATCTAAGTGCAGTTCACCCATACCAGAAAGGATTGTTTCACCTGAATCTTGGTCAGTTTCAACACGGAAAGTAGGGTCTTCAGCCACCATCTTACCAATAGCAATACCCATTTTCTCAGTTGAACCTTTATCTTTTGGTGTAACAGAGATAGAGATGACTGGCTCTGGGAATACCATCGCTTCTAAGATGATTGGGTCTTTGGGATCACATAAAGTGTGACCAGTTTGTACGTTACCCTTCATACCTACAATAGCGATGATATCACCAGCTTGTGCGGAACTTAGCTCGTTTCGATCATCTGCTTGCATCTCACACATACGGCCAACACGCTCAGTTTTACCTGTAGCTGCGTTAAGGATGGTGTCACCTTTCTTAAGCGTACCTGAGTAGATACGTACGAAAGTAAGTGAGCCAAAACGGTCATCTGTAATTTTGAATGCTAAAGCTTTGAAGCTTTCGGCTGCAGAAACGATTGCAAACTTACCATTAGCTTCACCTTCTTCGTCTGTAAGAGGTTGAGGATCAACATCTGTTGGACAAGGTAGGTAATCAACAACAGCGTCAAGAATGTTTTGAATACCTTTGTTTTTAAATGCTGAACCACAGTAGGTTGGGAACAACTCCATGGTGCGAGTTCCTTTACGGATACAACGTTTGATGTCTTCCATAGATGGTTCTTCGCCTTCCAGATACTTTTCCATCAGGTCATCATCTTGCTCAAGCGCAGTCTCAAGCAGCATTTCACGGTATTCTTCCACTTTATCAACCATGTCTGCAGGGATATCAGTGATTTCATAGTTTTCTGGAAGACCCGTGTCATCCCAGATAAATGCTTTACGAGTTAGAAGGTCAACCACACCAACAAAATCATCTTCGATACCGATAGGCAAAACCATGATCAGCGGGTTAGCACCAAGAACCTTTTTAGTCTGGTTAACAACGCGGTAGAAATCAGCACCCATACGGTCTAATTTATTAACGAAGATTATACGCGCAACTTTTGAGTCATTCGCATAACGCCAGTTAGTTTCTGACTGAGGTTCAACCCCACCAGAACCACAAAATACACCGATACCGCCATCTAATACCTTAAGTGAACGATAAACTTCAACTGTGAAGTCTACGTGTCCAGGAGTATCGATTACATTGAAACGGTGCTCTTTCCAAAAACAACTTACCGCTGCAGACTGGATAGTTATACCGCGCTCGGCTTCTTGCTCCATGAAATCGGTAGTAGATTCACCGTCATGTACCTCACCAGTCTTATGTATTTGACCAGTAAGTTTAAGGATTCGTTCTGTAGTAGTCGTTTTACCCGCGTCAACGTGGGCAAAAATACCAATATTTCTGTACTTTGCTAAATCTGTCATTATTCCAACTTCAGTCTGAGTAAAAATTGCGCGGGATTATACAAGATATTTCGACATCATGCCGATTTTCTTTTGCATAAAAATCAAAAAATTAAAATCCTTTTGATTTTAGCATGTTGTTTCTATTTAATCTTAAATAGAAACAACAGAAAACAGCAGTGACTGTGCTATTTTTATAACTTAATAATTTTGATTGTCACTGGTACGGCAATTTTAGGTGTATTTGCTCACACTCACTTCTTCTCATTATCAATGTTGTCGCTTCAGCAAACGTGTTCAGCAACTGACTTTCGTCTGCAACCAAGCCTGATAAATTGAAGCCTCATGCCAATTTGTCTAAAGGTGTGATTTAGATCATTGGCATAACACGATTACGCCCTAATCGTTTTGCTTCGTAGAGTTGTTTGTCGGCTTTCTCAATGAGTGCAAGTGGATTCATACCTTTTGTGAATTCCGCCACACCAATAGAAGTTGTAATATGGCCCATTATTTCACCTGTCCGCTTGTCTCTTACTCCTATTTTCTCAATCGCTTTACGCATTGATTCGGCCATGCTTCGTGCTTTACTAAAGCTTGAGTTAGGCACAATGATAGCGAACTCTTCACCACCAAAACGAAATGCTTGAGCACCGTCTCGGCAAGTTGCTTGGAGTTTTTTTGCGGTGGCTTTTAATACTAGGTCACCCATGACATGCCCGTAGTTGTCATTGATTTTTTTGAAGTGCTCAAGATCAACTAACATCAAACATAAGTTAGGTTTTAAAGACTGAGTAGCTAGCTCTTCATCGAAGTATCGACGATTACATAGCCCAGTTAGTGCATCATATAATGCGTCATGTTGGCTTTGTTCAAGCTGACATCTAAGTGCCTCTATTTCGTTTTGTGCATCGGCTAAGGCTGCATTAAAGCTGATGGTACTGCGTCTAATGTTTTGTGTGTCTTAAGCTAAACTACGCATCAAGGCCATTACTTCCTCTACTGATAATCCTTCTTTTTCTACTTTAGCTAGGTCATCAACACAAGTATCCATGGTTTCTTTAAAGTTGGTGGTTTCTGATCGTGTGTCTTTAAGTGACTGAGATAATTCAACAAGCATTGCTTCTAAGGACTGGCGCAATTCCCACTCAGTGACTTCCTCTGTTTTTGCTACATGATTGCGATAAAGTTCTTTTGTCTTTATCTCAGATAGTTGCACGTTATTATCTAAGACTTGATCAATCGCTGTTTTTAACTCAGGAGACTCATTAGAAACATAGGTGTACCAAAGGGCATAGTTGGTTGGAATAGCAGATATTTTATGCTTCAGCAATAACGGGATAGTCTGTTTTAGTATAGCGAAAGATTTTTATAAATTTTTATCTGCCATCTTTATATATCCTATTTAGCTTTGTTATTAGTTTACACAAAATAGTCGTGATGGCAGAATAAAACCCGTTATTATCGTTCTACATTTAATCAATATTAATCATTGGAGCAAGCAGTATGATGAAAAAGGCTATAGCAGTATTTATATGTACAGCAATGTTAAGTACATTTTCTGTGTTCGCAGAACCCGCAAAATCAGCCAAACAAGCTAAAGATGTGACAGAGTATAGGCAAGCTATTTTAAAGTTGGTAAAAAGCAACGTGGGCGAGTTAGGTGCAATGAATAAAGGTGCTATTCCGTTTAATGCAGAAACGATGCAAACCAATTCCTTACGTATTGAACAATTATCTTTGATGTTAGGGGACTATTTTGCTACTGACACAACTGGATTTGATGTTGATACCGCGGCTTTGGATAAAATTTGGGGAAATCAGGCTGACTTTAAAGATAAGATAAATGCCTTGACTGCTGCAGCTAGTAATTTGAACAAGGTCGCTAAAGAGGGTGATACAACTCAGTTTAAGCCAGCTATTGGCCAAGTTTTCAAAAGCTGTAAAGGTTGCCACGATAATTACAAAGAAGACTAAAATCGTGGGCATTTCATTACTCGTAAGTCAAATGCCCGCAAGTTAAATTAATAATAATATTCTTCTACAGGTGGGGGGTTAATTTCCACCAACCAGTAAATAAAAATCCCTACCGTTATGGCTAACATGAAAGCTTTGACTAATTTGGAGTGAGCGATTCCCTTAGATACTTCAACTACTTTTTGACCCGTTAACATGGGCGTTATTAAGTCATGTTTTAGTCCCAGTTTGTACCAAGTTATAGCTAATAAATGAATGACTACTAGACCCATTAATACATCAAAAATATTCTTGTGTAACCACTGCATCCACCCTTGTATGACACTGTTAGCACTATCGTAGTATGGACCAGCACTGACTATGTCGTCAGACGTAAATAAGCCACTAATGGCCTGTAATCCCACCAGTATTAACACTGCTGGTAATAACAATCCACCTAGAGGATTATGCCCTGTAGTATAACTTTTTTGCTTTGAGGCGAGTGATTGTAAATAGCTAATAATAGCTTTTGGGCCTGCTATAAAACTGCTGAATTTTGCATATCGTGTACCAAAAAATCCCCACAACAGCCTAAATATGATCAGCCCCAAGGTAAAATATCCAATATAGAAATGAATATGCATGGCATTTTCTAATACTTCAGTAGTAAACCATTGCCCAAATAAACAAAGCACTAATAACCAGTGAAATAATCTTACAGGGATATCCCAAACTAAATATTTTTTCATCTTAGGGTGTCTTTTTCATGTAACAGATTTTAAATAGAGTAAGCCTTAACAAACACTTGTTAAGGCCCTTTCAGGAAGAAAGCCTAATGTACCCAATGATGCTTTTGTGCTTTAGCATCAACTGCTTGTTGTGTTGCCTTGGGCATAAACAATTGGTTGTTTTGTTCGAAGAAAAAGGGTTTGCGATGTTTTTTGCTGCCGACTTCATTCATGGTAGCTGTCTCATATACGCGGCCATTTAATACGGTGTATTCAACAAACTCACTCCGACGAATGTCGCTTAATACGTCACCGTCAATAATCATCAAATCAGCTACTTTACCCACTTCAATACTGCCTATTTGTTTGTCCATGCCTAAGTGTGTCGCTCCATCAATAGTACCGCCTCGAAGCGCTTCCCAAGGCGTAAATCCACCTTGATTCATTATCCATAATTCCCAATGAGAGGCCAATCCCTCTCTCTGGCCATGGGCACCAATATGCACACTTACGCCATTGTCTCGCAATGTTTTAGCATACTTGGCAACAGCGACATGGTTGTATTGATTGTCTGGTGCAGTAGGGCGTCGAATAGATCGGCTGTCTACTAAAAAGCTTGGGGTATAGCGCATCAAACGTGGGTTTTTCCATACTTCAGTTCTATCGTAAAAGTACTCTTCGCCCATCATGCCACCATACGAAACCACAAACGTTGGGGTATAGCCAAATTTTGTGGCTGACCATAACGTGGTTAAGTCATCATAACCTTTGGCAATTGGCAGTGAATGTTCAAGGCCCGTATGACCGTCCACTAACATTGATATGTTTTGTTGAAACTTGCCTCCGCCTTCTGGTACTACCATCATGCCTAGTTCTTTTGCTGCAGCTAAAATCTGTTGCCGAGTGTCACGTCTGGGTTGGTTGTAACTTTTGACTGAAATTGCTCCCGTATCTTTTAGTCGTTGCATATGAAAAAGAGCATCGTCATAACTATTGATAATGGCTTTGTACCCCAATCCTTCTGCCCCGTATAATATTGTTCCTGTGGAGTAAATTCTTGGAGCTATTATTTTTCCTGCCCGCTGTAATTCGGCAGCCGAGAATATCTCGGTGGTATCGTTTGATGGGTCATGAATAGTTGTTACACCAAATGCTAAGTTAGAAAACATGCTCCAATTTTGCTGTGGTATGATTTCATTACTGCCTTGTGAACCGTGGGCATGAGTGTCGATAAGGCCCGGCAAAATGGTTTTGCCTTTGGTGTCGATAAGCAATGCTTCATCAGGGATAGTCACATCTTTAGATTTACCTACTTCTACAATTTTATTATCTTTGATTAATACCACACCGTTTTCGATCACTTCTCGTTGCCTATTAGCATCGCGCATGGTGACTACTGTGCCACCTACTAAGGCTTTGTAACCTGTGGGTTTGTCTGCTTTTTTCTGAAAAGATAAATCAATGCCTTCACTTACTGGCTCAGGTAACTCTTCTGGTGCATCTGCAAAAAAAGCAAAAGCATCTTTTAACCTTCGTTCATAAAAAGTCGCACCGTGATACCAACTAACTGATTGGTTATCGGCGCTCCAAGTGAGATATTCCCCTGCGCGACTTGAAATTTGTTTGACCGGCAATGAAGACATTTTTGGACCAATATTGACGCGTTTACCTGTATCCACAAAAGGGGCTACATAAGCATTGTATTGATGCACAAAGGCGACCCATTTTTTGTCATGAGATAACCGATATTCTGTTACTTTATCGGCGCCGTAAAGATGCTCTCGTCTATCTTCACCATCTAAATCTACGCTGATTAATTGTGTTTCAGCATAATCACTACCGGAAACCGATGTGGTCAAATAAATGCGAGTATTGTCACCAGCAAAATGCGGTGCTGAGCCTGATTTAGCAATACGTTTAATATCGCCATTTTTAACATTCGCAACATATATTCCTGGTTCAACCGAATACTCAGGGCTTAGCAGGTAGCCACCTGTGACTTTGTCATAAACAACTAACTTTCCGTCAGTTGAGAAACTGGGGTTAATATAATGCCCCGGCGCTGTTGTTAATTTTTGACCTTTACCACCACCCGATTTAACGATTCTGACAGTACCCAACTCTTGGTCATCCCAAGTGGTATAGACAATACTTTTACCGTCATTTGAATAACGTGGATACAGTTCATCGTGGTCATTTTGTTTGGTCAAGCGTGATGTTTTTCCAGATTTGATATCTTTCACATATAACTTGCCCAATGCTTGAAACAATATTGACTTAGCATCAGGAGACTTTTGTGCCCAGCGGGTCATTTTGATAGAAAAGGTATCAGGCGCTACATCTACGTCAAAACGTAACGCGTCAGCGTATTTAAGTTCGGCTTTGACATTCACGGGTATGGTGGCGATAGACTGGTCTTTGACCGTTAACTTATGAAATTTCCCACCCGTCCAGAAAACAATATATTTGGAATCTGGTGTCCAATCAAAATAAGCGAAATACCCTTCTGAGCCAAAACCTTCTTGCATGTCTCGTTCAAGATCCATATATAGTGGTTTTTCCATACCTGTCGCCAAGTCTTTGACGAAGAGAACCGTTTTTTCTTTAATGCGCCGGATAAATGCTAGGTGTTTACCATCTGGAGAAGGTGTTGGAACAACAGCGCCACCAGTGCCACTGACAAAGCGTTCTTCTTCGCCATTGGCTAATTCGTATCGTGTAATGGCAAAAATGCCTTTTAAAGGGTCGCGGTTGTAGCTAAATTTACTGCCACTTGATACATCTTGAGTAAAATACAGGTATTTGCCATCGGGCGAAAATGCGGGGTCAGCAATATTTTTTTGATCTTTTTTACCATTTACACGTTTTTTTATAGCCAGTCCGTCACCTCCAGAATGGTGATAAAGCCAAATTTCTCCAGCAGGAATACTACGGCTCGACATGATCCCTTTACTAACTGCTATGTACTGTCCATCAGGACTCCATTTTGGTGAATGGATTAGGTTGTTTTTTTCAGTGCTGAGCTGTTTGAAATGGGTCCCGTCTTTGTCCATCACCCAAAGGTTAGATAAGCCACCTCTATCCGAAATGAACGCTATTTTTGTTCCATTTGGGCTAATAGCAGGGTGAATGTTCCATGCGAAGTCTTGAGTGAGCGCCTTTGCTTCACCACCCTTTATATCGGTGGTGTATATATCTCCAAGCATATCAAACACCATGGTTTTACCATCGGGGCTGATATCTAGACTTGACCACGTTGTGTTGTCTGTATCTATTGCTACAGTGGTTAAATTAAAAGGAGGGTTAAGTACGTCCCAATTTATTTCGGGCGATGCTTCATCAGTAGATGTTGGCTCTAAATCTTGTGCTGTTTGACTGAGTACAGTACAAGAAAAACTAAGGAGTGCGGCTAAACTTGCTGCGTGCAGCAAAGCCTTTTTGTTGCGTATCATATTGGTTCCCTGAAATTTTATTGGTTTTTTATATTGAGTCTAAGTAGTTCAGATAAAATACATTATCACTGTGATTGATATCCACAAGATAGGCATTCTATTTATGCTGTAAACGAGTAAATACCTGGTGTATACCAAACGTGACAATGTGAGCTTAAATTTTTTGGCCTTGCACTGAATTCTTAGACATGGGTCGCTATTTGTATAAGGATACCCACCCTCATACTAAAAATAAGGAAATGAGTGGCTTAGCGTTAGCTATTAGAGTACTTGTTTAATAAAATGTCGGGGTCGAATATATTTAGTACCAATGCGGGTGTCGATAAAACGCCTAGCCAGTGCCGCTTATAATTTGTATTTGCGGTATATCGGTATCACCTTTTAACACTTTTAGGATCCCATCTTGAGTGAGTGTTCGCATTCCATCCTTCATCGCTTGGGCCTTCATTTCGTGTACAGAAGCTTCTTTATATACTAAAGAACGTAATTCACCCGTCATGGATAAAAGTTCATGTACTCCGGTTCTACCTCTATAACCTGTATCTCCGCACTCATCACAACCTTTGCCTTTATATAACATCAGCGGTTCAGGTAAATTAAGCTCTTCGAGATAATCTTCGCCATATTGACGTTTAATAAAGGCAACATCTGATTCAGTTGCAGAGTACTTTTCCTTGCAATTTGGGCAGATGGTTCTGATTAAACGTTGCGCTAATATACCCACACAGGCATCAGAAAAATTGACAGGATCGAGTCCTAAGTCTAATAAACGGGAGATAGTTTCTGGAGCAGAGTTGGTATGTAGCGTCGAAAACACTAAATGTCCCGTTAGAGATGCTTCTATACCAGCATGTGCGGTTTCTTTATCACGCATTTCACCGATGAATATTATGTCAGGGTCTGCACGCAAAAACGCCCTTAGTGCATTGGCGAAGGTAAAACCGATTTTAGCGCTGACTTGCACTTGTTGTAGGCCTGGTTGAGTTATTTCTACTGGGTCTTCTGCGGTCCAAATTTTCTTTTCGGGTGTGTTGATGTGGCCTAGTACAGCATGCAAAGTTGTAGTTTTACCAGAGCCAGTGGGGCCTACTACCAAAATGATACCGTGAGGCTTTTGCACTAATTCAAGAATTTTGGTGTGATTTCGTGGTGATAAATTCAGCTTGCTCAAAGGCATTGCGCCACCTGCAGCCAATATTCGCATAACTACACCTTCCCCAGCAATAGTGGGAATGGTGGCTACACGCACTTCAATTAGTTGCCCCGACATTCTAAAAGACAGTTTGCCATCTTGAGGTACACGTTTTTCAGCAATGTTTAGATTTGACATAATTTTGATGCGGGCAATCACAGCACTATGGTGTGATGCAGGAACTTGTGTGACGTCTCTACAAACGCCATCTATCCGCATACGTACTCGAGTGGGTGCGTTTTTTTCAGGATCAACATGAATATCTGATGCGTTTAAACGTTTTGCATCATGTAACACACGACTCACCAATCTGACCACAGCTGGGGCATCGTCTGACATTTCATCAGATTGGTCGTCAATTTCATCTGCACTAGTACCTATCTCATCAAGGATTTCGTCCATTGCTCCAGGGCCAGCACCGCCGCCAGCCGCTTCACCTAAATATTGCAAGATAGTATTGGGCAAGCTGACCGATATTTCGTAACTATCTATACCTAAAGCACTTTCTATTTCCATTAATAACGTAGCGTTATTGGGTTCTGCCATCAACACGATAGGATTGTCTTTAACGTCCGCTAACACGGCTACAAAATTGCGCTTTAAGTAGGACAGATTCAGCTTGCTGTCGCTTTGAAATAGATGATATTTATCTGGTAAATAGGCTATGTAAGGTACCTGATAATGCACAGATAATGCATTTCCTAAATCATCCTCAGGTACTCGGTGTTCGGATGTGAGACGTTGCACCAACTGTCTATTATCGTGGCTGGTTTCTTGAAGTTTTTTAAGTTCTTTTTCAGAAATAAGATTACGATGTACTAGATAATCGAAAGGTTGACTGGTGCCACCTAATTCATAACGAAACTTCTTGCCCATTATTTCTGCGACGGTATTGGCAAGTGCCAAGTCATCTTCAGTAAACGCAGTCTCTTTTTTATTGATTATCTGCATAACACCCATTAATACGCCAGAATCGAGGATGGGAATACAAATTATGTTACGAGTCTTGAAGGTTGAACCTCTGTCGAATTTATCTGCAAAGTTTAAGCGTTTATGAATGCTGGCAAGTTCTTCTTTGTTATATGGGTCATCAATAACTAGAGGTAATTGACTCAGCGCTACATACCCCGCGATTGACATCGGGCTAATAGGTACTTTGATTTCGCGCGTTTCTATACCTGTTTTAAATCGAGCGACCAAATCTTGGTGTTGTCTACGGCGCTGAAAAATACTCATACGCTCCGCATCAAATAGGCCCAATACGAACGGTTCTAACTTGTGATACGCATCCATTAGAGAAGGATACGTCTTAAGCAACTGGTTAATACGGTCGAGGTGGTTCTGATTAAGTTCGGAATTCATATAGTTGCTTAATGTACTTCTAGGCTATTGTTTTTTATAAACTTGGAATCCTTACTATAACCGACACACTACAGACAGCAAATAGCTTTTAATAGAGTGAGTTTAGTTGATACTAAGCTTTTTAAATAAAGGGGCATCAATTGTCGGTAAAAGTAGCTGTTTACTTAAAATATTTCGCTTGTGGGCTTCTTTTTTCATTAACAAAAAGGTGATATAAATTTTGGTTGGAAAAGAAAGTATCATTCCAAAGGCGACGAAGCCGGCACTGATAACAATACCTATAACATCCATTGCATGAATACGTGGTTTTTACATATATAAACAGCAGTAGCTGTTAATGGTAAGCCAGAAACCATGATTACCTTTAATAAAATACGATATTCTTATTTCTCATTCATATATCTGCAGTTAAAGTCGTATCTTATTGAGTCAACACTATAGTTTGTCGATACGTGTCATTACATGCCAGCTTGCGGCTAGATTAAACAATAAATATTATCTTACGCTGGATTAGACTTGCAATCTCACAACCCTTATGTATAATTCGCGCCCACTAGTTCTTCGGAACAGGTGAGTTTGGCTGGAATTAAGGTGCTTTTACTGATATTCAATATATAGCCAAATAAAACAGGACCCTAATTTTGGGTCAGCAGTTTACATGCATCCTCCTATCAATTCTGTTGATGGTGTGGGTGATTTTTTTTGTTCTTTCGGTTGGAGCTTAATCGATGCCAAATCAAAGAATTCGTATTCGTTTGAAAGCGTTTGATCACAAGTTGATCGATCAGTCTACGGCTGAAATCGTTGAAACTGCGAAGCGCACAGGCGCACAGGTTAGTGGACCTATTCCTCTACCTACTCGCAAAGAGCGTTACACAGTACTTACTTCACCTCACGTAAATAAAGATGCGCGTGACCAGTATGAAATTCGTACACATAAACGTTTAGTGGATATCATTGAACCTACTGATAAAACAGTAGATGCGTTGATGAGATTGGACTTGGCTGCCGGTGTTGATGTTCAAATCAGCCTGGGCTAACAAGAGAGGGTTTTAACATGGCGATTGGTCTTATCGGTCGTAAAGTAGGTATGACTCGCATCTTCACTGAAGATGGTGTTTCAATACCTGTGACTGTTATAGAAGCCACCCCGAATCGTGTGACTCAGTTACGTACTGATGAAACGGACGGGTATAAAGCGCTTCAAGTCACCGCAGGCGAGAAAAAAGCAAGCCGCGTTAATAAAGCTGCAGCAGGTCATTTTGCTAAAGCTGGCGTGGAAGCGGGCCGCGGTTTATGGGAATTCCGTTTAGACAACAATGAAGGCGAAGGCATAGAGGTTGGCAGTGAAATTACTGTTGAAATTTTTGCTGACACTAAAATGGTTGACGTTGTCGGAACTTCTAAAGGTAAAGGTTTCCAAGGCGCTATTAAGCGCTGGAACTTTAGCCACCAACGTAACACACATGGTAACTCATTGTCGCATCGTGCACCTGGTTCGATTGGTCAAAACCAATCACCTGGTAAAGTTTTCAAAGGTAAGAAAATGGCCGGTCAGATGGGTAACAAGCGTGTAACTATGCAATCTTTGGACGTAGTCCGAGTTGATACTGAGAACAATCTTTTACTAGTTAAAGGTACTGTTCCTGGTGCACCCGGTGGCGATGTCATTATCAAAGTTGCTGTCAAAGCGTAACGTCTGGGGAGTTAAGTGATGGAATTAGTATTGAAAGACGCAAAAAGCGCTCTTGAAGTATCCGAAGCAACCTTTGGACGTGACTTTAACGAAGCACTAGTACATCAAGTAGTAGTTGCATTCGGTGCCGGAGCTCGTCAGGGTTCTAGAGCACAAAAAACACGCTCTGAAGTACGCGGTGGTGGTGCCAAACCTTGGCGTCAAAAAGGAACAGGTCGTGCCCGTGCTGGTACAATCCGTAGTCCTATATGGCGTTCTGGTGGTGTAACTTTTGCAGCTAAGCCACAGGATCACAGCCAAAAGGTTAACAAAAAGATGTACCGTGGTGCTATTCAAAGCATCCTTTCAGAATTGGTACGTCAAGAACGTTTAATCGTGGTTGAAAAATTTGCAGTTGAAACTCCAAAAACTAAAGAATTAATTTCTAAGTTGAAAGAGCTTGAACTTAAAGATGTACTTATTGTGACATCAGAAGTTGATGAGAACTTATTCTTGTCAGCACGTAACTTGTATAAAGTTGACGTACGTGATGTCCAGGGTATTGACCCAGTAAGTCTTATTGCATTCGAAAAAGTATTGATGACTGCTGATGCAGTTAAGCAATTAGAGGAGTCGCTAGCATGATAAATGAAGAGCGTCTACTTAAGGTGCTTCTAGCACCACATGTTTCTGAAAAAGCAACGCTAGCTGCTGAGACAAACAACACAGTTGTTTTGAAAGTAGTGAAAGATGCGAACAAAGAAGAAATCAAAGCGGCAGTTGAAAAATTGTTCGAAGTTGAAGTCGATTCTGTTCGTACCCTAAACGTTAAGGGTAAAACCAAGCGTCACGGATCATCTTTCGGTAAGCGTAAAGACTGGAAAAAAGCTTACGTTGTGCTTAAAGAAGGTCAAGACATCGACTTTACTGGCAGCGAAGGCTAAGAAGGGGATTAGATATGCCATTATTGAAAGCTAAGCCGACTTCTCCTGGTCGTCGTCATGTAGTTCAGGTTGTTAACCATGACCTACATAAAGGTGCACCTTATGCTCCTTTGCTTGAAAAAACAGCAAGTCCGGTGGTCGTAACAACAATGGTCGCATTACTGTGCGTCATATTGGTGGCGGTCACAAGCATCATTACCGTGTTATCGATTTTAAACGTAACAAAGATGGCATTCCAGCCAAAATTGAACGTTTAGAATATGATCCAAACCGTTCTGCTAACATCTGTTTGGTGTTATATGCAGATGGTGAGCGTCGTTATATTTTGGCTCCTAAAGGTGCTAAAGCAGGCGATTCAATCCAGTCAGGTTCTGATGCGTCGATTAAAGCAGGTAACACATTACCAATGCGTAACATTCCAGTAGGTACTACGGTACATGCTATTGAAATGAAGCCTGGTAAGGGTGCCCAAATTGCTCGTTCTGCAGGTACTTATGCACAGATCTTAGCGCGTGCCGAGGGTTATGTAACTCTTCGTCTACGTTCAGGTGAAGTTCGCAGAGTATTAGCAGATTGCCGTGCCACTATTGGCGAAATCGGTAATGCAGAACATATGCTACGTTCACTTGGTAAAGCCGGTGCGAACAGATGGCGCGGTATCCGCCCAACTGTACGTGGTGTTGCCATGAACCCTGTTGATCACCCACATGGTGGTGGTGAAGGTCGTACCTCTGGTGGCCGTCATCCTGTTTCACCTTGGGGCGTTCCAACTAAGGGCAAGAAAACACGTAGTAACAAGCGTACTGATAAATTAATCGTACGTCGTCGTAATAAGTAACAGCGAGGATTCACCATGCCACGTTCTCTCAAGAAGGGTCCATTCATTGACCTACACTTGCTGAAGAAGGTCGAGGCTGCAGTGGAGAAGGGCGAGAAAAAACCAATTAAGACTTGGTCTCGCCGCTCTATGATCATCCCAGATATGATTGGGTTGACCATTGCGGTCCATAACGGTCGTCAACACGTCCCTGTATTTGTCAGTGACGAGATGGTTGGCCATAAATTGGGCGAATTTGCTCCAACGCGTACTTACCGTGGCCATGTCGCGGATAAGAAAGCCAAGAGATAGGAATTAGATTATGGAAGCTTTTGCTAAACATCGTCATGCTCGTACCTCTGCTCAAAAGGCTCGCTTGGTAGCAGATCAAATTCGTGGTTTACACGTTGAAAAGGCCCTTGAGGTGCTGTCTTACAGCCCTAAAAAAGGTGCCGATCTAGTCAAGAAAGTATTAGAGTCAGCGATTGCGAACGCCGAACATAACGAAGGTGCAGATATCGACGAATTGTCAGTATCTAAAATCTTTGTTGACGAAGGTCCAACTATGAAGCGTATCAAGCCTAGAGCCAAAGGCCGTGCTGATCGTATATTGAAGCGTAGCAGTCACATCACTGTTGTTGTGTCTGATAACTAGGAGAAAGTAATGGGACAGAAGGTACATCCTACAGGTATACGCCTGGGTATCAGCAAACCATGGACATCTACCTGGTACGCTAATACTGCAGATTATGCAGATAACCTGTTTAATGATCATCAGGTACGTCAGTATCTGACTAAGGCACTTAAAACTGCTTCACTTTCTAAAATCGTTATCGAACGTCCAGCTAAAAGCATTCGTGTGACTATTCACACTGCTCGCCCTGGTGTTGTTATCGGTAAAAAAGGTGAAGACGTTGAGAAGCTACGTAAGCATGTATCTAAGTTAGCCGGTGTGCCAGCTCAGATCAACATTGCTGAAGTACGCAAGCCAGAATTAGACGGACAACTTGTTGCAGATAGTATTGCTAGTCAATTAGAACGTCGGGTTATGTTTCGTCGTGCTATGAAACGTGCAGTGCAAAATGCAATGCGAATTGGTGCTAAAGGTATCAAAGTTCAAGTAAGCGGCCGTCTAGGCGGAGCTGAAATTGCGCGTGCCGAGTGGTATCGTGAAGGTCGTGTTCCATTACACACTTTCCGTGCTGACATCGACTACGCAACGTCAGAAGCTGCTACAACTTACGGTATCATTGGCGTAAAAGTATGGATCTTCAAAGGTGAAGTATTAGGTGGCATGCCACTTACTCACGAGCAGCCCGCTGCCGCACCTAAGAAGAAAGGCCGTGCTCCTAAGCGTGAGGGCTAAATATGTTACAACCTAAACGTATGAAGTTTCGTAAAATGCACAAAGGTCGCAACCGTGGTTTGGCTACGGGTGACAGTGTAAGTTTCGGAACTTACGGACTTAAATCCGTAGGACGTGGTCGAATGACTGCGCGCCAAATCGAAGCAGCTCGTCGTGCTATGACACGTGCCGTTAAACGTCAAGGTAAAATTTGGATACGAGTTTTCCCTGACAAACCAATTACTGAGAAGCCTCTAGAAGTGCGTCAAGGTAAAGGTAAAGGTAACGTCGAATACTGGGTATGCCAAATTCAACCGGGTCGTGTGTTATACGAAATGGAAGGTGTTCCAGAAGAAGTAGCACGTGAAGCGTTTGCATTGGCTGCATCTAAGTTGCCCTTTAAAACAACTTTCGTAACTCGGACGGTGATGTAATGAATGCCACAGAACTGAAAGAAAAAAGCGTAGATGAATTGAACGCAGAGCTTCTTAGTTTGCTTCGCGAACAATTCAACTTGCGTATGCAAGCGAGCACAGGCCAGCTTGAAAAAACTGACGGTCTTCGTAAAGTGCGTCGCAGTATCGCGCGTGTTAAAACCATTCTGACTGAAAAGTCTGCAGCCCCAGTAGGAGCGTAAGATGACTGAACAAACTAGTCGTACAGTACAAGGTCGTGTGGTCAGCAACAAAATGGAGAAATCCATAACAGTTGCAGTAGAACGCAAAGTGAAGCACCCAATTTATGGGAAATTCATCAAACGTACTACTAAGCTACACGCACATGACGAAACTAACCAATGTAACGAAGGTGACGTAGTAACATTACGTGAATGTCGTCCTTTGTCTAAGTCCAAAAATTGGACGTTAGTAGACGTTATTACTAAAGCTTAATTGTTTTAGTAAAAAAATTGAAAAGGCGCTATCCGCAAGGTTAGCGCCTTTTTATTTATTAATTTTTTATTCGTCTTCACTGATCAAACACCAATTATTCAGTGTCTTACTGCATTAACCGCCACTACACATAATGTGTTAAAGCCTACTGGCATTCAAAATAGCGTCTATTAAGACATATTTTTCAATACACATAACTCTGAATTCCAACTACACATCATCAACTTGATTGTTGAGTGTACGTTTACCTTTTGATCTGCTTCCATGAACCCTTTGATAATCACTTTGATGTATATCGAGACACTTATTATCATGAGAATAAAGAGAATATGTGTCGCTAAACCTTGTGTTCTATCCTTCATTTTGCGTTAACTTGCATCCAACTACTAAAGTAAATCGTTTAACTGTTAGGATGCATCACAATAAAAAATTATAAGTTTAGGTAATATAATGGATAACAGTGAGAACTTGCATTTACTCGGTAAAATCGCAACAGGTGACCGGCAAGCATTTGAGCAACTTTATGCTGCTACCAGTTCGCAGCTCTATGCTGTAAGCCTAAAAATATTAGGCAAAAAAGACCGTGCTGAAGATACCTTGCAAGAGGCATTTATCCGAATCTGGCATAACGCTGGAGAGTATACGCCTGGCAGAGGCACTGTGTTGACTTGGATGATCAGTATCGTCCGTTATCGTGCCTTTGACTTGATCCGTTATCACAAAGTGCGTGGTGAAGAAGAGTTAGAAAGTGAAGAGTTCACTGCTGCAGATGAGTTACAAGATCTATCACCTGAACAAAAAAAGAATTAGATTTCTGTCTTAAAGAACTTGAGACACAGCAACAGCAAGCCATTCATTTAGCATTTTTTCGTGGCTTAACTCATCAAGAGGTCACACACCATATCGAAACTCCATTAGGCACTACTAAAAGCCTAATTAGACGAGGTATGCAATCACTTAAAAGGTGTCTAGGATTATGAATTATCTCAATCAAGAATTGCAACATGCGTTAGCTGCTGAGTATGTGCTCGGCACATTAAGAGGACAGGCAAGGATACGTTTTCAAAAATTACAGCTGCGCTACCCTGAAATAAAGCAGGTTACCCATCAATGGGAAAACCATATCAATAGTTTAGGCGAGCAGTTAAAGCCAGTATCACCGGATCCTATTGTCTGGGAAAAAGTGGTAGCAAGATTAGATGGAGTCTCTCCGAAAACAGCGGCTTCCAATGTTGTTAAGTTACAAAAAAGAGCTAATTGGTGGCGTTCGACAACTCTATTTGCTGCTGCTGCCTCGATTTTGTTGGCTGTATTAATGTTAAACCCACAAGCTCCAATCGTGTTTTCGCCTGATCGTCTCACTGTTGTGCAAAATGCTGAGAATAAGCCCTTATGGTTAATCGAGGTGTTTACCCAAACTATCGATATCAAGGCGACTGAACTCGTTGAGGCTAAAACCTTAAACGACTATCAATTATGGATGGTTCCGAGTAATGGAAATGCCCCTATCTCTTTAGGGCTATTACCACAAACAGGACATGCATCATTGGCTAAGGTTAGCCAATTTGATTCTTTAGATATTGCTGCGTTGGCAGTCAGCATCGAACCATTGGGTGGATCACCAACTGGTGCACCTTCTGAGGTCTTATTTGTGTCAGAGCTGGTTATGTTGTGATCAGGTTCGATATTTAAACAATCATGTGGTTCAAGCCCTTCAACTTAATAGCTGAAGGGCTTTTTTTTGTTATTTACTTCTCTCAAAACTGTCTAAATGAACTTTATTTAATCTTTATTAATAAAAAAACAATTTATCTGCATCCAATATAACAACTGGGTCGTTAGTTCCTCTGACAGTGTTTAATAACAATAGGAACAACAATGAAACGTACCACTAAAACATTTGCATTAAGTCTAATTAGTTCAGTAATTATCGCCCAATCTGCCATGGCATCTAGCCACAGAGAAGCGCCTAACCTTACTCGTTTACCTACATTAGATTCTACTGATTTTTATGCCTTCAATAGTTACGAAGAAGGACGCGGTGAATATCTCACAATGATTGCTAATTATATTCCTCTGCAAGACGCTTATGGCGGTCCTAATTACTTTGCTATGGATCCTGCTGCTGTATACAGCATTCATATCGATAGTGATGGCGATGCGGTAGAAGATATGACCTTTCAATTTAGATTTGAGTCGATGCTGCCAAACAATAACGAAGGGGTGGCACTTATGATTGGGCCTGCGGATAATCAACGCAGTGTTAAAGTACCATTAAAGAATATTGGCGGTATTACCGCCGCTAACCAAGCAAATGCTAATTTTAGCGAAAGCTATAGCTTAAGCCTAGTCACTGGCCCGCAATCTTCTGGTAGCAGTGCACAATTAACCAATAGCACATCTGGCACCACTTCTTTCGGTAAGCCTCTTGATTATATTGGTAATAAAACCTTTACTAACGGCGCTACTTACGCTGAATACTCGGATAGTTTTATTTATGATTTTGCTATTCCCGGATGTGACAGTATGGGTAAGGTATTTGTAGGCCAGCGTAAAGACGCCTTTGTTGTTAATTTAGGTAAAACCTTTGACTTAGTCAATTACGTGCCGGTTGAAGGCGATAGTGCCCCTGGTGCAGGTGATGGTAATGGTTTCCCTGGTGGCATCACGCAGGACAGTAGCAACGACGATTTAGCTGATAAAAACGTCACGTCTATTGCCGTTGAAATACCTAAAGTTTGTGCTACCGGTGAAGGTAATAAGTCGATTGGCGCGTGGACAACGGCAAGTTTGCCGCAGGCACGTATCCTCAACCCTAACGCCAGCTTTGCTAATACCGAAGTCAATGGTGGTGCCCTTACGCAGGTTTCACGTCTAGGTAATCCACTAGTAAACGAGTTAGTGATTGGTTTAGCCGATAAAGATACGTTTTCTAGCGCACACCCTAAAGATGATACACAATTTGCTGATTACGTGACTCATCCATCACTTCCAGAGTTATTAAATATTCTGTTTAGAGATGCGGTTAACACAACGTTAGGTGCCGATATCGAAACATTAGCTCCTACTAACTTCCCAAGAGTGGATTTAGTGACTACATTTTTAACTGGATTTGAAGGTGTTAATCAATTAGCAACTGTTACACCATCTGAAATGCTGCGCTTAAATACGGCTATTGCTGCTACTGCTGCTGCAGAGCAATCACCTTTTGGTGTAGCTGGTGATGATTTAGCAGGGTTTCCTAATGGTCGTCGTCCCGGCGATGATGTAGTTGATATTGCACTACGTGTGGTAATGGGGCGTTTATGTTACCCCATCCCAGTAGCAGGCACTGACACTGATTTAGGATTATGTACACCTGAAGATGCAAGTGTAGGTAATGTTCCCTTTACTGACGGTGCTCCTTCTGATTCGACAATGATGATGAGCCGTTTCCCATATCTTGCTTTGCCTCTTGCTGGCTCTGAATAAGGAGAAGAATATGCACTTCACTAAAATAAATACTTATCTGGCTTTATCTATTGGTGCGATGTTAATGGGCTGTGGAGATAGTTATGATGACGATGCTGCTGCCGTTAATACTGCTCCTGTAGCGGTATCAATTGACCTTATCACTCAAGCTGATGTAGCTATAGTTGATATGCTCTCGGGTACGGATGCAGATGGAGACTCGCTTAGTTTCGCTATAGCAGAAGCACCTACAAGAGGGACTTTAACTATAGATACTGATGGTTCATTTACTTATCAGCCAAATGCAACCGTCACTGGTACCGATAGTTTTAGTTTTACAGTGTCGGACGTTTCTAGCCAATACGCTTCAGCGTCTGATACGGCAACGGTTAATATCACGATCGAAAAACAGATAGTGAGCTTTTCAAGTTATAGTCGAGCAGTCTTTGCACAAAATGAGACCGATACTCCTTTGCCAACAAACGGCAGGGACTTTACTCAGGATGTGATTAACCCCAATGCCTATGATGATTTATTGATTGCTCAGTAATCAATAGTTGGTTTAGGCTCAGGAAGAGAGCAAAAAACCTGTTACACAGGTTTTTTGTTTAGGCCATGGATGGCGTTTTTAATCAGTGAGGGTGACATGCCACATATTTATATTCAAAATTTTATCCAACTTCGCGATAGCATCATCCTTAATTTATTAGTTCCTATTTTAGCTATATTGTTTAGTCTAAACAGTATGGCAGAGGTTTATCGACCAACAGTTAATCAAGTTGTGGCGAGCTGGGATTCCAGCCAATCATTGAATAATACACGAGTCAGTTTACGAAATGTCGAATGGCATTTGCAGCAGTCGCAATACGCGGGGTCGTCTAACCTGCATTTGCGCCAGGCCAGCATGATGTTAGACAACTTGGAAGAAACCCAAGCAGATAAACCAGAATACTGGTATTACAAAGCCCGTGTCTTAGAGCACCAACATCAATTTGCCGCAGCATTACAAGCCTTAGATAATGCGCTAGAACTGGATGAAACCTTTATTTCTGCATGGTTGATGAAATCAAATGTATTATTACTAATGGGGGAAAATAACAGTGCTAAACAAACCTGTTTGCGTTTAATTGGAATGGCGAATGTTGATATTGCTCTAGCGTGCTCTCTGCAGACTGCAAAAGGTGTTGAACAGGTCAAAACGGCTTATGCAAAATTACAACCTATAGTAAAAAGGCTTCATCATGACTCTGACAATATTGCAGCTAGTAACATATGGTTAGTGCAATTGGCTGCTGATATGGCCACTCAATTAAACTTAACCCAACAGTCTGCTGTTTGGATGAGTATTTATCCCCTAGAAAAAACACCTATTAGCTACATGAGTCAATGGGCAGATACGCAACTCGACTTAGGTCAATATGAAAATGTGTTGGATAGGTTGGGTGAGATAGTGCAACAAGTTGGGTATCAAGATGATGCGTTGCTAATGCGCTTGGCTATGGCTGAAGTCCAATCTAATCGAGATTCGAATCATAATAGTACCCAACAGAAGTGGCAATTATCTGCTAAAAACCGGGTCACTTTAAGGTTGCAACGCAATGATACTTACCATGCTGCCGACTTATCGAGGTTCTATATTTATATTGAACCCAATCCAGAACAAGCGTTGTTTTGGGCACAACAAAATTTGGCTCAAAGTCTATCCCATGAAGATTATGCGTTGCATAAAAAGGCGCAAGCAATGATGCTTAAACAGCAGATGAAGGTTAAGGAGAGTTAATGTGTTAATCCGTTTATGTTGGTTGTTATTGCTGGCTAGTTTCACATGTTCAATACAAGCCCACCAAATGAGCACTGGCTACTTAAATCTGGATTTGTCTACGTATCAAGAACAAGGTATTCAAGGTCAATTGCAATTACGTTGGTTTGACGTAGATAGCCAGGTTAAGCTTGATAATAACCTCGATGGTCAGTTGCAATGGCAAGAAGTGGTCAGCCAAAAAGACCAGATATTGCAGTTTGTTGAAGCCAATTTATCTTTTCAAGCTAATCAACAGCGCTGTGTCTTAACGATGCCAGAAGGTTTGCGAGCAGATACTCATTTTGACGAAGGTTACTTGTCTGTTGCTTTGATTGCTGATTGTAAAAGCCAGAACATTGATGACTTAGTGATTAAATACACTGGTGTGTTTTCCCAAGACCCAGAGCATAAACTTATCGTTAACCTGACTGGCATTGGGTCGGATAAAACAGGTATTGCCAGTCAAGTTATATCAGTGGATCAGCAACAAGTGAACATCGATTTGCAAAGTAGTGATTGGTTTAGCGTGTTAAGCAGTTATGTCTATCAAGGTATTGTGCATATTTTTATCGGTACTGATCACATTTTGTTTTTGGTTGTGCTGGTGCTTACCAGTGTGTTGACCTATCAAAATGGAAAATGGATACCCAAGCTAAATAATAGCCAAGTGATCAAAGATACCGCATGGGTTATTACTGCTTTTACGCTTGCTCACTCTATTACCTTAAGTGCTACAGCAATTGGCTGGATTGTTCCTTCTAGTCGTTGGGTTGAATTTGGTATTGCGTTATCAATTGTACTCACCGCACTCAATAATTTGTGGCCATTAGTGACGCGACTTAGTTTGATAACCTTTGGATTTGGTTTGTTACACGGCATGGGTTTTGCCAGTGTGTTGGGCGAGCTGGGCTTAAGTGAACAACATACTCTGTTATCTATTTTGGCGTTTAATATCGGTGTTGAAGCAGGACAATTAATGATTTTACTAGCACTGTTACCGGTATTGTTTTTCTGTCGTAGTAAGCAGTGGTATCCGAAATACGGGCTCAAATTGGGTTCGATAATTATTGGCATCATTGCCATCAACTGGTCGATACAACGTTTCTAAAAACGGCCATTAGCACTTTTACTCGTTATATATGCAGTCTTTGTGGGCAGAAATTCCTGCTCACACAGGTATAAAAGTCTAGTACATAACCTGCATCTGAAAATCCTTGACGAACGATTCGAATACAACTCCAAGCATAATATTAAAACTTTCAAACGCGACTCTGTTGCCGGTAATGGTAACGATTACGGGTAACTTTTTGACGTTGATATCACTTGGAAACAAGCCGATTTGAGATACTGCTTGTTAGTCACGTTCGCTGTTTAATTTTGTGTGGCGAGGCAATTGATACTGTGAACTAATTTGATATTTCCAGTTTGGTCATGGCGGATATAACATTGACCATCTTCAGTGAGTAATGAAACGCTATCAGCCTCACGAATTTCTCGCCCATCAAGTAGATTGCCACGGTTGTCTTTGGCAAGACGCCGCTCTATTACGACCTTGCTTTGTTGTGTAAATACGCCATTAGCCAGTTTTATTGGCTGGCTATTAAACAAGTCGCCTATGGCATGTTCTAAAACTATGCGATTATCTTCTGTAGGCTGAACGAGCAATGCCGGAATGGGCTCCAAAGGTTGTGTTGCTGAGCAGCTGCTCAACAGCAAAGGAGCCATAATCAATATACTTTTGGGTATGTACTTACTCACAATTCTGTTGGCTCGGTAATTGGGGTAAATATCTTAATTGAATCAAGAATAGTATTCGGGGTCTTGATTGAAATCCCCGATTTATGCAAACTGTTTTCATTCACACTTTTATTTTTAGGTTTATTTGCAGGTTTATTTTGAAGTGTACAAACACCTGTTTCAGCATATCCAATAGCCGCTGCTAAAAGTGACTCATTTTTGTTCCCCAAGACTTGAGTGAAATTATCAGTAACTGTGCAACCCGGTAATTGGTCGTCGAATACCGGGCTAGTGACGGGCAAAAATCCTTCCGAGTATTCCCCAAATCCCTTGGCATTTACGCCTTGAAACTGAATAGTGAAGTAGGTAATACTACAATTATCGGTGGGGTAAAAGCCGTAGGGCTTACCACATGTGGTATTCCCAATTAACACCACTTCTACATCAATACCTCGTAGGCCATTAATAACGGCTTCGCTAGCCGAGCAGGTATTGTCTGTCGCCAGTATGAAGACACGGGTCAAATTAACAGTTGGCAAAGGGCTATCATTAATAAATTGACTAGTAGTCCAATCAATTTCTCTAGTGTAGAAAGGGGTTGGGCGTAATGTGTTACCTGTTACTGGGTCTACGTTAGGGTATTTATCATTGAATTGAAGTGTTTCAAAGGTTTGATTACTGGTTTGCGCACTGCCCGCTACCATATAAGCAACTTGCGAAGCCATCGCTAACAAACCGCCGCCATTATAACGTAGGTCAATAACCAGTTCAGTGACACCTTGGTCAACAAACTGCTGAAACCCATCAATTAACCCCTGTTGCCCTGCGCGGATAAATGAATTGAATTGCATATAGCCCATCCGGCCAACGGCTGTGTCTATCACTTTTACGTTTTGTACGGGTTGTAATTCAATGTTTTCTGAGGTTAAGTTGACAGTTAACAGCTCATTTTCAGCTTCATCGGTAAACACAAAGTTAAAGGTCTGCCCCGCATCTGATGGGAACAACGCAGCATTAATTTGGTCAACGTTAGCCTGAGAAGTGGCATTAATAAAATCAATGCCATCAATGGTCTTTAATTCGTAACCTCTGCTAACAGAAGCGATGGCGGCTGGCGAACTCGGTTCGGTATAACGCACTATCAAACGCCTCGGTGAACTTGAACTAACAAATTCCCAACTGATGCCATATCCAGAGGTGACACCGCTTTGTGTGCGTTGATTGTAGTCTTCGGTCGATTGGGAAAAATGGAAGTTATCTTTGAACGTTCCTGATGCAGTGCGCTCATTGGTTTTTAGCTGGTTAAAATAAGCAGCAACAGTAAAAGGTGAAGGATTGTTATCATCCACTTCGCTATACCAAAGGTAAGTATCGTTAGTCCAAGAGCGAAGCCACATCTTTTCATGCATGCTGCTGCCTTGAGCATCAGAGAACGTATCGCCATTACTATCTGGGCCTATTCTTGGGACGGCACAGAGATCTTTGTAAATTGAATCATCTGAAAATTGTCCCGTTAACCAGCCTGGTTCGGTAATCTTAGGTATTTTGGGCACTATTGGTGGCAGCGAACTACCGCCACCGCAGGCATTAAGAACAAGGCTCATAACAGTAATAAGAGCTAACAATAGTTTTTGATTCATGATTATTTTCTTTTTATCAACGTGATTAGCTACAAGTTAGCTGTCATTTAAGATCATTTACAAAGTTGTTCATGCCCCTAATAAATAACTAGACAGGTCGATACGATTAATTGTTTCACCCGGCGAATATTGGTTTAAGTCATAGGCTTATGTTTAATCCCAGAACTTGTCAATTGAGTACCAATCAAAGACAGTAAACAGTATGCAGTGAAGTAATAAAAGCCTTCTCCAGCAGCAGATAATGTTTGAGTACTGATATCTAAAGCAATCTTAAAACCAAATACGCTGAATTGCTCAGACGTAATCGTTTCGGCATGGTTGGTAGACATAATGGCTAAGAAGATCGCGATAACAAACACGTCTGCCATTGACCATTTGCCTATGGCCCCCACAAAGTTGATGAGTCTCTTTTCAATTTGCGGCGATTTAGTAAAGTAGGCAAAACAAAGCAGTAAGGTTTTTAAAAGTGGAATACACACTGAAAAGGCAAATATCAGCGCAGCAACCAATAATCTTTGATCTTCCCATAATTCGCTAATTGTCGCCATAATTGACAGTTCTTTATCTATCAAAGACGAGGTAAGGGCTGAACCGCTAAGGTTGGCTGCCATTTCCATATTAAAAGAAAACATAGTCAGCAGTATGCCGGGGAAAAATAGCCCCAATGCGATAATATTAAACGCAAAACCAAGGTGTTTTTTATACATATTCAAACGTTTTCAAATAATGCTTCGACTCGTTTGCGAGTATCTTCGATAGTACTTACATCGGCAGGTGCAATAAATATCGTGTCATCGCCTGCAATCGTGCCCAATACGCCGTCTTTTTTGCCTAAAGAGTCTAATAAACGAGCAATCAACTGAGCTGCGCCAGGGCTGGTGCGAATAATTACCATGACATTGTTGTGCACAATATCGAGCACAAGTTGTTTTAGGGGGCTTTTTGCTGTGGGCATTCCCAGTTCAGGTGGCAAACAATAAACCATATCTCCTCGGGCGTTACGAGTTCGCACCGCGCCAAATTTACTTAACATACGGGATACTTTGGATTGACTGATATTATCGAACTGTTGCATCTTCAACGCTTCGACTATATCGCCCTGGGATCCAAAACTTTCCGTTTTAAGAATGTCTTTAAAAGCTTTAATCAGTGCGTCTTGTTTAGCGGTGGCCATAGAGAACTCGTTGCTGGAGTTAATAGTTGTATTTTGCCGTATTGCAGAGGTTTAAGCAATTTGCCTGCACAAACAATAACGGTGAGTATATGATAAAACACAGCTAACTATTAAATCGAGCAAGACCCTAGTATAATCCTGCGTTCTTAAAATCTTATAATTTATAACCCATGTTAGCTTTGGTAGTTGCAAAGCAGAAAGCTTTTCACAGGAGAGAGTCATGAAAATAGCCGTATTAGGTGCAGCCGGTGGTATCGGCCAAGCGTTATCACTATTATTAAAAGTTCAATTGCCAGCAGGTTCTGAGCTATCTTTGTATGATGTTGCTCCAGTGGTTCCTGGCGTAGCGGTCGATTTAAGCCACATCCCTACTGATGTTAAAGTACAAGGTTATGGAAAAGATGATTTAGCTGACGCCTTAACCGGTTGTGACATTGTGCTAATCCCAGCGGGCGTGCCTCGTAAGCCAGGTATGGACCGCTCTGATTTGTTTAATATCAATGCTGGTATTGTTAGAAATTTAGTTGATGCTATTGCTGACAACTGTCCAGAAGCGTGTACTTGTATCATTACTAACCCAGTGAATACAACGGTTGCTATTGCAGCTGAAGCGTTAAAAGCTAAAGGTGTTTACAACAAAAACAAATTGTTTGGTGTGACGACTTTAGATGTTATCCGTTCAGAAACTTTCGTCGGTAATTTAAAAGGACTAAACCCGGCTAATGTGCATGTTCCAGTTATTGGCGGTCACTCTGGCACCACTATTTTGCCTCTTCTATCACAAGTTCAAGGTGTAGACTTTACGGATGAAGAAGTAGCAAGTTTGACTACTCGCATCCAAAATGCGGGCACTGAAGTTGTTGAAGCAAAAGCGGGCGGCGGATCAGCTACATTATCTATGGGTCATGCTGCTGCAAGATTCTGCCTATCTTTGGTAGATGCGATGCGCGGAGAAAACGTAGTAGAATACACGTATGTTGAAACCAATAGTGATGATGCTGAATTCTTTGCCCATCCAGTACGGTTAGGTAAAAACGGCGTAGAAGAAATTCTTTCTTACGGCGAGTTGAGTGAATTTGAAGAAAATGCCAAAAATGCCATGTTAGAAGGCTTACGTAGCGATATCGCTATGGGTGTTAAATTCGTTACAGGTTAGGTTTTATTGAAGCGCTTATAAATAAACGCTAATAAAAAGCCCCTTAGATGATACCTCTTAGGGGCTTTTTATATTTAAGGAATATACATTGGTTATTACGCCGCAGCGACAGGGCGACTGGTTACCGTTTTATTAGTTTGAATGGGTCTCGTGGGCTTGGACTGTCTGGCAAACGCCGGCATTAACTTTCCACCACTTTGAGGCGTAGGCGCGGATAGTTGCTTAACCTTAGGTTTTGGTAACTTAGCTTGGATACACTCTCTAATATCATGTGCTTTGTAGCCAGAGCGTACTTTTATCCTAACATGAGGTATATGTGCGGCATCAAGTGCCCCACTTACATAGAAGTCACGCTGGCTTTTATAACCATCTTTGCCGCTGTTATGAACTAAATCAATAGCAATAATAGGCGACATGTCTGCCTTGGAGCAAAGTACAAAATCAAGATGTTTGCTGGCTGCTCGGGAAAACGCATTTTTGCTGGTTTTTTTATCTGTATTTTGATGGATAGTTAATATGTCGCTCATCTTAACTCTGCATAAAATACGAAATTCATTTCCTACCGCTTCTTCGATAAGTCCTAAAAACGTACGCTCAACGGGTGTGAATAAATTGCTTTTCTTTTTGAAAGGAAATGCCAAACCCGGTTCATATAATTTCATAGCGCCTACAGCCACGATGATCAGTAACATCATCAATACAATTGCTAGTTCCATAATATCTCCAAAAGCCAATGTCAGAAAATTGACTAGGTGTTAGTCTTTTCCTGAGTAAGCAAAGAAAGTGCCAATGGCGGGATTAAGAGGAGATTTTTAAATTTTGGGCGCTAGAATCGTTTTATATTGCACTTAACCAGCTGATTTTATAAGGATATCTACCTGACTACCTTCGCCGTCTTTAGATATGACTACTACTTTCCGTCCATTTGAATATTGTAACACAATACGGCCTTTAAGCATTTTTTCATCATCGGCTTGGCCTAGTTGGCTGATGTAAAAATCTTTGGCGCTTTGCTGATCGCTGCTCGCAAAATAAGACATACTTGCAGGCAACTCTTCGTTAAACAACTGGCAAAATTTGGCATTTGGATATAAGGGTAGGGTATGGAAGTCTTGTGGGCAACTTTGCACACTGCTGTTTGCTTCAATTTGCAGTTCTTCTGCGTGTAACAATCCGTCAGACGTTATTACAAACATCGCAAACACTTTAAATCTTAATTTTAACAAACACATATCCCCAACCCAAAATTTATGCCTACTATAGAAGCACATCAACTTTGCATCAAGTCTATTCAATGTGTCAAAGGTATGATTAACCGTTAATGAGTATATAAATGATAAAGTTCTGTGCAGACTATTTACGTATTATACTATTTTGTGGCGGTTTGCTAATAGGTATTCAAATCCCTGCTGTAGTAGACCAGTATGCCAAGAGAATTGATGCACAACTCACCGAAGCTGTAGATGTTTTTGCGGGTTTTCAACAAACCGCAGATCTTTATTTTAAAGGTAATATTAAAAACTTAATCAGCCACTATAAAAGTAGCGACGATCCAGTATTTAAAAACGACGCGACTAGTATTCTGTTCATTTCAGACCGTGTGACTTATCTTAAATCAGAAAAATTAGCACTTGAGCAATCTGCCTTAATGAGAACAGCACATGTGTTGTTTTTTGCGGATAACAAGGTTTTTCAACAAACATTAGAACACTACAGTTACATGATACTCATTGACCCACAAGCTTTGATATGGGGCTTGATCAGTGGGCTTTTAATCGCTAGCTTTTTCGATTTACTCTTTTACGGTATTGGATATTTATCAAGGCTCAATAAAAGACATAAGAAGTTAAGTGCATGATATTTGAAACAGCAGTGTTGGATGTTATTACTGAAACACTACAAGTGTTTTCACAGCCGCAATAAATTATTTCATCTATGCCCGGCTATATGAAAACTCAACAGACACTAGCCATAAGTTAAAAAAGAATATTGAAACCGAAAGTCGCTACCTTTTGTTGGTCAATTGGCAAACGTTAGAGGAGCACACTATAAGCTTTCGAGAATCTGCGGGTTATCAATAATGGAGTGCTTTATTACACCGCTTTTATGAACCGTTTCCAGAGGTGTAGTATGATCAAGTACTGAAGTAACGCCACCGAGATTAGTTGTACATTTTTATCTATTGAGTCATTTGCACTGCATATTTCAATTAATATTCCGCTACATTTGAGCCTGTAACAGATTCTGTGTAACTGCCATTATTTAAGATGTTTCTCGAGGCGGTCCCCGAACTCGATAATAAAGCGAACCATCGCCTGCCGCCAGTTATGAACTGGCATAGACCATTTTTTTGATGCTTCGGTGATGGCTAAGTACACCATTTTCTTAGCTGGATCGTCGCTTGGAAATATCTTTCGTTTCTTAAGTGCCTTGCAGATAACGCTGTTGAGAGACTCAATGGCGTTGGTCGTATATATCGCTTTTCGGATGTCCGCAGGATAATTAAAGATAGTATTTAAGTTCTGCCAGTGTGTTCGCCATGACTTACTAATCTGCGGATATTGCTCGTCCCAGGTGTCGCTAAAACGCTCTAGTTCAAGTAAGGCTTCTTCCTCTGTACTTGAACGATACACACGCTTTAAATCAGTCGTCACAGCCTTGTAGTCTTTCCAAAAAACGTATTTAAGTGAGTTACGCACCATGTGCACGATACACAGTTGCACATTGGTTTGTGGAAACACTGCATTAATCGCGTCAGGAAAGCCTTTGAGGCCATCTACGCAGGCAATTAGGATGTCTTCTACACCCCGATGTTGCAGCTCCGTCAGCACACTCAACCAGGACTTAGCGCCTTCGTTCTCGGCTACCCACATGCCCATTAGCTTTTTGTGGCCTTCGATATTAATACCAAGCGCAAGGAAGATGGATTTATTGATAACACGCTTATTTTGGCGAATTTTCACCACAAGACAATCGAGATAAATAATCGGATAAATGGGGTCGAGCGGTCGTGATTGCCATTCAACGACTTTGTCGATGACGGCGTTCGTCACTCTTGATATAAGCGTGGGTGAGATGTCTGCCCCGAACTATTCATCAAAGGCTTGTACGATTTCACGTGTGCTCATGCCTTGCGCATATAGCCAAAGGATTTTTTCATCCATGGACGTAAATCGAGACTGATTCTTTTTGACCAATTTAGGCTCAAAAGAGCCATCACGATAACGTGGTGTGTCGAGGTCGAACTCACCATCTTCCGTTTTTATCCGTTTAGACGTCCTGCCGTTACGACTATTCTTTACTACTGACTTAGCATGCTTCTGGTAGCCTCAATGCTCTTCCATCTCAGCGTTTAATGTAGCCTCAACGGTTATTTTCTTAGCATTCGGCTGAAATCATTTAAGTCTTCTGGGGTTTTAATGCCTTTGGCCGCTTCTTTAGCGAAAGCTTCAAGTTCTTTTCTGTTCATTTGCATCTGCCTATCCTTAACTCTCAATAGAGTAATTTATGATAAGCAGTTACACAAAATTCGTTACAGCATCGTGTTCAAGTGTCCGAGCGGCGACCCCTTTACGTAAATACTTTCGGTCGGTGCGCATGGATTTAATTTCAGCATGTTGAGTGCTTAGGCTTTTCAATGCTCCACAGCCTAATAGCTCTTGTTGCTGCCAAGCTGTCCAGAACGTGATATCCGGTTTACGAAGCGTTTCTAAATCCAATGCATGTACACTTTCTGCTGGCGGGGTGGCATACATATCGTCTAAATGTTGTTGCAACAGCACTGCTACCTTGGGGTGGGCTAAGTCATCTATTTGTATTCTCAAAAAAACTCACATTATTATTTTATACTTTAAGAATAATAACGTGAGCAGATTATTGTTTTCAACAGTGAGTTATCTTTGTTTAATCTTATTTTGACGCGAAACTTTTATTGGTCTGGACTTGTTTTGCTTATGTGAACTAGCCCGATCGTTACTACTTTTAGGACTGCTGTTGTTTTTCGATATGTAAGTACGGGTTTTATTTTGAGGGTCGGCTGTAAAGTGCCTTACTTTGTTGTTTCGCACTTCTAACGATGGGGATCTTTGTGATTTTCCGATGTTCATTTTCGGTGTATCTGCCCTATCTGTTTTTTTAGGTCGATAATGATTGCTTTGCTTTTGCCTCTGTTGGCTTCCACTTTGACTTTGTTTTTGAGCTTGTTTTTGAATTAAACCCCGTTGTTTGTTTCTCGACTGTTTATTCGACCTAAGCGTTTTTGTATGATCAACAGACTGTTGCTTACTTAGGGCTTGTTTGAAACGTTTAGCAGTGTTTTTACTCTGTTTATTCGAATAGCTGTTAATGTTCAAAACTCTTTGTTTATCAATCTGATGGTAAACTTTATTTTTACTGCCACCACTAATGTTACGCACAATACGTTGACCGTTAACTCGATATTGTGCACCCCGTCTATGTTGTTGGTTATGGTTCCAGCGAGGGTATTCTTTAACTCGAACCACTTGACGATTATTGTGATTATTTGACCAGTATCTGTCTGAATGACTGCGGTAGTGATAGTTAGCGACTACATGACGATTACGCCAATGAAAGCCACCAAAATAAAAACTGGGGCGAATGTAAACCCCTGTGCTCCAATACAAACCAGCATTAAAAATGCTGTGACTGGGTCTGTGCCAATAGTATGGCTGATGGTCTTGCCACCACCAATTTCCATAAACAACGCGCGTATCATAGTAGGGTACATAGACTACTTCTTTACGCACGGTTTCTATGACTATTTCACCTTGTTCTTGTTGTATATTGACATAGTCATTAGCAGTCAAGTTACCTTGCTCATAGGCTTTTTGACGTAAATTTTGGACACTTGTTAATATCTGCTGTTCATTCACTAAGAACGCACTACCTAAAGATTGTAACCAGTCCAAGTCTTCACTGAGCTTCTGTAATAAGTCATTAAACGGCACCAAGGCTTGGACACTAGGATCCCAGCCTTTATCTTCCACTGCATTTAAAGCTTGTTGCTCATCTAGGTCTGTATTAACTGCGCGCCAACGAGCGGCTTGGATCACTTCTAAAGGGTAGGTTGATGCGACTAAAATATGTGACAGTAAAGTGTCAGGATAAAGGGCAATTGGCGCTAACATTTGATCGAGTTGTGCTTGATCAAGTATCGCAGCTTCAGATATTTCTGAACTGACTTTTTCTTGCGCTTGAGCAAGCTGCAGGACATTGCCTACTAATAAGCATACAACGTATAAATAGATATATAGGTACTTGGTTTGATTTCGCATAACCCTTTCCTTCCGTAATCGAAAATCCAGTGTACCCAAAGGTGTAGGCAACATTTAAGACGGTAGATTGAGTTATACGACTGTCAGCCTTAACCATGGCTGAATATTCACTGACGGGGCATTATTTGAGAAGATGTTTATCGAACTGATGACCTAACTTTTCCGTTTTAGTACGAATGTAATTTCGATTATCATCGGTTATTCCGTGATCAATAGGAGTGCGTTGCGCCACGTTAATGCCCATATTAGTTAGGGCTAAACTTTTCTTAGGGTTGTTAGTCATGAGGTTGACGTTTTTAATATTCAATTTATCTAACATCAATTTACAAATACCATAATCCCTAATATCAGCATCAAAGCCCAAGTGCTCATTTGCTTCGACAGTATCCATACCTTCATCTTGTAATTGATAAGCACGAATTTTGTTGAGCAAACCTATGCCCCTGCCTTCCTGACGCAAATACAACAATACTCCTTTGCCTTGCTGAACAATATTTTCTAACGCTTTTTCAAGTTGAGCACCACAATCACAGCGCGAACTGAACAATGCATCACCGGTCAAACACTCGGAATGAATACGAATAAGTACCACATCGTCTGGGTCCCATTCTCCGTATGAAAGAGCGACATGTTCTTGCGCTAGCTTATTATCAATAAAACCATGGATGTAAAATTTACCCCAGTGAGTGGGTAACTTGGCCGAACTAACATATTGATATTGGTCTAATTTAGGCTTCATATTTTGTAAAACGTACTTAATTAAAGGGAAGTTGCAGGCGATTTGCCCATTTACTAGCACACAAACACTAGTGTTTGTGTGCGCGTTATTTATAATATGTTTCACTATATGGGCATGATTCAATCTTTTACAATAGCTTTCATTTATCTATGCTGAGTAAAGTCAGCCAGTGCATGAGGTTTAGCAACGCCATACCCTTGGGCAAAATCAACACCCATTTTACCTAACTCCACCATTATTTCAGTTGATTCAACAAACTCGGCCACGGTCTCCATTCCCATTGCTTTAGCCACATCTTTAATTGAGTTAACCATAGCCATATCTACAGGGTCAACCAGTATGTCTTTTACAAAACTACCATCTATTTTGACTTGATCAACGGGCAGGTTTTTTAAATAGCCATAAGAAGAAAATCCACTACCAAAATCATCTAGAGCAAATAAGCAGCCCAATTTGTGGAAGGTATTAATAAACTCTAAGGTTTCATCCATCTTTAAAATGGCCATGCTTTCAGTAATTTCGAAACATACTTTTTTGTAAGGGACTTTGTACTTTTCAAAAGCATTCAAAACAAATAGTTTAAGCTCTTTATCTGCTAATGAATGACCACTTAAATTAATACTTACTCGACTTAGTTCAGCATTATGCTGGGGGTTATCCGCCAACCAGCGAAAGTAATTCTCAACTACCCAACGGTCTATTTGTGCAGTGAGATTATAACGTTCCGCAGCGGGTAAAAAAGTGCTGGGAGAGACAATCTTGCCTTCCTGATCGCGCATTCTAAGTAATATTTCATAGTGATGTCCTTCTGCACGTCGACTCAGCGCTTGATAATGCTGGTAATACAGCTCAAAGCTATCATTTTCCAGAGCATGATTAATATGTGACACCCAAGACATTTCAGACTCATAGCGCTGCATGTGTTCATCTTCAGCTGAATAAGTATGTATTTGGTTACGGCCACGCTCTTTGGCTAAATAACAGGCTGAATCAGCCATGCTTAATAATTGCTCTGGCGAATAAATATTCGGTTGCCAAGGCACTTGGCCAATACTGATACCTAAAGTGAAGATTCGATTTTCCCATATGAAACGAAATTCTTGCACTGCATTGAGTAATTTGTTGGCCAGTAAGTAAGCCATTTGTGCATTATCGCCTTCAAGCAATACACCAAATTCATCACCGCCGAGTCTTGCCAAAATACCTTTTTCCATCACTACCGCATCAAGTTTTTGTGATAGTTGTTTGATTAACAAGTCGCCCGCTTTGTGTCCGCAGGTGTCGTTAACTACCTTAAATTGGTCTAAGTCCATGTAAAGTAATGTTAAATCACTGTTTTGATTTTGCGCTTTAAGTAAACCATTTTGCAGTTGACGTTCAAATTCACGTCTATTGTAGACCCCCGTGAGTGAATCGTGTGTCGCCAAATATTCCAAACTAATATTTGATTGCTTTCGCTCAGTTACATCTGAAATGGAACCAAACAGGTACTGTTTCTCGTGTTCTTGCTTAATTTGCCCTGAGATTGAAAACCAAAATTCACTGCCATCTTTACGCACACCTTTTATTTCTTTGCCAATGACTTTACCGCCCTTATGTATCTCTCCCAGCATGATTGCGCGATCTTGAGGGTTGGCATAAAACTGATCGGCATTACTTACTTCCCTTAACATCTCAGTCTCGTCTGCATAACCAAACAGGCTGCACATGGCAGGATTAACAGTGATGAGTCGACCGTCCAGACTGGAAGTATATAAGCCTTCAGCGGAATTTCTGAATAAGTCGTAAAAGTGTTGTAAATCTTTAATTGCTAACTGTTGTTGTATGTTGTGACGGTATGTTAATACCCGCTCATGCGCTTCAATAGCGAGTGCGATTAACATAATGCCTATCATGATTAACACCGTAAAAATCAAAGAGGCTTTTTGCGTTAATGGCATGCCAGATAGAAATAACGTTACCTGGACAAAGCCACTTATGGCGATAAAGGCTAGCCCCAACAAACAAACCAAGTTAGCTATTTTTTTATCGGGTTTATGATAGAAAAATGCGAGTATACCGATAAGTGATCCTGATAGAGCCGACATTAGCGCTGAAAACGTGATTTGCTGTGCGCTATTTGAGAAAAAAGCCATACCCAGAGTAATAAATCCAAAGCTATATAAAGCATAGCGCCAGACTGTTGGGACTTTTTCTAATATTGCAAAAGTAACTTTTGCTGACGTTAATAACAACAATCCAAGCAATGCACAGCTGAGATTAGATATGTAGGCAGTGATCCCGGTGATTTGACCCAACACGCCTTTAGTATTTAAAAACAACAATAAAAATGCGGCACTAGAAAGGGCAAACCAAAAACGTACGGGGCTGCGCATAAAGATATAAGTAATCAAAAAATAACAAGCCAGTAAAGCAAGGCCACCACTAATAAAACCAATGATTGCTAACAGTAATTGTTCTCTTTCGACCAATGATGACTGCTTGTCTAGGTCTACAGGGAAAACCAATGGGCCATCGTCGTTAACTCTTAAAAAAACTGTTACCGTTTGTTGATCTGCACTGATTGGGGTAATAAATAATCTGTGTTTGAAAGGACGTTTAGAATAATCTCGATTACCACCCATTAAATAAGAACCTAAGATACGGTCTTTTTCATCCAGTAAAAAAACATCTACATAATCCAGTTGAGGGTTGCCAACCGTCAAAAAATACTGTTCCTCTTCTGGATAATCAAACACAATGTTGAACCTCCCCCACAAGCTTTTATCTTGGCTTACTTGATTGGGAATATAGCTAGTTTGCCAATCTTGTAAATTTTGAATGTCTGACAACTGCATACTTTTTTCTTTGATCAACCAGTCAATTTGACTAAGTAAATTTATATGGGAGTTGTGTTGTGATATCACTACTTGCTCTGATGCAATGTTTTTTGAGTGCCAAAGAGCACTTAATAAACATAACATTAAACCAATTGAGTAGAGTGATTTCATGGCTGTCCTGAAGATATGAGCATCATATACGTTGGCGTATATTGAATATTAATACCACTACTTTTAAAAAAATCTTAGCTAATACAAAGATAATATGTCTAATTACTATAAGATATTTCTAAATTTTTCCCCGAACGGGGTGAGGGGACAGAAAACTTTTGGTACTTCTGAATATTTTCGTATGGTTTTTTCAGCGTCCCAATAAACTGGTGAAACATCTTAAAATCACTTTTTCTGCCCGGTCAATCACTTCCTGAGCCAAATAATTACGCAGCACAATATGTGGGTTGTGTTGGCGCATTTGCGATTGTTTTTGTGTTGGGTTCATACCTTGCTCCGTTAAGGCTAAAATATAATGTTTAGCCCACTCATCAAATCTTTCACGATTAATAAATTGATTACGCAAATTTTGATTGTCCCCGAGGGTATCAAACTCACACAGCTGCCTAAACGTTTCAGAGTAGTCCTTTTTTTCTACCGCCAAAATATCTAACCAAGTGTTGATGATATGTGAGTTAGCATCGCCGTATAATGCCCCAGGCAAAAGACCTAGTTTATTATGCATTAGTGTTGAATACTCTTTTAGCAATGTTGGCTTATAATTTCTAAGGGCTTGATTTATTTGTTCTATTTCTAGATGTGGAGTGAATGTCTGTGCTAATGCATTTAAGTTCCACTGCCCTATTCCCGGTTGGCTATCGAAGGAATGCCGGCCTTGAGGATCGGAGTGATTACAGTTAAAACCAGGCTCGAAATTATCTAGAAATGCATAGGGGCCATAATCGAAAGTAATGCCATGAATAGACATATTATCGGTATTCATTACACCATGATTAAAGCCAAAAGCTTGCCATTTTGCAATTAACAGGGCTGTGTCATGCACAATTTTTTGAAGCATGGCTAAATAGGGGGATTCTGCTTGGGCACACTCGGTTAAGTGATATTTAAAACAATAATCAAATAAGCTTTGTAGTTTTTTAGGTTGTTTACTGTGATAAAAGTACTCGAAGTGTCCAAAACGCAGGTGACTCTGGCAGGCACGGATCATCTTGGCAGCATGCTCTTGTTTTTCACGATATACAGGTTCATCACTGACAATTAAGCATAATGCCCGTGAAGTAGGAATGCCCAAATAATGTAATGCTTCACTGGCTAAGTATTCCCTTATCGTCGAACGTAATACCGCTCGCCCGTCAGCAAATCTTGAATAGGGAGTGGGTCCTGCTCCTTTGAGATGTAAATCCCATCGTTGTTTTGGTCATCTATGGTTTCTGCCAATAAGAGTCCACGTCCATCGCTTAGTTCTGGGTTCCAGTGTCCAAATTGATGTCCGCCATATTTTTGTGCCATAGAATTGCGATTTAATGTGCCGTTTTCAATGAATAAAGCTTTGAATAAATGATTCTCGTGTTGCCATTCACTCGGGAGGTTTAATTCTGTCGCAAGACTATGATTAAAAACGGCTAAGCGTGAATTTATCAACTTAATTGGCTTGACTTCACTACCCAGTGCAGTAAGTTCTTCAGCATAAGAGAAGTCTAACTTCATATGTACGCTCATTTGATAACACTAATTTACCACTCATGCATTTGGGTATAACGCTAAGGTTCAAACATGAAAAAAATTCGGAATAATATATTAATAATACTTTTCGCTGCTGGTGGGCTACTTTCACAACCTGTGTTTGCAGCAGATGTTGCAGCAGGTAAATCTAAATCTGCGACTTGTGCTGCGTGTCATGGCAACAAAGGCATTTCTATGATCCCTATGTATCCTAACTTAGCTGGGCAAAAAGAGCAGTATCTGGTTTTACAAATTAAAGCTTTTCGTGATGGAGACCGCAAAAACATGGTGATGTCGCCTATGGCTGCCGGCTTAAGTGATACCGATATTGCTAATCTATCTGCATATTATGCGAGTTTAGATCCAGCAGGCAAATAAACGAAGTGTAGTCACAATACACCAAAATATGATCACCGCCCTTAGCTTAGCGAGTAATAAATGACTGAAAATTTTCAAGCTATTACCCAGTTTATAGTTGAAATAGAAAAATTAAAAAATGTTGAGCGTAAAATTAAGCCCGTTGGCTTCACACGTTATGAAAATAGCGCTGAACATAGCTGGCAAATTGCTTTACTAGCTTTAACTCTTTTACCTTATGCAGCTCAAAATCCAGACCCACTCACAGTGGTGACTATGTTGTTGTTGCATGACATCGTTGAAATCGATACGGGTGATAAATTCGCTTACGATGCTAATCACGATGACTATGAAAATGAATTGGTATCGGCGCAAAGAATTTTTGCTATTTTGCCCACAGAACAAGCAACATCTTTTCTCAAACTGTGGATCGAATTTGAACAAGCTCAAACCCCAGAAGCTCAATTCTCCAAGGCTATTGATAGATTAATGCCTGTGATACAAAACTTACATAACGGCTGCCAAAGCTGGATTGACCACAATGTTTCTGTCAGCCAAATATTACTTAAAAATGCCTCTATCGAAAAGGCTAACCCGCAATTGTGGCAATGGATAAAACAGCAAGTGATAGATGCAGGTGTTCGGGTAGGTTTGAGACTCTAGAAAAGAGTATTAATAAATTTTACACATATATGCAAATTTTTCTATTAAAGTGGTCTTAGACAATGTATAGGCGTATACAAGTGCATGATTTGTTATTAAGGAAGGCTCGATGATTGTACTCCACCATTTAAACAACTCCCGTTCGCAACGTATATTGTGGCTGCTAGAAGAACTTGAACTAGAATATGATGTAAAGCTTTATCATAGAGACAGTGAAACCAATCTAGCACCTAATACCCTGACATTAATCCACCCTCTAGGTAAATCCCCGATAATTACCGATGGTGATATCACGGTGGCTGAATCAGGTGCCATAATTGAATATTTAATCGGGACTTATTATAAAAAGGGAGTTGCAGGGCAGTTAACTGATCCGCAACGAGGTACTGAGGTACATAGGCAATATACATACTGGCTGCATTTTGCTGAAGGCACGCTAATGCCGCCTTTAGTAGCTAAGCTAGTGCTGGATCGAGTCAGAACAAATGCCAAACCATTCTTTGTTAAAATAATTGCCAATAAGATTGTGGATAAATTAATGGCAGCCTATTACGGACCGATTATTGCCAAAAACATGGATTTCATTGAAAGTCACTTAGAGCATAACGCTTGGTTTGCAGGTGCAGAACTATCAGGTGCAGATATACAAATGAGTTTTCCACTTGAGGCTGCAGTGGCACGAGGCAATACTAAAACCTTCCCAAATATTAATAAGTTCGTTAATAAATTCCATGGAAGACCTGCTTATCAAGCGGCCTTAGAAAAAGGAGGGAAATATGATTATGTTTAAGATAGAGGTAGAGTCGTAAATCTCAGTTTGTGAATGAAATTTGCTGTTTTAGAGTCTACTTTTTAATATTCAGTCTTCATCTTCATCTTTTTCTTTTGATAAGTTCATCTCCATCATCAGTTTTCTGACTTCTTTGGGGATAAGCTGGGTGTTGTCTTTCCCTAAATCTTCATCATCTGGCAAGGGTTGACCTGTAAAAGCATGTAAAAATGCTTCACATAATAATTCAGAATTAGTTGCATGCCGTAAATTATTCACCTGACGACGAGTACGCTCGTCGGTGAGTACTTTTAATACTTTGAGTGGTATCGATACTGTGACCTTTTTCACCATCTCACTTTTTTTACCATGTTCTGCGTAAGGATGAATATATTCACCGTTCCATTTTGTTAAATTTGCCATTTTTCAATCTTTTGTCTTTCTTATGCATTGAAATTCTAAACAATACGGGCAAAAGGTCAATGATAGACTGCTAAACATCTTGACGGCTTTACGTTCAAAGTTTATTTTAGACGTCTAAACGGCTAAATAATTTGGAGTTACCCATGGCGTCTTACGCACAAGGGATAGATGCATTAAATCAATCATTATCAGAGGTGAAAGGGATTGATGTATCGTTTGAATTTTTTCCACCTAAAACCGAATCAATGGAACAAACGTTGTGGAAATCGGTAGAGCGTTTAGCGCCGCTAAAACCGTCTTATATGTCAGTGACCTATGGTGCGAATAGTGGTGAACGAGACAGAACCCATGATGTGGTGAAACGTATTCAAGCTGAGACAGGTATTCAAGCTGTGCCCCATTTGACCTGTGTGGATGCAACCCGTGAAGAACTCATTGAGATTGCCAAGGACTATTGGCAAAGTGGGATCAGAAAGATCGTCGCATTGCGTGGTGATCTACCTGAAGGTGTTGAAAAGCCTCAGTCTTACGCATCTGATTTAGTAGCATTGTTAAAAGAGGTGGCAGACTTCGAAATTGCCGTCGCCGCTTATCCTGAGAAACACCCAGAAGCGCCAAATAGCCAATTCGATTTACTTAATTTAAAGCGTAAAGCTGACGCTGGTGCGACTGAAGCGATCAGCCAGTTTTTCTTTGATGCTGAAGTGTTTTTAAGGTTTCGTGATCGCGCCGCGGCAGCAGGGATTGATTTAGATATCGTGCCAGGAATATTGCCTGTGACCAATTACCAAACGTTGCAACGTTTCGCCGGTTTTACCAACGTACATGTGCCACAGTGGCTACATAAAATGTACGATGGTTTAGATAAAGACGATCAAACTACACGTAATTTGATGGGGGCTAACATCGCTATGGATATGGTCAAAGTATTAGCTAAAGAAGGCGTCAGAAAATTCCATTTTTACACGCTTAATCGTAGTGAACTGAGTTATGCTATTTGCCATATGTTGGGTGTTAGAGCAGACTAACATTATTAGTTTACAGAGGTTGTTTTACCACAATGTTGTTTAAGTCGATTCACATTCCTAACTTTCAACAAAGCGTGATAACAACAAGAGATTTTTTTTTGTTATTTGCTGCACATTGTAAGCGAGACAAAATAACAGTGTCTGCTGGGCATTTGGCCTATGTGTCACTGTTGTCGCTTGTGCCATTTATAATGGTGTTTTTTACGATGCTATCGGCTTTTCCGGCCTTTTCAGAGGCAAAAGAAGATTTAGAGACGTTAATTTTTGATAGTTTTGTACCAACTGCTGGCGACCAAGTGCAAAATTATATGGCTGAGTTTGTGGGTAACGCATCAGAAATGGGCGCCATTGGTATCTTGTCATTGATGTTTGTGGCCTTGATGTTGATATCCAATATTGATAAAACGTTGAATACGATATGGCAGTCAAAAAGTGAACGGCCGCTGATTTTCACCTTTGCAATTTACTGGATGGTTTTGACGCTTGGACCGCTTTTAATGGGCTCGAGTGTCATTATGAGCTCTTACCTGATTGGGCTGGCAAACTATGCTGAGGAGTACACCCCTGGTCTGACAACGGTATTACTCAAAACGTTACCTTTTGTGACATCAGTTTTCGCCTTTTTTATCGTCTACATGTTGGTGCCAAATAAAAAAATATCCCCTAAACATGCTGTTTGTGGTGCAATGGTGGGTGCTATTTTATTTGAAGCAAGCAAAAAGCTATTTGCGATGTATGTGACGAGTTTTCCATCATATCAATTGATTTATGGTGCATTGGCGGTAATACCCATTCTATTTGTTTGGGTGTATTTATCGTGGATTGTAGTGTTAGTGGGGGCTGAGATAACTCATGTGTTGGAAGTGTTTCTAAATGAGCAATCAGAAGATACGTTTACTGACGAGGCAGATGATGATGACGAGCTAAGCTCGCCATCATAAATTTACTTTGATTCATTCTATTTACTTTTCATACTTGAGATAAAGCTATTTGATTCGGAAATAGCTTTATTCATCTCTAAGACGAGCTGGTTGATTTCTTTCTTAATTCCATTGAACTCGCCTTGTAAAGCACCTATCGCACTGGCGTTAAGGTTATGTTTCAAATACAACACGTTGTCTCGCAACGCAGATAGTACTGGTTCCATTTTGCTTTCAGCTTTTTTCATTGAGCTAACCAACGACTTGTAACGGCGCTGTGTATCTCTTAGTCTATTTTGACTTTCGCGTTTGAGATTGTTGTTGGTATATTTTTCTAGCTCTTCTTCCCATTCATCAAACAGTGCCTCAGCAACACTTTCTACCTTATCAATTCTGCTTGTTACCGAAGCCGCAGATTGTTCACTGGCTTCAAACTGATTTTTGAGTTGGTTATAAACATCTTGCAGTTCGCCGCCGTTATAACTAACTATCTGGCTAAACTCATCCAACGCCGAGCTAAATTGTTTTTGGGCATCTTCTTGCGATTCTTTTGCATCTTCTACTCTATCGACTAAGATATCGCGTTTTTCAACACCCACCTTTTCCCAAGCAGCATAATAGGCACTTTGGCATCCAGCTAAGAAAATGATCAATGATACGAATATCAGCTTTTTCATAATCAACATTTATAACGGGCGGCATCAATGATGGCCCATAGATGGAAAATAAAGCCAAAAATGGCCATAAAAAATAAAATTCCAGTAGCGGCTAATGAATAATTTACACTGACTAGTACAAAAAATATAGTGGCTGCTAAAATTCTACCTTGTACTAATTGACCCAATCCTGGAATAAAAAAACTACATATTGCGGCTAATACATTGCCACCTGAACCTTGTCCTGACATATTTTGTCTCCGTAAAAATAAAGTAACGTTTAATCTGCTTAAGTAGTAAATTAAAGCATTACTGAATAATAAACAATTGGGATATGTAAATTCGTATGACTCATCTGTTCCCCGAAATTCACGCCTTCACATCTGAGATGTTAACCGTATCGAATGGAAATTCATTATATCTGGAACAAACTGGAAACCCTAGAGGCATCCCAGTGCTTTATTTACATGGAGGTCCAGGTGCTGGAATAGGCAAAGATTACCGCCGATTTTTTGATCCTGATAAATATTGGATAATTGGTTATGACCAAAGAGGGTGTGGAAAAATCAATGCCTTTTGGTAGACTTGAACATAATGATAGCCATGCTCTGGTCGACGATGTACTTATTATTCAGCAACATCTTAAAATTAAAAAATGGGTTTATTTGGTGGTTCTTGGGGCTCGACTTTGGCTTTATTAGTGGCGATTAGGCAACCTGAAAGTGCTATAGGGCTTATTTTACGGGGAATTTTTCTAGCAAGAGAGCAAGATTATACTTGGTATCTAGAGGCATCAGGTGGCGCTGCACAGCTTTTTCCAGAATATCACCAAGACTTTTTAGCGCCAATAAAAAGAAGGCCTAGCAATGTCTCTATCGTCGATGCCTACTACCAAATATTCAATAGTAATAATGAAGTTCAGAAAATGGCGGCTATCAAGGCATGGTGTCTGTGGGAAGCGCGAATAAGCCGTTTACATTGCCAGTTCGATGAGGTGCAGTTGGTTTCAGATTTGCATCGCGCTATTAGTTTGGCTCTGTTGGAATGCCATTACATAAAACATCAATGTTTTATTTCAGAAGATTATATTTTGCAGAACGTAGACAAAATACAACATCTGCCAGTGACTATTATTCATGGACGTTATGACTGCGTATGCAAAATTGAAGCTGCTTATTCATTAAGCCAACGCTGGCAAAATAGTCAACTAAATATCATACCTGAATCAGGGCATAGTGCGAGTGAGAAACTGATCACTCAAGCCTTATGTGCGGCCAGTAAATCTATGTCTGCCTTCTGGCTAGAGCAGCAATGATTGCGCTTATCCAAAGAGTTAAGCAGGCTAGAGTACAAGTGGCTGGGCATACCGTAGGTGAAATTGGTCAAGGGATATTAGTGTTATTGGGCGTAGAAAAAAACGATGATGAAATCAAGGCACGAAAGCTGAGTCAGAAAGTCATGAACTACCGCATTTTTTCGGATCAACGGGGAAAGATGAATCTCAATGTGAAGCAAGTGGAAGGGGAATTGCTCATTGTTTCTCAGTTTACTTTGGTCGCGGATACACAAAGTGGTAATCGACCTAGTTTTTCCAGTGCTGCGCCTGCAGAGTTAGGCGAAGCCTTATACCAATACTTTACCGAATGTTGTCAGACTAACGGGATACCTTGTCAAACTGGGGTGTTTGGAGCAGATATGCAGGTTTCATTGCTGAATGACGGTCCAGTCACTTTTCAACTACAAGTATAATTTGCTGCTACTCGTTTTATAGTTTCTAATAGCTGGCTAATGTTGGGGTAAGCGTCTTCAGCCAACTAAATACATGGGAGCCTTGATTAGATGTATAAAATTGATACGCCATCGAGTGAACAAGATTTTACTGAATATTTTGCATTTCGTTGGAAAATGCTAAGAGAGCCATGGAAGTATCCTGAAGGCTCTGAAAAGGATGAATATGAACAAGTTAGTCAACATCGAATGATCCGTAATCCCGACGGGGATGTGATTGCCGTTGGCCGAGTACATATGAATTCGGGAGAAGAAGCCCAAGTGCGCCATGTTGCTGTTGAAAAAGATTACCAAGGAAAAGGATTAGCAAAAATGTTAGTGGCTTCTTTAGAGGCGGTAGCCAGAGCTGAAGGTGCGGAGCGGATCGTGACTAACAGCACTCAGGCTTCGATTGCTTTGTTTACCAGCTTGGGGTTTAAGGCACAAAAGGGATCAATTAAAGAGCTAGGAGAGCAGCAACGTCAGCAGATGGTAAAAAAAATATTCGATCCAAGTAGTTTTCTATTGCATCCAAAATGGTGTGAATTATTACAACGTACCTGGCATGAAACCATCCCTATTAGTGAACAAATGGGGATCAAAATACATCAATATAGCGGACGTACTCTCGAGACACGGGCATCTTTGAATAAAAACATTAATCTACATGGCACAATGTTTGCCGGCAGTATTTTTTCTCTGGCGACATTGACGGGGTGGGGCATGATATTTTTACAGCTTAAAGAAAAAGGGCTAGTCGGGGATATTGTGTTAGGTGACGGTAATATTAATTATCATAAACCTATTACTATGCAGCCTAGAGCGTTATGCAATATTGAGTCACTGAATGGTAAGTTTGAATCTCTGGCTAAAAATAAAAAATGCCAGATTAAACTCAATGTCTCTATCATGGACAGTGATAATGCTGTAGCTGAATTCTCTGGTGTATTTTGGGTGTTGCCCACTAAAGAAACTGGAACTTAATTTTCTTGTAGACAATAAAAAAGCGCGATATTCGCGCTTTTATTGTCGTTATGAATTTAGCAAAATGTGATTAGGCTACCATCGAAGTCTGTAGCTTTTTCATCGCGTTTTTTTCAATTTGACGAACACGCTCCGCAGACACTTGGTATTTATCAGCTAAGTCTTGTAATGTCGTTTTGTCATCTGACAACCAGCGAGTTTGGATAATATGCTGGCTACGGTCGTCAAGTGTTTTTAACGCCGCATACAATCTACCCGAAGCATTTGAATCCCAGTCAGCATTAATAACATCAGACTCTACATCTGTGGTTTTATCTTCCAAGAATTGCACCGGTGCAAAACTACTACTTTCATCGTCATCAGCAGATAAATCGAATGCCTGGTCATGACTGCTCATACGAGCTTCCATCTGCAATACTTCTTTGGTGCTAACACCTAAAGTTTCTGCCACATTTTGTACTTCTGCATGCGTAAACCAACCAAGACGTTTTTTGTTCTTACGCAGATTAAAAAACAACTTACGCTGAGCTTTGGTGGTAGCGACTTTAACGATCCGCCAGTTCTTTAGTACAAATTCATGTATTTCGGCTTTTATCCAATGCACAGCAAAAGAAACTAGGCGAACACCAACCGTTGGATCGAAGCGTTTAACTGCTTTCATCAAACCAATATTACCTTCTTGGATTAAATCCGCTTGCGGCAAACCATAACCAGAATACGATTTTGCGATGTGCACAACAAATCTCAAGTGAGACATAATAAGCTTTCTGGCAGCTTGTAAATCATCGTCTTGTTGTAAACGTTCAGCTAACCCACGCTCGTCTTCAGCGCTGAGCATATTAATGCTGCTCACAGCTTGAACATAAGTTTCGATACTACCGGTTTGCGGTACGGTCAATGTCAGTGCGCGTAAATCTGTACTCATAGTTACCTCGTATTCCACTTTGGTTCGCGATTCTAGCAAAATAAAAACTGCTCTGCGACCTAAATTGATTCCATTATTTTCGAAATTGTTTGGTCTCGCTTAATAGACCGCAATTTTTCAAAAAAATTCCCAAAATACTTATAGCATAGGTATAAGTTATGTCTTAAATATAAATTGCAACCATAAATAAAACATACCCGTAAAATATTCACATGTTATTGGTTGCAAATCTAATATATCGTAGAATACGAAGTGGTGATGCCTATGGGATCAATACTCTTCGTCATAATAAATCCTATATAGGTAAAAAGTTTTATGTTTGCATACATCGCGCGCCCAGCAATATTGAATAAAAACAGGGAATTATATGCCTATGAACTATTGTTCAGAGATGGCGAAAATAATTGCTTTCCAGATATTTCGCCGGATGAAGCAACATCAAAAATATTAACCGATAGCCATTTAGATTTAGGTTTGGAAGAAATATCTGCGGGTGAACTTGTTTTTATTAATTTTCACCAAGATACACTAGTGCATCGTTTTCCAACTTCACTCGACCCCAAAAAGTAGTGATTGAGGTGGTAGAAACAGTGAAGCCTACCCCTGAGTTGGTTCAAGCCTGTAAGACCATTAAAGAATTAGGTTACACAATAGCGCTGGATGATAATAACTTTGATCCACAGTGGGATGTACTTTTACCCTATACCGATATTATCAAAGTGGATATTGTTGAGTGCGATCAGCAAGTTCTCATTGATAACATTGGTAAATATGTAGACTCGAATATATTACTTGTTGCCGAAAAGATTGAGACTATGGATGATTTCGAAAAGTATCGAGATATGGGGTTCGATTATTTTCAAGGCTACTTCTTTGCCAAACCAGAGATCATAAAACAAAAAAACTGCCTACTTCGAAGTTATCTTTAATTGAATTGATAGGATCAAGTTCGTCTGCTGTGGTCGATTTAGATAAGGTCAACACTATTATTCAACGCGACGTGTCTTTGTCATATAAGCTATTGCGATTTATCAATAATTCACTCGTCAATAAAACTAATAAAATTTGTGATTTGCGTCATGCGCTCAATTATATGGGGCAGTTAGAAGTGAAAAAGTTTACTGCATTACTAGCCTTGGCTAATGTAGGTGACAATAAGCCAGTCGAACTCCTACATTTATCATTGGTCAGAGCCAAGTTTTGTGACCTAGTTGGACAGGCAAAATCATTGAGTAACAACTCTCATACAGGGTTTTTAGTCGGGTTATTTTCACTCCTTGATGCATTACTCGACCAACCTATGCAGAGCATTGTTGAAAAGTTACCTATAGGTGAAGATATTAAGGCTGCATTATGTGGTAATGAAAATGAGCTAAAACGATTTTTGGTTTTAATCAGAGCTTTTGAAAGTGTCTACTGGCAAGGAGTCGTGACTATTTCGAAACAATTATCACTCGACGTGAAAATGTCCCACGCTATCTATAATCAATCGTTGAAGTGGGGCATAGCAATGAGGCAATCGGTAAGTGGTTGATTGCAATTTTAGTTTAATAAATACAGGTGTATTCACCCCCTTTTTTTTTAGTGCTATGATAACTCGAATATAACGTTTAAATTATGTTGACCAATACACATTGTCTGCTTTTATCGACTCAGCGAATGGCCACAATAAAGAAATACTTAGACAGGACTGATATGTTTGCTTTTATAGCTCGCCAACCAATATTAGATAGGGACAAAAAAGTTTTCGCCTACGAGTTGTTTTTTAGAGATGGTAAAAATAATTGTTATCCCAGTGTCGAAAGAGATACGACTACTTCCAAACTGATTGCTAAAAATTATCAAACACTTAATTTAGACGATATCTCTTGCAGTAAAAAATCTTTTATCAATTTTCAACCAGAAACACTTATGAGTGGCTTGCCAGCGTCTCTTGACCCTGAAAATGTGGTGGTTGAGTTGTTGGCTGACCGAAGTGGTGATAGCAGCCTGTTAGATATGTGTAAGCATGTTAAAAAGATGGGATTTAAAATCGCTTTGGAAGACTCTAGCCTTGAACCACGTTGGAATGAGTATTTACCTTTCATTGATTTGCTCAAAGTGAACACCAACACCGAAAATCTGGATTTTTTGACAAAAAATGTCAATCGATTTATTGATGCGAATGTGCAACTGATTGCAGATAAAGTTGACACACAAAACAGCTTTAATACCTTTAGAGATATGGGCTTTGATTATTTTCAAGGATACTTCTTCGCCAGACCAGAATCCGTATCCAATAAAAATCTGCCTACTTCTAAACTAACGTTAGTTGAATTAATGGGTGCTAGTTCTAGTGAGTCTTTCGATGTAGAAAGTATTAATAATGTTATTGAGCATGATGTGGGTTTGTCTTACATGCTGTTGCGATTTATCAACAACCCCACTATCAACAAGCGTTACAAGATTACTTCACTACGACATGCTCTAAATTATATGGGTGAAGTAGAAATTAAGAAGTTTATTGCTTTGCTGGCTCTGGCTAATTTATCTGATGATAAACCTTTAGAGTTACTGCATTTATCGTTTGTGCGAGCAAAATTCTGCGATCTATTGGGCGCTGAAAAAAATATAGGTAGTAATCCTCCTACAGCATTTTTAGTAGGATTGTTTTCAATGTTGGACGCCTTACTTGATCAACAAATGGAGCATTTGATCGAAAAATTGCCTTTAGTGGACGAGGTGAAAGAAGCCTTGTGTGGCGGTCAAAATGATTTATCTATGTTTTTAACGTTAGCTAAAGCCTTTGAAAGTGGTAATTGGTTAAAAGTTATCAGAATATCAAAAATCTTAAACATTGATCAAAAGCTTCTACATAGTTTGTTTAACGAAGCTATTCTCTGGGGTAATGGCGTTCGCAAGTCTATATCCCCACACTTTCCATCCTCCAAAGCCTAGCGCTTTCGATAGGACCCTCGAGTAGCATGAATAAGTTGTTAAAAGAACATATAGTGGTGGCGCAAAACGCCTCAGGCCGAAACATGAATGTGCCTTTGTATCGGTTTATTGGAGAGAAACCAGGGCCGAAGGTATATATCCAGAGCTCAATCCACGGTGCAGAAGTGCAAGGTAATGTGGTTATTTATCAACTTATTCAATGGCTTAAAACGTTACCTATCTGTGGGGAAGTGTTGTTAGTTCCCAACTGTAATCCGGTCGGCACTAACATCAAAGCAGGCGAATATACCTTGGGACGCTTTGATCCTGTGAATGGAACAAATTGGAATCGTGGTTACTATTACGATGACGCTTTTATCCATACATTTGCACAAAGCATTGATGATGATGAATCTGTTGAGTCGATAAAATCCCGTTTTAGACAAAAAATGAAACAACAATTACAAGCTAGATTAAGTGAAACTTGGGGTATCGGTCTAGCCCAGCATCTTAATTTAAAGCTGCAACAGTTAGCATTTGACGCCGACTATGTGCTGGACTTACATAATGGTCCTGTATCCACTCGGCATATTTATGTGCCTGAATATGCTAAGGCTTCTGCTAGTTTGTTCAATATTCCCCATGTGATATTTATGCCCAATGTGTTTTCAGGCGCTTTGGATGAAGCCACGTTTTGCCCTTGGTGGCTGCTGACCGATTTAATCAGTAGTAAACGCAAAAAGCCGGTCGATTTTGCTGTTGAGGCTTTTACATTAGAGATGGGAAGCCAAGAGGTGATTAGTTTTCAAGAAGGCGAATACGACGCTAAAAGTATTTTGACGTATTTGACTGCAAAGGGATGTTTACCCGATAGTGCCACTATACCTGAAAACATGTTGCGCAAGGCCGTTATGCTAAAAAATTATAAGACACTGTTTACCCAACAAGGTGGCATAGTAGAATATATTGCTAAACCTGGCGATTTTGTCAAACAAGGTGGGGTATTAGCTAGAGTGCTGAATGTTGATAATTTAGACACTGATAGAGCGACTACAGATATATTAGCCCCCTGTGATTTAGTGGCTATTTTGCATTTTCCCTCCGCTTCAGTGTTAAGCGGTACGCAGTTGTATAAGTGTTTTACCGAATATTATGAGCTATAGACGAAGAGTTTAAAATTGAGCTTATTTCAAACTTTGGGTAGAACGGTTCCGTTTATTTGGTCGTAAATCAGAGCCGTTTCAACGTGGTTGACTTCTTTTCTTGCGGTGATGGCATTAAACACAAAGTCTCGTAAATGTTCTGTATCACCCAAACTCGCATGCAGTAAAAAATCGTTTTCGCCTCCCATATGATAAAGACTGATCACTTCAGGCAACAACGCCAACTGTTTCTGAAACGTATTGATGGTGGTTCGACTGTGATCAGCAAGGCGAATAGAAATCATCACTTGGATATTGCCACCTAAGGCTTGGAAGTCGACATTTAACTGTGCGCCTTTAATCACCAGTTCACTTTGTAATTTTTTAATTCTCTCAAGACATGTAGATGGTGCTAGTCCAACCAGTTCGGCAATGTCTTTATTATTCATCCTTGCGTCTTTGTATAAGGCCGCTAAAATGGCGATGTCTGTTTTGTCTAACGGGCGTTTTGACATGACTACTCTCTACCTGGACAATAAGTGCCTAATATTGCACCTTTCGACGCACCTGTCACACTGGCGATACTGCCCTGTATCTTATTAACATGTGCATAGGCGAGCCAAGCAAATGCCATCGCTTCTACCGCATCAGCTGTTACGCCTAATTCATCTGTGGTGAATAATTCACATTCATGTAGTTCGGACTCAAGCTCTTCCATTAAAAACTCATTTCGTGCTCCGCCACCGCAGATATATACTTGCTCAACATCTTTAAATTTAAAAATTTGCTTGGCAATCGTTGAGGTCGTCAACATGACTAATGTTGCCTGCACAACTTGTGGATCGATATACCGATGCATACGGGTTAAATTTTGCTGCAACCATGACAGGTTAAACTGCTCACGCCCAGTGCTCTTGGGCGCCGGCGCTGAAAAATATGGATGTTTGATCAATAGTTGTAATAACTCAGGATCGGCAGAACATTGCGCCGCCCATTGTCCTTTTTCATCATAGTTTTGCCCAGTATGTAATTTACACCATGCGTCTAACAAGGTATTTCCAGGACCTGTGTCGAAACCAATAATGTCATCGGAATTACTTTTTGGTAGGTAGGTAATATTCGTTATACCACCAATGTTGATCACAATTCTTGATTTTGTTGAGCTGGCAAACACCGCTTTGTGAAAAGCTGGTACCAAGGGCGCGCCTTGACCGCCTAAGGCGATATCTTTTCGTCTAAAGTCAGCAATTACATCAATGCCTGTTAGTGTCGCTAAGGTGTTAGGGTCACCGATTTGTAAGCTAAAGCTATGTTCGCCGAAGGGAATATGTCGAATTGTTTGCCCGTGTGAGCCAATGGCTATGATTTGGTCAGGTCGAATATAATTGTCTTTAAGCAGCTGCAGTGACGCCTCAGCAAACACTTCAGCCACAGCCCTGTCTGCACGGCCCATCAGCTCTATTTCATTGTCGCTAGGTGCGCTCAGTTGATGTAACTCATCAGATAAAGAGCAAGAGAAAGGAAATGTTCTACAATCTAACAGCCTAGGGTGAGAGCCAGAGAAGTCTACGAGTGCTACATCCACTCCATCAATACTGGTACCAGACATCAATCCTAGATATAGCTGCGGCATAACTGCCCCTAATTCATTGCTAACATAATACGTTTATTATTATTTAATTGCTCTAATCTGCTCGCCGCAATGTCAGTAAATTTAACTTTTCTTTTTTGCAATGGGTTGTGCTTTAGGTAGCTTCACCGTACGTGGGTTGCGATGTACTCCATTGACCAAAAATTCATAATGTAAATGTGGCCCTGAAGCCAAACCTGTCGAACCGACAGTGCCTATCACTTGCCCTTGTTTAACTGTTTGGCCTTTTTTGACTTTCCGTTTTGTAAAGTGCAGATACTTGGTCACATATTTTTCACCGTGCTGAATGAATACATGATGACCATTATATTTATCATAAGCTGATTTTATCACTTTACCGTCACCTGCAGCCATTACGGGGGTACCACGGTCCGCGGCATAGTCTACGCCTCTATGAGCTTTCCAACGTTTTTGTACCGGATGAAAGCGGTTTTTCTTGAAGCTCGAACTGATATACCTGAAGTTGACTGGTGCGCGTAAAAAGCTCTTGCGCATACTGCGCCCTTCGGGCGTGTAAAAGTTCCCATCATCATAACGAATAGCGGTGAATGCCTCACCTTGATTGACAAATTGTGCGGCGACTATATCGCCATTTTCAATGAATTCACCATTAATGTAGTGTTCTTCAAACATCACATAAAAACTGTCACCGGCTCTAAGACCTAAAGCAAAATCTACATCCCAACCAAAAATTCCTGCTACTTGCATGATTTGATTATCAGTTAAATTGGCCTTCAGCCCAGCATTCCAAAAGCTGTTAGTAACATCACCTTGGGTATAATTTAGACGGACATCTACTTTAAGTGTTTCAATTTTACTGGTAAATGTGTTGTCTTCGCCCTTAGTGACAATCAAGGTATCTGTGCTTGAAAATGGGTACTGCAATGAGATTAACTGACCTTGTGGATCAATTTGTAATTCTAATACGTCGCCTGGCATTATTTTTAGGAGTTTTTTTGCCAGTCTACCTGCTTTACTGACACGGTAGGTTTGCTGTGGAGACAAACCGCTGCGTTTGAATATCATCGCCAAGTTATCGCCTTTTTTGACAACGACAGACTGCGCTTCATTTTTTTCTTCAAGACCGAAGACATTTTCTACAGGAAAGTTATCAAAGTTAACCTGAAGTTCATAACGTTTACCCGCTTCTAAAGTCGAAGCTGTGCTTTTGTATGCGCTGACTGGTTCAGAAGGCAAAAGAAACAAAACAAACAAAAATCCAGCCACCAAAGACATGATCCAGCGGTGCGGTTTAGGCATCTTTTTAAAGGTTTTTTTAATCACAAATACAACACACTCGTTGAAACTTAATTGCAGAATATATGGAATACAAAGGATTTTCCAGTTGTAGCTCGGATTTTGAACTATTTATTGGGTGTAGGTAATGACTTTTAGTTATCGTAAAAAATACCTTAGCCCTTTCATTGCTGGGGCTTGGCAAGTAAAGTATAAAAGATAAGATAAATATTAGATTTTTTACAAGGTTATAAAAATGTTAGATTGGCAAAGTGCGATGGCTGAAATTCAGCGCGGAGCAGAGGAAATATTATTAGAAGATGAACTGGTTGCCAAACTAAAAGAGGGCAAGCCATTAAAAATTAAGGCAGGATTTGATCCTACCGCACCTGACTTGCATTTAGGCCATACTGTATTAATCAATAAGTTACGCACTTTCCAGCAGTTAGGTCATGAAGTTATATTTTTGATTGGCGATTTCACTGGAATGATTGGTGATCCAACTGGCAAAAACGTCACCAGAAAACCACTGACTAAAGAAGATGTATTAGCCAACGCTGAAACCTATAAAGAGCAGGTTTTCAAGATCCTCGATCCAGCAAAAACAACGATTCGTTTTAATTCTCAGTGGATGGAAAAGTTGGGTGCTGCAGGTATGATAAAACTGGCGTCTAATCAGACGGTAGCGAGAATGTTGGAAAGGGATGATTTCAAAAAACGTTATGCCGGTGGTCAACCCATAGCGATCCACGAATTTCTATACCCTCTTGTACAAGGTTGGGATTCAGTTGCATTAAAAGCCGATGTTGAACTGGGTGGCACTGATCAACGTTTTAACCTGTTAATGGGCAGAGAATTACAAAAATCTGAAGGCCAAAGACAACAAACCGTATTGATGATGCCGTTACTTGAAGGATTAGATGGTGTTCAAAAAATGTCTAAATCTTTAGGTAATTATATTGGGATTACCGATGCGCCAAACGATATGTTTGGCAAGGTGATGTCCATATCTGATGATTTAATGTGGCGTTATTATGAGTTACTGAGTTTTAAACCTAAAGATGAAATCGAAGCTATTAAACAAAAAGTGGTAGCTGGTTTAAACCCAAGAGATACAAAAATCGAGTTAGCAAAAGAGTTGATTGCGCGTTTTCATAGCGAACAAGATGCAGAGTCGGCACATCAAGATTTTATCCAGCGTTTTCAGAAAAATGCCATTCCGGATGAGATGCCAGAGTTTGATTTTTTGTTGCCTGCTGAAGGGATAATGATTGCAAATGTTTTAAAAGACGCCGGCCTGGTCAATTCGACTTCTGATGCTATGCGTATGATTAAACAAGGTGCGGTTAAAATTGATGGTGAAAAAGTTGATAATACTAAACACCAGTTTACTCTACCTCTGCAAACGGTTCTGCAGATTGGTAAACGCAAATTTGCTCGCATAACGTTTAAGTAGAAATATCGAGGCCAATTTCCTTTAAAGTTGGCCTCCCGAAGATCCTTGGTGACTGTTTTCTAATTTATCTATTGGTATTAGATTTGTTCCAAGAACGTTTTTTAGTGGGTATATTCAAGTTACTCAGATGCATATCTAGGGCTTCGACAGATATATGTATTTCTCTTACTGACAGCCACAGCGAATACAATAATAACACTAAGCTAAAAGCAAATATTGTGCTGCCTACTGTTTGATATTCAGCGTAAATAGCTAACATGGATAATACACATAAGAAAAAACTACCCATGCCAGCCCCCTGCATATTTTTGATCAATTGAATACGTGAGCGTAGATTTTTGATTTGCCCCTGATCATTTTCGTTACTACCACTGAAGTCAAAATTTCTAATGATACTGGCAAGCGCTAGAAAACGGTTGGTATAGGCTAATAACAGCAAGGATATGGCCGGAAACAACATTGCTGGCGTGGTTAAAGTGATATCCATAAACTGAGTCTACCTATATTACTAAGATTATTTTTTCAACAGACAAGCCTGCTTTTAACCAACCCTGCATATCACCCTCAAGATGCCGCAGGTTTGGATAACCCTCCTTGAGTAAAGCTTCAGCTGCTTTGCCCGCTCGATAACCGGAACGACAATACAGCACGATTGGTTTTTCCTTGGATGACGTCAAAATAGCAGGATTATCAATAATATCGCTTAAGGGAACATTTATCGCGTTCGGTACATGTCCTTGTTGGAATTCTTCAGGTGTGCGAACGTCTACTATTACAACGTTGTTGGTATTGACTTCGAGCAATTCTTGTTGGCTTATATTACTAACGTCAGCAGAGTAGGCTGTAATACTTAGTAAGCTTAGTATCCAGAAAATAGCGTGTTTGAACACAATATGTATTCCGTCTTGTTGAGTGAGTGCCGATAGTAAATAGTGCAGTGCAGTGTGTAAAGGGGATTAGTATTTGACTCGCGAATTTATATTGGGTTTTTACTATTTAGCGACTAAAAACGCCAGCGCACACCCAAAGAAGTACAGGGTTAACCATACCCATGTTGCTCGATTGATTGCGGCTAAAGCTCTGATGTTATCGGCTAGTATGACCTGTCTGTTGCCACCACATTTTTTGGTACGTACTTTTTGTAGTTCGTAGTAGGCTGGACCGCCTAGCTCAATGCCTAAACTGGCTCCACAGAGGTTTAAAACAAATACATGATTACACTGGTAGCTTATACGCTGGAATATCGCAGCTGAGCCTTGGCTAATGTTGACTGCTATCACAACACTCAGGCTAGCTAATTTGCTAGGTAACCATTGCAGTATATTGACAACACTGCGAACAGGCTGTCCAAAATGCTTAAATCTTGTCAATTTAGTATTCCAACACAAAGATAATTCGTAGACTAAACGATAGATCAGGGCTCCCACTCCTCCTGTGAGTAGGTACCAGAAAATCACTGAACAATATTGATAACTATATCGAAGTAATAATGACTCGATATTGGCCTTTACCATGCCTAAGGGTGACATTTTCTGTGTTTCTCTTATGACTATTTGTGATAGTGCATGTCGAGCTAGCATTTTTTGCTGCTTTAATAACGCGGCACTGACTCGGCGCGTTTGTTTAGGAATATCCTGGAAGCGTAAAGCGACAAGTAGCATCAAGGCTTCAAAAAAAATTGGATACTCAGATAAGTATTTAAACACCGCCAATATGCTACAAAAAGGTAGCAACAAAACGACACAGGCTAAAGAGCCTGATACTTTTTGTTGTCGAATCGCATTTCTCTCAGGCGAAAGTACTTTAGCCTGCATCCCCCTTGCTAATACTCTTATAAAACTGAGTGGGTGGTATTTGTCAGGCCAAGGTAGGTACCTTTCAACAACTACAATCAATAACAATACCCAAAATGGCAAAAGTTGCTCACTTAAAAAGGTATTGATAATGCTATGCATTAGGCTAATTTTGCAATAGTTTGCATCACTAGCGTTGCCGAATTTTTGGCTGCTTGTTCGAGGTATGTCTCAAAAGAAACCGTCGATGTTTTGCCCGCAATATCAGACAATGAGCGGATCACCAAAAATGGTGTGCCTAATAAATGACAACTCTGTGCAATAGCGACACCTTCCATTTCTACGGCACAGACAGATGGGAAGTTCTGTCTAATCACGGCAGCGGCTTCATCACTTCCAACAAAAGAATCTCCAGTACAAATGAGGCCTTGTTGAACTTGAACGTTTTGCAGACTAAATGCGGCCTCAGTGGCATGTGCAAGTAGACGTTTGTCACATTCAAAATATGCTGGCATACCTGCAGTTTGGCCAAGTTCGTAGCCAAAGTGTGTTAGGTCAGCATCGTGGTGTCGTAACTCATTCGCTATAACAATGTCCCCAATGTTGAGGTGACTTGAAAAGCCCCCAGCCGAACCTGTATTGATGACAAAATCAGGAGTGAAATGATGGATCACCACACTGGTTGAAACAGATGCCGCTACTTTACCTATTCCACATTTGACCAAAACAACGTCGACTTCCCCCAATTTGCCAACATACACGGTCAGATGATTAAAATTTTGTTCTTGGCAATTCTCTAGAGATGCACGAATAAGGGTTATTTCTTCATCCATAGCACCTAAAATAGCAATTTTCATAGTGTTTTCTTTATTCACATTTAGTTAAGATCAATCAAACCTAAGTCTAATACGTCTGCTAGTGTTATAAAACAACTCAAAGGTTTGAACTTCGAGTAAATCAAAAACAATACAGTATATTGCTGAAAGTCCGACAACCTTATTATCAACTTTAGGTGATCTATGAAACGCTTCAGTATTTTACTCATTGCTATGCTTTTTATTGGTTGTCAGACCGTTCCAAAAATGCCGATTAGTCATAAAACGTTGCTTTATGATCAAGGGTTTGTAGGATTTGGAAGTGTCAATGTAGAAAGTTAAACAGACAATTTTTGAATTGAATGATGAAGCTAAAGCCTTTGCTAAATCAGCGATAAAAGGCGTAATTAAACCCAAAGATCAAATTCAAGCCTTGGTTCAACATGTTTTTTCTCGTTCAGATTTAAATTTATTGTATCGAGCTGAAGCGAAGACTGTCGCCAATCAAACCTTTCGCAATCGAGCTGCCAACTGCCTTTCAATGTTAATTATGACTTATGCTTTAGCTAATGAGCTATGTTTTAAGGTGAGATTCCAAGATATTGAAATTCCTGAGTACTGGACAATAAGAGAAGGGCAAAGCTTGCTAAATGGGCATATTAATTTGCAGATATTACCCCCTTCCAGTCGGGATCATATTCAATTTTTCACGCGAGGCTTTGAAGTCGATTTTGATGCACAAACTACCCGACAGCATTTCCCTAAAGCACTGCTAAACTCAATCAAGTTGTCGCCATGTTTTACAATAATAATGGTGCTGATGCATTATTAAAAAAAGACTACGTAAAAGCATATGCATATTTTCGAGCTGCTTTTATGCAATCTTCTGACCTGCCTTCTGTTTTGGCAAACTTAGGTTATTTGTATCGACTCACAGGTCACTATGAGCTTGCTGAAAGAACCTACCTGAGAGCCATCAAACAAGATAAAAACAACTTAACTGCTTGGCGTAATTTATCTTATTTATATCGATATATGGGCCATGATGAAAAAGCCAACGATATAGTGAATCGGGTTAAACGTAAACGAGCAGACAATCCCTTTTTTCATATTAATCTGGAGGATAAAGCGTTTGAAAAACAACAATGGAAAATTGCCCTAAGGCATTATCAGTTCGCTTTAAAGTTAGATAAAAGCACTCACGAAGTATTCTTTGGTTTAGGGGAAACTTATTTTGAATTAGGCAATATTAAACGTAGTTATCATTATTTACAGCTTGCTAAAAAGAAATCAAGAAATCAAGAAATCAAGAAATCAAGAACTCAACAGGAACAGGCCGCGTATCAGGGGAAAATTGACATGTTAGCGACCATTAAACCAGGATGAATCAGTTATTTATTACGTTGAGTTAACTAGCAGTTATTCCTTATTGCAGCTATGTTAATATTATGTTGATTTACTGGTGGAGTGCATCAAATGCAGCTAGCTTCAAGTATCCAGAATATTCTAATTACACTTGTTTTCTCTTTGTCTTTTTGTGGCTGTCAGTCTACAAGCGTCTATGTTACTCCCTCTGAGTTGTTGTTATACGATCGAGGTTTTGTTGGTTTTACACAAGTTCAAATAGAGTCAGAGCAGGAAATTTTTAGATTAGATGACAAGGCTAAAGCATTCGTCAAATCAACCATTGCATCAAAGACAAATAAAATTGATCAAATGGAAGCATTGGTGCGAGGCATATTTGATCGCTCAGATCTCAATTTACTCTATCAGGGAGATGCCAACAACACCGCCATTGAGACCTTTCATTCCCGTGCAGCGAATTGTTTGTCTATGTCTATCATGACGTATGCTATGGCAAAAGAAGCAGGTTTTTATGTGGATTTTCAGGAAATTATGATCCCTGAGTTTTGGACAAGAAAGGCGGGTTTTAGCTTGTTAAATGGGCATATCAATTTAAAAATGTTTGCTCCCCATGATCCAAATGTTTTCATGCTTAACAAGCGCAGTTTTCAGGTTGATTTCGACCCCCAATCATCAAGAAGTGGACTGCCCAAAAAAAATCGTGAGTAAACAAGCTGTAATGGCGATGTTTTATAATAATAAAGGTGCTGATGCTTTATTGCGAAAAGATTATACCTCCGCCTATGCCTATTTTCGTGAGGCTTTGTTAATTGACCCTAATTTTGACTCGGGATGGATAAATCTTGGCATTGTGTATCGATTAAGCGGGTATTTTAATCAGGCTGAAAAAACCTATCAACATGCACTGGGATTGAACTCTGATAGTCTAACGGCGTCGGAAAACCTTGCTTATCTGTATACCTTTACCGGACGAGAAGAGGAAGCTGAAGCCATTTTGGCTAAAGTTGAATATAAGCGCAACAGCAATCCTTATTACCATGTCAATTTAGGTGAACAAGAGATGGAGCAGGAACATTGGGATCAAGCTTTAGGACATTTTCGAAGGGCTTTAGCTTTAGATAGAAGTAAGCATGAAGTGTATTTTGGACTGGCTCGAGTTTACTTCGAGATTGGTGAGTTACAACAAAGCAAACGATATTTTAAACAGGCCAAAAATAAAGCGCATAATCGTCAAAATGAAGACAAGTATCAACATAAAATAGACTTTCTACGTAATTTATAGAAATTTGACACATATCTACATTTTGCATTTTTGCCCCAGGAGCCGCCTAGTTAGTTTCCAGGCGGCTGATCCTTATCAGGTGTTAGATTAAGCGACACCTAACTCTTCAAGGCGCTCTTTCAAGTAACTTCTGGCCGTGTATCTTTCAGACAAAACTACTTCTGGATTCGGGTGCAAAAATAATGGCAAAGAAACCCGCGCTTTAGTTTGATCGCTGCCTTGAGGGTTAACCACTCTGTGGGTCGTAGATGGGAAGTACCCGCCAGATGCCTCTTGCAGCATATCGCCAATATTTACGATTAAGTTACCAAAATCGCAAGGTACATCAATCCATGAATCACCGGTACCTTTTACCTGCAAACCAGGTTCATTGGCTGAAGGTAATAATGTGAGCAAGTTAATGTCTTCATGAGCCGCGGCACGGATTGCATCTGGCTCCTCAGAGCCGTCTAATGGCGGATAATGCAGAATACGTAACAGGGTTTGTTCACTATTAGTCACCATGCTCGAGAGCGATTGTGTGAACTTAGCTGACACTTCTGGTGGTGAGTATTTCTCAACCCATGTGAGTAACTCTGAAGCTAATGCATTAGTATCTCGATAATAATCTGCTACTTCTTGCTTTAATGCTTCTGGGCAACGCCCCCATGGGTAAAAATGAAAATATTCTTTAATATCTTTTTTCTTAAAGCCCTTTGCGGTTTCAGATATTTCAGTTGAAAAAAATCCATCGTGAGTATCTTTATCAAACGTAAATTGATTCTTTTCTTCACTGTTAAAAAAAGCCTGCCAGCGCTTATAAATACTGCTGACTCTGTCCTGACTAATAGGGTGGTTTTTCAATACACCAAAGCCGGTTTTGTGCAAGGACTCTACAAAAAGTTTGTCTGCATCGGGTGCTTTATAATCTACTGCTACTAATTCCATAATCATTTTCTCTCTACTTGTTTCTCTGTCAAAGGCTGAGGTAGAAACCTGCTAAGGCGGCACTCATTAAATTGGCTAAAGTTGCTGCGAATACTGTTTTTAAACCCAACTGGGCAATTTCTTTACGTCTAGTTGGTGCCATTGCACCTATTCCACCCATTAATATGGCGATAGATGAAAAGTTTGCAAATCCACACAAAGAAAAAATTACGATAGCTTGAGTAATCGGGGAAAGTTGATCTTGGTGCTTGAGGAAATCAAGATAAGCAACAAACTCGTTCACCACCATTTTTTGGCCAATAAAGCTGCCCGCTATATTAGCTTCTTCCCATGGCACACCTAATGTCCAAGCAATTGGTTGAAAGACATAACCTAATATCACCTGAAAACTGATATCTTCGGCACCAAAGAAACCGCCACCCCAGCCAATCAGTCCATTTAATAATGCGATCAAACCAATGAAGGCTAATAACATTGCGCCAACGTTTAATGCCAGATGTAAACCATTGGCTGCGCCACTGGCCGCGGCATCAAAAATATTAGCGTATTCATTGTCTTGTTCTTCCTTCTCAGTCAGTTCATTTTTGACTTGTTCTGTTTCAGGAATAATAATTTTGGCCATTAATAAACCACCCGGTGCCGCCATAAAGCTCGCCGCCAGTAAATATTCTATTTCAACACCCATACTCGCATAACCAGCCATAACTGAGCCTGCGATGGAGGCTAAACCACCTACCATAACGGCAAAAAGTTCAGACCGGGTTAAATTGGGTATATAAGGTTTAATAACTAATGGCGCTTCGGTTTGACCGACAAAAATATTGGCTGCGGCGGACATAGACTCTGGACGACTGGTTTTAAGGAAATATTGTAAAAATCCGCCAATAACTCGGATAATGACATTCATAATTTTTAAGTGATATAAAACTGTAATCAGCGAAGAGAAAAATATAATCACCGGCAACACATTAAAAGCGAAGATAAAACCCATCGATTTATTACCTAACGGGCCAAAAATAAAGGTAATACCATCTTGGCTATAGCTAATAATATTTTCTACGTAACTTGTTAACGACAACAGAAACTGTTTACCAGGAGGGAAATACAGCACCAATGCGCCAACAGAGGCCTGGATAGCAAATGCTCCCCCCACGGTGCGCCAGTTGATCGATTTTCTGTGAGACGACAATGCAAAGGCGATGAGCAGCATAAGTGCAACGCCTATTAGACTAACCATATGATTTCCTTTATATTTTTATTAGTAATCCACATCACTCTGCTGTTTTAAAGCAGGCTTTGCTGAATATGAGATTTAATCACATCGAGTGCAATCCGGTTCTTACCGCCTTGAGTGACAATCACATCAGCAGTAAAGCGACTGGGTGAAATGAATTGGTGATACATAGGTTTAACGGTTGATTCGTATTGCTTGGCCACAGACTCTAACGTACGACCTCTTTCGGCAATATCTCTTTTCATTCTGCGTAATAAGCAAATATCCAAGGGCGTATCGACAAATATTTTAATATCAAATAAAGGCTGCAAGGCCTCGTTTGCTAACAACATAATGCCTTCGACGATAATAACGGGTGCTGAAATCAAGTGTTCTGTTTGCTCGAGACGAGTATGAGTCTTGTAGCAATAATGAGGATACTCGATCGCTTTCCAGTTTATTAATGCTTCTAAATGTTCAACTAATAATTCATGTTCGAATGCTTTTGGGTGGTCATAATTATTTTTTTCTCGTTCTGCCATGGGTAAATGGTCTTGGGAACGATAATAATGATCTTCTCGTAAAATTTGAACAGTTTTGCCTTCTTCTGAGAACTCTTTCAATAAATTCTCAGTAAACAAAGACTTACCAGAACCAGATGCGCCTGAAATGGCAATAACTAAAGGGGTAGACATACCAAACCGTTTCTTAAAGAAGTAAATTAGTACGAAAGATACCAGTGAACTTGCTAAAAGTCAGTTCACAATGTAGATTTTTACACTTGACCTACTGGTCAGGTTTGTAAGATTTTTGTTAAGATATGTTGCTAACTTGTATGATTTGGTCAGAGAAATGAGACAGTTTGATGAATTTACACCAACACTGTTACGGCTGTAATAAAAGTGTCATAATTAATCTGTTAAACTTGCGTTTAACGGAATGAGAAATCGATTTGAATCGATCAACCAAGCCATTGGCATTGTCTCATGGCATTCTACACAGACAACAGTTCTGGCCAAATGTTCAGAACAGATAAAACTTAGGAAACACATAATGTTAAAAAAAACACAACTCAATCGCATCGCGATTGCAGTCGCTATGGCAGTTGGCATGTCAACTGCGGCAATGGCGCAAGAAACTTCTTCAGCTATTAATGGTACAGTATTATCTGCAAATGGGCAGTCAGTGGCAGGAGCAACAGTTACCATTACTGACTCCCGCACCGGTTCTGTTAAAGTTATTTCTACTAATGAAACTGGCCGTTATAACTTGCGAGGTTTGCGTGTAGGTGGTCCTTACACAATCGCAGTGCAGGATACTGCTGGAACCAGCACAATGACTGATGTGTATCTAACATTGGGCGAGACCTTAAACCAAAACATCGATCTGAAAAGCCAAGAAAATATCGAGCGCATCGCTGTTACTAGTTCAATAGTTAACTCATCGTATGGTTCGTCAGGTCCTGTTGCAAACTTTGGTTTAAATGATTTAGAAACTGCGCCAGCTATCAACCGTGATATTAAAGACCTTATTAAAATTGACCCGCGTATTTATATTAATGAGGCTAACGAAGACAGTATTCAGTGTGCTGGTGCAAGCTCACGTTTCAACAGCTTGACGCTTGACGGTGTGCGGATGAATGATAACTTTGGTCTTAATCAAAATGGTTACCCAACGGTTCGTATTCCATTTTCTTACGATGCCATTGCTCAGGTAGCTGTTGAATTAGCACCATTTGATGTTCAGTATGGTGGTTTCACTGCATGCAATATTAACGCTGTAACTAAGTCTGGTAGCAACGAATGGCACGGCGGTTCTTTCTTTGACTATACTAGTGACTCTCTTCGTGGTGATGAATTAGAAGGCGATAAGCTTAATACCGGCGACTTTACTGAGAAGCGTTACGGTGTTAACTTTGGTGGAGCATTAATAGAAGACAAACTGTTTTTTTATGGTGCTTACGAAAAGCTAGAAGGTGCCACCTTGTTTGACCGAGGTGCAGGTGACTCAAATGCAGCAACACCTGTTCAAGGTGTCTCACAAGCTCAGCTTGACCGTATTCAACAAATAGCCATAGATAGCTACGGCTATACCCCTGGCGGTCTTGTGTCCAGTATCCCAGTAGAAGATGAAAAAGTTCTTCTTAAATTAGATTGGCAAATTAATGATGCGCATCGTGCATCATTTGTGTATAACTTCAACGATGGGAACATCATCCGCGAATCAGATGGTGATTCAAACGAGTTTGAGTTTTCTGACCATTACTACGACCAACGCGGTGAATTTACTTCTTATGTCGCTTCTGTTTACTCCGACTGGACAGATAATTTTTCTACCGAATTAAGGATAGGTACATCAGATTTCGAAGCGTCAGTTACGCCTCTTGGTGGCACTGATTTTGGTGAAGTGCAGATACGTACCGAGTTTGACCATGACGGTGATGGTTCCAATTCTCGTGCTACAGTTTATTTAGGTGCAGATGACTCACGTCACGCGAATAAATTAACTTACGACACAGACACGATAAAACTAGCCGGTACCTATACGGTTGGTGACCACGTGATTACTGCTGGATATGAGTACGAGAAGCTTGATGTGTTTAACTTGTTTATCCAAGAGGCTGAAGGCGAGTATCGCTTTAGTTCGATTGATGACTTCGAAGCTGGAACGCCTAATCGTATTACATATGAGAATGCGGGAGTGACTAACAATCCGTCAGATGCGGCGGCTACCTTTGCTTACGAAATCAATACTCTTTATGTTCAGGACGAGTATTACTGGTTAGATGAAGACGTCACCGTCACTTACGGTTTGCGTTATGATTGGTATAGCAGTGATGATCTTCCTCCAGAAAACCCATTAGTTGAAGCCACATATGGATTCAGTAACCAACAAAATTTAGACGGTCTTGATTTGTTACAACCCCGTTTAGGCATAAACTGGAACGCTAGTGAACAATTGGAAGTGCGTGGTGGTGTTGGTTTGTACTCCGGCGGTAACCCAAATGTATGGCTTTCTAATAACTATTCAAACAACGGTGTTATTCAGCTTGAGAACCAAGACAGATCTGGTACTTCAGTATTTGAAATGGCCTTCAATGGTGGAGGCAATCCAATTCTCGATATTCCACAAGATCTTTTTGATGCCGTTGCAAATGGTGAAGGTCGTAACGGTGGTCTGAATATTCAAGACCCTGACTTCGAAATTCCTTCTGAGTGGAAGTTCGCTCTAGGTGCAACTTATACATTCGAAAATGATTTGTTGGTGATGCTTGACCTTCTTTACTCAGATAAGAAAAACTCAGCAATTATTAGTGATTTCAGTCGTGGTTTGAGTGGTAATACTGCCCCTGACGGACGCCCGATTTACACAAGTGTGAATGGACGTAGTCAAGATTTTGTTTTGACAAATGTTAACGGCGATTCAGGCGATTCAACAACTTTTTCAGTTGGTTTAAGCCAGTCTCTTGATAACGGCATTGACTGGAGTGCTTCATACGCAAACGTTTCAACTGATGAAGTCAGCCCAATGACAAGCTCTGTTGCGTTTTCTAACTATTTGAACAACACCTCTGACCCTGAGAATCCAGGTTTAGCTGCGTCTAACTACGAGATCCCTCAACGTTTTACGTTTAGCTTAGCTTATACGAATGAGTTTTTTGATGGCTACAGAACACGTTTCAATATGTTCGCTACAGTTAACGAAGGCCGCCCGTATAGTTATACATTTGGCGAGGATACAGGTTTCGCGTTTGGTGACTCAGTTGGTTTCGTCGACCGTCATTTATTATACGTTCCTGATCTTAACGATAGTAACGTTGTTTATGGCGACGATTTCGATGTAGAAGCATTTAACGCATTCATCGATTCAGAAGGTCTGAAGCGTGGTGGAATCATGGAGCGTAACAGCATTAATGGCGATTGGTGGACCAAAGTGGATCTTCGTGTTTCTCAGGAATTTCCTGGTTTCATGAAGGAGCATAAAGGTGAAGCGTTTATCGTGGTTGAGAACTTTGGTAACATGCTGAACGATGACTGGGGTGTTTTGTATGAAACAAGCTTCCCTCGTGCACAGCCTGCAATACAAGCTTCAATTAATGAGCTTGGTCAGTATGAATATGAAGCATTTTTAGATCCTGCTGGTCAGACTCGAGTTGGTGATGCATCGTTGTGGTCAGTTCGCATAGGTGTTAACTATAAGTTCTAAATATTTAATTTAGAATCTAAAAAGCCGACTCCTCTGGGTCGGCTTTTTTATTTGTAATTCAAAAACGGTTAAATAATGTTTAAATTATTTTTTATCTTCTTAATGGTATTCAGTATGTCTTCAAATAGCCAAAGTATTCGAATTGCCACGTTTAATGTCAGTATGGATGCCACCAATTATGTTGCAAAAGGCCAGACGACTACAGGTGATGCGTTGCAGAGCAACTTACACGATGGTAAACATACACAAATTAAAAACATTGCAGAAATTATTCAGAGAATAAGACCTGACATTGTTCTTTTAAATGAGTTTGATTATTCAAACCAGTCAGCAACAGACGCTCAGAATTTTATAAAGCATTATCTAAACGTATCTCAGAATAATATTAAGCCTATTGATTACCCTTATTTCTATAGTGCTCCTGTCAATACAGGTGTTGATTCTGGCTTAGATCTAGATAAAGACGGAATAGCATCTGGCACGAAAGGCGATGCCTTTGGCTTCGGCTTTTTCCCAGGCCACTATGGTATGTTGGTACTGAGTAAATATCCGATTCAATTTGACCAAATCCGTACGTTTCAACATTTCCTGTGGAAAGATATGCCAGATAATTTAATGGCAACTATCAAGGACGTAAACGGGGTGCCATATTACAACCAAGATGCGCAGCAAATATTGCGATTGTCGTCTAAGTCCCACTGGGATATTCCCATTAAAGTGGGTGATCGCCGCATTCATTTACTGGCCAGTCATCCCACACCCCCTGTATTTGATGGTCCAGAAAATCGTAATGGTAAACGTAATCACGATGAGATACGTTTTTGGACTGATTACTTATCTGGCAGTGAACTATCGGCTTATATTTACGATGACAATCAAAAACGAGGTGGTTTTAAAGGCGAACACTTTGTTATTGCCGGTGATTTAAATGCCTCACCAGTTGAAGGTGATGGCATCAAGAGCGGCATAAAAGGGCTACTTGAGCATTCGCTAGTTAATGATTCAATTGTGCCACAAAGTGAAGCTGGCAGCGTTCATACGCCCGCTAATCCCTATTCAGCACAACATACTGCGGAATGGGCAATGCGAGCTGATTATGTATTACCTTCAACATCACTTAACGTGAAGGGGAGTGGCGTATTTTGGCCTAAACCAGATGATCCTTTGTTTCGTTTAATTAAAGACCGACAGAGTTCGTCGGATCATCGATTAGTGTGGGTAGATATTACCGTTACAAAATAGAAGCTTGCTCACCACCGAGGACAATGAGGCTACAGAGGAAAAACAAAAATATGATGAGTCTTTTAAATTCTAAATATTTTCTCTGTGTAGCGCAGCGCTCTGTGTTCTCAGTGGTGAAATCCTGACCATTACGAAATAAAAGATTGCTCACCACCGAGGATAAGGAGGTCACAGAGGAAAAGAAAAGTGAATTTTGAAGTCTGTTCCTCTGTGTAGCGAAGTGCTCTTTGTCCTCTGTGGTTTAAAATATTTTTACTTTTTTCGCCTAAGATAAAAAAAGGGGCGCAAGCCCCTTTTTTCTATTTGCCTTATGTATCTAACCGCCTAGACGCCTAGATAATCCAATATACCTTCAGCAGCGTTGCGACCTTCGTCAATGGCAGTCACCACTAAATCAGAGCCTCGTACCATATCGCCACCAGAGAATATTTTAGGGTTCGACGTTTGGAATGCGAACTTGCCATGTTTCGGGGCACGTACCCGGCCTTTCTCGTCTAAGATAATGCCATAGTCACCAAACCAACTAGCAGGACTAGGTTGGAAGCCGAATGCAATAATCACTGCGTCAGCTTCAAGCACGTGTTCAGAGCCTTCTACCATGACTGGGCGTCGGCGACCTTCTGCATCGGGTTGACCCATCTCAGTTTTTACCATCTTTACACCAATCGCTTTACCGTTTTCATCCACGGCAATATCGAGCGGCATAAGGTTGAATTTGAAATTCACACCTTCTTCACGGGCGTTAACAACTTCACGGCGTGAGCCTGGCATACTCGCCTCGTCACGACGATAAGCACAAGTGACATCGGGTGCGCCTTGTCTTATGGCTGTTCTGACACAATCCATAGTGGTATCACCACCCCCTAACACCAGCACTTTTTTACCTTTCATATCAATAAAGTGATCAGGTGATTTTTCTAAGCCTAATTGGCGATTAACGTTGGCAATTAGGTAAGGCAGAGCTTCATAGACACCAGGCGCTTTTTCATTATCAAAACCGCCTTTCATAGCCTTGTAAGTTCCCATTCCTAAGAAGACTGCATCGTAACCATCCAATAAATCTTGGAAGGGAAGGTCTCTGCCTACTTCGGTATTTAGAACAAACTCCATTCCCATTTCAGCAAAGATTTCATGGCGCAATGCGATGACTTCTTTTTCTAATTTGAAAGAGGGAATGCCGAAAGTTAACAAACCGCCTATTTTTTCGTACTTGTCAAATACAACAGGTTTTACACCGTTGCGTACTAGAATATCTGCACAGCCTAAACCCGCTGGTCCTGCACCAATAATAGCGACTTTCTTATTGGTTTTAACAACATTGGACATATCTGGTCGCCAACCTTGCTTAAAGGCGGTGTCGGTAATGTATTTTTCAATACTACCTATAGTCACCGCACCAAAATCATCATTTAGGGTACAGGCACCTTCACACAATCTATCTTGCGGGCATACACGTCCACATACCTCGGGTAAGGTATTCGTTTTACTCGATAATTCAGCCGCTTCAAAAATGCGGCCTTCATTTGCTAGGCTTAACCATTGTGGAATGAAGTTATGCACTGGGCATTTCCATTCACAATAGGGGTTACCACAATCAAGGCATCGATCAGCTTGACCCGCTACTTGAGTCTCGCTCATTGGCTGATATATTTCAGCAAATTCTTCACGTCTGAGGATGGAGGGCTTTTTAGGTGGATCGATACGCTCTACATCAACAAATTGGTATACATTTTTAGACATGATACCTCCTTATTGTACTTGAACACGAAGTTCGGCAGTAGACCGACTTATGTGACCAAGTAAATTTTTAACGTCACTAGTTTTTGGCTTAACCAGTCTGAATTTCGGTAAATATGCAGCAAAGTTGCTTAATATTTTGTGAGCATGTTCACTACCTGTTGCTTCATAATGCTGATTAATTAAACCTCGTAAGTGTTCCATCAAAATCACTTTATCTTCGATAGACATAAGCTCTACTAATTCACTATTTACGCGATGCTCAATATCATTTTGTTCATCCAGAATATAAGCAAAACCACCGGTCATACCCGCGCCAAAGTTTACACCAGTGCGTCCAAGCACTGCCACAATACCGCCAGTCATATATTCACAGCCGTTATCACCTATGCCTTCAACAACAGCTATAGCACCAGAATTACGCACAGCAAAGCGTTCTCCAGCGAGCCCTGCAGCAAATAATTTACCACCAGTTGCACCATATAGACAGGTGTTACCTGCTATCACACTTTCATTTGACTTAAAGCTGACACCTCTAGGTGGATGAATAACGAGTTTACCGTCAGCCATTCCTTTACCTACGTAATCATTGGCATCACCTATTAAAGTCATTTCTAAACCACCCGCATTCCAAACACCAAAACTTTGCCCAGCCGTACCGGTAAAGTTTAATTTAATGGGGTCTTCACTCATGCCTTTATTGCCATGATGTTTGGCAATTAAACCAGAAATAATAGCGCCAACAGACCTGTCCGTATTACGAATAGAATAGTTGAATATACCGCCGCTTTTGTTTTTCACTGCAGATGCTAAATCTGCTAATAATAACTGATTCAAATCTCCTTTATCAGCAGGTGCATTAGCGCCTTCACTGCAAAAAAGTTTAGTGTGGTCGCCTGCTAACGGTTTAGCTAAAATAGGACTGAGATCTAATTTGTTCTGTTTAGCCGTTACGCCGTTTAATATTTTTAACAAATCAGTACGTCCAATCAGGTCATCCAACTTACGCACACCCATTGAAGCCATAATCTCACGTACTTCTTGTGCAATAAATTTGAAGTAGTTCATCACCATATTAGGTAAACCCGCAAAATAATTATCACGTAAATTCTCATCTTGTGTGGCGATACCTGTCGCGCAATTATTCAAGTGACAAATACGTAGATATTTACAGCCTAAAGCAACCATTGGTCCAGTACCAAAACCGAAGCTCTCCGCACCTAAAATAGCACCTTTAACAACATCTAAACCGGTTTTTAAACCACCATCTGTCTGTACACGTACTTTATGGCGTAAACCATTGCTTACTAAAGCTTGCTGAGTTTCTGCAAGACCTAATTCCCAAGGGCTACCTGCGTATTTAACTGAAGATAATGGACTGGCACCTGTACCGCCGTCATAACCCGAAATAGTAATCAAATCGGCATAAGCTTTGGCAACACCACAAGCGATAGTACCTACACCTGGCTCCGACACTAACTTCACTGAAATTAGCGCATCAGGGTTCACTTGTTTTAAGTCGAAAATTAACTGAGCTAAATCTTCGATAGAATAAATGTCGTGGTGGGGTGGTGGAGATATTAGCGTGACTCCGGGCACCGAATGACGTAGTTCTGCAATATACTTGTTAACCTTATCACCCGGTAATTGGCCACCTTCACCAGGTTTAGCACCCTGTGCAACCTTTATCTGTAAGATTTTTGCATTGACCAAATAGTGTGGTGTTACCCCAAATCGACCTGATGCGATTTGTTTAATATTTGAGTTACGTTCATTACCAAAACGCTTTGGATCTTCGCCACCTTCACCCGAGTTAGAATTACCACCTAAACGGTTCATAGCGATAGCTAAAGACTCGTGAGCTTCAGGGCTTAAGGAACCAATTGACATAGCTGCCGTGTCAAAGCGCGGATATAAGTTTTCTGCAGGTTCAACTTCATCAATCGAGATGGCTTCTGAATCAGGTGATAAAGCCAATAAATCACGTAAACAAGCAGTTGGTCTTTCATTTACCAAGGTGCTAAATTTTTGGTAATCCGAGTAATCACCACTTATCACAGCTTTTTGTAGTGTTGTGACTACGTCAGGGTTGTAAGAGTGATATTCACCGCCGTGTACGTATTTTAATAACCCGCCGTGGTCTACATTTTTACGTTTTAACCAAGCGACACGATTTAAATTAACTTGATCTTGTTGGAAATCCTCAAAGTCAGCACCTTGAATACGGCTTGGCACCCCTTTAAAGCAAATGTCCATAACAGATCTGCTAATACCAATCGCTTCAAATAATTTTGAGCTACGGTAACTAGCAACGGTTGAGATCCCCATTTTTGACATGATCTTGTACAAACCTTTGTTTATCGCTTTGCGATAATTAACAATTGCTTGCATCGGCGTCATGTCTAGATGCCCAGACTCACACATTTGTTCAATAATTTCGTACGCCAAGAACGGATATATTGCTGTAGCACCCAGACCAATCAATACTGCATAGTGATGCGAGTCTCTGACCGATGCTGTCTCTACTACTATATTTGCATCACAACGCAATCCTTTATCTACTAAGCGTTTTTGCACCGCACCCACTGCCATAGCTGCCGGGATAGGGATCCGTGACGATTTGATGGCTCGATCAGATAAAATAACAAAGGCGGCGCGTTTGTGAGAAACTAAGTGCTCAACTTCATTACAAATACGATTAATGGCTGTCTTAAGCCCTTCTTCCGGTGGGTAATTAAGATCAACAAACTCAGAATAATAATGCTCCGGGTCGTAATCACGTAATTGTTTAAGATCCGTATACACCATGATAGGTGAGTCGAACAACACGCGATCAGCGTACCCCGATGTTTCTGTGAATACTGATTTTTCACGGCCAATACAAGTAGCGAGTGACATCACGTGGTTTTCACGTAAGGAATCAATTGGGGGGTTGGTTACCTGAGCGAATTGTTGACGAAAATAATCGTAAATTGTACGACTTTTCCCAGAAAGTACAGCCATGGGTGTGTCGTCACCCATAGAGCCTGTGGCTTCTTGGCCGTCTTTAGCCAAAACTTTCACCACTTGCTCAAGTTCTTCATAGCTGTAATTAAACTGCTTAAAGTACGTATTCATCATATCGTCGTCAAACATACGTTTGCCGATTTCAGGCGCGTCACATTTTTCAAGAGGTGTTAAGCGGCGAATACTTTTATCTAGCCATTCTTTATATGGATGGCGACCTTTTAAATCATCATCTATTTCATTTGAGCGCCATAATTTACCCGTCTCAGTATCTATAGCTAGCATTTCGCCAGGTCCTACACGCCCTTTTTCAATCACGTCTTCTTGTTTATAATCCCAAATACCCACTTCTGAAGCTAAAGTGATTAAACCATCTTTAGTTATGACATATCGTGCAGGACGAAGGCCGTTGCGGTCAAGATTACACGCTGCATGGCGACCGTTAGTTAATACAATACCAGCTGGGCCATCCCAAGGCTCCATGTGCATGGAGTTGAACTCGTAAAAGGCCTTTAAATCTTCATCCATGGTTTTGTTATTTTGATAAGCAGGTGGCACTAATAAACGCATTGCACGGAATAAATCCATGCCGCCAGCTAAAAACAGCTCTAACATATTATCTAATGATGAAGAGTCAGAACCTACTTCGTTAACAAAAGGTGCCGCATCCGCTAAATCAGGTAGCAAAGGTGTTTTGAATTTACCTGTTCGCGCTTGTGCCCAATCGCGGTTACCACGGATGGTATTAATTTCACCATTGTGTGCCAAATATCGAAATGGTTGAGCCAATGACCATCGTGGCAACGTGTTAGTTGAAAAACGTTGATGAAACACACAAATAGCTGACTTCATGTTTTCGTCTGCTAAGTCTAGATAAAACCGGGGTAAGTCGCCGGCCATAACTAGGCCTTTGTATATTGTGACTAAACTAGACAAACTGGCGATATAGAAATCTTCGTCATTAGATAGACGTTTTTCTGCCCGCCTGCGAGCCATAAATAAACGTCGTTCTAAATCTTGAGAGCGCCATCCTGATGGCCCGTTAACGAATACTTGTTCAACTTGAGGCACACACGAGACCGCAAGATCACCTAAGACTGAATTATCTGTAGGCACAACTCTCCAGCCAACAACAGCCAACGTCTCTTTTTCTAATTCTTCAGTAATGACCTGTTTGGCCAAGTCAGCTAATGCTTGGTCTTGGTTAAGGAAAATCACACCAACACCGTACATTTTGCCTAGCTTCCAGTTTTGCTGTTCAGCTATTTTGCGAAAAAATGCGTCGGGTTTTTGCAACAATAAACCACAACCATCGCCTGTTTTGCCATCAGCAGCGATACCGCCACGATGCTGCATGCGGTCAAGCCCCTCAATTGCGGTACTAACCAACTTATGACTTGGCTCGCCTTTGGTGTGGGCGATGAGGCCAAAACCACAATTATCTTTTGAATCATTAGGATGATATAAACTCATTAATGTAGACTCCTTCAACCTTAGACTGGACAGGGTGTTGTATGTTGTTATTGCTAATCATACATCTAAATACGTGTATGAACGTGAAGTGGCTTCATGCCCTGATGCTTATTTTCTGGTCGTAATTATTATTGAGGATACCAGTCGAGTATCGAATATTTATACTAAGCAGGTCGTACAAAATACCGAGGATTATTTTATAAATCAATTCACTTATATGGTGTATTTTATATTTTTCAGGATGAAGGCTCTAATAAGCGTCGAAAGTTCTTTTAATTCAATGGTATGCGGTATTTTTGTGGCTTGGTTATAAGCTATATATAAAAGCTTATAAACAGTGCTAGTTGTTATTAAAACGTTAAAAAAGACGTTTTTTTATTTTTGCAGCTTGTTGCGTACTGAATTAATATATAAATAAAATGAATAAATAGTCTTTGGAAGCTTTAGATTTACAGTTTAATGCTAGGCTAGTATTTTGATCCTCGGAATTTTCTTGCTAGCATATCGAAAATTGGCAAGAACCACAGATGTTTGAGACCCACTCGTTATGACGAATAAGAAGACAAAAAAGACCTCCGTTGACCCATGGGCTATCCGTATTGCTCAGCTTATCAACCGTTTTGGCGCGGTAAAGACCAGTGTTTTATTCGTTATTTTGACTTTAATATTCACTTTTTCTGGCACCTATTTTCTTAGAATGTTTCTCAGTGACCAAGCTCACACTGAAGACTTCTTAATTGCCATTGTACTGACTCTACTCAGTGCGCCTTGGGTACTATGGGTTTTTAGCGAGTTAGTTAAACAACTGGAGCGCTCCAGGGAGAGCCTTGCAGACGCGGTTACTGAGTTAGAGCGATTGCGTAAAGAAGATGAGTTACTGAATCACACTCTTCAGAATAATATCAAGCAACTCAACCATGAAATTGAGCAGCGAAAAAATGCTCAGTTAGAGCGAGAAAGTGTGTTCTCTGACCTCGAGCGTGAAATCACTGATAGAGCTGAAAAAGAGCAACAAGCATTACGCTTATCTACTTTACTGCGATCGATTATCGATGCCTCTCCAGACTTGATTTATTACCGTAATCAAGAAGGTCAATTTGCCGGCTGCAATCGTGTTGCTGAAGAGATGACGGGTAAAACCGAACAAGAGTTGATTGGCTTAACGCCACATCAAGTGTACGACGAAGAACTGGCCCGACAGGTGGTTGCAAGTGATCAAGACGTGCTCGAAAATAATACCAGTATTACCGAAGAATTATGGTTACGATTTGCTGATGGCCGCCGCCGCTTTTATGAAATGCGTAAGGTGCCATTCTATAGCGCAGACGATACTCGTCTCGGTATTCTTGCTTTTGGGCGTGATATCACCGAGCGTAAACAAGCTGAGAATGTGGTAGCTAAAGCGAGTAAAGACAAAACTGCCTTCATTGCCACTATCAGCCATGAGTTACGAACGCCCCTTAATGGCATTGTTGGTCTAAGCAGAATGTTGCGTGATACTGATCTGACTAGCGAGCAGTTTGCTTGGGTCAGTACGATTTACGCGAGTGGCATTACGCTAGGTAATATATTTAACGACATCATTGATTTGGACCGCTTAGACAGAGACAGGCTCGAATTATCACTGAAAACTGTATCGATAAAAGATTTCACTCAAGAGCTAAGCAGTATTATAGAGCTATTAGCTGACGATAAAGACCTCACTTTTGCTGCGCATGTAGAGGAGCCTTTACCGGCTTTGGTTGAGGTTGACGGTACCCGCTTAAGACAAATTTTGTGGAATTTATTATTTAACGCAGTCAAGTTTACCCAACGAGGAACGGTGTCTTTAGAGGTTAAAGCTGAGAAGGTTGATGCTGAAACATCCATGGTCACATTCAAAGTGTGTGATACGGGTGTGGGTATTCCCCAGCAAGACTTAGATAAAATTTTCGCAATGTATTATCAAGTTGACTCACCCGAACATCAAAGTGCCACAGGTACAGGCATTGGTCTTGCTATATGCCAACAAATGGTGTCTTTGATGAATGGTAAAATTAGTGTCAGCAGTGTAATAGGTGAAGGTACCTGTTTTACCGTTGACTTGCCCCTTGGGATCAGCAAAAAACCTATTCAAGTTGAAACCCTTAAAGTCACAGGCTTACAGATATTGTTGGTAGAGGACATTGAGTTAAATGTGATGGTTGCCAAAGCGCTGTTGGAAAAACTTGGACAACATGTTGACGTAGCTATGACAGGCAATGAGGCCATTAATATGGCTCGTAACAAACAATATGATTTGGTATTACTGGATATTCAATTGCCTGATATGAATGGCTTTGAGGTTGCAAATGTTTTACATGAAGAATCTTTGGTAGAGCAAACCAGTATTGTGGCGTTGACCGCGAATGTGATTAAAACGCGTCAAGAATATCTGGATAACGGTATGGATGAAGTCATCTCGAAACCAGTCAAAAAAAGTCGTATTATTGAAGTGTTTAATAGTCTGTTCTGCGAACAACCTAGCGTACCTCATCAACCTGCTCCAGAGCCTAAAATAGACCCGTTAAATACTGTTCTTGATTTGGACTTGTTACAAATGTTGGTAGATACGATTGGCCACGAAATGGTACGTACCAGTGTTAAGGTGTTTCAGGAAAAGATGCCCGAATATTTAGAAATTTTGCAACTTAGTTTAAGTGCCGATGAAAAAGATGAAGTGTGCTCCCAGGCACACAAAATAAAAGGTGCTGCGAGCTCGGTAGGCTTATACAGAGTGCAAAAAATTGCTAATGAAATCCAACAAGGTGATCATCCTGCTTGGTGGCAAAATGTGCATGATTGGGTAGAACAATTGCATCAGGCCGCTAACCAAGATATGCAAAAATTAATTAACTGGTTAGGTCAGCAAGACATTGATGACTGAAGGGACTTAGCAAGCCTGTAACTTAAAGAGTAGTTAATTTATTAAAAAAGATGATAAGATTTTTATTGGTTAGCTGGGTTTTAGATGTAACATATTGGTCACTCGCCGTTTAAGTTAACGGCAACACAAATAGGTTATATAAGTTATGTCTACATTTGATCCAGTCGATCACTCTCACCGTCGTCGCAATCCGTTAACGGGTGATTGGGTGTTAGTTTCACCCCATAGAGCGAAACGTCCTTGGCAAGGCCAAGTAGAGAAACCACAGGTAACTGATACTGCGGCTTACGACCCCAAGTGTTTCTTATGTTCAGGTAACACTCGTATTAATGGTGAAGTTAACCCTGAGTATGCGGGTACATTCGTATTTACCAATGATTTTGCCGCGTTAATGCAAGACACTCCCGCGTCTGAGCAGTCGAATGATGACCTGTTTACTTTGCAAGCAGCCAGAGGCACCAGCCGAGTTATTTGTTTTTCTCCCGAGCATAATAAAACCTTACCGGAATTATCTTTACCCGCTTTAGAAGGGGTGATTGATACGTGGCAAGAACAAGTAGCGGATTTATCCAAAGATTATGTTTGGGTACAAGTATTTGAGAACAAAGGTGCAGCCATGGGTTGCTCTAATCCTCATCCCCACGGGCAAGTCTGGGCAAATGACTTCATACCTAATGAAGTGGCGAAAGCCGAAGCTAGCCAAAAGCGTACTTTGATAAACATGCTAGTTCGCTGTTGTTAGATTATGCGGAAAAGGAATCGGCGGATGGCTCGCGTACCGTAGTTGAAACCGAACATTGGATAGCAGTTGTGCCTTACTGGGCGGCTTGGCCGTTTGAAACGTTGCTTATACCTAAGTTTACTTGTGCCAGATTAACTGATGTTAACCCAGCACAAAAAGCCGATTTGGCTATCGCTATTAAAAAACTCACTAGTCGCTATGATAATTTGTTTCAATGTTCTTTTCCTTACTCAATGGGCTGGCACGGTGCGCCAAATAATCTAGAGTCGACAGAGCATTGGCAGGTGCATGCGCATTTTTATCCGCCGTTATTACGTTCAGCTACGGTGCGTAAATTTATGGTAGGTTATGAAATGATGGCAGAGCCACAACGAGATTTAACTCCAGAGCAAGCTGCACAGCGTTTGCAGGCGCTCAGCGATGTGCATTACAACGAATCGGCTGGAGCCTTAGGTTTATGACTTTCAATACTTCTAAACCTGAGTCAAATATCTGTCAAAGCATGTTAACTGAACTTGACTCCGTTTTTACCCAGACATTTGGTTCCGCGCCCACTCGTCATTTCCAAGCACCGGGCAGGGTCAATTTAATAGGTGAGCACACGGACTACAACGATGGTTTTGTGCTGCCATGTGCGATTAACTATCAAACTTTAGTCGCTGTCACACCCAGAGATGATATGACGGTCAAAGTTGTGGCTGTTGATTACAACAACCAGCAAGATGAGTTTTCGCTGGAAAATGAAATTTCAGCTCACTCTTCACAATTGTGGAGTAATTATGTGCGCGGAGTCATCAAACACCTGCAAATGAGAGGGCATGTGTTTAAAGGTGCCAATTTGGCTATAACCGGTAATGTGCCGCAAGGTGCAGGGTTAAGCTCCTCTGCTTCTTTGGAAGTGGCAATTGGTGAAACCTTTCGTGGTTTATATGATTTATTACTAACTAAAGCAGAAGTGGCGTTAAACGGTCAAGAAGCTGAAAATCAATTTGTAGGGTGTCAGTGCGGCATCATGGATCAAATGGTCAGTGCTTGTGGCTCTAAATTTAACGCCTTGTTATTAGATTGTCGTTCGTTAGATGCAGAGCTGATTTCAATGCCAGAAAACCTTGCGGTGATGATCATCAACTCCAATGTGAAACGGGGTTTAGTCGATAGTGAATACAATACCCGCCGCCTTCAGTGTGAAGAGGCCGCTGGTACTTTGGGGTTAAAAGCTTTACGTGATATCAGCTTGGCTGACTTACATAGCAATAAAGATAAACTGCCTGAAGTGGTTTATCGACGCGCCCACCATGTGGTGTCAGATAGTGAACGGACTGTTTTAGCTGCGCAAGCTCTGAAAACAAATGATGTGGTGCAGCTGTCCAGATTAATGGCTGCGTCTCACATCTCAATGCGTGACGACTTTGAAATCACAGTACCGCAAATTGATTTCGCCGTAAAAATATTAACTGAATACTTAGGCGATAAGGGAGGCGTTCGAATGACAGGCGGAGGCTTTGGTGGCTGTATGGTGGCTATTATGCCTCACGATTTGGTGGAAGGTGCAAAACAGTTGATGGCTAAGCGTTATCAAGCAGAGACTGGTTATCAAGAGACTATTTATATTTGTAGTGCCAGTGAAGGAGCGGGGGAGATATAATTAAACAAATTGGACGTTGAAAATGCAACTAATGTAGTTAGTTGCATTTTCAATGTTTTGGTGTGTATTCCTAATATCAAATATAACGTAAGATATTTTAATAACAGTTAAGATATCAAGGTGTTGATGGACTGTCATTTGTGTTGGAATTTCTATCTATAATTTAGCTTCATATTTGCGGTGAGCTCTTTTTCTTAGCCAGTATCACTAACAATATCCCACCTAGGATAACTGATGCCGACGCTGCAATATGTAAATCAATAGGTTCATCAACTAACAATATCCCGCCTAAAGCAGCCCAAATTGGCACTGATAGCTGACATACTGCTGCAATACTAGGTTTTAACTTAGGCATGACTTGATACCAAATGGTGTAACCTACTCCTGAAGCGAGTGCTCCTGAGCAAAAAGTGTAGAGTAACCCCTTTAAGCTGATATTGATGCCAAAACTAAAATACATCACTATCAGACCAATGATGGCAATGGGGACTAATCGAATAAAGTTACTGGCTGTATCATAAAGTGGGTACCTCGATTGGGCGCCAATTAAGCTATAAATACCCCAAGCTATGCCTGCTAAGACCATCAGCAAGCATCCGAGTAAACTAGGATTCTCCAGCTCTGGAAAGACAAAATAAATGAATCCCAACAGAGACAATAAAACCCCCGTATATTCTTGAAAGCCCATTTTATTACCAGTTAACCATCCTTTGAACAGCATAGTAAACTGCACTGCTGCGAATAATATTAGCGCCCCAGTTGCTGTGTTGAGAGTGATATAGGCATAAGAAAAAGCTGCGGCATAAACAAACAGAGACAAAGCACCGCTGTGGCTACCATATTGATTAATTTTACTGATCACCGATTTGTCTTTGATCATAATTATAAGGGCCAAAATAAGCGCCGCACAAAGCAATCGAATAGACGTGAAATCTGCAGGGTTAACCTGCTCTGTATTTAATGCAAGACGACATAAAACAGAATTGGCAGCAAAAGCGAATAAAGCTAAAAGTGTTAAAATAATTGTTCGAGGGAAGCTCAAACCTATATCAACAGCCAAGTAGCAGAGCCTAAAAATGCAAATATACCGACTACATCAGTGATAGTGGTTAAAATTACACTGCCTGCTAAAGCAGGATCTATTTTCAATTTTTTCATGATAATGGGCAAACTCGCCCCTGCTAATCCAGCAGCAATCATATTGATAAGCATCGCAAAGGCGATCACTGCGCCTAACATTAAGTCTTGTTTCCAAATGGCAATGACCGATGCGATCAACACCGACCATATCACGCCATTTAAGAAACCAATCGCTAATTCTTTGCTAATCAACCATCTGGCATTAGCTGAGTTTACGTGGCCCAAAGCCATTCCGCGTATAACTAGGGTAAGGGTTTGATTTCCCGCTACCCCGCCCATACTGGGAACAATAGTGTTGAGGATTGCCAACACGGCCAGTTGGCTTAAAGCGGCTTCAAATAAGTCACTTACCGCAGCTGCCATTAAGGCAGTCAGCAGATTCACACCTAACCAAATTGAGCGGCGCTGAGTACTCTTGATAACGGGTGCGAAGGTATCTTCTTCATCGTCCAAACCGGCCATACTCATCATTGAGTGTTCTGCGTCTTCACGAATTATGTCAACCACATCATCAATAGTGATACGCCCTAACAATTGATTATTTTCATCTACTACAGGGGCAGATAACCAGTTGTAACGCTCAAATAAACTGGCTACTTCGTTATCCATCATACTGGCAGGAATGGCTTCAGAAGTTTTCATTAAAGACTCTATTGGTGTAGCAGCAGCTGCAGTTATGAGCCGAGTGAGTGCCACGCCACCCATTAATCTATAGTCGCGATCTACTACATATAATGTATCTGTGTGCTCGGGCATATCACCTTTGAGGCGTAAATATCGCAGGATCACATCTACATTAATGCCAGGGCGAAGTGTAATAGCATCGGTATTCATGATAAAACCAGCGGTTTCTTCACCATAAGATAACCCCAGCTCGGCTCTGGAACGGTCTTGTTCATCCATGGCAGCCAATAAATTTTGAGCTACTTCCTGAGGCAAACCACGTAAAGTATCGACTAAGTTATCGGTGTCCATCTCTTCTAGGGCATCGGCAACTTTTTCTGGTAGCATTTTTCTGATAATGCCATTACGTACATCATCAGATAGTTCTTCGAGCACGTCACTGTATAGATCAGGCTGGATAAGTTGCCAAATATCTAAACGATTGCGACTGCGGCTTGATTCTAAAAGCAAAGCAAGATCACCGGGTTGCAACTGGTGCAACATCTCTTTGGCGAGCTCTGTTTGACCGCTACCTAAGGCTTCATTGATGTCATGAAGTTGGTTGTGACTGCTCTTGGCTTCGAAGGTATTTGGCATGGCTTAGATAAACTTACTCGCTGGAACAATAAAAGGAGGTAGTGCTTGATTATGAGTCACTAGTTTAATCCATGACCACTAGTTGGTCAGCACATATTTCACTATTGGAGTATGAAATATGCAGAACAGGAAAATTAAACACAACTGATGACACGTTGCTCACTCACAACTTTATACTTTAATGACTATCTTGCATCGTTAATTTTAGAACGCTGTTCGCTAAGGTAAAAATCATATATAAAATATGAATAGTGTGTTGTTGGTTATTCAGTAGTAGGTTAAATGTGTATGAAACACTGATATAGATAGGTTTAAGCTATCTTTTAGAATGGTTTTTGTTGGTAATTGAAGTCAATACTAAGCCTTGTTGATACGAAAAAACCATTCAAAAAAACATGACTTTTTTCTTAATCATTGACCAACTGGTCAAGTGTTGTAAAGTAACTTAGTCGATTTTCATAATAATATATAAATCGAAGAGGCGAAAATACTCGCTTCAAAATAGATTACTAAAATCGCTAATATCTCGGGAGAGAACATGAAATTAAAATACCCGGCGCTGGTTGCTGCCCTATACATATCGTCATTACAAGCCACTGATTTGGTTATTACTGGGGTCATGGATGCAACTTTAACGGGCGGAACCCCAAAAGCCGTTGAAATATTTGTGGTTAACGATATTCCTGACTTATCGGTATGCGGATTAGGCTCAGCCAATAATGGCGGAGGAACCGATGGACAAGAATTCACTTTTGAAGCCGCTGCAGCTACAGCAGGAAGCTACCTATATGTTGCTTCTGAAAGTGAAAACTTTGTCACTTTCATGGGTTTTGCCCCTACTCATGTAGGTGGCAACGCGTTAGAAATTAATGGCGATGATGGTGTTGAGCTTTTTTGTAATGATACTGTTATAGATACATTTGGTGATATTAATGTTGATGGAAATGGCGAAGCTTGGGAATACCTTGATGGTTGGGCTTACCGAAATTCTGATACAGGCCCAGATGGCGCTGCTTTTGTTATTGCCAACTGGACATTTAGCGGGGCTAACGCGCTAGATGACGAAGCAACCAATGATTCTGCAGCGACTAAATTTCCAATTAAGACCTTTGCTACTGAGACCAGTACCTTTGGTGGCGGTGGCGAAGTAGCAGCGGAGGTAGAGCCTGTATTAATTGGTGCCTGTGCCGAAATATCAACACTTATCAGTGCCATTCAAGGCCCTGGCAGTGCATCACCACTGGTTGGCGAAACACTTGTAATAGAAGGGGTTGTCACCGCTGCTACACCTAATTTGTCCGGCTTCTTCGTACAAGAAGAAACAACCGATATGGATGATAATGCGTTAACATCTGAAGGCATCTTTGTTTTTTACAATGACACACTGCCAGTTGAAGGCGAAGTAGTGCGTGTATTGGGTGATGTATCAGAGTTTTATGATAAAACACAACTTGAAGCTTCAGAGATATTGCAAGGTTGTGGTACAGAAACTCCTAGTATTGCTGATTTAGTAATGCCATTTGCTTCTTTAGATGATGTCGAAGCACTAGAAGGTATGTTAGTCAGCAGCGCTCAAGAGTTATTAGTCACTAATAACTTCGGTCTTGCCAGATATGGCCAGGCAACGTTGTCCTCTAAAAGATTATACACACCAACCAATATACATGCCCCAGGCACAGATGAAGCCATTGCTTTAGAAGCATCTAATGCCTTAGACCAAATTATTTTAGATGATGGCGATAGCAGTCAGAATCCTGACTCTATTCCCTACCCTTCTGGTGGTTTGTCTGCAGTCAATTCTTTACGTTTAGGTGATACGGTTTCAACACTTACCGCGGTGGTAGATTATAGCTTCGGCGAATACCTAGTTATTCCAGTCGGTGATCCAACGTTCGCAGGAACGAATCCTCGTACAGATGCGCCAGATTTAGACCTAGGTAATTTGAGAGTCGCAAGCTTAAATGTGCTTAATTATTTTGAAACCATTGATGATGGTTCGAATATCTGTGGTCCAGCTGCTGATTCAAGCTGTCGTGGTGCAGATGATGCTGAAGAGTTTGGACGTCAAAAAGCCAAAATTATATCGGCAATTGTTGCGATGGATGCAGATATAGTTGGTTTAATGGAAATCGAGAACAATGGTTTTGATGACGACTCTGCTATTGCTGATTTAGTGGCTGGTATTAACGCAGAGATGGGTGGTGGTACCTATTCAATCCTTAATCCAGGAGCACCTATAGGTACTGATGCAATAACCGTCGCGTTTATTTATAAGCCAGCTGTAGTGACACTTGAGGGTGACGCAGCCATATTGACAAGTGCAAATTCGGCGTCTGACGATAATGGTGATGCATTATTTGACGATACTAAAAACCGTCCGTCGCTAAACCAACAATTCGCTTTAGTTGAAAATGGTGAAACTATTGTTATCAGTGTTAATCACTTTAAGTCTAAAGGCTCAAGTTGTGGTGCCGGTGATGACGATGAAACAACTGGTCAAGGTAGTTGTAATGTGACCCGTACTCGAGCTGCACAAGCTTTAACGACATTTATTGCTAGCGAATTTCCTGATGCAGCTGCATTAATTATTGGTGACTTAAATTCTTACGCAAAAGAAGATCCAATTTCATTGCTAGAAGAAGCTGGTTATACCAATGTAGTTAATACTTTTGGTGGCGCAGAGGCTTATTCTTACTCGTTTAATGGTTTATTGGGTAACTTAGATCATGCTCTTGCGAATGAAAGCGCTTTGGCCAAGACGATTGATGTTACTGAATGGCACATCAATGCTGACGAGCCAATTGCACTGGACTACAACACAAGGTTTAAGTCAGACGCTCAAATCATTAGCTTCTATGCTGCTGATGCATATCGCAGTTCTGACCATGACCCAGTATTGGTTAGCTTACAGCTCGATGCGCCAGTTGAAGAAGAGCCGGAAGTGGAAGTGCCTGTTGAAAGTCGTTCTTCAGGTGGTAGCTTGAGTATTTTCTTATTAGGACTATTGGCTATGATAGGAATACGTCGCAAAAAGTAATCGTTATATACTGTGAAAAGGGCGATTGATAGTAATGTCAATCGCCTTTTTTTATATCTAAATTAATTTCAAATATTACTAGTGGTGCACTACGTACTCGCCATCATTTGATGAAAATTATATTATTTTTTCAAAAAAAAGAATACATGTAAACAATAGAAGACATTTTCAATTCAAACCTACCTCATATTTGTGAGTATGTATAACCTCATTATTCCTCTTCATTAAACCTTGTGGCTATTAATTTTTCTACGGCGTCTAGAGCAGCCGCTGCATCTTTACCTTCACTTACCACTTTTACTTCTTTACCTTGGTGACTTTCGAGCATCATTAAGCCTAGTACACTATTTGCTGAGGCTTTCTTTTTGCCTTGGTGTAGAGTGATTTGTGCATCAAATTTATTTGTGAGCTGAACAAGTTGTGTTGCTGCTCTGGCGTGAAGTCCTAATTTGTTGACGATAATCAGTGTCTTTTCGAAGCGAGGCATACGTTACTTATTCTGTTCGCGATGTCGAATTTGTACATCGGGGTGCGAGTTGCTAAAGGTTTTTGCTAAGGTTTCAGCAACATAAACTGATCTATGTTGACCGCCTGTGCAACCAATGGCTACAGTGACATAACTGCGATTATTGCGTTCTAAATGTGGTAACCAAGTGGAAATTAAATTTTGAATTTGCCAGATAAATTTAGTGACTATGGGTTGTGAGCCCAAAAATATCTGCACCGGCGCGTCTAACCCTGTTAAGTGTTTGAGGTCGGGCTCCCAATGTGGATTAGGTAAAAAGCGGCCATCAAATACATAATCTGCATCTTTGGGTATACCATGTTTAAAACCAAAGGATTCAAATACCAAGACTAGTCTAGAGCTTTTTTTACCAAGAATACGTTCACGGACTAATTCAGCGAGCTGATGGACTGATAGTTGATCCGTGTCAATATACAAATCAGCTCGTTCGGCAATAGGTGCCAGTAGTTGGCTTTCCGCTTGGATAGCATCAGACAATGATTTATTTTGTTTGGATAAAGGATGTAGCCGTCTGGTTTCGCTAAAACGTCTAATCAATACATCATCGCTGGCATCTAAATAAAGGATGGTCATATTCCACGTGGAGGGCAGATAATTAAGAATTTCGACTAGCTCATTCGGGTCTTTGGGTAAGTTACGTACATCGATGCTAACGGCAACTTGGTCGTATTCATCTACAACTGTGTGAGTGAGTGTGGGTAAAAGGTTAACTGGGATATTATCGACGCAATAGTAGCCAAGGTCTTCTAGAGAGCGCAGTACTATAGATTTACCTGAGCCTGAGCGGCCACTAATTATAATAAGTTTCATTTAGCTTATTGCCTCAAATAATTCTTGATCTGTTGTGGCTTTGCGCATACGGCTCAAGGTTTCTTTATTATTGAGTTTAGTGGCAATAGCAGACAAAGTGCCTAAATGTTCTGACGCTTTGTTTTCAGGTACCAAAATAGCAAAGAAGATATCAACTGGCGCATTATCTACGGCGTCATAATCAATTGGTTTTTCACTGGTCACTACAATTGCCAATACATTTTCAAGATCTTGCAAGCGACCATGTGGCAGCGCAATGCCATTACCAATACCAGTACTGCCCATTTTTTCTCTGCATGTAAGACTATACAAAATAGTAGCTTGATCGATATCGATTAAATATTGATTCGCTATTTGACTGATGAGCTCAAGTATTCGTTTTTTACTTGTTCCCTGAACTGCACACAAAGTGCAGTCAGGGTGAAGAATATCTTTAATTTCCATTATGAATTCTAATTGTGGTTAGTCGTTGACGTCATCAATGGCGCTTAATTTTTTCTTTGTGCTTAATCACTTGTCGATCAAGTTTATCGATTAAACCATCTATGGCTGCATACATATCTGAATGTTCAGATGTAGCAAACACCTCTGTTCCGCTGAGGTGTAAAGTGGCTTCAGCTTTTTGATTCAGCTTTTCCACGTTTAAGATCACATGCACATTGTTTATATGATCAAAATGTCGTTCTAGTTTGGTAAATTTTGTATCGACGTAGTCTCTCAAAGAATCTGTAATATCTACATGATGACCGGTAAGGTTAATTTGCATATCGCCTCTTCCTTCTTCAATTCGCCTAAAGCAGGCTCTTACGTTGGTTAGATGGTGGGATCATGAGTGACTCCCGGTATTTTGCTATTGTTCGCCGCGCCACCATAATGCCTTGGTCGGCCAACACTTGTGCAATCTTGCTATCACTTAAAGGTTTGCTCGGTTTTTCTGCTGCCACTAATTTTTTAATCAACGCTCTTATAGCAGTTGATGAACATTCTCCGCCTACATCAGTGGCTACATGGCTAGAGAAAAAGTATTTCAGTTCGAAAATACCTCTTGGGGTGTGCATATATTTTTGCGTTGTGACCCGGGAGATAGTGGATTCGTGCATATCTACCATTTCAGCAACATCGTTCAACACCATAGGCCTCATCATTTCCGGGCCGTGTTCAAAAAAGCCCATTTGTTGTTGCACTATGCAATTGGACACTTTAAGAAGTGTTTCGTTGCGGCTTTCGACACTTTTAATAAACCATTTGGCTTCTTGTAAATGTGACCGGATAAACTGGCTGTCTGAAGAGCTCTTTACACTTTTGCTCATCGCGGCGTATTGCTGATTCACATTGAGTTTAGGTAAGCTGTCGGGGTTAAGTTCTACTGTCCACCTACCGTTCTTCTTAGCCACTGATACATCAGGGATTACGTATTCCGACTCACCTGTGACGATGGCTGTGCCTGGTCTAGGATTAAGAGTTTGCAACAAACGCATTGCTTCTCGTAACTCTTCTTCTTTGAGGCGCGTTTTACGCATCAGAGTACGATAATCTTTACTACCAATAAGATCGCAATAATCAGTAATCAACATTTTGGCTTCTTCTAGCCAAGGTGTATCTGGTGCAAACTGACGTAATTGAATTAATAAACATTCTTGGGCGCTGCGTGCACCTGAACCAACAGGGTCAAACATTTGTATGCGTTTTAGAACGACTGCCACTTCGTCTAGTTCAATCTCTTCATCATCCATGCTGGCTAGCACTTCTTCTGTGCTGATAGTCAAATATCCAGCTTCATCGATAGAGTCAATAATGGCCATCGCGATACCAATATCGGTATCACTAAAATGAGTTAAACGCATTTGCCAAAGCAAATGATCTTGAATATTGTCTGTGGTTTCACCTTGAAATACTTGATCATCATCGCCTGCTGAGCCTGCGCTGCTCATGGATGCTGGGGCCGATGAAGCGCTGAGATATTCATCCCAAGTACTGTCGAGGGGTAAATCTTCTGGTATATCATTATTTTGCAGGGCATCGGCGCTATCGACATTATCTGCATTCACTTCAGCAGGTGTGTTTTCGCCATCTTTATTTCAGCACTGTGGTTAGTTTCGAGGGCTTTGTCGCCACTACCACTATCATTTGACTCGTCTAGTTCTAACAATGGATTAGAATCGAGGGCTTCTTGAATTTCAGCTTGCAAATCCAAGGTAGACAATTGCAACAGCTTAATAGCTTGTTGCAGCTGCGGTGTCATTGTAAGTTGTTGGCTAAATCTTAACTGTAAAGAGGGTTTCATTTACTTCTTATGTTTAATCTGTTGTTGTTATCAGCCGAGTTAAACTCTTCATTTTAGAAATCACAGCTGAGTTGTTGAAGTTATACTATTTCGATCATATCTGAACTAAATACTCATCAATTTTACCTGTTTGACAGCTTTGTTAAAATGCTAATTTCTTAATTGACTCTTAAACTTAACTATAGCCTGAATTGTTCACCTAGGTATACATCTCTTACACGTTGATCACTTAAAACTTCTTCCGAAGTGCCAGATGCTATCAACTCGCCATGGCTCACTATGTATGCCTTTTCACATACGTCTAATGTTTCACGCACGTTGTGATCAGTAATTAATACACCGAGGCCTCTGTCCCGTAATTGCTGAATTATTTTTTTAATATCGTTAACTGAAATAGGGTCAACACCGGCAAAAGGTTCGTCCAATAATATAAACTCTGGATCAGCCGCTAAGGCCCGCGCAATCTCTACTCTTCTGCGTTCGCCGCCAGACAAGCTCATACCTAGACTATTGCGAATATGATTGATATTAAATTCATCCAAGAGTGAGTCGGCCTGTTGTTCTCGTCGTTCTTTGGATAATTCTTTACGAGTTTGTAATATTGCCATCAGATTTTGATACACGGTCAACTTTCTGAATATCGACGCTTCTTGGGGTAAATAACCTATGCCTTGCCTGGCACGCACATGCATAGGTTGCAGAGTAAGATTCTGTTGATCAATAAAAATATCACCTTTGTCTAAAGGTACTAGCCCAACAATCATATAAAATGTGGTGGTTTTACCCGCGCCATTTGGTCCTAATAAACCTACTATTTGACCCGTCGATACTTCAATGCTGACATCGCGTACCACTTGCCTAGACTTATAAGACTTGGCTAAATGTGTAGCTTTTAATACGGCCATTAAGGTTGATTATCCTGTTGGTCTGCTTCAGGTTCTTTAGACTTTGATACAGGCTGAAAAGTGGTAATAACACGGCCACTTTCTTGATCGCTACCTTGAGCAATAATTTGTTCAAGTTCCATATTAAAGGTGATCGACTTGCCTTGAACGCTGCTAGAGTTTTGTTTTATCTCAGCATTCCCCTCTAATGATAATGAGCGAGTTTGACGATGATACTCAATTTTATCTGCTTGTGCAGTCACTATGCTGCCATCTTCTTGTTGCTGGGAATATCTAGCTGGACTGCCAGTGGCAATAAAAATTTCGTTGCCTTCACCTTGGCTGGCATCAATCTCCAATTCATCTGAACTAACTTTCAAAGAACCTTGTAAGATAACAACATTACCTTGATAGGTTGCTCTTTTGGCGATGCCATCAGCATTTTGATACAGGGAAGCCAACTCAATTTTTTTAGTGAAGTCATCTTTCCCAGCATGACTATTTGCCGAGAATATTAACACTGCCAAAAAACTAGCGCGGTACAGACGGTTGGTAAACGGTTTTAACATGGTCTAATAACTCATATTTTTGGGTTTCTAAGCTAGCGGTGAAGCCATTACTATTTATCACATAATTTGGGCCGATAATCTCGACGGGCTGATCAGAATACATGGTCTTTTCTGCTAAGTTTACTTCGACAAAATTGGTGCGGATGACCTGTATATAACCTTGTACATCAAGGCTGGTAATTTTCACATCGGTTTCGAATTGGATACGTTGATCTTCATACAAGGTACCTTCTTGCGCGTCTACTTTCCATGGATGTAACGATTGTGCAAATAACAAATAGCTAGGTTGTTTAAACAAAGTGAACCCAAGCAGGTCAAAATTTTCCATTTTTTGGGCAAAAACCTGATGATTTATCAGACCCAATTTATCATACAATGTGCTTCGCATCTTACTTGCTTGGTAATTTGGTACCCAGGCCTCTTCTGTTTGTGAGTCTACCATTACTTCCTCTTGAGAAAGCCAACCGGGAAGACTCAAGGCAAGAGCTATTACAAATAAGACAATAATACACAGAGTAACTCGATTCATATACTGGCACTCTGAATAGTGTATAACTGTCCGTGAGATAATAGAATTAAATCACATAGTTCACGCACCGCGCCAAACCCACCTCTTGTTCGAGTCTGATAGTGCGCCTGGGCAGCTAAAATAGGGTGGCCATCTTGTACACATATATTGCATTGCGACACCTTAAACATGCCTAAGTCTGGCATATCATCACCTATTGCTGCTGTCTCACTCATAGAAACGGATATTTTATTTTGTATTGCTTGCAAGGCTGGCTGTTTATCTTCACAACCTTGATAAATATGTTGTACTCCTAAGGATGTCATACGCTGCTCAACCATCTTTGAATTACGCCCAGTGATAACTGCGACTTGTACACCAATTTTTTGTAATGCTTTGACTCCGTAACCATCTCGAGTATGAAATGCTTTCAACTCCTCTCCATTTTGCCCCATGTAAATACGGCCGTCAGAGAATACTCCGTCAACATCGCAGGCTAATAGTTTTATTTGGCGCAACTGTACTAATAGTTTTTTATCAATTGGTCCGTAAGGCGTCACTAACATAGACATTAAATAATTCCTGCTTGAAGTAACAACTGCATATTGATAGCACCAATTGGTTTACCATTAGGATCGGTGACAAATAGCGAGCTTATTTTGTGTTTTTGCATCAGAGTAAGGACTTCTGCAGCCAACATTTCTGGTTTGGCTGTAATGCTATTAAGCGTCATAATGTCTTGGATTCGAGTTTGGTGAATATCTATTTTATGGTCAAGTACTCTGCGTAAATCACCGTCTGTGAAAATACCCAACAATCTGCCATTATCATCTATCACACCAGCCATGCCTAAAGCTTTTTGTGAAATAACTAATAAAACTTCCCGCAAGTTTTGTGGCCCTGAGACTAAAGGTAAAGACTGTTCTTTGACCATCACGTCTTCTAATTTAATAAATAGCTTTCTACCTAATGAACCGCCTGGGTGAGACAATGCAAAATCTTCAGAAGTGAAACCTCTTGCATCAAGTAACGCGACGGCCAGTGCATCACCCATTACTAAGGTGGCGGTTGTACTTGATGTAGGTGCAAGCCCCAGCGAACAAGCTTCCTGTTCAACTTTGATACATAAATTAATATCGGCATATTTGCCAAGGGTGCTCTGGGGATTTGATGTCATAGCAATAATTGGCACACCCATGCGCTTAACTACCGGGATTAAAGCTAAAAGTTCTGCAGTTTCGCCTGAGTTTGAGATGGCTAACAAAATGTCTTGTTGGGTGAGCATTCCTAAATCGCCATGATTAGCTTCAGCGGGATGCATAAAAAATGCAGGGGTGCCTGTACTTGCCAACGTGGCTGATATTTTATGGCCAATATGACCTGATTTACCCATCCCACAGACAATAATTTTACCCTTGCAAGGTAAAATTAACTGGCAAGCTTCTACAAAAGCATCATCAATATATTGGGCTAATTGCGCAATAGCTCGCTGTTCAATTTCCAATACTCTTAAGGCAGATTGTTTAATCATAATGTACTTCTAAGAGTTGCTGTATTAACTAAATAATAAAAATTGATAAGCACCGAAGCAAGTAATTAGACACAAACCTTCTATGCGATTGATACATCGGCTTCCTTTTAAATTAAAACTAAATACGATGAGTAGTATCGTTAGCGCTAACATTACGTAACTGTCACGTGTTGCAGCATTCTCATCTACCACTCCGGGTGCAATGAGGCCTGGCATTGCCAGTACTGCCAAGATGTTAAAAATATTTGAGCCAATGATATTACCCAAAGCTAAATCATCTTCATTTTTTAACACACCTGCAATACAGGCAGCCAATTCTGGCAAACTTGTACCAATAGCGATAATAGTTAAGCCAATTACTAATTCACTTAAGCCAAAGTATCGTGCTATCACTTCCGCAGAATCTACCATAAAATAAGCGCTCAGAGGCAATAGTATCATGCCCACTATTAACCACATCACTGCCCGAGAAGTTGTTACACCGGAGGGAATTTCATTTTCAGTTTCTGGTTGTAAAGGATCTCCTTTTTCCATATGAAAAGATATCCAAGTGAGTCCGCCTATAACAACAAAGAATAAGGTGATTAAGATGATCCCTTCAATCTTGAGTAATAGAAAGTCGGATAAAAAATATACAGCGAGTAAGGTGACCAGTAATAATACGGGCATCTCTTTTTTTAGCGTGCTTGAAGCAATCGATAGAGGTTTAAGCAGTGCGGTCAAGCCTAACACTAAGGCGATGTTAGTAATATTTGAACCAAGAGCGTTACCTACTGCAGTATCGGTGTTGCCATTGAATGATGCGGTGGCTGCTACCATAATTTCTGGAGCCGATGAACCCATGGCAACTATCGTCAGGCCGATGATCATAGGCGATACGCCTATGTTTTTAGCTAGCACTGAGGCGCCAAAGACAAATCTATCTGCGCCCCAGCTCAAAATAATAAGCCAAATCAGGAAATAACAAGCTTCTAAAATCACAAAGTTTCACTTCTAGTTTTATAGGGGTTAAAAATAATCGGATTCAATTGTCGCAAAAAGCTAAGGTTTTGCATATGAATGTTAAAATAAATTATTTTCGCAATACTTTTGCCAATCTAAGGGTCTAGATCAACATATATACGTATAACAAGTTGATATATGTACCAACTGTTACGAAAGCAAGTGTGTATAATATATTTGATTTATTCTGACTAGAAATGACAGCCTGAAAATGCACCAATAAACTAACATCGATGATGAGTGTTAAGCTGATATTCAGCGATAGTTGTATTAAATGAAATATAACTTGTTACTTTTTGACTTTGTTATTTTATGCAGAAAACTAATACAATACACACTTTATTTCTGGGTGTTTTATACTTCGCACGATTAACTAAAATGGAATGTTTGTATCTGAATGGAAAATTTGATTGAAATCAACAATCTAACCTTTAGCCGTAGTGGTCGAATTATTTACGACGATATTTCACTACAAATTAAAAAAGGTAAGACCACCGCTATTATGGGCCCCAGTGGCATTGGAAAAACCACTATGTTGCGGTTGATAGGCGGCCAATTGGTGCCTGATAAAGGTGATATTAAATTTAAGGGGGAGTCTATTCCAGGGATGCGTCGCAACCGCCTATTTGAAGTGCGCAGACAAATGAGTATGTTATTTCAAAGTGGTGCATTATTTACCGACATGTCGGTGTTTGACAATATCGCTTTCCCGTTACGGGAGCATACAAAATTATCCGAATCCGTTATTCACACATTGGTCATGCTCAAATTACAAGCGGTGGGTTTAAGAGGTGCGGCAGAATTGATGCCTGCTGAATTATCCGGAGGCATGGCACGCAGAGCAGCACTCGCAAGAGCGATTGCTTTGGATCCAGAGTTGATTATGTATGACGAGCCATTCGGAGGGCAGGATCCTATTTCAATGGGGGTCTTAGTAAAATTGATCAAAGCTTTAAACGATGCCTTGCAATTAACCAGTGTTGTTGTGACTCATGATGTGACTGAAGTATTAACTATTGCAGATTATATTTATATTTTGGCAGAACAAAGAGTTATCGGCAGCGGTACTCCTGAACAAATCAAAAACAGTGATTCGCCACTAGTGCAACAGTTTTTACAGGGGCAAGCAGACGGTCCTGTTCCTTTTCATTATCCTGCGACAAATACGGCTGAAGCTTTTTTGGGTAGGACATCATGAATTGGTTAGTAAATTTAGGGGAATACACACTTAACCGCTTAGAAATGTTCGGTCGAGCCACATATATGTTGTTTGGCGCTATTATTGCCAAACCTCAACCTTTAAAGATGATCCCACTGATTATCAAACAAATACATGTAGTCGGTGTTCAGTCACTGCTTATTGTAGTGGTTTCAGGTTTGTTTATTGGCATGGTAATGGCGCTGCAAGGCTACACCATTTTAGTTAGCTATGGTGCTGAAGGCAGCTTAGGGCCGATGGTCGCCTTATCATTGCTTAGAGAATTAGGTCCAGTGGTCACCGCTTTATTGTTTGCGGGACGCGCAGGTTCGGCACTCACAGCTGAAATCGGTTTAATGAAAGCGACTGAACAACTCAGCAGTTTAGAAATGATGGCGGTTGATCCACTTCGAAGAATAATTGCGCCGCGCCTTTGGGCAGGCATTATTTCGATGCCAATGTTAGCGCTAATTTTTAGTGCGGTTGGCATTTTAGGTGGGCATCTGGTAGGTGTGGATTGGTTAGGCGTAGATACTGGCAGTTATTGGTCTATCATGCAGTCCACGGTGGATTGGAATAAGGACGTGGTGAACGGCATTATAAAGACTATAGTGTTTGCTTTTGTGATTACCTGGATCGCCACCTTTAAAGGGTATGATTCTGTACCTACCTCTGAAGGTATAAGTAAGGCAACAACAGAAACAGTGGTATTTTCTTCGTTAGCGGTACTTGGGCTAGATTTTATATTGACTGCATTAATGTTTGGAATTGAGTAAAGGAAATGGGAATGAAATCTAGAAAATCGGAATTATTGGTGGGTGTATTTGTCGCTTTGACGATAGCAGCAGGTTTGATGTTAGCACTCAAAGTCGCCAATCAAAGCATGTCGAGCAGTGAAGATACATACATACTGTATGCAAAGTTTGACAACATCGGAGGGTTAAAGGTCCGCTCAGCAGTCAAAGTAGGTGGGGTAACAGTAGGCAGAGTCGACAACATTACGCTTAATAATAGCGACTTCACCCCATTGGTGACCATGAGTATTTCCTCAGAATTTAACCAGTTTCCAGAAACCAGTTCGGTATCTATACTTACCTCAGGTTTATTAGGAGAGCAATATATTGGTTTTCAACCAGGTTTTGTAATTGATGGCATTGAAAACTTGGCTGAGGGTGACTACATAGAAGACACAAAATCAGCTTTAGTATTAGAAGACCTTATTGGTCAATTTTTATTTAGTAGCAACGACGGTTAATTGATGCCGTTGATTGGAGAAAATAACGTGATAAATAAATGTGCACTTCTACTACTGGGTATACTGTTAATTTTTAGCTCCGGCGCAGTACCAGCGCAAGATCAAAATCCTTATGTCATGTTGGAAGATGTAGCAACCAAAACTTTCAGCAGGATTAAGGAGGAACGTCAGCTTATAGAACAAAACCCTGAGCTTCTTCGAACGGTTATGGAAGAGGAATTGCTGCCTTATGTGGATTATAATTTTTCCGCATTAAAGGTTTTAGGTAAGCATTATAAAAAAGTACCAAGAGAAAAAATTCCAGAATATATCAGTGTATTTCGTTCATATTTAATTACTACTTATGCACTGGCTATGGCCTATTATGATGGACAGGACGTCGAATTTCAGCCAGTTCGAGAAGTGACTGATGAGAGAACGGTGACGGTTAGAGCGGTCGTTAAAGAGCCCGGTCGTCCAGATATAAATTTAGCATTTAAATTACGTAAAAATAAAAAAACTAATGAGTGGAAAGCTTACGATATGGTTGCCGAAGGTATAAGCCTTTTGTCTAGCAAGCAGAGTGAGTTCCAATCTATATTGCGACAGGATGGCATTCAAAAAGTAATCGATTTAATGAATAATACTATTAGTAGACCTATTAACATTGACACAGACAAAAAGGAAAGTGAGTGACTAAATTGCAAGTGATTGAGTCACCCACAGGTTATTTCACTTTAAAAGGTGAGTTGAACCGAAACACTATCCCAAGGTCAGTGGCACTGGCAACATTAGAAAAAAGAGCAAACAAGCAAGGCTCCTCGACCCTAGATATGTCAGGTGTGAGTCACACTGATACTGCAGGGTTAGCTTGGTTGATGAACTTTTTAAAAGGTAATCAACAACAAAATGTGCATTTTGAGCTAATAGGTATCCCAAAAAGCCTGATAAAGCTTGCAAAAATAAGCGACGTAGACAGTTTTTTGTCGGTACAATAGCTGCCTATTTTACTCATCTGGACATGTAATGGATAATCAACAAATCGAAGCTCTTTTGCTTGAAACATTAAGCTTGGCTGAAGCGCATGTAAGTGGTGATGGATCTCATTTTCAAGTGATCGCCGTGAGTGATCAATTTGAAACTATGAGTCGGGTCAAAAAACAGCAGTTTGTATATGCACCTTTAGTCGCAAAAATTGCTGAAGGTAGTATGCATGCCGTTTCTATTAAGACTTTTACTGAAAGCCAATGGAAACGCGAAAAAATGTTTAATCTTCCTCAATAGTATCTATCACTCCCCCTCATCTTAGCCATATCAAATAGAGTGTATCTATGGACAAATTAATTATTGAAGCTTGCCCACCGCTGAATGGGATTGTAACTATTTCAGGTGCCAAAAATGCTGCATTGCCTATTCTAATGTCAAGCATTCTTGCAGACTCCACATGTTATTTCGATAATGTTCCAGAGCTGAGAGACATACACACAAGTCTATCTTTGTTAAATGAGCTAGGTGCTAAATCTTATCGTCAAGATGGGCAATCGGTGGTAATTGACCCTAGTTCTATTGATAACTTCAATGCTTCTTACGAATTAGTCAAAACCATGCGCGCATCCATTCTGGTGTTGGGACCACTTCTAGCTAAGTTTGGGCAGGCAAATGTGTCGTTACCCGGTGGTTGTGCCATAGGCGCACGTCCAGTGAATTTACATCTTCAAGGTCTTGAACAAATGGGGGCCAAAATTGATGTGGATAATGGTTACATCAGGGCGTCTGTGAATGGAAAATTACGTGGCGCTCACATATTTATGGATGTGGTAAGCGTTGGCGCCACCGAAAACTTAATGATGGCTGCGTGTTTGGCGCAAGGTGAAACCATTTTAGAAAATGCCGCTAAAGAGCCCGAAATTGTTGACTTGGCTCAATGCCTAAATGCGATGGGCGCTAAAGTATCAAATGCGGGAACTGATAAAATTGTGATTCAGGGAGTTGAATCTTTATCAGGGTGTCGTTATCGAGTATTGCCAGACAGAATCGAAACGGGCACGTTTTTAATCGCAGCTGCTGTCACGGGTGGAAAGATCCGTTGTGAGCAAGCGGCGCCAAAGACCCTCGAAGCAGTACTAGATAAATTGACTAAGGCCGGTGCCAAATTAACTGTTGGTGATGATTGGATTGAGTTGGATATGACAGATAGACAACTTATTAGTGTTGATATTAAAACGGCGCCTCATCCTGGATTTCCAACTGATATGCAAGCGCAGTTTGTGGCGCTTAATTGTTTGGCTGAAGGAACAAGTGTGGTGACTGAAAATATTTTTGAAAATCGCTTTATGCATGTACCTGAATTACAGCGAATGGGTGCCAATATTTCTTTGCAAGCCAATAGCGCTATATGCAATGGCAAGTCATCTTTAAAGGGTGCTCAAGTTATGGCAACTGATCTGAGGGCTTCGGCAAGTTTAGTGATCGCAGGACTGGTTGCTGAAGGGGAAACCACAGTAGATCGTATTTACCACTTAGACCGAGGTTATGAACACATCGAGACAAAGTTAAATGGTTTAGGTGCCAACATCAAAAGAGTTAGTGGATAACTAAACAAGTAACCATTAACGTTATTGTAATTCTGCAACTAGCATATCCAATTTCAGAACTGTGCCATCTCTGTTCACCTCAAAAGTGACAGTGTCACCTGGCACAGTATCGGCAATGTAATCTAATGTATCGCGAATACTATTGGCAGAAATGTCATTTACAGACAATATAAGGTCTCTAATCTGCAAACCACCCTGTTCGGCTGGACTTCCTTGACCTACAGCTGTAACCATAATCCCAGCGCTTGATGGTCCAGATTGTTGACCTACAAACCCTAATGCTCCACGAGTAACTTTACCCGTAGCGATAATCTCACCCATGACCTTCTTGGCTAGATTGTAAGGTACGGCGAAAGACACGCCATCAACTGATTCAACTCGACTCCGGCTGATACGAGTTTTGAAATTAGCATTGTTGATGCCTATCAAAAAGCCTTCACTGTCTACCAGTGCTCCACCAGAGTTGCCCTCATTAAGTGCTGCGTCTGTTTGAATATAATCGAAATAATTATTTAGCTCGTTATTACTAATCCGGCTAACAATACCTTTGGTGACTGTTTGTCCTAGGTTGTAGGGGTTACCCAAGGCTAACACTACGTCTCCAACTAGAGTTTTAGGATCATCTAGTTGCGGAACAGGGTGTAAATTTTCAACTGATATATTGAGTACCGCTAAATCTGTTATCGGATCGTAACCAATTATGTGAGCTTCTTCGAGACGTCCATCTTGTAATCCCACCAAAATAAGCTTGGCATTTGCAATGACATGATAACAAGTCAGTATATAACCAGTCGAAGTCATAATCACTCCAGAACCCAGGCTGGTTCGTTCAATTGGTTGTCGACGATTATAGCCGCTCCTTTCGATGCTTTGACTATAGATGTTAACTACCGCGGGACCTGCTGCGTTGACTGCTGGATTAAAGCTAAGTTTTTTTGAGCTCTCTTGCTCAGTGAATAACGTCAGTGGTAGACCGCTACCTTGACGTAAATCGGGGACCAGCAATAGGATGATCGAAGAAATTATCACGCCTATAAGAATAGATTTTAGTAAAAAAGATAAGGATTTTAACACAGGTAATATTAAATATTTTTTACTTCAGGTGATATTAATAATAACATTGAAATCAGTGAGTTGATAGCATCACTAAGACTTAGTGATGCTATCAATCATCAGTTTTTATTAACGGATCACCAAATACAAAGAAGAGATACCGCGCTTAACATTGAGTGCAATGACGCCTTTTGCCTCTTCTAGTTCAGTTCGTAATTGAACAATGTTATCTACCTTCTTTCGGTTAATGCCGATTATTACGTCACTATCTTGTAAACCAATCCGACTCGCTGGAGAACGTGATTCAATATTTGAAATAACTATCCCATTATCGCCTAGTTCAGATTTACCGTTGGTTAAAGTTGCACCCTCTAAAGCTGGGTGAATTTCTTTGGCAACCACCAGATTTTGGGTTGCATCACCAAGTACAACATTAATCCTTTCGCGTTTGCCTTTACGTAATATTGTTAATTCAAGTTCAGCACCTGCGCCTCTGCTGGCGACTTTTGCTCTTAACTCTTGGAAACTCGATACGGATCTGTCATTAATTTCTGTAATGATGTCACCGGCCTGAATACCACCTTTTTCTGCTGCTGAGTCGGGCGAAACTTCAGTTACAAATGCACCTTGGTTGACATCTAAGTTCATCGCATCGGCCAGGTCAGAGTCGATATCTTGGCCCCCGATACCAAGTAAACCACGTCGTACTTCGCCAAACTCTATAATCTGGTCGACTAAACTTTTCATCATATTGCTTGGTATGGCGAAACCAATGCCTACGTTGCCGCCGTTAGGTCCAAAGATAGCAGTATTAATCCCAACTAATTCACCGCGAAGACTCACTAACGCTCCACCTGAGTTGCCACGATTGATCGCCGCATCAGTTTGAATAAAATTCTCATATCCACCAATATTTAAACCCGATCGACCAAGCGCGCTGACAATCCCCGAAGTTACTGTTTGATTCAGACCAAAAGGGTTACCAATAGCCACAACAAAATCGCCCACTCTCAACTCATCTGAATCAGCGAGAGGCATTGCAGTCAATGCATCAGGCTCTATTTTTAGTAACGCAATATCACTTTGGTCATCGGCACCTAATTTCTTTGCTTTAAACTCGCGACCATCAGTTAGCTTAACGATAATCTCGTCAGCGTTGTCTACCACGTGATTATTTGTTACCACGTAGCCATTCTTCGCATCAATAATGACGCCAGAACCAAGTCCTTTAAAAGGTCTTTCTTGAACTTGCTCCTCTGTTCCTCCAAAAAAGTGTTTGAACATTTCAGGCACACGTTGCCGTGAAACTTGCGTTCCTTCAACAGAAATACTGACAATAGCCGGAGTGGCTTCATCTAGCATCGGCGCTAGACTAGGTACTTCTACTTTATCACTTGAAAAGAAGGGTATTGCAGCGTTGGACACTAAGCTGACCGACATGCTCGCAGTCACTACGCAACAAACCACTAAAAAACGATTTACAACTTTATTCATCGGTTATCATCTCCAACATCTAAATTTAAAAACAATACAAGGACTATCTTGGTGTCGAAAAGTTCATTATTTGCTTTCTTTGGCGGGCACTTCTTTTGTGCCAGAGAATAACCCTGAACTTTGTGAAGAAAAATCTAAGGGCTGTATATCTGCATTCAATTTTTCTCGTGTAGGTTTGGTGCTTTTATTACGCAAATAAGCGGTTGTGTGCTCGCCAAAATAGCTCAATGAACTTCGTTCTGGTCCAGCCTTTTGGCTAATTAGTAGCTGCTCATAAGCGTCAATCTGTTGCTTTAATATGGCTGATTGAGCGTTTAGGTTTTCTGCAATTTGCTTGGTTTCTTTAATATGCTCAGCAGCTTGCTGGTTCATTAATTCTTGAATTGTTTGCTCACTCTCGGCTTTATCTGTGGAACGTTGATTATCCTTGTTGACATATTTCGCAACAAAAAAACCAATGATTCCGCCAACTGCTAACAACAATAATCCCACCAATAAATCCATAACATCTCCTATTTAAAACTTATTTTTGCCTATTTGGATCACTACTTTTTTAATAATTTATAGAGTATTGACCATGAGCATACTTGCTATATTTGTTATTATACGCCCAGCATTTTCAATGCGGTCATTTTATTTGTATTCAAGTGTTAAAAACACCCACATGTGAAAGGAAAAGTACCAAAGAATGATTGAGTTTACACCATGGCAAAAATATCAAAGCGATCTACAACACCCTGAATTTCTATATGATGCCGCGCAGGAAAACGCAGTTAAAGAATTACAACGATTGTATGATGAATTAACACATCCTGAGATAAAGCTTACGTGGAGAGTAAAGTTACAGAGTAAGTTTGGTAAAGGGATGCGTAAACCTAGTATTCAAGGGGTATATTTTTGGGGAGGAGTAGGGCGCGGCAAAACCTACCTGGTTGACACCTTTTATGAATGTTTACCTTTTAAAAGAAAGATGCGCATCCATTTTCACCGCTTTATGCATAGAGTGCATCAAGAACTGAAAACATTAGAAGGTCAACCAGACCCATTAAAAACAATAGGAAAAACGTTCGCCAAAGAGACCAAAGTGATTTGTTTTGATGAGTTTTTTGTTTCTGACATAACAGATGCAATGATTTTAGGCACCTTGATGGAAGAGCTTTTTGGTCATGGGATAGTGTTAGTTGCCACTTCAAACATTTTACCAGATGAGCTGTATCGTAATGGTTTGCAGCGAGCAAGGTTTTTACCAGCGATTGAATTAATCAATCAAAATACACGTATTGTTAATGTAGATAGTGGTGTGGATTACCGCCTGAGAACCCTAGAGCAGGCGGAGATTTTTCATTATCCATTAGATGAAAAATCCAATCAAAATTTGCATAAATATTTTATACAACTAGCCCCCGAACTAGGGTCTGAAAATCAAGAAATACAAGTTGAAGGTCGGATGATCCCAACGTTACATTATGCTGACGGGGTTGTGATGTTTGAGTTTCGTGATATTTGTGATGGCCCCAGAAGCCAAACTGACTATATGGAAATAAGTCGCCTATATCACACTGTATTAATTGCTAATGTAGAGCAGATGGGACGAACCACCGATGATATTGCTCGGCGTTTTATTGCTATGGTGGATGAATTTTATGAGCGAAATGTTAAGTTGATTATGTCAGCTGAGGTGTCCATGGAAACTCTTTATTTAGATGGCCAACTTAATTTTGAATTTAGACGTTGCTTAAGTAGGTTAAAAGAAATGCAATCTCATGAATACCTTGCATCACAGCATGTTCCTTAACAAAAAGGTGAATTGTCGAATGGGTTTTGTTATCTGACTTGAATATCTGTAAAATCCTTCATATTAAATCTAATCGGGGTAAGCCAGTAGCGCTAAACCCGTTAGAAGTGAATAACTATTAGAAGAGAATACATAAATGGGAAGAAAGTTCGAAGTACGCAAAATCTCTATGGCTAAGACCGCTGGAGCGAAAACCAAAGTCTATTCTAAATATGGCAAAGAAATTTATGTAGTTGCTAAAAATGGTGGCATAGATCCCCAAGCAAATTTGGCGCTTCGTCGGCTAATCGAAAAAGCTAAAAAAGACCAAGTTCCCAGTCATGTTATTGACAAGGCAATTGACAAAGCAGCGGGCGGCGCGGGTGAAGATTATGTACCTGCTCGTTATGAAGGCTTCGGTCCTGGTGGGTGTATGGTGATTGTTGATTGTTTAACCGACAACAACAATCGTACTATAACTGATGTACGAAATTGTTTTACTAAAACAGGCGCTAAATTAGGTGTCGAAGGTTCAGTAGGTCATGTGTTTGATCATCAAGCTGTATTTGCCTTTAAAGGCGATGATGAAGATGCGGTACTCGAAACGTTGATGGAGGCTGATGTTGATGTCACCGAAGTAGAGTGTGAAGAAGGAATGGTCACTGTTTATGCTCCTCACACAGAATACAATAATACTCGGACTGCACTGACCGATGATAGCCCCGATATTGAATTTGAAGCAGATGAAATCACCTTTATTCCACAAACAGAATCTGTTGTTAGTGGTGATGATGTAGCTACTTTTGATAAATTTATGGATATGCTAGAAGACTGTGACGATGTGCAACACGTGTATCACAATGCAGTGATTGAGCGTTAAACTATGCCATCATCATTAAAAGCTGAGCTTTTGTTCAGCTTTTAATGAATCACTATGGATTGCTTTTTAACATACAACGCTAAATATCCGCCCAATCTGGCTCCTTACCAAACAAGGTGATGTTGGGTCTAAACACTCTGGCGGCAAATAAACGAACGTAGTAGACGCCCACCACTAAGAATACCAATGATAAACCGACTTGCCAGACTGGCACACTCATTGAAACGATACGCATAGGCATAAAGCTGACAGAGGTAAGAGGCACTAAAGACAATACTTTGGTTACCTGGCCATTGGGTTCTCCCATAACAATAAAAACTAACATAACCGGTAACATGGGTAGCAACATCAACCCAGTTTTCCCTGAGTGATTAGGGTCATCTATGGTCGCAGCAAAACCAACAATTACATAATTCCAAAACAGCACACCTGTTACACAAAAAATTAAAATCTGTATTACTACTGTGGATGACACATTCATAATTTCGCTACCACCGTCTAAAAAACGGCGACGCCAGTAAACACAATTGCCATCATAAAACATGTGGTCAACAGTCTTTTAATACTCGACAGACACAGGCCTAATGCTTTGCCGTCGCCCCATTCTTGATGGCTTATGCAGGTGAGTAATTGTTCGATAATACAGTGTTGTTTTTCTTGTGTCACAGAAGTGAGTGATAAACCAAAGCTAGTTAAAACGGTCATCGCACTTAAGATGGCTGCAAGCAGTCCAAGCACTTTTACACTGCTGCCCATCACTTCTTCTGCTTGATTTACAAACGTCATGAATATCGGGTTCTGTAATTTTTCTAATTGTTCCGGGCTAATGTCCATCGCCCTTAACAATATATTTTTTGTTCAGCAACCAGTGCTTGTTCTAATTCTTGTTGCCAAAAACTTTGCTGAGCAATATACAGAATAAACTCTTCTGACTGCTCAACCTTTAATATATTTTCCAGCGATAATTCAGCCATCTTCTCGAATAGTTGTTGCTCTTCGATGCTAATATCTGGCGAAGACAGTACAAATTTACTGTTTAGTTCAGTCTCTAACTTGACTTATAACGGCTAAACTAACGGTTTTCTGGGTGCTTGATTGGCTCCACATCTGAACAGCAAAAATTGCTGCATAGATTAATAACATTAAAAAATAGCCTATTAATTCCTGTTTCCATTTAAAGTTGCGCATAAATTCCCAGCGCGTAACTGAAAGCACCTTATCCATTATGCGACTCCTTCGACACTGTTAATGTATATGTCATGTAAACTGGGTTGTTCAGTTTGTAAGCTTTCAATTTGATGCTCGGTTAACATATTTGTAAAAACTGAGGAACATGGTATGACGGTGCCAAAATGAGTTGAATGGTGATGTTATCAGTACTGATGACCTGCAAGATTTGCCCGGTTAGTAAAAAAGATTCAATGCTGACTGGATCACTAAATTTCACCGTTAAATTGATTCCTAGTTGCGCTACTTGGCAAATATTTTTAATCGAACCATATAATGTTGCCTTATCTTTATTCATCAAAATAAACCTGTAGGCTAATTTTTCTACTAAAGACATTTGTTGGGCGCTGGAATAATGGTGGTACTTTGTTGTCTTAACAACTGCAGAAATGATATGACTTTTTCCTGGTTAACGGGGTCTAAACCAGAGAAAGGTTCATCAAGAAATACGATTTTAGGTCGGTGAACGATGGTACTTATCAATTGCACCTTTTGTTGATTACCTTTAGATAGGGTTTTCAGTTGGTCTTTTGTCGCTCTGCTAAATTGAAGCTGGTTAGCCACATTTCAGCATGCTGTGATACATTTACTTTTGACATCCCTTTTAGCTGACCCATATAAACTAGGGTGTCTTGGATGTTGCTCTCTTAATATATCCATCGTTCTTCGGGTAAATACCCAATGTCGCCACTGACTAATTTGGGTATCTTTTGTCCTTCAATATTTGCAAACTTCATTCCAGTATCAGTGTAAGTTAAGTCGATTAACATACAAATTGTGGACGATTTACCTGCACCATTTGGCCCAAGCAAAGCGAAAATTTCTCCCGATTTAACTTCAAAAGATAAATCATCCACTGCGAGAACTTCAGCATATTGTTTTCTAATCTGTTTGACTGATAATTACACTCCGTATCCTTTCAATCATACGAGTAGTTTAATTCAGTTTACCCTTTGTAAAATTCCCTATATAAGCTCAATTGTTTCAAAAAATATTATTGGCCAGTTATTGGGCTAATTGTGTTGCAACAATTTGATCAAGTAGACCAATCATTAATTTTGTACCGGTACCTGAAGCAATACCATCAAACACATTTTCAACATTTTTGCCGTGTTGTCCGCCCGCTAAATCACTAATAGATCGAATAATTACCCAATCTACGTCATTAACAAAACAGACTTGCCCAACAGCAGCTGATTCCATTTCAGTAACTTGAGCGTTGTACACGCGTTGTAACCAATTGCGGTACTCGGCGTTATCAAGAAACACTGAGCCTGTGACACCATTACCGCCTACTTTGATTTGAATAGGTTTTCCGGAAGGCATATTAATAGGACTCACCGCTTTGACTGCTTTTTTAGCCAACTCGACTAATTCAGGTGTGGCGCTAAAGTAGGGCATTTGTTTAGGCTTATCCCAGCCTTGTTTAACTATCGTCATTTCTTCTGGATGAATGAAGCCAAAGTTTTCATAAGCGGGTGAATGGGGATCTTGCCTGCGCCTTTCTTTGTATCTTTCAAGTGCACTTTCATAATAATCAGGTAATACAAAACTACCGGCTTTTTTAGGATCAGGATTGACATAGACGGATTCATCATGGAAGTACCAACGCTCTGGTACGGAGATGTCACCGGGTTGAAAATCAGGATTAACTGCACCAGCTATACCCATCATTACCACTCGGTCTATAGGGAAATAATCCAATGCCATCTGCATAGTCATAGCCGCATTAGGTACACTTATACCTGTAGTAAATATCACCACAGGCTCTCCTTTGTAAGAACCCAGTTGGTATTTGACCCCCTTGATAATCATTGTTTCATTAATTTGAGCATCCGCCAGTTGACTGAACGCTTCATCAATAGCTTTAATTTCTGGGGCGTAGGCGGCAACAATCGCGGTCCATTTATTTTCATCTGAAAATTCTTTTGGCCCGTAAGCGCTATTATCTTTTGCAAAAGTATTGTGAATAATTAATAAGAGGCTAAAAATAACAAATAAATGGATACTGACTTTTTTAAACATAGTGTCTTTCTCGTATATGAAATGTGCTTATGCCCCTTAAAAGTGCAAAGCAATAGTAGAAACCTGGTTAAGTCGTCATTATAAAATGTTAACTGCACCAGCTTAGAGAGCTTGTTGTCTCCGGCGCAAATTTATGAAAAATTCATGCCAATAATTTGCGGCAGGTTATTAAGGCCTATTTATTTTTCAAATTCAACCTCAATGTAATCCGTGGTGCATGCACTGAGGTTGAACCTTTGGTCTATAACCAATGTTAAATGATTGTATGTTATTTCTAATGTGTTATTGGTTGAATCCAAGGGTTTCCCATTTAGAATAACGAAAATTCAGCAACGAAGCCCTGTATAATTACTAAACTTAGATACGGAATTGGCTCTTGGATGAAAACCAAGTCAAAGGCAAACGTTACAGCAAACTTCGATTTAAAAATTGGCGATGAGGTTGTTTCTCTTGCGTAACGGTTCCCGACAATAAGGTATCAGCTTTTGAGTTAGTACAGTTTATCAGTTACTTACCAATCAGATTGTTTCTCACTCAATAGAACAAAGCGTAAAAGCAAAAAAAATATCAGCTGTAAAGATGGCTGTGCATCTTGCTGCTCCCAGCGTGTGCCCGTTACCGAGCTTGAAGTGCGGCATATAGCCAATGTTGTTAAGCGTATGCATTAGTCTCGCCAGTCACGGATCCGCCAGTGCTTCGCTGACTCCCTGGCTGCATTAGCCGCTGCTGGGACAGAGGAGCCTTTGAAAGAGATTACAAACCTATATAAGGAAAGCCACAGGGACATCGGGGTAAAATACTTTTCAATTGCCCCTTTCGACGAAAAATCACCAGGCTGGATACCTATGTCGTATTGCCTCTATTGGGCGAAATCGGACAAGAAAAGGCTGAGAAAAAATCAGTCAAACTATGGCTACAGGAATTTGTAAGTCTGAGAACAAATCGAAGGCTCTAACATTCACAAACAGCTGGAAATTGAACCTAGATGTTAAACACGTTTTTGCCTTTCATAGGTTTATTTACCGATTAAGCGCAAAAATTCATTACGGGTGGCATCAGATGTGCGCATAGAGCCTAACATCACTGAAGTTATCATAGAAGAATTCTGCTTTTGTACACCGCGCATCATCATACACATGTGTTTACCTTCCATAATCACCCCTACACCTGTAGCGCCAGTCACTTTTTGCACGGCATCGGCAATTTGTTTGGTTAACCCTTCTTGGATTTGTAAACGTCTAGCGAACATATCAACAATGCGAGCAAACTTTGATAACCCCAACACTTTGCCATTGGGTAGGTAGGCAATATGGCAACGTCCGATAAAAGGTAAAATATGATGTTCACACAATGAGTAGAACTCGATGTCTTGTATAATGACCATTTCATCTGTGTCTGCTTCGAAAATAGCCCCATTTACAACGCCATCTAAATCTTTTTGATAACCATCAGTTAAAAATTGCATTGCTTTGGCCGCGCGTTGGGGCGTATCTACTAATCCACCGCGGCTAACATCCTCCCCTAAGATTGAAAGGATATCTGAATAGTGGCCGGCTAATTTATCTGACATGTAATTTGACTCTTAGAACAGTGGTATTAATGAGTATGAGTATTTGGTACTGGAATAACCCATAACTGGATTCTCCGATCATAACATTTTCTGAGGATAGTATTAAATACCAGCGCCATATTTATGTCTGTTGGAATGCTAAATTATTTATAGTTTTTACTTATTTGCAGCATAGATTGACGGATTTGTAGCATATAGTGATCGAGGGCAGATTTGGCATCTTCATAGGCTTGAGCGTGATTTTCAGATGCTGGATTCTGTTTATATTCTTCAAATGCCGCGTCAGTCTGGACAGCTAAATGCTTGAGTCGTTTATGATTGACATCCATGTCGACTCTCCTGAATTTTTATAGAGTATTGGTATTGAGCAAAAATTTAGAAATATTTTACAATCGCTAGAACGATAATAGCTAAAACAATCAAAACTGGTGCTTCATTTAAAAAACGGAAGAAGCGTGAAGAATGTGTATTTTCATCTTTAGAAAATTTTCTTACTAATACAAACAAGTAGCCATGGTAAGCATATAACACAGTGACTAAAATTAGTTTAATATGTAGCCATTTGGATGTAACAAACCATTCTTTTCCATATAAATTGATTAACCATACCCCAAATACTAAGGTCAATAAGGCAAAAGGTGTAACAAAATACCAGAGTCGCTTTTCCATTATTTTGAACTGATCTTTCACTTCCTGTATATCTGTCTGTGCGTGATAGACCATCAGTCTAGGCAAATAAAACAAGCCTGACATCCAAGCAACCATAAAAAATACGTGTAGTGCTTTTATCCAAAGTAACATCATTGTGCTTCCTAGTAACTTGCTTTATGTAGGTGGTGTCTGAGTGTTTTCCAAGTAATAATACCTAATATTTCTTCTGAGGTTGAAAATATATATACCGCACCATTTCTGTTAACTTCTAATAAGCTATAAACTTCAGCTAGCGTAGCTTGAAAATTGACCCCTTGCATTGGAATAAAGTTTAAGCGCATTGCTTCACCGTCTTTTCCTTTGTCATATTCAATTAATGAATATGTAGCAGTCCCTTGTATATCAACTGAATGTTGAACTATGGCGTTATGATGTTCCTTATCCAATATGCTTATTAGCTGCTCGTTGTTGTTGTTATCCTCAATACCTTCATTATTTTTCTTAAAAAGTTTAAATTCCTTGTTCATAACAGCTAATACGCCAGTCTTTTGCAGCGATTCCATAACGGAAGAAATGGTATAAGGTAACTTTTGATAATCTAATTGCTGAGTAAAAATAGAGCTATTACCTAAAAAACTGTGTAGAAGTCACATACGCAGGCACTATCACCAGGATCGTTGGGAGAATCATCTCTGGACTGTAGGATAACTCCATAACTGCTGATAATGCCGCTAATGGTGCATGAATAACTGCCGTCATCAGCCCGGCCATTCCCAACAGAGAAAAGCTGCCATTTAAGTTACTGACGTCATCTAATAAAAAACCTAGTGGGAAGGCAAGAATAACACCACTTAGCATCCCTATAACAAACACTGGGCCGATTATGCCTCCAGGGATCCCTAGGCCGATTGCAAAGATAGTTAATAAAAACTTGGCCGCGACCACTCCGATTAGCAACTGAATATTTTCATTTTGTGCGATTAAAACGTGTGCAGAGTGGAAATGTGCACCTAACGCATCTGGTAAAATATATCCTACTGCGCCGGTAATGAGCCCCGCAATTAATAAGCGACGAACCATATTTATACGGCTAAAACCGCTGATGACCAGCATCAATGTTTTATTAAACAATGACGCAAGGCAGCCTAGTAAGATACCAAAGATGATCAAGTATATGTAAATCCAGCGGCTGAATTCGTTGAATTGAATAAAAGATAACTCTTGTGCCTCACCAAAAAAAATACGTGTTAATACTGTGCCGCAAGCTGCAGCCAGCATAACGGGAATAAAAATATGGATTTTGTATTCTCGCAACACAACTTCCATAACAAAAATTACGGCTGCAAATGGTGTGTTGAAAGAAGCAGAGATACCGGCTGCAATACCACATCCAGATAAAATGCGAATACTGTTATGAGGAAACTTCAACCATTGACCAAAAAAGCTGCTGCCGAATGCACCTAAATGCACAGATGGCCCTTCTCGGCCTACCGAAAAACCACTGACTAAAGCTAAAGTTCCCCCAAAGAACTGGTTAATCGCTGTTCTAAAAGGAATATGCCCATAGTAGTGTTTGATTCTATGGATAACAAAAGGGATCCCCATGCGATAGTGTTTAAATCCTGTCAGATAAGCAATTAGCACTATAGCTATGGCGCCTATACAAGGAAGAAAAAAACGCATGAGTGGGTCTAAAGCGCCGAAATCATTTACCTCAGGTAAGAATAATTTTTGCAGCCATTCAACGCTTAAACGGAATATAATAATTAAGGATGCGGCGCAAATTCCACCCACAATACCGATAATACACAGCTGTATAGACGTGCGTGGTGTGGCTAGTTCTTGTCTAAAAGTGTTGAGGTTCACAATTACAAATGGGCTGATAACTGAGATTTAAAACATTCTATCACAAGTCACTGTATTTTATAGAGTTAATCTTTTTCATACAGCCATAAAATTAAATGTTTGATAAATCAATCGACTATTTTAAAGGACTAAATGATAACATTATATCAACGAGGCAAAGTTTTACCGCTTTTAAAAGGGCATAAATTGATTATTTCTGAACTTAAAAATAAATTTGGCGCATTTCAATTTTATTTGATTCTAATAGTGATGATTGCGGTCACTGTGTATCTAGGTTTTTTCTGGGGTAATGCGAATTACACTCAACAACAAATGACAATATCCACACATGAAAAAAGCATTTATAACCTTAAGTTGGAAAATGAAAAGCTGATTAAAAATTTAAACATCCTAGGGGTTGAACTCGAGGTTGCAAAGCTGACTCAACAGCAACACTTTATTGAAATTGGAAAAAGCATTGACGTTGAAAAAGACTTGCGCACCCAACTCGCTTTTTATCAACAAGTAATGGCACCAGAATTGAATGAACAAGGTTTTCTGATTGAGGGGTTTAATCTAGAGCCTGCGTTGAGTGATAATTCTTTTCGATTTGAATTAGTTTTGATGCAACAAAATAAAACCAAAAATACCCTTAAAGGTAATTTAAAAGTTACTTTAATCGGCAGTGAAAATGGTAAAGCTAAGCAATATACATTGGATTCTATGTTGTCTGATCAAGAGCAAAAAAGTTTGACCTTTAGCTTTAAATATTTTCAGGTCATTGCCGGAGAGATAAGTTTACCAGAAGGTTTTCAACCAGAGCAAGTATCCGTACATGCTGATATGTTTCAGTTTAAACGCAAGAAAGGCGAGTTAACCACCGTATTCGATTGGGTCATTAACCCCTACTAGGCTTAACAGAACTGATTCTGAATTAATTAGTCTTAGTGAATACTTGACCATATTAGTCAAGTACTAGATAATCTACCCAATAAAAGTCATTCAATTTTTTACTGAGGCAAGTTATGACAGTGCAAATCGCGTTACCTATTGAATTTTCTGATGCTGCCGCTAGAAAAGTAAAAACGTTGGTGGAAGAAGAAGAAAATCCAAATCTTAAACTACGTGTGTATGTGACCGGTGGAGGCTGTTCTGGCTTCCAATACGGATTTACCTTTGATGAAAAGGTCAATGAAGGTGACACCACAATAGATAAAAACGAAGTAACTTTAGTGGTTGACCCCATGAGCTTACAATATTTGGTGGGCGGAGAGGTTGATTACACTGAAGGATTAGAAGGTTCTCGCTTTTTAGTGACGAACCCTAACGCAACAACCACATGTGGTTGTGGTGCTTCGTTTACCGTCTAGTGTGAGTTTAACAATTCCTGAAACATAAAAAAGCCAGTTGTTACACAACTGGCTTTTTTATTATATTGTTATAACGTTTTCGTAGTTAGCTATTTGTACGTTCAAATATTGGTGCTTTCAAATATTTTATCTGCAGAAGCGGCTACAAAACCTTGGTATAACTTTCCAGTTGGCATCTTGTAACGCTGAGCGAATTCATAAAAACAGCTAGGTACTAATTTCTTGCAATTAGTGAACTGTACTTCTATTTTGTCTGCCATAGTAGATGACTGAGCCAATAAAACCTCTGGACCCCCTTTGATTTCACCGCCTGAAGAATTAAGTATAAAACCTTCACTTTTTAATAGGGTGTTTATTTGTGCCAGAGATTGAAAATGCCCCATGTGATTTAAGCTCACAGTAAAATGATTCGCCCTAAATCCCCAAACTGACATCCAAGCTGCATATTCAGAGTGTGCAGCTAAAACATCATATTCTTGTGGACTGACTTGCCAATGTGTACCTGAATACAAGAAGTTGTCCTGCGCCGCAGCATCATCAGAAATGTTATCCGTCATTTTCAGAATAATTTGCTGCACATCAAAAGGCATATCTTCAACTATAAGTTCACTAATAAATACTTTGGGATGAGTATCATCTGTATGTTCAAAGTGTTTAGCACGTAGCTTTTTTTCTACAAACTCATATTGGCCTTGCTCGGTGTAACCTAGTGCTAGGAAATGTGCTGCAAGTTTATCCAAGTTGATTTTTTCTATATTAAAAGTGCGCAGTGCAATATGGTCATTAACTAATTTAGACGTTTTACCCAAATGTTTAGACTCGTATCCTTCCAACAAGTCATGAACTTTTTTTGCCGAAGGCGTAATAATTAGATAATCTTGCCATAAATGGCTAAACAATCTATCAATTTTGTTATGCATAGCGCTAAAACTCTCGTTCTAAAATTAAATACTTAATCCTGGACTCAACGTATCAGGTAGTGTTGTTTTTTCTAATTCTACTGAAGCAACTGGGTAAGAACAGTAATCAGCAGCGTAGTAAGCACTCGCTCTATGATTGCCACTATCGCCAATCCCACCAAAAGGTGCTGCACCACTGGCGCCAGTAATAGGCCTATTCCAGTTAACTATTCCAGCACGAATACGCTGATAAAAATGTTCGTAGTCTGCTTGATTATCGGCCAATAACCCTGCGGATAATCCAAAGCTAGTATTGTTGGCCTCATCAATGGCTTGGTCAAAGTCAGTATAACGAATGACTTTAAGTAAAGGACCAAAATGTTCTTCATCTGGCATATCCTTAATGATGTCAGTCACGTCAATAATACCTGGACTAACAAAACCAGACTCAATATCTAGATGCTTAAGCTCGACTAAGGATTTCGCCCCAAGGGTGAGCAACTGTTGTTGTGCTTTGACCATTAAAGACGCGGCATGTTGTGAAACCATTGCGCCCATAAAAGGCTGTGCTTCGGCATCATACATCCCAACTTGAATGTTGTTAGTGGCTTCAATCAATTTATTCATAATGACATCACCAGCTTCACCCTGTTGAATAAACAAACGGCGCGCGCAAGTACAACGTTGACCAGAAGTGACAAAGGCTGATTGGATAATATCGTGCACTACAGCTTTGATATCCGCCGCATCTTTGACTATTAGTGGGTTATTTCCACCCATCTCCAAGGCCAATATTTTTCCAGGATGCCCAGCAAATTGCTCGTGTAACAATCTACCAGTACGCGAACTACCGGTAAAAAACAGGCCATCTAATCCACTATGAGAGGCAAGTGCTTTGCCTGTTTCTACTTCACCTTGAACCATGTTCAATACCCCAGCAGGTAAACCAGCTTGCTGCCACAGTTCTAAGGTTTTTTCTGCTACCAAAGGCGTAAGATCGCTTGGCTTAAAAACAATAGTATTACCTGCTAATAGTGCAGGAACGATATGTCCATTGGGTAAATGTCCTGGGAAGTTGTATGGACCAAATACCGCGACTACGCCATGGGGTTTGTGGCGAATAAATGCTTTACCTAAGGGCATGGCATTTTCTACTGTACCGGTTCGCTCATGGTAAGCTTTTTCTGACAAAGCAATTTTACCTATCATAGCGCCTACTTCAGTTGCCGTTTCCCATAATGGTTTGCCCGTCTCTTGAGCAATACTCAAAGCAATAGCTTGTTTATTCTGGGCGAGTAATTCTGCGAACTTTTTAACAAAAACTAAGCGCTCATCAAACGTCAGATTACTCCAAGAAGCAAATGCCGAGCGGGCAGCCTTGACGGCTGAATTAACTTGTTCTTGAGATGCCGATTTAGCCTGCCAAATGACGTTTTTCTTTGCAGGATCAATTGATTTTATGTCGTGACCTTCACCAGCTAACCAGTTGTCAGCGATAAAATGTGTGTGCGTATTCATGATTATGTCCTGAAATGAGTAGGTGCAAAGCGAATATAGTCGCCATCACTTACACCGAGTGCGGCGGCGGCCTGTTGACCAATAGTAGCAAGTTCAGTATCTATATCGATAAGCAGTGTTGTGCACACTCCACGAAAGTCTTGAACAGTAGTATTGATAACAAAAAATGTTGGTTGACTGTCATCAATGTTACCCGTCACTTTGATCTGCATTTTTCTACTAGCTTGCGCACTGCGGATATGTTCTAAATTAGCTTCAACGGTGGGACCCGCGTCAAAAATATCTACATAACCTCTGCAACTAAAACCCTCTTGTTCAAGAAGTTGTAATGCGGGTTTGGTTTTTTCATGTACTTGACCAATCACGGCCTGGGCTTGTTTACTTAGCAGGTTGACATAAATGGGGTATTTTGGCATAAGCTCAGCGATGAACTGTTTTTGACCAATACCAGTGAGGTAGTCTGCTGTAGGGAAGTCCATTGAAAAGAAATGTTCTTCTAACCACTGCCAGAAAGGTGATTGGCCATTTTCATCATTAATTCCGCGCATTTCGGCTATGATAGTCTCAGCAAAACGGTTTCTATGTTCCATCATAAACAAAAAACGAAACTTGGATAACAATCTACCGTTTAAGCCTTCTCTTGCACCCTGGCGCAGAAATAATGTACATATTTCAGAGACCCCCGTGTAATCGTTACATAGGGTAAGAATATCAACATTATTGTAGATTTCTAGCTCTCGTGATGCATGCACCACCTTACTTAAATGGTAATGATAAAATGCATCGTTCAAACCTACACCGGCCACAATACCGCTAGTCCCCACCACTTCTTGGGTGTCCTGGTCTTGCATTACAAACAAATAGCTTTCATCTGCTGGCTCGGCAACATCTTTGGCAAAGGCTTGTACTGACTTGTCTATCTTACTTCTAAGCAAAACTTCGTTTACTGGCAACGACGTAAAACCTACCCCAGATTCTTGGGCAATTTCATTCAGTGACGAATAATCATCAGGATGGATTGGGCGAATAATTTTCATGTTCGCTTACTCACTTAAATGAAACGTCGGCGCCAACTACTTTTGCCACAGCTCGTTCGAAACGTACTAGCCCTTCTTGAATATCTTCATCAGGTATAATAAGTGATGGAGCAAAACGCACTACATTAGCACCTGCAATCAAACACATTAAATGTTCTTCTGCGGCGGCAACTAAAAATTCTTTAGCGCGACCCGTAAAGTTTTTATTTAAAGCAGCACCCAATAAAAGGCCTTTACCGCGAATTTCTTCAAAACAGTGGTATTGATCATTGATGGCTTCTAATCCCTTTCGGAAAAGTTGTTCTTTATGCTTCACTCCATTCAACACTTCGGGTGTGTTTACAATATCCAATACTTTTTCGGCTATCGCGCAACCTAGTGGGTTACCACCATAAGTGCTGCCATGAGTACCTATCTTTAAATGTTTGGCAATTTCAGTGGTGGTTAACATGGCGCCAATTGGGAAGCCGCCACCAAGCGCTTTAGCCGTTGTGAGAATGTCGGGTACCACACCAAGCCCCATATAAGCATAAAGCTCGCCTGTACGACCAACACCGGATTGTACTTCATCAAAAATAAGTAGTGCGTTGTGTTTGTCACACAAAGCACGCACACCTTTGACAAAATCAATAGTAGGACTAATTATGCCACCTTCACCTTGCAATGGTTCCATCATAACCGCACAGGTTTTGTCAGATATTAATGCTTCAAAACTGGCTAAATCATTATAGTCTGCATGTTCGATAGCACCTGGTTTAGGACCAAAACCGTCTGAGTAAGCGGTTTGTCCACCCACGGTGACAGTAAAGAAGGTACGACCGTGGAAGCCTTGCTTAAAAGAAATAATTTGATCTTTCTGTGCGCCAAAATGGTCAAGAGCGAAACGTCGAGCTAGCTTTAATGCTGCTTCGTTGGCTTCAGCACCAGAATTGGCAAAGTATACTTTTTCACCAAAAGTAGCATCGGTTAGTTTTTTGGCTAAGCGAAGCGCTGGTTCGTTAGTAAGAACGTTACTTAAATGCCAAAGTTTTTGGCCTTGCTCTGTCAGAGCTGAGACAAGTTCGGGATGGCAATGGCCTAATACGTTGACCGCTATACCTCCAGCAAAATCGATGTATTCGGTACCTGCTTGATCCCACAAGCGAGAGCCTAATCCTTTTACCGGGATTATTGCCGCTGGGTTGTAGTTAGGAACCATTACTTCATTAAACAAGTCGCGAGTTACATTCATTCTATTGCCTTCAGTGTCATATTTTGGCTTAAAAAAGGGAGTTAGTATGGCAGAAGGTTTGACACATGTCTTTATGCATATTAAATGTAAAGCTGCGTTTTCAAAGGGATTCATCTAGTTTTGCATGAATAGTGAATAACTATTTAGTCGCTGATAATATAGTTCTCACTCGCAGCCTCAAGCAACCCCAATGGCGCATACCCGTATTGGGGTATTTAATTATTTTAAAGAGATTGCATGAATATGCTTAAAATAATTAATCGTTATTGATACTTAAGTCAAGTGAGTGCATATCTGTTGTTTTCAGTAATTCTAAAGAGCCTTTAGGCATACGCAGGGTGCGTATGAAATCTTTAGACTGCTGTAAATCAATCAGCTTATGCCCTTTTAACATTCGATACTGAGCATAGGCTTTGCCTTGCTTTAATACCAACGCTAGTGGCGATAGGTTTACTGCAGATTCATTATTTGCCACTTCAAACATTGCATTGGCTATCATGACTCTCTTCATCGCCATTTTATCAATTAATTTGGCACTAATCTTTAGTGCGTGTGTATCAATTAAATGGTTCAGAAATGGACCTGATGGTGTAATTCTGGTCAAAGCAGAGTGTTCTTCATGCTTTTGTGCATTGTGAGTTTCCAATAAGGCTTCTCGCAACACGCTTTCGAAGAGCCTGAAGTATAACTTTGATACCACCACTTTGCCCGTCGTTTGTAATATACCTATGCAAAAAGCATGGTCTTGATTGACACCCACCACAGAAGCTATTTGTTTGCAGGAAATTGCTGTTGCTAATGCTTCCTCCCAAATCCTTAATTTTATTTGTGGGTAAGGGTCAGTGATTTGAGGCAGTGAGCGTTTAAAGGCTAGAGATGTAAGTATAGTCATTAGATTCTCTAAACCAAAAAAGCTTAGGCCCACTCGCATAGTTTCAACTACTACCGTTTTTCCTTTATTATCTATACGCCGATATTTAGGTTGATTAACAAACTTCATTAAGTCATTGAAAAACCATGGCAATTCGGTGGCAATAGGTTCAACTTTTGAAATAGTCGCTGCTTTAATGCCAACCAGATCAAGCAATTCGGGTAATGATCTGTCTATGCCTATGATTTTAGAATATAGATGGTCTGTATCTTGAATACTTTCATTTAGGCGTTTTGCTACTTCAATATTGATTTGGTCAGTGATGGTGTTTAAGAAGCTAAGATCTGACTTAATATTTAAATCTTTTTCACGGATCGCTTGTTTTTCAACCCGCAATAAAGATCGAGCTGTTTTACTTTGCTCAATCTCGATGACACTTAACTCGGGTTTACCCTCATTGATAGCGCTATGTTGTGCTGCCTTCACATCTAAAAATAACGCTTCAAAACGCTGTTTTATTAATTCTTCCGTGTTTGTGAGTATGCTCATTATTATTCTAATCTTATAAAAATGTTTTGATGTTTTGATGTTTTGATGTTTGAATTTTTGAATGTAATTAACGTTATCAGCTATATAAGAGAATAATTACAATACAAAAATTAATTTTACATTAATGTGACAATATTTCTATGGGCTTCTACCGTGCTTCAGAGATATGTTGGCTTTTAAGAAAATTATTAAGTATGCGATGTCCAAATTCGGTCAATAAGGACTCTGGGTGAAATTGCACACCAAAAATGGGGAGTGTGTTATGTTCGATAGCCATTACTTCTCTTAATTCTGTTTTATTGTTGTCTGAAACTTTATTTTTGCCGTTAGCGTTATCGCTACACCATGCGGTTACTTTAAAGTCATCAGGGATACTGACGCCGTCTAAGATTAAAGAGTGGTAACGTGTAGCGACAAACGGCATAGGAACATCTTTAAACAAAGCAGAGTGGGAATGATAAATCTGTGAGGTTTTTCCATGTTTTATCTGCTGGGCTTTAATGACGTTGGCACCAAATACCTGACCTATTGCTTGATGCCCTAAACAGACACCTAACATCGGGATAAGACCTGCGAAGATTTTTATCGCCTCTAGTGTTATCCCTGAACTATCAGGTGTGCATGGACCAGGCGAAAAAACTAAAAAGTCAGGGTTCAAAGTTCCTATTTTATCACAATCAATTTCATCATTGCGGACCACAGATACCTCTTGTCCCAACTCCTCAAAATAGCGAGCTAAGTTGTAGGTAAATGAATCATAGTTGTCAATCAACAGAAGCATGGCCTGCCTCAACCACTGATTAATTTAAGGACGTTTAACAAAGCCTACCGCTTCGTATGCGTTAGCTAAGGTAATGGCTGCACGTTGGCTGGCCTTTTCAGAACCTTCATGCATTATTCTATTCAGTTCAGTCTGGTCATCTCGCAACGCATGATATTTTTGCTGAATTGGTTCTATTAAAGCAACGATTGCATCGGCTGCATCAGATTTTAAATGCCCGTACATTTTATCTTCATAACTTGGAACGAGGGCTTCGATTGAGGTGCCTGTAGCACATGACAATAGGCTCAACAAGTTAGATACACCGGGTTTATCTATTGTATCAAAATAAATACGAGCTTGGTCATCCGAGTCTGTTACTGCACGCTTAATTTTCTTCGCTATTTTTTTGGGATCTTCTAACAGGCCGACAAAGTTGTTGGCGTTATCGTCTGACTTAGACATCTTTTTTGTTGGATCTTGTAAACTCATCACTCGGGCACCAAATTCGGGGATATAAGGGTCGGGTATGCTGAACGTTTTGCCGTAAACATTATTAAAACGTGTGGCAATATCTCGCGCCAACTCTAGATGTTGTTTTTGATCATCGCCTACAGGTACCTGGTTAGCTTGATATAACAAAATATCTGCCGCCATTAATACTGGATAAGAGTACAAGCCTGCATTGATGTTAGACACATTTTTCGCCGACTTATCTTTAAATTGCGTCATGCGGTTAAGTTCACCCATCTGGGTGTAACAATTCATCAACCAAGCTAATTGGGCATGCTCAGGAACATGAGATTGCATAAAAACAGTACTTTTAGCGGGATCAATTCCACAAGCTATATATAGTGCCAAACCATCTAAACAAGCTTGATGTAGGGCTTTTGGGTCCTGTCTTACGGTGATCGCATGTAAATCAACCAACATATACAAACAGTCATAATCATCTTGCATATTGACCCACTGGCGAAGCGCACCCATGTAATTGCCAATGGTGAGTTGACCTGAAGGCTGACAGCCGCTGAGTACAATTGGTTTTGTCATGTTAATTAGATCTACTTATACAGTTAGTTGAAAAAAGTTGGTTAAAAGGCTAATTAGCCAAAGCAAGTTCAGAACGCATTTGACTAATAACTGCTTGATAATCTGTTTGACCAAAAATTGCGGAGCCCGCTACAAACATATCAGCTCCTGCCTCTGCAATGGCGCGAATATTATCGACTTTTACGCCGCCGTCAATTTCTAATCGAATATCAAAACCTGATTGATCAATTAATGCACGAACCTGTTTTAGCTTATCTAAACTTTGTGGGATAAAAGATTGACCGCCAAAACCGGGGTTAACAGACATTAATAAAATATGATGTAACTTATGCATCACATGATCGAGATGTTGTAATGGTGTAGCAGGGTTGAATACTAAGCCAGGCTGACAGCCTGAATCGATGATCAGTTGCAAACTTCTATCCACATGCTGTGATGCTTCAGGATGAAAGCTGATATAGCTGGCTCCAGCATCGGCAAATTGTTTAATCATATCGTCCACAGGTTGTACCATCAGGTGAACATCAATATCAGCCGTCACACCATGTTTGCGTAAAGCTTTGCACACTAGAGGGCCAATTGTCAGGTTGGGTACATAATGGTTATCCATGACGTCAAAGTGAACGACATCTGCACCAGCATTCAGCACATTGTCAACTTCTTCACCTAACTTGGTAAAGTTGGCGGACAAAATCGAGGGAGCGATCAAATAAGGTTTCATTTCTTTCCTTGCAAACAAAAACAATATTCTACAGAAAAATCGAAACAGACAAAAGCGCCCTCTTTGCACCAATATTGACTAATTGTTCTTTTATGGTGCGACATGACTGATAAAAGATTGAAAAGTTGTACGATTTTAAATCATATTCATTAGGAAATAACTAATAAAAACAAGTGGATAAACGTTTTATTGAGCGTGCTATTTAGTTTGCTGCATTTAGGCATTAGTTTTGCGTTATGAAGTGAATAAAATAAAAATAATATGATAGAAAACTTAGTTAAATCACTGAAAAATATTATAAATACAATCGGAGTTCACACATGAAAAATTTAAAATTTACTGTTATCGCCGCTGCTGTTTTAGCCGCATCTAGTGTTAGTCAAGTGGCTTTGGCCGAAGGCAGCGTTAGTGCAAACATTGGTTATGTTTCTCAATATCATTTTCGCGGTATCCAACAGACTAGTGGTGGTTCAGCTAGTGCAGGTTTAGATTATGAAAATGACGGATTTTACGTTGGTACCTGGGTTGCGGATGTGGCTGATGGCTTAGAAGTTGATCTATATGGTGGTTATGGAATCGAGTTGGACAGTGGTCTTTCTTTGGGTTTAGGTGTGACCACTTATCAATACACAGGTGATTTTGACTCTGCATATAACGAAGTCAATTTAAGTGCTGGGTATGGATTAATTAGTCTTGGTTATAGCCAAGGTAAGTGGGACGGTATTGTGGGTGATGAAGCCGCGACTGAAGGTGATTATTCTATTTTTACCGTTACATTTGAAAGTAATGGTTTTAGTGGTACTTTTGGTACATATGGTCAAGATTCTGAAGGTGAATATATCGAAGTCGGCTATGGTACAGAAATTGGCGGATTTGATGTCGGTGTTGGAGTGATATTTAGTGGTTCTGATCTTGATGACGATGAAGCTGTGTATTTCTCACTTAGTAAATCATTCGACTTGTAAGCTTGCTGTAAGCTGTTAATTATTTCTAAGGCGCATGTATTGCGCCTTCTTTTATTCCCTAATATTAACGACAAAGTGCCTAACTTATGAGTTGGAGTACATTTGTTGATTGTTGAATTACAGGTATAATGTCACAAAATATTTCAACGCGGATAACACTATGAACAGGAAGTCAAAATCGTTATTTACCCTCTATGGTTTGACCTTAACCGGTTTAGTAGCCGCTGCTATGTTAAGTGTTTCTCAGAGCTCGTTAGATGATAAAAATGTGTTTTGTGGAAATCTAGAAAATGTTGCTCTTGATCATGAATTACCTGTTAGCCATCCTGTTAATAGATGTGCTGCCAATCAACAACAAGGTGTAAGTTGGTCTGAATGGTTTTCGGGGCGATCAAGCTCATATCAATTCCACTTTATTGATTTACTTGAGTTACTGTCACGTTCAGGGAATAGCGTAGCAAAAAATCCTGCCCAGACAAACTAGTTCCACTCAAAATCAAGTGGAGTTAATCGGCCCGATAAAGTGCCAATAGTTCTGCCACTTTTAATCTAGTACTGCCATTTTGACTGATAAAACGACTGACTTGAAGTTGAGTCATATCAGCCCCTTGATATATATCCCTAGTAAACTCAGTGTCATGATTACTGACTAACACTGGAATACTGCGAGTGTGACCGGTACGACGAGCTAACGATGCTAGTTTAATCTGGTTATCCAAAGTAAATCCACCGGCGGCATAGCTATTGAACATCGCCGTTTTGCTAATGGGTGCATAGGGAGGATCACAGTATATAACCGATCCCTTTCGAGCTCTGGCGAACACTTTTTCAAAAGAGTCACAGGTGAAAGTCGCTAGTTGAGATTTCTCTGAAAAATACCACAGCTCTTTTTCTGGAAAGTAAGGAGCCTTGTACCTGCCAAAAGGGACATTAAATTTCCCACTGTTGTTATAACGACATAACCCATTGTAGCCATGTCTATTTAAGTAAAGAAAATAGACTGCCCGTTCATAGATATCCGCACTGTCATTAAATTCTTGCCTTATCTGATAATAACGTTGTTCTTCGTTATAAACTGAAGTGAACATCTTGGCACTGTCGGTTATGTAATCACTAGATTGGTGTTTTACGATATTGTATAAATTAATTAAATCAGGATTAATATCGTTTAGCAGATATTTAGAATAATTGGTGTTCAGAAATACCGAACCTGCACCGACAAAAGGCTCAATAAGCTTTTTAGCCTCTGGAAGTTTCGCGTTTATGTCATCTATAAGACTGAACTTTCCACCGGCCCACTTCAAAAAGGCTCTGTTTTTTTTATCTTTTGTAACTGCCAATGTTTCAACCAAGTCGGAGCCGCTAGTTTATGGGGCCGAATTGTAACGGTACTAGACAAAAACAACAAATAGCTTAAGGCCTAGAGGCACTTATTTCTTGTTTGACTTGTCCAACACTCTTAACAAAAGGAGTATTTCTTAACATTGCATCTGCCAAATTGATTATTTCTGCTCTGGCAGCTTCTATTGTGGGAAAATGTTGATTTTTTAATAACACATACCAATCCCCACCATAACGCTGAGTTTTGTATAACCACAGTTGTTTGCCTAACCGCTCACCTTTTATGTAATCTTGTAAGATACTAATATTAGCCATCGCTGCTATTTGAATCAGAAAGTGTTTATCAGGTAATGCCAATAACAAATCAGGCTCTGGAACCATAAAATCGTCAATTATGACGGTTTCAACTTTGCCTAATAGTAATCTTTTTTGTGAGGATAGCGGTTCAAATTTCACTATATCTTCAACTTGATAGTCGTTAACTATGTCAGTTTGTGCTTTTACCTCTTTATCTAATACAGCTTGTTCTGGCTCTGAAGATTGAATTGTCTGACTATTCACTTTTTCATCATTGCTAGTAGTTAGTAAAAGTACTTTATTTGATTGCTTCTTAAGTTTAGCGCTGGCGGTATTCCAATCAGTTACCAATAGATCTTTAATGGTAGTTTTAGTCGAACTAAGTTTACTCTCTACTGTAGTTATTTCTGCAACAGCTTGGGGTGCTGCTTGGGCCTTATTAGCAGAGGCTTTAACATCCAATTTGAGCACCTCAGAACGCGCAACAGGTTGCTCTTGGGTTGATAGCTGAATATTCATATATGACAGTGCTGCCTTCACTTTTTGTGGATATTGCCAGCCTAATATTCCACTAAAAAGGGTTAAAAAAATGAGTCCAAATAAAATGGCAAACCACCATTTTTTATAAATAGGTTGAGACTCGTAAGACTGGTAATGACGATCTTCAATACGTTGCGCAAACTTTTTTCTTTTATCTTGAATAAAAGACTCTAAATCAGAAAACTCATGGGACTCATCGGGTTGAATTTCTGTGTGACTATTTAACACTATGGGTTGACCTTTGGACTTAGCCCCAAGGCCAGATTTTGCCGACTCTGCCCAATCAGAGAGACCCATAAGCAGTACATTGAGATGTTGTTTGTTGCCAGCAAAGCGGCTTTGTAATACTAGATCCCATAGTTCTTTAACCAGCTTGTTAGGCAATTTTTCCGCCTGAAAAACACTTACCAATATTGGACCGTTGTGTTCATTCAAGGGAGCTAATAACTGATTAAGAGGTCGATTAAAGTCTGCTGTTTGGCTTTGGCTAATGAGTTGACGAAACAACTTTTCTCGGTAGATGACTAAAGGGGTTAATTCATTTGCAGTGAGTACAGCTAAGTCAGATTGTTCATTTTGATGAGCTAAATAACTTTCAACAACTTGTGACTGCTGTTGTATTTTATCGCTGCACACAAACACAAGTTGTGAAGAGTAACTAATTAAATAGTCTAATCTGTTGTTCAGTTCTGACGCTGCCATTTTCATTTACCTAGGTTGCGATGCTCGTTGTATCAACTCAAAAACGTCGATGCAACGGGCAAAAATTAATCCTAAGAAAGAATAGCGCGTAGCACCTCTTCAGAGATTTCATTTGTCACTACCGCTTTGCCAATTCCTTTAGGAATGACAAAAAACAGTTGCCCATCTTGCACTTTCTTATCGTGACGCATATGCCGAACAAAGTCATCATATGCCATGTCACTAGGTGCAACTGTAGGTAAATCAAATGCTTGCAGTAGAGATTCGATACGACTGAATTCTGACGCTTCGAGCCAATTCATCTTAGTTGCTACTACTGAAGCAAGAACAATGCCTGCTGAGACAGCTTCGCCGTGCAACCAGATGCCATAACCCTTTTCAGCTTCAATGGCGTGGCCAAATGTATGCCCTAAATTTAATATTGCCCTTAAGCCAGACTCCCTTTCGTCAATCGCGACTATCTCTGCTTTAATGGCGCAGCAACGGGCAATCATATATTGCAGCGCTGCAATTCTTTTATGTTTGATGGATTGTTGGTTTTCTTCTAACCATATAAAAAAGTCGGCGTCGTAAATCACGCCGTATTTAATGACTTCAGCCATGCCAGCAGCAAACTCGCGGTCAGGCAACGTGGTTAGACTATTAGTATCGATCAATACTGCTTTAGGCTGGTAAAATGCGCCAATCATATTTTTACCCAACGGGTGATTGACCGCTGTTTTCCCACCAACTGATGAATCAACTTGGGATAGTAAGGTAGTAGGAATTTGGATAAACGGCATACCACGTTGAAAACTGGCGGCGACAAAACCAGTTAAGTCACCCACCACACCTCCGCCTAACGCGATTAATGTAGTATCACGACCCGCAGACATCTCCAGGAGCTTGGATATCACCATTTCAAAGATTTGTAAGTTTTTGTATTGTTCGCCATCAGGTATGACAATCTTACTGACTTCGTAGCCTTTTAAGGCTTGACTGACAACCGGATAATAAAGTGTATCGACCACATCATTGGTCACCACAACTACTTTTTTTGTGGTCAGATGTGTGGTCAAGACTTCAGGATGATTAAACAGATTGGCTTCAATCAATATAGGGTAGCTACGCTCACCCAACTCAACTGTTAGTGTTGCCATAAGTAGCTAGCCCTATTATTGCTATATTAAAAAGAAGAGTTACAGACCTATTTTAATGATGATCTGATTAGCTACAGCACGAGCGCTTTGATCATCGGTATCGACAATATAATCGGCGGCGTCTTCATAAAGCGGGTTGCGTTCTTCAGCTAGATTTCGCAAAACCGTTTCAGGGTCATCCTTTTGTAACAATGGACGACGCTTGTCACGCTGAGTTCTAGCGACTTGTTTATCGATGGTAGTTTGCAAATATACCACTATGCCTCGAGCTGACAATCTGTTTCTAACATTTTTACTGACCACCGAGCCACCGCCCGTTGCCAAAACAATGCCTTGCTTATCAGTTAAGTCGTTAATGATGTTTTCTTCACGTAGACGAAAGCCTTCTTCTCCTTCAAGATCGAATATCCAGGCGATATCTGCGCCCGAGCGTCTTTCAATTTCTTGATCAGAGTCAAAGAATTCTAAATGAAGTTCTTCTGCTAGGTGCCTGCCAATAGTGCTTTTACCAGCACCCATGGGGCCTATAAGGAATATATTACGTTTTTCAGCCATTTTTGCTTATTTCACAACTATGTTTAAGGGGTAGAAAGTTCTGTTCGGCTACCCTTCTATGGATTAACCAGACCTCGTCGAAAATTTCGAGACAACGATTATCTCAGTTTTACGGTGAATTTTGCAAGCTTTGTAAAGGTTATGCAGCAGGAATAATAAAAAAAACAGCCTAATCGGGTGATTAAACTGTTTTTTTTGTATAGAAATAAGATGGCTGTATCGCTAAATGTTAATTGGTTCTCAATTCATCGGTTAGTATTTTAGGTGTCACAAAAATGAGTAGCTCGCGTTTTTCTAATATTTCAGAGGTGTTTTTGAATAAGTATCCTACTAAAGGTAAATCTCCTAAAAGGGGTACTTTTCGCACATCGTTTGAAGAACTTTGTTGGAAAATTCCGCCGAGCACTATGGTTTCGCCATTTTCAACTAACACTTGGGTGCTTATTTCTTGGGTGTCAATGGCAACCGCATCACCAGTAGAAGTGGAAACTGTGTCGCCTCGCGTATCTTGAGTCACTACTAAATCCATAATAATCCGATTATCTGGTGTGATATGCGGTGTGACTTTTAAACTTAATACCGCTTTTTTGAACTCAACCGAAGTAGCACCACTAGACGTTGCTTCTACATAAGGAATTTCTGTACCTTGTTCTATATAGGCTTCATGTTGGTTAGCCACCGTAATGCGGGGACTTGCAATGACTTCACCTTTGTTTTCAGACTCAAGAGCTGATAATTCCAAATCAATAATGGTGCCGTCTAATAGGCGAGCTATTTGGATACCAATACGACCCGCTGGACTTTGCACTGGTAACGCTACATTGAGTCTATCTGTTATAGAGGGAACAACACCGCTGGCGATGGAATCAGCACCTGTTAATGATCCTGATACTGCGCCATTACTCATTGTATTGCTAAGTCCCCATTGCACACCTAATGATTCGCTGGCGTTGTCTCTTACAGTCACCATACGAGATTCAATCAGTACTTGTTTAATAGGGATGTCTAAGGCTGCGACTAAGGTTTTCGCCTCATCGATTGATGTCTGTGTATCACGTAATAACAGTGTGTTGGTTCTTTCATCAACTGCGACGCTACCTCTTGGGGTTAAAATACTATTTTCCGTGCCTTTCATAATGGCTGCTAGGTCTTGTGCTTTTGCATAATTGATTTGCACGTTTGTCGAAACTAAAGGCGCTAATTCAGCTACTTGTTGTTTTGACTGCAACTGCTGAGTTTCACGAGCTGTGAGCTCTTCAGTGGGCGCAATAAGTAAAATGTTTCCTTCAAGCCTTTTGTCCAAGCCTTTGATTTTTAAAATCATATCTAATGCCTGATCCCAAGGAACACCGGATAAGCTAATCGTCACGTTCCCTGTAACAGTATCAGTTGTAACTAAATTAAAACCGTTAACCTGGGCAATGATTTGCAGCACTTGGCGAACGGGTATGTCTTGAAAATCAAGTGAAATGGGTTCGCCTGCAAAACTAGTTTGCTGGCTTTCTAGCGGAACATCTTTGATACGCCTTTCGATTTCAATACTTAAACGGTTCGAAGTTTTCTGATGACGAAACGAAATTTTGTCCTGAAGTGAAAATTCAACTCTGGTTTGTTCAGCATCTTGGAATGTTTCAATGGCATTAACGGGTGTTGCAAAATCCACCACATCAAGTTTAAATAATTGTTCGTCAGATAATTTTGTTCTGGGTAAAACTAAGCTTAGAGTTTTGCCGGTTTCACTTAACTGCAATTGAAAATTATCATTACTAAACATCATTAACGTTTTTGCGCCACCGCTGGGTAAACGCGAAAATTGTAAGTCCAACAATTCAGAGCGAAAAATGTTGTCTACCTGAGGTTCAGGGTCAACTAATACAACCGCGTCTTGGCTTAATGATTTAAATGCCAATAAGCTTAAACCTAATGCAATTAACCAATACCGGATCGAGTTAGTTCGATTAAGTTTTTTGTTAAAAATAAAACGCTCAGACATTATTTTCTCCTGCCTTCGATTGCATAGTGAGTGTGGCTTGCTTTTTCTGCCAGCAGCCAGCCCCATCGGGCAGCATTTCAGTAAAAGAAACTGTGCCATTTTGAATAGAATCGATTTTCCCAAAAAACAATCCTAGGTAATCGCCAATTGTAGCTTTAAATAAACTTCCGGTATTCGAATGAACAAGTGCCCATTTTTTACCATTAGATTGAAATACACCGGTAATCGATAACGCATCAATACCGAACTTCTCTAAAGGCTGTTTACTGCGATTAAAATCAGGCTGAGCACAATTTGGTTGGGCCGCCACGTTTATTTCGACTCCAGCACCTGTATTTCTTGGGCGTTGAAATGGGCTGCGTAAACTATCAGCAGAATAGATAAAAGTAGGTTTGCTCTCAAATTCTGGGTAAGGCTCGATATTAACTGTGGTGGTTTGTTTCACTTCAGAAACAAAAACCTGTAAATCGTCAACCTTGGCTTCACAGCCACTTAACAGTAATGCGTACAACACAATTTTAAGATGTTTCATTGGGTTTTACCCACTGTTTTTGAGTCTTGATCACTTGATGTCCTGTAAGTCTTTGCCTGTACCCTAAGCTTCAGAGTATTGCCTTCTTGGGTGACTTCAAAATCATGCACCGTAACAATACGCGGCAATCCGGCTATTTCTGAGGCAAATTGTCCAAAATTGTGATACCCACCGAACACTTCCATTTCAATCGGTAATTCTGAATAAAATTCTTTTGGAATTTCTCTTTGCCAATTCAATAACCTAAAAGTGAGTCCGGCTGATGTGCCTACTAACGTGATGTCATCCAATAATCCGGGCGTTTCATTACTTGTAGGCAATGACTTTAACATAGAGGAAAAGTCGCTTTTTAATCTGCCTAACTGTTGTTCGTAGGCTTCCAAATTAACCGCAATACGGTACTTACCTTGGTAGACTTGTTTTAGTTTTTTCTCTTTATTTTGTGCCACTTCAAGTATCGGCAATTTATCTTTTACTAAAAAATAATATCCACCTACTAAGCTGATAATAACCACAAACATAGCGACTAGAGATTTAACTTCAAAGGGCCAAGTAGCGACTTGTTCAAAATCTAAATCATTGATCTCTTTTAACTTATTAACATCAAATTTCATTTGCTTGGCTCCTCGTTAATGATTGAGAAATCCGGAGCAACACTAGGATTAATGGTGAATGTGAGCTTAAAATCACTGACAGCTTCTAAAGCAGATGTATCTGCTTTGATTGATGATAATTCTCCGCTACTAAATACAGTCGATTCTTCGAGCTGGCGCATAAAATCTGCCAATCTGTTATTTGACTCGCTGACTCCGAGTATTTCAATTAGGTTACCTTGGCGGGAAAAACTTCGAAAAGACAAGCCGTGAGGTACCAGTCGAACTAATTCATCTAAAACGATCGGTACTGCGTTTCGGCTAGACTCAAGTTGCTCAATCAAAGCCATTCTTTGTTCAATCGCTTCCTTGTCTTTTTTAATATTCTTAATTTGTTCAATTTGTTGATCTAATAAAGCTGTTTCTTGCTCAATATAATTGTTTCGATAATTTTGGTTTTCTGTCATTTTATTCAATACATTGCCGGCAGCAAACATGATTCCAAGAGCACTTAGTGCAAGTGCCGCTAGCAAAGTCAGGTAATTCTTTTTATGCTCAGCTCTACGACCTTCGCGCCAAGGCAGTAAATTTATATGTGCCATGGTTGAAAGCTCCTACTGGCTAGACCTGCAGCAATGATAAGTTGTCCAGAGACATGTTCTAAATCTCCTTGATTGACACTATCTGCTATCACCATGTCAGTAAATGGGTTGAAACAAGTTACTTCAATACCTAAATCTGCAGTCAAGTCTTCAGGTAAGGATTTTATGTGGTCACCGCCTCCACATATTAACAAATTGCTGGGGCGAGCTTCGCCAGATACACTAGTATACAATTGTAATGCTCGGTTAATATTCTGTTGTAAGTTAGCTAAGAACATGGGGTAAGCATCTTGTTTCCATGTTTCAGGTAATGTGCCATCTGTTAATTGTTGTTCAATTTGAGAACGTTCTTGACTGTAGAGCATCGTCAAGTCTTGAATCAATGCGTCCATTCCAAAGTTGTGGTCTTTGGTATAAATAACCTTGCCATTTTTAACTGCACACATTTGTAAATGACTGGCGCCGATGTTGATACAGCAAACTGTTTTTTCAGCTTCACTTGGGTAGAAAGAGGCAACAGCTGCACCTAGGGCGTAACTTTCTACATCAACGATTTTGGCTTCGTAACCCACTTCACCCAATAAGGTGATCCTGCGGTCGACTAATTCTTTATGTACCGCACTGAGTAACACTTCGACTTTATTATTCGTGGTTTGGCTGTCACTTATCTCCTCGAAGTCGATGTATACTTCGTTTAATGGATAAGGAATCAAACTATCGGCTTCCAATTCAATTTGGCTTTCCAGTTCGTGATCAGTCTGACCGGGATCCATGTAAACAATCTTATTTAGCACAGTCGAGCCTGATACCGCTATGGCAACTAACTTGTTTTTGCCTTTGAGAGCGAGCTTCACTTTTTTAAGTGCATGGCTAACTGCTTCGAAATCTTTAATTTCACGCTCTGCAAAAGCATTACCTTGAATTGGCTCGCAGGCATAGGCTTGCAAGTTATATTGTTCACCTGACTTTTCGAGTACTACGGCTTTAATAAACCGAGTACCTATATCAAGGCCAATCATTCTTTGTATGTTAGTGCCAAAAAGGCCAAATAATTTTTTCAATTGTTAGACATCCATTTGAATAGGAATAATTCACAGCATCATTATTACGTAATTTTTTGTATTTTATGGTTCTAATAACTGTACATAGGTATAAAATGTAGATCATTTATTAGAAGTTGCCTTGGTATTATCTATCTGTGAAATTACTTAAACCCGCATTAATAGTCATTTTAGTCACATCCTTCGTTGGTACAGCTACCTTATTAGGTACCTATTTTTATATTAAAACTGACTTACCTAACGTCGACGTTCTTAAAGATGTTCGATTACAAACACCGATGCGCATTTTTACTCAAGATGGCAAACTTATCTCCCAGTATGGAGTGAAACGCCGGATCCCACTTACTCTTGAGCAGATTCCGGAACAATTAAAACAAGCTGTTATCGCCACCGAAGACAGCAGATTTTATGACCACCCGGGTATAGATCCTATCGGCATGATGCGCGCTTTAGTTAATTTAGTCGTCACAGGGGAAAAAGGGCAGGGCGGTAGTACCCTAACTATGCAAATGGCCCGAGACTTCTTCCTGACCCGCGAGAAAAAATACATCCGCAAAATACGTGAAATTATCTTAGCTTGGCATATGGAGCAACTATTAAGCAAACAAGAAATATTAGAGCTTTATTTAAATAAAGTAGAACTGGGCCACCGAGCCTTTGGTTTTGGTGCGGCGGCACAAGTCTATTACGGTAAGTCACTGAATGAGCTAACATTAGCACAAATTGCCACTATTGCAGGATTACCTCAGGCACCCTCTGCACTCAATCCTATCAGTAGTCCTGAGCGTTCAATGGTTAGAAGACGTATCGTTTTGTTACGTATGTTGGATGAAGAATACATAACTCAGGCGCAATTTGAGCAAGCTGTTAACGAGCCTGTGACCGCTAAAAAATACGGTGCAGAAATAAACCTAGATGCACCCTACTTGGCAGATATTATTTATAGTGAAATGATCGGGTTGTACGGCAAAGACAAGGCTGAAACGGGTGGCTATCAAATTTACTCTACTGCTTCATCTGATTTGCAAGCCGCGGCGCAACAAGCTGTGCGTAGAAATTTACATGATTACGATGAACGTCATGGTTATCATGGAGTTGTTAAACAACTTTGGGCATCAAATGAAACTGATGATCAAAACGGGCAGCTTTTAGAGTCTGCAAATTCTGAACTCAATAACCCAGCCCCTTGGCCCGAAGAACAAATGTTAAGTTACTTACAAGATGTAAAAACCTTTGAATCAATGCATCCCGCTATCGTTGTTAAAGTAAATGAACAAGACATCATTATTTTTAACCGACAAGGCAAGTACAGTATTATTGATTGGGATGGCTTAGATTGGGCCAGACCATTTATTAATGATGCAAAACAAGGGCAAGATCCCAAAATAGCCAGTGATATAGTGCAAGCTGGGGCACTGATTTTAATTCGACAAAGAGAAGACGATTTGCATTGGCAGCTTGCTCAATATCCGCAAGCAAGTGGTGCCTTTGTAGCACTAGACCCCAAAAACGGGGCGGCGCAAGCTGTGGTGGGGGGATACAGTTTTTATCAAAGCCAATTTAACCGTGCAACTCAAGCCAAAAGGCAAGTTGGTTCGAATATTAAACCTTTTATTTACTCAGCTGCATTAGAAAATGGTTACACCTTGGCAAGTTTGATAAACGACGCACCTATCACGCAATGGCAATCAGGTTCAGGAAATGCGTGGCGTCCTGAGAACTCTCCTGCCGAGTACGATGGCCCAATCCGAATGCGAGTGGCGTTAACTAAATCAAAAAACGTCGTATCAGTACGTCTGCTAAGGGCAGTAGGGCTGGACAATGTTGCTGAACATCTTACCCGCTTTGGTTTTAGTAAAGATGATATCCCTTTAGATGAGACCTTATCTCTAGGTTCTGGCTCCCATACCCCCCTAGAAGTGGCGACCGCTATGGCAGTCATTGCTAATGGTGGCTTCTTAATTCGGCCTCATTTTATTCAACGCATCGAAAATGAGATGGGTGAAGTACTGTGGAAAGCTAATCCAGTCAATGCTTGCAATCCTTGTGTAGCGGAGTCCCAGATTAACCACGTTAATGCAGATCCTGACGATCTTGAAGCACGGTTAGCTGCCGAATTTGGGGTTGCGCAACAGGTTGATGAGCCTGTTAAAAATATTCTCTCTGCTCCTAGGGTTATCAGTGCAGAAAATGCATTCTTGGTTGCAGAAATGATGCGCTCTGCTGTTCAAATTAATGGTGCTTGGGATAATCGTGGTACTGGATGGCGTGCCGCAATGTTGATGGACCGTCGTAGTGACATCGCCGGCAAAACGGGTACCACCAACGATGTGCGTGATACCTGGTTTAGTGGGTTTACACCAGACTTGGTGGCCACTGCATGGGTGGGGTTTGATGATAACAATCGGCGCTTAGGTCGCACCACACAAAATCAAAATTTAGTGAACAAAAACCCCACAAAATTCAACTACATTGGTAACGCACTCATCGGCAGTGAGTCAGGTGCACATGCAGCGCAACCCGCTTGGATAAGGTTTATGCAACATGCATTGGCTGGTAAACCTGAGCATTTATTGCCTATGCCCACAGATTTACTTACTGTGCGCATCGACAAGGGCACCGGCAAACTTACTAATAGAACAGATAAAACATCGATGTTTGAATACTTTACTCAAGGCACCGAGCCACAGAGTTTTGTGGCTGAAGCAGAAATTATTGACTCTGCAGATCAAGGTGAGCAAAGTAAAAAGCAGATTGAAGATATATTTTAAAGAAACAACACGCCTTCACTGGCCTATGTGGTCAGAAAGAACTGAAATAACAATATGAACAAACAGGACAATACGTTAATGGCAAATTCAGCTACAAAAAATGCGCTGTACATTCCTCACTCTGGGCCCTCACTATTAGAAACACCTTTGCTGAATAAAGGTAGCGCATTTAGTTCTGATGAACGCATTACGTTCAATTTAACTGGCCTGATCCCGCCCCGTTACGAGACCATCAAAGAGCAAGTTGACCGAGCTTATATGCAGTATTCCAGCTTTGATGAGCCAATCAATAAGCATATCTATTTGCGTGCTATTCAAGACAATAACGAGACCTTGTATTACCGATTAATTAAAGAACACATCGACGAAATGATGCCCATTATCTATACCCCAACAGTGGGTGATGCCTGTGAGCAGTTTTCGGATATTTACCGTAGTTCTCGTGGATTGTTTATTTCGTATTCTGAACGTCATCAAATGGATGATATTTTGCGTAACGCTACTAAGCGTAAGGTGAAGGTTATCGTTGTGACTGATGGAGAACGTATCTTAGGTTTGGGTGACCAAGGAATAGGCGGTATGGGTATTCCGATTGGTAAGTTATCTTTGTATACCGCCTGTGGTGGTATTAGCCCTGCTTATACCTTGCCCGTTATGTTAGATGTAGGCACCAATAATGAAAAGTTGTTAGCCGACCCTATGTATATGGGGGCGCGCCACAACCGTATTGGTCAAGCAGAGTATGACGAATTTGTAGATATGTTTGTTAAGGCTATTCATCGCAGATGGCCTGAAGTTATGCTGCAATTTGAGGATTTTGCTCAACCTAATGCTATGCCTTTACTCGAACGTTATAGAGACAAAATTTGCTGTTTTAATGACGACATACAAGGCACCGCCGCAGTTGCAGTGGGAACCATATTGGCCGCTTGCAAAAGCAAAAAATCTAAATTGTCTGAACAGAAAGTGGCCTTTGTTGGTTCAGGGTCCGCTGGTTGTGGTATTGCAGAGCAAATTATTCAACAAATGTGTAGAGAAGGAATTTCAGACGCTCAAGCACGAGGTCAAGTATTTATGATCGACCGATTTGGCTTGCTTACCGAAGGCATGCAAGGTCTGCGAGATTTCCAACAACGTCTGGTCCAGCCATCTGATGCAATTAAAGAATGGTCTTATAGTGGTGAGTTTGCGTCACTGCTAGATGTGGTTAATTGTGCTCAACCGGATATTTTAATCGGTGTGTCTGGGCAGGCAGGGCTATTTACGGAACAAGTTATCCGTAGCATGAAAAAACACTGTGAATTACCGATTATTTTCCCCTTAAGTAATCCTTCACGCCAAGTTGAAGCAACACCACAGCAGGTTATTGAATGGACTGATGGCAAGGTCATTGTTGCCACAGGTAGTCCCTTCAATCCTGTTGAATACCAAGGCAAAATCTATCCCATTGCTCAGTGTAATAATAGCTATATCTTCCCCGGTATTGGCTTAGGTGTGATTGCTGGCAAAGCCAGTTTGATCAGCGACGAAATGTTAATGGCAGCCAGTGCAGCATTGGCCGAAGCATCGCCCCTTGCAGCAACAGGACAAGGTGAGTTACTCCCCGCAGTAGGCGAAATCGCACAGTTGAGTAAAAAAATTGCCTTTGATGTGGCAAAAATAGCGATGCAACAAAATTTAGCATTGGAAGTGTCAGATGAAATATTAGCAGAGCGTATTGAGCGGAATTTCTGGATGCCAGAATATCGACTTTATAAGCGAGTCAGTATTTAATCTGAGTGCACAAGAGAAACACCCAACGAGGGTGTTTCTCTTGTCTTCTAGTTAACTCATACCTTGAGTTATTCTTTCTTCGTATCGAACAAGTATGTTGTTACTGGATTTTTTGAATCTCGAACAGACTCAATTAGCGGTTGTCAGTACTTGAGTACCTGGTGGGTAACTTGTTCTAAAATTTACCGCACTTAAACAGTGCATTTTCGTCTTTTATTGTGATTTTTTCTCATAACAACGCATCATATTGCTCGTTAGCACAGTAAAATAGCGTGTGAGCTTATGGGTATAAAAGTTGCTTAGATTGTTAACACTTAATAAATATTCAGCGAGTATGACATGCAACATTTTATAGAAAAAATGCCTAAAGCAGAACTACATGTGCATCTTGAAGGCACGCTCGAACCAGAGTTAAGCTTTGCACTAGCCAACAAAAACGGTGTTGTGTTGGCCTATGAAACACCTGAGGCCTTAGTGGCTGCCTACGATTTTTATGACTTGCCATCATTCTTAGCTATTTATTATGCAGGCATGAATGTGCTGGTGGAAGAGGATGATTTCTACCAATTGACCTACGCATACTTGGTCAAAGCCAGAAGCCAAGAAACCATATATGCAGAGCTATTCTTTGACCCACAAGCTCATACCTCCAGAGGTGTCAGCTTTGATACCGTGATAACTGGTATCCACCAAGCCCAAGTTGATGCAGAAAAAAAACTGGGTATTAAAAGCCAATTAATTATGTGTTTTTTACGAGAAATGAGTGCTGAGTCTGCGATGCAACATTTAGAGTTAGCTAAACCTTATCGTAACTTATTGGTAGGGGTGGGACTAGATTCTGATGAGAGAGACAACCCCCCGATAAAATTTTATGATGTATTTAGAGAAGCAAAAGCAATGGGCTTAAAGCTCACTATGCACTGCGATGTTAATCAGCAAGATAGCCTGATACATATTAAACAGTGTATTAGTGATATCCAGGTAGATCGTATCGATCATGGGATTAACTCACTAGAAAGCGAGGAGTTGTGCGAGCTAATCAAAGATAAAAAATTGGGGCTAACTGTGTGCCCTGTTTCTAATCAGTTTGTGGTGCAGTCGCTTACCTCTGTTGAAATCCACAAAATGCTTAAAAAAGATATGTTAGTTACGATTAATTCTGATGATCCTGCTTATTTTAGGGCGTACTTAAATGAAAACTTGGTCCAATTACAAAAAGAAGGCAAATTTTCTCAGGAACAAATTGTAACCCTTGTGGGCAATGCTTTTAAAGTCGCTTGGTTAGATGATGCGACCCAGAACGGTTATTTGCAGCAATTACAACGCTATGTAAGCGAACACTCTTAACAGTTTGATGTTGGTTCTAAGGTTATTGAGATTTTTATTTTAGAGAGAGGGTGAAAAGACCAAGGGGCAGTTTAAAATTTTATTCTGTCCTCTTGGCCAAGGAACGTCAACTGTTACAAACTGAGATTAATTCTGTCTCTTCCTTCTGCTTTAGCGCGGTACAACGCGGTATCTGCTGAGCAGATAAGGGCCTCGGGAGTGCGATACTGACCACTGTGTTCGCATGAAATACCTTGACTGACACTGACTCTGAGAGTTAAAGGTAGACCTAACTCACTAAAATTGATGATGTTGATTTGCTGTTGTATTTGCTTTGCAACTAACACGGCATCTGCCGCATGACTACGGGGCAGAATAACGGCAAACTCTTCTCCACCATAGCGTGCTGCTAAGCTATCGTTCGAAGGCAAACAAGTATCGATAACCTTCGCTATTTTTTGCAAACATTTGTCGCCATTAACATGGCCAAACTGGTCGTTGAAGTGTTTGAAATAATCCACGTCTATGAGGATTAAACTAATGGGTTGGCCATTCACAATACTGTCATTCCAGCTTTTGTTCAGCGTTTTTTCAAGATTATAACGATTCGCCAAACCCGTTAAATGGTCGGTACTGGCTTGCTTACGCAGTTCGCTATATTCTGCCTTATGTTCTGTTAAGTTATGTAACACCCCAACAAACATTGGGCTGCCTTGAGTTAGTGATTCCGGTAAGCAAGAAATAGATAAGTCCGCCTCCAACCAAGTGCTATCCGCTCGGGTTAATAACACTTCTTTGGGACCATGACTTAACGGCTGATTTTTATTATCTTTCCAGTTTAGGAAGATATACTCATATTGTTCCCGATGGCGATCGTGTAAAAAGTGAAACCACCGCTGCCCAACTAAAGCGTCTTGGGAATCACCAAAAAATTTCGCTGCCATTGGGTTGATGACTTCTATGACACCATCAGCATTGACAATAAAAATACCTTCCGCAATAACATTTATCATGTTGATAAATGCACCTATTTTTTCGTTGGAAAGGGAAATAGAGAATTTCTCAATCACTGAACATGAGTCCGACTTATGGCTGTTATCTTGTCTTGAATTGTTAGCTGGAGTCATCAATAAATCCTTAGTGTGTTTACGGCATCAACCTGATATCAAACACTCTAAAGAAAAATTCACCTTACTACCTTCTGGTAATCTTCTATTTTTAACTTATTGTTTTAATTATATTTAATTTTAATCTTCAGGTTTTTTTTGATGTTGTTAAAGGTGTAACTTGCAAACATCTAACATAGAGCCCTAACATTTGAGTCATTGGTTGGTAATAAAAAATTTGCATGAAAAAGTAAGAATAAAATAATAAGAGGCAAATTGAGAAAGGGCTTCCATAAACAATATAGGTGTTACGAAGAGTGAAAACCTAATTAGCGATAAGGCCTCGGTCTGATCGAAATACTAAAAAACCACTTTAGGGCATATGCAGTAATGATGGGTATGCACACCACACTTAATAAAGTAAAAAGCATATTCCGTAGAGGACTGAATAATAGAAATTGGCTAATAAAAGCTAAAGTGATGTACAAAAGTAAAAATGTTTTCATGGTTGCTCCTCACTGTGAATAACCAAAGATCATCGCAGTTACATTGGCTGGCGTTAGAATCGATATAATTACCTTATCTAAAATAGTGTTATGTAACCTTCTGCTAACCTTCCGATTTTAACTTGTTGTTTACAAGGGATTTATAAGTGAAAAGTATGTGCTATTTACCGAACAGGATAAACATATCAGGCTCTGCATAATAAAACCTTAGCTTTACTCATGCCGCGTATTCTTTGGCGTTGGGTATGGATTTTGAAGTTATTCATCATTTGCTCCGCGCCTGCGGCGTAACAAAAATGTTGTTCAAATTCGGTGCTGAGTATTAGCCAGTTTTCAGCAGACAAACATAATCTTTAAAGTATTGGGCTCTGATGCTGATCTATATGCCCCGCTTTATCTTCGCGGATAATTCGCCCTGTGGTGTCTACTAATTCACAATAGTCTAACAGAGTAAAAGCTATACCCTTAGGCATGTTTTCTCTGGAATTACCGGCAAAGGCAATAAATTTAGGTTGTTCTTGGTGCTGTTTTAGAGCCTAAACACATTTGGGTATGCTGGTGTGATCTGAGGTTTCAGGCGTTGTAGCCACTTTGGTTCGAATTGGATTAAGATCAACATAAGTCATACAAGCCAATATAGCTAACTCGTCTAACAAGGCTTGAGATTTGAATCGACCTCCCCAGAACATGCCAGTGCAGTTATCTTCTTTATTTGCTTCTCGGGCAATGTGCTCATTCAAGTTACGCATTAACCAACTAATGTCGTGCAAGCGTCTGCGATACTCTGCAATGGTGTCATGCAAAGTAATCAATTCACCTTTGCTCAACGTTTCTCAACTATTCACCCGCATAAATTTTTGAGTCAATAACGTGCTTTTATACAAAGTATGCCAAAGGCTCAATACCTGTTTATTACCCCAGCCTAAAGCTTTTTCAACATGTACATGCAGAACTACATGTACATGATTGCTCATCAACCGAAAAGCACAATAAAAATGCAGGAGCTAATTTTTGAACGTTCGAAGGACGGTCTGAAAGGTGAGAGACAAGGATGTCGCGAATAAATATCAATGGCAAACACAGAACAAATAAATAACTAGCGCTCTTCAACTCAAGCCCTCCTGTGCTCATAACTTTGACCAGAATAGGTATCAACAGCGGCTGCCACTCCACACAAAAATGACCGACGAACACACCGTGATACACAATGATAACATGGGGTATCCGCCAAACAAATCAAACTGGATCGTTTCTGAGTCATTTAGCCTCCAAAAATCAACTGTTAACAGTCTCTTAACTAAAGATTAATCTAGTTCAATATATAGTTAAATTACACTCAGTCTCTGTTTATTATTTGAGGATCGGGACTAGCGTAAGTATTTCTATATGCATCCTTAATGACTAGTTGCACGCCAATTACTTCCTTATCTATATCAGTATCTCTAAGTGTTAGGCTTTGTTCGTCTGCAGAAAGGCTTAAAGTAATATTTCTAGAAGCATCGACTGGTACATAAGAAATTAGCGGCTCTTTAAATGATACTGCCGGATGACTTGTGTTACTCAGTGTAAAAATCACATCTGTCGATTCAGTTACAATAATTGGACCATCTGGTGCATAACTAAAGGTCGGTACGCCTTCGACTATGGTAACTGTGACGGTTATATTTTTACTTGAATTACTCATTCTTAATTTTCCTTATTTTGGGTTATGAATTGATTTACGTTAATTCCCATTTTAGCTAAAAGTTGTAATTCGTTAGATACCAAACTGAGCTGCTCAATACAGTCATAGGCTTGTACATAGGGCACTAAAAAGTAGGGCGATTGGCTCTTACTTATTAAGGGGCGCAATCGTTGAATGGTCTTTTTGCATACATTGTGGGCTTTGGTTTTTTGATTTTGTTTCAAAAGCTGTTTCGCTTCTAACACTTCAAAATTGGCCAATATTAGTATTTCGTTAGAGCTAGTTGTTATTTTCTTTTCGTCAGGTAACAATTCCATGCTCGCTTGATGGATATATTGTTTACTTTCTTGCCAAAGCTCTTTTATTTGAAAGTAATCAATTGCCATTACAGAAACGGCCAGTGACTTTTGTTGGTAACTAAAGGTGGTGTCGGTCAACTCAGAGGAATGACTTATTAACATTTCAGATCTATTATCTAGCTTGGCATTTAGGCCGGCCTTAAGAAGGTGAACTCGTAATAAATCATAATGCCAATACTGATTGTTTTTATCTTGCTCTAGGGCTTTATGCAAAAGGTTTTCTGCTACTGTCAGTTTATCGACAGCCTGCTTATATTCGTCCTTGATATTAAATATTTTTGCTTGCGCTATGTTTGAAAGTATCAGCAATTCCATTATTCTCGCGTTGTCTGGAGAGGACTTTAGGAGCTGTTCTAAAATTTTTTGCCCTTGTTGCATGTATTGAACTGAGTCAGTCAACTCTCCAAAATGCAGTTCGATTTTACCCAACCAAGACAATGTGCCAGCAATGTCAATTTGTAAGTCACTATTTTCTAGACTTTGACTTAATGCACGTTGTTTCAGAAATAACGAAGTTTTAAATGCTAATTTTGCAAGTTTATATTCTTGTAACTCCAAGTATAAGGAACCTAGCGTGTTTTGTGCATAAGACAACTCGATCCAACCAACTATGCTCTCTGGCTCTAGCTGTTTCATCTCTTCACTATAGTTCCGATACAACTCAAACAATGGTTGTGCGGTTTCAAAATCATTCTGATCATAGGCCAATTGTCCTAACCAAAATGCATTCGCCCCTAAGGTCTTTAACAACTCTAAATTATCAGCTTGTACAACATACAGCTTATTTAATATCACTTTCGCGGCAGTAAATGCCTGCTTAGCCTCATCGGCTTTAGCCCGAGAATAGGCCACCTCACCCATAGCACTCAATGTCTGGGCATGTTGAAACTTAGCCTTAAAATTCAAATTTTGATTCGATAGAGAAAATATACTACTACTGTCGTATTCATCCTCTTGTTGACTAAAATACTCCAACGCCTTATTACTGATCCCATCCAACAAATCCATACGTTTAACGCTACGTAACTTGTCTGCAAATTCCCCTACCATAAAACCAAGTAGACTTTCTGCATCGAGGCGTTTTTGCTGAGCAAATACTTCAGATTGCTGGCTTTTTACGCTCATAAATATTGCGGTAAAAGTTAGAAAACACAATAAGGTAATAGTCGCTCGAGTTAACCAACGTTTGGTTTTAACTTTTTGTTGTGAGGCATTAAGCAGAGCCAACTCACCGGCATCTAAAGTAAACACCGGCATACTTTGCAGGCTAAGAGCTTCTTCTAAGGGTTTACCTTGAGGCAGTAAATAAGCCGAACTTCTGTCTTCTTTAAGCCAGCGTTCGGTTAGTTGCTGCAAGCGACTTTTAATCGTAAGGCTGTCTTTGTGAGCAGTGATCCATTCACTGGCTCTGGACCAACGTCTTAATAAAGCTTCGTGAGCCAAACTAAAACAAGGTTCGTTATTTTGTAAGTGAGACACAAATAAACGACTGTTAACCATGGCTTGCACAAAAAATATTTCATTGACTTGGGATAATTCTGACCAGCGAGCAGCGCGGCTAGTGATGGTTTCGCCGTCTTGGCTTAGTGTTACAAGGCGTGATAACACCACTGCTAATTGGGGTTGGTGATCGGCAGGTAATTGCTGATAAATTTCTTCAGCCTTTTTACCAATTGCCCCTTCAATGCCACCTAGTGATTTATAGACAGATACCTGCAATTCATCAGCCTCACTGCGCTGCAAATATAGTTCTTGTAAGGTGTATTGCAACATGGGTAATGCGTCTGGGTTGTTGGCTGCTTCTGCACATAATATTTGGTCAAGAGGTGTGGCTGAATCAACATCGACCGACCATGTTAAGTTTGCTGCTACTGCAGGTAACCTGATCATTTGCATCAGTTCTGCGCGGGTCGGGGCTAACAAGTCAAAATGCCCACCGTTTCCTTTATTTGCCATTAGACTGGGGTGATTCACCACTAAAGGGTAAAAATCATTACGACAAGCGCTGATGACAATAATGACACCGCTGGTGGCGAGGATTTCAATTAACCCTAAAAAAGCGACTCGCTCATCATCACTAAAAACAGGTGACGACAACAGGACTTCAAGCCGGTCGATAAATAATAAAAATAGCGGTTTACTGTAACTTTGCTGTGTTTGTTTAAGTGCTTGAATACATTGTTCGATTGAAGTATTGCTGTCTTTTTGCAGCTGTTGGGCCAAGTTTTCGGCACTCATACCTGCAAATACTGGCTGATCGTTTACGTCCCAGTCGAGTAGGGCAGAGGCTAAATCGATAAAAAGTCGTTCAGGGTTGACGTCGGCAAAATCAATACTGGTGTGTGATATCACGCCAATACCGTTATACCCATTTTGGCTGGTTAACGCTGGCAACAAACCGGCATTTACTAAAGATGATTTGCCGGTGCCGCTGGGGCCTAAAATTAAGCAAAAAGTATGTTTGGCACTGACTTGGTTTGATAGTCGTTCTAAAAGGGTTGAAATCTGAGTATTACGGCCAAAAAATACTTGAGCGTCTTTGGCTTCAAAGGCCACTAAACCAGGAAAGGGGGAGGCGCCCTGCCAGCTACTTTGTTCGGCTTTAAGCTCATCATCAAGAGGAAAGTCTAGCTTGGCAATGATGTGGTAGCCGCGTTTACGGATGGTTTCTATATAAGTAGGTGTGCTGGGTTTGTCGTCTAGTGCTTTGCGCAATTGGGTAATGGCTTTGTGAACTGGGTTGTCTCCAATAACCATACCCCAACATCGGCTGGCGATATCATCAGCACTTAATATTTGACCTTGCTGCGCACATAAAAGTAGTAATACATCCATTGCCTTGGGCTCAAGCTGTTTAATCAGCTCGCCACGGCGCAAAGTATTGGTACTTGGGTTAACTTGCCATTCACCAAGGAAGAAAATACGGGTCTCTTTTATTGGCAATGTCTGGTCCACGTTTTATCTATAAAGAATACGCCCCTAGATAAAGTTGGCAGTAAAAATAAGAACGTTAAATTTGCAGATGTCATATTTTGCTGCTTATTTTTAAGCTGTATACAGCTTTAAATGATGTGCTTAAAACAAATATAACTGATAGTAGAGGAGTTATCACCTATGAGGTGAAAAAGATATATGTGAATAATCATAAAGTTTTATACCTTAATTTAGGTGTTAAGAAGCAAGTGAGGGAGGAATTTGGTAAATAGAAATTCGTTAAATTACGAAGACTTTTTAGCACTTCAAGATAGTGTCCTCTGACCTTTAAGAAGAAAATAGAGGAGATTTACCCAACATGGTATTACTGTATTCACCCACATAATTTACGATAACATGAGATCTTTAAGAGATGATGTCGGTAAAGCATGGAAGCCGACGGCAAAGGCCACACTAGTAACATCAGCTCGGCAATTTCCGACTAGTTAGTTCAGAACGTATTATTAGAAGTGCTTAAACGGTTTAAAGAGATAAGAGTGTCGAATGAGTTTATTGAATAAAATTGGCCGTGGCTTAGCTACGTATTTGGAAAAGCCGAGCGGGTCTATTCAACCTTCAACTTGCAAACCAGAATTGTTGGCTGCAACGATAAGGGTAGGTGATGTATTGTTGGTGGATGGTTCAAGTCGGATCAGCACTGCTATTAAATATCTCACTCAATCTACTTGGTCCCATGCTGCTTTGTGTATTGCCGATGACAGCAATAGTGCAGACCCAAATTGTGACAAGGTGACTTTAGTAGAGGCGGATGTACTCGACGGTATAAGGATAATAGCGTTGAGTCATTATGGACACTTACACACTAGGATATGTCGCCCGGTAGGCCTGAATGATGAAGAAATAGAAAGTGCTGTTACGTTTGCTAAGGCCCAAGTTGGATATCAGTACGATATGAAAAATGTGTTTGATTTAATGCGTTACCTAGTGCAAACACCGCCGGTACCCAAACGTTGGCGCAGAAAAATGATTGTGCTGGGCAGCGGTGATCCAACTCGCGCTATTTGTAGTTCGTTCATTGCTCAGACGTTTCAATCAATTCGTTATCCGATTTTACCGGATGTTTTTTTTGAAGAGCCAAATCTTTCTTTTGAAGGCCCAAACACCGTTTTTGAGAAAGCCAAACATACATACAGTAAAGCCTCTTATGACGAGGTGTTACAAATTCGCCATCACAGCTCGTATGTGCCTAGAGATTTTGACCTGTCTCCCTATTTTAATATCGTCAAGCCTACCCTAAATGCAAATTTTGACTACCACACTCTAGAGTGGAGTGAGTATCAACAGAGTTAGCTAGGTAGTCTTAAAAGGTATTAAGCCGAAATTTTAAAGGTTAATACGTTATAAAATTCCCAAACCACCGGTAGAGCCGTAAGATACACCTAGTTTTTCTTTTGATGATCTTATATGCCAACTTTTGCCACACTCGTCGTATTTATTCCCACTATATTTTTTATTTCTATTACGCCAGGTATGTGTATGACGTTGGCTATGACCTTGGGACTGAAAGTGGGCTTACGCCGCACCTTATGGATGATGCTTGGGGAAGTGTTTGGCGTAGCCCTCGTTGCTGTATCTGCAGTGATGGGCGCTGCCGCAATAATGCTAAATTACCCCACATTGTTTGTTTGGTTTAAGTGGATAGGCGGCCTGTATCTGATTTATTTAGGCTGCAAGATGTATTGGTCGGGTACTCAGCTGTCACTTAGTACAGAGATGGACTTAGCGCTTAATCGATATGCCCTAATATCCCAAGGTTTTGTCACCGCCATCGCTAATCCTAAGGGATGGGCCTTTATGCTGTCTATTTTGCCGCCATTTATAGATGCAACCCGACCTATCACTTTTCAACTTATGGCCTTAGTGATTATTATCATGCTTAGCGAGTTTATCTGTATGTTGATTTATGCAACAGGAGGAAAGGGTTTGAAGACCCTTCTCAACACAGGCAATAATATTAGATGGATGAATGGCATTTCTGGCACACTGTTGATAGGTGTAGGTGTTTGGTTGGCTTTGAGTTAGTCAGTTTTTGTGCTATTGGCCTTAGTTATGATAGCAGCGAGTTTAGGTGAAACAGGTAACACCTTAAAAGGGTTCATATTAGTCCCATCAGTATTTCCTGTAGGAATAAACCCAATAGCAGTTTTTGTTGCTGCCCCAACTATACGTATAACTTGACCTAAATCCTCTTTAATATTGACCTGCCTCACGGCCGAAACAACATCAAAGCATGTGCTTTGGTGTGCAACAGAGTGGATGCCTGTCCTAACACACGGGCGTTTTCTAAATGTGTAAACTCAACTATAACATCGCCTTGTTTTCTTGCTTGTTTCGCTAATGCTAATCCTTGATCAACGAAAGGTTCTATATTTTTGTAAATGTGCTTAGAGATAAATATGTGTCCTCAGGTTTCGATTGATACTTTGTTTAACGAACAAAAATATTACAGTCATTATAAATACAAGGTTACCGAAAGTGTCACCACATTCTTAACGACATATCTGGCACAATAGGGCGATATTATATGTCTTATTAATCGCATAAAACGGTCCCTAAGTTTGTAATTTGTAAGTATCTAAAAAGGATAAACATGATAACCATAGGTATAGGCACTCAAACACCAGAGCAAGCATTAGCCACATTAAGTGATATGACAAAGACGCTTATTCCAATCCAACCTAAAGAACACCTAGCACGCATTGCTAAAGCACAAACTTACATGCAAGCAAATAATATTGATGCTATTTACCTCAATGCGGGCACAAATCTTACGTATTTCACGGGTATGGAATGGTACGCGAGCGAGCGTATGGTCGGCGCGATATTGCCTGCAGTTGGCATGGTGCAATATATAGCGCCCTATTTTGAAATAGGCACTCTAAATGGTTTTAAGGTCATAGATGGGCCAATACATAGCTGGCAAGAACACCAAAGCCCCTACGTTTTATTTGTAGATGTATTAAAGCAATTAGATATAAGTGATGCCGCGACCATAGGTATCGATGAAAGTGCGCAGTTCTTTATATTCGACGGTATCAATAAAGCTCAAACCGGCTTAAACCTGATCAATGCACAAGAAGTGACAGCCCATTGCAGAATGCACAAATCCGCAAATGAAATAGCTTTAATGCAAGCGGCAATGAACATGACACTTGCTGTACATCAAGCTACAGCAAGTATGCTTTATGCAGGTATCAGCACTCCAGAAGTAGAGGTTTTTATTAAACGCGCACACCAAGCAGTGGGTGCGCCGGGTAACTATTTTTGTATTGTGCTTTTTGGCGTCGCCACGTCATTCCCCCATGGTGTTAAGGATGCACAGGTGCTAAAGGCAGGCGATATGGTATTAATAGATACCGGCTGTAAAGTGCATAATTATTTATCAGATATTACCCGTACTTATGTTTTTGGCGAGCCAACCTCTAGGCAACGACAGTTTTGGGATCATGAAAAAGCCGCACAACTCGCAGCCTTTAACGCCGCCAAAATTGGTGTACCTTGCGAAGCCGTCGACGATGCAGCCCGTGGTTATTTAGCATCACAAGGGTTAGGACCAGAATATCAAACCCCCGGCTGCCCGCATCGTACCGGCCATGGTATTGGTCTAGACATTCATGAGTGGCCGTATTTAGTCGGAGGCAATAAGACACCTCTTGCTACAGGTATGTGTTTTAGTAACGAACCCATGTTGGTGGTACCTGATGAGTTTGGCATTCGTTTAGAAGATCATTTCTATATGACCGACCAGGGCCCACGATGGTTTACTGAGCCAAGCAATAGTATAGATAATCCGTTTGGATTAGATAAATAATAGAATAACGCAACCTTAAAGTAGCTAAAACATCACTCGAAGTCTTGAGGTTAGAGTCTTGAGATTTTCCTTGGAATTGGACATTTCCAACAAACGTAAATTGCATTTCATTAGTCTAGATGGTCCATCCAGACATTGTCATTAAGCTTACATTTTTTTAATGCTGATGGTCTTTGATTCGTTTTAGATTTTTACCCAGCTGTTCGATCACATGATAATCATCAGTCACCTCGACCATATTAATGTCGCTCTGATACACCTGATAATCAAGCAACATCTCTTGGAAGCGTTTGGGTTGGGCTGTGGCTAAATCATAACGCTCCACAGGATCGGTTTTAATGTTAAACAAGCGCCATTGTTTATCCCCAAATGGAGGAAAGTTGCGTACTAATTTGTAATCTCCTTTAAACAAAGCTGCGCTGCCAGCAAGTTCATAAGCAACCACATCTTTTTCGGCATAGACAGTTTCGTTTACGCCTGTTAACACCCCGACTTGACTGCGGCCCATGATCGGTACTTTAAATTTATCTACCGCGTTGGTTAAGCCAGCTAAATCCAATATTGTTGGCACAATATCCGTAATGTAACTAAAGCTATGTGTGACTAAGCCTTGTTGTAATTGTTTTGGGTAATGCACAATTAATGGTGAGCGCATCCCGCCTTCGGATGCTGAACCTTTATACCAACTCAAAGGTGTCATCGATACATTTGCCCAACTTGGTCCGTAGTTAGCATAACTGCCTTTCTCACCTAGTGTTTCAATATCAGTGGTAAAATTTTTCTGAATATAATCAGGAAATATTTTTTCAATTTCATTGTTATCTGCCCCGTTATCGCTCATGAACATGATGACGGTATTATCAAATAAATCCGCTTGTTTTAGATATGATAACAAGCGCTCAATGTTGTAATCCATCCGTTTGACCATGGCAGCATATACGGCCATTTGTTTGGTGCGATAAGCTTGGTCTTTTTTAGACAATGTACTCCACTGTTCAACCCTTGGTAACTGCAATGCTTCTAACCCCGGCGGCATCAAACCAAGCTGCACTAGACGGGCGTAACGTTTAGATTTAATCACATCCCAACCATCTTGATAGTTAGCGAGGTACTTTTCGGTTAATGCTTTTGGTGCTTGATGTGGGTAATGCACAGCCGTAAAAGCCAAGTAGGCAAAAAATGGTTTTTTAGGATCGCGTTGTTGTAAATATCCCATGATATTGTCGGTATAAAAATCTGAAGAATAAAAATCTTCCGGTAAGTTGATTTCATTGGCGTTATCAAAATAATGAACATTTTTGTTATGGGGTAAATAAGGCTTTTTCTCCCAATTATCAGCACCGGTTTCCATTAACGAAATCGATTGATCAAAACCTCGATTAACCGGTAAGTTATCCGTCTGCATGCCTAAATGCCACTTCCCAGATAAATACGTACTGTAACCATTACGCTGCAAAATAGTCGAAACAGTTTCTACACGAGTGTTGAGTTCACCTTCATAACCTGGTTGCCCAAATTGATTATCATCCATAATAATTCGCATATTACCAAGGCCATTAAGGTGATTGTCCACTCCTGTCAGCAACATGCTGCGAGTAGGAGAGCAGGTTGCTGCCACATGAAAATTAGAGAATTTAACACCGCTCTTTGCTAGCGAATCAATACCTGGGGTATCGATTTCACTACCGAAGCTGCTGATGTCGGAATATCCTAAATCATCAGCTAAAATAATTAAAAAATTTGGTTTTTTATTATCAGCCTTAGTGTTACTGAGCTTACTTGAGTTTGAACTTAGACGTTGTGTTGCAGACACAACATGAGTGTTAAGCAAGAGCGACGTGATAACCACGACACGTATAAACCAATTGAGTTGAACCATCATTAAAACCGCAGCGTTACTGTTAAAGAAAAATAATGTAACTTGAATAGTCATTCTATTTTGGAATATAATAATTCCAAAAACTTTAAAGGTAGATGAAGCCAAACAAACTAAAGAGAAACAATGAACATCAAACTGCTGGAACATTTTGTCAGTGTCTATGAACATCGTAATCTGACTAAAGCTGCCGGTGCCATTGGTGTCACGCAATCGAATATCAGTAAAAGTATTCAAAAGCTTGAGTCACAGTTGGCTGTTTTACTTTTTGACCGCCATACCCGTGATGTTGCACCCACCCCAGCAGGTAAAGCGCTTTATCGAGATGCGTTAGACTGTATTTCAGCCATGCAAACATTGGTGTCCCATGCGCGTTTTTTTAGTCATGGTGAAAAAGGCATTATTAATATTGGTTGCGGGCCGTTGATCCATGAGTTGCTCCTAAAACCGTTAATTCATGAAATTATTAGCCGTGATGCGGATATACAAATTCATGCCAGCACGGGACGCTTTGAGGATCTTAAACATGGCCTTGATAATCATTCATATGACTGCTTGTTATATGATGTAGGGGAATTACATACGCTGCATGATCCCCAGACCTATGAAGTCATTCCACTGCTTCAAGCCCCTGTTTATGTGGTCGCCAATCATGATCATCCCATTCATCAGCAAACCCCAGTGCTGGATTATTTGTTTCAACATAAATGGGTGTTACCACCCATTCCGCAACGTTATATCCGGCATTTACCCCCACAATTTCAAACCTTTTTATTAAATTCTAATAAACCCGATTTCGAAGTGACTGATTTGCCCCAAGCATTAGAATTAGCTGAACAAAATGGTTTAATTACTATTGCAGTTGGTGATTTGCATCGGGATGAATGGCAACAACGTTCTCTGACCGCTATTGAGTTACCGTTTAGCATTAGCAGTGATATTGGCTTGTGGCGTATGCGCTCACGGCAATTAACGCCAAGCTTAGGGGAAATGATTAAAATGTTAAAAACACTCAAAAGTAGTAAAAGACCGAATAAAAGGAGTTAATGAAATACGTTTGTGTGATGGAGCTTTTAAATTTTTTTGATGATTTAAACGTTACAGCCCTTCAACAATTACTGAGTAAAGGAAGTATAAAATTCCGAATATTACTATTTAGTATTTTTTTTATAAGATGTTAGGTGTTGTGTGCTTTTTAATTGTTTTTTGACTGCTTTCGGTGCTGGCTTGGAGTTATATTTCTGCAGCGCTTAAAGCTGTGGCTAAAATTAGCACCATCGCTAAAGCCTAGTCGCTCGGCAATTTCATCCAATTTCATTGGGTTTGATAACAGCTCTTCTGCTATGCCTATACGCACCTCATCACGCACTTGTCGCCAACTTGTTTGCTCTTGTTTTAGTTGGCGATGTAATGTGCGAGTTGTTCGGGATAAATAATCTGCTATATCTTGCATAGACGAGGTTAAGCCGAGGTGCAGTAAAGTGTCTTTAACCTGCTTCTCTATGGGTTTCCAATTTTGTTTTTGCTGCAGCAACTGACTGCATTGTAGTTCACATATTTTAGCGGTTGCAGCATTCGCTTTTACCAAGGGGAGATCCATCTGCTTGGCCACCCAAGCAATGCCGTTAAAATTTGCATCAAATTGAATTTCAGCCCCCAATAATTGCTGCAGAGCATCTAGTGATAAGTCCGGTGGTTGAGGTGACGTGAATTGTAAGTTTATAGGTAAATAGCCACTTTCAAACACTTCTCTTTGGATCATAGCAGCGCCCATCATGTCCCTAGCTAAAATAAGTTTTCCTAATTCACCCGCAATATCACATGAAAACCTAAGAGATAAATTCTGATTAATCTCTATTAACTCAATTTTTGAATAGACATAGGTTAAATCTAAAAAACGTAAACCTAATTCAATCGCTTTTCTCGGGGTGCTGCTCGCTAACAGGGCATAACCCATGATGCCATAACTGGTAAGGTGATAACGGCTGCCCAATTCCATTCCTACCTTAAATGGGCTGGTGGAATTCATCATTAAATTTTTAAGTACATGTAACTCTTGTTTGTCTTCAACCTGCTCGTCGTGAGCGGTTAGTTGAGAGCTCACCAGCCCCGAGCCTTGCAGTAAAAGGTCCACGTCAATCCCCAGCTCAGCGCCATAGGCAATAATAATTTGCACACTAGTAATGTTACGAATTGTCATAATATATGATGAGTATGTCTTAAAATCACAAATATAAGTCTATTTAGAGCGTAGATCAATGATGAATAATTTTCTATTCTAGATATGTATACAATATGTTAATTATCTTTGAATCGTGAAACATAGCTTAATCACAGTCAAAGTAGCCATAACGAACAGCGATAATAATATTTAAGGTGCCTCATGCCCCAAGTAAAACGTAACCCGTCAGTTGTCATCATTGGTGCAGGCATGACGGGGATGCTCATGGTCATTAAACTGCGTAAAGCGGGTATTACTGACATTGTTGTTTTAGAAAAAAAGGATTCAGTGGGCGGCACGTGGCGAGAAAATACCTACCCTGGGGCAGCGTGCGATGTGCCCGCTCACATGTATACCTATTCGTTTGAACCTAACCCAAACTGGAGCCGTTTTTTTGCCCGTGGGCCAGAAATAAGAGACTATTTTGAAAACGTGGCTGATAAATATGATGTGAAACGCGACATCCGATTTAATGAGGAGGTCACCGATGCGCAATATGATCGTGGGAAATGGACAGTTAAAACCAGCAAAGAGCAAACCTATGTAGCGGATTTTATTGTGTGTGCGACGGGTATATTGCATCACCCTAAGTTTCCAGATATTCCAGGAATTGATGACTTCAAAGGCGCTAAGTTTCATACAGCACAGTGGGATCATGACGTAAAAATATCTGATTCAACCCGTGTTGGTGTGATTGGTACTGGCTCCACTGCCGCACAAACTATCCCCGAACTGATTAATACAGGGGCTAAAGTTTCCGTTTTTCAACGCACTCCACAATGGTTAATGCACTTACCAGATTTTAAGTTCTCAAAAACCATGAGAAAATTGATGACCCGTTTTCCTTTGCTCACAAAAATGCATCGTAATCTGGGGAAAGCTTTTTTAGAGCACTTTTTTACCAAAGCAGTAACCGGTCACTTTATACAAAAACATGTATTAAATTTTTTATGCAAAGCCAACTTAAGATTCAGTATAAAAGACAAGAGATTGCGTGAAAAATTACAACCAAACTATCAAGTAGGTTGTAAGCGGGTCATCATCAATACCACCTTTTATAAAGCTATTCAAAAGCCTAACGCGGAATTAATTACTGACACAATTGAGCGTGTCACTGAAACTGGCATCATCACCAAAGACGGTAAACATCATGAATTAGACGTTCTGGTCTTATCGACTGGGTTCAATGCCTTTAATTTTATGCGTCCCATGAACCTAATCGGGCGCAATAATTTGCATATTGATAAAGCTTGGGAACATAAAATCAAAGCCTATCGTTCAATGATGCTAAGTGGCTACCCAAATTTCTTTTTAATGTTAGGTCCAAACACACCAATTGGTAACTTTTCTGTTATCGCTATGAGCGAAGTGCAAGCCGATTACCTTATAAAAATGATTGATAAATGGCGTCATCATGAATTTGATGAATTTGAAGCTAAGCAAGAGGCCATTGACGAATTCACTGCCTATATAAAAAAAGGTTTGAAAGGCACAAGTTGGGTGGGTGGATGTCAAAGCTGGTATTTAGATGCCGACGGCGACCCCATTTTATGGCCATATACATGGCGCAGATGGATCGATGAAATGAAAGAGCCCCAGATGGAACATATTGAAACACGGTCATTCAGACAAGGTCATTTTGATAGCTAACTCTGGGCCTCTTACATGAACACAAACAGCATATTTATTACAGGTGCAGCTGCCGGTATCGGTTTAGCAGCGGCTCGGCATTTTCATAAAATGGGTTATGTGGTTGCTATGGCCGACTTAAATTTCTCCCTCTTAGAAGAAGTAACTGAAGAATGGGATAAGGCGCGGATTTCTTTATACCCATTGGATGTGAGTGATTTTTCACAAGCTCAGCAAGTCATGTCTGAGTTTTGTAAAGGGAATGATAATAGCTTATCAGTGTTATTGAATAATGCTGGCATTCTAGACGTTGGCGCATTTGAAGATATAAATAACAACCAGCACCAGCGAGTTATCAGTGTCAATGTAGTGGGGGTGATAAATTTATGCCAAGCAGCATGGCCGTACTTAAAAAATAATAACAAAAATAGCGGCAAAGATAATAACAAAAGCACCATTGTAAATATGTCATCAGCTAGCAGCGATTATGGTGTGCCAGAATTAGCCAGCTATTCGGCCAGTAAATTCGCAGTAAAAGCGCTAACGGAGGCGCTAGAACTAGAATGGCAAAAATATGGCATTCGAGTTTGTGATGTCATGCCGCCATTTGTTGCTACTAATATGCTCAATTCACAGAAAAAGACTGCAAAAGTAATGCAACGATTAGGCACTCATCTAACGGCTGAAGACGTAGTGGCTGTGATTGATAAACAAGTAAGGCAGCCAAATACGCATAGAACAGTCAGCGTATCTTATGGTTTACTGCATTTCCTGAGAACTGTTTCTCCCGCGTATATCAATCGCTTAGTTATGAAATTTTTGAGTCGATAAAGAATTTTTTTCCCACCGAAAGAATCGTAAAAAAGGTCATGCAGAATGAATGATTTCAACAAAGAAAATGAAAAAAACGAAGAAGACGAAAAATACCAAGAAAGTAAAAAATTGCAGAGTGAGCAGTTAGAAGCTAAACAATTAATGATTGCGAAGCTATTGTCATTCATGCCACCACTTCACAAGCTGCCACCCAAATTATTCAGACCTATATTTTCGATGATGGATCGAATGTTAGGACTTAAGAAAATTGAGATGCACAAAGTTGTTGATTTGAATATCCCTGTTAGTACTCATAACAGTGACGCTACAACCATAAAAATTCGTACGTACTATCCAATAAATCCAATAGAAAAAACGCCTCTTAAAACGTTAGTATATTTTCATGGGGGGGGCTGCGTCATTGGCAGTATTAATACGCATGATCGATTTTGCCGATATTTAGCCAAACACGGCAACATGAATATTATTTCTGTGGATTATCGACTGTCCCCTGAATATAAATTTCCAACGCCAATTTGCGATGCGATTGATGCTTGGAACTATATCCATGACAATCACAAAGCACTGAATATCCATCCAAAATACATCGGTGTCGGTGGCGACAGTGCAGGCGCGTATCTAGCATGTTTAATTGGACTCAGTACATTACACACACACAGCTGCCGGTGCAGAGCAAAGTAAAACCGCAATTTCAGTTTTTATTGTATCCCATGTTCGACTTGCAAGGCCTGACGGAGTCTTATCGACGTTTCAATAAACAGTTACTGCTAACGCGGGATCTGATGGATTATTTTAGACAACATTATTTAAATTCTTTAGACGAAGCCGCGCTTCCACTAGTAAGCCCGCTCATAACAAACGACATTAGCGAGTCTCCAGACAGCTATATCTTAACCCTAGGATTTGATCCATTAAGAGATGATGGTATAGAGTATGCCGTACGGCTAAAAGCGGCAGGTATATCAACACATCACGAACACTATGCTGATTGTATGCATGGTTTTATATCAGTGACAGCTGTAAGCGCTCGCGCTAAACAAGCCACTCATAATGTGGCTATGGCTTTAAATAAGTTTAATCATTAATCCCAGTACTTGATGCTAAAACACAGAATCTCTATTAAAATCAAGACCTTTTGTGTGAAATTCATACGTTTATAGAAATCTTATTTTGCATCGGTGAGATCCATTGTTTACGAAGGCAATTTTTGTTAATTTCACGTCATTGAAAAACGAATATTCATTAAGAACCACACTACTATGAAGCTTGCTGTTTTAATCCAGCCATCAATCCATCTACAAATAGAATCTTTATATCACGCTTTCTTAGAGCTAAATGCAGCGGAACAAACCATGTTGATGATTTTAGCTGTGGTGTATAAACCTATTGGCATTAACAAGTTAGCGCATGTAATTGATATATTAGACAGTAGAGGTTTTTTGCCGCAAGCAAAAAAAGAGTATCGTTTAACGGTGCAGCAAAAAGAGCAATTGACTCAACTGTCGTTATTGATCCCTAACCGAGAGGGACTACAACTCAATAGATTGCTTACCAACCGTTTAACCGCTGAGATAGATCAATTTCACGCACTATTTACGCTTACAGCTCATGGCCAATCACATTCAACCTTACTTGAGATCATCACAGCCGTTGAACAGGTTGTGCCAGTGGTAGACAGCTACAGTTGGCAGAACAGAGAGGTCGATAGAAGCAGAGTTATCCGAGACCTCTATTATTTGAATCAAACAGAACAGCTTACAGCTGCCTTAGCGCTCAATAAAAACCCACAAATTATTAATCATAAGCAAAATCGAATTTTAGTTGAAATTCTATTTTTACCCTTTGATTTAAGCACGTTTTTAGAATTACCTAAGGTGCTGCAATACCAGGCGTTTGCCACCCTGATCAGAACTTTTCAAGTAGAAGGGCAAAGTTGTGCTTACCCGGTGCAATTATTAGAGCAAGTTTGCGCTGCAAATTCTGACAGAATAAGCCCCTTATACAATATCGACTGCCATCATTTATTGGCAGAACAGTATTTGTATCAAATGCGATTTAGCGATTTTGAGCGCATACAAGTTATCCAAGATATCAGCAGTTACGGCTTGCAGTTACAAGGTACATATTGCTTTTTAGTCGGTGAAAACCAGCAAGCTATTGATTATTTTGAGCAAGCTATGCTCGCTAAAAACAAACTGACAAAACGCAAAAAACAGTATTTAAATGACGTGTTGGGGTATTTCTATAAATTGGCATTGATGGTTCAAGGGAACCAACAGGATGTAAGTTATTTTTCAAATGCCATACAACAAGTTGAATTTGAAGACAGCGACCGTAAATCTGATAATGATTTTTTCTATATAGGGCAAGGTGTTGTTAAACCGATTCAGAGCTTACTGTCGGGCGAAAAATATAATATAAATATTGAATTTAATAGCGTTGATGATGAGATTGATTTTTTCTCTCATCAGCTTTGCTATTTTAATTATTTATTGGCGCAGGTTTGGTGTAACCAAAGCAAAGGCCCAGGATGGGCTAAAGTAGCATTAAGATACCAAGCACATTTTAAGCAACTGGCTTACCCCTTATTTGCACAAATATGTTGTCAAATGGCAGCGAGTTTCATTGATGAAAAGCCCGATCTGAAGAAACAGTCAGACCTTGCATCCGAATCGGTATTAATCGATGTCAGCAACCTGATAGAAATTAAATCAGAGTGGGACTTAGCGCTAGATAAATTAATTGCACTGAATCCAAATGCTGAAAAAAATGTGGCACCGAATGCAGTAAAAACAGTCAAGCCAGTGCGTTTGATTTGGGAATTTGAGCAGAGTTATGGCCATACATTAACGGCTCGTGAGCAAAAGTTTAATAAATCAGGTTGGAGCAAAGGTCGAGTCGTTTCGTTAAAGCGTTTGAAAGAAGAAACCGCATTATTCGACTACTTAAGCGAAAGCGATAAGAAAATTTGTCGTGCAATCGATGCTCATCAAAGTTGGGGATATTACTCAAAACTTGAATACACACTGCAAGGATTGTCGGCACTCAAAGCAGCAGTGGGAATAGACAACTTATACCAATCAGGTGATTTAAGCCAAGTTATTGAAATCATCAAGCGCGAGCCTGAATTATTGGTTAGTCAGCATGGAGACCAACTTTGTTTAAGTATCGCGGATTTACCCGATGATATTAGCAGTGACGAGGGGCAGCCCGCTTACGATTTAAAGTCTGTTACTGATACACAATATCAGCTTACGGTGTTTTCGGCTGAACATCTCAAAGTGGCCGACATCATTGGCGAGGCAGGTTTGTTAATTCCAATCAGTGCTAAGCAAAAAGCGCTAGCAGGTATTGCGGCTATTGCGCCATTTTTAAATATTCAATCTGATATCACAGAGCTGGATACCGGGTTAGAAACCCATGAATGCGACCCCAATTTAGTGGTGAATATTCATCCAATCAAAAACGGGCTAACATTTACCTGTGTGGTGATGCCATTTGGTGAAACAGGGCCTGCATTCAAACCTGCGGTTGGTAATGCCAGTTTGACTACCGATTTAAACGGTAAGCGCATGGCAACCCAACGTGACCTAGTGCGCGAAGAAACATTATTGGACCAACTCGACCAAGCTTGTCCCGCTTTTTTAAATATGCCAGATAACATCTTACTATTAGACGATCTACAAACTGCGCTAGTCGCGCTAGAGCAGTTAGAGATGGCCATTACTCAAGCACCCTTTGATTTAGTGCTGCGCTGGCCAAAAGGCAAAAAAGTAAGCTTAACCAAGAAATTAGACAGCGCACACTTACAAATTTCATTTAGTCAAAAAAACGAGTGGTTTGATATTACTGGCGACTTGCAAATAGACAATGAGCAAGTACTTGACCTACGAAAACTGCTTGAACTGGTCAAAACCAGTAATGGTCGCTTTATAGAGCTTGGCCAAGATCAAATACTCGCCCTGTCTGATGATCTTCGCCACAAACTCGAATTAATCAATCAAGTCACCGATGATGGTAAATTTCACCCATTAGCTAGCTTGCAAATGGAGGAAGCCACAACAGGGATGCGCATGAAAACAATTCATGCCTGGGATGAGCAAACCCTAAAAATGCACCAAGCGAATACGATTGAACCGCAAATCCCCTCGACGTTTCAAGCGCAATTACGTGACTACCAACTAGTGGGGTTTGACTGGGCATCGCGTCTTGCGCATTGGGGCGCAGGGGCTTGTTTAGCCGATGACATGGGCTTGGGTAAAACGTTACAAGCCCTTGCTATTTTACTGTCGCGGGCTAAGCAAGGTCCCAGTTTAGTCATAGCTCCCACATCAGTTTGTTTTAACTGGCAACAAGAAGCGTTAAAATTTGCGCCTACGCTGAATATCAAAATATTTGCCGACACAGCTAACACCGTCCAGCGTCAAAAATTGTTAAACGAGTTAAGTCCGTTTGACTGCGTGATTATAAGCTACGGTCTGCTTCAAAGGGAACATGAAATACTGAAAGGCGTTCACTGGCACAGTATAGTAGCCGACGAAGCCCAAGCATTAAAAAACCCATTAACCAAACGTACGAAAGCCGCCGTCGCATTAAAAAGCGACTTTAAAATGATCACTACCGGCACACCCATTGAAAACAACTTAACCGAACTATGGAGCTTATTCCGCTTTATTAACCCTGGTTTGCTGGGTAACATAAAACGCTTTGGGGAACGTTTTTCAGTGCCCATTGAAAACGCAAACGAAGAGCCGCTCGCCGCGCGTAAAGCCAGCCAAGCACTTAAAGCGCTGATCCAACCGTTTATTTTACGGCGCATGAAAAACCAAGTATTAACTGAATTACCATCCCGTACTGAAATTAATATTCGAGTAGAAATGAGTCCCCAAGAGCGTGATTTTTACGAAGCGCTGAGACTCAATGCAATAGACAACATCAGCCAAAACGAGCAACAAGCCAATGCAGGCGAACAGCGAATTAAAATGCTCGCCGAGTTAGTGAAACTACGCCAAGCCTGCTGCCACCCTAAATTAGTGATGGCCGAAACCGACATACCCAGCGCCAAACTAGCCGCCCTTGATGAGTTATTAGAAGAGCTAAAACTAAACAATCATAAAGCGCTCATTTTTAGCCAGTTTGTTGGGCACTTACAATTAATCAGACAACACATTGAAGCCAAAGGCTTTAGTTATCAATATTTAGATGGCTCCACACCGCAGAAAAAAAGGCAAAAAAGTGTTAACGCCTTTCAAAGTGGGGAAGGAGATATATTTCTAATCAGCCTTAAAGCCGGTGGCTCAGGCTTAAACTTAACCGCTGCAGATTACGTAATACACATGGACCCATGGTGGAATCCAGCGGTAGAAGAACAAGCCTCTGACCGCGCTCACCGAATAGGCCAAACCCGCCCAGTAACCATTTATAGGCTTATTGCTCAAAATACCATAGAAGAAAAAATTGTCGCGCTGCATCAGCATAAACGCGACTTAGCAGACAAACTACTATCGGGTAACGAAGCAGTCACTAAGCTGTCGGTAGATGACATGTTGAGTCTATTGAAAGAGGCATTTTAGCTAGGGTTAACTAACCAAGGTCAGCGTAATGTTAAATTTAATTGAGCCTCTTTTTTTATTCCATCTGTATTTCACTCTTTCTAGTCGTCATTCTTCGTCCGGTTAGACGCCTTATTTCCTAATTGAATTTATCATTATTTGCGATCATATCTTTATTAATTCTATTTCTTATATCTTCTAATAATTTGCCTTCTACATGATATTTAAACAATTTACGATATGCTTCTATCCCTCACGTTCTTTACCTAAAGCCATATACAATTGATGAGGAGTACACAATTTGGATTCTTTGCCTAATGTATTCAATAGTCATGCATGAACTTTTACCTGACACTTTTTTGTAATATTCCTCAAGGCAGCTAAGACTAGATCACTAAAATAAGTCATCCCGCTATTACCTCGTTGAATGCCGTGTTGTGCGACATTAACTGGTGAAACCCTCACTAATCTTGCCATATGTTATTTTACTTATTTCTATTGAAGTAGAAAAAGTATGGTGAATAGTTAACTTTACACTGACGCCAGTTATTTTGATTAAGCAGATAAAATGCGGGTTGTTGCAGGTAACGTTAACATTGACGAGATCAATGGTATAAAAGTAGGTACCGTAGTTGACATATCAGTTAATTATCAAATTGATGACAAGCAAAGTATATATGTCGTCATGGTTCGACAAGGAATACGCAGCTACATGTCATCACGGTGGCTTATAAATTGGTAAACTGCGCTGATTAAAAGCTGGCTATAGATATCAATTTTAGAAAGTGATTATGATGGCTGCAGACAAAGCATTGGGGATTGTTACAGTATCTGAAAATGATGGTACTGAAGTGACGAGTCGTCCTTTAGGCGATATATTTCCAATAGGTTCGCTGGTAGTGCAAGATGATAAGAATGCAATCATAATGAATGGCATTATAATATTTAAAACTTGTTTCTGTTGAATATCCACTTGATTTTATCACACTGATAATAAAAATCTTGCTCAACAGGGTAAACTAACTTGCGCCATTATCGCATACAATGAAGTGCGTATTATGGCTCAAAATCGATATCGTTTTGTTGCGTTATATGCGATAACTCCGCAACTAGGCGCTTTTTATAGCGTCTCTGGCGGCGGCGCGCCGTTGCTGCATTTGCACGCCATCCTGAACGTTTGTCAGACACAACGTCCTCAATATCACTAGCATTGTCAATACGCTTTGCATCGCTGAGTGAAGTTCGTTTTGGCATAGAGTTCTGTTCTAACTAATTAATGAAAACAATGATTTAGCGTTTACCACGCCAAGTAAGTGACTGTTGATTCAGTTGCGATAAATCAACCTTCCCCGCGATGATTTCATTACACAGTTTTACGGCAGTTATTGCCTGCGCATGATTCAAGTGTTTGTATGCAGGCCGGTTAATGCTTTTATACCACACTCCTTGGCATACTGAATCAAGAACGATACGCTGAAAACAATGATCATACTTTACCGGCCAGTTGTTTGAAAATTCAAGTGCCATTTTTGGCATAATATCTCTGGTCATCGTCAAGTAGTCTTCTATTAACGTTTGTATACTCATCTCACAAATAATCCTTTCCTTCTCGCGGTTTAGTCGTCGAATTAATCCGGCTACTGGTTTTAGGAATAACTTCACTGAATAGTTAAATCTAGCTGATATTGAATGATCAAAACATGTACTTATTTTTGTTTTAAATTCAGACATTGCAGAAGCATAAATACTAGTTAATTACGCAATGGCAGAAAGGTTTATGATAAAGATTTTTTGCTAAACTGTGGCTTTTATCGCTTTTAGAGCACAACATTACCCTTAAAAGTAACAAAACCAACAGCAACATAAGTAGTAACATCAGTAGTATCACACATTGATATGCTAATATTTTGAGTACAGTTTTGATTATTTTTCTACTCTAACGCGGCAATCAACTCTTATACGTTCTTTTAGTCTCAATAGATTTTCTATACTCGCCAAAATCAACGGCTTTCTAGTGAATGGCCCATTTTAGAATATCAAAACCGGGAATAGGCCTAGCAATGCCGCAACCTGCGCCAAAACACTATACTTCTAATGATAACTGTTGATGATAATTGGGTTTAGTAAATAATAAGCAGCTTCAGCGTAAAGTTAAATTTAATTGAGCTGTTTTTTCCCTGCCGCATCGGCCTTCCACTCCTTCTAGTAGTAATTTTTCGTCCAGTTAAACGCCCTATTTACTCCTTGAATTTATCATTATCTGCGCTTGTACTCCTGTTAATTCTATTTCTTGTACCACCTTTTACTTTGCCTTCCACATGATCTTTAAATAATTTACGATATGCTTCTACCCTTTGTGTTTTTCTTTACCTAAAGCTATATACAATGAACTAGGCGTGCATAATTTGGATTCTTTGTGTAATGCATTTATTTGATATATTTTGATGGCTCATCCACCATAGTGGCTTTCACCGGATTGGACTCAATGCAACGGCAAAGTTGTAAAAGTAATCATTTTCTTGCACTAAGCATGATTTATAATGTTCTTCCCACAATGAGCCAGTTCAGTTAGAGCCAAAATTAAAGTAACGCACACATTTTTATCCTAACGACTGCATCATGTTATTTACATTATTTTGAATTTTGGTGTAACAAGAAGGTAAATATAATTAGTTATTAATACCTATGCATAGCCTTTTATTTGACACTTCTTTGAATATTCCTCAATTAATTTACAAGGCAGCTAAGTTTAGCTCATCAGTAAAACAATCTGCTTGTTATTACCTCGTTGAATGACGTGTTGTGCGACACAACTTGGTGCAACACCAACTGGTGAAACTCCGACTGATTTCGCCATATGCGACTTTTCCAATTTCTATCGAAGTAGAAAAAGTATAGTTAATAGTTAACTTCACACTGATCCCGACTATTCCGCTGCCCAGTAATTTTAACAAATGTATAATTTTGTTTCTGTAGATGTGATGGGGAGTCGTGGATTATCATAAGTAATTAAACCACTTATTCGCAAAAGTAAATTTGGTCAATTGATACTATTTAGTTTTTAAGGTGAATATTATTGAGTAAGCTCGATATTCCTAACAAGCATGGCTCATAAAGAAACACCCCGTAAACCAAAATTTTTGTGGGGTATTATGTTGTTTTATGAAGGGCTATGTAATCTAAAGTAGACTACATCATGCTGCCCATAAACTGCTGATCTATATGTTTTATTGCTCGTTTTAACTAGTGCAAAAAGAGGTACTCCAACTTATACCCCTACTAATTTAGGATTCAATTTTGTGAATATCCATTGTACAACAAAAATACAGTTCATTACCCCCTCCCACTTCTGAGATACCAGTTTGGAACACAAATACCTTCGTAATCAGAGCACCAGTAAATCGCATAAATCCTTTCATATTCTCATCATCTTTTTTATCTTTATGTTGGACCTCCTCGAAACGTATAAGGACTTTTTGAATAATATTGCATCGCGCTTAAGTGTTATGTTATATTATAACAATAGTTTAATTGGCATAAGAATCCTTGTTATTTATGAAAGATAAACTTGGTATTTTTTTGCCTTCTTGTGCCTGTGTCTTTGTTTACTCACCCCATTACTTGTTTTGGTTATGGGGACCCATTTGGTTTTAGGTTACTTAGAAGCAGAATGGGTGCATAGGCTCCTGTTGTTTCCAGTGTTTGTCATTGCGCTTAGCAGCATACCTAAACGCTACTTGGTAATGCGAAATCAGTGGCTACTGATACTGACTAGTTCCGGTTTTATCACAATTATTACTACACAATTTAATCATGGCGAGAATGAAGTTTGGCTAACAGTGCTTGGTTCGATTTGTCTTATCGGCGCACATTTCCTGAGTCTAACCCTATCAAGGCATAAAGTGACTTTTTAGGTGAATGTGCCATTGCCTTATTTCGTAACGAATATTATCAACGGGAACATATATGAACAAAGCTATACGCACTGCTATAGATGACAGTCGCTTACCAGTGACCTTGCTATCTGGGTATTTAGGCGCAGGTAAAACTACGGTGCTTAGCGCCATACTCAATAATAGGCAAGATATCCGCGTTGCGGTAATTGTAAATGATATGAGCGAGGTCAATATAGACGCTTCTCACATCAGCAACGAAGTCAGTCTTAATCGCACAGATGAAAAACTTATTGAAATGAGTAATGGGTGTATTTGCTGCACTCTCAGAGAAGACCTATTATTAGAAATCAATGCTCTGGCCGCACAAAACCGATTTGATTATTTATTGATAGAATCTACTGGGATCTCTGAACCCTTGCCTGTGGCTGAAACATTCACGTTTGAAGATGAAGACGGCAACAACTTGGCAAAGGTGGCTAGGCTCGACACTCTAGTTACTGTGGTAGACGGCGCAAATTTTTTAAGTGACTTTCAAGACGCCAAAGATCTTTGTGACACGCAAGAATCCTTAGGTGAGGACGATGAGCGAAGTGTCGCCGATCTGCTGATTGACCAAATTGAATTTTGTAACGTCATTTTGATCAGCAAAACTGATTTGATTTCTGAGCAGCAACTAAATGAAGTTAAGGCAACATTATTCTCACTCAACCCTGATGCGAAAATCATTCCTATTTCAAATGGCAAAATTGCCATAGACGAAGTGTTAAACACACAGTTATTTAATTATGAGAAGGCACAGCAATCCCCTGGTTGGTTAAAAGAGTTACGCGGCGAACACATACCAGAAACCGAACAGTTTGGTATCAGTAGCTTTGTATACCGAGCAAGGCGTCCTTTTCATCCCAATAAATTTTTCGAGTTTCTTCATCAAGACTGGCCAACGGGTAAGCTAATTCGCTCCAAGGGATTCTTTTGGCTCGCCACTAGACCTATGTTAGCAGGACAATGGAGTCAAGCCGGCGGTATCGCTAGATATGGTGCTGCAGGGCTTTTTTGGAAGGCAATACCAAAATCTGATTGGCCAGACGATACAGCCTCCCTTGAAGGCATTCATTCACAGTGGGAGGAACCTTTCGGTGATATGCGCCAAGAACTGGTTTTATTGGTCAAGGTTTAAACCAATCGCAGATCCAAACAGCGCTTGATGAATGTTTATTGTCGCAAGAAGAAATGTTGCAAGGCCAAAAAGCTTGGCGACGTTTGCCAGACCCATTTCCAATATGGGAGATAGAAGGATGATTGCTGTTCAATCTGAATTAACTTCAACCACTTACATATCGGATCACCATGATGTTTTTACGCATTTCTTTACCGAGCATATCAATGTATGCGGATGGCAACGAAAGCTTTCTCAGTCTGTATATGAGTACTCTACATTACTTACTAAACATCAAATTAAAGTGGTAAGAGAAATTTCTCCTGAAGAAGTTTTTTCTGAATTTAACAGCCTCTTACCTGACTCACAATACAAGCATGACTTTCTAGAAGATGTGCACTTATTGTCAGATATGATGTGTTGCATATTTGATTGCAAGTCTGTGGGCTTAAGATTAATAACACTCGACCATGCAATGTGCCCTAAATTTCATACTGATAAAATCAGCGGCCGACTTATTTGTACTTATATGGGTAAAGGTACCCAGTGGTTGCCAAATGCTGCTAAGGATGATCTTGAATTGTTAAATCAAATAAAAACACCTAATCAAATGCAAGGTAAGCATGATGTATTGAGCGCTAAACAAGGTGATGTGCTGTTGCTGAAAGGGGATGCTTGGCCAAAAAACGAAGGAAAAGGAGCAATACATCGTTCTCCGCCCAATCCATTAATCCAAAGAAGAGTACTGCTAACATTAGATCCAATGTGAAGACGCGACCAATAGAAATATCAGAGTAAAATAAATAATATGGATAAAATTTTATTGAATTGGCTATATTGTAATAGAAGGTCTTTAGGCCTAGTTTCGATAGCTATTTGTATCATTGCCTGGAGCCTAGAGCTAACTGACTTGGTCTATGTTTGCCCATACTGCCAAGCGCAACGTACCATCATCGGGCTATTAGGTTTGAGCTTACTGTTACCTAACCCGCGTAACTGGATAAATTTATACTTTGCCAGCACCACTGCAGCATTTGGCTTTTTCATTGCGGCTCATCAGCACTTTGAGGGTTGGAAGAAGATCATGTTCGGGAAGTTTGAATGGGGTGAACATTGGTATATTAACCCTTGGTTGCTGTCTGGTTGTGCCCTGTTGTTGATATCTGGTCTTTTACTGCTTATTTGGGCAACGCCCAACACCGTTAAGAGACCGAAGTTAAAATAAGGTAGTAATAAAAAAAGCGTTCTTATCTGGGCTTGGATGTTGTTTGAAGTGTTCTAATTGATTCGGACACTCTAGTTAAGAGATAATACTCAAATCTGGAGTGGACTATGAATGCTAGAAAGAAATATTCAAAAGAATTTAAGTTAGATGCGAGTAGCTTGGTACTTAACCAACAATACACCAGATCTGAAGCGGCTCGAAGTTTAGAAGTGGATCCAAATTTGATTACCCGTTGGATAAAAGAGCATGAACAAGATAATGATGGTCAGGCTTTTCGTGGTAATGGGAAGCTTACGCCCGAACAGGAAGAAATCCGTCAGTTGAAAGCAAAGTTTCGTCAGCTTGAGATGGATAAAAACATTTTAAAGGAAGCGACGGTCTTCTTAGCCAAAGAAATCAAATAAAGTACGACTTTATTGCCAAAAAGAAGAAGACCTATCCGATTGATAGAATGTGTCAATTATTGGAAGTAAAGCGCAGTGGTTATTATCGTTGGGTCAAGAAAATGAACGACGACATTGACCCAATTCATAGTGAGATGATAAAGCTGGTTAAGGAAGTAGCCAAGGCGGCTGAGAACGTTTATGGCAGTCGCAGAATGAAGCATGCACTGAATGGTTTAGGGTTACCCACTTAGTCGCCAAAAGTCGCGTAAACTGATGAATGAAGCCGATGTGTGGGTTAAATACCGTAAGAAGTATAAAGTCACTACTGATAGCAATCACAACAAACCGTTGTTTGACAATCTAGTGAAGCGACAGTTTGATGTCGATTCGCCAGATCAGGTTTATGTTGGCGATATCACCTAGATATGGACACGCGATGGGTTGTTGATGCGTTACGCATGGCTATTTGGCAGCGTAAACCCAAAGACGGTTTAATTATGCATACCGACCGAGGGTCGCAATATGCGAGTCATCAGTATAGAAACTTGTTATCGGCCCACGGTATCAAAGGCAGCATGAGTAGAAAAGGTGACTGCTGGGATAATGCAGTGGCAGAAAGTTACTTTGGGAGTCTGAAACAAGAGCGTGTGCAATGGCAAATTACCAAACACGCTTTGAAGCGCAGCAGAACATCCTGAATTACATCTTGATGTTTTATAACAGCCGCAGACTGCACTCATATCTTGGTTATCAAAGCCCAAATCAATATGAGCAGAATATGGCTAAATTAGAAAAAGCAGCTTAACCGGGGTGTCCTAAAAATGTTGACCATGTCAAACTGTCGGATTAGGCATTGAAATTGAACATAAGATAGGTAATTTGGATGCGGTTGGATTTGACCATAACAATTTAGAAAAGTAAGGCTAATTAGACCGCATAGTGCCATCAGCCGTTATTAGAATAGTTGCCTTTACTTTATAATGGTTCTACTAAGCAGACGTTGCTCTTTGCGAGCGTAACGATAATTTTGGGCATCGGGAAGCATCAAAATTTGTGAGGCCATAATAATATATTACCGAGATTCTGTGCTCGCTTGTGAGACGGGTTTAAGCTGTTAGCTGCCGTTGGCCACTCGTATCTGAACATCCACTTTTGCTACAAAGCTGACCTAATTTTCATGTCAATTATCACCATTATTATGTCCACTATCTTCAAGGATAGCTGACATTAGGATATATACTCTATGGCGCTAACGCCCTCAAACGAGATATAAGCTAACCTTCACTATCGCCCAAGGAGTTATTTATGGCTTTGCAGAGTTCAATGGCGATAATCTGGTTATATCATTTGATGATGAAAACAATGATGTAATTGATAGTTCTTTATCTTTTCAAGGGCAAGAATTGAAAGCCTTGCATTTCAGTGCTTATTCAATATTGAGATGCTTGAGCAACAGGTATTGTCACAAAGCCGTAATTTAGATACGGCTTTTTCATATTAATGAAAGCTCAACTTTATGAAAAAAAAGTCTTATAAATCCAACGGTAATGACAGTTATCAAACAACGGCGTAAGTTGAACTTAATTAAAACACTAAAAACTATACGCCCCACCCAAATAGAGTACATCAACATCATTAGGCTCTAAAGCATACCGCGTAAACCCTATACTCAATTGCCATTGCTTGGTTAGTTGATAATGTCCCTCTAGGCCATAGTAAATATCATTACCGTCATGCTTAGTGGTTATTTGCTGTGCTTGATAGGTACTCGTGATGTCACCTTCCCATGTTATAAGGCCCAGTGATACCGACGTACTTATATCTTCTTGTTGCCAGAATTGATAACGCGCTCCAAGCGTAAAACCATCACCTAATACCGGCGATATGTTAGCGACACTATTGTGATATTGTGTTGGTGATAAGGTGTCGCCGGTAATGGTGACATCGCCATCACCTTGCTTAAGATAACTCGCTTCAAGGGTTAAGCCATTGTCTAGCTGATAACCAATACCTAATGACCAACTGGTGTCACTATCGCTCAGATGGGTAACTTCTCCTGACGGTAACTGTGCAGTGAGGCTTCCTGTGTTAGCTTCGCTTTTTCCAAGCTCTACGCTCACCAACCAGTTATTGGCATGGCTCGTTGCACTCAACAGTAACCCCGCACTTAGAGTAATTAACTTGGCGATAAAGCTTTTTACCTGGTTATTTTCTATATGGCTACTTTTCATGAGCGAGCTCCTTTGTTTGTTAGTCTCTGCTGTGACGCAGCTCGGCTATCTACCCAAGCAACTCTGCGACGATAAACAAGTAGGGATGCTATACCCATAAACCACCAAGCCATTGCACCTCCACCACTGCCTTTATTGGTCACAGTAATGGTTTCATAGGCTTTAACGCTAACCGTAATTTGCCCTATCGCTTGGCCACCATTACCATCATCAATCGTATAGATGATGATGTCGTTGCCGTCAAAGCCTGCTTGAGGGGTATAAGTTAACGTATTGTCAGTATTTATCGTGACACTACCTTGCTCTGCATCGGCGCTAATAAGCGTTAAGGTATCATCATTATTGTCACTATCGTTGGCCAGTGGCGCTATAATAATGGCTGTTCTGTCATCAGTGCTCGCACTGTCGTTTTGCGTAACAGGTGCTTGGTTTTCAATAACGTTAACGATTACATTGGCAAAACTTGTACCACCGCGACCATCACTTACACCATAGTTAATCGTAGCAACACCAATAAAGCTTATCGGTGGTGTGTAGATAAGTTGCTGGATGTTAATAGCAATATCGACTACACCAAAATCAACACTGGCACTGTTAATCGTTAAAACATCGTTATCTTCATCGCTGTCATTGAGTAATACATCAATCGTAATAGGTGTATTTAGTGCAGTGCTTGTTGTTTCAGCTTCTGCCACAGGGAAGTGATTAGTATCTATTAATACTGCCACGCCGCCTGGGTCAACAATACTGCCGTTAGCTAAACCATCATCATCGTTGGGCCCACCATCTTCAATCGTTAACTGCACACACCAATGGCCTTCGTTTAGCCCTATTGTCCAGCTTGCATCGCTAGGAGGAGGACAAAAGCCAAAGCTTCCTTGGCTTGAAGCAAACTGGTTATTAACATCAACAACAAATTCAACCCAACCATTTATTGGCGTAAACTTCCGATACAAGGCGTTTGCAGGTATGGGTAAGCGTTGAGGTAGCACTAGATTATAGCTTTGACCTGCTTGGGGTAAACCATAAGCGATAAAGTCGAATACACCCCCTACATTTAGCGCCTCTTCATCGTTTTGCACTTCATCAAGCGTCAGTTCAAGGCCACCACTTTGGTTATTGGCTACCGTAGCGCCTTTACGTAAGCATACACCTCCATCACCTTCAACAAGAAAACGTTGTGTTTCACTGACCTGCTGTGGCATAACGTTACATGCACTGGGCACATCAAGATAATTAGGAATACCATCAAAATCATCATCGCCAAGCCCTTCTTCATTATCAGGAATTAAATCGCCATCGCTATCGACATCGGTTAATACGGCTAAGGCATCGTTAATGACAAGATAAATGTTGGTTGTTGTCGATAGCGGTGTATCACCATTATCTGTCACCACTAAGTTCAAGGTTTGAATACCGGCTGTTAACCCTGAGGTATCAAAGGTGTAAGTGGTTTCATCATTGTCAACATCGACTAAGTCACTCTCGCTATCTAGCCATTGATACTGGTGTGTATCAAGCGTATTACTATCAAAAACCTCTGTTTGAATAACCACTTGACCTGCATTGTTTTCAATCAATAAACGCTGTTCATTGTCTTGCGTCACACGATAGGTCACTTGCGGTGCAATATTTTGTGCAGTAATCGTTAAGGTATAAGTAGATTTAGCACCAAAGTTAAGCGTGTCATCGAGTGTAATGGTTAATGTTTCATTGTCCTCAGTAATATCGTCAGCTAAAACATCAAAACTAATAGTGCCAAACTCTCCAGAGTCGATGACAATCTCATCTGAAATAAGGTTATGGTCGTTAGCATCAGATGAACCGCTCACGCTATAACTTATAGTGAGCGGGTAAGTAGGTGAAGTGCCGTTTAGGAAAATACCCACATTATGTGAAGTCCCCTCCACTGTCGTTTCATCTTTACTCATCGTAATAAGCGGGTGCACAACGACAGATTGACTTGCCACACTTTTGAGGCCTTGGCTATCTTCTGCTTGCCAATACGCTACGTTGTTACCCGGTCTAAATAACGTGGTGCCATCGAGTAAGGAAACAGGCAGTCTTTTTCCTGCGTTGTCCACAGCGGTGGGTACCCCTAAATCCACTTTAGTAAATAACGCCGTTGCATTAACGATTACGTCTTCAGGCAGTGTAATAGTTGGTAATTGTGCGTTAATGCCACCATCAATAAATAACGTCACACGTGCCTTTGCAGAGCCATTGTCTTGGTTTTGGTGTCCGTCATTAATAACATAATCTAGCGAGATAACCCCTTGCACACCCGCCTGAGCTTGATAAACCAACTGATTATTATCAATACTAACACTACCAATACTGGCAGAGGCGTTAGTGATGGTTAATTCGTCACTTTCAATGTCACTATCATTACTTAGCACATCAAGGACGTAGACCCCCGTTTCATTAAAGGCAAGTGTAATATTATCATCGGTTGCTATAGGGGCGTCATTAACAGAGGTGATAGTGAGCGATATTGTAGCAGGTGCTGAGTCTGCTTCACCATCATTCGCCGTAAAGGTAAAGCTGTCTTCACCCTGATAATCCGCTTCAGGTGTGTATTGCCATTTTGCAGCATTATTTAAAGAAGCCGTTAACTTACCATGTGAAGGTTCGCTTGCAATAATAAAGGTTAATTCATCTCCTTCATCATTGTCCGTGGCCGTTAAGGTAACAAACGTATCGCTATCTTCTGCTAAGGTTTCACTCACATCCGCAGCAACGGGTGCTTGGTTGATAACAAATACCTCGAGGTTAAAGGCCGTTAAGCTTGCCGATGCATTGCCACTGTCTGCTACGCTAATAATAATACCTGATGTGGTACCAATATCACTCTTACTTGGCGTGCCGGTTAATGCCCCGGTGGTGGCGCTAAAAGCGGCCCAACTCGGTTTATTGGTGATACTAAAGGTTTGGGTGTCACCTGCATCCACATCACTAACGCTCGGCGTAAAGCTGTAAGCCACATCTTCATCAATGGTCGTCGCTGGCGTACCCGTGATAACCGGTGCGTCATTGGTATTTGACACCGTCACACTAAAGGCGCTTAAGCTCGCGGCGCCGCCGGCACTATCGTTGACCGTGATAACAATCCCCGACGTCACACCCACGTCATTATTATCCGGCGTGCCGGTTAATGCCCCGGTGGTGGCGCTAAAAGCGGCCCAACTCGGTTTATTGCTGATACTAAAGGTCGTGGTATCACTTGTATCTGCATCCGTTACACTCGGCGTGAAGCTATATACTGCACCCTCTGCTACCGTGGTTGCTGGTGTACCTGATATTACCGGTGCTTCATTTATTACAGGTTCAATTATACCACTCCCACTTAATGTTGAACCTTTAATTGCCCCAAGAAGAATAGCTGATTCAACACCACCATCATTATTATTTGCAATCGCAATTTTAATTGTGTGGGTAGTTAAGTTAAGATCAAGTGCACCAGAAATTATAAGTATATTCGATACGTTACTAAAACCGGTTACGGTAGTTGATGAAGCAAATAAAAAATCTGCGTTAAAATTAGACAGTAACAGACCATTTGGAAAAGTAGCTATATTAACCCCGTCAACCATAATGACCGCGGCATCTAAATAGCTTGTATTACCTATGCTTTCATTGGTAGCGTACATAACTTCCATAACGACGGACTTAATATCAGGCTCAGCTTCAAAAGTAAAAGTCAAAGAAGCAGCGTCATTAGTAGCGTATGTATTAAAGCTGGGATGGTCAGTAAGCGCTTGAGCGACATCGGTTTCTGCTAGAGTAGAGCTCACACCATCAGCTATAAGTGTGCCTGTACTTAGCATAATACCAGTGTTAGTAAAAATAGAATCTTTATTATCAACTTGTCCGAAATCAAGATTATCAAAAGTTCCTAATTGACCTACTTCTCCAACTGCGGTAGCCGCACCAAGTGTATGAACTCCGGTAAAATTAGCAGCAAGTGCATCTCTTAATTCGTTTGGGTCAGAGTTATTGGTTACTGTAGATTCAGCCAAGGCTGCTTGCGACATCAATGAAATCAGGATAAAAGGGGCTATCGATAAAATACTTTTTATTAGACTCTTTTTGATGGGCATGGACTGGACTTCCTTAGGTTAATTATTTAACGAACATGAAACTTATTGAATTCAAAATCGCAAAATTATTATATTATAAAAATGTAATAAAATGTAATAATATAAATTGAAATCATTCTCTATTGTTGTTTTCAGATGGACACTATGGATAAGCTCAGTTCCCAGATTAACCCATACAAGTATTTCTTTTTTTAACAACTCATTAAGTCACTCATACTGAACATACGTTACTTCAATATAAATGCTTGTTAATCACGCCAAGCTGGCCAAGCTGGCCTAGTTGGTTGATGCGATAAAAGCTTTTGTCGACATTTTTCATTGGACACAATTCCATTGTCAGCTGAAGAGGGATTAAGGCTGCTTCATTTTGAATATTCTTATTATTACACTGAACGTCGAGCCGTCTTTCAATGAATAACATCACGTACCCGGTAGTTTTGATAAGTGAGATATCCAATATTGAAATGCACACTCCATTTCATACGCTTTTAACCGACATATAACACGCGCTATGGTGTCACTATTAGTATATCTGCTTTTAAAACGCTATATTCTCTAGCCAATCAAGTTTTAGGTGCCCAAAGTCTTCAATATCTTCCTGCGCCAGATAGCACAACACTAATGGTTAGCAGAAGAATATAGAGCAGGTTATTATTTTTACAGCGTTCAATGCGAGGATCTGTAATTGAAATAAAGTGTTTCAGAAAAGTAGTATTCATTTTTATACCAAGGCTAATGTTATGCCTTGATCTGATCACGACTTGCTCCAAAAGTACAATCTATAATGATCTTGCTGTCATTCCGCACCTAAATTTGGTCATTAATTAACCACTTGATGTGGGTTTGTTAAAAATACCTTGACGCCGATCCCCAGTTTTGACCTATTACTCTCTTTTGAGAGCTATAAATAATGACTTACCCCTCCTCCAAATCCCTCGATCACCTCGGCCTTGTCGCTGGATTTTGTAAAGATATTCAACTTGCACAATATATTGATGATGCATTAGGTGGCTCTAATGAGCGTAAAGTCAGCTTTGGACAATTATTCGTGGCGATGCTACTCAATGGTTTAGGTTTTACCGGTCGCACTTTGCATATGTACAGTGAATATTTTGAAAGCAAACCGCTTGACCGTTTGCTCGGGGAAGGAATATCTGCCGATGATATTAATGACGATGCGCTTGGGCGATGTTTGGATGCACTTTACGACAAGGGCGTATCCTCTCTTTACCAAGGCATAGGCGAGCGGGTGGTCAATCATCTAGGGTTAGATTGCCAAGCGGTGCATCTCGACTCCACTAGTTTCCATTATGATGGCCAAGCCACACCAGAGGGTGAGTTTGGACACATTCGCATTGCCCAAGGCTATTCACGTGACCATCGCCCTGAGCTCAATCAGGTGATATTAAATCTCATTTGCGAAAACCAGTCGGGTATTCCGGTGTACATGAAGCCCGCCAGTGGCAACAACAATGATATGGAAGGCTTTAAACAGATTGTGAAGGCGCATATCGGTAGTTTAAAAGCGGCTCAAGCCAGCCGCTATTTAGTGGCCGATGCCGCGCTTTATGTCAAAGAAACGATTGAGGAATTAGACGCCCGAGGTCAATTATTTATCACGCGGGTGCCGCAAACACTGAAAGAAGCGAAGGCACTGGTTACACAAGCCCCAATTTTACTGTTTACCCCTATTTCCCAAGGCTATGAAGGCGTCAGTTATGACAGCGAATATGGCGGTGTTAAACAAACATGGTTACTCATTCGCAGTGAGCAGGCTTACAAGCGTGAGCAACACAACTTAAACAAGCGCATGTTAAAAGCCGGCGAGCAAGCGCGAAAAAGCTTCAAACAGTTAAGCCAACAACGCTTTGCCTGCATCCAAGATGCACAAAGTGCCATTGTAAAATGGCGAAGTAAACAAACCGTGTGTGATGTCAATGCCCGAGCAATTGAAGTGACGGTATATGCAAACGCAGGACGACCTAAACGAGGCGAATTACCCACGCGCATTGAATATCAAATCACGGGCGAATTATGCACACCTCTGATATCACGCCAAACCGCTTTACACCAACTCGGACTGTTCATTATTGCCACCAATGATGTCAGTGATGATTTGGATATGGCCAGTTTACTCAGCAGCTACAAAGCCCAGCAAAATGTTGAAAAAGGCTTTCGTTTCTTAAAAAGTCCCGACTTCCTAACCAGTGCCATTTACCTCAAGAAGCCAGAGCGTATTGAAGCCTTACTGATGGTCATGACCAGCTGTTTAATGGTGTACGCCAGTCTAGAGCATCAAATCCGCAAAACACTCAAAGACAAGGCGTGTTACTTCCCCGACCAGAAAAAAAAGCCAAGCCAAACACCCACTGCTCGATGGGTTTTCCAATGCTTCGAAAATATTACGGTTCTGTATCAAGCTGAACACATTCCGCTGGTGATGAACTTAAAAGAACGACAACACATCATCATTAATTGCCTTGGTGATGTATACCGGAGAATTTATTCTTAAAGTGGGTGCGGAAGATCGGATATAAGTCTTAGACGTCTACATCCCACTGTAGCTAAAGGTTAAAATCAACTTAAAAAGGAACGATTATTGTACCTATTCTTATGTACCTAATTAGCATGGTCAAAACGGAACACATTAATAATGAGGCTCAACTCTAGGGGGACCTTCCCATTGAAAACTTGCTAGCAAATGGTTCATGATCTGAACCAGAATATTCAATACGTTAACGCTAATTTCGACCCTTTAATAAGTGCCATCATCAATCGTGTAACACAATTGGTTGCCTTCCAAATTACTGAGTCCTAAAAACCCTGAAGTATCCATTTTTTTACCTTTCTTTTTATCCTTCCATAGCCCATAACCACGAGAGCGATCTTCGATGTGCAATGCTGAGTTTCGAATTTTTCTCACTGACGGAAATAACCTATTAAACTCATTAAGGCAATCTTGGGTAGATTTAGGTATACATTTGTACTCCACTAGTTCTTCTAAAAATTTAGCAAATGAATCAACAGAATAGACAAATGTGTGCGCATGAATAAATGGGATTTGATGCAAATATGATCTTGGTATGATGCCAAGTTCAGCCTTACTTGCCCTTAGCTTTTTCTCAGTGATTAATCTGTATTTATCGAAATCTTGGTAATAATCATCCTCGGCATCGTTGCGAACATGAAGATCAATTTCTTGTCTCAACTCATTCTCTTGCTCCATTTCTTGACGATGATTTCGTTGTGTGGAATTTGATGCCTCATACATCGATAAGGAAATTGCAGCCTCCGTTACAATACGCTGTAAGTTACTTAGCATGCCTTCAATTTCATGCTTTAAACTTTGGTCTTCGAATTGAAGCCGCGTGCCCGGATAGTTTAATTCGATGATGTACATGCCACTCCTTGCTTATAACAGCTTATTATATTCTCCTGTGACATATCCTACCGTGTGAGCTAGGACTGAACAACGTATAAACGGCTAAAGAATTATATCTAAATCATAAGGTAACGAGCCAATCTTCCAATTCAGTGAACCACGAAGCTATCGTCATCAAGGACATGGTACAAATGACACACCTGTATGGGGAAGCTTTGATAGCTAGTTCTAGTTTGTATTGTCCCATGATGCGTTCATACGTAATGCCTTTAGGCTTATCCCCTTGCTGGAAGTCTTTGGCTTAGGTCTTTGGTTTAAATAGGAGCACTGGTGGTAAAGGTCTAAATGAGAATGATTCTTAAAACTGAATATTTCAAGACTACGATAATCGTAGAAGTAAGGTAACGACGCAATCGTCATAGATATCTAGTACCCCAGCATGCCCCCCTATGGCATCTGTAAGGGAATAAAAGAGACTTATGTGAATAGGTGAGAATAGGGAGCGTAAAGAGCTGTGTGTCAGTTATAGATGTAAAAAAGGGCGCCACGAATGGCACCCTTAATGTCTCCACAATTGACTCTACAAGGTTAAAATAAACCTTTTTAAATCAACAACTAGCGTGGGGAAGCTTAATTACATCATACCGCCCATGCCACCCATTCCGCCCATGTCAGGCATGCCAGGTGCATCAGTTTTTGGAGCTTCGGCAATCATACATTCTGTGGTGATCATCAAACTTGCGATTGATGCGGCGAACTGCAATGCAGAACGAACCACTTTAGTAGGATCTAGAATACCCATCTCTATCATATCGCCGTATGTGTCGTTGGCAGCGTTATAACCGAAGTTGCCTTCGCCATTCTTCACTGCGTTAGTCACAACAGAAGCTTCTGCGCCAGCATTAGAAGCGATTTGACGTAATGGCGCTTCCATTGCACGAAGTGCTAGTGTAATACCGTGAGTTTGGTCTTCGTTGTCGCCTTTTAAGTCAACCATTTTAGAGGCCGCACGAACTAGAGCAACACCACCGCCAGGTACAACACCTTCTTCTACTGCAGCACGTGTTGCATGAAGTGCATCTTCAACACGGTCTTTTTTCTCTTTCATTTCGACTTCAGTGGCTGCGCCAACCTTGATAACTGCAACACCGCCAGCTAATTTAGCTAGACGCTCTTGAAGTTTTTCTTTGTCGTAGTCAGAAGTAGATTCTTCAATCTGTGCACGAATTTGCGCAACACGACCTTTAATCATCTCCTCTTCGCCAGCACCATCTACAATAGTGGTGTTGTCTTTGTTGATCACAACACGTTTAGCTGTACCAAGATCTTCTAGTGTTACTTTTTCAAGTTCTAAGCCGATTTCTTCAGAAATCACTGTACCACCAGTAAGTGTTGCAATGTCTTGCAACATAGCTTTACGACGGTCACCAAAACCAGGTGCTTTAACCGCTGCTACTTTAACGATACCGCGCATGTTGTTTACTACTAAGGTAGCTAGTGCTTCTCCTTCAACATCTTCAGCAATAATCAACAAAGGCTTAGATGCCTTTGCAACCGCTTCTAATGTAGGTAGTAATTCACGTATGTTGGTAATTTTTTTATCAACCAAAAGCATGTATGGGTTGTCTAGTTCAACTGTCCCGTTTTCTTGGTTGTTCATGAAGTAAGGAGACAAATAACCACGGTCGAATTGCATACCTTCTACAACGTCTAATTCGTTTTGTAGAGACTGGCCTTCTTCAACTGTAATTACGCCTTCTTTGCCTACTTTATCCATTGCTTCAGCGATAAGGTCGCCGACTTCAACGTCAGAGTTTGCAGAGATAGTACCTACTTGGGCGATAGCTTTGCTATCAGCACAAGGTACAGATAAGGCTTGTAATTCTTTTACTGCAACAACAATAGCTTTGTCGATGCCGCGTTTAAGATCCATTGGGTTCATACCGGCAGCAACTGCTTTCAAACCTTCGGTCACAATAGCTTGAGCCAATACAGTTGCAGTAGTAGTACCGTCACCGGCTTCGTCATTTGCTTTAGACGCTACTTCTTTAACCATCTGTGCACCCATATTTTCGAATCTGTCTTCCAATTCGATTTCTTTGGCTACAGATACACCATCTTTAGTGATGGTAGGTGCACCAAATGATTTTTCTAAAACCACGTGACGACCTTTAGGACCTAAAGTTACTTTTACTGCGTTAGCAAGGATGTTGACACCGGCTAACATTTTTACTCGAGCGTCATCAGAAAAACGAACTTCTTTAGCTGCCATGATAATAATTCCTCAAAAATGCTGTTAATGGATTGGGTTTATTCGACTACTGCTAAGATGTCGCTTTCACTAAGGATAAGCACTTCTTCGCCGTCTAACTTTTCAGTTTTAACCCCATAACCATCGTTGAAAATAACGATGTCACCTATTTTAACGTCGACTGCTTTAACATCGCCATTATCTAGTACACGACCATTTCCTACAGCGATAACTTCGCCGCGAGTCGACTTTTCTGCTGCAGAGCCTGTTAATACAATGCCACCTGCAGATTTACTTTCTTGTTCGTGACGCTTAACGATAACGCGATCGTTTAAAGGACGAATTGCCATTTTCAAATCTCCTGAAAATTCCAATGTTAATAATGCTATGTGCCTTTGACATAAAGGCGGTGATTAAGCAGAAGACGCATCGTCTGCTTAGAATTCTTTTCTGATAGAACTTAGTTCTGCGTTCATAGATGGGGTTAGCAGGAGTGATCTCAAGGCTTTTTAATTAAAAAAGTAAAATAAATACGATGTTTCACTCCATACATTTTGACATAGGGTAAGTGATTCACTTTTACAATGCTGTAAAAGTGGATCTTTTGTTGCTGTCACAGAGTATTAGGTTTTGAATCTATAATTGTTGCCTATGGGAGGTTTCATTTTGGTTGCAAAAAACAATAGGCTTTACTTTATGAAATATTGGGCGTTATTGGTGTTAATTGTGACGAGTACTCACATCAAAGCTCAGGAGGAGATTGCCTTAGAAGATGATATGCGACCTGTGTGGGAGGTGGGTGTATTTGCTGCGGCTTTTAGTTCCCCTGAATACCCTGCAGCAGGTCAACGTCAGATTAATGTTATTCCCGCCCCATATTTTATTTATCGCGGTGAAACCTTACGAATTGGTGATGGCTCAATTGCCAGAGCAGTAGCAATCGATAAAAGTTGGTATGAACTCGACTTATCTTTGGCAGGTTCGTTTAACGCTAATTCAGAGGATAACGAGGCAAGGCTTGGTATGCCTGATATAGATTTTATTTTTGAGTTAGGACCACAGCTTAGAGTACGGTTATCTAAATTTGAATTTGAACAACATGGCAAAGGAGAGTTGTTTTTAAACTTACAAGCTCGCGCCGCATTTTCAACCGATTTTTCGGGTTTTAACAAACGCGGATATGTGTTTCAACCGGTATTGAGTTATCGCCAACGAGGATGGTTAAGCGAGAAAACCGCATTATCTATTAACCTGTCACCCACCTGGGCTACTGAAAAATTACACAATTATTTCTATCAAGTTGATAATGATTTTGTCACCGAACAGCGTTCAGCCTACGATGCCAAAAGTGGTTATTTAGGTACAGAATTATCTGTCGGTCTGTCATTTAACGCCACCGAAGACATTCGAATTTTTACCTTTGCCCGTGCTTCTCTGCATTCGGGAGCAGCAAATGAGGATAGCCCAATTTTTAGAGACAAAAGCACTTATTCTTATGGTGTAGGCATGGTGTGGCAATTATGGGAGAGTGAAGAAAAGGTGTCAGGCCGATAGGTTTTAATGTTTAATTAGATGCAACGTCATCATTTCCCACCTAATTCACATAATAACTGGAGAATTTTAAAACGAATTTAAGCCAATAGTATCGGCCACATGTCGACCGTTTTGCTGACTAGGAGGTTTTGGTAGCTACATTATTGAATGACATACATAGCCAGTGGTTAATTCTGTTCGCGGTTCATGAAATAATCATGTGCGTCATCGGATATATCACTGCCAAGATATTCTCTACCACAATTCTTAGCTGCTAAGAGAGTCGCTCCAGAGCCAAAAAAGGGATCGATTACTAATTCTCCGCTAGATGTGCTTTGTTGAATGAGTATTTCGATAAGCGGAACTGGTTTCTCGGTTGGATAGCCTCTATAAACTCTTTTACACTCGAGTACATCGGGAACACCTAAATTATTAAGCTTTCTTTTTCCTTTTCAAAAAAAGTATAAATTCGTGTCTTGAACGATAGTGATATCCCATTCCTATACTGACTTTGTCCCAGACAATAGCTTTCCAGAATTTGAAGCCCATTTTTTCGGCAATAGGTTTTACAAAAAACATGGTTTCTTGATCACAAAATAAGTAAAAGTGAGCATTTTTGCTGAGTACTCGGTAAACCTCTTTAAATAAACTCTCAAAACGCTCGTTTGGAAAAATATTAAACCATTGATTACTAGAGGATTTACTCACTTTTAAGCGAGTGGTTGTGCCAATTCCCCTATGTTTCTCTAATGACTCATAAGGTGGGTCTGTAATCACTAAATCCACACTGCCTGACGGTAATGTGGCGAGCCAATCTACCGCATCGATTTTAAATAAACGCATCAATTTCCTAAGCTAAAGTACTGCTTGTTATACCATTATTATAAATATTGGAAGACTGTACTTTCTCCAATTTTCGGCACTGTACACAATAAGCTTGGCTTGTGTGCGAATTTTTAGCTTGGAATTAACGTAAAAGTCCTTTTAATTCCTTGCCACATGTCAATCGACACATTTGAATTAATCCGGCATTGCCGTATATTTGTTATATGATTTTTATAGAAACTAGTATATTCACAAAAAATCTTACCCAATTACTTTTCTGATGATGATTACCGAGGGTTGCAATCGTATTTTTTACAAAAACCTGATGCCGGTGATATTGTCGGTGGCTCTGGTGGAGTAAGGAAAGTTCGCTGGGCTGTTTCTGGTCGAGGAAAAAGTGGTGGAATACGCGCAATCTATTATTGGAAGAAATCAGAACATGAAATTTGGATGCTAACGATGTATAGCAAATCTGAAAGGGCGACAATTTCTGGTAATGTCTTAAAACAAATAGCGGAGGCAATCGATCATGAATAATCGTGATATTGGATTAGAAATTCTTGAAGGATTAAATGAGATTAAACAATTCAAAAGTGGCAATAAAAGGGTTTAGCGATAAGGATATAGTAGAGCTGCACCAATACAATAAGTTGGGGTGGATGTATAACACGCTTTATTTTATTGTCGACAAGCATTTTAACCGACCTGAATGCATGGTGACACAAACGGTTTATGATGAAATTAAGGAGTTGGTTTCGCCATACTCTCCAACTCAACTATCTTCAATGGCGTGGAACGCAGTTAATTTTGTCTCAGGAAATATGGTTACTCATGGGTTTGGGGAAAAAATAGCGCTGGAGAGAATGCCAATACGTTTAAAGAAAGTTTTGCAGGAATCGCAGAATAACAAATACAACGCAAAAACATTTGAACGTAAAAACGCCCAACATTACCGATAGAAACTGTACTCTCATGGGTAGATGGAATAACACCAGACGGGCGTTAGCAGTCGCCTTAATCGTTGATTTAGGTTGTTCAGCAATGCCAAATTTTGAGAGAAACTAGCTTAATAGCATTAAAGCTCCCTGTCTAATAATGGTATTTATTATTTGCTGCAAGCTTTACCCTAAGAGACTTTCAGGGGGTAGTCCGTTGCAAAGGATAGCTGGTATCGCTCTCTCGCAACCACTGCTTATTTATAAACCTCTTTTGTTTAAGTTGTCTTTGTTTCCCTACATATTGCCTACGCAAAAATTAAAATCATTTAAAACCAATGAGATAAATTGTATTTATGTCCCATCTATCAAAGGTGCAGCGCTTATTTGAGGAAGAGTAATCTATCAGGAGACACATTGACTTTGGCGTAGCCATTTAAAACTCTTAGTCGGCAAAGCCGATGCTCTTGATCTACCCTCGACTGTATGTTCGCCAATTATCTGCTCTCTTTTGGAGGGCAATCGCCAGGGAAGGCGATTGAGTAATGCCTCGTCGGGAACGAATCATTACGACCTGCAAAAGTGAGCAGATAGTTGGATGAAGAACATATTTGGAGAGCGGCTTTTTTCTGGTTACTCTTTTTTAGCTGCAGCAAAAAGAGTAACTGGTTCGAAGGGATTCGAGTCAAAAACCGCATGGAGGCGGGTAAGCGCAGCGCATGCTTTAAAGGTTATAAAAGGGGTAAGCTGCCCAGCAAACTACTCCATCCCCCTAAATAACTGAAAAACAGACTTTTTACTGAATGAAAGCTAAATATATCTTGTACAAAAAGCCCAGTTTATATACAATCTTCGCCGCTTAAAACAGTCACTACTTTTAGTTCCTTGTCTCTATATAGCTTGACTGTGCTATCGAGGCTACAACCGTGAGGAGCAACATATATGCGTCATTATGAAATCGTATTTATGGTTCACCCTGACCAGAGTGAACAAGTTCCAGGTATGATCGAGCGTTATACTGGAATTCTTACCCAAGATGGTGGCACTATCCACCGCTTGGAAGATTGGGGCCGTCGTCAATTGGCTTACCCAATCAATAAACTTCATAAAGCACACTATGTTTTAGTTAACGTTGAAGCCACTGCTGAAGCCGTTGAAGAGCTAGAAACTGCTTTCCGTTTTAATGATGTTGTTTTGCGTAACCTAGTTATGCGTACCAAAGATGCTGTTACTGAACAGTCTCCTATGGCTAAAGAAGAACGTCGTGAAAAGCGTGATGAAAAACCTTTTGAAAAGCCTGCTGAGAAACCTGTTGCTGCCGTTGAAGAAACAGCCGCTCCAGCTCCTGTAGAAGAAGGGGATAAATAATGGCTCGTTTTTTTAGACGTCGTAAGTTCTGTCGTTTTTCTGCTGCTGATGCTCCTGCGATAGATTTTAAAGATATCGCTATGTTGAAAAACTACATCACTGAAAGTGGTAAAATTGTACCTAGCCGTATCACTGGAACTAGCGCGAAATATCAGCGTCAGTTGTCAACTGCAATTAAGCGTGCGCGCTTCTTAGCGTTGCTTCCATATACTGATTCTCACAAGTAATCATAGGTAGCAAAGATGGATATCATACTATTAGACAAGATCGCTAACCTAGGCGGCTTGGGTGACAAAGTCACTGTAAAATCAGGTTATGCGCGTAACTTCTTGTTTCCACAAGGTAAGGCAGTTCCCGCTACTAAAGTAAATGTAGAAAAATTTGAAGCACGCCGTGCTGATTTGGAAGCAAAAATTGCTGGACAACTTGCATCTGCACAGGCTCGTGCAGATAAGATTTCTGAGTTGGGTGAGGTGACTATCGCTTCTCCTGCTGGTGATGAAGGTAAGTTGTTCGGTTCTGTCGGTACACGCGACATAGCTGCTGCGATTACTGCTGCTGGTGTCGAAGTGACTAAATCTGAAGTTAAATTACCTGTTGGTACTTTACGTGAAACTGGCGAATTCGAAATTGATTTGCAAATTCACTCAGAAGTTACTGCGACCATCAAGTTGGTTATAATTCAAGAAGCCTAATCGCTAATTGTCTTTGAGCATCTAAAAACACCGCTAAGTTAGCGGTGTTTTTGTATGTCTTTTGTTTAGTGTTTTTAAATGTTACTTCGCTTGTTTATAGGTCTCTTTAATCCACTTTATTTGTTCATTATCAACTTCTTCTAATTCTGTGAGTTGCACTCTATGTGTTCACACAGTGCCAAATCGCCCTGATGTCTACAGTCTTTCACTGTGGGGTGTGTTATTCAATTTAAGACCTAGATCGATTCGCTTTTTTGTCGTCGGTTGAATAGGAGTGAATTGTCTTGTTACTCCCAAACTCACTACCAGTTTTTTTGCGACAGCTTCGACATCAGAACCAAGGTGGGTGATTGTCATGAGTAATTTGTTGAATATAGGTTTGAGGCATTCCTTACTTTATATTGGTTAGCAACTAAATCATCAGCATCAGATGAAGCCGCATACGCTTCATGAAACTTCAAGGTAATAAAATTGGCAAAACCGAGAGTAATAGCATGTTCGCTTTTAAGAAACGTTATGTATTCGCCATGTTTGCTAAATGACTGTTGTGACAATAATAACTTCCACTGGTCCAGTGTTTTACCTGTTTTTTCTAGTAAATTTTGTTCCATAACTTGGCTCACGTTCTAAGTTAATTGGTATTTGTTTTGCAGCCGTTTTTGCCATTCATGATCAAGGCCTGTGGCATTCGTTGTAAGCTGAATAAGGTGCGATTCAGCCTTACCATGAATCACCTTAAGCATAGTATCTAAAGTGACATTTGTATTTGGTCTTTGCTGCAACAGGAATTTATCATTTAGCGTGATGTCACCGGCCTGCAAAACCCGGTAATACCAGCCGTTGAGTCTATGCTGGCTAATAAAGTGATTTAAATCAGGTTGTTTGAACTTTGCGTCGATTTTCCAACAGGGAATTCGTGGTGAGCTAACTTGTAAAACGCAACTGCCCACATTGTAGATATCACCAATACACACATTGTGCTCATTCATATCAGTGGCTGACAGGTTTTCGCCTATCATGCCTGACTTGGCTTGTTTATGTAGAAGCGGGTAACGTTTGATGATTTTTTCGTAGCTGCTCAATGCATATTGATGTAATGCTTTCTCTGGGCCGCCATGGAAGCGTTTATCAGCCTGAATATCGCCAATGATACCTAATTCATCCACCGATACTTGTTCTACCGATTGCTTGTATATACCCGTTGGACTGCGCTTTTCACCAATGTTGGATAACTTCCCCGAATATAAACCAATGATTTTCATAATTATTTTCACTCACTTTAATTATTTTTTTGGTGCTTTAAACTTTAATGATCTACTCTGCGACTAATCTTTTAACACAACAAGAGTAAGACATTAGATTGACTATCCAAGGAAACGTTGTCGATGCTCAGCATAAGTTTGCCACAAAAAGTGAGTGGGACTTAATAAAAGCTGTGCAGGGCGGAGATAAACAAGCTTATAACCGATTGTATCAAGCATACATTGGGCAAGTGTATGGGCTATGTTATCGGCTGACAGGTGAAAAAATGTTGGCTGAGGATGCAACACAAGAAGTGTTTATTCAGTTGTGGCGAAAAATCGGAAATTTCAAAGGTGACAGTAAGTTTTCTACTTGGTTACACACCGTAACGTCTAACATCACAATTTCTTATATACGTAAACAAAAAGGGTGGCTGCAGAAGATGTTTAATATCGAAGATTCTGTGGTTATGAACGCAGCAGCACAAGAGTCGAGCAGTAGCGTTGACATCGAAAGCTATGTTGCAAGACTGCCTGACAGAGCACGAATCGTGTTTGTGCTGCATGCCATTGAAGGATACCGACACGAAGAGATTGCCACTATGACCAATATGGCTGTGGGCACAAGTAAAGCACAATTTCACCGGGCCAAGCATTTGTTGAAGGAGTGGATGGGCTATGAATAAAACTAATTTTAAACAGGCCTTAGCGGACCAGCTAGCGGACTTAAATAAAGACCAACAGCCAGAGAGAGATTTATGGCCGGGTATCGAGTTAGCGTTGTCGAGTGAAGCTTCAGAACCACCTCGTGTAGCCTTGGGAAAGAAGATGTACTTGGTGGCAGCTACGGTGGCTATGTTTGGATTGATTGGCTGGTTGTCGGTTAACCAGCCGGCTGTTTCGTTAACGGGTGATGATTTGGTTGCATCATTAAGTGCACAGCATCTAAAACAAAAAATGCTTTATTGGTCAGGTTTCAAGATCAACCTGCACTGACCCAAAATTGGCAAAACCAACTAATGGAATTAGATGACGCTGCAGATGCGATTAAAACGGCGTTAGAAAATGAGCCAAACAATATGGCCCTATTAAAGATGCTACAAAGTGTGCATCAACAACAAATTAATATAATTGAGCGCGTGCATTCACCGAAGTGGTCACAACTGTCACAAATTTAAAGTGCTGAATTTTTAGGAGTATAAAGAATGAAAAAGTTATTAATTTTTGCTGGGCTTTTATGTCTGAGCTGGACTGCTTTGGCTGATGAAAAGATCAACCGTTCACTGGACGTATCTAAAGCCCCTTATGTGCAGATTGAGCATGTAAATGGTTCTGCCAAGGTGATTGCTTGGGATAAATCTGAAGTTAAAGTAACAGGCATTCTAGGCGACAGAACAGAAAAGTTTATCTTCGAAAAAGACGACAATGAAGTGCTTATCAAAGTCAAAGTAAAGAATAACCATGGTTGGAGCAACTGGGGATCAGATAATGGTGACGATTTAGAAATATTCGTCCCTCGTCAAAGCAAAGTCTACTACAGCGCAGTCAATGCTGATGTTGAGTTAGAAAAAATTCGCGGTGGTGCAAGAGTTGAAACAGTTAACGGCTCTATAGATGTAAAAGAGTTAGCAGGGCGTATTCGTCTAGAATCAGTGAATGGCGAGGTCACTGCAGATAGTTTAGAAGGTGACGTAAAAATAAGTACTGTAAACGGCTCGATTGACTCGCGCAGTTCAAAAGGTAATGAAGACACCTACGAGTCGGTGAACGGCAATATTGAAGTATTCAGTGATAGTGCTGATATAAACGTAGAAACCGTCAATGGCGATATCAAATTAAAGCTTGGTAAGATCAGTCAGCTAAATCTTGATACAGTAAATGGTTCGACAGAGGCTTGGCTTGAACTTGAGAACAACGGCGAGATTGAAGCTTCATCAGTAGGTGGTTCGATTCGCCTCTATTTGCAAAGCGAGGTATCGGCAAGGTTTGACATTGAAGGTCATGCTGGTGGCGGTATCACTAATAATTTATCTACTGATAAAATGCAAAAAGCGAAGTATGGCCCTAATCGTTGGTTAAAGTTCTCTTTAAATGGCGGCAGTGCAAAAGTGAATGTGTCAACTGTTAGTGGACACACTCGATTAGATAAGAAGTAAACTGAGCTTTATGTTGTATACACATAATTCAGTATATTATGAACGACTTAATTAAAACAAAAAGAAAGAGTTAAAAACGCGATCAATAGCTGTAATGGAAGTAGCAAAAATTGACATGATCTATCCAAATCACTCTATTAACGAACATAAAAAAAGCTTGAATAAATATCCAAGCTTTTAAGGTTCATACGTGAGCACTTTTACATGCTCTTTTTATTACTACTAGAACTTAGTTGTAAAACCAACATTAACTGATTGGCCATAAGTGAAACGACCAATGGCGTTTTCTCTCTCTGACGGTTCCCAATCTAATAAGTTGGTAATTCTAGCTCTAACCACTGTGCCTTCAGTAACCGCATAGTTAAGCGATAAATTAACAAGTGTTCTACTTTCGATTGTTTTGTAAGCGTTACCAAATTGATCTATATACTGTAGGTCGTTGGTTTGCTCTACGTTTCTTGCTCCTTCTCCAGAATATTCAATATCGAGCAATGTAGTGAAATCACCAAGTGAATGACGAATACGTAAATCGCTTCTCCAATCAGGATTATTATATTGACCAGTATTATCAGAAAAGTCGAATCCAGTATTAGATGTAGCATTTTTCTTCAGATTAAAGGCTCTTAGCGCAATATCAAAAGATCCAACTTCACCTAAAATATCACCTACAAAAGGAATATCCTTGATATCTGAAGAATAACTAGCTGTATATTCTATCGCACGAAAACTTCTCAACGCCGCGTTAACAAAGCCAGAAGTAAAGGCGTTATTGGTAGGTAATTGATTGTCATCCAAACGAGTAAAGTTGCCACAGAAGCTGTTAGGAAAGTCAACTCCGTCATAACAAGCTTCCATTATATCGGTCAGTGTAAAGCTAACAATTGCGTTAGTAATATCGATTTCTACATAGTCTGCAGCGAACTGAAGACCTTCAGCCCAAGACGGACTGTAAATAACCCCGATGTTTTTACTCTTAGACTGCTCGTTACCTAATTCCTGATTACCACCTTGGAAACCACGACGTGAAGCATTTTGCGCAATACTAGCAAAATCAGCTGGAATGCCTTCAGCATCACAATTTGCTTGTCTTATAGCTGGGTTAGGCCCAGATTCTCTATTACGTGCATCACATGGATCAGTTGCAAAAGAAGAGATTTCAACAACAGGTAAGAACAGTTCTGAAACAGCTGGTGCTCTTACTGTTCGTTGTACATTACCTCGTATCATAACATCTTCAAGTGGACGAAAGTTAACGCCTAGAGCCCATGCTTTATCAGAACCTGAACGGCTGTTGTCCATGCTTCTAAAAGAAGTTTCTATTGACAGAGAGTCTAAGAATGGAATATCCATATCAGATGACACTAAAGGCACATACACTTCCACGTAAGCATCCGTTGTGTCATATCCACCCGAAAGTGAGTTAGCTGTAGTACCAATAAACGAACTAGAAGCATCATCAGCAAAAGAAGCGGACTCTTTACGATGTTCAAAACCAGTTGCAACACCTAAATCACCACCTGGTAAGCTCATCACGGTACCAGAAAGGTAGCCGTTAAATATTTCTTGCTCGATTCGCGTTTTACCAATCGAGTTGTATAAAACATAATCACGAGCGGCGTCAGTTATTTCACCAAAAGGGTTAAGTGGTGAACATGCATCAGCTCCGCCTAATGGATTGTCGTCAGCAGTTAAGCCGAATCCTTCTGGACGGTATTGCTCGCCGTATTCATCTTCATAATTATAACGACAATCAATCTGATTAGTATCCGGGTTAACACCCACATCCATAGCGGTTACAAATCTAAGTTCATTGACAGATGAAGATTGTGAATAAACTGAACTCCAACCTTTTTGATAGTTAAGTTCCCAAGTCCAAAACTCATCAGCGACTTCAAAATCACCGTCAAAGCCAAATTTGAAACTAAATACATTAGATTCATTGATAACTTCACGTTGCCCTAAGTCAGTCCAGCCTTTGTGCATGTAAAAGTTACCCGGACCACCTAATAGTCCTTCAATTTCACTTCTAGCTGAATCGTTTAAATATGGATAGTCAGTAGCAAACTCAAGTGCTCCGGCTAGTCCACCAAATACACCAGAGTTATATTGTGCCGCTTGGTATCCTGGATTCTTCGCTTCTGAAGAATTGGCAAAAGCTAAAAAGTTTAAATTAATATTATCAGTAATTGCATAAGTTGACATTGAGGTTAGATTCCAACGCTCAATACCTTCTTGTGCAGTATTGGTTTGACCCAAATCTAAACCGTCACCGCCTGCAGACCAAACTGCATTACCAGTTGGTACACCAGTATCATAAGGTACTAAGTTACCTGTACCAGAAGGATCTACTTGATAAAAATTTCCATCTGACCATTGGCCTAAACCCAAGTTGGTTATAGCAGTATCACCCGGAGTCAATAAGCCGCTAAACGATAGAATACCAGCACGCGTGTTTTCATATAAACGTATCTGGCCAGCAAAACGCTCACCATCGGCATCAAGTACCGCATCAGCAGCCGTAGGGGTGAATGCAGACCAGTTGTTCGATAGTGTTTTTACATCTTTAGCAAGAATGTTGTCTAGCTTGCTATATTCAACGGCGATTACTGCGTTACCTTTACCAGAATCAAAATTTCCACCGATTAAGCCGCGAACTGAAAAGTCATTGCCTAAATCAGTACCTATGAAATTGTTGTCAACGGATATTTCAGCGCCTTCATAGTCTTTTTTCAATACGTAGTTAACTACACCAGCGACGGCATCTGCACCGTATACTGCTGCACCACCTACTTTTACTACTTCAACTCTGTCGATAAGTGCAACTGGGATGTTACTTACATCTAATTGAGAACCGTCACTAGATGAACCGCCAACTGGTGAGTTGCTTGATACAAATCTATTACCATTGACTAGTGTCAACGTACGTTGGGAACCTAGGCCAAATATATTGATGGTACGTTGACCAACACCTTGAGATGCAGCGGCAGTGTTTCCGCCGACTTCTGGAGAAGCAGCTGCGAATACGCCTGGGATATCGGTTACCGCAGATTGTGCATTTGTTATGCCTCTTTCTGCTAAATAATCAGAATCAATAAATGTCACCGGACGTGTAGTTACTAGGTCAAGTTTCTTTATACGAGAGCCAGTAACTTCAATTTTTTCAAAAGACTCTTCTTCTGAAATTGCTTCAGAGGCAACTTCTTGAGCGATTGAGTAAGGCGTAATTAGAGCCGTAGCTCCAAAAACTAATGCTAAACGAATTGACTTAGTCAATTTTGAATTTGTAAACATGTATGTCTCCCTGGACCACAATTTTAGTTTGTTTTGTCGTTTAAACGACTTTTAATATTAAGAGGTAGTGAACCTCCCTCAAGATAGTATACGTAAGTTGGACGCTTGGCCAATAAGATGTACTGTTTGACTTGTCAGATATGGATAAGCCGACGCTAAATGGCCCTGAGTGTAAGAATTTATTTACAATTATTATTGGGTAAATGTTGAATTATGAGCATTAATAATCGTTTTAAGACAAAACGATTATTAATGGTTGTTAAATCTACTGAATTTTATTGCCACAGGTCATTTGTGGATTAAACGCTTTCGATGAGGGAAAATAACGAAAAATGGAGTTAAGCTGCTCTTACTAGGGCGATATTGGCTAATCCTATTAATGCATCCTTATATTCTGAGCTGGGAACATTATCTAATGCTTTAATTGCTTTTTCAGATGCATCTGCTGCACGTTCTTTGGTATAGGTTAATGCGCCAGTTTGTTCCATTGCTGCCATGATTTCTGTGAAGTTATGCATTCCATTACCGGTTTCAATCGCTTCTTTTATGAGTGCTTTTTGTTCATCAGTGCCGTGCCACATTGCATATAGTAAAGGCAGTGTTGGTTTACCCTCTGCTAAATCGTCACCCACGTTTTTGCCCATTACCTCTGAATCTGCTGCATAATCAAGAATGTCATCTACTAATTGAAACGCTGTTCCTAAGTATTTACCGTACTCTTGCATTGCGAATTCAATCTCTTCACCCTGATCAGTTAATACCGCGGCTAGCAAAGTAGCAGCCTCGAACAAACGTGCAGTTTTACTGTAAATCACTTGCATATAACTTTCTTCACTGGTTTCAGGGTCGTTACAGTTCATCAATTGAAGTACTTCACCTTCTGCTATGACATTGGTAGCATCAGACAAGATTTGCATTACACGCATACTTTTCAAACTAACCATCATCTGAAATGAACGCGTATATAAAAAGTCTCCTACTAGAACGCTAGCTTGATTACCAAATACGGCATTGGCCGTTTCTTTACCGCGGCGCATAGTGGATTCGTCGACTACGTCATCGTGAAGTAGTGTGGCAGTGTGAATAAACTCGATTATAGTAGCTAAGGTATGGTGCTGATCTGTTTGTATGTTAAGTGCTCTTGCTGCTAAAACAGTCAGCAAAGGTCTTAAGCGTTTTCCTCCGCTGTTAACGATATAAAAGCCTAATTGGTTAATCAACGACACTTCAGAGTCCACTTGTTGTTGAATGAGCCTGTTTACCGCCATCATATCTGTACGAGCTAGTTGATTAATTGTTTCTAATTTCATACTGCCGTTTTTACCCGTTTTTTTGAAGTTGAGTTACGTGATGTAAATACGCTAATTGATTTTACAGTAATTTATCGGGGTATCCAGTGACTCTTTGGCTTGGTAGTACGAAAAAACTGAAACGATATTAAAGCGTTTGATATTTAACCAAATTAATTCTGAAATGTGCTTGATCGGTATTATCTGTTCACGTACAATTCGCCGCCTGTTTTTGAATATAAGTGTCAAGAGACACAGTGCGGAGTTTAATTATGTACGCGGTTTTCCAAAGTGGTGGCAAACAACACCGTGTGGCTGAAGGTCAAATCCTTCGTCTAGAAAAAATCGAAGTGGCTCCAGGTGAGTCAATTGAATTTGATGACATCTTAATGGTAAGTAATGGTGACGATATTAAAATTGGTACCCCTTTTGTAAGTGGTAGCAAGGTTACAGCTGAAGTTGTAACGCACGGACGTGGCGATAAAGTTAAAATCGTTAAGTTCCGTCGTCGTAAACATTCACGAACCACAATGGGTCATCGTCAGTGGTTCACGGAAGTGAAGATCACTGGTATCAGCGCTTAATAGGAGTATATACAAATGGCACATAAAAAAGCTGGTGGTAGTACTAACAATGGCCGTGATTCAGAAAGTAAACGCCTAGGTGTTAAGCGTTACGGTGGTGAGTCAGTTCTAGCAGGTAACATTATTGTTCGTCAACGGGGTACTAAGTTCCACGCGGGTAACAACATGGGTATCGGTAAAGATCATACTTTATTCGCTTTATCAGATGGTAAAGTTCAGTTTGAAGTAAAAGGTCCTAAAAATCGTAAATTTGTGAGCATCATTGCTTAATTAGCAATTACGCATAGATTTTTTAAAAGCCCCGCTTTAAGCGGGGTTTTTTGTTGAACTAGTAAAAAGTGAATCCATTTTGGTATTCAACAGACTATACTAGGCTCAATTGAGTAACATTCAAGGTGTCGTTAAGTAATGAAATTTGTAGATGAAGCTGATATCCGTGTTGATGCAGGTAATGGCGGTAATGGTGTAGTCGGTTTTCGCCGCGAAAAATACGTGCCAGATGGTGGCCCAGACGGAGGTGATGGCGGTGATGGCGGAAGCGTCTATTTGGTTGCAGATGAAAATTTAAACACCTTGATAGATTACCGTTTTGAACGATTTCATCGTGCTGAGCACGGTAAAAAAGGCCAAAGTGCTAATTGTACTGGTAGAGGCGGTGTTGACCTAGATGTGAAAGTGCCGGTTGGTACTCGCGCGACCGATAGCGAAACGGGAGAAGTATTAGGTGATTTAACCAAACATACCCAGCGCATGAAAGTGGCCCAGGGTGGTTTTCATGGCTTAGGTAATGCTCGTTTCAAGACCAGTACTAATCGTGCGCCAAGACAAAAGTCTGATGGCACACCAGGTGAAGTCAGGCATTTAAAGTTAGAATTATTGTTGCTTGCCGATGTGGGATTACTCGGTATGCCTAATGCTGGGAAATCTACTTTTATTCGCAGTGTTTCAGCAGCCAAACCTAAAGTCGCTGATTACCCTTTTACTACATTGGTACCAAACCTAGGTGTGGTGCGTTTGGACTCTATGCGAAGCTTTGTTATTGCTGATATTCCAGGTTTAATTGAAGGTGCTGCAGAAGGCGCAGGTCTTGGTATTCAATTTTTAAAGCATTTAGAGCGCTGCCGAGTGTTATTACATCTGGTAGATTTGATGCCAGCAGATGGTTCAGACCCTGTTGAGAACGCTAAAGCCATTGTCGCAGAGCTTGAAAAATACAGCCCGAAACTGGCTGCTAAGCCACGTTGGTTAGTATTTAATAAAATCGATTTGATGCTCGAAGATGAAGCCAATGAGTTGTGCAAGCAGATTGCAGAAGCACTTGAATGGCAAGGTGAATATTTCCAAATTTCAGCATTCCAGAAACTTGGTACACATGCATTGTGTATGAAATCAATGGACTTCATTGAGGCACTGCCTGCTGAAGTTGAACCTGAAATTAAGGATGAAGAGGTGGGATTCAAGTGGGATACGTATCATAAAGATATTATTGAAGATGCCTATGATGATGACTTCGATGATAATGATGACTCTGGTGTAGAAGTGGTTTACACCAAGAGATGACCAAATAACGCGTCATCGCTATATAATGCGTATGACGCGCAATGATCCTTCAGTGCCGTGTCATGGGCTATCTGAATTAAATCAAATTGATTCTTGGTAGCCAATAGGTTTTGGTCAATAAGTGTTATTGTTAATGCTGACGTTATTAATTCTTTTGCAGCGCTAATGCACCCTTTTTAAACCAAAGCATACCCATAATTATTAAGATATTCTGGTATGTCAGAAGCATACTTATATCCTTCGCTAAACCAACTTGCCGCTTCGGCTGAAATATTAAGAAAGTGATTACCTAGCAAAAAATAGGATAACCATTGTTTCGGCCAAACTTCGGTTGCTGTGATAAGTGAGAAAGTGCCGTCTCATTTAAGCCAATCTTGAGCATATCGTGAGCCGCTTGAGTATAGATAAATAGGTCTAAGTACTTATGAGTTTGCTCCGATCTTAATAAAGCCAATATCCAATAATTTCCTCTTTGCCAAACTATTTCAAACTATTTCAAACAATTCGTATGACATCTCGTGAACTTCTGCCTCGCCAGTATGTAGGATTATTTTTTGTTCGATTTGGCCATAACCAATAACTAAAGCGTAATGCCACATTGGAAACCAGGATGCCGCAACATTTTGGAAAACAATGACGGGCACATCATTGTCAATAAGCGAGAATAGAGTCTTAAAGTCAGATTGAGTGGAGTAGGCTAAAAGACCATACGATCTGGCTGCTGAAATCATTTCGAGTTGTAAACTGCCTTCTCGACCTAGAATAAATAAACTAGGCGCTATACTTTCTGGGGTGGTTGAGTGTCCATAAAAATTCAATGCTTCAGAAAGAGTAGTGAGACCACAAAAGAATTTTTCTTGTGGGTAAAAAGGGACGTCTTTTATCAATTTTCTCGGGCTGACATTATTCAGAATAGAGCCACTGAGCATTTCAGTTTGTGGTGTATTTTGACAGCCTTGTAATAATAGCAGTGAACACGTTAATGCACTGATCCACCGCTTTTTGCTAAGCATTTAACCTAAGTTACCTATATGGGTCGAATAAAGGGACAAACGTCGGTAATACCCATTAGTTCGAGGACTGCTACGACAACAAGTACAGTCACAACGGTGCCTACAATCACTCCCCCAGGCGCTTGGTTTAACTGTCTATTTAGCTCAGTTACCTCTTGTGGGGTCATCGTATCTAACCTTTTAGTGCGTCATCTGCATTTACGCCTAGTGCAATTAATTTATGTTGTACAGTTGCATCATCAATCATGTTCAAGACTTATTATTTATTAAAATCAAACTGCTGAAACTGAATAACTTGCTCAGAAGTAAAAACTCCGGCATGTGTTGTTCCCGACAAAGCCAAACTGATTAAGGCTGCACAGGTAAAAAGATTTAAGTGTTTCATTCTTTCTCCAAAAAAATAAATTTGATAATAGGAGAACAAATTTTAAGCTATCAAGCCTATTTTTACTTTGCATATTAAGGGCTAGTGTGTTTTCTCATCACTCATAAATAACGATATCTTTGATTTCTTCAGGTGTAACAAATTTTTATCCGTCTTTATGTAAACATTAGATTGTTGGTCCGTGTCAACTCAAAGCTAAATTGTGTAAAATTAGATTTTTAATAATCGATGTAATATTCAAAATGAAGATATCAATGATAGCTGCAATGGCCAACAACCGGGTCATTGGTGCCGACAATGCGATGCCTTGGCATTTGCCTGCAGATCTCAAGCACTTTAAAAAAATAACCCTCGGAAAACCGATTATTATGGGTCGTAAAACCTACGTTTCTATAGGTAAAGCATTACCTGGGCGACTAAACATCGTGGTCAGTTCAGATATTGATCTTAAGCTCACAGATGCAACGGTGGTGCAGGGCTGTGAACAGGCTATTGATGTGGCTGAAAGATATTGTAGAGAACAGAAAGTTGAAACTCCTGAAGTGATGATCATCGGTGGGGGCACTATTTATAAGCACTTCCTAGCATTTTGCCATCAACTTTACTTGACTCTTATTGATTTGGACGTAGCTGGTGATACTCATTTTCCTGATTATCTAGCAAGGTATAATTGGCAAGAATTAGATAATGAAGCTCATCAAGCAGAATCATTACATCCTTATGCCTACCGTTTTATTACTCTTCTAAAACAGGCTGTTTAGGTTTCGACAACAAGGTGAAAGTATACGCATAGCCATAAATAGCGGTAATCAAAATGCTCGGTGCGACAGTCAACCATAAGTTTGGAGTTTGATTAACCCAGTTAACACTGATGGCAATACTGGCCTGGATTGCAATAGGCAACAAAGGCGCTAATAAACTGCCAGGGATGACATTGTTACTTAGATATTTTGCTGAATTATCGAGTGCATTTTTAAATGTTTTAAAAATAGCAATATTTTGCGACGTCTTGGAGTGCACAGTACAAATAATGGGTACTATAAACATGAGCGATAGGTAACTCTTACCAAATTTAGATACTGATTTTTCTAAAATGAAGGTAAACAATATGGTAATAGTGGCGCTGAGTGTGCCCTGTAATAATGCGGATCTAAGCACTAATGCCTGATCATCTGTAGCCATCCCGTTTGCCCAATATGACCAGGTAAAATAAAAAACAAACGAGATAACCGCTGAAATAATTAATCTTATTGTAGAGTTCATGGTCTTTTGGGAATGCTGGATATCATAAGTCCATAGTACTGTCTAAAATACTATCTAGCGACAGTTATCTGATTATGCAAATTATTTGAACTACAATAGACCTTTAAGAAACTCATTAGGAATATCAATATGGCCACAGTGACATTGCAAGGAAACGCGTTTAATACATGCGGTGATTTACCAAAAGTAGGGTCTAAGGCGCCTAACTTCATTTTAGTAGAAACTGACTTATCGGAAACAACATTAGCAGATTACAAAGGATCAAAACTGATCTTAAATATTTTTCCTTCAGTGGATACGGGTGTGTGTGCTACCTCAATCCGTACTTTTAATCAAAAGGCCAGTGAATTAAGAAATACTAAAGTGGTATGCGTATCAGCTGACCTACCTTTCGCTGCAGCAAGATTCTGTGGAGTAGAGGGCATTAAAAATGTAGTCACAGGCTCAAGTTTTAGAGGAAGTTTTGGCACTGATTATGGTGTGAGTTTTAGTGATGGTCCTCTGACTGGTTTATTGTCTCGAAGCGTAGTGGTGATCGATGAACAAGGCAATGTTGTTTACACTGAACAAGTCGCTGAAACTACTGATGAGCCTGATTATGCAGCAGCTACAGCTGTTCTATAAAAGTCAAAACACTCAAGTTTGTTACTAAAAAAAGCCTCATGTGAGGCTTTTTTGATTTTGTGAGGTGTGTAAACACTAAGTAAGTTTATTGAATAAAGCTTCTAAATCTAAACCTTTGTGGCCCAACATGTCTCTCAAGCGTCGCAAAGCCTCCACTTGAATTTGACGAACTCTTTCACGGGTAAGCCCAATTTCTAACCCAACATCCTCAAGGGTGGAAGGTTCGTGACCTAACAGCCCAAAGCGTCTTGCTAACACTTCACGTTGCTTAGGGTTAAGATCTTCCAACCATTTTATGATATTTAGTTTGATGTCTGAGTCTTGTAAATCTTCTTCAGGGCCATGGCCCTTGTTATCAGCTATAACATCCAGTAAAACCTTGTCGTTCTCACCACCTATAGGGGTATCAACAGAGGTTATTCTTTCGTTTAAACGCAACATTTTGATGACGTCGCGAACAGGTTTATCTAACGATTCAGCAATTTCTTGCGGGGTAGGTTCATGATCGAGCATTTGAGAAAGTTCTCTAGCTGCACGCAGATAAACATTGAGTTCTTTTACTACATGAATAGGTAAACGAATCGTGCGGGTTTGGTTCATAATTGCACGTTCAATGGTTTGTCTAATCCACCAAGTGGCATAAGTAGAGAATCTGAAACCTCGCTCAGGATCAAATTTTTCGACAGCACGAATAAGACCTAAATTTCCTTCTTCGATTAAATCAAGTAATGCCAAACCACGATTGTTGTAACGCCTCGCGATTTTGACTACTAAACGCAAATTACTGACAATCATTCGTTTTCGAGATGCTTCATCACCTTTTAAGGCGCGGCGTGAAAAATACACCTCTTCTTCTGCGGATAATAAGGGGGAGAACCCTATTTCGCCTAAATACAACTGAGTTACATCGAGGTTTTTGGGTTTATCTTCTTTATTAGCTAGAATATCTTCTAACTGTTCTTCGGCTTTTTTATCGGCCTTGACAAGTTCTCGCTCTACTGCATCTTCAATATCGCTGAAAGCATTAACTTCCAATACAACTGTTTTTTCTTGACCCATAATCATGACTCCTTAAAGGTAGTGTTTCTACAAATTCTCCTGATATGTTTTTATTATTTATTGTTATTATCTGTTAGGTAGATAGCGCAAAGGATTAACGGATTTTCCTTTGTATCTCACTTCAAAATGAAGCTTAACCTTATCGGTTCCACTTCTACCCATTGTGGCAATTTGTTGGCCTGCGTTTAGCCACTGCTTTTCTTTCACTACTATATTGTCATTATGTGCATAGGCCGTTAAATAAGCGTCGGAATGTTTGATAATGACTAATTTTCCAAATCCACGTAATGCGTCGCCCGCGTATACTACTTTCCCATCGGCGGCTGCCAAAATTGGTAACCCAAGTGTCCCTGAAAAATCCAAGCCTTTGTTGCCTTGTTCTTTGGCCGAAAAACCTCTTGAAACAGTTTCATTTGTGGGCCAATGCCAACTCTTAACTCGATCAGGAAATTGACCGGTAGATGATCCAATTGGATCCGTGTTTAAAATTTGTTCGCTTTCACCATACGCCTGCTTTTTAGAGCGGTCAACAGATTGATTTATAATTACTTTTGAGGTGTGACCAGTGCTCTTCTTCAGCTTTGGTGGTTTTGACTTTGCTAACTTGACCAGCGTCAAGATTTGCCCTGGCTGTATCTGATAAGGAGACGAAATCTTATTTATTCTCGCTAAGTCCCTGTAATCATTACCCGAATACCAAGCAATAGAATATAAGGTATCACCAGCTTTAACTGGATATGTCTTAGCTGAATAGCCCTGTTGTTCAAAATCTCGAAATGTTTTACCTTGATAAAGCTCAGATACTGGAGCAGGTTGACTGCGGTTTGAGCAGCTCATATTGATTAAACAGCAAAATAGCATGCCAAAGTAAATTGATATATTTTTAGACAATACTATTTTTTGATTAAATACTTTCATTAATGATCAGCTGGTTTAGTACCTATTTTTTCGAGTGCAATAACCATTATGATGCCAAATATCATTAATATAATTGCGTACCACATATAGGCAGGTTGGGTGTGTAGTGTTTCAAATGTGTGGGGCAGTATGTTGTTTTGTAATAGGGGCACCTCTTTACCATGACGATCGATCACTGACTCAATGGTTTGTTTCCAGGGCCAAACTTTATTTAACGAGCCCAGCATAAATCCACCTAATAACGCCAAAGTCATTGTTTTATAATGTTTAAACATCCAAGTTAGTACATGAGAAAAACTCAATAAACCCACTATACAGCCACCGGCAAATATGCATAAAGTCGTAAATTGTAATTCTTTTACCGCTAATAACATCGGTGCATACATACCTAGTAGCAGCAATATAAAACTGCCAGAGATGCCAGGTAAAATCATGGCACATATAGCAATCATGCCAGATAAAAATACGATTAAAGGTGAGGTTTCAATTGTGGTAGGGCTAATAGTGGTAATAAAAAATGCCCCAACAGTACCAATTAAAAAGGTAGCGATAACGCCTATTTCCCATTTCTCGATATGCCGAATAACCGACCACACGGCAGCCAATATGAGTCCAAAAAAGAAAGACCAAAGTAATATCGGATGATTATCCAGAAGATATAACACCACTCTAGATAGGGTTAAAATACTCAGAATAATGCCACTGAATAATGCCAGTAGAAATCCACCGTTAATGTGTTGCCAAGTGGCTTTAATGCCGCTTTGAAACAATACTCTCACAGCACTAGTGCTGCACTGCCTAAGGGAAAATAATAGTTCTTCATATATGCCAGTCATAAAGGCAATTGTGCCGCCTGATACTCCAGGTACCGCATCTGCGGCACCCATCAATATGCCTTTAGCGGCTACGCTTACATAGCCAGACTTTGTTCTTGACGTTTTCAAATAATATCTCCTGCCACTAAAGGCACAAACCTAACAGCTTCGATGATCTTTGTTTCAAATTCATCACCGCGTTTGGTAATACAATGTAACTGTTGATTTTCTTCCCCAACAGGAATAATTAAACGGCCGCCATCATTCAGTTGCTGATATAACTCTTTTGGCATTGACTTTGCTGCTGCGGTAACGATGATCGCATCGTATGGACCCTTACTACTCCAACCTAACCAGCCGTCACCATGTTTCATTTTCACATTATGTAAGTCCAGTTGATTCATGCGTCGCTTAGCTTGAAACTGTAGGGTTTTTATTCTTTCAACTGAATAAACATTAGTGAACAATTGCGCCAGTATTGCGGTTTGGTAGCCTGAGCCTGTACCTATTTCTAACACGGTTTGAACTTGATTGTCAGACTCTAATAATAACTCTGTCATACGAGCGACAATGTAGGGCTGGGATATGGTTTGTCCTTGACCAATAGGCAAAGCAGTATTTTGATAGGCTTTGTGTTTTAACGCATCAGGCAAAAAAAGCTCTCTAGGCGTTTTAGCTATAGCGGTCAGTACTTTGGCGCTGCTGATACCTTCTTTATGAAGAAGTTGAGCAAGGCTTTCACCTTTACGTGATGTTAATCTCATGTCATGCCTATTTTTATTCTTATTTGCTGTAAATTTGTATGCTTTAGGGTTTTAAACCTTAGCTAAGTTGTTATCTTGTACATCTAGCAATTCCCGTAATACTGAGGTAGCAAAGGTGCCTGCTGGAAGTGTGAAAATTAGATTTAAGGTATCATCTGCCCATGTCCATTCAAGATCATTTGGAAATAAGTTTATTGCCCTTCTTTCTTGATTTAAGCCTAAATCTTCAAGGGTTTGGGTGACTGTAATATGTTGTTGAGCCGAATCTTGCTCGAACTGTAATGCCTCAGATTGGCTGGCTAAGAGACCTTTTCCCCACAAAGGAGCAGACAAATATATATCCCGCTGTGCTATGCGCTGAATAATGTTGTTATCTATAAGCTCTGCACAAAAGTAGCTATTACTGCCTGATAATTGCATAACATCACCAAGCAAAGGTTTATTTAGACAATCATTCTGCAATCTGCTGTTTAGCATTTCATTGAAGAGCCAAGAACGTAGAGCTGAAATAGCCATTGAACGTTTGTTTCGGTTACGGATAGATTCACCGCTCATCATTTTTTCAGCCAAGACTAAATTTCCGCCTCGAGGGTCATGCTTAGTGCTGCCAAACCGTTGTGAGCCATAATAATTTGGGACACCGCTCAGTTTTATCTGTTGCAGTCGCTCATCAATGCCGGATGTCGAGTTGAGTTGTCTGAGAGTAATATTAAATCGATTGCCTTTTAATACCCCAGTCCTTAGTTTTTTATTGTGGCGTATTGATTTGAGTATTTGCGCCCCTGGCTCATTGAATTGGGTCCAATCAAACTCACCTTTGCCCGGCAGATGCACACTAAACCATTGTTCAGTTTGCGCATGTTTGTCTTTGCGGCCAGCATAAGTTACTGCTCTTAATGGCAGCCGAGTAAATTTAGCAATTTGCTCGGCTAAGTAAGCGGTATTTAACCCGGTTTTACGTACCCACAAGTAGATATGTTCACCTTCGCCAATAGGCTCGTAGCCTAATATTTCGGTGACCTGAAAGTCTTCAGCAGAAGACTTAAATTGCCCGGAAATATTTAGCTTAGGATATTGATATAGCCAGTGATCTATTTTCATTGGGCAGTATCTAATTGTTGAGTCAGCAGAACCACCGCGTAAGCGGCCATACCTTCCTTACGGCCGGCAAAGCCTAATTTTTCGGTAGTTGTGGCTTTTACATTCACTTGTGCAATATCGGCACTTAAGTCTTCAGCAATATTTTTACGCATTAATTCAATATGAGGTGCCATTTTTGGGGCTTGAGCAACAATAGTCAGATCTAAGTTCCCGAGTTGATATTGCTGATCTGTAATAAGTTTATAGACGTGGCGAAGTAACTCGCGGCTGTCCACTCCTGCCAGTGTTGGGTCAGTATCTGGAAAATGTTTACCAATATCTCCCAATGCCAAAGCACCTAATAATGCGTCACATAATGCATGTAACACTACATCGCCATCGGAGTGGGCAATCAAACCCATATCATGCTCGATTTTCACTCCGGCAATTACAATAGGGCCGCTGCCGCCAAATTTATGCACGTCATAGCCATGGCCAATTCTAATACTCATACCTCAGTCAAATCTCCATTAATTGTTCAGCTTGTTTTGTGTTAGATAAAATTCGGCTAACAACAAATCTTCAGGTTGGGTGATTTTGATATTTGAGGCGCTTCCCTCTACTAACAATACTTTTTCGCCTAATAGTTCGATGGCAGATGCTTCATCAGTGATGTTTATCTTTTGCTCTGCGGCTGTATTTAAAGCTTTTTTTAACGCAGCCAGCTTAAAAAACTGTGGTGTTAAGGCGTGCCACAAGTGTTCTCTAGACTCAGTGTGTTTAACGATGTTTTGCCGGTTTACGTTGACATCAAAGGCTCTTTTCATGGTATCTCGGACGGGTGTTGCCAATATCCCACCGATACTGCCTTGTTCAGCTAATTGCAGCAGGGTGCTTAAATCTGTTGCAGCAAAACAAGGGCGTGCTGCATCATGTACTAACACCCACTCTTCATTATCTGATAGATAATTCAGCCCTGCTAACACTGAATCGCAACGTTCTTGGCCACCCTCAACCACCTCAATTCGCGGATGGCTAGCAATGGGTAATTGAGCGAATAATGTATCGTTTGGATTGAGTACTAGAATCACGCGTTGTACCTGGCTGTGTTCAAGTAAATTAGTGAGGGTATGTTCAATAATCGTTTTACCGGCAATATGCAGATATTGCTTAGGGCAATCTGTTTTCATGCGTTTGCCAATACCGGCGGCAGGTACAACAACAGAATATTGAGAAAGTGAAGGCATGAATACTAATCGTCAGAAGGCAAAATACGATAAAACGTCTCGCCTTGTTTTATCAATCCTAGTTCATTTCTAGCGCGTTCCTCAGCTGCTTCCAAGCCTATTTTCAAATCATGGATATCGGCTTTTAGCAAACTATTGCGCTGTCTTAAATTGGCATTATGGGTGACTTGTAGCGCCACTTCTTTTTTCATAATCATAAAATCAGGTACGCTATTTTTACCAAACCATAAACGATATTGGAGCAGACAAAATAGTGTGAACAAAACTGCCACCACCCATTTCATAATTTTTGTCTCCAATTCGTCGCCATTGGCTTATTATGCAGAGGTTTTGAGGGTAGGGCTAGTGGTATCAAAACCAGATGTTGTTCCTTAGCCAAAGAAAACTATTTAACTCATGAATTAGGCCGTTTTTTGGTTAAAAAATGTGGTTAATTTAGATTCTGTCAGACAATATTTTGTTACATCCAATTATCGTTTCTACGCCTTTTCTTAGGCAAGTAGGTAAGGATAATCCCTAAGAGTAAACTAATGACTGCAACAATTCCGCCGCGGGTAAACCATTCCATTTGTGCTGTTTGATCGTAATCAGCAAGAGTTTGAGTGATTTGTACGTTTTCTTTTTCAGCATCACTCAATTTCGTTTTTAAGTTCGTATTCTGGGAAGTAAGGTCAGCTATTTGTTGGTTGAGTAAATCATTACTCTCCCTTTGTTGTTGGATCGTTTGTTCAGTATCTTCTACTTGTTGTTGTAGACCAGGAACCAATGCTCTGACACTGCTACTAACACTAATAAACTCTGCATCGATCCAACCTGTTCGTTGTTTATCATCAATTATTTCCACAAAGTTTTTTTCTGCGTCTTCTTGCAGCAAAGTGACACGAGTGCCAGCTACAACAGTGCCTAAAATTCGGAAGTTGCGTCCAGGACCAGCATGTAAATAAGTAAATAAATCATCAGAAATATAACGAACTTCACCTTCACTATCATTCGGTTCTTGGGCCACCGCCTGAAGACTTAAAAGACTGCTAGCGATGCATAAAAAAACTAAAACTATTTGCTTGCGCATAATCAAAAAAACTTACTCCAAAAATATAACTGCAAATGGTATGGCTTGGCTAAAAGAAAGGCAAGGGCCTATTTGCGTTAAAGTCGATTGGGTTGCAGTACTGATGCGCTTTTGCGACAGTTCTTGATTGAATAGTTGAATTTGAAAGGCTAAGGTGCAATAAATTTATCGAAACCCACTTTATCAGCCAAAAGGTTTTATGGAATACGAAATTGAACTTAAATTACTCACCAATCAATACGCTGGTGATATTATTGAAACAAAGTTATTGCCACAACTAAATGCTAGCGTAATTCAAGAAACTCAAGTACTTACTAACCATTATTTTGATACACCAGATAGAATCCTAAAACAGCACAAAATTGGCTTGAGAATTCGAGGAAACAACCGAAAGTTTGAGCAAACCTTAAAAACCGCAGGAAACTCTGTGGGAGGGTTACATCAACGCTCTGAGTATAATGTACAACTCGATGAGTCAAAAAAGCAAAATGTTAGTGTGCCTGAGTTGAGATTGTTTCCAAAGTCAGCATGGCCCAAAACGGTTGATGTTGATGCTTTGCAAGCTAAAGTCGAAACACTTTTTAGCACCCACTTTGAGCGCCAAATCTATTTACTTAAATTCTCAGATGGCGAAATTGTAGAGTTGGTGTGGGATCTAGGTGAGGTTACATCGGGAAGTAAAAGTGTACCGATTTGCGAAATTGAAATTGAACTAAAAAAAGGCTCTACAGCAGCACTTTTCAAATTAGCAAAACTTATTGTTAGCCTGCTGCCTACCACTATTGGCAACGATAGTAAGGCTGCACTGGGATACAATTTACGTGATGGTTTGTCAGTCAAAAAGTTCGAGTCGTATCAACATAATCTGCCTAAAAATATACAACATGACGCTGCAGCATATGTCAGATTGTTAACAACACTGCTGCAAGAATTTCAAATGTTTTCAGCTGAAATAAGACGTCATTATAGTGCGGAATTAGCAACGACGATCCAACTGACATTAATTGCTTTAGTCGATAATTTTGACGAATTTAATCATCATTTCCCGTGTCCACCATTAGACAGCGTACACATGAGACTGAAGGATTTGAACGCTAATTGGTCTTTGGTTACACAACAAACCGATAAAGATTCTCTATATAACTTACTGGTAAAAGCGCAGACAACCCAGTTGCAATTAGACATCGTGCAGTGCTTAGTGGAACAACCTTGGTCTACTGATATTTAATTATATCTGCAATCAACTCAGTGGAAGTCCTTTATACGACTTATTTCTAAAGGCTAATTATTTATGAAGTTTGGTTGTATGTAAAAAAAAGATTTATCTAATCGTTTTTTTACACTTTACCCACACGAGTAACAAACAGACTATATAGATAGAAAACAAGTTAAGGCTACAACCTTATTGATTGTTAACCCTACAAAAACTATAGGAGCGCCCATGAAAGCGTCTGATTTATTTGTAAAAGCCCTGGAAGCAGAAGGTGTGGAATACATTTTTGGTATTCCAGGTGAAGAAAATCTCGACTTATTGGAATCTTTGCGAGAGTCACCAATCAAACTAATATTGACTCGTCATGAGCAAGGCGCAGGATTTATGGCTGCTACCTATGGTCGATTAACCGGTAAAGTTGGCGTATGTTTATCGACGCTTGGCCCAGGTGCAACGAATCTAGTTACGCCTGCTGCATATGCGCAATTAGGCGCAATGCCCATGTTAATGATTACTGGGCAAAAGCCGGTTAAAACCAGCAAACAAGGGCGTTTTCAGGTAATAGATGTGGTCGATATGATGCGTCCTATCACTAAATACACCACCCAACTTGTGAGTGGCGATCGTATTCCTTCTGCAGTGCGCGAAGCGTTTAGACTTGCCCATGATGAACGTCCTGGTGCGACGCATATTGAATTACCAGAGGATATTGCGGCTGAAGACACTAGTGCTTATTTATTAACACCTAGCGTGAGTAGACGCCCTATTGCTGAATATAAAGCAATAAACAGAGCTGTAGAGATGATTGAAACGGCTAAGTCACCATTACTGCTTATCGGAGCTGCAGCTAACCGAAAATTAACCTCTAAAATGCTTAAAGAGTTAGTAAGTAAAACCGGCATTCCTTACGTCACCACGCAAATGGGTAAAGGTGTACTCGACGAAAGAGATGATTTATTTATGGGCAACACCGCCTTGTCAGCGGGTGACTTTGTGCACCGTGTCATTGACCGCGCCGATTTAATCATCAATGTTGGTCATGATGTGGTAGAAAAACCGCCTTTCTTTATGAACAATGATGGTCAGCAAGTTATACACATAAACTTTGAACCAGCAGCGGTCGACCCTGTGTATTTTCCCCAACTAGAAGTAATTGGCGATATAGCCAATACTATTTGGCAGATGAAAGAGCAGATTGTTGCTTCAGCCAACTGGGACTTTAGTTTCTTTTTTAAAGCCCATAACGCTTACCTTACACATAAAGCTGAAAGTGAAAACGATGATCGTTTCCCCATTTTACCGGAACGTTTCGTCAGAGATATTCGCAGGGCGATGCCTGATGAAGGCATAGTCACTCTCGACAATGGGGTATATAAAATTTGGTTTGCACGTAATTACCCTGCAGCTTTGCCTAACACATTATTGCTAGACAATGCCTTAGCAACTATGGGCGCTGGTTTACCCTCAGCCATGGCAGCTAAATTGGTATATCCAGATAGACCCGTGATTTCAGTATGTGGTGACGGTGGATTTATGATGAACAGCCAAGAGTTAGAAACTGCTGTGCGTCTTAAGTTACATATAGTGGTGATCATTCTGCGTGATGATGCTTATGGCATGATCAAATGGAAACAAGCTAACATGGAGTTTGAAAACTACGGTTTGGATTATGGCAATCCCGACTTCGTTAAATATGTAGAAAGTTATGGTGGCAAAGGCTGGCGTATTGCTGCAGCTGATGAGTTGCTACCCCAAGTGCAAAAATGTTTAGCTGAGCCAGGTGTACATTTAATTGACGTGCCTGTGGATTATTCGTTAAACGATAAAACCCTGAATCAAACACTGCGCATTCGTAGTGCATCTATTTAACCCAGATATTACTTAGGAGAATTTATGTTAGCAAAAGCTTACCCTTATTATCTGGCTAATGAAGCCGTATTTGCCAATCAAGATTTGGCAGTAACCAATAAATACACTAATGAAGTAGCGACTCACACTGCTCTTGCTGATGCTAAGGTTATTGACCAAGCAATTGCAGCGGCAGCAGCAAGTCAGCCTTTATTAAATAAAATGGCCCCCTACGAGCGTCAGAACATTCTTAATCACTGTGTAAAGCGTTTTGAAGAAAGATTTGACGAATTGGCCCATGCTTTATGCATTGAAGCAGGTAAACCCATTAAAGATTCTCGCGGTGAAGTGACTCGCTTAATTGATACCTTCAGAATTGCTGCTGAAGAATCGGTGCGTATGCATGGCGAAGTCATAAACCTTGAGATTACGCCTCGTGCTAAAGGTTACACTGGTATGTACAAACGCGTGCCAATTGGTCCATGTTCGTTTATCTCGCCTTTTAACTTCCCATTAAATTTAGCCGCTCACAAGGTGGCACCAGCTATCGCCACAGGTTGTGCTTTTGTACTTAAGCCGGCCAGCAGAACGCCGCTAGGTGCTTTGATTATTGGCGAAGTATTAGCTGAGACTGACCTTCCTAAAGGTGCATTTTCGATTCTTCCATGTAGCCGTGACGGTGCAGATTTGTTCACCACAGATGAAAGGTTCAAGTTACTAAGCTTTACAGGTTCGCCGCAAGTTGGTTGGGAGCTAAAAGCCAAAGCCGGTAAGAAACCGGTGATCCTAGAGTTAGGCGGTAACGCGGCTTGTGTGGTTGATGCTGACACGGATTTAAACGATGCAATCGAACGTATTGTATTCGGTGCTTATTACCAGTCCGGCCAAAGTTGTATCAGTGTTCAACGAGTCATTGTGCATGAGTCAATCTACGCTGAATTCAAACAACGATATACCGATAAAGTCGCAAACTTAGTCCATGGTGACCCATTAAATGAAGATACCTTTATTGGGCCGATGATTTCAGAATCAGAAGCTTCACGATTAGATACCTGGATACAAGATGCTGTTGGAGCGGGTGCTAGTTTATTATGTGGCGGTAAACGCGAGGGAAACATGTTGCAAGCCACCTTATTGGAGAACGTGCCAAATGATGCGGCCATCAATACCGAAGAAGCTTTTGGCCCAGTTTCTATTATCAGCTCATTTAGTGATTTTGATGAAGCGCTGAAAGAAGTGAATAACAGTCAATTTGGCCTGCAAGCAGGGGTATTCACTAGGGATATCTACAAAGCCCATCAAGCTTGGAACGAGTTGGATGTAGGTGGCGTGGTCATCGGAGACGTACCAAGCTGGCGAGTAGACAACATGCCTTATGGCGGCGTGAAAGAGTCAGGCTTAGGCCGCGAAGGCATTACCTTTGCTATGGAAGATATGACTGAGATTAGGTTGATGGTGCTAAGGACCCCAAGTTAACATTTGATGCCAAGCATTTATGTAGCGATAAGCTTGAGTGCAAAGCTCAGGCTTGTCGTTAACGTCCTTCATTTTTAAAGTAAAGTATCTAAGATTTGTCGGGTAAATTCTTTTTTAAATAAAAGCCTCTTGGTCTGGTGTTAATGACCTGACCATTTTTACCAATAGCTTCAGTTAATGCACTGCCATTGGCAGCTTTGGGACGTAATTGTAGATATTGACCGTGCCTTGCGGTAATACTTTCGATATGGCCAAGGGCTATCATTTCCATCAACTCTTCCCAATCAGTATTTAATTGATTATTTTGAAATGCATTGGGCGACCATAAAAAAGGGGTCGCGATACATCTATCTTGTGGGGGGACTTCTCTTCTACCATCGATTGGCACCCAAAGTACTTGTTGAATTTTATTTTTGACGCTGCTGGTCTGCCATTCTATACCGGCTATATTGGTTAACGGTGCATAACATACATAGGTGGTTTCTAAAGGCTTGCCATGTTCGTCTATAGGAATGGTTTTTAACTCAATGCCTAATTGGGCAAAATCTTGTTGGGTCTTAGAGCCTGCGCTGGCTCCGAGGCACAGTTCAATGAGTTGACCGGTCCAGCCTTTTTCTCGCTTGAAATTTACGGGCACTTTGATACGCGCAACTTCGGCGACTTCACCTAGGGTAAGTCCTGCTAACATTTCTGCTCTTTGCATTAGCTCTTGGATAGATTTAGGTTCGGTCTTTGGCATACTAAATATTTTCATTTGGGCCCGTTAGCTTATATATACTTTTTTTATTACTTTGAATGCGCAGTAGTTTATGGAAGAATGCAGCATATTAAAAGAATTGAGTTCTCGGGAGTCTAAGTGATTGATGCCGAAGGATTCCGCGCCAATGTTGGCATAGTGATTTGCAATGAGTTAGGCCAGGTTTTTTGGGCAAGGCGCTATGGGCAGCATTCTTGGCAGTTTCCGCAAGGCGGAATCGATGAAGGTGAAACTGCCGAACAAACGATGTATCGCGAACTCCATGAAGAAGTAGGTTTAAAGCCAGAACATGTAAAAGTTATGGCTGTTACCAAGAATTGGTTGCGTTACAAACTGCCTAAGCGATTGGTTAGGCAGGGAAGCAGTCCTGTTTGTATCGGACAAAAGCAGAAGTGGTTTTTACTGCAACTTGTCTGTAAAGAAGAGGATGTGGACTTATTACAATCAGGCCATCCTGAATTTGACGACTGGCGCTGGGTGAGTTTTTGGTACCCGGTGCGCAATGTGGTTTCCTTCAAACGGGATGTGTATCGCCGTGTGATGAAGGAGTTTTCACCTACTGCTATGCCTGATATTATAGGGCAAAATCAGGGTGGCTATCAAAAATCAAAGCGTCGTAGAAAGGCCTAATTAAAATGGCGTATTGACTTTTAGTATTGCGCCGAGGTTCTCCTCAAGATGCGCTCAATCAAGTCAAAATCAGTGATGTTTGGTCATCCAAATAAACGGATTTTTAAAGCTGAGAGAGGGTATTTTGAGGAAAACCATTCGGGTCGGTATCCGAGTAATGGGCAATTTATTAGCCTAAATTCGTCGTTCACTTTTCGTTTATAATGACTAAACGAAAAGTGAACGCCTAGGTATCTAAATAAATGACCTGAGTCTCGGTGATATACGAAAAATCAATACGCCCTTCACCTTCAGACATGAGAGATAAATACTTCTAATGTTAACCACGCTTAAACGCATCGTTCAAGAAGTGAATCAAATCCCTGTATTTGACGATGCTTTAAGCTGTTTGGCAAACAGGTTGATAGAAGCTTTAAAAGTTGACTCATGTAGTATTTATTTAGCTGACTACGAACATCAGCATTTTATGTTGGTCGCGACTGAAGGCTTAGCAAAAAGTGCTGTGGGCCAAGTTTCTATTGGTTTTTCTGAAGGTTTAGTCGGCTTAATCGGCCAACGTGAAGAGCCACTCAATATTAGCGATGCTCAAAGGCATCCTCGCTTTAAACATTATCCAGAAGTACAAGAAGATAATTACCACGCTTTTTTGGGTGCGCCGATAATCCATCAACGCAAAGTATTAGGCGTGTTAACACTTCAGCAGCAACATAAAAGACGCTTTAGTGAAGACGAAGAAGCGTTTTTGGTGACACTGGCGATGCAATTGGCAGTTGAAATTGCTAATGCTAAAGCGCGGGGCTCGATTAATCTTTTACAAGAAAATATTCCCAAAGATTGGCAAAAATCGTTAAAGGGTGTGCCAGGCTCTTCCGGACTAGCCAGTGGTGTAGGCTATTTACAAAACATGATGGTCAGTATTCGTAATCATGTTCCTAAGCGCAGTAAAAATAAGCAAACACAAGTTCAAAATTACCGTCAGGCAGTGAAACAAACCCAAGCCGATATGGCCATTTTATCTGAGCGAATTCAGGGTGAAGTACCTGATGATGTGCGTGCCATTTTTCAGCTTTATTACCACTTGCTTGATGCAAACAGTCTAGGTCGAGATGTTGAAAAAGAAATTAAATTGGGATGGGATGCGCCTACCTCTTTAAAAATGGTTGTAGAGAATTATATCCGTCAATTCCAAGCCATGAATGACCCTTATATGCGCGAACGTGCTGTAGATGTTGAGGATATGGGGAATCGGGTATTAGCCAATATAATGGGCATTAGTGCTAAAAATCTGGTGAAACGAGAACCACCGGAACATTCGATTCTTGTTGCTGAAGAAGTTACTGCCGTAATGTTAGCGGAATTTCCTAGTGAAAAGCTCATGGGCATAGTGTCGATGCGTGGTTCAAATAACTCCCATGCAGCTATTATGGCCAGAGCCATGGGTGTGCCTGCTGTGATGGGGCTGAGTAATATACCTATTGCTTTGCTGAACGAAAAAGAAATTTTACTCGACGGCTACACGGGTGACGTAATTGTTTCGCCAAATGCCACGATTAGGCGTGAGTTTGACCAGCTAGTGCTTGAAGAGCAATTGTTATCTGAGCGGATTCGTTCTGAAGATACTTTGCCGGCCATCACTACTGACAACTGTGAAATACGACTCTTTACCAATGCCGGTTTGTCACTTGAAGCAGAAAAAAATGATAATCCATTTTCTGATGGCGTAGGGCTGTTTCGCACTGAAATACCTTTTATGATGCGTGAACGATTCCCCACTGAACAAGAGCAAGTAGAGTTATACAGAACTCTACTTGAAGCTGAGCCTAACAAGCCATTCACTATGCGTACTTTAGATGTGGGGGGAGACAAACCTTTACCTTATTTTCCTATCTCTGAAGAAAACCCATTTTTAGGTTGGCGAGGGATTCGCCTGACACTCGATCACCCTGAAATCTTTTTAGTGCAAATTAGGGCGATGCTACGAGCCAGTATTGGTTTGGATAATTTAAGTATTATGTTGCCGATGATAACCTCGGTCAGTGAAGTTAGCGAAGCTAAACGTCTTATTAGGCAAGCTTTTTATGAGGTTGAAGAAGAGGCGCAAGAGCATGGTGAAAGCCTACAGATGCCTAAAATTGGGGTGATGCTTGAAGTACCAGCGGTTCTTTATCAGCTACCTCAGCTATCTAAAATTGTTGACTTTTTCTCAGTTGGAAGTAACGATTTAACCCAATATTTATTAGCGGTAGACCGCAACAACTCACGCGTGGCTGAACTATACGATAGTTATCACCCTGCGGTATTAAGCGCTTTGCATACCATTGCTAAACATTCTGAATTATTTCAAGTGCCGGTGACTGTTTGCGGTGAGTTAGCGGGAGAACCCGGTGGTGTTGTATTACTACTTGCAATGGGGTATCGAAAGCTCAGCATGAATAACCATAACCTACTCAAAGTGAAATGGATAATACGCAATATTCATCTTGGTAGTGCAGAACAATTGCTAGCCAAAGTGTTGACCTTAAATAATCCACAAGATGTGCGTGAAGAAATAAATAATTATCTCGAATCAATTGGTTTAGGTGGCTTGGTTCGTGCTGGAATTTAAGATAAATTAAATCTTTAAGTGCAATGAAGTAAATGAAGTAAAGAGAGACGAGTAAACATGCAACAGTATTTACAACTAATGCGTCACGTATTAGACACAGGCGTTAAAAAAGAAGATCGAACCGGTACAGGTACTCTCAGTGTGTTCGGTTACCAGATGCGTTTTGATTTGAATGCAGGGTTTCCTTTGGTCACGACTAAAAAGTGTCACATGAGATCTATTATTCACGAACTTTTATGGTTTTTAAAAGGCGAAACGAATATCGCTTATTTGTCTGAAAATAATGTCAAGATTTGGGACGGATGGGCTACCGATGACGGTGAATTAGGACCTGTTTACGGAAAGCAATGGCGCAGTTGGGAAGGGGTAGATGGACAAGTTATTGATCAAATCAGTGAGCTAGTTCAACAAATCAAAACCAATCCAGACTCAAGACGGTTAATTGTTAGCGCCTGGAATCCCGCTGTATTACCAGATACTTCTTTTTCGCCTAAAGAAAATGCTGAACAGGGCAAGCAGGCATTACCACCCTGTCATACGATGTTTCAGTTCTATGTATTAGAAGGCAAGTTATCTTGTCAGTTATACCAACGCAGTGGCGATATCTTTCTGGGTGTGCCTTTTAACATTGCTAGTTATGCGCTGTTAACCATGATGTTAGCACAAGTCTGTAATTTACAACTGGGAGATTTTATTCATACCCTGGGCGATGCTCATTTATATGTAAATCACCTAGAACAAGCAAGTTTACAATTAACTCGTGAACCTTACCCCTTGCCAAAAATGATAATTAACCCTAGTATTCACGATATATTTGCGTTTGGAATCAATGATTTCGAATTAAAAGACTATCAGGCACATGACCACATCAAAGCACTGGTGGCTATTTAAATTGTTCATTAGACAGATCAGAATTAGGTGATAAAGTCCATATGACTACTCCTGTACTTATTTGTGATGATTCGAGTTTTGCTCGTAAACAAATGCAAAGATCTATTCCAGATGGATGGGATGTTGATATAAGCTTCGCTGAGCATGGACAGGAAGCATTAGAAATGATCAGAGCTGGTAAAGCGGATGTGATGTTTCTAGATTTAAATATGCCTATCATGGACGGCTACGAGACCATGCAAATCATCAAGGATGAGGACTTGCCTACCATGGTTATTGTGGTGTCTGGTGATGTGCAGCCGGAGGCTCGCGCACGCATGCTGGCATTGGGGGCATTAGAGTTTATTCGCAAGCCAACCGATAATGCTAAACTAATAGAAATTCTGGTTCAATTTGGATTGTATTCGGGTGAAGCATCAGCCAGTAAACGTGCTGAAGACGTTGAACCTACTGCTAAAGATTCCCATACAGAAAAATTAGATGTTTATCGTGAAATGGCTAACGTGGCGATGGGGAAGGCCGGTGAAAGTTTAGCTACACTTTTGGGTGAATTTATTGACCTGCCTATTCCAAATGTTAACTTGATTACTAATACTGAATTACACATGGCTATAGCCGATATTCAGCGTAACGAAAGTGTGTCAGCAGTATCACAAGGTTTCATTAGCGCTGGTATTAATGGAGAAGCGTTAGTTATTTTTAATGACTCTAACTTTGGTAATATGGTCAAGCTTCTTAAATATAGCGATGATAAAAGTAGCCATTCATTGGAGCTTGAAGCCTTGATGGACGTGTCCAATATTTTGATTGGAGCTTGTTTAAGAGCACTCTCAGAACAGCTTCACTGTGTATTTAGCCATAATCATCCGATTATTTTGGGCCGACACTGCGATCTAGACGATATCCTCAAAACGACGACACATAGAAAAGAAGATATGTTGGCAATCGAAATTGCCTACTCTATTAAAAGCCAAAATATAAACTTTGACTTGTTACTCTTATTCCCGAACAAATCTATCGACTTAGTATTCGATAAACTTGTCACATCCCATTATTAAGGTCTGATTTTATGGCAGTTGATAGTAGTTTGGCGGAAATGCATTGGAAACACGACCTTCTCGGTTCTATTGAGGTAGGGATTGTGGTGTTAGATAAAGACTTTAATGTGCAGGTGTGGAACCAATTTATGGAAAACCACAGCAGTATTGTGCCGGGGATGATTCAAAACAAAAACTTATTTGAGTTTTTTCCTGAAATAGATGAAGAGTGGTTTACTCGCAAAGCGGCTCCAGCATTTTCATTAAAGAGCCCGGTATTTATTATTTGGGAGCAGCGTCCGTACTTATTTCATTTTGACTGCAATCGTCCCATCACTTCCCAAGCTAATCATATGTACCAAAACATCACGATTTTTCCGTTAGCATCTTTGACGGGTAAAGTAGAGCAGGTGTGTTTGGTGATATACGATGTGACAGATGAGGCAGTAAGCCGCTTGGGTATGCAATCGCTCAATAGCCAGTTGGAAAAAGTTAGCCGCGTCGACGGTTTGACAGGACTTTACAATAGACGTTTCTGGGAAGAGCAGTTTGTGATGGAGTACAAGAGAGATAAGCGCAGTGAAAGCCCTTCAGCGCTTATAATGTTGGATATCGACAATTTCAAGAAAGTGAATGATACTTATGGCCATCCTGCCGGTGATGAGGTCATTAAAACTTTGGCTGGTATTATCAAAAAAGCTACCCGAGAAACGGATCTTGCTGGTCGTTACGGGGGTGAAGAGTTTGCTGTCATACTGCCCGATACACCTGTTGCTAACGTAGAGTTTGTAGCCGAGCGTGTTCGCCGTTTAGTTGAGAAATGTGTTGTGGTTCATGATGAGATGAATATTTCATTCACTGTCAGTATCGGCATTGCAGGTTTTAAACATACTTATAAGGATAGTACACAATGGTTAGATATGGCTGATAAATCATTATATCAAGCAAAAGCTGCGGGCAAAAATCGAGTTATACTTGCTGAGTAGACTTGACCACAAGTTGTGCCCTAGTGATGGGATACTGCCAATACCAAGCCAAGACTGTTACCTTAATTACGATTACGAAATAACCTGTTAATGAATGATATCCCTAATACTTCGCAAGCAACTTGGTTAGATACCCTAAAGTCGTTTAAACATCCTCGGGTTATCACAATGTTGTTTTTTGGCATTTCAGCTGGATTACCTTTGTTATTGTTATTTTCATCTTTAAGCTTGTGGTTACGTGAGGCGGGAATAGATCGTGCAGCAGTCACTTATTTTAGTTGGGCTGCCTTAGGTTATTCTTTTAAATTTGTTTGGGCACCTTTGGTAGACAGCTTACCGCTTCCAATTTTAACTCGTTTTTGGGCCGCCGCCGAGCTTGGATGTTATTTTCACAAGTGATGATTATGCTAGCAATTGTCGCTATGGCCTTTGTTGACCCAGCCACGCAAACCTTAGTAGTTATTGCATGGGCAGCGATGTTATTAGGCTTTTCATCGGCGACCCAAGATATAGTGATTGATGCCTATCGAATTGAGTCTGCCGATACTCAGCTGCAAGCATTAATGTCATCTAGCTACATTGCCGGTTACAGAATCGGTATGCTGATCGCCGGAGCTGGCTCCTTGGTGTTAGCCAGTTATTTTGGCTCGAGCATGGGTGAATATGATTATCTGGCGTGGCAAACAACCTATCTAATTATGGCTGCGATGATGTCGATCGGAGTGATAACCACCTTAGTGGTCAGCGAGCCGCAATCAAATCATCTCACTCAAGCACAAGATAAGCACCACCAATTAGGTTTTTTCTTGTTGTTTATATTTGCCGTCAGTGGCTTTGTGGCTAGTTTTTATTTGACGGCATCTGATGCAGTATCGGTAAAAGCAGCATTAAGTACGCTGATTACTAATAGTTATTTAGCCGGTGCACTGGTTGAGCTTGTTCGCTTAGCCTTAGCCTTAATAGTTGCTGGTCTTATTGCTAAAATAGTAATTGCTAGCGGCCTAGTGCAACAAAAAGCAATCCTTGCCACTTATGTGGAACCGGTGAACGATTTTTTCCAAAGATATGGCTGGTCATTGGCGTGGTTATTATTAGCCTTGATTGGTTTGTACCGAATCTCCGATATTGTGATGGGCGTAATAGCTAATGTGTTTTACCTCGATTTAGGTTTTACCAAACCTGAAATTGCCAGTGTTGTGAAAACCTTTGGTTTAATAATGACCATTATAGGTGGGTTTTTAGGCGGCTTATTGAGTGTGCGCTTTGGTGTATTGAAAATTTTGTTTTTAGGTGCATTATTGTCGGCGATAACCAATCTATTATTTATGTTACTTACTCAAGTCGGCAATGATATGACTTTGTTGTATGTGGTTATTTCTGCAGATAATTTATCTGCAGGTTTAGCTAGTGCTGCCTTTATTGCTTTTTTATCTAGTCTGACCAATATTTCATTTACTGCCGTGCAATATGCTATTTTCAGCTCATTAATGACTTTACTACCAAAAATATTAGGTGGCTATTCAGGCACAATTGTTGAATCAATAGGTTACCAACACTTTTTCTTAAGCACTGCATTGATGGGGATCCCTGTATTAGTATTGATTGTGTTGGCCAATAAACGCTTTGATATACATCGTCTTGGAAAAAGGTGAATACCTTGTACCTGAAAATTTATAATATCCTCAAGATGTTGCATTAATACAGGAAATTAAAGAAGTCTAGGGTCTTATTCCAATGCAGTCCAATGGCAATGGATACATCCCTTTACTTTCAAGACAATCTAGGCACGTTTCTAATTCGCCTCTTAAGTAGGGATCTTCAATCAGCGTTCGCTGCGGCCAGTAATGTATTTGGTGTAATACATGCCAAAACACTTGCTCGGTGCTTTCGTAAGGCAGATGTTTACCTTTTTTGACTTGTGCCCATTCTTCCATGGTATCCCAAAAAAACAAATCTAGTTCTGAATAAGGAATTTTGCGTTGCAAAAAGAAACGGACATAATATGCCAGCTGTGTGGATTTACTCTGAACGAAATGACTAACAGTGGACACTACGACCGTCTAATTTGTTGTGGTACATGTGCTCAAGTATAGCTAGAATTTTTATTTTTACAGCTAATAGAGTTTTTTTCGGAATAAGAATTATTGATATGTAGCTACCGTAAGGCTGCAACACTTAAGTTACTTACCATCCCATGTGGCTTATCCAGCCATAAATCTCTTTGGCAATGTAGGCGCTATGTTGTTGATGCATATTATACCCAAGCAATTCTCGTTGCCGGTATTGCAGTTTTAGTGCTTTGATTGTGGCTATTTCACGGGGAGTAACAGTCTGTTGTGCCCATGCATTATCCCAACTACTAAATAAATCTAATACTGGCATTGACGTGTTGGCTACCCATTGTGGTAGCTGTTGATTATATTTTCTATCTGGCCAATAAGGGCTGACTATTACAAACGCGTCGGGGGTGTCAAATGTTTTCTCAGCATAAATTTTACTTAACCAAGCGGCACTTGTGCCTTTGCTGATGACTAAAAAGAAGCCTGGGTATTCTTGATATTTTTCGAATGCGGCCTGTAAAAGTGAGACTAGCTGTTGTTCATGTTTTATAAATGCCTGGTCTTGTATAGTGGTTACCGCAGACTTACTGATATCTAAATTTAATATTGGTGCACTGGGGCTAGTTACTGCCTCAACGGATGGGACTGGCGGCTCTATGTCAGGGGTTGTTGTTTCTTCATCTTCTACAGCAGCTTGTTGCTCGATAGTAGGCATAAAACCTATATCTGGGGCGGGTAGTAAAATAGTAACCCAGCCAATTTTGTTCAGCTCATTGGCTAAAGCTGCAAAGCCTTCTTGGCCTACTATGGGGATGCCGCTATCAGCAATTAAAACTGCGACACCACGAGTAATGGCTGTGGTGTTTTCTTGCAACACATAAATAATGGGCTGTTCGTCAATTTCAAAAGTTTGGTAGGCGTCAGAAAATAGTCCACGCTGAATATCTAATTTTCTTAGCAATTGGTTATCAGGTGCGGCTAAGCTGCGATTGCAGACAAAAGCGAGTACAAATAAAAACAGTAATTTAATAACGATAATGACTCTGAAAAAATATCTCAAATATGTTATCGGAAAGTATTCGTTAGTTCTTTAATTTTGCAGCAGTCATTATTTCGTTAATAATGGATTAACTCACATTTTTATCAGAGACTTCATGCCAAATCTAGCATTCCCAATTATTGAAACTCAACGATTGTTACTTAATAGGTTAACAAAGCTTGACCGTGAACCGCTATACGCCATATTTTCTGATCCCAAAATTATCGAGCATTATGATGTTGAACGTTTCAAATCGATTGCTGAAGCAGACCGTCTGATAGAGTATTTTGACGCTAGATTTGACAGTAACACGGGCATACGTTGGGCTATTCGAGATAAGTCGTCGGGTGAGTTCTTAGGTACCTGTGGTTTCACAAATTGGAACGAATTTGATCATAGTGCGGTTGTTGGTTATGAATTGTCTAAGGATTATTGGGGTAAAGGGTATGCAACAGAGGCTGTGGCGACTATTCTCAATTTTATCTTTGATGAAAGTTTTCATTTTTATGTGCATCGTGTCGAAGCTCTCATCTTACCCAGCAATAAGCCTTCAGAAAAATTAGTGAAAAGTTTAGGTTTTCGTCTTGAGGGAACCTTGCGCGGTAAGTGTTACTGGAATAACGATTTCCATGACATGAACATGTTTGCAGTATTGCGCACTGAACAACTTAAAAAGTAATAAAACTTGACTAATTAATATCAGTTTAAAAAGGCACTTCAGAATCAAAACATAACGTTTGTTCGCTGACTGGATGCCTAAAGCTGAGAAACATAGCATGTAAGTTCAGTCTATTTGACATCGCTAAGGCTTGATCGTGGGCGTACAGGCTGTCACCTAAAATAGGGTGCTGCATGCTCAACATATGCACTCTCAGTTGGTGGGAGCGCCCCGTAACAGGTTTCAGTTCCAACCTTGTACTATGGGTATTTCGCTCTAGTACTCGCCAGTGGGTCAGCGCTTTTTTACCCTGTTCATGGTCAACCATTTGTTTTGGGCGGTTTGGCCAGTCACAAATAAGTGGTAGGTTGATCTCGCCAGAGTCTTGTTGCACCCTATCAAACACAATAGCTTGATAGGTTTTAGCTGTTTCGCGTAGTTCAAATTGTTTAGATATATGCCTATGGGCAGGTTTGTTTAAAGCCATCACCATCAAGCCTGACGTTGACATATCTAATCGGTGCACCACTGTCGCCGTCGGAAATACTCTTTGTACTCGAGCTTGTAAACAATCGGCATGCTCTTTACCTGGAACACTCAACAAACCACTAGGTTTGTTGAGCACTAAAATATCATCATCCTGAGAAACAATTTCTAAGTACGGTTCCATTGGAGGGCAGTAGTTAAGAATTTCCATATATCATTCTCTACTGCGGGTTATTCACAATCAGCCTAACGGCCTCAAGGTTAAGTCTTGCTTCGCCCATGATTGTTTTAAGGCTATTGATCTGATTAGCTACATGTTCAATTTCTTCATCACGAATGGCAGGGTTTACCTTTTGTAAGCTTTGTAACCTAGCTAATTCCCCCCCTAACAATGCTTGCATCTGACTTATTCGCTTATTTTTCACCAACTCGGCTTTTTGCTCAGCTTCTTGATGGGCATTATGCAAGCACTTTTCTATTTGAGTCTTCAGCGCATTAATGAGCTGATTACCCATTTTGGGTAGCACTGGCTCTAGTTGAATAAAGTGTTTGTCAATCGATTGTGAGTTGCTATCAATACAGATTTTAACCGGTGTTGGCGGTAAAAATCGTGACAGTTGTAAACCATGTGCCGCTTTAGCTGACAGCACAAATAAACATTCTAACCAATACGCACCGGCAGGCTTGCTTTTATCTCGACAAAACGCGATCGAGCTTTTACCTATCACGTCAGTGGTCAACATATCCATAGCATGCTGGATCATGGGGTGATCCCAACTTAAAAAAGTGACATGCTCCAATAACGTTGCAGTGGTGCGTTCATAGGTAATGGTCATACCTTCTTCGTCCAAACCTGGAAGAGGACTGATCATGGTTTCGGTAGGCCGTAATAAATAACAGCTTTCATCATGATCTTCTTGAAGCAAACCAATAGCATCAAACAGTCGAGTCATAAAAAGCTCAAGCTGAGGCGACTGTTCGGCGTGCAATATTTGTTCTAAAAATACATCGATGCGACCTTGACCAGATGAATTGAGCTCTAGCAATTTATCTCTACCCTGTTCAAGTTTTAACTTGAGCTCGCGGTGTAGGCTAGCGGTTTGATTGATCAATTGTTCTGACTTAGGGATATTTCTGGGATCCTGAATGCATTCATGCAACATTTCTTGGGTTTCTTCATACACCGTCATACCAGTGGGGCAGGTATGTTCGAATGCGCCTAACCCTTGGTGATACCAATCGAGTAACACCTGTTGTGCACTCATATCAAAATAAGGCACGTGTATACATACATCGTGATTTTGTCCAATTCGATCAAGACGGCCAATTCGTTGCTCTAGAAGGTCAGGTACTAAAGGTAAATCAAATAAAATCAGGTGGTGTGCAAATTGGAAGTTACGCCCTTCACTGCCTATCTCGCTGCAAATTAGCACTTGAGCGCCATCTTCCGATTGAGCAAAATAATTAGCAGCCCTGTCGCGTTCAACAATATCCATGCCTTCATGAAATACCGTTGAACGAGTACCTGCTTTAACCCGCAATGCTTCTGATAATTGCAGTGCAGTACTTGCATTCGCACAAATAGTCAGGACTTTTTCGCCCTTTAAAGATTTTAATTGCGTGATAAACCACTCGACCCTAGGGTCGAAATTAAACCAAGTATTCACCACGTCTGGATGTCTTTCTGGGGTCAACTGTACCTGTAAGTTATTTGGGTCTTCTGACTGTAACAAAGAGTATTCGATTGGTTGAATTAATGAGTAGACATACAATTTTCTTTTTGGAAATCCACTCACCCCAGCCCGACTGTTTCTAAACAACAATCGACCTGTGCCATGTTGGTCTAATAAAGTGTGAAGTAATTTGGTTTTAGTGTGTGAGTCAGATGCATTGATATCTTTTAACATATCAGGGGCAGCAAATTGGCTGATAGCCTGAATGTTGTGATCGCTAAGCTTAGCACCGCTGAGTAATGGGCCAATGGCGGTCGCCAATTGACTATACTGTTTTTCCTCATTCACAAAGCTGTGATAGTCATGAAAACGCGCTGGGTCGAGTAATCTGAGTCTAGCAAAGTGACTTTCGTGGCCAAGTTGGTCGGGCGTAGCTGTAAGTAGCAATACACCTTTAGTGACATTGGCTAGGCCTTCTATCACTTGATATTGCTGCGAAGGCTGACCTTGTGACCAAATTAAATGATGCGCTTCATCCACCACCATCAAGTCCCACTCAGCTTCCATCGCTTGTTGGTAGTAACGGCTGTTGTGGGTTAAAAAGTCGAGGCTACATATGATCAATTGTTCTGCTTCAAATGGATTGCCGGCGTCTTCTGACATCGCTTCACAGCGTTCTTCATCAAACACTGAAAAGGCTAAATTGACTCTACGTAACATTTCCACTAACCATTGGTGTACCAAACTAGAAGGCACAACAATCAACACTCTTTGTGCTCTAGCTGTTAACAATTGCTGGTGGATGATTAATGCAGCTTCAATGGTTTTGCCCAGACCTACTTCGTCAGCTAGTAATACTCTAGGGGCATGACGACTACCTACTTCAGATGCAATGTGTAATTGATGGGGAATAAGATCGACCCTCGCTCCTACAAAACCAAGTAACGGTGAGGTGCTATGCTCGAATTGATGGGACAGGCATTGTTGGCGTAAATCAAACCACTTAGGGTCGTCGTACTGACCATTTAATAATCGCTGTTCTGGCTGATTAAGCTGAAAATGATGGTCGATAAAGGTTTCTTTTAGAATAGCCGCTTCATTGGTATCAATTCGATGCCCAATATAGGTAAGCTGGTTATCTTTTTCCTGAACCTGTTCTACTAGCAACTCCCAGCCTTCATGACTTTTTACACTATCGCCAATCGCAAATTCGATTCGAGTCAAAGGAGCCGTTTGAGCAGCATAGACCCTGCTTTCTCCTGTGGCTGGAAATAGCATTGTGAGCGTACGTGACTCAATCAGTACAATGGTTCCTAGACCTAAATCAGTCTCTGTATCACTGAGCCAGCGTTGCCCTAAGGCAAAATATTGTTGCTTAGCCATTGTTGTGTCCTCACCTATGGAATTACTACTATGAATTGGCGCCAAGAGAATAGAGTTGGGCGTGGCGCGCATTGTAACAAAAAATTAATCATCTACTGTTTAAAAGTAGATGATTGTCTAGAAAAAGTGTTTTATTGTGACTAGGAAAGCCTGTAGTTAAGTATGTTTTAAGCGCAACTGTTTACTAGTTACACATACGTAAATCAAAAAACATGGTTTAACTGGCAGGTACTCTATCCAAGTCCTACAGGAGCGCCGGATGTCCAGAGAAAAAGCACTAAGTTCAAAAATTTACGTATTAGACACTAATATTCTGCTGCATGAACCCCTAGCCTTTTTATCCTTCAAAGAAAACGACGTGGTTGTGCCTATGACTGTACTTGAAGAGCTGGATTATATTAAGGACAGTAAAAAAGATGTGGCCAGAGACGCTCGTGTGTCTATTCGAGCCATGGAAAATTTACTGCATGACGCTACGCCTGAAGATTTGATGCAGGGTGTATCAATGCAAGGTATGGGTGCTGGAGAGTCAGCGCCTTCGGGTAGCCTGTCAATTTTTGTTGATCACGGTATGCCTGTGTCACAACAAGTATTTACTAGTAACGAAAATGATAATCGTATTATTAATAGTGCACTGTATTTACAAAAATCTCAAAATACTAAACAAGTGGTATTGGTTACCAAAGATATTAACATGCGTTTAAAGGCCAAGGGGGCGGGCTTGGCTCATGTCGAGGATTACCGAACCGATCAAATGGTCACCGACATTAAATATTTATCGAAGGGGTATCATCAGTTCTCGGGTAATTTTTGGGATGAGGTCAAGTCAGTTGACAGCCGTATAGAAGGCCGAGACACTATTCACACAATTGAACGTAAAGTATTGCCAGAAGCATATGTGAATGAGTTTTTACTAGACGATAGCCAGCACTTCGCTGGTTTAATCGAGTCTGTTAATGACGAACATTTGGAGGTTTTAGATTTAGGGTATGAGCGGCTCATGGGACGCAGTGCTTGGGGTGTAGCACCAAAAAATATTGGTCAAGCGATGAGTTTACATGCCTTACTTGATCCACATATTGATTTAGTGATCCTCACTGGTCCAGCGGGCAGTGGTAAGACTCTTCTAGCTCTGGCGGCAGCACTTGAAATGGTGGTAGAGAAAAATATGTACGACAAAATCATAGTGACCAGAAGTACTCCTGAAATTGCTGAATCCATTGGTTTTCTGCCTGGTACTGAAGAAGAAAAAATGGCGCCTTGGCTTGCTGCCATTACAGACAGTTTAGAAGTGCTGCATAAAAATGATGAAAACGTGAAAGGCTCGATGAACTACATCATGGAAAAAGCGAATATTCAGTTTAAATCAGTGAATTTCATGCGTGGTCGGAGTATTCAAAATGCCATTGTGATTTTAGATGAATCACAAAATCTTACCGCTTCTCAATTAAAAACCATCATCACCCGTTGTGGCGAAGGCACCAAGTTGATATGCAGTGGTAATTTGGCTCAGATAGATAGTAACTACCTATCGGCAGTCACATCGGGATTAACCTATATAGTTGAGAAGTTTAAGAATTTTTCTGGCAGTGCCACAATTAATTTAGACGGTGTTGTGCGCAGCAGGTTGGCAGAATTTGCGGAAGAGCAATTGTAGATAAATAAACTAGGTTAGAAGCCACAAGCGAATCACTTTATTTGGCTGTGGCTTCCGTTTACTTTCTCTTTTTTATTCTTAACTTGTATAGTGGTAAAAAATTAATAACCCAACTGCCCATTAATGCATTTATAGAATCATGTATTTCGAAGTATGCTGGCAAATTGCTTGGTTTTTACCTCAACGTCAATATACTAAATACCCAGTCGAGGGATATGGGCGGTCTGTTAGCAAAACCGTTACTTATAGCCAAAATATGATTATTAAGGGACTTCTTGGCAACGGGTTTGATTTATCCAATAAGACTAAATATTTGAACAGTCATTGTTAATGCAGCAATCACTAACGTAGGCCAAAATATAATCAACCCAGACTGTGGTGAGTTGAATAAACATGATTGGTAGTCACAGTAAAAATATAGTCCTTGGCGGTCAAAGAAAAGTCGACCCTGAGCGCCGACTTTTTGGATTATGGAAGTTTTAGAATGGCTAATCATTTGAGAGATGTATGTGCCAGTATGCGCTTTTCAATCTTTGGCATAATAATTTAAAAGGCGTCAACTTACACTGCATCCGGGCCAATCGCGTTTATTTTAATCAGCCATGATGTTTATATTACATGGCTGATGTGTCCCAATTTAGCTCCCTATGATGTTAAAAACGTTAAGTGCTGTGTAAACCATAAAACGTAGTGCTATAGAAAGTTAAAATGCTCGTTGTCCATTTGCATCAACGACTTTGTTGAAGACACAGCAGATTGTTTATGAGCGGATGCACGGGGCAGTAAACGGTCGAAATAAAACTCTGCCGTTTGAATTTTTGATGTGTAGAAATCATTCGATTCTTCGCCTGTGCCACTTTCAATTAATGCAGCTGATTTTTCAGCTTGTAAAGCCCAAAAATAACCCATCATCACATAACCAGAGTACATCAGATAATCCACTGAGGCAGACCCGACCAACTCACGGTCTTTCGCCGCGCCAAGCATAATTCGCAGTGTCATGATGTTCCACTCAACTGCACGTTTGCATAACTTGCGAGCCATACTACCAACAGGGCCACGAGACAATAAGTGCGGCTTAGCGAATGAAAAAATTACTTTACTAAAGTCACGAATAGATTGTCCTTTGTTTGACATCAACACTTTACGCCCTAATAAATCTAAGCTTTGGATACCTGTTGTGCCCTCGTAGAGCGTCGCTATTCTAGCGTCACGAGCAATTTGTTCCATTCCATGTTCATGAATATAGCCATGTCCACCAAACACTTGCATGCCTAAGTTAGCCGATTCTAATCCTAGTTCGGTGATAAAACCTTTTAGGATGGGAGTATAAAACCCTAATTCATCGTCATAAGCTTGCTGTTTTTTAGTATCACCGGCAACGGTCGCATTAAACATTTTGTCAGCAATTTTTGCGGCATGAAAAATCATCGCTCTGCCACCTTCAGCAATGGCACGTTGGGTTAATAACATCTTACGAACGTCGGGGTGCCATATTATTGCATCAGCAACTGACTCAGGCTGTTTTTTACCCGATAAAGCACGCATAGATAGACGTTCTTTGGCATAAGCGAGTGAACCTTGAAATGCTGCTTCAGCATGACAAATACCCTGCAGCGCAGTACCAATTCTTGCGGTATTCATAAAGGTGAACATCGCTTGTAATCCTTCATTCTCCTTACCTATCAAGTAACCAGTTGCGGCATCAAAATTTAACACCGCGGTTGATGAAGCACGAATGCCCATCTTGTGCTCTATTGAACCGCAATTTACAGAATTTCTGTCTGTTAACTTACCATCACTGTCAATATTCACCTTGGGTACGATGAATAATGAAATTCCTCTGGTTCCTTCGGGCGCGCCAGGGATACGAGCTAAAACGATGTGGATAATATTTTCTGTTAAATCATGTTCACCAGCCGAAATAAATATTTTGGTGCCCGTTAATCGGTAACTTCCATCTTCTTGGTTGAGTTCGGCTTTTGTTTTGACTTGTGCGAGATCAGTTCCACATTGTGGTTCAGTCAAACACATGGTGCCACTCCACTGGCCACTGACTAACGGCGACATGAATTGTTTTTTCTGGAGGTCAGAGCCGTATTCTAATACGGTATTGATGCAACCCATGCTTAGCCCCGGGTACATCGAAAAAGACCAGTTTGCGCTACCGGTTATTTCTGCCTTAATGAGGTTGATTGATGTAGGGAGATTTTGACCGCCATACTCTTCAGGGAAAGATAAACCTTGCCAACCCCCTGCCACATAATATTTATAAGCTTCTTTAAAACCTTTTGGGGTAGTCACCTCGCCTGCATTAAAATGACAGCCTTCTTTGTCACCAGATAAACTCAATGGTGCCAAGACGTCTTCACTTAGGGTGGCGATACCTTCTAAAATAGCGTCGACCGTGTCAGGGGTAGCGTCTGCTCCATTTGCTAACGATTTATAATGAGGGAAATAATCTAATACATCTCTCATTAAGAATTTAATATCTCTTAAAGGTGCTTTATATACTGGCATACTATTTACCCTACTGTGTTCGTTAGCTTACAAAATATCGAAGGAGATTATAGTTGACCAATCTGAAAGTAAGGGGTTAAATACCATCAATCATGGTGTCAAATACCTTCAACCTGCAATTAATAGTATTTATCAAAAATGCATTCATATTATATAAAAACATTAATGAGAGTTTTGGACGCACGTCAATTAGACGTAAGTTATCTCTTCAAAAATTCTGGCATCAATGAAGTTGATCTCGAAAAAGAGTTAAATTTAACTGCTCAACAACTTGATACCATCTCAACCAATGCGATTGAAGTGAGTAATGATCGTCAGCTGGGTTTATTGGTTGGTTCGAGCATGGATATTCCATCCCAAGGCATTTTTGGATATGCAATCATTACCAGTGCCACTCTAGGCGATGCTCTAAAGCTGATGGTACGCTACAACAAAGCCTTATTACCCAGTTTAGATGTAAAAGTGGTGTCACGGGAATGTCGTGTTCATGTATTAATAAAAGCACCACATTTACCCGATGATTTGGAACGTTTCTACATTGAACTGCTTTATGCTGCGATCATACAAAGCGGAAATACTCTGATCCCAAAAGGCAGAACATCAGTGCATGTAGAGTTTGATTATGATGCAGCATACGATAAAGGCCCTTATCAAAGATTATTTGGTTCAAAAGTAAAATTTAACAGCAATAGAAGTGTGCTAAGTTTTGATGAAGCAGGTTTAAACTTGGGTATTGTAACTGCTAACCCCGTTGCTAGAGATATTTTTCGAAGAGAATGCGATAGACTATTATCCAGAGATACTCATAGAGGCATGGTGAGTGAGCGAGTACAAGAAGTTCTATTACAGGCAGGGACAGAGTTCCCAACCAGTATGCGTGTTGCAAATCAATTGCACATGAGCGAAAGCACTCTGCAACGTCGATTGGCCAAAGAGGGGTATAAATTCCAACAATTACTCGATCAAGTTAGAAATAAACTGGCACATGAGTATTTAACGGGTACACAGCTAACCATAAATGAAATAGCGGCCCTATTAGGTTTCAGTGATGCAGCAAACTTTCGTAGATCTTTTAAACGTTGGTCTAATAAAACCCCAACAGCGCTTCGAAATGAAACATTATCAACATGTAACCGACCCTTTGACTAAATATTGGTAACTGCTTAAAGCAATTTAGACTTTAATATTTGAGCAATAGGCGTTTTATCATACACACTCTATATTTAACAGGTTGCCATCAGGATTTATATAATGTGCTTAAAACCCCCTTGTTTTACTAACACTCATAGAGTTTGGAAGTATTAGTTCTTATTTATCAGTTGTCACGACGACAAGTATAGCTTTCTAATTTGGCACAATGGTTATCTAATCCTTAAAATATTAAGTCATGGGGCAAAATCTAATACAAAATAAATTATTGCCTGTTAATGCATTCAAGATTTATAAGAATAATGTGAGGTGTCTGTACCAAGCCTTAACACTTTTAAATATCTCTATTTGACACTGCCTTTTAAGCTGGGTTTACTTAAAAATACTTACTTCGTCTGAATTAACAGCGTATTAAGTACCGAAATGCTTGGTTCTTTTTAAGAACAGGTTATTCAATTGGAATTTTATAATATAAAGACCGGGAACCAATGAAAGTGCAAGAAGGTGGTATAAGTAAGAAAAAAGAGCAAACGATAAGGATGTCTACTTAGAAATTTTTGAGGCGATCCTGTCGTTTCGATTAAAACCTGGTACGAAGCTCACTGAAGATAATTTGTCTAAAATTTTTGGGGTTGTTCGTACTACGATCCGCAGTGCTTTGCTTTGACGTGCTCATGATCATATTCTTCAGATTGAACCACATAAAGGCGCGTATATCGCGAGTCCAAGTGTGCAACAGGCCAAAGATATCCTCAGTGCTAGAAAGCTAATTGAAGTTGCCATTGTTGAAGATGTGATTAAAAATGCCACTCCAAAAGATTATAAATTATTAAGAGAAATTGTAACGTCAGAACAAGACAAAATTGAACACAAAGAAATATCCAAAGGTATCCGCTTATCCGGAGATTTTCACTTATTACTGGCTAAAATATCGGGTAATGTAACATTGGAATGGATTGCCACAACCCTTGTTCCTCAAACATCATTAGTCATCGTTTTGTATGAACGACCTGATCAGCCCAAGTGTTCTCATTTTAAACATTTTGAACTAATCGACGTTATGCAAAATGGTGATGTTGCAAAAGCATCTAGCCTGATGGCAAAACACATTCAAGGTATTGAGGACAGACCTAAGTTAGACGAACGTGAAGTTGTTTCGGACTTAGAAGATATATTTCGCAAACGATAGTCAGCAATAAACACTATTTTTTTGAAAAATAGTGAAGAAAGCCATGAGGTTACCCGTTTATTCAAAAAGCACTTATTAGTTAAAATCTATTATTTATCAGCTGATATACACCAGAGGATGAATAGGTGGGCAGGATTCAAATTAGTGTGTACTTATTTTGGTTAACATAGGATAGGGTTTAATTACCTAATACTGACGTGTAAAAAAAGAGCACCGATGTGCTCTTTTTTATTTAACGCTCTCTGTTTTTTCTTTAATTCGTTGGACGAATAAATGGCATATGACGGTTTACGTCTTTGTATAATAAATAACGAAATGGTCCTGGACCGCCTGCATAACAAGATTGTGGGCAGAAGGCTCGCAGCCACATAAAGTCACCTGCTTCTACTTCAACCCATTCGCCATTTAGGTGATAAACGGCCTTACCTTCTAGCACATAAAGACCATGCTCCATAACATGGGTTTCGTCAAATGGGATCACGCCGCCAGGCTCAAAGGTGACAATGTTAACGTGCATGTCGTGACGCATGTCATTTTGTTCGGTGAAACGTGTTGTTTTCCATACATCGCCAGTGTTTGGCATTGCAATCGCGTCAACTTCATTATCATTGGTGACAAATGCTTCTGGGGCATCAATACCCTCTACAAATTGGTAAGCCTTTCGTATCCAATGAAACTTTAATTGATTGTTGCCATTGTTCTTTAAGGTCCAATTACAGCCTGGCGGTAAGTATGCGTAACCGCCTTCAATTAAGTGATGGGTTTCTCCTTCAATAACCAAATCCATCTCACCTTCAACGATAAACAGAACCGCTTCAGCGGCGCTGTCGAGTTCTGGTTTGTCTGAACCACCTTTTGGTGCAACATCAACGATGTATTGAGAGAATGTCTCAGAAAAGCCTGATAAAGGGCGAGCGATAACCCACATCCGCATGCCTTCCCAGAATGGTAAGTAACTAATTACAATGTCGGTAAGGACGCGCTTCGGGATGATGGCGTAAGATTCAGTAAATATTGCACGGTCTGAAAGCAGCTGTGTTTGCGGCGGTAGGCCGCCTTTAGGTGCGTAATAGGTGTTTTGAGTCGACATGTTTTGTTCCTCTATGTGTGTTACCCATTTTCAAGTATCGAATGCCCAAAGAGGCTAAAAATGAACCTGAGAGTCGTTGCCTTATGATGCAATAACGTAATGGAGTAATGTAACTACATCCTCAGGGGTTTGAGCCCAAGCCATAGCTGCAGCATCCACTTCTTTTAACGGATGAATGATGTTCTCGTTGTGCAAGGTGATATAAGTTTTGCCAAGTGCAGCACAGTAACCTGCATCAAATGCCGCATTCCATTGTTTATATTTGTCACCAAATCGAATAATAGCAATATCGCTGGCTTTGAGTAACGCCTGAGTACGAATGGCGTTCACTTTTGAAGATTTATGGTCACGCCAAAATTGAATGTTTTCATGCCCCAAAAAATCACCTGCTGCATCGCTAGAGTCGTGATCAGTAACCGGAGATGTGAATGATATGTCTAATCCAAGATCTTCGCAGCCTTGAATAATAAGCTCTCTCCAGTCGGTATGGATTTCGCCAGATAAATATACGGTCCAATGCTTCATTCAGTTTTCCAATATAATGGTGAGTGTGTCTATTATCGAGACTGTTTTATTGCTAAAACCTATGACCAGACAACGGATTGTTTTTAAATTTTTTGCAATAACAATATATATTGTATGCAATATTGTCAACGATATGCAGGGGGTAATAAACGGTCTAAACAATAAATATCAAGGCATAAATAAATAGACGAGTATATAAAGATTGGATCATTTGGGTTTTGTTATTGGCAGTAAAAAGCAGAATTGATATAACCTTATCAATGACCTTTTCACTCGAACAGAGCATGGAATAACTACAGAAATTAGCATGATTGATGGCAATAAATGTTCGAAGGCTGTTCTATAATTTACTCTACGCAAAGTGCTTAGGCTAAAGCACTTCTTCAAGGCTATACATATTGCCGGCTATATATCGGGCACTGCGATTGGCAACCTCGCCTAGGGGGATTTTTGCTGGGCCTGTTGGTTCCATTAGTAAATAGTTCAAGCCATCTATATCTAAGGTTTGCTCGTCGGTTCTAAATGGGAGAACGATACCTAATAATGCATGGTTGGGAAGGAACACCATGGTCATTTTTACATCTGGTAATAACGAACGCACTAAGCTTGCCATCAAGACTGTTTTGCTATCACAGTCTCCTTGATTATTGGCTACCACAGATAGTGGCGGTAAATAGCCTGCACCGTTAGACGCTAAGCGATTTTTTAATTCATTGTAGGGGATGCTTTGTACCCAGCTAAGCACTAAATTGACATAAGCACGTGTTTCACTATTGGTGGGTAATTTGTCATATACGGCTTGGGCTAAAGGCAGCAGAGCCGCTGTGTTTTCAGAAATATAGCGCAGATGATCAGGTTTTATTGTTTTCTGACCTAAATGTGAGCGAAAGTGACTATAATAATTATCTCGCAGATATTGGTTGAGGGCCTTTTCTTTGCTTTGGTTCATGGAACGCTGCCACTTAGCTAGAAGATTGTTTGATCTACTGGTGACTTGAATTTGAATGTCTTGACCTCTACGATGAATCTGAACGCGGGCCTCTCTTGGCTCGATTTTGCGAGCGGCTTTATGTATTTCAATATAGACATATTGCTGGGCTAAGTCAGGAATGAATTTCTTGTGTGTTTGCTTATTGACTTGGCGCAACGGTAACGCGAACGTGATGTCGGTTGTTTGTTCTTGATGGTTGGACCAAGTGTAATTGAAAAACATCTCATTATTTTGTTTAGATTTATTAAAGGATAACTGCTGTGCAAAGATAGGCAAATGGACACTTATAAACGCTATTATGACAAGCCATCGGATAGGATTGCGAGATACCCTGATCATAGGATGATTTTTACTCAATGCACATAAACATGATTAGGCCAACACCAACTTAACATAAACTGCAATTTATCGGTGTTATCTTATTTACACATAGGTTAGTTAATTTTTTTCAAACTAAGTTGACCCAGTGAGTAGACAACGTCAACTAATGGAATAAACCCTGCCGGGGTCGCTAAGTTGACATATCCTTGAGGTTGTTCAATCAAAATGTCACCAAAGGTGGTATGTCTATCTGGCAGCGGATCGCATTTGATTTTTAGATTGTCGACATTAACCCAGCGAGTCATACCACCAGATGCAGCAAATGCTAAGTCAATTTCATCAATATCTACCTTAGTAGAAAATTCATAACTTTGAATGTGTTCAGTAACCAACTGCAGCAAAGCTCTCTCATTTGCTGCTTGTTGGATTTTTGCGAGTAATGTTGGAGTGGCGTTAAAAACATCTATCATATAGAGACCTATTGGTTATTTATTCGTTGTCAGTAGTTGCGACAATATTAAATTTGTCGTGAATACCAGTTGTAACAACGACCTCGATAGGTGAACAACAAATTTGGCAATCAACAATTTGTTGCTGATTTAAATCGTTATCTTCATCAATTTGGATATTATTTGTAGCCATACAATAAGGGCAACTAAATTCAGCGTTTGCGATCAGATTCATTTTTTCTTCCCTAAAAAATCTTAGAATAGTTTAACCCTAATACACTGATGATTAATTAATCGATCACTTATTGCAATATTTAAGTGACACTCGCAATATATTTTTTGAATTTTATATTGCCAAGCTTTCTGTCTTCGGCGATTTTCATCACATCTTCTCGCTGATTTAATGAAGCCATAAGTTGTTTCGCACCCGGTGCCATGTTGAGTAAATCAAGACCAAATAACTTATCAGCCACCACTGAAGCCAAATCAGCACTATACAGAAATACTATGTCTGCTGCAGTTAGTTGCTCACCTGCCAAATAAGGACTGAATTGAGCACAGCGGGCCAAGCCTTCGATTCCCTTACATAAAGCACGTTTGGCTTCTTTTTTAGTTAGTTCATCGACCTGTTGTCCAAAAAATACTTCAGGGTGGCAACGCCTAGCGGGTAACTCCAGATACAACTCTGTCATTTTAACTAATTCTCTAATCTTAGCTTTTTCAAACGTATTACCGGGATATAAAGGATTATCTGGATAGGTGTCGTCAAGATATTCAAGAATGACATTGGTTTCAGTTAACACACCTTGCTCAGTCTCTAAAGCCGGTACTTTACCCATTGGACTTTTGCTGAGATATTCAGCTGACTGATTGGGGTAAAGAGTGACTGTTTTATAATCAACACCTTTAACGGCCAAGGCTAGTTTAATCATATTAAAGTAGTTACTGACGTCGAAACCATACAGAGTTAACATTTTTGAACCTTTGAATTGGTAATTTAGCGCTGGGGTATGTTGATATAAAGTAGCATTTCACTCAACATCGTTTTATTGATGTATTGGTATCACTCATTTTTAGGATTTAAGTTATAATCCTCACAATTGAAGTTAATATTAAACGTAAGGTAATTAGTTATGCGAGTAATCGGTGTTGAATTAAGTGGTAATGATGCAAATATTTGTTTGTTATCTTTGGCTGAAGAGGTTTTCCAAATTCCTGATTGCCATACGCGCAAATTATCATTGCCTAAAAACGCAATCGCTAAAGATTTATGCTATTTTCATAAAACCTTTGCGCAATTAGTACAAGATTACAAAATAGACCAAATAGTTATTCGCCAACGACCGATGAAAGGTAAATTTGCTGGTGGTGCAATAGGCTTTAAAATGGAAGCTGCGTTAGAATTATTAGACGATGTTGAAGTAATAGTGTTGTCTCCCACCGCTATCAAAGAATCATTAAAGCGCAATCCTGTGCTTGTACCTATGCCCGACACCGGCTTAAAGATGTTTCAAGAAGTCGCTTTTAATACTGCTTATGCGTATTTGATGAAAGATAAATACGCACTTTAAAAGTTAACGCGAGTTACGAGCTTAAAGAAAAACTCAACCTGAAAATACTTGGTTTAACTCGCATCCAAAACTAAATAAACGCCACAGCGAACTCAGAGATAGAAGTGAATATTAGGCAATTCTTCTTCCCTCTGTGATCTCTGTGGTTCATTATCTTTTATTCCTCAGTAATCTGCCATACCGATACTGTACCGCTGACTTCGTTACCAATAATGACTAAAGCATTACCTGTTGGGCTATCGGTTGAATTAACAAACGCCATGCCTTCTGGGCCGCTATCACCCATTAAGTCACCCCCTTCAGTAAGGTCGCGATTAATCACATAATCAACAAACTTAGCGTCGTATGGGTTAGTCACATCGTAAACAAAAATGCCACCTAAACGCTCCATACCAATAAAGGCATAGGTTTTATCACCTACTTGACCAACCGTTAATGCTTCGGGCTCTGGGCCTTTGTTGGCAGAGCGAGAGTCTCCTTCATTTTCATCGTTGTTGTTATTGAATGCATTGCCATGAATAGAAGCGCTAATGCGCTCAAAATCATCACCTGAATCAAATACCACTAGGCCATTACTGTCCCAGATAGTGAATGAACGAGCACCGTAGGCGTAAAGCGCTTCATATTCACCATCATTGTCACTGTCACCCAATGCTTTGGTCACATTTAAGCGTCCTAGTGGGTAGGCAGTGAAGTCAAAATCTCTTGGATCATCACCGGCTATGGTGTCTAGGTTTGATCCCGGCGCAAAAGCAAGACGTCGTGCTTGAGTTTCTTCGGTATAAGACAAACAACCATCATCCTCGTCAAAGTCTTGGCCACCTGCGGCGGTGCATAAGTCTTCATCTTGCAAGCCGTCAGCATTTAACGTATCGAAGTAATACTCTCGTGCATCACCTTCGTTTGCGGTCAACAAAAAGTTTGCGTCTTTCCATTGATATGAGGCGATAGTATCAGGCATATACATACCGTACAGGCCGTCATATTGACCAAAACTCACAGTGCCATCTTCCATGCCATCTATCTGAAACTCACTCCAATCCTTAAAGCCAAGCCCTATCACTTTCACACTGTTGTCGCTCAAATCAACAATGGCTAAACCGTTATTTTCTTGAAGTGTAACGTAAGCAACTTCATTAGTAGTGGTGATGTATTCTGGCTCTAAATCTTGCGCCACCGTTGTGGTGATCAACGTGCCATTAATTGTGCGACCGGATGGATTAGGGAAGTGCATGCCTTTAGCTTCGAGATCAGCTTGTTTGCCGTTATAGTCAGAGAAGCTGATAGTGGTTGAGATGTCGCTGGGCGAACCATCTGCAATGGTGATGACTGATATCGAACCTTCTGGATCAATAGTGTAATCACCACTTGGTTCACCTTCATTAGCCGTTAATACTTTACTGGCATCCGGTGTGAAGGTGACCATATCGGGTAAGTTGCCGACTTCTACTGCTTTTACAAACGTTGGCGAAGACGTATCTAGACCGTTATAAAACAATACAAAACCATTTGTTGCTTTATCTTCAGCGGGTACGGCCACAGCCATCCAGTCTCCTGAAACTGCAACACTGGTAGGGCCAGATAAAACTATTCCGCTTTGCTCAGTCGGTAGCATGAGTGCCGTGGATGTTAGATTCTCACTCGATAGAGGATTAGACAAAGCATCTGATGTCAAAGATGAAGCATCAATGATTTCAATGGTTGGTTCATTAGCTGCACTATTGATGGCATAGATAGTGTTGGAGGCAGGGTGAAATTGCACAATTTCTGCAGCGCCTTCAGGATCACTGGGATTGAGTTGGATGCGCCCAACCAAACTCAGTCTAATACTGGCATTTGCGTCTTGACCATTAATGCCATCACTACCATCTGTTCCAGAGTTACCGAATTCACCCTGAGTGCCAATCGCACCGGGTTCACCATCATCACCTTCTAAGAAACAACCCGTTAACGATAAGCTCATTGCCAAGGCAAGGGCTGAATACTTAGAACATTTAACTACTTGCATCACTTTTTCCTTTATATGCTATTTTGATTACAAGCAGCATATGAAAGTACGATGACAGTAATGTGATAGAGACATGACAGCTTTATGACATTGAAATAAGCTTTATCAAAGTCAGGTAACATTTGTGCGGAAGGTTGATGTTTTAGTTGTATCAATTCAGTTGTTAGTTGTGGGACGTGCTCACAATATAATATATCTAGGGCAAGCCTATTATTTCTATGTAAGCCTCTGTGGATCATATTTGCAGAGAATAGCAGTACATCTCTTACCATCAAAGGTATTGGAACGCCGTTTGATAAGCTTTTAGAATGCTTATGGCCATTTTGCTCCAGCCTGACTTGCAATGCCTCATCAGTATCCTCGGTTTATATGGGAACCGGGGATCACCTCAAACCAACATCCGCAGTCAGAGGAATTTTGACATGTAAGACTTCTGGTCCAGTCAGTGCCAATTTTTGCTCTTCCACTGTCAAATGGTATTGTGGATCACGATGCTAATAGTTGTGTTGTTTGGTATTGAAAGGGTCGAAAAATAACTGAGTACTCATAAACACGTGTGACTGTATGACTTGGTTCACGGCTTCTAATAAGCGCATATCACTGATCAACGAAAATAAAGCTAATCGTTGCGCTTCAGTCAAATATTGCCAAGACGTTAAGCCTAAACTGTTAATTGCGCTCGTTTCATAAAAATCAAAATTATCAGTACACTAAGCGTGGTGGGAAACGTCCACTACTTGCTTAACCTTTGACAGGGCAAAAGGTGCTATAGACGTGTCTAGTTTTACAAGTCCATTTTTGGCGAATTGTCGATGGGTGTGGCCAGTTCTCATTAACGACTAAGTACCCCTATACACTCTAACTCAACCCGTGTACTAAGGGCTAACCCGTTTGTAGCAAAGGCTCTGTGAGCAGGAAAGTTTTTTGCAAAATACCCCGTATAAACTTCATTAAAAGCGGGCCAATCTTTTATGTCTGCCAACATCACTGTGCATTTCACTAAGTCGTTCATAGTTAAACTATGTTTCGCCAAACTTGCTTGAATATTATCCATAGTTTGTTGAGTTCCGTTTTTAATCCCACCTGCAATCAGTTTACTGGTATTCGGTAGAGTGCATAATTCGCCTGAAAAATAACAAATTTCCCACGCGCACCGCATTCAAAAAAGGGTAATTGTTATCAATATCTCGCTGGGGAGAGAAATATTCTACTGGCTCCCCTGATGCTTGCTAGGAAATGACGATGCTGATCAAAACAGCGAAAAAGGTTGTTACTAATCTTAAATTTATAACGTTCATGATGGCACCTTAAGGGGCGTTATTAGTTGTTTTACTTTGTCTGCTACGAATACCGTAAACAACTAAATAGATTAAAATCATAGTTATAATTGCAAAGCCACTCCACTTTGTCGCTGTAACAAAACCAGCCATATTTGCAATTACAGAATGTCTTGTCGGATAAGTACTGAGCAGAAAAATCAACATAGAGTTTTCAATTAAGTCAAAAAGTACGACAACGTAAGGCATAAAAATTATTTTTTTAAGAAATGAGATAGAAAAGTTTTTTATGATTAAGGTCAGAATCATGGTCAATAACGTGCCATAAAAAATGGGGTAGGCGAAATCTACGGTGAATAAACCAATTATGTATCTGGCACGAATGGTTTCTCCATAACTTGTCAACATTTGATACAGCGTGTCTTGGTTATACCAAAGGAGTAAGTCGAGTGGTCCAACACTGCCAGTGTTAATAATATTAGGTAAAAGAAACAGCGGGAATATTAAATAGACGACACACATACCTATTATCAATCGAATGTTCGTTACTCTGAAGAACCAAGTAGTAATATTTTCCATTATTCACATTTACCTTAGATGATAATTTCCTTAGTGACTATCATCTATCTAAACACCTAGACAAATCTAGGGGAGGGGGCGTTTTTATAGCAAGTTATCGTAAATAGATGGTGAAACTTCGCTCTTTAGTCTGCAACGCTATATTAAACTTATAATGGGGATATTCTCAAAATATTACTTAGCCGTTAAGTCAAACTAGGTAATAGTGGTGATGTGCTAGGCAAATATTGGGGGATAGTAAACCCATCGGTGCCGAATAATATCGAGAATATTACCTCCGCTAAATAAGCGTATAGGATATATTCTCCTCATGTATAAAAATGTGTGAACCGAGTAATATTTATGATTATCTCGGCTATGGATTACATTAATGTGCGAACTGGGCTATCGAACTAGGCTAATAGTAACGCAAGTCTTCTACTTTGCCCCAAAATACACGATACGAAAACACGGTGTAAGCCAAAATACACGGGATGACTATTAACGCCCCATATAAAATAAAGCGCAGCGATTCAGGCGCACTAGCAGCATCCCAAATAGTTAACTCACCGGGTACCACGTAAGGGTAAAAGCTAAAAGCGAGTCCACAAAAACAAAATATGAAAACCACCACAGTGATAAGAAAGGGTAGCCAGCAACCACTGTCATCTTTTAGTGGTAATTGCTTTAATACTAAATTACCAATAAATAACAAGGTAAAACAAACAAAAGGCACAATTGCCATAAAGTAGGCGAAAGGTGGGGTGGTCCAGCGCTCGAATACAAATTGATTGATCAATGGGTTCATAATACACACCGCCAATATACCCACAAAACTGATTTTCCCGGTTAACTTGGCCCATTTTATAGCCCGTAATTGTAAGTCATCAGACGTTTTTAAAATCAACCATGTACTGCCAATTAATGCGTAGGCACAAGTAACGCCTAACGCGCTTAATGCGGCAAATGAATAAGCCATAAACGAATCTTCAAAGCCCATCACAAAGCTACCCAACATATACCCCTGACTGGCGGAGGCAATGCAAGAGCCTAATTTGAAAATCTGATTCCAACGGTGTTTGTTGACTTGTGCCACCTTGGCTCGAAAGTCAAAGGCCACACCACGTAATATCAAACCAACCAACATAATGGCAGAGGGTATGTAAAGCGCCTTTAAAATCACGTTATGGGCACTGGGGAAAGCGATAAGTAATAGGCCTACAGCCAAGACTAACCAGGTTTCATTGGCATCCCAAAAGGGGCCAATGGAGGCGACCATTTGATCTGCTTGTTGATCATTGTTAAGGGGAAGTAATATGCCAACACCTAGGTCATAACCGTCTAAAATGGCGTACACAATCACAGATAACGCCATCAGTCCGGCGAAAATAACAGGTAAGTTAGCGTCTGCAATCATGATAATTCTCCGGCTGTGATGTTAAGTGTTTTGGGAAAGTGTTTTTGTTGTAGTCTTTCTTCAGGTTGGATTTCTTCTATCTCAACCGCTCTTCGAGCCATTAAGAATAGGGTATGTAAATAGGCAATCAATAAACCAACATACACAGTTAAATACAATATAAAGGTAAACATCACGTTTTCTGGAGCAATGTCGGTAACGGCTTCTGATGTTTTTAGAAGGCCAGACACTAAATAAGGTTGGCGTCCAATTTCGGTGACATACCAGCCTGCAAGTGTGGCGATCCAACCGGAAAAACTCATACCCATCAGGCTATACAACACACCTTTGCTTAAAGGTTTGTTGCGGATCAATTTGAAGCTGGTGAACCAAGCAATGACAAGCATTAACATGCCAATACCCACCATAATACGAAATCCATAAAACACCGGCGCAACAGGCGGATGTTCGCCAATAAAATCATTGAGACCTTGAACCTCGCCATCTGGGTCGTGGGTTAAAATGATGCTAGTGATATTTGGAATGGCTATCTCAAAATGGTTGGTGCGATTTTTCTCATCGGGCACTGCAAATAATAAAAGAGGTACTCCTTTTTGGGTATCCCATATACCTTCCATCGCAGCCACTTTTTGTGGTTGGTGTTCGAGGGTATTTAAGCCATGTAAGTCACCTACAAATATTTGCAAAGGCATCAGTAAGGCTGCAACAAAAACCGCTGTTTTAAGTGCCAAGCGTGGTGCTTTTTTGTTGTCTCCCCTGAGTATACGGAAGGCAGAAATACCTGCGATTAAAAATGATGCCGTTAGACCAGACGCTAGTAACACATGGGATAAGCGGAAAGGAAAAGAAGGGTTAAAAATAATAGCCCACCAATCTAATGCATGTGCCACACCGTCACGCATTTCAAATCCCGCTGGGGTTTGCATCCAAGAGTTGAGAGCAATAATCCAAAAAGCTGAAATGGTTGTGCCCACCGCCACTAATAACGTAGCAACTGTATGCAACCAGCTTGGTACGCGGCGAATACCAAATAACATGACGCCTAAAAACGTGGCTTCTAAAAAGAAAGCAGTGAGTACTTCATAACCTAAAAGTGGCCCCGCAATATTACCTACTGTTTCCATATAACCTGGCCAATTAGTACCAAATTGGAATGACATGGTAATACCACTCACCACACCTAGAGCAAAACTAAGCGCAAACACTTTGACCCAGAATCGATATATACGCATCCACACAGGATGCCCGCTGATATTAAAACGTACCTTAAAATAGAATAAGAACCAGCCTAACGCGATGGTGATGCTGGGAAACAAAATATGAAAGCTGATGTTGGTCGCAAATTGTAAGCGAGACAACAGGAAGACGTCAGCCATGGGACACCTCTATTTAAAATGTGTAAATTTTGTTACTTGTTATTAGCTACTGGATAGCTTGTAGTCTACGGAGTGGCTATTCGTTAGTTCGTTTAAGCAATTTATCTTTCATATCTAATACTCTGCCCACACCAGAGCCTAACTTCATTAAGGTATCAAGTTTTTCTGGACTCAAACGCTGTAACTCGCTTGACCACTTGGTGATACCTTCAAGTAAGTCATGCACCTCTTTGAGTTTATTTTGGGCGTGTTGCTCTTGCTCATTGGCTGGTGTATCGAGAAGAATATCTCTTAACAAAGATAAGGTAGGATCCATTTCCCGCTTACGACGCTCTTCAAACACACGATTCGCCATATCCCAAATACTGCCATTAGTTTGAAAGTAGTCTTTTCTGTCAGCAGGTTTATGATGAAGTTGTATCAACTGCCAAGACTGCAATTCTTTTAACCCCATGCTCACATTGCCGCGAGAAATACTTAGGGCTTCAGCAATTTGATTCGCGCTAATAGGCTCTTTGGTGATCACCAGCAACGCATACATTTGGCCAACCGTGCGATTAAACCCCCAACGACTGCCCATTTCACCAAAGTGCATAACGAAGGTTTCAATCATAGATGTCATTTTCATAATTTAAATATTCTGAAGTTTCAATAACTACTGAAAGTTTATGTTGTTTCATAGGTAAGGTCAATTCATATTTAAGATATATCTATGTGTGAAGGCATCTGTTCGATGTAACGAAATAACAAAGAAATAGCAGAATAGTTGGTAACAGCTCAATTACTCCCTAAATCTGAATAGACTAAAATCTGCTAAGTAAAAAATACAATGCCTCAAAATTTAAAATTATGTTCAAGGATTCATGAATGTCTAATGTTTATTTCGTTAGTGTCTTATCAAGGTTTTAAACATTGGAATTAGGCTAATAGTTCACACTGATATGAAGATATTTTAGACCTTTCTTTTAGGCGAAAAACGTGGATGACGTAAACGCGATTTAACGTTGTTATGCCCCAGATATTTGCAGATAGCTGATCTTAGTTTTACTTACTCAGTATTTATTGGTTATCGTCGATATTAGGTTGGAAAAGTAAAATGAAATATGTCAAAAAGCGCCGCTTAGACGTTAATTCATGGCTTTATGAGGATTTGAATGGTTCAAACCTCCTATGAAGCTATAAGCCTCAAAAGTGAAGAACATTGTGAGTACTCAAAAACATTAAGATGGGATGTTATTAATGTGGTATTTAATCAAAAACACACCAAGTTCGTAATAGCGTGAATTTTCAAAAGAATCCAGTTTTGATGTCATGTTAGACGAAAGAATATGAATAGGGCAATGTGGTTAGGTATTTGTGGTGGCAGCAATCTGTTAAGTGTCTGATCTTCCGCCAGTTTTGTAGACACTTAGCTTGCCTGTGAATACATGATTTCATATTCATCTGGAGACACATGGCCAAGATGGCTATGCAGTCGCGTTCGATTGTAAAACACTTCTATGTAATCAAACAAATCTGCTTTGGCTTCACTTCGGGTTGCGTACACTTTTCGCTTTACACGTTCAGTCTTGAGCGAGTGGAAAAAACTTTCTGCAACAGCATTATCCAGACAATGTCCTCGTCTGCTCATACTCGGAGTCAGATTATGCGCTTTCAGGAAGTCTCGATAATCACCGCTAGCATATTGGCTTCCTTGATCGCTGTGAACAATCACCTGTGTTGCTTTGGGCCGTTGCCATACTGCCATGAGCAGCGCTTTAATCACAATATCCGATGTCATAGTCGGCTGCATTGACCAACCAATCACTTTGCGTGAGAACAAGTCCAATACGACAGCCAGATACAACCATCCCTCATAAGTCTTGATGTAAGTAATATCTCCAACCCAAGCGGTATCAGGCTCGCACACAACAAATTGCTGCTGTAGATGGTTATCTGCTGCAATATGAGGCGTAGAAGGCTCAAAGTAGCGCCGTTTATAGCCAATATTAGCTCTGAGCTTGGCTTGCTTCATCAACTTAGCAACGCGGTTTTCATCGCATGTTTCACCCGAACGGCGCAGCTCATGTGTGATGCGTGGACAGCCATACACACGCCACTTTGTACATAACTGACTTTAATCTGTTCAAGCAATCGTACATTGTCTTTTTTGTATTAGATTGAGGCTCTTTCAACCAAGCGTAAAAACCGCTGCGGTGGACATTTAACACCTTGCACATGGTGTTAACGCGGTAAACATGGAGTCGTGATTTTATGAACGTGTACTTTTCTTTGACTCGCTTGGAAAGTACATGGCGGCCTCCTTTAGGATGTTACGCTCTTCTGTCAGGCGTTTGACCTCTGCCTTAAGCTGGCGTATTTCTGCTTGCTCTGCGGATTGACTAGCAGGTACTTTCGCCTTACTCATCCAGTAATAGAGAGACTTATCGGATATACCTAAACGCTTAGAAACATCAGGTACGGAATAGCCTTTTTCAACCACTTGGCGAACGGCTTCTTGTTTAAATTCATCGGGATATTTTTTATTCATAACACTTTTTACCTTACTTCGGTTTCTAAGTAAAAAGTGTCTACAAATTTAGGGGAAGATCAGTATGTACATATACATTCGTTTTTGTGATTAACACGGCCCAAGTGATCCTTATAAGTTGCAATGTTTAATGTTGGTGTCAGACGTGTCAATCCCCTATATGTGGCTATGCTTATTTGTTTTTAGTTTTCAAGCGAAGTGATAACTCCAAAATACTTAATAGTGATGTTAATGAATAACTTAACATTATTAATTAACAGTTTCAGCCTGATTAAGGAGTATAGTTATGCATTTTTTGACAGTTACCTGGATTCAAAATATGTCTACACAAGTCAATTTATTCAGTGACTTGTGTAGTGCAAAACACCGACTACAGATTCATAAATCATGATCATCTGCCGAGATAAGTTTTAACTTTAATTAAATAAATTCTTGAGTTTATCATTCGCTTTTTCCAACAACATATCTTTTTGCTTTGCGAATTCCTTTTCCGCTTTTTTCTTAGCTCCTTCTTCTATACGTTTTCTTGCTTCAGTTTTAGCTGCAGCAATTACGTTATCTAACATAGTATTGACCACAGTTATGCCTACTTGATCTGTTGGCATGCCATTAGGTTGGCCAATCGGACCTGCATTAAATGTGGGTAAAGTAACCTCATAAACCTTTTTATCTAACTTTAGATCGCCTGTTGACAGTTGTTCGAAATTAAACTTAAGACGAACGTTACTTACCGTTATGCTTTCAATTATCACCAAAGGATTAGCTACTTCTTGTGATACCGGCTCACTTCCATTTTTATTTTCAGTTTTTGGCAGATTCGAAGTTAGGTTATTTTTTATTACGATTAAGTTGCCTTTACCACTGGCGTCTACTTCATATAGGATTTCTGGCGCATCAATAATCATCGTCTGAATCACATAGGGCTCACCGGTAACGTTGCCTAAATCTAGAGTGATCGTATCGACACTGAATGCGTCTTCATTGCTGAAGCCTTTAGGATTTTTTATATCTAGGTCGCTGATGGTCATTCGCCCCTCAGTCAATGCCAAGTCTACTTTGAAGACTGATACAGTTGTGGCAAGATACTGACTCCCCTGTTGTTCTATTTGCGCACGAATAAAATCACCAGCTCCGCTCAACATATACCAAGCACCACCTGCAATCAGCAGCACTACCAAAGTAAATATACCTAATCCTTTTTTCATGAAATTCTCTTTTAGCTATTTAGTTAATACCATTATTGTAACAGAACGTCTGAATTACCAGATTAACTCTTCGGTGATTAACAATACACTTGTAATGAGTGTATTGTTAATGTCAGTAATCGATACGTAAACTTTTAAAGTATTGGCAAATTTTGAATGTGGGTATGACCAGGTTTATACTGCTTTCTGGTAAGAACCACCTACATCCCTTTTTGTTATTGAGCTAGGAAGGCAGAATATGAAAACAATTATTTTTACGCTAGTCGTTGTACTTTTATCCGCTATTTTTGCGCCATATTCAAACGCATCAGAAAAATCTCTAAATGCCCCGTTATCAGACTTGAAAAATTATCACGTAGACACACCCAATATGGTGAGCTCCGGCATGCCAAATCAAGGGCATTTTGAAACTCTTAAGGCCATGGGTGTCAATAAGGTTATTGATTTAATACCTGGAGATAGGAAAGAAGAATCAAGCTTAATGAAGGAGCTGAATCTTACCTATTATAATATTCAAGTTGAGTGGGAAAATCCGACCCTTAAAAATTTCCACGAATATATTTTAACGATGAAACAATTTAACAAGAGTGAGGGCATAACACTAACCCATTGCCGCTTAAATTGGCGCGGTGCCGTCTTTACATATTTATATCGTGTGACTCAATTGAAGGAATCTGAAGAAAGTGCCAAGCAGGATATGTTGGCAATCTGGGTACCAAATGAAATTTGGCAGGGTTTTATAGACAAAGTCATTTCGAAATACTAAGGGTTTTGACAACCTAGAATGGTTTGCGTGTTTGCTGTCGCCTAAGCATGATATTCCACTATTAAATCCCCACAATCATCTTTTAGGCACACACTCAATATTCGATTGTTTGTGTGACTGAGTCAAAAGCCAGTTCACGTTGAGCTGACTTTTTACTTTTTACTTTTTAATTGTTAACCGAACAATACTCGATTAACTTTGTTTTCCATCATTTCTTGCTGACCGCTAACATGCTTGGGTTGCAAACTATTACTCAGGGTATGACTTGCCAGTGATTCAAGGTTTTGCTGACCATTCAAAATCGATTGTCCAAAATGTTGTCCCCATCCTTCGTAACGCTGTGAAAGCTTGTCTGCAATAAAGTCATTTTCTAAAATTGCCGCGGCTTTTTTAAGTGCTAGTGCCATATGATCCATACCACCAATATGTCCGTGAAATAAATCAGCAGGGTCACTACTTTGACGGCGCAATTTACAATCAAAGTTCAAACCGCCAGTGGTAAAACCGCCCGATTTGAGAATTTCGTACATCACTAAACTTAATTCATCCACAGCGGTAGGAAATTGATCCGTATCCCAACCATTTTGTGGATCGCCGCGATTAGCGTCAATACTGCCGAATATGCCTAATGAGATAGCCGTGGCAATTTCATGATGAAATGAATGGCCTGCCAATGTGGCGTGATTAGCTTCAATGTTAACTTTGAATTCTTGCTCTAAACCATACTGTTTAAGAAAGCCATAAACACTAGCCGTATCGTAATCGTATTGGTGTTTGGTAGGCTCCTGGGGTTTGGGCTCAATTAATAATGCGCCTTTAAAGCCAATCTTATGTTTGTGTTCAGCGACCATAGTGAAGAAACGACCTAGCTGTTCACGCTCTTGGCGTAGGTCGGTGTTGAGTAAACTTTCGTAACCTTCTCGTCCACCCCATAACACGTAGTTTTCACCGCCCAATCGTTTGGTTGCATTCATCGCATGGAACACTTGTGTTGCACCATAACTAAATACGTCTGGGTTAGGATTGGATGCGCCGCCAGCGGCGAATCTTGGGTTGCTGAATAAATTAGCTGTACCCCAAAGCAGTCTTAAACCCGTTTCAGATTGTTTTTGCTCCAGCACATCGACCATGGTTGAAAAATTGTTAACGTAGTCATGAATACTGTCGCCTTCAGGGGCCACATCAATATCGTGAAAGCAGTAATAAGGGATATTCAGTTTACTAAAAAACTCAAAGGCTACATCGGCCTTTTGTATGGCCATTTGCATAGGATCGCATGGTTTTAGCCAAGGTCTATTAAATGTACCCTGACCAAAAACGTCTGCACCGTCCCAACAAAAATTGTGCCAGTAACAGGCTGCAAATCTTAAGTGTTCAGACATCGTCTTACCTAGTACTACTTCATTTGCATTGTAATGATGAAAGGCTAATGGGCTATCAGATTCAGCGCCTTCAAATTGAATATTGGGGATTGCATCAAAATAAGTAGTCATAAAATTTCCTCGTTAAAAATAGTGCGTAATTGAGAGTAGGATTGCCTATAAACAGCAAGTCGTTGCTCAAAAATTTGTTGAGATGCAGAATTTGGAGTATGGATTTGTAAAGTTTCTGGTTGTGGGCAAATCTGTTCGGTAGATAAATGTGGTTCCATAGCCAACTGGGCCAGGCGGGCAGCACCAAGTGCCGGGCCTACTTCGCCCCCTTTCCTAAAGGTGATTTTAGTCTTTAGCACATCCGCCATCAACTGTCGCCAATAGGCACTTTGTGCTCCGCCGCCAATAATGGTTATCTCAGTTGCTTTAGTACCTGATTGATGTAGCGCATCGACACCGTCAGCAAAGGCAAAACACACACCTTCAAGCACCCCATGTAACATGTCGAGTTTGCTGGTGTCGTGGGTTAAACCAATAAAAGCGCCTTGGGCGAGGGGATCATTGTGTGGGGTACGTTCGCCACTTAAATAAGGCAAAAAATAAGGCGTTGTTTTAAGGTTGACTGGATAGCTTTCAAGTTGCTCAAGTAATTGCCCAATATCTTCCTTTACTACTTGTTTAGCAAACCACTCTAAGCAGCTTGCGGCACTTAACATAACCGACATTAAATGCCAGCGATGAGGTAAGGCATGACAAAAACTGTGTACTGCCAATTCGGCTTGTTGGCTAAATTGGTCGGTCACTACAAAATACACACCTGATGTGCCAAGGGAGATCATGCCTTGACCGGGCTCAACTAAGCCTACTCCAATAGCACCTGCCGCATTATCACCGGCCCCTGCGATTACCGGTACTTCGGTTAACCCCCAACGACTGGCTAAATCTGCTTGTAATACTCCTGTGATTTGATTGCCTTCAAACAGCCTTGGCATATGATTTGAAGTCAGACCACATGCCGCGAGTAAATTTATATTCCAGTCTCGTTTTTGTGTATTGAGCCAAAGTGTACCCGCCGAATCTGACATATCTGAAGCGAAGTCGCCGGTTAATAAGAATCTCAAGTAATCTTTGGGTAATAATACTTTGTCTATTCGAGCAAAATTATCGGCTTCGTGATGTTTGACCCACAGCAGTTTAGGTGCGGTAAAACCTGGCATCATAATATTGCCAGTAGTTTCGCGGCTATTAGGCACGGCTTGTTCAAGTGCTACACATTCCGCTTTGCTGCGGCCGTCGTTCCAGAGTATTGCTGGACGAATTACTTCGGCGTTTTTGTCAAGTAAAGTGGCACCATGCATTTGCCCCGATAACCCTATTGCCTTGACTTGTGACAGATAGGGGCGACTGGCTAATTCATCCATTACTTGACAAAATGTTACCCACCAATCTGTTGGGTTTTGTTCAGACCATAATGCTTGTGGGCGAGACACCGCCAATTCTGTTGATTCTGAATCAATGATATGTCCATGAGGATTGGTAATAATCACCCTGATCCCTAATGTGCTTAAATCAACACCTAAATACATAGCATTTCCCCGTTAGTCTTGTTGATAGCATATTGACTGATACTTAAAAAACGCTCAATTACGAAATTACATAATTAAATTCCGTAATTTGTTGTTTTATTGTTAATCTTTTTTTGCGACTATAAAGCCAAGCGGCAGAGACATTAAACAGTGAAATACAGCAAACTGAATAGACAAGAAGATAGGCAATACAGTACTAGTTTGTTGTTCAATGCTAATAAAGTTTATGACCGTCAAGTGATAGAAGGCATAGGTCATTATCTACAATCAACCACAGCGGACTGGGATGTGTACCTTGAAGAAGACTGTTTAGCACGTTTAAATAATCTCGATAATTGGGAAGTTGATGGGATTATTGCCTATTTTGACGACCCAGTTATGCAATCTGCATTAAGTGACTTAGATATTCCAGTCATGGGGTAGGAGGCTCATACCAATCTGCAGACGATTATCCTGATGTGCCCTATGTCGCCACCGACAATGAGGCGGTAGTCAATTGTGCCTATCAACATCTGAAGCAAAAAGGTTTACAACGTTTTGCTTTTTATGGTTTTCCACCGGATAAAGAATATCGTTGGGCCTTGGAACGAGAAAGAGCTATCATCGCTTTATGTCAAAAAGATGGATTCAGTTGCTCGGTTTATCGCGGCTACAAAACTCAACTTGAAACTTGGCATTACAGTATGAATAGGCTCGCAGACTGGATTGAAAGTTTACCTTTTCCGGTTGGTGTTATTGCCGTCACCGATGCTCGCGCCAGACATTTACTTCAAGCCTGTGATAAGACCAATCGCTTAGTGCCTGAGCAAGTGTCAATTGTGGTTATCGATGATGATGATATTGCCCGTAACCTCAGTCGGGTGAGTTTAAGTTCAGTCAGTCAGGGCTGCTTTAATATGGGCTTTCAAGCAGCCAAGCTATTACATCGGCAATTAAATCGTCAGGTTGCAGAAAAATCACCTGACCAGCAAGCAGCAAAATTTGTGGCGAGGGTGCTTGTGCCTCCTATGGGGATCATCCAGCGCCAATCTACCGATTTCAAAGCACTGCAAGATCCTTATGTGATACAAGCTATGCACTATGTTCGTCAGCATGCCTGCCGAGGTATCAAAGTCGAACAGGTGATTGATTATGTGGGTATCTCTCGTTCAAATCTGGAACAGCGTTTTGTCCAAGAATGTGGTCATAGTATTCATACTGAAATTCACAATGAAAAGCTAAATCGAGCATGCAAAATGCTAACTGAAACAGACACAGGATTAGGTGAAATAGCCAGCTGCTGTGGTTACCCATCCATTCAGTATTTAAACGCTGTGTTTAAGAAACATTTTGGACAAACGCCAAACCAATATAAACGCGACGCTGTGCAGTTTTTGTAAAGCAAAGCTGGATATCTGCAATTATGATTTGATCTTGGCTATTAATGTGAACAATTTGTGATACAAATTCATTTTTAGCTGTCAAAGTATTATCTATATCAGGCTAGTTTAGTAACATGAAATGTAGTGACATCGTTATGATAGTTGAGTTTTCTTAATATTAAATAAATAATAAGGCAATGATTCAGAAGATAATATGTCTGTAACATTGGTGTAGTAAATTAAGTTTCACCTAAAATGGTGCATGAATGATTGATATGCTAAATATGACATGTTAATGATGAAATGTTTTTGTATTTCCCATGGTCTTAAGTGTATGTAATGAAATCAAATCAATAATAATAATAATAATAATAATAATAATAATACTGGAAGCACATGTTTAATAATGTCATAGCACTTGAAGGCCAATTAGAAACTGTTCAACAGGCCAAAGACTTTCTGCTAGGTTTATCAGCTGAAAATTATCAAGTGGTGATTAAACCCCATTTTGCTAGCAGTGCTGGCGCGCATATGCGGCATATATTGGATCATTATTTAGCATTAAAAGATGGGTTAACCCCAGGATTCATTAATTACAATAAACGCAATCGTTATTCGAATGTTGAATCTTGTCCGCAGACGGCTTTGTTACAGTGGCAAGAAGTCGAAAAATGGTTAATAGAAGTTAGTCTATTAGATGCTGATACGCCCCTTATAGTAGTATGTGAGGCCTCCGTCAATAAAACGCAAAATACTCAAACCAAATCGACTTTAGCTCGTGAGTTAGTCTTTGTTTCTAGTCACGCAGTCCATCACTTTTCTTTGTTAGCCGTCATCAATTCTTTACTAGGTAACAAAGATGAAATCAACTTTGGGATCGCACCCAGCACTGCTACCTATGTGCGTCAACAAGCTTAGTCGCACAAACATAAACCCCAAATCATTTTAAGTCGTTCATCCAATCAAATATTGACTCTGATAATTCTTAGGCGCTTAAAAGGGCAGAGTATGCGGCTGGTAATTGCCTAACAAAGCGCGGATAATTATCTTTAATTATTTCCCCAAGTGTTTGTTATAAGGATTTTTACATGAGCGATCTACCCCAATGCCCACGATGCGACTCAACTTTCACCTATGAAGATAGAGATATGTATGTGTGTCCAGAATGTGCTCATGAATGGCCACAATCTGGTGAAGTTAATGAAGACGAAAAAATAATCAAAGACTCAAACGGTAATGTACTAACTGATGGCGATACTATTACTGTTATCAAAGATCTCAAAGTAAAAGGGTCTTCTTTGGTTGTGAAAGTAGGCACGAAAGTGAAGAATATTCGTTTGGTTGATGGCGATCACGACATCGATTGTAAAATCGACGGCATTGGTGCGATGAAGCTCAAGTCAGAATTTGTAAAGAAAGTATAGACGCTATTATCCACAGAATGATTAAGTGTAACGGTAGTGACAAAATGTCAGGCACAACAGTCTATATATATCTATTATGCTTTTTAACCGCCACAAGGATATCAACTTTCCAAAGGAACAGCAGTGAGTAAAAAAGCTTTCCCCGCACATGGTAATTTAAAACTTTCAGTTGAAGGACCGCTTCTTATTATTAAAGGTTCTGGCCCTGCTAATTTGGAAATGGTGCAAGAATATCAGCGTCAAGTCATCGGTTTTCGTGAACAGATTATGCATGCCCCATGGGCAAGTTTAGTGTTGTTAAGTGGTACACCTTTAATGTCACTTGAAGCTAAATTAGCGTTAATGCAGACCATAAAACAAGCAAAGGTGATGCACTTACGTGCCACAGCTATAGTGCTTATTGATGTGGAGTTTGCTGAAATAGTTGAAAGTTTTTGGAAAGATATCTATCAAGATTTAGGTGTGAATTATGTCTTTTTTGCAACAGACGCTGAGGCACGATTGTGGTTGCAAAGCCTTCTCAGTAATGAAACTTCAAGTCGGCCGGTGAGAGAGCATGATTAACTGTTTAGGCGAGAAAATGTCACGGTAAATTTTGCGCCACCTAACTCTTCAGAGTGACTGATAGCAACTTGTGCGTGATGCCAATCAGCTATTCTAGCGACAATCGCTAACCCCATACCAAAACCGGGTTTTTGTGAGTCGTTGTGACCACGGGTAAAAGGTTGCAATAATTCTAGTTGTTTGTCTTGGGCGATACCTAGGCCATCGTCCTCTACTACTAACTCTATATATTGTGTTGTTTGGACAATACTCACTTGAATAACGTGTGATGCATATTGCTGGGCGTTGCTGAGTAGATTGTTGATCAACATGGCGAGAAAATTTTGTTCGCCATCAATAGTGATTTTACCCATTGGCTGCCATTTGATTTGTTTGCCGTCGTCGCCATCTATGCCATATACACATTCATCCATTAACTGATTGAAATCGACTGGTACTTTATCTACTTTTATCAAGCTCTGCTCTAGTCGAGCATAATTGAGCAATACTTCAACCAGCCTTTCCATCTCGGAGATATCTTGACTTAGATGTTGAATGTATTTGTGTTGTTTCTCGGGTTTGTTGGTTTCACTTAAGGCTTCGATGCCAAAACGTAATCTGGCTAAAGGAGTGCGTAAATCGTGGGAAACGGCGTTACCTAATAATTTGTTATCTTGAATGAGGGTTTCTATCTTCTGTGCCATACGATTAAATTCATTTTCAATATCAGCCACATAAGAAGTCCCAGAAACCGGAATACGCCAAGTAAAGTCGCCAGCACCAAAGGTTTTGGCGGCTGTGCTTAATAGCCGTAACCGTTTGATCAGCGGATAAAGCCAGATACCAACAAATAATAAAATTCCCAAATAAAACGCTGTAGTGAGTAGCATTTGTAAGCTTAGGTTGTCTTGTTGTAAGCCTTGCTGTGGAATCGACATCACTAATACTTGTTGTTGTGACGGCATGATGTGGTTCACCGTGATCCGTTCGGCTGATTCCAGCACCAAGGACAGACCTTGATTGAAACCCTGTTTTAATTCGGCTGGCAGAGGGAATTCTGACATTGGAATAAGGTTTAGTTGTTGTGGATTGGCCCGTTGCCAAGCCTTAACAAAAGCGTGGGCGTCATCTACTGAATCTAGGGTGGTGGCCAATGAAGCAACAATTTTTCGATAGGCGCTGAACTCATCGGAATGCTGTTGTACTTGATAGTTATTAAATAAGGTATCAAGCGACCAACCTAAAAATATGATGGCGGTGAACATAACAATGACTAAAGACAGTACGAGCTTCTTCATTATTGTGCCTGCCAAGTTGCTAGTGGTCTATACATACCCATCAAACCTAATCCCAAGCGTCGGTTACGAACAAATAACCTTGGCCCCAGATTGTTTTTATCCTGAAGGGGTTGTTGGCGTCATCACCTAATTTTTTACGGAGACGAGATACAATGATATCCATACTGCGGTCAAAACCGTCATAATCTATCCCCCGTATGGCTTTGACTAACTCGTTGCGATTAACCACTTGCCCAGCTGACTGAGCTAAATACCAAAGCACATCAAATTCGTTGCTAGAAATAGGGACTTTATAACCATTTAGCAAAGTGGTACGTGAGTTGGCGTCTAGATGAAACTGCCCAAATTGAATACAGTTTTCGCTCTCGAGCGAAGTTTGTTCTTGGTTATTGACGCGTCTTAAAAGCGCTTTTACTCTAGACAGCATGGCCCTCGGTTTTATCGGTTTGGTAACATAGTCATCTGCTCCAAGCTCTAACCCTAAGACCTCATCCATTTCCTGGTCTCTGGCGGTCATCATCAAGATAGGACCATGATAAAAGCCACGCACTTCTCTGCATACATCAAAGCCGTCTTTGACGGGTAGCATAATGTCTAACACTACTAGGTCTGGGTTATCTGTTTTGATTAATTCAACTGCGACATCGCCACGGTTTACTAAGGTGACTAGATAGCCGTGTTCAGTCAGATAGTCGCTGAACCATTCGGCTAGTGACATATCATCTTCGACCAACATAATATGGAGTAGGTCAGGCTCTTCAATCAAAATAATTTCCAACTTGCTTTAGGGCGTTTAGACGATTTAAACACCCACGACACTGTGATATATGTAGAGGAGAGAGTAGTCCGTTCATCTATTTTCCGTATTCCATAAGTCAAACTTCCATCAGACTGAAAATCAAAGTCAACTTCGCCAGTTTTGACGTTTGACCAACATTTTATATTTTCAGAGGTCGATAGCTCGACTAGGCAATAGTTTCCAACATCTGGCTGATACCATCTAAAAGTGACTTGTTGATAGCAAACTTGCCCTTGGCGTAAAGCGACACAACGTTTAGGTGTAACGACAAGTTCATTTTCTTTGAGGCGACTATCTTTAGCGTACGTATTGCTGGCCCATAGGCAGGCCATTACAGTAAAACCCAAAACTAATGAAAGTAAGTGATTCTGATAAGTGATAACCATAGTCTGGATATTCACTTAAAAAACGTAACTAATACTGGAACTAATACCGATATGGAAATTTCTTTTTTTCTCATATAGAGGGCTATCATTTTGTCCGAAATTTGAACCAAAACCTACAGTGGCACGATATATCCAGTTTTCACTTATGGGGTAAGTGACACCCATAGATGAGTTAAAGGTGATAGCAGCTTCACCATCGAAGGTTTGTATCCCTGTTACTGCCGATTCTTCTTCTGTCACGCCATAATAATAATTATTAAATTTTGCATCGGCTAAATACAGGCCAACTAAGCCGTGGAAGTTCCAATTTCTGTATTGCCAATTGCGTCCCAACAGGGCAGACGCTACGGTACCTTTGCTACGTCCTCTTGCATCATATTTGAGAGACATTTGCAGAATGTTTTTTCCAAAATAACCAGTTATTCGTCCGCCCAGCATAGTGCTGCTTTGTCTTTTTATGATACCGATGAAACGATCGTCGGTGTCTTCAGATACGCCACCATCAGTTGTGCCTAACACTAAGTCAAAAGACCAGTTATCACTGTTGTAAGCGTTATACCCTATGACTATAGGTTCGGCTGTTTCAGCCAATACATCGATAAAAAATCCATTCCAGTTGTAACTGGCACTCAGGTTAATGATTGGGCTAGCAAATATCCCATCTGAATCTGTTAATGACGAACCAACAAATGCGCCTGCACCCAAACCTATCTCTATAAAATTATCTGGATCATTATTATCCTGAGTATTGGTTCGTAATGTGCGGGCGATATCCGCTGCATAAGCAAATGATGAAAATGCGACTAATAATATCGCTATCAGCGATAGTTTTTTTATGGGGGAATACCACATGTTTACTTCCATAATTATGCACACCCATACAGTATATTTTTAACTCAATATAAAATACGTATCAAGATGCAGCTTTTGTAACAAAATGTAGCAATTTATCATTCAAAGCAAGCGGCAGCTGCTTAACCTTCATTAGATCTAACCTTCAAATGCCACTTTTAAGGGCCTAGCCCACTTGGCATTATCAACAGCATTGTTTTTGAGCCAATATACTTTGACTGTGCAGGTGAAGCATCGTTTGATGTGGCGATGTTCAAACTCATCAAAAAAAGTTATTCTAATCGAAGAATGAAATGTTTAAAAGCAACGATTGATCGCAACACTTGAAGGGCACTTAGCGTTCACGTGTTGCTGAAACGTACTCCTTCATTACTGCTGAATAATCCACGCTTGCGCTTTTTCCAAACCCAAATCAATACCTTGCTCTCGTTGTTCTAGGGTAAAAAATGCTTGTTCAATATCCACAGGCACCCCGACCCCTTCAAACTCTTCATTATCAGGTGTGAGGTAAAATTCGTTCGACAAACTAAATATTGTGCCATGAGGTAGTGATTTATTGAGACCATCAGAAAAGCCACCTGCGGTTGCTTCGCCGACTAAAACGGTATTTGCTCGCTGACGCATGCTCATTGCAAAGATTTCAGCTGCACTATAGGTGGATGTACTGGTCATCACTGCTAACGGTCCAAGAAACTGAGTATCACCTTGTGGCTCAATAAAAACTTGTTGCAGTGGGGTGCGACTATCACTTAATCTCGCCTGTTTACTATACGCATGTAAAGATTGATCGATAAAGCGGCTAGTGATCATCCTACTCACAAAATCATCTCCGCCATCATTATTTCGCACATCAATAATAACGCCATCTACATCAGCAAAGTACTGCATAACTTCATTCAAGGTCTCGGTCAATATTACTTTATTTTGTGCGACATTATTATCGCTATCACCGAATTCACTTATGTCCATGGTGGTCACATTGAGATAACCAATATTATTTTCAAATGTTGCCCAAAACATTGTTTCGTTATCATTCATTTCAATTTCTGAGTCCATCACAACATGGCTCAAAATGGCGTCAATAGACTGTTGTTCTGCATTTTTAAAGTAAATTTCAAAGGCCTCTTCTTGTTCTTGCCAAAAGGGTAATTCTACTTGCTGGGTTGAGATAAAGTCTAATAGCGCTATTGCGTATAATGAGGCCTTTCGTTGCACCGAAAAGGCGATATCTAAGTCCTCGTTGCCGATCTGCACGTGGAAGTCTTTTAGGGGGGCAACCATTTCAGTTAATATTTCAACTAATACAGCTTCAGTGGTCTGGGGGCTAATTTGGCCATTTGCTAATTGGAACACCTCAACCCAATCTACATCTTCAATATGAAAAAACGCATAATATTGACTAAAGGTTTGCCAAAATATTTCAAAATCTCGCTGAGCATCAAATTGATAATTAGCATCACCTTTATTGGCTACTAAGTCGTTCAGACAAAGATCGGGTAAGCTACTCCCTTTGTTCATCACGATGCCAGGATTTTTGGCACCAGTAAAAGTGTTAACAATAGAGTTATTGTCATCACTGAGCTGCATACTGCTTTTTAACTCATCATGATCGAAATCAAATTCAATTTTTTGGCAAGACTCTGAAGTAAACTGATATAACTGATGAGTATCGGCCTGCATATCCAGCGCATAGCCATACGCGGGTGCCTGCCAAATGCCAACTAATGGTTCGATGTTATTAATTGTAATATCGGCTTGTTCTTTATCATTGTTACAAGCACTTAGGCACAAACTCATTGTGATGCAGCAGATAAAGGGTAATTTCGAAAATGCTGAGGGTTTCATGGGTATATTCTTTTATGTTTAAGTGGCTGTTTGTTTTCCAAGCAGCCACAAGTTATTCGAGGTATTGTTCAGCAAAGTCTTAAGTGATAAAGATGAACAAGAGTCAATTTTTGCTTATATTCTTAAAATTCGTAGCTAATACTGGAACTAATACCCGTATAAAAGTCTCTCTTTTTGCTAAATAAAGGGCTGTCGTTATATCCAAAGTTTGAGCCTGCATGAGCGGTTGCCCGAAACTCCCAACTTTCTGAAATAGGGTAAGTGACTCCTACTGATGAATTAAAGCTTACTGAAGCTTTGCCATCGTATGCTTCAAAGTCAGTTATGGCTGCTTCTGCGTCTGATACACCTAAGTAATAATCGTTAAATTTTGCATCCGCCAGAGTTAGCCCTGCTAGGCCATGAAAATTCCAGTCATTAACTTGCCAATTGCGCCCTAACAAGGCCGATGCAACAGTACCTTTACTTCGGCCCCTGGCATCATGCTTAATTGACACTTGCAAAATGTTTTGTCCAAAATACCCCGTTAAGCGTCCGCCTAACATAGTGCTGCTTTGTCTTTTTGTGATACCGATAAATCGATCGTCGGTGTCTTTTGATATGCCACCACCTGTGGCGCCTAGCATTAAGTCAAAAGACCAGTTTTCACTTTTGTAAGCGTTATATCCTATGCTCAATGGTTCGGATGTTTCCATCCCTACATCGATGAAAAAATTGTTCCAGTTGTAACTGCCACTCACGTGAATGCCAAAGCCAGTTTCTTTGCCATCCTCTTCAGTCAAAGATGAGCCAATACCCGCTCTTGCATTGACGCCTATTTCGAGGAAATTTTCTGGCGCGCTATTTTTATCCGCATTGCTGCGTAATTCCCGAGCAATATCTGCAGAGTGAGTCAATGATGAAAACGCGACTGACAATATCGCAACAAATGATAGTTTTTTTATGTGTGAAGACTGCATGTTTACTTCCTAGTTAATTGAATACCCATGCAGTATATTTTTAACCAAACACAAAATACGTATCAAGATGCAGCGTTTGTAACAAAGTGTAGGAGAGTAAAACCGAACAAAGCTAATCCGCCCTATGGGAAAGTCAGATTTACGGGAGAAGTTAAAAACAAAAGAATTTGAACCACAGAGGACGCAGAGAGCACAGAGGTAAAGCAGGTAAAATGTGCATTGTTGTTGGGTACAGGGGCTAGTTATGTCTGGTTATAATGTGCCAATTGCAGACATAAGGTTCTAGTCTAGAAAAGGCTTAAATCGACCTATAGCGGACTAAGCATTTTCCAACAATAAATATGAAAATACATATTTATTGGCAAGCTGAATGTCCACAAACTCGGGGAAGATTACAGAGACTGTTCCTGATTTTTTTATACACCGGATATAAAACCAATGGACAACAAGGGTGTTATTGAGTTAATAAATTAGTTCTGTTTAGTTTAGTAAGAATTTTTAATAATTCAGCTTTCGACTAATCCATGATTCACAGCATAGCGAACTAGTTCGGCTAACGAATCAATATTTAATTTGGCTTTTATGTTACGCCTATGTGCTTCTACTGTTCTGAAACTTATGTTAAGTTTTCTGGCAATTTCCTTGCTAGAATTACCCTGGGCAATATAGGACAAAATTACTTGCTCTCTGGTGGTTAACTTCTCGTTTCCAGCCCGCACAGGGCTCTCTACTAACACTTTTGCAATAGAACTACTGAAATGGGTTTTACCATTGGAGACTGCTTTTATGGCATAATAAACTTCTTCTGAGGTTGTGTCTTTAAGGATATAACCTGAGGCACCCGCTTGGATGGAACTGGTAACAAATTCTGCACTATCATGCATACTGAAAATAAGCACCTTAGTATCATCTAATTGTTCTGTAATAATTTCTGTTGCATCGATACCGTTCATAAATGGCATGCTGATATCCATCAAAATAACATCTGGCTTAAGCTCGAGCGCTTTGTTCAATGCTTCCTTGCCCTCGGTGGTCGATCCTACTATTTTAATGTCTTCATAAAATGACAGACAAGCCCTAAGTCCACCTTGCACCATTGGGTGATCATCAACCAACATCACAGTGATTTTTTTAACATCTAATTCATCACTATTCATCATGCAGCCTCTATATTAGATTGATTAAAGTAATTGACGAAACTCGCCGTGGGAATTTCAGCCCGTATTGTTGTGCCTTTTTTACTTGACGATATATCGAATTTTCCTGAATGATACTCCACACGTTCAGCTAGGTTACGCAAACCAATACCAAAACCCGATGTATCTGCTTCTGGGCTTGTATCGAAACCTGAGCCATCATCTTTGACTAACAAGGTTAACCAATTGTTTTGTATACTTAAATGGATGGCGACGTAACTGGCATTGGCATGTTTTTCTATATTATTAAGTGACTCTTGTACAACACGATATAAGGTTGTGTTGATATGGTCGGGCAATAATTTTCTGACGGCTGGTTTAGTGACATTCACAAATACACCTGTGCGCTGCGAAAACTCTTTAGATAGTGAATCCATAGCGGCTGATAAGCCAAGCTCGTCTAGGATCCGCGGATGTAAGTGGTGGGAAATTCGTCTAATTTCCTGAATTGCAGTGACTAAATTGGTTTCTGCATGTTCCAGTGGTGCCGGTTTGGTTTGTTCAGCTTTTTTAAGAAATATTGACGTGGCTTCTAGTGAATACTTAATGGATACCAATATTTGTACAATACCATCATGCAGCTCTCGTGAAAAATATCGCCGCTCTTCTTCTTGAAGATTAATTATTTTCTGGCCTAGCTCACTAATTTTCAGGTCGGTTCTTTTCTTTTGATTGAGATTAACAATCAGTCCAAATAGAAAAATAATAAAGATGGACGATATGGCAACCAGTAATATGATCTGTTTTGTTTTATTAATATGTTGGTCTATTTCATCTTGCAAAATACTTAGCTGACTATTTACATCATCTAAGTATACGCCTGTGCCTACCATCCAATCCCAATTCGCTAAGTAAACCGAATAACCCATTTTTTCAGACACTTTTTGTAAAGAAGGCTTTAACCAAGGATAGCGATAAAATCCACCACCAGCTTTGGCATTTTCTAATAATATTTGGATTGTTTTTTCACCCTTTGAATTTTCCAACTCCCAAAAATTTTTTACCAATTCTAAAGGGTTCTTTCGGGTGAGCGATGCTTACGCCTTTACCATCGTAAACAAAAAATAGCCGTCATCGCCACTGTATAACATGCTGTCAAAGATATCTGCTACCAGTGACTTAACCACAGTGTTGTCTTGGTCTGAAGGTTTATAGAGGTGTTCTACAGCAGATATAGCAATAGATGTGTAGTTTTTTAACTGTTGTTGCTTTTGTTCAATCATAAAACTTTCTAGGGTTTCTAAACTTTGCTCCGAGAGTTCTATGTATTCATCAGCAACCAGCCAATAGGTAATAATTGATGTAATGACAACTTGCAAAACAGCTATAAAAAGTAATCTGATAGACAAAATCATATTCAGCAAGTCCAATATTTTACGTTACATAAAATTAACATTATGCCGCTTTTGACATAAATAATCACCCCGTTTATACCTAAGTATAACTACCTAGAGATTTATACCTAAGCAATGACACCTAGTCAAAATGGGCGTTTATACGAATAGTCTGGCACGAAAAACCCTTTAACATTCCTGCAACATTAATATTTACAAAACGGCAACTCGTGTTGCCTGACATTAAAGTTAAGAGGAAAAAAATGAAAAATATACATGTGTTAAAGGTATTTCTAATTATAAGTATTGGTTTATCAGGCTGGGCAAATGCTGATGACGGCAAAAAGTATACTTGGCGACTAGCCGAAACATGGGGAGCAAATTTTCCAATTTTTGGTGATGCCACCAAAAACATGGCTAAAATGGTAAATGAAATGTCTAACGGCCGACTGACCATCCGCATCGATTCATCCAACAAACATAAAGCTGCACTAGGTATTTTTGACTTTGTTAAAAGCGGCCAATATCAAATGGGTCACTCTGCTTCATATTATTGGAAGGGTAAAGATTTTAATACGATGTTTTTTACTACCGTACCCTTTGGCATGACAGCACCCGAACAATACGCATGGTTCTACTACGGTGGCGGCATGGAATTAATGAAAGAGACTTATGACAAATATGGCATTATGTCCTTTCCTGGTGGCAATACGGGAAACCAGATGGGCGGTTGGTTTCGTAAAGAGATTAACAGTGTTGAAGACCTAAAAGGTTTGAAAATGCGCATTCCAGGATTTGCTGGCGAAGTACTGGCAAAGCTTGGAGCAAAACCCACTAATATTCCCTCGGGCGAGTTGTATACAGCTTTAGAACGCAACACTATTGACGCCCTTGAGTGGGTAGGTCCGTCATTAGATTTACGTATGGGCTTCCATAAAATTGCTCCATATTACTACACTGGATGGCATGAACCAGCGACTGAATTACAGTTTATGGTGAATCAAAAAGCATACGATACATTACCAGCCGACCTACAACAAATTCTCACTATAGCTATGAAAGCCGCTGCATATGATATGTATGCTCAGTCTATGCATGAAAGTGGTGTGAATTTAGCCAAGCTACAGGATGAATATCCTAACGTAAAAATTCGCTCTTTCCCTAAAGACGTGATGTTTGCTATCCGTATGGCAAATGCAGATCTTCTGCATGACTTTGCCAAAAAAGATCCACAAACCAAGAAAATCCTAAATGCCATAACAGATTATCAGGAGCAAATCCGAGCTTGGACTAACTTCTCTGATCGAGCTTATCTTGACAACTTCGACGCACAATAATATTTAACCCACGTAAAACTGTCTGGTACAGGCTTGTATAGATGTGCCAGAAAATCGAGAAACATTATGCATTTAGTCTTAAACATACTTAGAAAGATCATTGATAGTGTAGGTCATCTATGCAGTCTGCTGATGTTGTTAATGGTACTTAACGTTTTCTATGACGTGATTATGCGCTACTTTTTCAATGACGTGAGTATTGGGATGCAAGAGCTTGAATGGCACTTGTTTGGCGCTATGTTTATGTTTGGGATTGGTTATACATTTAAAGAAGACGGCCACGTAAGAGTAGACGTTTTTTACGATCAAATGTCGATACGCTCCCAGGCATTCGTCAACATTTTTGGATCCATTGTTTTTGCGTTACCGATTACTTTATTAATACTTTATTTCAGCATTGACTATACCTACCAAGCCTATGAAATGGGTGAAGGTAGTGCCGACCCTGGTGGTCTTCCATATCGTTGGATTATCCGCTCAGTTATCCCTATTTCTTCAGTGTTTTTAACGCTTAGCATCATATATATCGTGTTAAATGAAGTCGAAAATCTGCTGTCCCCTGAACGTAAGGAGGCACAGCAATGACTGGTATTATACTGTTTGCTATCGCATTTTTATGCTTATTTATGGGCTACTCGGTGGCTTTTACTTTTGCTGGAGTATCTGTTTTAGTCGGGGTGATTGTTTTAGGTCCTGAACTCTTTGCTTTTATGCCTTATCGCATTATGAGCATCATGGAAAATACCACACTGATGGCTATCCCGATGTTTGTGTATATGGGCATAGTGCTGCAGAAAACAGGTTTGGCTGAACGTTTGTTGGAATCGTCTGCTAAGTTGTTTGGCAGTATTGCGGGAGGTGTTGCTGTTTCGACTATTATTGTGGGATCACTGTTAGCGGCATCTACCGGTGTAGTAGGAGCAAGTGTGGTGGCAATGGGGGTTATATCATTGCCGGTTATGCTTAAAAACAACTATCACCAACCTACTGCTGCTGGGGTGATTTGCGCAGCCGGTACGTTGGGGCAAATTATACCGCCTTCCATCATTTTGATTATTTTGGGTGATGTAATGGGCGTACCAGTAGGGGATCTGTTTAGAGCGGCAGTGATCCCAGGGATGTTACTGATCATAGTTTATACAATTTACATCTTGGTGTTAGGAAAAATAAAGCCAGAATTTTGCCCCCCTATGGTTGTAACTGAGGGTAAACGTGAGTTGTTGATCCAAGCTGCAAAAGATATTTTCCCACCGATTATCCTTATTGTGACTGTGCTTGGTTCCATTTTTACAGGTGTAGCAACACCGACTGAATCTTCGGCCATTGGTGCTGTGGGTGCGGTTATTTTATCCATTATATATGGCGGTTTTTCGCTACCCAAACTTAATGAAGTTTCCAAAGAGACAGTCAAAGTAACCTCTATGATATTTGCTGTATTAATTGGCGCCACAGCTTTTTCGATGGTGTTTAGTTATTCAGGTAGTGAGTATCTTGTTGAAGAGATATTTATGGAATTACCGGGCGAAAAATGGACTTTCATATTGATTGCTATGTTAACCATTTTAATACTCGGATTTTTTATCGATTTTATTGAAATTGCTTTTCTTGTGGTGCCAATTCTGACGCCTGTGGCGATTGCTCTAGACATTGACCTCATCTGGTTTGCAGTGCTCATATCCATGAATCTACAAACCTCATTTTTAACCCCTCCCTTTGGATTTAGTTTGTTTTACCTCAAAGGCGTGGCACCAAAATCCATGAAAACAACAACTATCTATAAAGGGGTTGTGCCTTTCATATTTATGCAGTTGGCCGTATTGATACTGGTTATTCTGTTTCCAAATCATTTAATTCTAACTTAATAATATAAAAAAACGGAGAAACACATGAAAAAAACACTTATAGCCATCGCTACATTATCGTCTTTGTTAGTTGTGCCAACAGCCTCTGCTGAGGTGACCGCATATGGTCGTGTCATATATAACATTGTCAGCGACGATACCTCTGACGATCTCTATTTTGGCCGGCACGAATTTGCTGAATCAACGATTGGTATCAAAGGCTCTTACGACTATGAAGGGCTAACCATTGGTGCCCAAGTTGAAATTGGCCTGGACGAGGGCGTGTCCAACTTACTGCAAAATGATAGTAATGCTCGCAACCGTATTCAGGAAATATGGGTGGCAGGCAAATTTGGTAAGCTTAAAGTGGGTACTGGCGCAGCGATTACCTGGGTAGTATCTGATGTGGATCAATCAGGCACATGGTGGTCAGATCCTTTGGGAATGAGCCAACGTTTTGGTTCAACAAGACGAGGACCGGGTGCTCAAAGCCAAACGCCTTTTGTGCAGACGCAATCTATTTTTAATGAACGAATTAGTTACGAATCACCAAGCTTTTTAGACGGCGCAAAATTCTACGCTCAGCTCAATGAAGACAGCGGCTACGAATTTGCTATCAAATATTTGGCCAATGGCTGGCGAGTCAACGCCTGGACGGTAGACTATGGAGATGCCGACAATGATGCAGATCCTCAAGCCAATATCGATGGTAACGGTAGTTTGGGTTTTTTTGGAGCTGAGAGCGGCCGCGGAGTACTTGCTGGTTATAAACATTCTTCTGGCGTAAATTTCACTGGCACATACGGACAAGCTGACCAACTAAATGGCAGTGAACGAGATTTTTTAAATTGGAAATTAGGCTACACACAAGGTAAACATGCTGTAAGCGTCAGCATGGGTAACTATAATTCTGAAGACGCATCAGGCGTTTCTGGGCCAGAACACAACAGGACAACGCTCGCTTATCACTTTGTTCCTGTAGGTGGGGTAAGAGTCTGGGTACAGGCTACGGAAGGGGATACAGAAGGACAAAATTCTTTTAATGCCTTTGCCCTTGGTGGAATGGTGAAATTCTAATCTATGTTGACTGGGTGCAAATTTACACCCAGTCTATTTGGTATTCATGAATCTTATTGAGAACAACTGATAATGTGTTATTTAATTTTAAGGCAACGAGCGTTATTGATCTTCACATTGAGTCTAATGTTAGTGTGCAGTAAAACCTACGCGAACGACGAATTGTCAGATGGTCCTGGCGTATTTACTGGTAAAAAAGGAGAGTTTTCCCTTAGTCAATTAACGGCGTCAAAAAAAACAGAATCGCCTAAATCGAGCATCAATGGCGAAGAGAAACCTCAAGAAACAGATGTTTCAGGAGTTGAAAATGAGTTTGAATTATTTAAGTTATGGAGTCATTCGAAGACTGAATTTACTGCAGATTATCAAGAGTTCCTACTATGGTTGAAATATAAGCAGTATCTCAAGAATAACTAAAAAATACATTATGTGTGTGATTCATAGAAATAGTGTCTAGAAAGGGTAAAAAGGACATCATATTTATTTTATTCGAATGCCCACTATTGGCTCAACTTCGCTAGTCAGCCTGTGCCTGATATAGCCATTCAATCTTGAATATTTATCCTTAGATTGTTCCGGTTATGTGCTCGTCATACGCGACTATCGTGCCATCATCATTTCAATGATTTCCGCTTTGCTTAAGTTATGAAGAGTACCTTTGCTCACAAATGAATGCTAAGGGCGTCCTATCTGCATAGACATCCATGTTTCCTTCGAAGAGCACTGGAATATATAACTCACGTTGACTTAGGAGCGATGTGATGACTACTTTGACAGATGAATTTACAGCGCTTGTTGGATCAGATTGGGCAGATAAAAACATGGCAACCGCAAGTAAATTATCACTTTACTCTTGAACAAAATAATTAACGAGTATTTTAATGCTCAAATATTTTATATTCTCGTGTATTAAGCTACATGTTAAAAAACAGTGGTTTTTGTATGAATAATCATCTGAACCAGTGGAGCAATAAAGGGCAGCGGAAAAAATGAATATACAGACAACACAAACCCTCATGCGCATCGATAGTCATCATCATTTTTGTAATCGCAAACTAGGCTATTACAATTGGTTGACCGAAGATATGGGGGCAATAACCTCAGATTTTTCATTGGAAGGTTTACGTAGTCGGCAAAAAAAATTAAGTATAGATAAAACTGTTTTGATACAAGCTGCGCCTGATATATCTGAAACTAAATATATGTTGTCAATAGCTGCAAGCATCGATTTTATTGTTGGTGTGGTTGGTTGGGTTGATATGCAAGACGCGGAGGCTCCTTATCATCTTGCGAGGCTGTCAAAAAACCCGTATTTCAAAGGAATCAGACCAATGATTCAGGATATTCAGGACGACGATTGGATGCTTAATCCTGCTTTGGATGCAGCGTTTTTATCTTTAATACAGTTGGGATTGTGTTTTGATGCATTAGTCAAACCTAGGCATTTGAATCAATTATTGAAGCTAGTTAATCGTTACCCAGACCTCAATATTGTGATAGACCACGCAGCCAAACCTGATGTCGTTGGACGAGAGTTTGTTCAATGGGTAAAAGATATTAAGGCATTGGCAGAAAAACCAAATGTATATTGCAAGTTATCAGGATTGGTGACTGAAGCTGGCTTTAATCCAAATTACGAAGGTTTAGTACCTTACATGCGCCAACTAATGAACGTTTTCAGTGCATCTCGACTTATGTGGGGCAGTGATTGGCCAGTGCTGAATCTAGCCACAGACTACGCCCAGTGGGTGGACGTAACTGAGGCATTTTTGAGCAATACCAGCCAAATTGAACAGATGCAAATTTGGTCACAAACGGCTACAGAATTTTATTCTCTACAGCACCTAGACTAGATCAATCAGAGGTCTAAGTTTTAGATACCTAGTGGTATTTGTGTTCGAACTTGATGTCGTTGCAGTTTAAACCATTTAGAAGGTGTTGAGGCCACTGCCCATCAACCCGATATTGATGTTTTTAAAAATAATGCTGGTATAGCCTATGATGGTTTCTGTTATTTCTTCTGTCTTTATAGTCGATTATTCCGTGAGCTAAGGGGTAGTCCTTTCAAAAAACAGCTAAAGTTTGTTAAGTACTCTTTACTCTTTGAAAGAAATATAGACAGCGTTTTATGGTAAGCCCTGAGTATTCGTTAAGAATAAAGTAACTCGTTGCATCGAAAGAAAAGCTGAAATAATCAAATGGATGTCGCTCAATATCATCATGCAACGAGCGCATAACCTAATCAATCTAAGTGCAGTTAATTAAGGTTGAATGACTTATGGTTGGTCGATAACCGTGATTATTCTATATAATGCGCTATAACCGCTATTGGTGCATTGCTGACGGATAGAGAAGTTGATGTTGAAGGGTTTTAGCAGCAAAATGCACCAATATAACTCTAAGTGCTAATGACCGCTTTGTCGGAATTGCTGTCCTTAAGATGATTAACTTGTTTGTCTGCTTTTCGCTCATTGCCGTCAATCAGATTTAATTAGAGTCTATTAGCCAGCAATAATAGATATCTATCCTTTCAGCCAAGCAGCAACTTTCTTTTCTCTGTGCTCTGTGGCCCTCTGTGGTGATAAACTTTAGTCTTTTGCTTTTAACTAGCATCTATTCACTAATTTCTATCTACTGCACTTTTTATTTTTACTGCACTTGCCCCATTTTTATATTCCTCCCAACTATCACCCATATACAGCTTGAGTAATTTCTCAGGCGCGTTCGGCAAGTCCACACTGAGCAATAATCCGGGGGTATCGTTAAAGCTTTTATCTATGCCTAAACAATGGAATACCGCGCCGAGTTTGTTGTAGTGTTTGAGTAAGATGGGTACGTCTTTGCCATCGGGTTCGATGCCCTTTAGCAAAGCGCTGACATGGTCTTCTAATCCATGTTGCAGAGCAAAAGCGTTTACTTCTGGGTGTAACTCATGTTCGAACGGCGCTCTGGGTACAACATTGTTTGTAGGCGTGACCATAGCTTGCTGAATAATAGCAGCGCTGCGTATGTCGTATAACTTACTGATCGAGACAGTGCCATAAAGCGTTCGGTACTGTGGATGACGACAGACAAAAGTACCAATACCGCGCCACAACAAAAATAAGCCTAGGAAACTGCGTTGGTATTCAGGTATTAAAAATGATCGTCCCAATTCTAGACAAGGCTGTTGCCGATTCACAAAGTCAGGACCAAAATCAAACATACGATGCAAATATAGATTTTCTAAGTTGCCATCGGCTAACAACTTGTCAGTTTGCCCCATTCGGTATGCACCGATTATTTGTCCTGTTTCCTTTTGCATGACAAACAGATGAGTGTATGTGGCATCAAAGTGGTCGGTATCAAGCGGTTCACCACTGCCTTCGTTATGTTCACGAAAAACCAATTCTCTTAAACGGGCAATTTCGTTTACTGTGTTTGGCATTTGATGTTGATAACCAAAATACACCGACATATATTTGTGATCGAGCAGGTGTTGTTCACTAGGGAGCTGCTGCACTTCTTGCAAAATTTTCTCACCTTTAACTTCAGGGGCAAGTGGTTGTAATTGGGTGACAGGATCCGCTGGCCATGATTTTTGCCAATCAGGATCAAGCAAATAACTTTGTGCTCTAAACAATTCGGTTTGTGTGCCAGTGTCGATATTTTCTGCATAATGCTTAATCGCAATAGGTTCGCCAGCCGTCATCGTTATTTTGGCATCACGTTTGTTGACTAACTCACGGGGTAACATCAACATTCTCAGTCGAAAATAAATTCGCCCTAAACGATAAAACAACGGGCTGTTGAGGCCACTGACGAATATAGGTAGGTAACTTGCATTCGTGCGATTGGCGATGCTGGCAATCAATCTGTTCCAGCGGTGGTCGGCGATGCGTTTTGTGTCTTTTTGAAAATAACTCACGCGTCCCGCGGGGAAAATAAGTAATGCTCCGCCAGCTTTTACATGTTTTAGGCAATAACGAATAGAGGGCGCGTTTTTCGGGTCATTTTCCGATAACGGATTGGTAAAAATGAAATAGTCTTCAAGCTCTGGAAATATTTTCAGCCCTTGGTTAGCCATCACTTTTATGTCGGGGCGCACTTGTTCAATTGCCCAAGCCAAAAACACTCCCTCTATACCCCCGAAAGGATGGTTGCTAGCGATAACCAGTGGCCCCGTTTTAGGGATCTTAGCTTGTAACTCTTGCAAGCCCAGTAATTGAATATTCAGCCCATCTAATAGGCTTTTTGCAAAGATTGTTTTGTCTAAACCGTGAAGATTATTTTCACGATACAAGTCATCTAACTTATTGATAGCCAGGACACGATCTAATAATTTGAAGAGAGGTTTGCTAAAAACGTTCTTCTTATTATCAGGTACAACATTAAGCAGGCTGATGGCTGCAGGCATAAAACAGTTCCAGGAGAAAGATGAATAATTTATGACACTAATAGTGCTTTAATTTTCTTGTGAATTCAGCAATTTATTGATTGATGACAACGTATTATGCGGTTGGGGTAACAAATGTTGTGAGAGTTTGGTGTGTGCAGCTAGTTTTAAGGCATACTACCGGTATAACTACTATCAGTTTTATAGAAAATTCAAGCAGGTTAAAGATGCAACAGATTACCATTATCACACCAGACGATTGGCATTTACATTTCAGAGATGGCGATTTACTTGGAGAAACAGTGCCCGCTACCGCTAGATGTTTTGCCCGTGCGATTGTTATGCCTAACTTAGTTCCGCCAGTCATAAATGCTAAATTAGCGATGGAATATAAAACTCGTATCTTAAAAGCACGCCCACAGGGTAGTCATTTTGAACCTCTGATGACCCTGTATCTGACGAATCAAACGACTAAACAAGATATTATCGATGCCAAAAATTCAGGTGTCATAGCGGCCAAGTTATATCCTGCTGGAGCGACTACCAATTCAGCACAAGCCGTAAGCGGTATTGAAGCGTTATACCCGGTGTTTGAAGAGATGCAAATACAAGGTTTATTACTATTAGTTCACGGTGAAGTCACTGAAAGCCATGTGGATATTTTTGATCGTGAAAAAATATTTATCGATCAATATATGGCTAAAATTGTGCAGGCCTTCCCTGAATTGAAAGTAGTTTTTGAGCATATAACTACCAGTGACGCGGCTGATTTTGTTCTTAATAGTGCTAGTAATGTAGGTGCCACTATTACTCCACAACATTTATTGTTAAATCGTAATGATTTATTGGTAGGCGGCATTCAACCTCACAACTACTGTTTACCTGTATTAAAGCGTAGCTCGCATCAGCAAGCTCTGCGCAAGGTAGTAGCTGGTGGTTCGAACAAATTTTTCTTAGGCACTGACTCAGCACCACATGCCAAACATGCCAAAGAAAATGCTTGTGGTTGTGCAGGTTGTTATAGTGCATGGAGCGCTCTGGAACTTTATGCTCAAGTATTCGATGAGTTAGGAGCCTTAGATAAATTGGAAGGTTTTACCAGTTTCCACGGTGCTGATTTTTATGGTCTGCCACGTAATACTACCACGCTAACGTTGCGTAAACAGAGTTGGACTGTGCCTGAATTTGTCACTTTGCCAAACGGTGATGCGATGGTGCCATTTTTTGCAGGAAAAACAGTTGATTGGAAACTAGTTTAATAATTAATCAATGTACTTTCTTCAAACTCTCTCTATTATAATCGGATGAACTTATTTCAAGTCTACATACCTGTACCTGGCCTAAAAATATTTATATTTTGGATGGTTGTGGTAACTACTTCACTTTTGGCTGATGAAGGTGGACAAGCTGCCAAAACGCTCCGATTGGCGGTTATTTATATTGAAGAGCCGCCCTTTGTCTATACAACATCAAATTCAGAATATCGCGGCATTATACCAGAATTGGCACAAGCGTTAAGTCGCGAGCTAAATCTTGAACTAGAGTATTTACCCATGCCGAGAAAGGGATTAGAACAGTCGCTTTTAAATGGAAAAGCCGATGTCACTTGGCTTTCACCAGAGTGGGTGACGAATAAAGAACAACTAATATTTTCTGATCCCGTTTTCATGTACCGAGAGTTTCTATATAGCCTCAATCCTTTTAACGAAAGTGGCAAACCTTTAGATTGGCTGAGGGATAAAACCATCTGTCTTCGAGAAGATTACCAATACCCTAGCCTTGATCGTTTTTTTGTTGACAATGTAGCAAGAGCAGTGAAAGTGTCTAGTCAAGTCGCTCTGGTTACGTTGTTATTAAAAAAACGCTGTGATTTACTTAATATGAATGAACACAGAGCAATTTGGGAGATAAATAGCTTGGGAATAGAGCGTAAAGTTTGGCGCTCATCTAAGCCACTTGAAGAAACAGAATTAACTTTTGTTTTTAATAAAAAATGGCAAACTAAAATGGCACAGGTTAATCAAGAGTTGTCTGAAATAAAGCGTTCAGGTGAATTGTCCGCAATCATTAAAACCAACATCCATCTTAGTCTGTTGCCTAATCCTAAATCGACTAAGTTTGATTGATAGTCTGCGATGTAAATTTATAATTTGCTTTTAACCCTGTTTACTAAAGATAAATACCCCTTCATTACTCTATCAAGAGAATTAACATGAGTGAACTTGTTAGCTGTCAAATTGAGAACCAAGTAGCCACTATTACCATCCAAAATGGCAAAGTAAACGCTATTTCACATCAAGTGGTCGACGAACATAATCAAGCATTCGATCAAGCAGAAAAAACTTAGGCAATCGTGGTTTTAACCGGGCGAGCTGGAATGTTTTCTGGTGGTTTTGATTTGCAAGTAATGCGTGGCAGCATGAATACGGCTATGGCCTTAGCCAAAAGGTTTAACATTGGCAGTGAGGATGCTGTCGTTTCCTTATCCTGTGATAGCAGCTTGCAGTGGTCATGCGGTTGCCAAGGCGCATCATTATTGCTAGCCGCCGATTATCGAATCGGTGTTGATGGGGCATTTAAGATTGGTTTAAACGAAGTCGCAATAGGTATGACTATGCCCCATGGTGGTGTAGAATTAGCCAGAGGTAGATTGGCGCCAGTATTTTTTAATCGTTCAGTGATTTTAGCTGAAATGTTCTCACCGAAAGAAGCAGTCATCGCTGGATTTTTTAGATAAGGTCGTCAGCGAAGTAGAATTTGTACCTAGGGTGCAAGCGATTGCTCTGGCTATGACAAAACTAGATATGAAGGCCCATCACCATACTAAATTAAAAGTACGAGCGGAATTATTGCAAGTGCTTGACGAATGTATTGAAAAAGACCGCCATGGCAGCCTTTAGGCGTTAAGTGGTCTACCAACCAAAGAGAATATTTTGAATAAAGAATTTGCTTCACTAGGTTTAAACAACGCCTTGCTCGATAACTTGGAATCCATGGGTTTCAAAGAAATGACCGACATCCAAGCCATGAGCTTACCAGCCATTATTGCAGGCAAAGATGTAGTCGGCAAAGCCAAAACCGGTAGCGGTAAAACGGCTGCCTTTGGTTTAGGTTTATTGCACAACCTCAAGGTGAAGCGATTTCGAGTTCAAGCATTAGTTATGTGTCCTACCCGCGAACTTGCTGAACAAGTGGCGTTAGAAATCCGTAAGTTAGGCCGTGGTATTCATAATATTAAAGTTTTAACGTTATGTGGCGGCACGCCTTTGGGTCCTCAGATTGGCTCACTCGAACATGGCGCACATATTATTGTAGGTACCCCAGGGCGACTCATGGACCATTTATTTCGCGGTCGACTAGACTTAAGTGAAGTAAATACCCTAGTGCTCGACGAAGCCGACCGTATGTTGGATATGGGCTTTGAAGTAGAAATGGCTAAAGTCATTGATGCAGTGCCTCTAGACAGGCAAACCTTGCTATTTTCTGCCACTTTTCCTGATTCTATTGCGCAGATAAGTCGAGACGTGCAGCGTGACCCTCTTGAAGTCAGTGTTGAGGCCACTCATGAGGCCACCAGTATTGAACAGTTGTTTTTTGAAGTGGAAGAGCCGCATCGTATTAAAGCAGTGGCGGCAATGTTAAGTCACTATCAAACAGAATCGGCTATTGTATTTTGTAATACTAAAATCGCTTGCCAAGAAGTGGCAGACGAATTGACTAAGTTAGGTGTGTCTGTATTAGCTTTGCACGGTGATTTAGAGCAGCGTGACAGAACTGAAGTGTTAACCCGCTTTTCTAATCGAAGTGTATCTGTGTTGGTCGCTACTGATGTGGCTTCGCGCGGTTTAGATATTAAAGCTGTGAATGCAGTTATTAGTTACCAAATCACTCCAGACCCTGAAGTACATATACATCGTATTGGCCGAACAGGTCGTGCGGATGCCAAAGGTTTAGCGCTAACCTTGTGTACCAAAAAAGAAATGCCTCGTGCCAATGCGATTGAAGATTATCAAAAAGCTAAAATAAAATGGACCGGTATCCAAGCGTTGCGTTTTCATGCAAATCGTCTCATTGAACCCGAATACTCCACTATATGTATTGATGGCGGCAAAAAAAGTAAAATTCGCCCTGGGGATATTTTGGGCGCTTTAACGAAAGACGCAGATATAGCCGGTGATGATATAGGTAAGATAAATGTCACAGCAACTCATACATATGTAGCCGTTAAAACGCGCAGCATTAAACGTGCACTAAAACAATTTAATGAAGGTAAATTGAAAGGGCGTAAATTCAAGGCTAGAAAGTTAAGCTAAAAGCAGCATCGAGTCGGTCACCCCAAAAGACGAGTTGCTAGTTAAAACGCAGATAACTATCTAGCGATTTTGGAATAGTTACCAACAGTTGCTATTTTTTGTAACGTTAACTCAGGGTTAAGCTGAATGTTAGATTATGTCCATCATGTGTGGAATCTAGCCTTAGGTGGTGACAGGCAAGGAGTCTGGTTTTGGGGTGCTGTTTATGCTTTCTTAATCTGAGGGTATTTGGTTTTGTTTCAGCCGATTACCCGCAGTTGGCCAAGTACTCGAGGGCAATTGAACCATCTGGGTCTAGATAAGTTTGGATCTGCAATTATTATATCTGCTCAGGACTACCACGCAGAGGTACTTTACACCTATCAAATCGAACGCAATATCTATCGTGGAAAACGTGTTTCGCCTAAGATTATCATCGCTAGCCATAATATTCAGTTTATACTTAGACATCAGTTATCCAAAGTTGAAACCTATCCTGATAATGAGGTCCAGGTTTTCTGCAAATCTTCCAATCCTTGTCAAAAGCTGGCTTATTTTACCGAGTCAGTTCGGCACCGTCATGACTGCTCTAATCATTGTATTTCCAGCATTTAGTTATTGGTTAGAATCTTATGGATAAGGCCTCATCGGTTCTATATATTTTCTCAGGCCTTCTAGGCATAGGTAAAAGTACTTTGGCATCTGCTCTGGCAAAACATATTGGAGTCACTTATCAACGAGTTGATGCCATCGAACAAGGACTAAGAGATATTTATCGTGTTGATGCAGCTGATGAAGGTTATCAACTGGCATTTAGAATAGCGACAGACAACTTAAAATGTGGTCTGTCAGTGGTTACTGACTCATGTAATTCAGTTTCAGAATCAAGAACTGCATGGCACTAAGTAGCCACTGATTTAGGCATTTATTTTGTTAATATAGAAGCAATTTGTTCAGATAAAGCCGAGTATTAACGAACATCAACGAAGAGTCGAAGGTCGTCCATCCTGTATTCAAAACTTAACACTACCCACATGGAAACAAGTTCAAGCGCGTGAGTATTTACTTTGGGAAAAAGAGATCGTAAGACTTGATACTGCTGGGAAAACAATTCAACAGTCTATTGATGAATTGTTTCTTTTAATTAACGCTATTTGTTAGCAGTAAGCGCTTACAATATTAATAATATTTTATTTATTGCTTAGCAAATTTGTAAATAAACCTATCAGTTCTTCCTCGCGTATCAGTTGCAAATACGCTTTTATCTAGATCACCTTTGGTATTACGAAGGTATAAGGCTTCTTCAATCAAGGTAAATCCTGCTTCCTCTCATTGAAATTTAACAATGTTGGGGTCGATGCGGTGCAGTGTATTGGCGATGTCATAACCAGAACCAGAATCTGACTCGGCAACGTGATCGATGATGATAAATATGTCATATTCTTTTAGTGCTTTTGGGCTCAGTAAATTTGATAAATAACAGATAAACGAGTCTAGATTTTGTTGCAAATCATTGAACACAGACTAAGATAGATATGGATTGAGAACGCTTTTTTGATAGGTATCAATTCTTAGAAATGTGCACCGGTTGGCCTAAACTGACCTGAGGTAGTTAAATGTATGATTAAAGGTAAATAGAATGAGCAAAGGACAAGACAACAAAAAAGATTCTAAAAAGAAACCGCTTTTGACTGCAAAGGAAAAGAAAGCCTCAAAACAATCAAAAAAATCTGAAAAGAATGTATTAGGACATTAAAGAATTATTGAGGTCAAAACAACGTTAAGGTTGATTAACGTTGTTTTGACCCGAATCACTTAGGGCTGAATTACTAAGATATCAGTCTTTAATAATGCTAAGACACTTTCAGCAGTATTACCCATTAGTTTCGCTTTTAAACCTTTTCGTCCGATGCTGCCCATAATGACCAATCCAGCTGCGTGTTTTGAGGCGACACTTGGGATCACTTTGGATGCTGGACCGGCCTTAAAATGAATATTTGCCAATGGAATTTCATATTCTCCCAGCATGCTTTCGATGATTGGAAGGTATCTCGATTTGGCGTCATTCACTAAGGCTTTCTTGTCAATTATTCTCAAATCTTTTAATACTGATGATATAGGTAAACTGTAGCAAATATGTAAAGGCATATTTGTATTTGTGGCAAAGGTTATCCCTGCATCAAGCAACTGCTGATTGAGTGCTTGTTTTGATGTTAGGTGGGTACCTAAATCAAGTGATACCATTACGGATTGTTTTTTCCGCCATTTTTTTTCTGCTACAAGTAAAGTCGGCACAAGGTTATTGCGTATTAGATGCCAGTCTGTAGGCACGTAAAAGGGCCCTTCGCTGCGGTGCCCTGTTTTAATGATCAAGTCGTAAGATTGCGAGGTGCAATGTTTTTTAATCCATTCAACAATATCTTTTTCCCATACCACTTCCATTGTTGATTTTTCTTGTAGTTTTACATGAGTTATTTCGCTTTTTAACCACTTTTCTCCTAAGGAGATAATCTTATTTTGAATATCAAGCTGCTGTTCTTTGTTTAATTTGGTTACTAGCGTAGTTAAATGTTCATAATGAAAGGCCACAATATGAATTTTGGCTCCTGTATGCTTAACCAATGACTTAGCATGTGCCAGAGCGCTTTGTTGCTTGTCTTGTTGATCTGCAATGACCAAAATATTTTCAATTTTCATTTGTGATCCCTGAACATTTATATAAATTGCATATGACCATTGTATGCAGGAAGGTATGTGATCTACAACAATAAATAACAGCATAGTAGGCTAATTATTGAAACGGCTTTTGGATTATTTTTTTAAATAAAACGACATTTTCAGATATCATTTTTTTTAGTCAGCCATTCAGTATTATCGCTTTTGTATTCTTGCCAACCCCAACCCCATGTATATTTCTCCCCATACCGTTTTAATTTTCGGCTCCAACATATTTTTGTAGGTTTGTTGTTTTAGAATAGCAATTTCATTAGTGAGTGTTAGTTTTAGGGGCAGGCTTAAATCATAAACATTGCTAACTAACCCTTCACTCAGGTTAAATGATGAGTCGTAGGGACGTTGCTCACTTTTATCAATTAATTTCCCAATGTTAGTTGGTGGGGCCTCAGGAGTATTTTCATTTATACCACCGAAATATTGACTGCTTTACATACTTGCGGGCATCAAAAATATTTTCAAATTAGACTTCAGAACAAGTGCTATCAACACTTCTTAAAATATTAAAACTTGTATCACTATACTCAAATATTTTATTTTCTACGTTATTAACTGCTGCATTTTTGACTAACTCTAGGTATGACTATTCAGATCTTTTTTCATCAAATTTTACTGGTCTCACAGAGTCACTTACTCCATACGAATGGGTAGGTAACTATTTAATAGTAATATGAGTATTTTCAAAGATTGATAAATATTAGCTAACATTATCATTGAGTCTTAATTTCTTATCTTCAACCAGTTGCGTAACGGCTTGAGTACTAAAAAGCTTAGATATTGAAGCAATTAGAAATAATAAGTCTTTCGTAGTAGGCTTTCATTTTACTTCATCAAGATACCCAAAACCTTTAATATAGGCGTCTTTGCCGTTGCTGAATATAGCGACTGCTATTGCTAGGATATCGTTTTGTATCCAGATTTCATCCAAAGTATCAGTTAGCTCATCATGAGTATTTAATTGATTAGAAAATGTATTATAAGAAAGGGCTAAGTGCATTATTATGATTATTTTATACATCACATCACCTTGTGGCTTTCGGCCATATTAACATATGGAAAACCTCCATGTTTCTTAGTGGGTTAGTTTGTAATGCATCACGTAAGTGGGTGCTTCCCACGCTTTAGATACAAAGTCAGCAATCGTATTTTCTATTAACTTAAAATGGTTTTTTACATAAATTTTTAAAGATATTGCCGTTCTATTGATATGGCCATTTTCAATGGCAGTTATTATTGCCAACCTTATTGCTGGGCGATTTTTATTTACGGGATGTTGATCTGGTTTGAAGTCTTTTCTTGTCGGACGAACAAATTGTGGTTGCACGGGCAACTGCAGGTGGAAACGCGACGAATGTGGCTAGAACCAATCCTATTAAAGCGTTGAGACAAGAATAGTCGATATTAACTAACACTAATTGGTATCGCATCCTGTTTGATATACAGTAATACCCACTTTTTATCGGGGTAGAATTTGATGAACGACACTATTATTGGACTTTTGGGCTATATCACTTGGATTTTAGTGTTATTGGTTTGGCTAGCGGTATATCGCACTGTATTGGTGGCAAAAAAGCAGCAGGCGGTAAATGATTTTAAAGCCGACGGCTCTAACTCACCTGGCTTTGGTGAACGGATAACGAGAGCACAAAGTAACTGTGTTGAGAGTTTTGCGTTTATAGGTGGTTTGATGTTGTTGGCTTTGGCAACTGATTCTGCAGCAATCACCAATAACTTAGCCTTGCTGTTGTTGGCAGCGCGTTTAGGGCAGTCTATTACGCACTTAATATCGACGAGTGTGTTGGCGGTTCAGATTCGCTTCGCTTTTTCTTGGCGCAGGTTGGTATTTGTTTTTATTGGGTGGTTTTATTCGCCTCAAAATTTATAGGAGTTTAGTAGTATGTCAAAACCGACAATTGAACAGTTACTCGACGTCTCTCCATGCGAATATTCTGAAGGTTTACCCATAGAGCAGTTTATTGATCCCGTCATTCATCAAATGTGGCCGCAGATGCCACGTATTGCTGGCCCTGCATTTACTGTTAAATGTGGAAAAGGTGACCACCTAAGTCTGCACGCAGCTATTTATCGTGCTAAAGCAGGCGATGTGCTTGTCGTTGAAGCAGGCCCTGATTATGCCAATACTGGCGGTAATGTCTGTGCTATTGCCAAGCAGAGAGGCGTTGTTGCTATGATTATTGATGGGTTTATTCGAGATATTGCTGAAATTCGTGAGGCGCAGTTTCCAATTTATGCACGTGGTGTGATGCCCAAGCCAGGTGTTAAAGAACAAATGTTTCCTCTTAATCAACCTATTAAGTGTGGCGGTGTCACGGTTAATGCCGGTGATTATATTGTGGCAGATGAAGAAGGCATTGCGGTTATTCCAAAAGATAAACTCACAGAGGTGTATAAGCTTGCCAAAGCTCGAACAGATAAAGACGCTTCGATGAATTTGGCTGATTGGAAAGTCCAACATTCGAAAAAAGTTGAATCGAAACTGCAAGAATTAGGGTATTCTGATTAGCCTAATTTAGAAATGGCTTGCTGAAAATTATCTTTTAGCAAGCTGCGTAATTCCAAGGTTAATAATCCCCATGTTTTCATTTTTTGAACGGTTAACTAATCCGTTTCCTGCTGCTCACCCAACACAACCACCTGATACAATTTTCGCATTCTGTCGTTACTATACCCAAGGTATGTGGCCGGTTATTTTTTGTGTTTCTATTTTAGCTGCCGCCATTGCTGCACTAGAAGTATCGCTCTTTGGTTTTTTAGGTCAACTGGTTGATTGGTTGGCTGAAAGCGATAGAGAAACATTTTTACAGCAAGAGTTAGGCAGTCTTATATGGATGGCAATACTGGTATTGGTTATTTTACCAGTATTAGTGGTGACTCAATCTTTGTTGTCACATCAGGGACTGATGGGAAATTTCCCGATGCAAATCCGTTGGCAAGCACACCGGTATATGATTGGTCAAAGCTTAGGCTTTTTTCAAAATGAGTTTGCTGGACGTATAGCCACTAAAGTCATGCAAACTGCGTTGTCAGTGCGTGAAACCGTGATGAAAACACTGGATATCTTAGTGTATGTTAGTGTGTATTTTTTCAGTATCTTGTTTTTGGTTATCTCAGCCGATTGGCGCTTAAGTGCTCCCCTTATTATCTGGTTTTTAGTTTATTTAGTGATCTTGCGTACGCTTATTCCCAAATTGAAAAGGGTGTCGCAACGTCAAGCCGATGCACGTTCGATGATGACAGGGCGTATTGTGGATAGTTATACCAATATCACCACAGTCAAATTGTTTGCTCACACCAATCGCGAAGCAGAATACGCCAAAGAGGGCATGTTGGGTTTCTTGAAAAAAGTCTATCCTCAGATGCGCTTGGTAACGGTGTTGTATGGTTGTGTTTGGTTTAGCAATGCTCTACTGGTATTCAGTATTACTGCGCTGGCGATATATCTATGGATGTTGGAGTTGGTCACACCTGGTGAAATCGCGATTACCGTGAGTTTGTGTCTACGCCTTAATGGTATGTCGCAATGGGTGATGTGGGAGGTATCTTCGCTGTTTGAAAATATCGGTACTGTGCAAGACGGCATCAACAGTTTGTCGTTGCCTGTTGATGTGCAAGATAAACCCAATGCAAAAGCCTTAGAAATGAAGGGAGGGGCGATTCATTTCAATAAAGTGAACTTTGGTTATGCTGGCGCTAATGATATTCCTATTACAGTGTTTAAAGATCTTGATATCAAAATTAAACCAGGCGAAAAAGTAGGACTGGTAGGCCGCTCAGGCGCTGGAAAGTCTACTTTGGTTAATCTACTGCTACGTTTTTATGATATCCAAAGCGGCAGTATTACTATCGATGGACAAGATATTAGTCAGGTTCAACAAGAAACCTTGCGTGCCAATATTAGCATGGTGACCCAAGACACTTCATTGTTACATCGCTCAGTGCGCGATAACATTCTGTATGGGCGTTTAGATGCCAGTGAAGAGGATATGCTAAAAGCGGCCAAACAAGCTGAGTCCCATGAGTTTATTCAAACCTTGTCTGATTTGCAGGGCCGCACCGGTTACGATGCACACGTAGGTGAGCGTGGAGTGAAACTCTCGGGAGGTCAACGTCAGCGTATCGCTATAGCTCGCGTTATGTTGAAAGACGCGCCTATTTTGATTTTAGATGAAGCTACGTCTGCACTTGATTCTGAAGTAGAAGCGGCAATTCAACATTGTCTGAATAAAGTTATGGAAAACAAAACTGTACTGGCTATCGCTCACAGGTTATCTACTATTGCGCAGATGGATAGATTGCTGGTGCTTGACCAAGGCAAGATTGTTGAATCAGGCACCCACACAGAATTGATACACAAAGGTGGGATCTATGCCAAATTGTGGGAGCATCAAACAGGTGGTTTTATTGGCTTAGAATAAAATTTAACTAATTAAAAAAGTTCTTTAGAAAATAAGAGTTTGTCTGTGATAGGCATATTTATTCAAGGACTATTGATTTCTGGTGGTTTGATTATCGCCATAGGTGCACAAAATGCCTATATTTTGAGACAAGGTTTACTGGGTCAAAAGTCTTTTATGCTTGCGCGGTATGTTTTATTTGTGATGCGGCATTAATTACCCTAGGTATAGTAGGTGTATGTTCCATTTTACAAACGTCGCCATTTTTCCTTAATTTTTTATCGATACTTGGTGCTATATTTTTGTACTGGTATGCATGCAATTCCTTTATAAGAGCTTGCAAAGGAAATAGTCACTTACATATTGAACAAGGAGTGGGTAAGCAGCAATCACTTGCCAAATTAATGTTAACTACATTAGCTATAACGCTATTCAATCAACATGTTTATTTAGATACATTAGTGATAAATGGAGGCATAGGTGGAACATTGGGTAGAGAAGAAAAACACTGGTTTTTACTAGGCTCAATCGTTGCTTCATTCGTTTGGTTTTTTGGATTGGGATATGCTTCTAAAAAACTCATTCCGTTTTTTGAAAAGAGTAAACATGGATGATTTTAGATTCTGTCATTGGCTTAGTGATGGTATGGATTGCCACAGGTTTAGTTATATTTGTTTATCAGAATTTATTGATATGAGCTTAAATTGACAACTATCATTATCGACCACTTTGTGGCACCACTTTGTCTCGAGCAAATAGAAATATTGTTTGAAGATGAATATTTGTTAGGCATCAATAAACCCAGTGGCTTATTGAGTTTATCAGGTAAAAACCCACTGAATAAAGATTCTGTTCATTACCGGTTAGTACAGCAATATCCTGATATCAGGTTGACGCACCGCTTAGACCTAGGCACCTCAGGAATAATGATATTAGCTAAAAACAAAGTGGTTAATGCAAACCTGACTAAGCAGTTTCAAGCTAGAAGCATCATAAAACGTTATGTGAGTATTTTAGCTGGAGAGGTGCAGGATAGTGAGGGACTGATTGACTTACCCATAGCTAAAGACACATTACTTTTCCCTCGGCTAAAAATTTGTCATCAAGATGGAAAATCAGCCCAGAGTCATTTTCAAGTGACTGCAAGGCTAGATAAGCCAGTAGCTACTAAAGTGTTGTTTACGCCTTTGACTGGAAGAACCCATCAGTTGCGTATTCATAGTCAGGCGATTGGGCATCCAATTCTAGGTTGCGACCTTTATGGCACGGAGGTAACCCAGAAAATGGCTTCTAGGCTAATGTTGCATGCCTCTGATATTACTTTCGACCATCCGCATTCTCAACAACGCGTGACCCTCACTAGTCCTTGTCTTTTTTAAACGTTGAATAAAGCAGCCAACAGTCCAATTAGTCCGCCAAACACACCGCCCCATACCACTAACCAACCTAAATGTTCTCTGATCATGCTTTGGATAATGTCTTTAACCATGTCAGGTGTGAGCTCATCTAAACGCTGTTCAACAATTTGATTGATTTTGACATGTAAGTCTTGCTGAACGCCCGGCTGGGTTAGCTCTTCTTGTAGCAGCAATACAAACTTAGGATCTTGAGTAATATCAGCCAAGGCGGAGCCCATTTTTTCCACAAAGGGTTGTCGCATAGGCTCTAGAGCTTCAACACCGCCGAACATGCCTAACATCTGACCAAATGAAGATGCCTTGATAACCTCTACCAACGAGTCAAATGTCGGTGCTAAATCCACCTTTCTAATAATTGGGGCAAAATCCACTTGCATAGGTTGATTACTGTCGGCTAAAAAACGTTGAATGTTTTCTTCACTAAAAAACTGTTCCATCACCAGCGTACGAATACCGCTTTTAAAATCTTCAAAGCGTTGTGGAATGACACCCGATCCATATAATCCAGGAACTTTTTCAAACAGCATATGTATCGCTAACCAGTTAGTGATGGCACCAGATACAGCAAATAAACCAACGGTTTTTACGATTATGTTATCTAAGAAAAAGCCCACAAAAACTAAGGCGATAGCTAATCCATTGGTGATAATACTTTTGTTCAAAGAAAAAACTCCAAGAGTGTTAAATATGAAAAGGTTTTATATCAGTAAATGATTTGCTGTCAACTAGTGAACGGCATAATGTTTATCTTAATATTACTTATTCTTTAAATAACCTAAATATTTTTCGCCCATTTACCACTAAAAACATACCTTCAATGATCACGCCGCCTATTGAAGCAACTAAGTGATTATGATTTAACCAACTTAGTGTTCCTATTGACATGAAAAGCCGCATACGTATAACTTGTTCTTTAAACACCGCTCATGTGCCAAGCGTTGCACCTAGTAACGGCAATAGATGTACCCATTCAGTGCTATTGGGAATGGCCATTAGCCAAACCGTGAATACAAGTATCAACATCACCCAAACACTCGTGGTTAAGCTGGATACATAATTACGAGCACTACCGAGTAGGGCCATAGTAGAGGTTTTCCAAAGCCCAAACATGAAAAAGTAAATGCAGTCAGATAGTATCTGAATTTTTGATTATTCCTGTGCAAAAAAGCGTTAACGGCAGCTATTAACCCGATAGATTTTGCCAAAACAAGGGATTAAGTGATTCAAAGATAGCGATAAAATCAATCAACAAAGGTTACTGAATACATAAAATATTAACAGCCTAAATTGTCTGATTTTGATACTATAACGTTAGCATCTAAGCGCTTGCGAAGTTAAAAATTAAATATACATTCAGGAGGTTCGAACGACCTATGATTGTGTTCTTTCATCTTTCTTCTTGAATCCCCGATGCCAATAAGTATAATACGGCTCCCTCCTTGATAGTGATTCAGAATTTTTCCCGAAAAATCGATGTTTCTTCAAGGTTGATGTAACTAAAATTTGCGTTGTTGGATAGTTAATCTGATATCCGATGGTCGCTATGAGTTTTAGGGGTGTAGTTCCAATTGGTAGAACAGCGGTCTCCAAAACCGATGGTTGGGGGTTCGAATCCCTCCACCCCTGCCACTTTATTGGCAAAAATGTCCCATTTTTAGGTGACGATGTAACTAGTGAGAATTAGGGTTTAGCATGAGTGAAAATACAGAAAACAATTCCAATCCGTTAGATATGTTGAGGTGGTTGGTAATATTTGGTTTATTAGGTGGCGTAGTAGCTGTTAACCATTTTTTCCCAGAACTCTCAGTTCTGTACATTGCCCTGATTGCTGTGGCTGCTGTGGGTGTCGCTGGTTTTATAGCTTCAACCACACTTAAAGGTAGCACTTTCATTACTTTTGCAAAAGAATCTCGAATTGAAGTACGCAAAGTCGTATGGCCCACTCGTCAAGAAACGACTACGACTACTATGATTGTGTTAGCCGCTACAGTTGTAATGGCACTTCTTCTGTGGGGACTAGACGGGATTATCGTTGAGGTTGTCTCATTTATAACTGGATTAGGGATTTAAGTCATGTCTGATAAAAAATGGTACGTGGTTCAAGCTTTCTCTGGCTATGAAGGCCGTGTTCAAAAAACGTTATTAGAACACATCAAAATGAATGAAATGGAAGACTTCTTCGGTGAGATTTTAGTTCCTACAGAAGAAGTTGTTGAAATGCGAGCTGGACAGCAAAGAAAAAGCGAACGTAAATTTTTTCCAGGATACGTATTGGTTCAAATGGACATGAATGAAGATTCATGGCATTTAGTTAAAAGTGTACCTCGTGTTTTAGGATTTATTGGTGGTACTTCAGACCGCCCAGCGCCTATTACAAAGAAAGAAGCCGATGCTATATTGAATCGTCTTGAAGAAGGCGTTGATAAGCCAAAACCAAAGACATTGTTCGAACCGGGCGAAGTGGTACGGGTTACCGATGGGCCTTTTGCGGATTTCAATGGTGTGGTTGAAGAAGTAGATTACGAAAAAAGTCGCTTGAAAGTATCCGTACTTATTTTTGGTCGTTCAACGCCAGTAGAACTAGAGTTTGGTCAAGTAGAAAAAGGCTAGCTCTAACATTTAATTCAGACGAAAAAGGATGCATCTAGCATCCTTTTTTATTGGCAATAAACAATGAAATATTAACGTCACTTAATTTATGTCATTGTTATAACGCTGACTTAAAATCGAGGTTCGTGGTTGGTAATTCTGCAACTTAATGCTGATTGTTTCAGGGATAGTCTTAGTATAATTCTTTAAACAGATCTCATGTCCTTTAAGTGAAATTCGACTAATTTATGGTGTTGATATTGTCATTACTCCCAGGGACGCAACAGGTCATAGCACGAGTCAGGTTAACTAGTAAGAAGGTGATTGGGATTTATCACCAGATATTCTGGCTAACTTAAAAACTTGATATGTCTCAAATTAATATTCGCCCTTGAAAACAACTACTAAATTTAAAATATGCTTAGTCAAGGCACTATACAGATCCATGATAATACTGTTATAAAGTTACCCATGAACAAATTGAACGAGAACATCTAACCACGATGAAAGTCCTAAGTAGCGCATCTTATTTCTGTAATAGTGCCGCGTATAAAACATGAAATTGGTTTTGTAACACACCATATGAAGCATAAAATAAAGATCTGTGACAATAATACTTGTGCTGTTGCAATGGTTCATCTATACTTTGCGACCAATTTTATTAGAACGGGAAGCCAATAAAGTGAGCATGCTCAGTGTTTACAAGGCGTTATACCCAAATTAGAGAGTATTATCATGGCGAAGAAAGTCACTGGCTTAATTAAGCTTCAGGTTGCCGCAGGTGCTGCGAACCCTAGCCCACCAGTTGGTCCTGCACTAGGTCAACATGGTGTAAATATCATGGAGTTCTGTAAGGCGTTTAACGCAAAAACAGAAGCTCTAGAGAAAGGCGCTCCAGTACCAGTTGAAATCACTGTATACGAAGATCGTTCTTTTACCTTCATAACTAAAACTCCTCCTGCTTCTTTCTTACTTAAGAAAGCTGCTGGTATAAAAAATGGTTCTGGTCGTCCTAACACTGAAAAAGTGGGTAAAGTGACGCGTGAGCAATTAGAAGAAATTGCTAAAACTAAAGAACCTGATCTGACTGCAGCAAGTTTAGAAGCAGCAGTAAACACCATCGCTGGCTCTGCACGCAGCATGGGCTTAGTGGTAGAGGGGTAAGACATGGCTAAATTAACAAAACGCGCTCGCTTAGTTTTAGAAAAAGTTGATGCGACTAAAGAATACGAATTTAATGAAGCAGTGACTTTATTAAAAGAATTAGCCACTGCTAAATTTGCAGAAAGTGTTGATGTTGCAGTTAACCTTGGCATAGATGCACGTAAATCTGATCAAAACGTCCGTGGCGCAACTGTATTACCAAATGGTACAGGTAAAGACGTACGTGTTGCAGTGTTTACTCAAGGTGCAAATGTTGAAGCTGCTAAAGCTGCCGGTGCTGACATAGTTGGTATGGAAGATTTAGCTGAGCTAGTTAAAAAAGGCGAAATGAACTTTGACGTAGTTGTTGCATCACCAGATGCAATGCGCGTTGTTGGTCAGTTAGGTCAAATATTAGGTCCACGTGGCCTAATGCCTAACCCTAAGACCGGTACGGTTACACCAGACGTTGCTACAGCAGTTAAGAATGCTAAAGCAGGTCAGGTTCGTTATCGTAACGACAAAAACGGTATTATCCATGCAAGTATTGGTAAAATCGCTTTTGAAGCAAACCATATTCAAGAAAACTTAGCAGCATTGCTAGAAGCGCTTAACAAAGCTAAGCCTTCTTCAGCTAAAGGCACTTTCATTAAGAAAATTAGCCTTAGTACAACAATGGGTGCGGGTGTTTCTTTAGACCAAACTAGCTTAGAATCTAAGTAAGTTTGGTTTTAGCAGGTAGCCAATAGGTTATTTGTTTCTCTATAACGGTTGTGGGTTGGAGTCTGAGTTTAGTTTTTTTCAAAATTAGCTAAACGACAGACTCCCGTCCAAGACCGCAGGCGTAAGTTGGTGAATGAAGTAAGAGAGCATTCACCTAGATAGTGATTTTATAGTCACATGTCGCAAACAACTTACTTAAAATGCAAGCCTGCGCAGACGGTGGTTTCGACTCAGACTCTCTGGGATTAACGAACACCGTAGAGCGGTGGATTTGTTCAGGTTTAAGCTTGAGTAATGATATCAATCTGTGAATCCTGAAACGGATATTTCAAAAAGAAATGATGTTTCAGACTTTAAGAGGTGAACTCAGTGGCATTAGGCTTAGCAGCAAAAAAAGAGATCGTAGCAGAGATAAACGATGTTGCGTCTCGAGCTCTATCTGTTGCCGTCGCTGAATACCGTGGCATGGAAGTAGCAGAATTAACTGACCTTCGTGTTAAAGCCCGTGAACAAGGTGTTTACTTACGAGTAGTTCGTAACACACTGGCAAAACTCGCTTTAGCTGATAGTAAGTTTTCTGATATGAACAGTGCTTTAACTGGTCCGTTAATCTATGGTTTTTCCATAGATGCACCTGGTAGTGCTGCACGTCTTTTCAAAGACTATGCAAAAACTAACAGTAAGTTAAACGTAACTGCACTTTCTATTGGTAGTGGTTTATTGGGTCCAGAAAAACTGGATGCAGTAGCGTCACTTCCTACCCGCGACGAAGCGTTGTCAAGATTACTTGCTACCTTCAAAGCACCTGTCGAGAAATTCGTTCGTACTATCAACGAAGTTCCAGGCAAATTTGTGCGTGTATTAGCGGCGATCAAAGACGAAAAATAATTTTCGACTTTGGCATTATAAATTTTTAACATTAAACCCAGGAGTTTAGAGAAATGGCTCTAACTAAAGATGATATATTAAACGCTATTGCTGAAATGCCAGTAATGGAACTTGTGGAACTTATTGAAGCGGCTGAAGAAAAATTCAACGTTTCTGCTGCAGCAGCTGTTGCTGTTGCTGGCCCTGCTGCAGCTGCTGAAGCTGTAGAAGAGCAGACTGAGTTTGATGTTGTTATGACATCTTTTGGTCCAAATAAAGTTTCAGTAATCAAAGCTGTACGTTCTGCTACAGGTCTTGGATTGAAAGAAGCTAAAACATTAGTTGAAGCTGCTCCAACACCTGTGAAAGAAGGTATTTCTAAAGCAGATGCTGAAGAACTTAAGAAGACGCTTGAAGAAGCTGGCGCTGAAGTTGAGCTTAAATAATAATCTGTTTAAACACAGATTGTTAGCCTGAAATGGCATAGGCTGGTGACTTTTTAGTCACCAGCCTTTTTGCGCTGTAGGATTTACTATTTTCATCCTTTGATATTAGTCCTAATAAAGAAGTGCAAATTGTAGGTAAAACTAAATAAAACCAATAAGTTAAGTAAGCCTCTTAATGACTTTGGTAAACGTTTTTCTACAACCTTAAAGGATAGCGGAAGTTTGTTTAACTTTATGTCTGTATAGACATCTAGATAAGCAGGTTGGGTCAAAAATCGGCAGGCTGAGGAACCCATGGTTTACTCTTATAGCGAAAAGAAACGTATCCGTAAGGATTTTGGCAAACGTCCACAGGTATTGGAAATACCGTATCTACTTTCAATCCAATTAGATTCTTTTAAAAAGTTTATTGACCTGGATGTAGATGGTCAACATGGACTGGAAGCAGCATTTCGATCAGTTTTCCCAATAAAGAGTTACTCCGGTAACGCTGAGTTGCAGTATGTAAGTTACCGTTTAGGTGCCCCAGTATTTGATGTGAAAGAATGTCAAATTCGTGGTGTTACATTTTCTGCACCACTACGTGTGAAATTGCGTTTAGTGTTGTTCGATAGAGAAGCAGCACCGGGCACAGTAAAAGACATTAAAGAGCAAGAAGTCTACATGGGTGAAATTCCACTCATGACTGATAACGGAACATTTGTTATCAATGGTACTGAGCGTGTCATAGTGTCGCAATTGCACCGTTCACCAGGCGTGTTCTTCGATCACGACAAAGGGAAAACTCACTCATCAGGTAAAGTGTTGTATAACGCGCGCGTTATTCCTTACCGTGGTTCGTGGTTAGACTTTGAATTTGACCCTAAAGATAATTTGTTTGTTCGTATAGATAGACGCCGTAAATTACCGGCAACTATTATGCTACGAGCATTAGAAATGCCTACCGAAGAAATACTTGAGTTGTTTTTTGAAACAAACCAAGTACGTATCGACGGTGAAAAGTATTTGTCAGATATCGTGCCAGATCGTCTTCGTGGTGAAACTGCGCAGTTCGATATCTTAGATAATAAAGGCAAAGTAGTCGTAGAAACGGGTCGTCGTATTTCGGCACGTCATACACGCGCACTTGAAAAAGCTAAGATCACAGAGCTTGAAGTACCGGCAGAGTATTTAGTAGGTCGTGTATTTGCTCGTGATTATATCAATAAAGAAACAGGTGAAGTCATTGTTAGTGCAAACGACCTGTTGACTTTAGAAAACATTGTTGAGATTACAGAAGCAGGTATCAAAGCATTTGATACGCTTTACATCAATGAACTTGACCACGGTGCTTATATTTCAGATACATTACGTATTGATGGCTCAAGCAATAAGCTTGAAGCATTAGTTGAAATATATCGCATGATGCGTCCTGGCGAGCCACCGACTAAAGACGCAGCAGAGACTTTGTTCAATAACTTGTTCTTCTCAGAAGACCGTTATGACTTATCTGCTGTTGGACGAATGAAGTTCAATCGTCGTCTAGGTCGAGATATATCGACTGGTAAAGGCGTGTTAGACAAGGCTGATATTGTTGCTGTAATGAAACAGCTTATCACTATCCGTGACGGAAAAGACGAAGTTGATGATATCGATCACTTGGGTAACAGACGTATACGTTCTGTTGGCGAAATGGCTGAAAATCAATTCCGTGTTGGTCTAGTTCGTGTTGAACGTGCTGTTAAAGAACGTTTGAGCTTGGGCGACCTTGATGCAATCATGCCTCAGGACTTAATCAACGCCAAACCTATATCTGCTGCAGTTAAAGAGTTCTTTGGTTCAAGCCAATTGTCTCAGTTTATGGATCAGAATAATCCTTTATCTGAAGTTACACACAAGCGCCGTATTTCAGCCTTAGGTCCGGGTGGTTTAACCCGTGAACGTGCAGGTTTTGAAGTACGTGATGTACATCCGACACACTATGGTCGAGTTTGCCCAATCGAGACGCCTGAAGGACCAAATATTGGTTTGATAAACTCGCTTGCAAGTTACGCCCGAACTAACGACTACGGTTTCTTAGAAACTCCGTATCGTAAAATAGCTGACGGTGTTGTGACTGACGAAATTGACTATCTATCTGCGATAGAAGAAGGTCAATATGCGATTGCACAAGCAAACGTAGTACTAGATGAAAAAGGTAAGTTGACAGAAGACTTGATCCCTTGTCGTTTCCGTGGTGAAACCACGTTAATGCCGGTTTCTGATATCACTTACATGGATGTGTCACCGCAACAAATTGTATCTGTTGCTGCGAGCATTATCCCATTCCTTGAGCATGATGATGCTAACCGAGCACTAATGGGTGCCAACATGCAACGTCAGGCCGTTCCTACTCTAATAGCTGAGAAGCCTTTAGTCGGAACAGGTATGGAAAAAATTGTAGCTGTGGATTCTGGTGTCACTATCATCGCAAAACGTGGTGGTTCAGTTTCCTTCGTTGATGCAAGTCGTATTGTTGTTAAGGTTAATGAATCTGAAATGACTGCTGGTGAGGCGGGCATTGATATTTACAACCTAACTAAATATACCCGTTCTAATCAGAACACGTGTATTAACCAAAGGCCAACTTGTAATGTCGGCGAACCGGTTGTAGCTGGAGATGTATTGGCTGATGGTCCGTCTACTGATATGGGTGAACTGGCTTTAGGTCAAAACATGCGTATCGCTTTCATGCCTTGGAACGGTTACAACTTTGAAGATTCTATCTTGATCTCTGAGCGTGTAGCAATGGAAGACAGATTTACTTCTATCCACATTCAAGAATTAAGCTGTATTGCTCGCGACACTAAGCTTGGTCCAGAAGAAATCAGTGCCGATATTCCAAATGTTGGTGAATCTGCATTGGGTAAACTAGATGAGTCTGGTGTTGTTTATATCGGTGCTGAAGTTAAAGGTGGCGATATTCTTGTAGGTAAGGTGACACCTAAAGGTGAAACTCAGCTAACCCCAGAAGAGAAACTTCTACGAGCTATTTTCGGTGAGAAAGCATCTGACGTTAAAGATACTTCATTACGTGTACCTAATAGTGTACATGGAACAGTCATCGACGTTCAGGTCTTTACGCGTGATGGTGTTGAGAAAGACAAACGCGCACGTGAAATTGAAGATATGCAATTACGCGAAGTGAAAAAAGACTTATCTGACGAATTTAATATTTTGGCTGACGGTATTTTTGCACGTGCAGGTAACTTGTTAGTTAAGTCTGGTGTTGATCAGGCAAGGCTTGACAACATGCCACGTGATAAGTGGTTTGACTTAACACTTAACGATGACGATTTGCAGTCTGAGCTGGACCAAATTGCTGATCAACATGTTGAGATCAAAGCAGACTTTGATACTAAGTTTGAGGTTAAACGTCGTAAGATCACTCAAGGTGATGACTTGGCACCCGGTGTGCTTAAAATTGTTAAGGTTTACCTTGCAGTTAAACGTCATATTCAGCCTGGTGATAAAATGGCGGGTCGTCATGGTAACAAAGGTGTTATCTCGACTATCAAACCTGTTGAAGACATGCCTTATGATGAAAACGGCACGCCAGTTGATATCGTTTTGAACCCATTGGGCGTACCTTCTCGTATGAACATCGGTCAGGTACTTGAAACTCACTTAGGTATGGCTGCTAGTGGTATCGGTGTTAAAATTGACCGTATGCTTAAAGAGCATGAAGAGATGGCCAAGCTGCGTAGCTTCTTACAAGAAGTTTATAGCGCAGGTAAATCTCATCAAACTGTTGATTTAAGCACCTTCACTGATGATGAAGTGACACGTTTAGCCGGTAACCTTCGTAAAGGTGTACCTATGGGGACGCCTGTTTTCGACGGTGCAACTGAAGCTGAAATCAAACATATGCTGACCTTGGCAGATATCCCTGAAAGCGGACAAATTACTTTGTTCGATGGTCGTACTGGTCGCGCATTTGAGCGTCCTGTGACTGTAGGTTATATGTACATGTTGAAACTGAACCATTTAGTAGACGATAAAATGCATGCTCGTTCTACTGGTTCATACAGCTTGGTTACACAGCAACCGTTGGGCGGTAAAGCGCAGTTCGGTGGTCAGCGTTTCGGAGAGATGGAAGTATGGGCACTTGAAGCTTACGGTGCTGCTTACACCTTGCAAGAAATGTTAACTGTTAAGTCTGATGATGTGAATGGCCGAACCAAAATGTATAAGAACATTGTGGATGGTGATCACCGTATGGAACCTGGTATGCCGGAATCCTTCAACGTGTTGTTGAAAGAAATCCGTTCGCTAGGTATCAACATCGAACTAGAAGAGCGTTAAGCTGCTCATTGAGCTATTAGACATGATGGTGTAGCACTTGTGCTACACCTTTGCAATTGACTCCGCTGGGAGAGAAATGTGAAAGATTTATTAAAGTTTCTTAAGCAACAACATAAGACTGAAGAATTCGATAATATCCGGATTGGTCTTGCATCACCGGACATGATCCGTTCGTGGTCATTTGGTGAAGTTAAGAAGCCAGAAACAATTAATTACCGTACTTTTAAACCAGAACGTGACGGTTTATTTTGCGCACGTATTTTTGGTCCTGTAAAAGATTACGAATGTTTGTGTGGTAAGTACAAACGTCTTAAGCACCGTGGTGTAATTTGTGAAAAATGTGGGGTAGAAGTTACCTTAACTAAAGTACGTCGAGAACGTATGGGCCACATTGATTTAGCAAGCCCGGTTGCGCATATTTGGTTCTTAAAATCATTACCGTCTCGTATCGGTTTGATGTTAGACATGACCTTACGTGATATTGAGCGTGTACTTTATTTTGAATCATATGTGGTGTCAGAACCAGGTATGACTACGCTTGAGCGCAGCCAACTTCTCACTGAAGAGGAATATTTGGATGCACTTGAAGAGCACGGTGACGAATTTGAAGCAAAAATGGGTGCTGAAGCAGTTTATGAATTGCTGAAAGCCTTAGATGTTGACGCTGATGTTGTCTCTATGCGTGAAGAGTTGCCCTCTATTAACTCTGAAACAAAGCGTAAAAAAATCACAAAACGTTTGAAATTATTAGAATCTTTCCAATTATCAGGTAATAAACCTGAGTGGATGATTTTGACAATTTTACCTGTGTTACCGCCAGACTTACGTCCATTGGTCCCACTAGACGGTGGACGTTTTGCAACGTCGGATTTGAACGATTTATATCGTCGTGTTATTAACCGTAACAACCGTTTAAAGCGCCTATTAGACCTTGCCGCACCAGATATTATCGTACGTAACGAAAAACGTATGTTGCAAGAAGCTGTTGATGCGCTGCTAGATAATGGACGTCGTGGTCGAGCTATAACTGGTTCTAATAAGCGTCCTCTTAAATCTTTGGCAGACATGATCAAAGGTAAGCAGGGTCGTTTCCGTCAGAACTTACTAGGTAAACGAGTCGATTATTCAGGTCGTTCGGTTATCGTTGTTGGTCCTACTTTGCGTTTGCACCAATGTGGTTTACCTAAAAAAATGGCTCTTGAATTATTCAAGCCATTTATTTATGGAAAATTAGAAGCTCGCGGCTTAGCGACGACTATAAAAGCGGCTAAAAAATTAGTAGAACGTGAAGATCCGGAAGTATGGGATGTATTAGACGAAGTAATCCGTGAACACCCAGTATTACTTAACCGTGCACCCACACTTCACAGATTGGGTATACAAGCATTTGAACCTATCCTAATCGAAGGTAAAGCTATTCAGTTGCACCCTTTGGTGTGTGCTGCATACAACGCCGATTTCGATGGTGACCAAATGGCTGTTCACATTCCGTTGACGATTGAAGCACAGCTTGAATCTCGCGCTTTGATGATGTCTACCAATAACATCCTTTCACCCGCCAATGGTGAGCCAATTATTGTTCCTTCACAGGATGTGGTAATGGGCTTGTACTATATGACACGTGACCGTGTTAATGGTAAAGGTGAAGGCATGGTATTCGCTAGTCCGTATGAAGCTGAAAAAGCCTATCGTACCGAAGCTGCAGAGTTACACGCTCGCGTTAAGATACGTATGACAGAATACGAAACGGATGCTGAAGGTAATAAAATTGAAAAAGTTACGCTAACTGATACCACTGTTGGTCGTGCGATATTTTCTTTGGCATTGCCAAAAGGTATACCATTCGAAATCATCAATAAAGCTATGGGCAAAAAGCAAATATCTAAGTTGTTGAATGCTTGCTACCGTACATTGGGTCTGAAAGATACGGTTATTGCAGCTGACCAAATCATGTATACCGGTTTTCATTACGCGATGATTGCGGGTGCATCTGTTGGTATAGATGACATGGTTATTCCTGATGCCAAGAAAGACATCATTGAAGATGCTGAAGCTGAAGTACGTGAAATCCAGGAACAATTTCAATCTGGTCTTGTGACTGCGGGTGAACGTTACAACAAAGTTATCGATATCTGGTCGAATGCTAACGAAAAAGTGGCTAAAGCCATGATGGATAACTTGTCAGTAGAGACAGTTAAAAATCGTGATGGTGAAATGGAAGTACAGAAGTCTTTCAACTCAGTATTTATGATGGCTGAATCTGGAGCTCGTGGTAGCCCCGCCCAAATCCGTCAGCTAGCTGGTATGCGTGGTCTAATGGCGAAGCCAGATGGTTCAATCATTGAAACACCCATTACTGCTAACTTCCGCGAAGGTTTGAACGTACTTCAGTACTTCATCTCTACTCACGGAGCACGTAAAGGTTTGGCCGATACGGCATTGAAAACTGCTAACTCTGGTTATCTAACCCGTCGTTTGGTTGATGTTGCGCAAGATTTGATTATCAACAACGATGATTGTGGTACGTTTGAAGGTGTTAAAATGACACCTCTAATTGAAGGTGGCGATGTTGTTGAACCACTTCGTGAACGTGTACTAGGTCGAACTGTTGCAGAAGACGTGATGAAACCAGGTACTAATGAAGTATTAGTAGAGCGTAACGTTCTTCTAGATGAAGCCTTAGTAGACCTACTTGAGGTCAATTCGATTGACCAAATTCAAGTACGTTCTGTTATCACCTGTGAGAACGACTTTGGTGTATGTGCTAGATGTTACGGCCGTGATTTGGCTCGTGGACACATGGTTGGTCATGGTGAAGCTGTCGGTGTTATTGCCGCTCAGTCGATCGGTGAACCTGGTACACAGCTTACAATGCGTACTTTTCACATCGGTGGTGCAGCATCAAGAGCGTCTGCAGAAAACAATGTACAAGTAAAAACGACTGGTACCTTGAAATTGCATAACGCTAAGTCTGTTCGCAACAGTGATGACAAAGTAGTGATTGTTTCTCGTTCAACTGAGATCACTATTATTGATGATCAAGGTCGTGAGAAAGAGCGTTATAAAGTGCCTTACGGTGCAATCTTAACAGTCGATGATAATACTAAGGTTACTTCTGGTGAAGTGGTCGCTAACTGGGACCCGCATTCACACCCAATCGTAACGGAACGTGCTGCCAAGATCAGTTTCTCTGACGTTGATGACAGTAACACTGAGATGCAGCAGGATGACTTAACTGGTCTGACGCGTATCGTGGTTAATGATTTATCTAAAGCGAATGCTAAAGAGCCTAAGCTTATTCTTGAAAGTGAAGAATTTGGTTTACAAGAAATTCGTTTACCAAGTTTTACTACCATTGAAGCAAGTGATGGTATGGATGCTAAGCCTGGTGATGTATTGGCACGTATTCCTCAAGAAAGTTCTAAAACTCGTGATATTACCGGTGGTCTTCCACGGGTAGCTGACTTGTTTGAAGCTCGTAAGCCTAAAGAGCCTGCCATCCTAGCTGAAGTGTCAGGTATGATTGGTTTTGGTAAAGAGACTAAAGGTAAGAAACGCTTAACCATTACGCCTAAAACTGGAGATCATTACGAAGAGATGATACCTAAATGGCGTAACCTCAACGTGTTCGAAGGTGAAAACGTTGAAAAAGGTGAAGTTATTGCTGATGGTGCTGAATCTCCACATGACATTCTACGTTTACGTGGGATCAGTGCAGTTTCTAACTATATCGTTAATGAAGTACAAGAAGTTTACCGCCTGCAAGGGGTAAAAATTAATGATAAGCATATCGAAGTGGTTATTCGTCAAATGCTGCGTAAGTGTATGATCACTTATTCAGGTGACAGTAGGTTCTTAGAAGGCGAGCAGGTTGAAGTGTCTAATGTGAAGATCGCTAACCGTGAATTGGAAAGACAGGGAAAAATCCCTGCTCAATACGCACCACAGTTACTAGGTATCACTAAAGCATCGTTGTCTACTGAGTCATTTATCTCAGCAGCCTCTTTCCAAGAAACAACCCGTGTTCTTACTGAAGCAGCAGTGCAAGGTAAAGAAGATGAGTTACGTGGATTGAAAGAAAACGTAATCGTTGGACGTCTGATACCAGCTGGTACCGGCTTTACACATCATCAGAAACGTAATGCTAGAAAACTAGCAGAACTTCAGCAACTGGAAGAACCTTCAGTTTCTGCATCTGAAGCAGAATTGGCATTATCTGAGGCACTTAATGCCGAAGTAAGTGATACACCTGCTGACGAATAAAAAATAAGATCGCAAAGTGATCTGAATATTACAGATTGCTGACTAAACCATTGTGGTAGATCCCATATAAAATGCAGTTTAGCAGCAGTCTTACTTGACAGAGCACACATTGATCATTAGACTTCCGCGACCCGAAATTCGATGACTTTATCGTCAATGAATTAGGGCTCGCGGATTTTTCGCGTTTTACGCCCTCAAAAAAGGGCAATCAGTCGTAACTTAATCAGGAGCTAGTTAATGGCAACAGTTAACCAGTTAGTGCGCAAGCCACGCAAACAACCTGCGACGAAGAGCAACGTCGCGGCTTTGCAAGCCTGTCCACAACGCCGTGGAGTATGTACACGTGTATATACCACCACACCAAAAAAGCCGAACTCTGCATTACGTAAAGTATGTCGTGTTCGTTTGACCAACGGTTTTGAAGTGTCTTCATACATCGGCGGTGAAGGTCACAACTTACAGGAGCACAGTGTTGTTCTTATTCGTGGTGGCCGTGTTAAAGATTTACCAGGTGTTCGTTATCACACAGTTCGCGGTACATTAGATTGTGCAGGCGTAAGTGATCGAAGAGCTGGCCGTTCTAAATACGGTACAAAAAGGCCTAAGTCTTAACGGTTCTCCGTTAGTAAGGCCAAACTAAAGTAATAATTGAGTTTTGGGAATACCCTGAAAATTCTACGGAGAATTTGAAATGCCAAGAAGAAGAGTCGTAGGTCAACGTAAAATCCTACCAGATCCTAAGTTCGGATCAGAGTTACTTGCTAAATTTATGAATGTCGTCATGTTAGACGGCAAAAAATCGACTGCTGAAAAGATCGTTTACGGTGCACTAGAAATTGTTGCTGCTAAAGCTGACAAAACGCACTTAGAGATATTTGAAGTCGCACTCGACAACATTCGCCCTACGGTCGAGGTTAAGTCTCGTCGTGTTGGTGGTTCTACTTATCAGGTTCCAGTAGAAGTTCGTCCTGTTCGTCGAAATGCCCTAGGTATGCGTTGGTTAGTTGATGCTGCCCGTAAACGTGGTGAAAAATCAATGGCTCAACGCCTTGCAGCTGAAATGCTCGATGCTGCTGAAAATAAAGGTTCTGCGGTTAAGAAACGTGAAGACGTTCACCGCATGGCTGAAGCAAACAAAGCTTTCGCTCACTACCGCTGGTAATAAGAGAAAGTTATGGCTCGTAATACGCCTCTTGAGCGTTATCGTAATATTGGTATTGTCGCCCATGTGGACGCGGGTAAAACCACGACCACTGAGCGAGTTCTTTTCTATACTGGCTTGTCACACAAGATCGGTGAAGTTCATGATGGCGCAGCTACTATGGATTGGATGGAACAAGAGCAAGAGCGCGGCATCACCATTACTTCGGCAGCGACGACCTGTTTTTGGTCGGGTATGGACAAACAATTCGACCAACATCGAATTAATATCATCGACACCCCAGGGCACGTTGACTTCACTATTGAAGTAGAGCGTTCTTTGCGTGTGCTTGATGGTGCAGTCGTTGTGTTTTGTGGTTCGTCAGGTGTAGAGCCTCAATCTGAAACAGTGTGGCGTCAAGCTGATAAATACCGCGTTCCACGCATTGTATTTATCAACAAGATGGACCGAACTGGAGCAGATTTTGAACGCGTTGTTAAACAAATAGAAACTCGTTTAGGTACCATTTGTGTGCCTATTCATTTAAATATCGGTGCTGAAGAAACGTTTAAAGGTGTAATTGACCTTATCAAGATGAAAGCCATTAATTGGAATGATTCTGATCTAGGCATGACCTTCACTTATGAAGATATCCCTGCTGACTTGATGGACAGAGCACAAGAATTGCGCACTGACCTAATTGAAGCTGCTGCCGAAGCTACCGATGAATTAATGGATAAATATTTGGAAGGCATTGACCTTACCGAAGACGAAATTAAGTTTGGTTTACGTAAACGTACATTAGCGAATGAAATAGTACTCGCTACGTGTGGCTCCGCATTTAAAAATAAAGGTGTACAGGCTGTTCTCGATGCAGTTGTTGAGTATTTACCGGCACCCATAGACGTACCTGCGATAAAAGGTGTACTAAACGATAAAGATGAAACAGAAGCAGAGCGTCCAGCAGATGATGCTGCTCCCTTTGCTGCATTGGCTTTTAAAATTGCCACTGACCCCTTTGTTGGTACGTTAACGTTCTTCCGCTGTTATTCTGGTGTAGTTAATACCGGCGACGCTTTTTACAACCCAGTGAAAGCTAAGCGCGAGCGATTTGGACGTATTGTTCAAATGCATGCCAAGGATAGAGAAGAGCTTAAACAAGTACGTGCTGGTGATATTGCTGCCGCAATAGGACTTAAAGATGTAACTACGGGCGACACATTGTGTGATCCTAACCACATTATAACCCTAGAGCGTATGGAATTTCCGGAACCGGTCATTTCAATAGCGGTAGAACCTCGCTCTCAACCAGACCAAGAAAAAATGGGTGTTGCTCTAGGTAAACTAGCTGCAGAAGACCCTTCTTTTAAGGTACATACTGACGAAGAGTCTGGTCAAACTATTATATCGGGAATGGGTGAATTACATCTTGATATTATTGTTGACCGAATGAAACGTGAGTTCAACGTTGAGTGTAATGTAGGTAAACCTCAAGTTGCTTATCGCGAAACTATCCGCAGTAAAGTTGATGTTGAAGGAAAGTTTGTTCGTCAATCAGGCGGCAGAGGCCAGTTTGGTCACGTTTGGTTAACTATCGAACCTAATGAAGAGGGCGCTGGATACGAATTTATCAATAAGATTGTAGGGGGAACAGTTCCAAAAGAATTCATCCCTTCAGTTGATAAAGGTATCGAAGAACAGATGCAAAATGGTGTAGTAGCTGGATACCCGGTACTTGATGTAAAAGTTACCTTGTTTGATGGTTCGTATCATGATGTTGACTCTTCAGAAATGGCGTTTAAAATCGCAGGCTCGATGGGATTCAGGAAAGGGGCTGCTGAAGCAAACCCTGTATTACTTGAACCAACAATGAAAGTTGAAGTTACCACCCCAGAAGACTGGATGGGTGACGTAGTCGGCGACCTAAACAGGCGCAGGGGTATGATTGAAGGCATGGAAGATGGTGTGGCAGGTATTAAAATAATTCATGCCAAAGTACCGTTATCAGAAATGTTTGGCTACGCTACTGACTTGCGCAGTGCAACTCAAGGGCGAGCATCATATTCAATGGAATTTTTTAAATACTCAGAAGCGCCCAGTAATGTCACAAAAGCCATTACTAATGCGCGAACTTAAATTTTAATGAAGGTCTGATCCGGAACTCAACATTGAGGTCGGATTTTTAACTTAGGAAACCAGTAAAATGGCAAAAGCAAAGTTTGAACGTACTAAACCGCATGTAAACGTCGGTACTATCGGTCACGTTGACCATGGTAAAACAACATTAACAGCCGCAATAACGACTGTATTAGCAAAAACTTACGGTGGCAACGCATCTGCATTCGACATGATAGATAATGCTCCTGAAGAGCGCGAGCGTGGTATTACTATATCAACGTCTCATGTTGAATATGACACACCTGCACGCCACTATGCCCACGTAGATTGTCCTGGTCACGCCGATTATGTTAAAAACATGATAACGGGTGCTGCTCAAATGGATGGTGCTATTTTGGTGGTAGCTGCAACAGATGGTCCTATGCCACAAACACGTGAGCACATCTTGTTAGGCCGTCAGGTTGGCGTACCTTTCATGGTTGTATTCATGAACAAGTGTGACATGGTTGACGATGAAGAATTACTAGAATTGGTAGAAATGGAAGTACGTGAACTTCTAAGTGAATACGAATTCCCAGGTGACGATTTACCAGTTATCCAAGGTTCAGCCCTTAAAGCCCTCGAAGGCGACCCAGTTTGGGAAGCAAAAATCCTTGAGCTAGCTGAAGCCCTAGACACCTATATCCCACTTCCAGAGCGTGATATCGATAAGCCTTTCCTACTTCCTATTGAAGATGTTTTCTCAATTTCAGGGCGTGGAACGGTAGTGACAGGTCGTGTTGAGCGCGGTATTGTTAAGACAGGTGATGAAGTAGAAATCGTTGGTATCAGAGATACGACTAAGAGTGTTTGTACGGGCGTAGAAATGTTCCGTAAATTACTTGACGAAGGTCGTGCTGGTGAGAACGTTGGTGCCCTATTACGTGGTACTAAGCGAGAAGACGTAGAGCGTGGTCAAGTATTGGCTAAGCCTGGTTCAATCAACCCACACACTAAATTCGAAGCTGAAGTATACGTACTAAGCAAAGATGAAGGTGGTCGTCATACTCCATTCTTCAAAGGATATCGTCCACAGTTTTACTTCCGTACAACTGACGTAACAGGCGCTGTAGAGCTTCCTGAAGGCGTAGAAATGGTAATGCCTGGTGACAACTTGAAATTCGTAGTTGATTTGATTCATCCAATCGCGATGGACGAAGGTTTACGCTTCGCAATCCGTGAAGGTGGCCGTACTGTAGGTGCTGGCGTAGTGTCTAAAATTATATAAGTAACCCGTTTACTTATACATGAAAGGTCACCTCGGTGGCCTTTTTTATTGCCTGCAGTAAAGCAGTTGCTAGAAACGAGTAAAAATATAAATAAATATTTGAACCATAGAGTCCTCCGGGTGCCGTGAGCGCAGGAAAAGCATATTTTCTTTGATGAGAAAGTGTTCCGCAATAAAGCCTCCATGGCTTGAATTTCTTGATGACTTAAATTTTAATTCTATTTACAGACCTTGTTATGCTTCATAGTAAGCAATATTATATTGGGCAGATTCAAGTTTGAAGTGCATAACCTCTAAGCAGCTATAGCCACCATGTGTTCAGCCATCAATTTGGCTGGCTTTTTATAATTTAGTTTCTTTCTTGGTCTGTTATTGAGATTGACTATTACATCTTGAACGGCTGATTGCGATACCTTTTTAAAGTCTGTTGATTTCGGCCAATATTGTCGTAATAGACCATTGGTATTTTCATTCAAGCCTCGTTGCCACGAACAATAAGGGTCTGCAAGATACACATCACATTTCAATCTTTCAGTCATCTGTTCATGGTACGCAAACTCTTTACCATTATCCGCTGTAATCGTGAGTACAGCGCTTTTAAACGGCGCTAACGAGGCGATGGTGGCTGCTGTGACTGTTTTTGCTGACTTGTCATCTACACGTCTCGAAACGGTAAAACTCGTTTTGCGCTCTACAATCGTGACCAGTGCGCCACTGTGACCTTTGCCAATAACGAGGTCAATTTCCCAATCACCCATTCTACTTTTATCATCAACAACGTGTGGACGCTCATCGATACTTATACGGTTCTTAATAAACCCTCTGCCAGCTTGTTTATCCTTACTACGTGATTGATAAGCTTTACCTTTCCTACGTAAATGTTGGAATAAATAACCACCATTTTTTTTGTCAGACCAAATGTGCTGATAAATAGTTTCATAACTAATGTCGATGCTCTGGTCCTCCCTAAGCCACCCAGACACCTGCTCTGGACTCCATTTCGTAGTAAGTTTTGACTCAATTAATGCAATGAGTGCTGTTGTCAATTTAATGGCTTTACAAGCGACTAATCGGCGTGTGTCTGTCGATGTTTGAGCTTGCTTAAAACGATAGCCTCGTTTGCCTGTATTACGGGAAAACTCCCTGCTAATGTTTGATTGACTAACCTTTAGTTGTTGGATATTTTATTTTGGCTCATTCCTGTTTTACTTAAAGCATAAATTTGGCATCGTTGTTCATAGGTCAGTTATTTATATGTTTTCAATGTTGCATCTCTTGCCGGAGAAAAAGCGATTAGCATATATTCAGCCGACCGTCTTTTCTACCCGTTCAAGTTATGCACTTATTATTTGAATCCAAGTAGTCAGCGTTTATCGTGATCCTAACAATGGGAAAACTGATCTGTTTGTGATTATCAGCAACCTAATGGAAGAGGGTTATCAGGTACGGCTAAATCTTTCGATACCGTGGTTAAACGACTTAATACATTCAAACTCGAAGAGACAGGTTTTGTATATCTAGTTGATACAAAGGGCACAATACAAATACACAAAGAAAACAAGAAGATTGGCAGATCTCTGTCAGCGGTATACAACACAAATGATGTCTCTATGTTGTTGAATAAATTAACTTTAATTTTATTGAAATGGATTTCGAAGGACAAACAGTGTTTTTGGCCTCTAGCCATATCCCGAGTATGGATTGGTTTGTTGTAGCAAACATTCCTTATGATGAAATTTTAAATGTTTGAATAGTGCAATCTGGCAGATCCTACAGTAGTCTTCTCTGATAGCTGCTCTTGCCTGCATTGCGGCATGGTATGTAGCTGGCACAGTTATCAAACCAATTAATCAATTAGCAGAAGCATTCAGTAATCTTGGACAAGGAAATGCAGATTTGTTTTACCGACTACCAACAGATGGACAAAAAGAAATTGCCGAAGTGGCTGATGGGTATAATCATTTTATTAAAAAGCTTGAAGACTTATTTAACAACATATCGCAGAGTAGTAATAAACTCAGATCTGTAGCCGAAACTTTACGTAAAGACGCTGAGGATACGCAGATTAACGTAATAGAAAGTACTGACAACACCACACAAATATCTCGCACCTTAGATCAGGTTAGTTCGAATGTTTTGGTGGCGGCTAAAAATGCCAGTGACGCTGCCACAGTCTCTAATGAAATCAGTAAAAGTAGCGAGACTATTGCCCATGTTATCCGAGGGACACAAAATGATATTAGCCAGTTAGCAAAAAATTCATGATGTGGCAGATGTGATCGCATCATTAACCAAGACTACACTTTCTAATAACAGGTAAAATGGATTTAGCCATGGCTGCAACGTGGTCAACAGAGCGGGAAGAGTTTGCCTACTTTTCAAAGCATTACCGCCAAGAAACAGTAAATTATTTGTTAAAAAGGGCAATGCCAATAATATGCATTTGAAAACTTTGTCAGACTTAGTTGGTAGTCAATACATGGTTGGTGTCGAAAGTGGATATTATTATGGCCAAACTTACCAAGAATTACTCAAGTCTGCTGGTTTTCAGGCGAATATAAATGAAGTGATTGATCTTGAAAAAAACGTGACTTTATTGATGGAAGGTTATCTAGATGGCTTTCTTGTTGACCCTAACACGATGCAATCCTTTATAAAAAAATATCAGATGGATGATGAGTTTGAGCAACATATCTGTGGAGATATACAGCGCTAATATTTTTATCATGCTGAGTAAAAAGTCTTCAGATATTGTAATTTTGAACAAGATTAACAAAGCTATTGTAACCTTAACGGATAATAGTGAGTTAAGAGAAATAAGTCGGCATTGGGAAATATCACAGAAGGAAGAGTAACCTTCTGTGATTATAAGTTAAAAGGCCCTTAATGTTAAACATGTCTGTCCTGAATTTGTCAGTTTTAGCGGTCAGATGTTGCTCTATCCTTTTAATGTCAACAGTATGATTTCTACCACTGTGTAAGGGGTTCTGCGTCTAACTGATAAAAACGGATCCAATCATATTGTGTATACATAGGGTAAATATTACGTTTTTTATTACCACCAAAATCATTTTGGATTTCATCTTCAGGTATCCAAAAGTTGATCATCAATTGACTCAGGCTATCGGGTATCGGTGTTGGGTAGATTTGTGGAGCTATGCAGCTAGGAACACAATCTAAATCGTCTTGTTTAAGAGACTTTGTTAATACACCATCGACATACCAGTTGATCTCAGTTGGCATCCATTCGATGGCGTAAACTCGCCATTCATCAGCAGGAGCAATATTAATTTTGTGTTCCCAAGCTCCCCATTCTCTTGTTGCCCACCATTGCCATGTATTTTTTCCATAAATTAAATTTGCTTGAAATTTGTCTGGTCTTCCACCTTCTAACTCCACATCTATTTCTTCCCATTCACGAGGTATCCCCTCATTTGTGTAAGTGAACAATGATGATATATAACCTGATGCGCCCGCTCTATCTGGAGCTTTCATGCGGGTTTCGTAGCGGCCGTATCTTATTTTTTTATGCTCAGCCGTTCTTAATTCCCCACAAGAGAATTGATAAGCTGATTTGTCCATCTGATGATCATTAGACCACCCAGAGGCTATTGGCTCTTGACGAATAATTAAATTGAGTAACCCATCCTTAACTTGGACTCCTTGAGGCTGAAATCGACAAGCTGCCTCACTGCCTACAGCCCCATCGCCTATTTCCCAAGTCTGTTTATCAAAGACATCAAACCGCTCGTCTAAAACCAGAGTGAAATCTTTATAAATACCCTTATAGCCTGCATAAGCTGTAGGTAAATCATTTAGGCTGCGTTGTTCTGCTTCGGGAGTGCCTCGGACACCTCCGCTTAAAATCATCAAAATGATACATGCACAGGTACTTTGTTCAATGGATTTCACATTCGGCCTCATTCTGTCATTTGAGTGTTTTTAGAGCCAGCCTAAATAAGGCAAGCAATTAAGAATATTGTTTTAATATTATAAAAATAACATTTATTTCCAATCGCTCGGATAATAGAAAGCCAAGACTTGAGTTTTTCACGGATGATTGCCGGTCATTTAGCAAGGTCAAATAATTTAAACGACTGGATGTGATCAGGCACAAGTCATGTGCCTTTTTTAGCCGCAAGGCTGCGTTGGTGAATATAATTTGAAGTGCTAATATCGGCTACGATATTAGCACTTCAAATGGATTCAATCTTGCCATCCTTGGCGAGTATTATAATGTCAGAATATATTTAACCGGTGTTTCTCATCCCCACGGCGATACCTGCTATTGTAACCATCATAGCGCGCTCTAAAGTAGCATCATGCTCTTTATCATCTAGTTGCCTTATTCTCTTAAGGAGTTCGATCTGTAAGTAGTGCAATGGTTGTAAATAACTGGCTCGGATATTCATTGAAACCGAACCTTTTGGATCGCTTTCCATTACCGTTTTTTGATCAAGCAATTTAAGTAATAAGTCTATGCTTTGTTGCAGCTCGGTGCGCAATGCATCACCGAAATGTCTGAGTTCTTTAGGCACTAAACTCTTATCGTATTCTTGGCTGATTTTTGGGTCGGCTTTAGCGAAAACCATATCTAACATCGAAAGACGAGAATAGAAAAACGGCCAGTTAGCTAACATATCTTGAATGGTGTCTTCTTTGCCAGCATCTAAAGAACTTTGCACTGATTTCATTACCCCTAACCAAGAAGGTAATACCATACGGGTTTGAGCCCATGCAAATATCCACGGGATAGCACGGAGACTTTCAATGCCTCCTGTAGGTTTGCGTTTGGCAGGGCGGCTGCCTAGTGGTAATTTTCCTAGTTCTTGTTCTGGTGTGGCCACACGAAAGTAAGGTACAAAATTTTCGTCATGTCTGACAATTTGGCGATAGTTGTCGCGCCCGTCTGCTGCCATTTTTATCATGGCTTCGCGCCATGCTTGTTTAGGTGCCGGTGGCGGTAAAATCAGCGCTTCTAATATTGCGCTAGCATAAAGTGCCAAACTGCGCTGCGCTAGGATAGGCATCCCAAATTTATATCTAATGGTTTCGCCTTGTTCGGTGACTCTGAACCCGCCAGTTAACGAACCTGGAGGCTGTGACAGTATCGCTGCGTGAGCTGGTAAACCGCCACGACCAATGGTGCCGCCTCGCCCATGGAACAAGGTTAATTCAATGTCATTTTCTTCGGCGAGTGCAACCAAGGCTTCTTGAGATTCATACTGCGCCCAACCAGCTGCCATCGCACCAGCATCTTTAGCCGAGTCTGAATACCCAATCATCACATATTGATGAGCTTGGATATAACCGCGATACCAATCAATAGAAAACAGTTTTTTGGTAACACTTGCAGCTGCATTTAGGTCGTCTAATGTTTCAAACAGAGGTGCCACTGGCATTGGCCAAGTCACACCAAGTTCTTTAAGCAATAAGTTCACACTTAGTACGTCTGAGGGCAAGCTAGCCATAGAAATGATATAAATACCAAAGCCGTCTTTGCCGTTTTGTGCAATCACTTTACAGGTGTCTAATACTTCTTGAACATCTTCACTGGGTTGCCATGCTGGCGGAAACAATGGGCGTTTTGAACCCAGTTCTTTAAGTAAAAATGCTTGTTTGTCGTCTTCACTCCACTGGCCGTAATCACCTAAACCTAAGTAACGGGTCAGTTCAGAAAATACATCTGCATGTCTTTCTGAATCTTGACGTACGTCCAACTTAAGTAGATGCACACCAAAACAGTGGATCCGACGTATAGTGTTTTGTAGGTGCCCTTGGGCGATAACAGACATGCCACAGGCCTGTAATGAGTGGTAACAAGTCATCAAAGGAACAAGCAACTGTTCTTTGTTATCTACCCAATCGGTCATATCGACAGGAATACCTTTGAGCTTCTCAACTATGCCTGTTTGTGTTTTGACTAATTTTTCTAAAAGGGGCCTTAGAATGGCACGATAAGGTTCTAGTTCATCGCCTACTTTAGCCCTTAGATCATCGTCACAATCGCTCATAGATAGTTCGGTTTGTAAGATATCAATGTCTTTTGCAAACAATTTAGCAGCGCGTTTACGGGCTAAAAGCAAGACTTGCTCTGTTACCTTCGAGGTGACGAAGGGGTTGCCATCTCTATCGCCGCCCATCCACGAACCAAATTTCACAGGTGATACATCTAACGGGATCGACAAGCCAAATTTGTCGACAAAACGCTTATCCAATTCACGAATAAAATCGGGTACCGCTTCCCACAGTGAGTTTTCAATGACCGAAAACCCCCAACGCGCTTCGTCTACTGGGGTAGGGCGGATAGTGCGAATTTCTTCGGTATGCCAAGCCTGACTGATAAGTTCAGCAATACGAGTTTCAATTTTGTCTCGCTCTACTTCATTGATGTCAGAGACATGTACTTTACTTAAGCATTTCGCAAGCTCGCTGTGCTTATGGATCAAAGTCCGGCGAGTCACTTCTGTCGGGTGCGCTGTTAATACCAGTTCAATATTTAAATGCTGTAGCGCTTTTTCGAACGTGTCGGCCTTTATATCGGCTTGATCCAAATGACTAAATAAAGTGTCCATAGGATCAACTTGGTCGTTATTGCTGTTAAATTCTTGTTCTGCAATGTTCGCTAAGTTTAAAAATTGAGAGAAAGCGCGACCTACCGTGAGTAATTCATCATTTTTTAATTCAGTAAACAATTGCTTAACACGTTTAGCGCTTTCTTCATCACCTTGATGGGCCTTGCGCCCATCTTTTCTGACCGCTTCAATTCTCTCTAACCATTGCTCGCCCAACTGATCACGTATGGTGTCGCCTAATACAGCGCCTAAATTACGCACTGTTCCTACTAACTGGGAATCTAAAGCCTGTGTCATATACGTCTCCAAAATTGATAACTTGCTGAACGTAAGATACTTAGATGTAAACTATTTGTCTAAGTAAATAGGGCTATTAATCATTCCTAAATGTGTTTATTGATGTTGTTTTTCTATATACTTACACGCTTTTAAAGCAATAATGCCAACATCTCTTTTACTAAAAGACGAGATTGGCAAGTTAGGAGCCAAAGTGTCAGATAAATTTTCCAGCATAGAAACACAAGCAAGTTACGGTATTGGTCTACAAATGGGCGAGCAATTGCGCGCTAATCCTTTCGAGGGTTTAGACATTGCAGCAGTGCAAGAAGGACTTGCCGATGCATTTAATAATCAGCCAGCTCAAGTTGACAATGATACTTTACGTGCTGCTTTCAATGAAATTCATGAGATTATGCAAGCCGCTAAGTCCGCTGAATTTGCAGAAGTGATTACTCAAGGCGAAGAATATTTAGCAGAAAATGCTAAACGTGCAGAAATTACAGTGACAGAAAGTGGCCTTCAATATGAATTAGTCAGTCAAGGCGAGGGAGAAGTACCGAACTTGAATTCAACTGTACGTGTTCATTATCACGGTACTTTGTTAGATGGCAGCGTATTTGATAGTTCTTACGACCGTGGTCAGCCAGCTGAATTCCCAGTTAATGGCGTGATCAAAGGCTGGACTGAAGCACTTCAGTTTATGAAAGCGGGTACTAAGTTGAAACTTCACGTTCCAGCTGAGCTTGCTTACGGTGAACAAGGCGCAGGCGGTGCTATTGGCCCCCACAGCACACTAATATTTGATGTCGAATTACTCGATATAATTGCTTAGTTAGTAATAATAATATTCCAAGGTCGGCAATGCCGGCCTTTTTTATGTCTGCAAAACATGTATTAATCAAAAGTTATTTTGTTTTGCGGAGTGAACAGATGAACACTTGGGTGTAAATACATTTATGGCTAATTATGTGCCACTAGCTACCATTCCATTAGCCTGTGCCGTAAGCAGACCTTAATGGATGAATATATCCGTCCATACATCCTTCAAATTCCAACGGTTCTGAAAACGGCTGATTTATGGGTGCCCCCCACAGATCCTAGATGATAAGCCAAACACCAGTAATGATGTTCATTATTGGTGTTTTATACGGCTAATTGAGAGCAATGATAGCTAGGTTTTGCTCATAAAAATTTGCCGTTCTCATCTATGGCATTAATCCTCAGTTCATCTGGGTTAGCATCACTTGCATCAGGTATCCATTTACTGAGGCATTCTCTATTTTCAACACAGGGGTCGGTTAATGCCTGCAAAAATTCTGCTAAATCATTAATTTGTGTGTCCGTTAACAGCACATCTTGCAGACTAAAGATTTCAGCGGTTCTGTTAGCTGCCAATTGATCCAGAGCATGTTGGGTGTTTTGCAGCATATTAACAGTTTGGATATTGGGAGATATTTGTGAAAAGTCGTAGTTATCTAATGCTCGTTCTGGATTTAGGTGATGTTTAATCACGTCAATTAAAGACGTATACGCCCCTGCGTGACTCCAAGGTCCGGTAGCCGCAGTATTAAGCAGGGAAGGTGTTCTAAAGGCATATTTATCAATGCCTAAGCCTGTCTCTCTAAAGCGACCAAAATCATCACTTCCTAAGGGACCGTTACCCTTGCCTCTGCCAATTTGTGGCATAGCAATTACATGAAATTTTTCGTCCGTAAAAAAGTCGCCAGAGTGACAAGAGGCACAATTAGCCCCGCCGTTATCAACCGAATTAAAGAATAGCTGAGCACCGCGTTTGGCTTCGGGTGTCAGTGCGTCATCATCACCCTCAACAAATGCTTTCCAAGGCGTTTCGACAAACACTTGAGAGTTTTCGTAATCAGCTATGGCTTCGGTAATGTTTGAGAAGGTAATGAGTTCTTCTGCAGAGCCTTCTGAATCACTAAACCCTTTTTGAAATTCGACTAGCCATCTATTAATTGGCAATAAGCCCCCTAGTGGAGTGCCATAATTGCCAATGCGTTGTTCTAAATTTTTTCTAACCCCGGTGTTGTTTAGTTCCGTAAAATTGCCAAAGCTCTTCATTTCTTCCGGAGATGTAACAGGGAATCTCGCTTGAGCACTAGCCAATGTTGAGCTGGCACTCGGATCAGTTTGACCAAACGGGCTATCAGGGGTTCTTATACCTAAACCGTCATCGCCTGAGCGTTCGGCTGTTCCGCCTAAGCTTTCAACGCGGCCGTCATGAAACAAAACCTTGTCCCACATTGCTAAGTTGAAAGTAGTTGGGGCGTTTCTTGGAACCGTAGGGCCACCGTCAAAATGATCACCACTTGCACTGTGAAATCGGCCAGGACCAAGTAGATCAGGGGTGTCGGCATCTACCCCAATAGGCAATGATAAGTCATCACCGCCTCCTAACACTGGATGGTGACATGTTACGCAGGCGGAATCAAAGTCCCCACCTAAGCCCTTAGTGAAGAATAACTTCATCCCCAATTGCGCTTTGGATTCGCTTATATCTGGAAGTGTTCGACCTACAGAAGGGTCCCCAACCAATTCTAGACCTTCAATTGCGGTTCTGACTTTACTTGCCTCCGATGGTGGCACTACCGCAACAGGCTCTTCGATTACTGGCGCTTTTGCATCATTACTTTGTCCACAGCCAAGTATAAAGACAGCCAACAAACTCATAACGGTGGCTCTAAAAAATAGATAAAGTAGGGGGTCGGGTGATCATATAAAAGTCTTTTATTGGTATAGTTAATATAGCAAAGGGTCCTTCATGTGTTGAATCTCCACTTGCGACTTCTTTTTAAAATGTAGCTTAATCTTTTTTCTAGTATAGACGAATCTACATACTTTCGGAGTCGTGTGGCTATTTCTATAATAGCTTAGAGATACCAGATACTGCGTTTCAAATGAAGACGAGGAAATTAGTATAAATACCTATTTTTATATATTTTATGATTAGTTATGACATGTTCTATTATATTAATTACATCTAATTACAGAGACACTCAGTGCGCCGATATTAATCGGTAGAAGATTGGAGTGGAAGCCGCCTCGGATGCAAGTCTTCTACTGGTAAGGTAAGCACACCGCCAAGACCCTGCATTGTAAGGTGTCGTGCTAAGCGATGACAGGTTAAACCATAGGCCGAGTATTGAGCTGCGAAATCTACACTTAAGCGTGCTGACCTTGTTGGGTGAAGGGGAAGGCAATACGACCAATTGATGAAATGCCATAAACGGCAGTGCTAGTAATTGGTTGGCGCTTCGCAGTCATATACCTTGTGCATGTGGTGATGTCTTTTATGCGGCACTCCTGAGATCCAGCGGTTTGGTAGGACATAATTCATTCTGCACATTAAGGGGAAGTCAAAAGACAAAGCCTTTGAATTTATAGGACACCCTTGTTAATTAATAGCGAAGCTGGGAGAAAACGAAAGTAAGTGGCACAGGAGGCTGTAACAAATTTTGTGTAACTGCCTATCATAAATTACTCTGTTGAGAGTTAAGGATAGGCAGATGCAAATGAACAGAAAAGAACTTGAAGCTTTCGCTAACGAAGCGGCCAAAGGCATTAAAACCCCAGAAGACCTAAATGATTTCAGTCGAATGCTGAAGAAAATAACCGTTGAGGCTGCATTAAATGCCGAGATGGAAGAGCATTTAGGCTACGAGAAACATGCTGAGTCAGTCGTCAAAAATAGTCGTAACGGCAGAGCGTCTAAACGGATAAAAACGGAAGATGGTGAGTTCGACCTCGACACACCGAGAAATTAGCAGGACACCCTTGTTAATTAATTGCGAAGCAGGGATAAAATCAAGGTAAGTGACAAAGCTACTTAAAACAAAAATTAGTTGTTAAAGCTGACAGCGCACCCGATGAAAATAAGCGTAGCGCATGCTTTTGACATAATGTGAGAACACCGATACTACCCGATGTAAACGCATCCTAGAAAAGTGAAATCTTTGAGTCAGTCAAATACACATCTGTAATGATTTTCACCTAAACCCAACATCCTTGTAGGGTCATTAAGTCTGCTAGAACAGTGCTCCAGAGAGTTCTGACTTGACCCGTGATGGTTGGCACCCAAACTTAACTTTTAAATAGACCAGCCTCATTCATTTTTGTGTCTTTTATTCTCATAATTAACATTCTGTTAAAAGAAAGGATTAGGTATATCTGATATGCTAAGCGGCTAATTTTTAATCATCAGGCTCTATGAGCAATTTAAATGTTTGATCTGAACACCAATAAAGACAATAAAGTTAAATATGACGTGTTGTCTGGGATCACTTTTGCTTTAGCGTTGGTACCATAAGCGGTTGCATTTGCTTTCGTTGCTGGGGTTAAGCCTATGGTTGGTTTATATGTGGCCTTCATGGTGGGATTGATTACTTCTGCAGTGGGTGGCAGGCCTTGAATGATTTCTGGTGCTACTGGTGCTAATGGTGCAATGGCTGAGGTTATGGTCGGACTTGTTGCCCAACATGGGTTGCATGTTTTTATTAGCAGCGATTATTTAGCAGGTTTGTTACAGCTGCTGTTTGGCATCTTTAAGTTAAGTAAGTTTATCAGACTGGTGCCTTACCCCGTTATGTTAGGATTTGTAAATGGTCTAGCCATTGTCATATTTCTTGCTCAATTAGGTCAGTTTAAAGTACTCGATGGCTTGGGTGATCTAGTGTAGATGCAAGGTGAAACACTTTATATGAAGTAGAGCAATGTCATCGTAAATAATTTTACATTGGCATTTTTTTGGGTAGTATATTCCTCAATACGATGCCGGTATTTTAAAACATTGAAGTTATTTAACCGAGGGGAAATGGATGTACGACTGTAACATTGTGGTCATTGACGACGATATTATTACCCTTGAATTGGTTCAGCTAATTCTTGAAGAAATCATATTGGGTGAAATTCATGTCTTTTCTGATAGTAAACAAGCGTTAGATTATGTACAAAGTAACAATATGGACAATATTTCACTGGTGATCTGTGACTGGTTAATGCCCGAAGTCAGTGGTTTACACGTACTCGCAGCGCTTCGCAAGTCCAAACCAGAATGCCCATTTTTGATGTTAACAGCTAATGCAACCAAACAGTTGGTGGTTGATTCTATGCGGCTAGGTGCCACTGACTTCATTGTGAAACCTTTTCAGACTCACGACCTGCTAACTAAAGTCGAGCGACTTATCCGTGATGCGGATGGCTAATAAAGTCATTTCTCATTTATTCAAAATTTTTCAATTTAAGTGACCTTATTCATGCAGTTTGACAATATTATTGATAGAACCCCCAGTTACGCACTCAAATGGGAAAGATACAAAAGCCGCGATATTTTACCTATGTGGATTGCGGATACAGAATTTAGGTGTGCAGAACCAATTTTAGACGCCATCAAGAGCGCACTGAGCATGGTTTAATGGGTTACACCTTACCTGCCGACCATGTAACGGCAAATCAAGCGGTCGTCGACTGGTTAGCGCGGCAATATGATTGGCAAATATCGCCTGAGTGGATTGTTTGGACCCCCGGTGTGGTGCCAGCATTTAATGTGGCCTGTAAGGCACTTTGCCAGCCTGGTGATAAAGTGTTGATTCAAACGCCCAACTATCCCCCTCTTATTGCGGCACCTAAACTAAACAATTTGATTAAGGTTGATGTAGGAACTGTTGAAGTTGACGGTCGTTTAACTATGGACTTTGATGAACTCGAAAAACAAGCAGCCGACCCTGCATGTAAGCTATTCATAATATGTAATCCAATGAATCCGATTGGAACCGTACTCACCTCACAAGAATTGCAACGTATCGCTGATATTTGCATCAATAATAATGTGATGTTGTGCTCAGACGAAATTCATTGCGACATTATTTTAGATGAGCATGCCAAACATATTCCAGCTGGCAAACTAGCGGGCTTTAAAGGCCAAGCCATTACGCTTATGGCTGCAAGTAAAACCTTCAATGTGGCAGGTTTAGGTACGTCTTTTGCGATTATTGAAGATCCCTCCATTAGGCGTAAATTTAACGTTGCGGCTCAGGGAATGGTGCCATGGGTAACGGTTTTAGGCTTAGCTGCCACTCAAGCTGCTTTTACGCAGTGTGATGATTGGCATCAGGCTTTGTTAGGTTATCTTCGTGGCAACAGAGATTATTTGGTGGCTGAAATCGCTAAAATTAGAGGGCTAAAATTACTCAGCCCTCAAGCAACGTTTTTAGCTTGGATTGATGCTAGTGGGTTAGGCGTCGACAATCCTCAAAAACACTTTGAGGATTTAGGCGTTGGACCTTCCCCTGGTAAAGACTTTGGCGATAAAAACTGTGTGCGGATTAACTTTGGTTGCCCGCGCTCAGAACTTGAGCGCGCTATTGAATTAATTAAAGCTGGGTGCCAAGCTCACATTAAAAGTTAACCTTAGCACCTAGTACAAACGAGCGAGCAGGCAAGGGAGCAACATCTTTTAGAAATGAGCTGTGCACTTTTGCCAATTCGTTAGTCAGGTTATTCGCTTTCACATAAAACGTTAGGTCGGTATCATCTAAACTTATGTAATAATTAAACGCTGCTGATACTAAGGTGTATCCGTCAGTTTGTGTCTCAAAATCAGCAATTTTATCCTGTTTAGAATAATGTATAGCCCCCAGCTCCGCATGCCAATTACCTTGTTCCCAATGTAATTCTGTTCCAAAACGCATCGATGGAATTCTCGGTAAGTCCGTATTTTCATCAGTACTATGGGTTAATTTTGCTCGGGTAAAATCGGTAAAAGCACTGATACGTAAGTTGTCATTCAGGTGCCAATCAACATCTGCTTCAAAACCATATAGCTCTGCGTCTTGTTGACTAAATACATAAATGGGCAAACCTTCCTCTTCGTGCATATCAACCGGTAGCTCTTCGCCTGCAAGTGCTTCTTCATGATCGTGAAATTCTAAACCCGTATTTTGCTGAAATAAGTAATTATCGATTTGGTTATAAAAAACACTAAAGTTGGCATGTAGATCCTCAGTTTGTACGCGATAAGTTAGATCCAAATTGTTAGATACTTCCTTCTTAACTTCTCGGTTAGATTGTAGAAGAGTAAATTCCAAGTCATCAGGGTTACTATCGTCTATTACTAAGTCAAAACCAGCCCCCACCTCATAAGTTGAGGTGCTAATATGAATGCCATTTGAAAACATTTCAGCCGATGATGGTGCACGTTCAGAGTGCGCGTAATTTACCGCGAAAGATTGGTTATCATCTACCTGATATACAAAGCCAGCAGAAAGGCTATTTGCGGTATAGCTTACATCGTCAAAATTAGCATCAACCTCACTGTTGCTGAAAAATGCATTATCAGGTTTATGAGCAACGTGTTCGAGCCTTGCACCTAGTTGCCATAAAAAGTCGCCAATTGTTTTTCTTCGAGCACAAATAAAGCACTGCTGGTGCTTTCGGTTGAGGGAGTAAAGGCTTCTTCACCCACTGCAGAAAAGTCAGAGCTTGTGTAATGTAAACCGACTACGCCTTGCCAACCGTTAACAGCGGCATGTTTTGCCCATAGACGCGATTCGATAGAGTCATTTTTAAACGTGGTGCCTACTTCGCCTCCTTCGATTTCACTGTGTTGATACTCTGTATATGCGTTATGCCAATGTGCTTCTGTGAACCAACCAGATAGGTTTTTCCAGTCGATGACTGATTGAAAGCGATCTTGTTTCATACGTGCAAAGACGGCTTCTTCGTCTTCCATCTCTTCTTCATGTTCTTCTTCTTCATGTCCTTCTTCGTCGTCATGACCTTCTTCCTCATGCTCATCATGAGCATGGCCTGGTATGCCATAATCTGTTTCTAACCTGCCGTAAGCCAGTGATAAAGTGACATCATCACCAACCCAACCTGCTCCCAAAGTAAAACCTTGAGAATCTATGTCTGAATTTTCTAATGTATCTAATATGTCACCGTCTTCGAGGGTGAACTCAGGAATATCATAATCATCTGATTTACGGCTAAAAGCATCTAAGTGCCATGCGAATTTGTCTTGTCCGCCATTGATGTCAGTCGATACTGTGCGTTCGTTTGACACCGTGTCATGTAAAGCGCTAACTCTTCCGCTTAGTCCTTCTTGACGAGTTTTAGGTAGGCGATTATCCACCACATTTACTACACCACCAATTGCCCCACTGCCGTACAATAAAGTTGAGGGGCCGCGTAATACTTCTATTTGGGTAGCCGTAGAGGTTTCTGTGGTAGCAATATGATCAGGACCAACCCGTGACGCATCCGAACTATCCATGCCGTTTTGTACTACTTTTACTCTGGGTCCATCTAAACCACGAATAATTGGGCTACTTGCTACAGGGCCAAAATAAGTACTATTCACTCCCGGCATCGATTTAAGGGTTTCCCCCAAGGTCGCACTTTGATTCTTTTCCAACTCATCACCACTTAAAATAGAAACTGGCGTGGAAGACTGTAAGACTGAACGACCAAGTGGTGAGGCCGTGATAATCAATTTTTCAATATCACTTTCATCTTTTTGAGTGGGCTTGTCTTCTGATAAAGCAGGGCGGCTGGCAATAACAGCCAATACTAATAGGGTGATTTTTGAAAAATTAAAAGGCATAAGTCACTTAGAGATAACTAATAAGGTGATGTTATATTATAACAATCATAATTCTATGCAATCACTTTTTGAATAATTTGTCTCAACTGTTAATCTAGAGCGATGTTATACAGATAAATATGCCTTAGGCGCAACAAGGCAAAAGGTGAGTAGTTTTAGTCTATGCAAAAATTTGAATCAAGCACTCACGACTCTCTAAATTCATTATGTGAGTCCGAAGAATTATCAGGTGTTTTGCACCCTTATGCCTTTATCCAAGGCATTATTTTCGCAGTTGCGGCAGCTCCCGAGATCCCTATGCCCGAAACATGGTTACCCTGGGCGATCAAGACCAATAACCAACTGACTAGCACTGAACAAGCAGATAATCTTACCGATATCCTGATGAAACTATTGCAGCTACAGCTAAAAAGTATGAGTGAAGAAAAGATACACTTACCGATAGGCATCACATTTAATCAAGACGGTCACAAGCAAAGTTCAGTAGCGTTGTGGTGCCAAGGTATGTTGTTTGGGCATAGTCAGCTTGAATCAGTTTGGCAACATGCCTGGCATAAAATGCAACTTAGTGACAAAGAGCAGATGCAGCAACTTCAAAAAGATTTAAGCCATTGCTTATATATGTTCACTACCTTTGCAGATATCCCATTAGCGATTAAACAGGCAGAAGAGAGAGGTAACGATCAGTTGTTTAATATACTCCCCAAAATATTTTTTATCGTTCCCACAAACCCTAAAAACCTATGTAGGACTGTCTGGCCGATTGGTAGACTATTTACCCAATCAGTTTGAGACGTTTGAGCAAAAATAAAGTAGCTTTGATAAACTGACTGAAAACAAAAACAAAAACAAAACAAAAAATAGGGAAAATATATGAGTAGTTTTACTAGCTTCAGGCGTGTCACAACCCTTGTAGCCGTCTTGTTCACTTTACCAGCCTGCGTAGGAAACAATAATTTGACCACTGAATCTGTTAAAAATGACGTGAAGTTAACCAATGAGGCTATATATGGCGACTGGGAATACAACGCAAAAAAACCAGGAGCGGTGCGCTGGTTAGATGAAGGTGCCAGTTATAGTGCCTTAGAAACGGCACCAGGTTACGAAGATGCCACACTTGAAAAAGATCAATACGGCGATGACATCAAAGTGTATGAGGAAATTGTAAAATACGATCCTGCTACATTAGAGCGCACTGTTTTATTGCCCCTTAAACAACTTATTCCCCAAGGCTCTGACAAAGCATTAGCTGTAGATGATTATCAATGGTCTGAAGACAAATCTAAAATATTGATCTACACCAATGCTAAATATGTTTGGCGCAAGAAAGATCGTGGCGATTATTGGATCCGCGACCTTAATACTAATGATTTATGGAAGTTAGGCGGCGAGCAATCTGCACCAGCAGAAATGATGTTCGGTAAATTTTCACCTGATGGTTTGAAGTTCGCTTATGTGTGGAAAAAAAACATTTATGTGCAAGATCTTAAGTCAAGAAAAATACAGGCGCTGACCAATGACGCTTCAAGCACTATTATCAACGGGTTGTTTGATTGGGCATATGAAGAAGAGTTCTCTATTCGCGATGGATATCGTTGGAGTCCAGACAGTCAGCGTATTGCTTATTGGCAACTAGATACACACGCAGCCAAAGACTTTTTGATCATCAATAACACCGACACTCTGTATCCTGTGGTGACTGCTATTCCCTATCCAAAAGTGGGCGAAGAAAATGCAGCAGCGCGTATTGGAGTAGTCAGTCTTGAAACTGTCAAGACCCAATGGATGTCACTGCCTGGTGTGGCTAAAGATATGTACGTACCACGAATGGATTGGGCCAATAATAGTGAGCAGTTACTGATTCAACAGTTTAATCGTAAACAGGATACGAATACCTTGTTTTACGCAGAAGCAGGTACTGGCAAAGTTGAGAATTTTCTTACTGAAAAAGAAAACACTTTTATTGAATTGATGATTGAGCCTAAATGGCTCAAAAACTCCGATGACTTTATTTGGCAAAGTGAAAGAGATGGCTGGAAACACGTTTACCGTGTATCCAGAAACGGTAAAACATACACCGACCTTACTCCGGGAGAGTTTGATGTAACAGAACTGGTTTCCGTTGATGAGAAAAATGGCTGGTTGTACTTTATTGCCTCTCCAGACAACGTGTCGCAACGATACCTGCAGCGCACACCTCTAGATGGCAGCGGAAAAATGCAGCAGGTAACACCAAGTCAATTTAGCGGTAGTAACTCCTATAAAATTTCTGCGGACTCTAGTTGGGCGATACATACTCATTCATCCTTTTTGTCGCCCCCTATTTACAGCTTAATTTCCCTGCCTGATCACAAGGCACATCATGTGCTCGAAGATAACGAAGCCCTGACGGCAAAATTGGATGAGTTAACCTTAGGTGAAGTTGAGTTTTACAGCGTTAAAGCCCAAGACGGATTACGTTTAGACGGTTATATGCTGCGTCCCGCTGATCTTGATAAGAGTAAAAAATATCCATTGATCCATTATGTTTATGGTGAACCGGCGGGTCAAACTGTTCAAGATGTATGGCAAGGCAACCGTGGAATGTGGCATATAATGATGTCACAGCAGGGGTTTGTAGTTTCTTCAATTGACAATCGCGGTACAGCTGCACCTAGAGGTCATGATTGGAGACGTTCTATTTATGCAAGCGATGGTGATGCAGAGACACAAGATCAGTCAGATGCAATCAACGCCATGTGCGTACGCTGGACATATATCGATTGTAACCGTGTAGGATTATGGGGGCATTCTGGGGGTGGGTCATTAACACTCAACTTGATGTTTCGACACCCTGATTTATTTAAGGTAGGCGTGTCTCAAGCACCAGTTCCAGATAAAAGACTATATGACTCAATTTATCAAGAACGTTACTCTGGTTTATTAGCTGATAATATTGATAACTATTCTAAGGTTTCGGCTATTACCCATGCCAGCAAATTAGAAGGGAAATTGTTGCTCGTGCATGGTACCGGTGATGACAATGTGCACTATCAAGGCAGTGAGCGATTAATCAACGAGTTAGTCAAACACAATAAACAATTTGAACTGATGGCATACCCTAATAGACGTCATGGGATAGTTGAAGGTAAAGGCACTTCATTACACTTGAGCACAATGCGAGCCAATTATTTTATATATAATTTGTAGGGGAACCCAATGACTTGCGCTCTTAATATTTTTTGAGGGTTCAAAGTTATGGGTTGAAGAGCCGTTGCGAGCCATGAGTTTTTAGTTGGAAGAAAGAATAAAAAACGGCATCATTTTCAGCAATGATGCCGTTTTTTTTTGACTAGGCAATTCACCTACAAAAATCTTCGCGTAAATCGTAACCTATATCGCGTGGTGACCGACTAACAAGGTAAGAGCAAAATAATTTAAACAACAGAGAAAAAAGAGGGCTCCGAGTGTCGCGCGCAGAGGTAAAAAAGCAAATATAGCTTTCTCTTTGTAACCTCAGCGCTCCTGTTCCTCTGTGTTAAATCGATTTTATCTTTGAGCTCGTAATTATTTTTTAGCTTTTGTCTTTAACTCAAAATCAAATTCTTGAGCTGAAATCACTAGCCCTTCTTCATCTTCACTAGGGAAAACAGCAATGGCGACATCGTCGTCTTCTAAACCATGCGTCCAGCGGCTGTGCCAGGTTTTTAAATCAATCGCTTTAGGCTCGCATTCTGACCATTCTCCAGTAGCCCAAGCTTGAGCAAAGGCTTCACTTGGCCAGACAGGGGTGCAATCTTCATCTTCGGTGTTAAGCATCACGCATCCATCTTGGTCGGTCAGTATCCATACCTGTTTGTTTGCGATGCATTCTTTTACTAGATAAGAGAGACGTTGTTCTGGCGTAAATTGTGCAGTATCGTTTAGGGTGTCTGACATGAATGATCCAAATTTGTGTAGCTTACAGTAAGAAAAGTGGCGCCAAAAATTGCTTCACTCTATAGTTATTGCTAATTCTCAACCATAAATGGGATATTTGCATTACCTACTTTGTTTTTTCCATCATAAGCGTAATTAAATAAACGATATTCTCCCGCTTCAGAAGGCGTATTAAAGGTCATTTCAACATAATCTGCTTGGATCTCAGATTTGAGTATGTGCAATGGCAATACTGCTGGCTTTTCTTCATGGTGTCCGCCTTGACTTCGGGTTTCTACTTCTTCCATTAATATCCATTCATGAGTTAACGGATCGCCTCGTGGGTCGCTTACTTGTACTTTGACCGTGGCAGCTTGACCGGGCTTTAAACGAATATTTTCAGTAGCGGGTGCATTGTTGATATAGATTGCTTTTGATAAAGGCGCCCGGTTGGCCGGATATTGCCCTGTCCACATACGAGTCAGTTCGTCGATACGTGCTGTTTGTTCACCTGATTCGTTAAACATGCCATACCAGGTAGGTGTGCGTTCTTGTTTTTGGCCCCAGAAAAATGCGAATGAACCTATAATTTTACCTGTTTTGTCATCAAGGATGACGTCTTGCATACGTTTGGCCATGCCTTCGGCTTTGACCGCACTTGGCTCTTCAATCTCTCTGCCCCAATCGGTGGAAGGTAATTCCCAATGTCCTACAGGACCAAATTCGGTCACCATGTAAGGCTTATCAACGTTACTTTCGGCAATGCTAGCGGGTAATGTGACCAAAGAACCATAACTCTGCACGGCCAAAATATCGATATTAGGTGCATACTTTAGAACCAGCTCGATATCTTTCGGGTTGTGACCCGCGAGACTGAAAGTAACAGGATGATTAGGATCATGTTCATGAACGTAATCAATGATGTTGCCCATAGCAGCATAGACCTTGGGGTTAACTGCGGTTAAATTTCCTGCTTCATCATGCAATAAATTGGGTTCATTATTAATTATCCATAACAGTATGTTTGGATGGTTTTTGTATTTTTCGATGGCAGCAGTGACACGATTAAACTGTTCAGCCACCGCTGCTTCATCATTATAATCAAAGCCCAATAATTCTTTTCCTGTTACTATGCCCACTGCGATCATTAGTCCCATTTTTTCTGCTATGGCTAATTCTTGTTCGATAGAGTTTAAATCCCAGGTTCGAAAGGTATTACCTCCCGCTTCTTTTAGGGCTAAAACGTTTGCATCGTTTTTATAGCCCAAGCCCACACCTCGAACATCATAGGGTTGACCATTCACAGTCAGAGAATATTGATAGCCCTGTTTGACTATTTTTACAACTGACGGTGTTTGAGTTGAACTGGTGCATGCTACTAATAAGTTGCTTAGTGCCAAAAATAACATTGAAAAAAGAAAACGTGAGCTCATAAAAATGTTTGATTGCATTTGTGTCCCTAAATTGCCTGAGTAGAATAGCCAAGTGCTATTGATAAGTGCTATTGATAAGTGCTATTGATAAGTGCTTATGCAGTGTAAATTATATTCTACGCATCAAGCATTGCGTAGATAAACAAGATTTAAATCGGCCAATAGGGCCTTTGTTAGGATCAAGCGGATGCAACACGTATATTTTTGGAATGGTAATAAGTCCCCAGCAAGGCAGAGCTATGAAATAGCGCTGCTTCAAGCATGTTTAAAAGCGACCAATGCAGAATATAGTTCAGTGAACCTTCGTATCGATGACACGGATTATCCTAATGCTGATGACGAAGCTAATATCTTTGCTAACGGTGCTGATGTTCTAGTGACGGTAGCAGGAAATGTAAAATTTCAAAACAAACAAAAAATTGTGATCTCGCAACCACTCACTAAAGGGTTATTGGGTTATCGATTATTATTGGTCAGAGACCAGTCTTTGAGCCAATTTTCTCAGATTAAACAACCACAGCAGCTTCAACAATTATCTATTGGTATTCCTGAAACTTGGGCTGATGCTGAGCTGTTTCGACATAATCAATATAAGGTTATTGAGCAGGGAACCTTGGATGATTTATTCCTATTATTAAAAAATGGTACGTTTGATTACGTCGCTTTGGGAGTGAATGAAATCGAGGAAATATTTAAGCATCGCGCTGTGCCAATCGGTGGTATTAGCATTGAGCCTTCTCTGATGCTTTATTATCCCTTTCCGTTGGTTTTTTATGTAAACCCTTGTCATCCTGTCTTAGCACAACGTATAGAAAAAGGGCTGAAATTGATAGCCATCAACGGCGAACATGAAACACTGTTTAGTCACTATCATGGTGACGTTGCCCAGCGATTAAATTTGAGAAATAGACATACCCTCAGCTTAACTAACCCAATGCTACCGCCTGATATAGCGGGTTTTTCTGGAAGTTTGCTGAATTAGTTGAGCAATCACTGAGCATACAAAACGTGTTTATCAGTTTGGACTCGCTAAAACCGAGTCACATCGTAACCTGCAGATTCTGCTTAAAGTTTAACGGGTCAAAGGATCCGCTGGCTGTTCTGAGCATATCTTGGGAGGCGCTAATATCCCTTGGCAAAATCCAAAACGTTATGCAGTGCTGCGCCGTTGATATATCTAAAATAATTATCACTAAATAATGGAAATATGTCTTCAGGCATCGATTCTGCTGCGGTGTGCTGGGTAACGTAAAGGTTGTCTAACTGCCAATACGGGTGATCCTCAGGCAAGGGTTCTTGCTCAAACACATCTAACACCGCAGCATGCAATGTTTTGCTTTGCAGTGCATCCATTAAAGCTCTATCCACTATGGTTGTGCCTCGCCCCGCATTAATCAATACGCAGTGTTTGGGCAAATATGATAAAAATGCGTGGTCGATTATGCCTGTTGTGGCATCACTTTGAGGTAATAGGCATACCAGATAATCCAGTTCAGTCGCAAAGGTTTGCGGGTCATTTGGAGTATAATATTGATCAATAAATTCGCAGTCACCGCTGGTTCTAGTATATCCCCGTGTCTTCATCGAAAAGTGTTTCGCCATCTTGGCAACAGCTTGACCGATGTTTCCGACACCCATTATACCTAAGGTTTTACCCGCTAATGACTGATAAGAAGGCGCTGCCCATGTTTTTTTTAGCTGTGCCTGATTAAAGCCTGCCACATTCCGCGAAAAATACAGCAGGTAAGCAAATACGTATTCTTGCATAGCTTGTTGAAATACATCTTTGACGCCACACAATTGATAATCGGTTTTGTCTAAGGCAAAAAGGGCAGCGTTACCAGCCCAAGTAGATTGCAGCCATTTTAATCTAGTACATTGCTTAATAACGTTTGAAGTTAAATCAGGATCGCCAAATAAAATATCGACTTGTGAATAATCAAACGCGGTTGCTTTATTACTGACTAATACAAGTTTCAGATGCGGCAACTGCGCGGCTTCAAGTAAAGCGCTATAGAGCGCTGAATCACGGCTTAAAATGGCTACGTTATACATAAGTTAAATAGATACCATGTAAAGATTAAATTACGAACTCGTCATTTGAGAAAATCATGTTTGTTAAAATAGTGTTAAATTTGAATTTAATTCGGTTATTCTTGGCCATAGCAACTTTTTATCCGAAGAGATACTAACATGAGTGCCAAAAATACAACTGCCCTTGAAGTCATGCAACAGGCAAAAATTCTATCGCCAAAAAGAAATACCACTCAAGCTACCACAATCGGTGAATTAACAGATGAACAATTGGCTCACTTTGGTATCGACAAAGATAGCGAGTATGGGCAAGCGTTATTTAACACTGCTCAGCATTTATATTATACCCAAGCTAATATGCAGCAGCTTTGGCAAATCACCAGCGATACCCTTGAAGGTCTGAGTAAAGAAAACAAAGTGGCCTACTTTAACGCCAAAAAGTTTTTATCTTTTCAGATAGCCAAAATCCTTGATACGTTGCAAAACCCTTTTCGTGCCACCTATCAAAGTTTAAGTAAACAATCTGGTTCCCAAGTGAGTAAAAGTCATTACCCCTTGTTTGATAATGTGACAGCACTATTTTCGGCCACGCCCGTAGTGGTCAGAACTGCCACTTATGTGTATGCATGCACCGAATGGGTAGACGATGCCTTTCAAGGTAAAGAATCAACACATCAGATTTATTCACGTTTACTTAATCCCACTAACATTTCATTGGCTAACGCTATAGTCGACTTGGAAGCAGGGCCTTATGCGGCTGATTATTTAGCATGGAATTTTAACTCGGGCATGGCGGCTATCGATGCTTTGTTATCCAATATATTGAATCATGGTGATGTATTGATTGTATCGCGCAATGTATATGGTGGAGTGTATCAGTTATTGCACGATTATTTTGCCCGTGAAAATCGCATGAATGTGCAACTTGAATGGTTCGATGGCTATTCGGAAGATGAGTTCGCAAGCTTTTTACAAGAAACTAAAGCTAAACACTCAGAGCGTCTCGACGCAAACCATGCTCTGCATGTGTATATGGAGTCTCCCTGCAATCCCCACGGTTATGTACTCGATGTTGCTGGGATCAGTAAAATTGCCCATGCATCTGGCCATGTTGTGATGTTAGATGCCACACTTGCCACGCCCATTTTACATCAGCCTCTGCAACGTCTTGATAAAGCAGAGCGTCCAGATTACGTCATGCATAGCTATACCAAAGACATTTGTGGTAGTGGCGCGACCACAGCAGGGGTGGTCATAGGCGAAGCATATCGTATGTTTCAGGGAAAAGGTGATTGTGTAAATGGATATGAATGGTCAAAAACTATGTTCTGGGATGTGTATTACATAAAAGGCGCTTTTTTAGACTCTGAAAAGGCGTTTGATGTATTAACCGGTATGAAAACCCTTGAAATGCGGATTATGCAAAAGGTGATCAATACTTTTGTATTCAGCCAGTTTTTAGCATCGCATCAAGACTTTAACGTTAATTGCCATGCCATTGACGGACATCCTAATGCTGCCTTAAGAGAGGGGCAAATGCGTCATGGTTGGCCATGCGCTCTATTTACTGTGGACATGCAAGGCACTGATATTAGTCGCCCCATTATTAGTCGCGACACTTTTGTACGCTTTTTTGATGCCCTTGAACCGGCTTTTAGTCATCAAGTGAGCATTGGGCAACACAATACCATTGTACTATGCCCAGCATTAACCTCCCACAGTGAGTTAGACGCAACGGCACAAGCCAAAAGTGGTATCTATCTGACAACCATGCGTATTGCTATGGGCACCGATAACGTGAAGGAGCTGGTTGCACATTTCATCAACAGTGCCAGATTACATATTGACCCTGTTATGCCAGGTTTTAGCGATAAATTTATGTCAGCCGATGAAATTGATGCACTCTATATGAAAACCAGCCTTAGAGTCAGTGAACAGCATTATTCTAGCGGTGCATCTGTGAAAGATATGCTGGGTTAAATAGCCGGCTCAGGGAGTCTTTTTTAGTGATGTTCCCTGAATTTAATTTGTAAGTAGGTCTTGAAAACGCTTAATTTACATTGGCCTTAGACACTTTGAGTGATCAATTTTAGTACTTATTTATCACCGTTTTGTGAAATGGTAGCTATGGCGCATGAGCTAAAAAATCCTAATGTGTAAGCACATTAGGATTTTTTACAGGTTAACGATATATTATAATTTACCTATAAACGCGATCAGTCTTAAAACCGATAGCCGATGCCGAGAGCAATAACTGGGTAATATTCAAAATCAGAAATATCATCTTCTAAATTACTCAACTCTACATCAATTTCGTTTTGAAATTCTAGCGCCTCAGGACTGTTTCCATTAACATCAAATATAATTCCGAGATTATTAACTTGCTCGGCACTACCGTCAAACCCTAGCTCAACTTTAGGCGAACCTGAAAGCAAAACGCCCACCTCAAAAGAAAATAGCCAACCAGATGCTCCGGAATTCCCCCAACCTAATCCCACATAACCAGCTGATGATTCGCCAAGTTTTACTGATGTATTAAGTGTAAGAGGGTCAGCTGCCACACCTTGATATTCTATATCTCCAATTTCGAATATTTCGCCGCTACGACTAATTGCGGTTCCTTTCAATTTATTTCCGTTAGAATAAACTCCGCCCGACACGCGAAAGGTGCCTGAAAACGGTCGCCAGTCAACCAATGCACCGTAGCTTGATAGGTTGATTTCGCCTGTATAATCAATATCATCTTCTTCGAAAGTATCACTATAATTGTAACCATTGGCTTGTATTCTAATGTTCCAGTTTTCGTTCAAACTATAGTCAAACTCAACACCAGGTCCTAAAGTACCTAGTTTGATAATAGCGCCAGCTCCTCCTTTGGAGGCTTCACTGGACTCTGATATGGCGGGCAGTGAATACACTGATGAAATTAAAACAAATACACTGGATAATTTATATCTATGTTTAGTACGTTTCATATACTTTCCTAAATAATTTAAACATGTGTTATGTAAGGATGAAAATAAAAGGGTATTACCTGACGTTTTTAGCGGTCATCTCGCAAAAATCGAATGTCTATTGATTAAGGTACTGAGATTCAATAGGCCCAGTGTAAACCCGAGCTGATTGATATATTACTATATTCAATTTTTGGAACGATTAAGCGCCGACCATTACTCAAGTTTTCTGTAATAGTATCTCGACTGGTATACAGGGCGTCGACGGCAAATACCCAGGCGAGTGTTTTAGTAAAATGATAGCGTAAGCCGAGCTCAGCATTCACTCCCCATCCATTAAATGATTTTGATAATGTGGTGGTCTCAAATTGTGTATTTTGCACTTGAGTGTATGCAGGTAGTATCACTTCTCCATCAAGGTACCAACTCAGTTTTTTTATCGAACTAAGGTTGATCGTGTCATAACGTGCACCAACAGACATAGATATGCCGACTTGATCTTCAGAAACAGACACTACTGGCATCACTCTGCTGTTTAGAGCTTGCTGAGGAGTTTGTGCATCATTAGTGGATTGACTGGGCAGTAAGTAACGTGGAACGTCATCACCGTCTTCTCGGGGTAAGTCGATGAGAGCATCATCAAAAAATTGGGCTCCCGGTTGGCTAAAGGCAAAATTAGAGCGGGTGAAACTTGACGTATATATTTGCGCTCCCCAGGTAAACTGTAATGCATTGTTCCAATTGTATGCGGTCTTCATGCTTATCTCATTGGCTTTTATTTTAAAGGCGTTGGTTTGTATTTCACCAAAAGTATCCATGCTCCACTGTTCTGTGGCAATTTCCGTGGAAATGCTAGAAGCGGTCTCTATATAAAATCCCCAACTGTCATTAATACCTGAGTAAGAAATTTGCCGAATGGTCGGATTAGTCACATCGATGGATTGGCTTAATTGCCCTAATCCAGCGACATTACTCAGCTTTTCCGCGTAGGAAATGTTTTCTACACCTATTTTTATTTCGCTGTAGGAATAATGACTGTCTGCTATGGTCAGTGAAGAGCAAAGCACCAGTGTCAGAAAAAATAATATTTTCATGTGGGTCTCAATAAAAATAAGTTTAGCCATAGAGTATTAATTGTACGGGCTCTCAAAGTAGTCGTTTAAAAACCCGTACATTGATATCTCGTCTAGATATCAATGTTTAGCCGTTAATTACGTGTCCACGTGTTGGTAAAATATTCAACTTGCCCAACCTCATTACCATCGAAAGTGTCAATTAAATCAAAATCTGCAACATTAAATTCTAGTGTGTCTGGCGAAATAGTCGTCGGTGTTAATACGGTGATTTCATCACCATAATCTACGATTAATTGTCCAAACTGCATAGACCAATCGAATCCAAATGTTCCATCATCGTCTGTAATCACACCTGTGAAATCATTATTTAAGGTGGCTTGAAAGCCATAGTTATCGTAAGCAACACCAGAAAAACTTCCAATTACCTGACTAGTGTCAGCTAAATAAGGTTGCTCTGTACTTTGGTGCGTACGTTTTGAAACACCGGCATCCTCACCGTCTTTCCAAATCAGGATGTCGCCTTGCATGCTGACAATAATTTGATCTGGATTTGAACCCCATTGACTAAAAGAGACCGCAGTAAAATCAAGTAAAGTGCTACTGGGATCCCAATTGTAAGTACCTGCGGTTAGACCTAATTCGTCGGTATCGTGGGCGAGCTCCATAAATTTGCCATTGTCTTCAAACACCACAAGGAAGAAGTCACCTCCAAAATCGCCCTCGTAATAAGCGCCCACAAGTGGATTAGTATCACTGATGATCCGTTCGAGAGTGCTTGTTTCGCCAGAAGGTTCAGTAATGGTCATGGTTGAGCCGACAGTTTGAAATGTACCCTCAAGTTCATAGGGAGTATTAAGAGTTTGTTCATCATGAAGCCCTACACAACCATTGGTATCTTCACTGGTTGTCACTGTCACTACACCACTGGTTTCGTTCCAAACATATGTGCCTAACTCATAACCATCGCTGTCGCAGTCTTCTGATGAGTCAGCTTCATGCATATGAACGTAATGACCGTCACTGCTAAAGGTTATAGAGAACATTTGGTCATTACTTGCAGTCCATGTGCCAGCAATGGATGATGCTTCTGGAGGGGATATGACAAGGTCAGAGGAGGTTAATGTTCCGGCTGTATTACCATTAAAGTCACCAGCATCATCATACTCATTTACGTTAAACTGCCAAACATCATCAGCAAGAATTGTAGGTGACCAAATTTGGGTCGACCCATCATCTAAGGATAGGAGTAACTGGCCAAAAACCACTTTCCACTCTATTGAAGAGCTACCTTCATCACTACTTCCTTGACCTGTGCCATCGGCGCTAAAGCGAATGTTAAAATCAATTTCGCCATTGGTTCCGCTAAAATTACCAATAATATCATCATCAGTTAAGTAATCTTGCGTGGTAGTGGTATGGCTTTTTTTAATAAAACTTGTACTATTATTGCTCTTGGTCATAGATATAACGTCACCTTGCACGGTAACTAGCGCACGCCATACCTCTTCTGTATTTTCACTGATTATATTTCCGTCAACATATACTTGTTGTGAATGCACAATTCGTAATGAAGACTCCGTGTCATAACTATAATCACGCATTATATAGAAATAATTAATTCCTGAAGGTAACACACTCGAATCAGAGCGGACTAGCAAAACAGCTTTACTGTCATTCACAGTAATTAGCATTGACAGGTCATCACTAAAATTAGTTTGTTGCAGATAAAAACCACCCACAAATGGGTTACTGTCACTAGCAAGACGATAGGCATTAAAAGTTTCATCACCTTCATCAACTGTTAACGTATCACCAGAAATTGTAAAATTACCCTCGTCAACTATTTTAGTATTAAGCGGATCGTCAAATTCATTATGCAAACCTGATTCGCCATTCGAATCTTCTGTGGTGGTAAAGCTCAAAGAGCCTGTCGCTTTATTCCATGAATATGAACCAATTTCATAACCTATTTTGTCATCACTGCCTTCTGCAATCTCAGTCGTAATATGCACATAATGACCTGAACGCATAAAGGTAATAGCATCGCTACCAATTTCCCATGTACCTACAATAGCCGGCTCACTCGTTAGACTAGTGTCATTTATTATGGTGTTAATCGTTTCAGTAATTAAAGCAGGATCTTGGGCATTAACCGCTTGTTCAAAAGCTGTTGCTGTTTCACTGTCACTCACTAGATCCAATTTGCTGGTAACGCCACTAGGTAAGTTGAAGTCACCATTATCAACTACAATTTTTATTAAAGCGGCTAAGGTGTTTTTCTCATCACTGTTAACAGAATCTATTGCGGAGCTTAGTTCAACATCGGTTGTAGGTATTGTTCCATCACGAGTAATTAAGGCGTATTCAGCGGTAGTGACATTGGTAATATTTACACCAAAGTTTTCGTCTTTTGCTAAATTAGCATCGCTTCCAGATTGTTCAATTAAGCTTATAAGTGAACCCAATTGTGAGACAAATTCGACCTCGGGATTAATACTGATGTCACCCAACGCTCGTATTTGTACAAGCTGATTGATTAATGATTCATCAACCGTAATGGTTATCGTATATACCCCGTTTTCATCTGAGGTTGTCGAAAAAACTTGCCCGCCAACAGTCACTTCTACACCAGCATTGGGGATTATATTATCGGTAACTAATCCGGTAATGGTCACACTGGACACTTTACGCGCAATGGTAATAGTGAGGCTTTGGGTTGCTGCAGCGCCATCATTGTCGGTAACGAGCACATCAAGTGTCACGCTGATGTCGCTGTCTACATCAGGTGCCGTAAAGCTGACTGTAGAAGTGTCATCACCAGTGAGTGTAATATCGGTTGAGGTGGTTGACCATTTTACGCTGCTAATACTGCCATCAGCGTCTGTCGCGTTGGCAGCCGAGGAGTAAACTGCTGGTAAGTAACGTTGTTATAAGTAAAGTTTTACATTGACTATTCATTTTGTCATCCCTATTTTAACGATTAGCATTTACAAAACGTCTATTGATTATTCAATAGACTTGAGCGTTAGGTAATTGAAAAGGTTATAGGTACGCTAAAACTTTAAATACCCTTAAATAGGGGGTATTTCTTTTATACAAACTCTAATTTTTTCTGCTGATGTCTAGAGTAAGCATCTAAAAAGTCATGCCATTTTTCACAAATAAAATAATGCCCTTGTTTTTTAAACGTCACTAAATCAGCGTGTTCAATGTCATTGGCTAGCAGTTTAATATTATGGATATTTACTAAATTATCTTCGTCCCCATGCCAAATTAATGTTGCACATTGAATCTCACTAAGCTCTATGTCCCTGTTTTGGATCATCATCATGTATTCTTGCACATAGACTTTAACGCCCCCCATTAATCGATGTCTAAGCTGCTCGCCTAGTCGCTCATGCCATAGTGTATTGGTTAAAATTTGCGAATCCGTTTTATTCAGTCTTTTGGCAATTTTAGAATAAATTTTTTGTGGGTCTATTAAGGTAGAATGCATGATTAAAGACATAATATATTTAAATATATCAGGAGCTATATTAAAGGCCCGAAGCATTATTTTTAAATGTGGTGCTAAAGGTTGCTTCATATAGTCCCAAGGTAGTGAACTTGAAAATAACCCTAAATGGTCAACTCGCTGAGGATATCGGGCAGCAAATACGGATCCGTAAGCCCCCCAAGTGAATAACCGATTACGCTTACTTTCTTCAACCGCAAATGATCTAATAATTCAATCACGTCATCACTCAAACCTTTATATGAGATCCTTTTTTTACTGGTAGACGAGCCATAGCCAAGACGAATTATTACAATCATCCGTAGCTTTTTCTCAAGGTAATATCGAGTTGAATCTTGGTGGTTGGGTAATGCCCCCCAATGCTTTCAAAAATGATAATGGGTAAACCTTGAGGATCTCCATATTCAAACCAAGTTAACAATCTATTATCCGATAGTGTGAATAATTGTTCGAGCGGTTTATCGAGTTGTGTAGAACATGCAAAACTCAAGGTAGCAAAAGAGGTGGCAATCACTTTTCTGACGAGGGTTAATTGAGAATTAGACGAGGTTTTACTATAAATCGATTTCAAATAAGAACGTGCCGTATTCAGACTAACTCCACTCAACTTTGCTGCATCGCTTAAAGAAGATGTTAGGCATAAACCATGGGTTAACCTAGCTTCAGCATAAGTTAATTGATGAAGCGATCTTATTACTGATAAATCAGGTGTTATTTTTTCATCAGCAGTAAAAATGAGTACCGCTGTTGTTGCTCCCTTTAATGGCGTGTCTATTTCAATTTTTCTAATCGGTACGGCCATTAACAACACTTTAGCGTCGGTATCTATTTGCATACCTTGCGTGGGAAAGTTTAATGCTTGAGACATGATGGTATGTAATTGCTTAGACAACAAAGTCGATTTCAACTCTAATTGTTGCTTTTGATTAATATATAAACATTGTTCATCTTGTAGCAGAGTTGCCGCTCTTTTATTTTGAGCCACCACTTGCAACTCAGGATTAACAAAAAAACCGACATCGGTAAATGATCAATTAAATGTTTCCAAGTGCCGCTTTGCTCTTGAAGGCCATGCAATTCTTGGGTTATCTTTCGATCCCTTTGACAATGTTCTGCCAACAAATTGAATTCTTGTTCTGGATGCACAGCTTCATTGAATAAATGTTCCATTTGTTCTAATAGCTCTAACCAGAGCTGTGGCTCTAAGGTCGCTTGATAAATTAAACTTATCGGATCAGCTTTTGTATTCATAGGTAATTTTTTATCACGACCTTAGGTGGTATTTATCCATACTAACCGAACTCTAGAACCGAGAGAAGAACAAGAAGTGTATGTAACCACGACTACTGTTTTATCCGCAGTACTTCCAATCAATATGTGCTTATGCTGTAGTCAGTCATACTTTGTTTTTTAATCTAAGTGAGAAACTGACGTTGTCAAAAATTGTATTTCAAGCATCGCAAAAAGAACAACTTATTCAAAAATTACAAAAGTATATGAGCATGGAGTTAGATGTCGAATTAGGCCAATTTGATGCTGACTTTCTTCTAGATTTTATCTCCAAAGAAATGGGCAGTCTATATTACAATCAGGGCCTTTATGACGCGCAAACAGTGCTAGCAGATAGAGTAGACTCACTTACCGACGCCATTTATCAACTTGAGCAGTAAGTATCCCAAGTCACGGTTAAGTAATTTTAAGGATTCACCACACTTTAATAGTTGATGTTGAACGTTCTAAGCATTTAGTAACACTTTCCTTGCCTAATTGCTGATTTTCGCCATGATATTGCCGCAAAAAAAAGGTAACTTACGCGCAATCAAATTTTCTCGGACTAATCATGGCGTTTACCATTAACAAACTTAGGCAGCAACCAGCATGGATTGCTTTAATTGTTATTATTGCCCTGTGCTTATGGGTTGCCTCAGGTATGCTGAAAGCGCAAAACGAAGATAGCTCATCAAAACAAAAAAGTGCCGAAATACCTCTAGTAAAAGTCACGGTAGAACATGTTATTGCCGATGAGGTTACCCGTGAAATAAGCCTGTATGGAAGAACTGAACCAGATCGGATAGCGACGTTACGCTCCGAAGTGAAAGGTTTAGTTAAAGAAGTGCATGTGCAAGAAGGTGATCGTGTCAGTAAAGGCCAAAAAATAATAAGCCTTGAAAAAAGTGATCAGGTAAGCCGCTTACAGTCAGCAAAAGCAACCTTAAAACAACGCGAAGTAGAACTTAAGGGCGCACAAGCTCTTAAAGCACAAGGTTACCAATCGCAAACAGCCTTGGCGCAGGCTACCGCTAATTTAGAAATGGCTAAAGCGGATACCGTGTCCTTCGAATTAGCCGTATCTAGGTCACAAATCACAGCCCCTTTTGATGGCATTATAAACCAACGATTTGTGGAAATGGGTGACTTTCTTAAAGAAGGCGACAATATCGCTATCTTAGTTGATTTAGACCCTTTGGTGATCACTGCCAACGTAACTGAAATAAATGTACAAGCGCTAAAAACCCAACAGCAGGCAACCGGGCGCATGGTGTCTGGTGATATGTTACAAGGTAAAATTCGTTACATTTCCAGTATTTCAGAGCCTGGCACTAATACTTTTAAAATAGAGGTCGAGGTGCCTAATCCAGATTTCTCCCGAATGGCAGGCATGAGTACTGAATTAGCTTTACCCCTAGAAACTACTTGGGCGATGCGTATCTCGCCTGCAGTGATGGCACTCGATGAACAGGGAAATTTAGGTGTGAAAACTGTGGTCGATGAACATGTGAAATTTGTACCTATCGATATTGTTAAGAGTGATAGTCAAGGCGTGTGGTTATCTGGGATGGGCCAACAAGCAGAAATTATTACTATTGGACATGGTTTTGTGAGAGACGGTGACAAGGTTGAGGTGGTAAGAGTTGATACCGCTAAAAATACTTCAATGGGTCTTTCTACAAATAGCCCTTCTTCAAAGGCTATGCAATGAATACTTTGATTTCTGGGACCTTAAACCATAGCCGCACAGTGCTTATGGTATTTGTGCTGTTGCTGATTTCAGGTGTGGTGACTTACTCAAATATCCCCAAAGAGGCTAACCCAGACGTACCTATCCCAGTGATTTATGTGTCAATTGTACATGATGGTATTTCCCCTGAAGACGCTGAACGTATGCTGGTCAAACCAATGGAGCGCGAGTTGCGTTCGATTGATGGGGTAAAAGAAATGCGAGCTACAGCGGGTGAGGGATTTGCCAGTATTACATTAGAATTTATTGCCGGTCTTGATTCTGATGCGGCCCTTGCTGATGTCCGAGATAAAGTCACAGTAGCCAGAGCAAAATTACCCTCAGAAACGGAAGAGCCCACTATTCACGAAGTGACCATGGCAGGTCAACAAGCTGCGGTGACGGTGGTGTTATCAGGGCCTGTTTCAGAAAGAGCGCTGGTAACAGTGGCACGTGAGCTAAAAAATCGACTTGAAGGCATCAGTGAAGTGCTTGAAGTGGAAATTGGTGGTGATCGTGAAGACATCGTCGAGATTGTGGTTGATCCCTTGTTGATGGAATCTTATGGACTCGATCAAACTGACATCCTTAATTTGTTGTCTCGCAACAACCGTCTGGTTCCGGCTGGCACCATGGATAATGGTAAAGGCAGTTTTGCAGTGAAAGTCCCCTCTGTTTTTGAATCAGTGAAAGATGTGATGGAACAGCCTGTTAAGGTACAAGGCGACAGTGTTATTACCTTTCAGGATGTCGCCCAAGTCAGGCGCTCATATAAAGATCCGACTAGTTTTGCGCGCCTAAACGGTGAATCCTCTGTTTCTCTCGAAGTGAAAAAACGCCCCGGTGAAAATATGTTGAAAACTGTCGCTAACGTGAAGGCATTAGTCATAGCAGCCCAAGAGTCAACAATCTGGCCTGCCAGCATTAATGTGAGTTACACCGGCGATCAAACGATTGAAGTCAACATGATGCTTAACGATCTACAAAATAATGTATCCAGCGCAGTTATTTTGGTGGCAATTGTGATTTTGGCTATTTTAGGTTTGCGTACCGCACTTTTGGTTGGCGTGTCTATTCCCGGTTCTTTTTTGACGGGTATTCTAATTATTTCTTTATTTGGTTACACCTTAAATACAGTAGTGCTTTTTTCACTCATCATGGCTGTAGGTATGCTGGTGGATGGTGCAATAGTGGTGACCGAATATGCCGATCGCTGTATGAGTGAAGGAATGGATAAAAAAGTGGCCTACAGCAAAGCTGCACAGCGTATGGCTTGGCCTATTATCGCTTCTACTGCCACCACTTTAGCAGCTTTTGCACCGCTGATGTTTTGGCCGGGCATGATGGGGGAATTTATGAAATATTTGCCCTTTACCTTGATTGCCGTGTTGTCTGCATCATTGTTGATGGCGCTGATTTTTGTGCCAGTGTTAGGCGGGGTATTTGGCAAGCCTAGGCATATTTCTGAATTTGACAAACAACAAATGCATGAAGCGGAAAATGGTGATATTAAAAACTTACAAGGTTTTACGGGTAAATATATTCGTGTTCTTGCTACCGCTATTCAGCATCCATGGAAAATTTTATTAGCCGCCATAGTGGTCGCATTTGTATCTTTTACGGCATATGGTTTATCTGGTTTAGGTACAGAGTTTTTCCCTAATGTTGACGTGCGTGGGATCAACGTCACCGTGCGCAGTGCTGGCGATATGTCTATTTATGAAAAAGACCAAGTGGTGCGTAAAGTTGAAAATCGTCTGCTCGATATGCAAGCCATTGAAACCTTATATGTACGTACCGGTGGGCAAGACCAAATAGGTTATATGCGACTGAATTTGGTCGACTGGCATTTACGCCCGCATTCTGATGAGGTACTCAAAGAAGTCCAGGCTCTGCTAAAAGGTATGGCGGGAATGGATATTGAAATTTCGCCTGATCAAGGTGGTCCGCAGTCCGGTAAAGATTTACAGATCCAGTTGTCATCCCGTTTCCCCGAATTGTTAGATGAGGCAGCTCACAAAATACGAACGGCTTTAGATAATAACGATAAGTTTACGTCTATCAGTGACACTGCGTCCAAACCCGGTATTGAATGGCAACTCAAAGTGAATCGAGCCGATGCAGCACGCTTTGGTGCAGATGCAACGTTGGTGGGTAGCACAGTACAATTTATCACTAACGGCTTAAAAATTGGTGAGTACCGCCCAGATGATGTGGATGATGAGCTAGATATTCGAGTACGTTATCCTCTTGAGTCGCGGTATATTGGTAAACTTGACGAACTCAGAATGAAAACGGCTGGTGGTATGGTACCCATCTCTAATTTTGTAGAGCGCACCGCTAAACCTAAAACTGACCTTATCAGACATATAGACAGTCAAAGAGTGATTACCGTACAAGCGAATATGGTGCCCGGTGAGTTATTAAGTATTGAACTACCTAAATTACAGGAACTGTTACCCACTTTGGGATTAGATCCGCGAGTGACTCTCACGGTCAAAGGGCAAAATGAACAGCAAGATGAATCCACAGAATTTCTTAAAAATGCCTTTCTAATTGCATTGTTTGTTATGGCGATTATTTTAGTCACCCAGTTTAATAGTTTTTATCAGGCATTCTTAATTTTAAGCGCGGTACTATTTTCAACTGTAGGTGTATTTCTTGGTTTGCTTATTTTCCAAAAACCTTTCGGCATTGTGATGTCAGGTATTGGGGTGATCGCTTTAGCGGGCATAGTGGTTAATAACAATATTGTGCTTATCGACACTTACAATATATTGCGTAAAGAGGGGGTGCCTGCCATGGAAGCCATTCTTCGCACAGGTGCACAGCGTTTACGTCCAGTACTTATGACCACAGTCACCACTATCTTAGGTTTATTACCTATGGTCGCAGAGGTCAATATCGACTTTATCGGTCGCAATGTAGACATAGGTGGCCCATCCACAGAGTGGTGGTCACAACTCGCTACTGCAGTGGCTGGTGGGTTAGCTTTTGCTACAGTACTCACTTTAGTACTGACACCTTGTATGTTGGCCCTAAAAGCCAAGCGGGATGAACGTAAAGATAAATCACTGGTTAAGCCTAATCTTCATCCCGCATATTCACCATAGGTTACTCTTTGCTGCGACATTACATTATTATGTGTGTGTCGGTTTAAATTGTAATGTTACTGATTAGTAGTGATTAAGAGTAAGTGTACACTTATTTTTGCAAGTTATTTTTTGATATGATGAAGTCAGTTACTTGCTTTTTTTAGGACTGACGTCAAACAGAAACATAAATAATAAGTCATGCTAATGTATTTTAAGTGATACTTATTATCGACTTATGATGAGTCGCAATTCAGCCGTTGTTTTTTAGGAGTTTATTTTGAACCGTTTTTTTACTTTTTTTACTTTATTTGCTTTTGTAACACTGATGAAAAACAGGTTATCTGTGATTGTCGGATTGTGGCTTGCCAGCAGTGTTTGCTTGGTGTTTGCAAGCAGCCTTTGGGCAACTGAAGTCGCGACTGAAGAATATGATCTTTGGCCTAATACCGAATACAACACCAACATTCCGACCCATACTCAGGTACTCGGTTACAAAGTGGGCGAGCGCATAACCAGCTATGCCGATATGTTACGTTTTTTTGAAGCCTTAGAGTCGGCTGCTCCCGAGCGTATCAAGTTGTTTGAATACGGGAGAACATGGGAAGGAAGAAAACTGATTTACGCCGCAATTGGTGCCCCAGAACTCATCAAAAACCTCGACGGTTTTGCTAAAAACATGCAAAAATTGTCAGATCCCAGAGTCACAAATAAACAACAAGCTAAAGCACTTCAATCAGTTTTACCCAGTTCTGTTTGGTTAGAGTATGGTGTGCACGGTAATGAAATAAGCAGCACTGATGCCGCTATGATGACCGCTTATCATTTACTTGCAGCCCCTGATGAAGCGACCAACAAAAAAATCTTAAGTAACACGTTAGTGTTCATTGACCCCTTACAAAATCCAGATGGCAGAGCGCGGTTCACCCAGCGATATTATGCCACTGTTGGTCTTGAGCACAGTAGCGACCGAATAAGTGCTGAGCAAAATGAACCTTGGCCAAAAGGACGCACCAATCACTACTTATTTGACATGAATCGAGACTGGTTGGCGATTACCCAACCTGAGACGGCTGGAAAAGTGAAGATACTGAACCATTACCGGCCGTTAGTGGTGATTGATTTACATGAGATGGGAGGAGACAACAGTTATTTTTTTGCTCCATCTGCGCAACCGTTTAATCCTAATATGAGCCAAAACCAAATAGACAATATCGGCTTGATAGGCCGTAATCACGGTAAACATTTTGATCGTTTTGGTTTTGATTATTTTACCCGCGAAGTCTACGACGCTTTTTACCCAGGATATGGTGATAGTTGGCCCACATTTTATGGTGCGTCTGCTTCGACTTACGAAGTGGGCTCGGCGCGAGGAATGGGGTTTAAGAAACAAAACGGCGAACTCTTAACCTACAAAGACACGGTACATAAACATTTTGTCGCCTCCATCTCAACAGCTGAAGGTGTGGCTGACAATCATGCCAAATTATTGAAAGATTTTTATCAGTATCAAGTCGATGCTATCGCCAGCGGCAAAGCAGACAAAAAAGAGCGAGTGTATCTTTTGCCAATGCAGCGAGATAGGGCTGGGGCTCATAAACTCGCCACATTAATGGCACGTCATGGTGTAGAGGTAAACCAGTCAACGGAGTCATTTAAAGCATGCGGCAAAGATTATTCTGCTGGCACTTACTGGATAGACACAGCGCAACCCAGAGGGAAGTTTGTTAAAACCACCTTTACTGAGCAAGTGAATATGCCTGACGAATTTATTAAAGAACAAGAACGTCGCAGAGCGCGTTTATTGAACGATGAAATCTACGATGTAACGGCTTGGTCATTGCCCTTAATGTTTAATATTGAAACGGATGCTTGCAACAAAGCAATCAAAGTCAACAGCATCAGTATTGACGAAACCCACAAACTGTCGGGTAATGTGTCAAATCCCAAAGCCTCCGTTGCCTTCCTTGTTGCTTGGGGCGACATGGCTGCAGTTAGATTTTTGACCGGTGCTCTGCAACAAGGTTTAGTGGTTAAAAGTGCAGATAAAGCATTTGTATTAGAGAACAAACAGGCCTTTCCAGCAGGCAGTCTGATTATTGAAAGACGTGTAAATAAGGCAGATTACGCAGACGTAGTGTTATCACTGGCTAATCAAACCGGTGCGTCAGTTATTGGTGTCGATAGCAGTTGGGTTATAGATGGCCCTAGTTTTGGCAGTAACAACACCGTCACAATGAGCGCACCCAAAGTGGCTATGGCATGGGACGAGCCAGTTTACCCACAAAGCGCAGGTAATACCCGTTTTGTGATTGAGAGGCAACTAAATTATCCGGTGACGGCCATTCGGATTAACATGTTAACTAAGTCCAATTTGGCAAATTATCAGGTGTTGATTTTACCTTCTGGCGATTATCAAAAAAGCTTTGATAAATCTGCGATAAAAAACTTAAAAAACTGGGTCCAAAATGGCGGTGTGTTGGTGACTTTCGGAAAAGCCACACAATTTGTTGCCTCCAGTGATGTGGCATTATTGGATGTGAAACGAGAATTTGCTTATAAAAAATCAGAAAATAAAAAATCAGTAGATAAAGGGTCAGCAGAGAAAAACAAGTCAAGGGCAAAAGGTCAGTTATTTACTGAGAAACAAGATTTACTTGATGCCAGCGAAGTCAAACAACAAAGTCCTGACAATGTAGCAGGTATATTAGCCAATGTTGAAGTTGATCAAGAACATTGGTTGACAGCTGGGGTGAATAAAAATGTTGTAGCCTTGGTCTTAGGCCGTGATATTTATGCACCCATCACCCTTAAGTCAGGTAAAAACGTTGCATGGTTTAGTGGCCCCGAAACTGTCTTAGCAAGTGGATACCTGTGGCAAGAAAACAAGGAACAGCTAGCGTATAAACCTTTTCTTATTCATCAACCCCTTGGAAAAGGCATGCTTGTGAGTTTTACTCAAGAGCCTACAACACGTGCGTATTTAGATGGATTAAATGTGTTGTTAACTAACAGTATCTTTAGGGCTGCGGCCCATGCTAAACCTTTACGATAAACAGCAGGAAATAGAATAGAGACAAAACCAGACTGTTTGATGACCACTCAAGCAGTTGTCATCAAACGGTATCAAAAGTGAAATAATTTATTCAAACTGCGATGTTAGCTTAAGCTAAACCTGTTGGCTTAAGCTAAACATATGCAATTCAATTACATCGTTTATTTTGTTTTAATTCTGTTGGGATGTTACCTCGTATCAAAGGCATTCATCCGTCTGCAGCTCTCTCGCGCTAAACACCCCTCTCTTCGAGGCCACAGTAAATGGTCGCGGCGTATAGCCAGAAAAATCCCCTTTTTTACTTATACTGACTCCAAGTATTTTAGCACTGATGGTGCACCTAATAATATTGCTCAACTCAGGCGAGCAGGCATGCAAAGGTTACAGGACAAGTTAGCCAAACAATCTATAAAAACCTTGGCTTATTGTGAGTCCATAGAAAAGAGTATTTCAGATGTACGTTTTACCAGCCACTACCGTATCCCTTTTCCATTTCGAAATCGCTTAAGCAAAATATTCAAACTTGGCTCTATCGCAGATGAAACCAAAGGCAGCCAAATAAAAGATTTGGATGGAAACTGGCGTTATGACTTGTCAGGCTCATACGGCGTAAACGTGTTTGGTTATGATTTTTATAAAGAATGTATGGAAGTCGGTGCTCAGAAAACCAAATTGTTGGGACCAGTGCTTGGTGCATATCATCCTGTTATTGGCGAAAATGTAGCACTGATCAAACAAATATCGGGTTTAGACGAAGTCTCCTTTCATATGTCGGGTACTGAAGCCGTGATGCAAGCGGTGCGGCTAGCTCGATATCACACAGGCAAAACACACCTTGTTAGACTATGCGGTGCTTATCACGGCTGGTGGGATGGCGTACAGCCGGGCATTGGTAATAATCGAGCAACCCACGACGTGTATACCTTGGCTGATTTAAGTGAACGCACTTTGCATGTGCTTAAAACTCGCAAAGATATAGCCTGTATATTAATTAATCCGTTACAAGCTTTTCATCCTAATGCCGATTCAGCATCAGACGTGTCGCTGATTGCTAGCGACCGTGATACCCATTTTGATAAAGCTGCGTATAGCTATTGGTTATGCAGGATCAGGAAAATCTGTACTCAAAAAAATATCGTATTGATATTTGATGAAGTGTTCACAGGGTTTAGATTAAGTTATCGAGGCGCGCAAGGTTTCTTTGGCGTTCAGGCGGACATGGTGACCTACGGCAAAACCTTAGGCGGTGGTTATCCGGTAGGGGTGTTGGCAGGTACCTATTCCTTAATGAAACGTTTTAAAGATGATAAGCCAGTAGATGTATCATTTGCGCGAGGCACCTTTAATTCTCATCCTTATGTGATGGGGGCCATGAATGAATTCCTCAGGCGAACTCGACTACCCGAGATACAAGCCTTGTATCAAGCATCTGAATCGCTTTGGAATGAACGGGTGGCTGACTTTAATCAGCGGTTATTAGTCGAAAAACTTCCTCTTAAAATTACTAATATGCATTCTATTTTGTCGGTGATTTATACCCAGCCAAGTCGTTACAACTGGATGTTGCAATTCTATTTGCGTCATGCCGGCCTGGAGCTCAGTTGGACAGGCACTGGCCGGTTTATCATGAGTTTTAGTTACACCGACGAAGAATTTGAGCAGGTAATTGAGTGTTTTGTCAAAGCGGCACAACAGATGTCGCAAGACGGATGGTGGTGGTCACATCTTGAGTTGACTAATAAAGCGATCAAGCGGCAATTTTTAGGGGATATGTTGGCCGCCATGTTTCCTATACTAAGCCCTGTTTTACGTCCCTTATTACCTGCACCGCTGAGTAAGCTTAAATGCTCGGTCAATCTAACCAATGAATCTTTAACAGCAGCTGAATTTGTAGTGCCGCCTAATAACAACACAAACCAGGTAGGTTAAATATGTTAATCAAAAAAGATAAGCGACAAGAGCAGAGTTTTAGGCCGTCTTTACACGTTGAATTTGATATTTTTTTACAACAGCAGAGCCAGAGGTTTGCCTCAGAAAATTGTTTGAAAATTGATTTTCATTGCCATGACCACAATAGCGATGTACCAGACGAATTATGGGGGCGTATCCTCAGGTTGCCTGAAACATGGTTAAAAACCAAAAAATTGGTCAAGTTGCTCAAAGATAACGGAAGCCAAGTCATCACCATTACTAACCATAATAATGCGCGTTCTTGTTGGGATCTCAAGGCGAAAGGCATCGATGTATTGGTTGCTGCAGAATTTACCTGTTTTTTTCCAGAGTACGATTTGTTTATTCACGTTTTAACCTATGGATTTAGCCAAGAGCAGGAAGTGATACTCAATACCAAGCGTCAAAACGTGTATGAATTTTTGCGTTATGCTGCGGCCCAAGACCTGCCTGTCATTATGCCGCACCCTCTATACTTTTATACTCGTAACGGAAAAATTGACCTAAGCCTGTTTGAAAAGCTTGCGGTGATGTTTGTGCGTTTTGAAGTGTTAAACGGACAAAGAGATCTGTGGCAGAGCGTGCTGACACTAAACTGGGTGCAAAATCTCAGCCCCGAAAAAATTCTCAGTTACGCCAGAAAACATAATCTCAACCCTGCCGACTTTGCTGTTGATCCTTATACACCTAAAGTGTTAACCGGAGGCTCTGATGATCACACTGGCATTTTTGCAGGGCAGTGTGGTTCGTACTTATATATCGACAATTTGGCCGAGCGTCTTAAAACCACCCCCGCTTCTGAACTGGCATTAGAAGCTATGAAAAATGGTGATGTCGCACCTTTTGGTCAAGTGGGTGAGAATCAAAAGCTCAATATTGCGTTGCTAGATTATTTTTCACAGGTGGCGACTAAAATTAAAGATCCTGGCTTGTTTAGAATCATGCTTCACCGTGGTTCAACATGGGACAAAATTGGCTGTTTTGTGATCAGTAACCTTTTGTTAGAAATGCAAAAACATAAAAAAACCATGAAGTTCTTCTCTTTTGTCCACGAATCACTGCAAGGTAAAAAACCTAATAAGTTACTCAAGTGGCAAGTGTCTAAAGACTATAGGTTTTGTATTACCCAATTAGAAAAAATCGCTGACAGTAGAAAAGAGGGTCTTGAAGCGTTCACCGACACCACTAACCTTGCCATAAAAGACTTGTTTACTCATCTCAATCGACTGATTGCACAAAGGATAGAAAGTGCGATTAAAGACAGTAAAGGCATCCGCTTGGACAGTTTTTCTACTGAAGAGATAACCCGTAAGATTGAAATTCCTAGCCAACTTACAGCGTTATTTTTGGGTGAAGGAAAACGCCAAGATAATATGAGCAATATCCGAATTGAAAAGTTATTAGATAAATTATCCTTCCCCATCCTAATCAGTTTGATTTTGGCGGGCTCTACCTTGGCATCGACCCGGGTGTTGTATCAAAATCGTCAATTGCTCAATCAATTTGCTCAACATTTAGGGAAAAATCAGCATTCCAACCGCGCCCTATATCTAACCGACACATTGCTCGACAAAAACGGCGTCTCAACATCCTTGTCTGGCAAGCTCAAAGAAATTCAACGAGCTGACTTACCAGTCGATTTTTTGATCTGTCACGCAGATGCAAAACCCACCTCACATTTACATGTGGTACGTCCGATCACTGAATTTGAAGTGCATCGTTATGGTGAACAAAAAATTCGCATACCCGACTTAATGGAAATTGCTAATATTTTTTATACAGGCGGTTACGACAGAATTATTTGTTCAACAGAAGGTCCAATGGCAGCGGTATCACTGTTTATTCAACAAATGTTCAACGTGCCTAGTTACTTCTTTATGCACACCGATTGGGTGGACTTCATTAAACATACCACCGACCTCAATCAACACGAAAGAGACAGAGTTAGACGCTTAATGCGCGCCTTGTACAATCGATACGATGGTGTCTTTGTGCTCAATAGTGAACACAAAGACTGGCTAACAGGGCACGAAATGCAACTCAAGGAAGATAAGGTGTTTTTGACTTCTCACCACACCCAGCCAAGAGATGTAGGTCTGCACAAAATCAGCAAAGCCAGCATTATCCCAGGTGCAAATGATGATACTCCGGTGTTGTTTATTGCCTGCAGGTTAAGCAAAGAGAAAGGAATTTTGGACTTACCTGAAATTGTTGAACGAGCTAAAAAGCGTATTCCTAAGCTAAGAATTGTGGTGGCGGGTTCAGGCCCTGCTCAAGAGCAACTTAAGCAAATATTACCCGATGCCATATTTTTAGGTTGGCAAAACAAAAAGCAGCTAACAGCCTTGTACTTAGGTTTAGATTTATTTGTGTTCCCGTCACGTTTTGATACCTTTGGCAATGTGATTTTAGAGGCCTTTGTACATGGTATGCCTACTGTTGCTTACAACTGCAAAGGGCCTAAAGACATTATCCAACATAATAAAAATGGCTATTTGGTGGATGATATTGCCGGAATGAGCTCAAAAATCATTGAGTATTTTTTACATCCAGATATACAGCATAATATGCAGCAAAAAGCCCTGCAAAGGGCCTCTGAATATCAGGCAGAACCTATCATGCAGCAATTTTTGCAAGACATGGGTTTAGAACTACCTATTATGTACAACAATCAAAGAACGGTGGCTTAAGCGTGAACACCCGTGTGCAAAGCTTATCTAAACGTGAGCAGCTTAATTTTTTGTTAACCAATCGCATTCCAAGAAGATGGTTAACCTTTTTTATGGGCTGGTATAGCCAAATACAAAGTCCACTATTAACCAAGTTTTCAATTTGGCTATGGTCTTTATTTGCCGAAGACTTAAGGCTTCAAGATGCAAAAAAACAACATTTCACGAGTTTAGGTGACTGTTTTACACGTGAGTTAAAAGACGGGTTAAGACCTATCGCCAAACATCCTGAGCGAGTCATTAGCCCGTGCGATGCAATTATTGGTGAACATGGTGATATCCAAGGTACGCAGGTCTTTCAAGCTAAAGGTTTTCCATATGATATCAATGAGTTAATTCCGAATTTACATATGAATCATAAATACCGAAATGGTAAATATATAACCTTACGTTTGAAATCTAGTATGTACCATCGATTTCATGCACCTGTTGATTGTTCTGTTAGCATGGTTACCTACATATCGGGTGACACTTGGAACGTTAATCCGGTTGCGCTTAAACGCATAGAAAAACTGTTCTGTAAAAACGAGCGAGCAGTAGTTGAATTGCACAGCAATCACCCAACCAGCTGCATTGCATTAGTGCCAGTTGCCGCAATTTTAGTGGCGAGCATGAAGTTTAACTTTTTACCTCAGGTCCTAGATTTAAAATACCAAGGCCCAAATAATATTCCCTGTGATGCCCAGTTTAATAAAGGTGATGAAATGGGCTACTTCCAGCATGGCTCTACTATTATATTATTTGCCACCAGTAACTATCAATTTTGCGAAGGCATTGAAAAGGGCAAACTGATAAAAATGGGGCAACCCCTGCTTACCGGTCATCTAACCAGTTTTCCATAACACTAACGCGGTGCAAGTAAACCGTTGATTTTTAACTGAATAACCACTAATAGGTAACAACATGACCTTTTTTGAAGAACTACAAAAGCAACGTTGGGATGACCACCGCTATTATCACCACAATAGAATTAACCAATTTTTGCACTTACTCAGCGCCAGTTGTTTTATCGCAAGCTACATTTTGGTGTTTTACTATCCTGCAGCCGCCGCTCTAGTGGGATGGTTGTTGGCTATGGTACTGCGTCAAACCGGACACTTCTTTTTTGAACCTAAGACCTATGACGAAGTAAACAAGACTACTCACAATTATAAAGAAAGCGTCAAAGTGGGATACAACCTGCAACGTAAGGTTGTGTTGTTATCTATATGGGCATTAGTCCCAATAGTGCTTTTTTTTGAACCCACATTTTTTGGCATATTTACTACTAATACTGACATCAGCGGATTTGTAAATAACATGGCGATAATATGGTTAGTGGTGGGGTTAGGCGCGATAGTCTTCAGAACGTTGCATTTGTTTAAACTCATGGGTGTGCAATCTGGACTTGTTTGGTTTTGTAAAATAGCAACAGATCCGTTTCACGACATTAAGATTTACCATAAGTCTTTGTACTATATTATGAAAGGCGAGATGTACGACAATATGGATGATTGGTACGAAGACGTGTCTTTTGAGAACAAAGTTTAGACTTGCAGAATACTCTGATAAAGCGATAGGTAGATAAAAAGCAGATGTTCATGGTTTTCGATTTACCTATTGTTTAGGATATTTTATCTTTCTCTCGAGGCAATTTTGTTAGAGGGGCGTTCGACTTAGTTTGTGAATACACAAACAAAAGGTTTACCTATGAACATCACTTCGAAAATAATTATCGCCTCAGCTGCATCTATTTTACTAACCCAAGTTCGTTCAGCGTTGTCAGACAACAATAAACCCGGTGACTATTCTGTTATTGCTCTTAAAAATTGTGACATTGTTAGCGATAAACGATGACCGCCCCACAGCTGAAGCATATCTCAGTCTGAAACAGCAACAGATGCAGGCTTTAGAGCTACCTGTTCATTACATTCAGCAGGACATTACGTTATATTCTGATGAAATTGAAAAGCTAACAAGATTGGCTATTCAAGAGACGAATTAATCTTTTCACATCAATAAATCACGGCTGAAAAAATAAGAAGTAGTGGTTCAAGAATTGGATAAGTTTATGCAGCTACACCAGCCAGATTTTGATGCGCTAGATGAGCAAGGAAACATCATCGGGCAGCAGGATGAGATATTTGAAACAAGCATTAAAGCTAACTTAGAAAGTATCGACTACGATCAAATTCAGGTGCTCACTCCAGATAATCACCCAACCCAATTTAGCGTGATAATGACACTAGAGTGTCCGTTATCTAGGGGCTAATAGTTTAATGTAAACGAGTGGTCAATTACTATGCAGATTACTAAAGTAGAAAAAATTGACCATGAAAGTTATTCGACTATCACTACGATATGCGGTTGCAATCAATTGACACTTATACCCTTCAAATTGAACCTCACTGTCAATTCTTTCAGACCCAGCAATAGCAAATTTTATAATGAGTATTTTGATTACTTATTACAGCATAAGCCGCAATATCAATGGCAAATACCGAGCATAAAAACAGTAAATGCTCTTCTACCCAACCCCAGCAATGCTCATAACTCTGCCCGCTGATTTAATCCTTACCACACAAAAAATAACGACGAGTTCCGGGCACGTAATACGGGGTATTGATTAAACTGATTTCATTCTTATGAGGTGGGGGAATAACAGACCGTCCTTGGTTGTTTGAATATCTAAAGCTTAGAAAAAAAACGCCTTTTTTGCTGCCATTTTAAGATGGGTGTCATTCTTATTTTATATTTCTGTGCAGTTAAAATGGAAAGCCGTTTACATTTAGCTTTGTGGTGTAAATCCCCGCATTTAAACAAGTTTCATTTCCGCACTGACGACGTTTATTTCCATCCAATGGTTCGGATAGCCCTGTTACAAATAATGTTTTTCTATCAAGGCCACCGAAAGCAATATTGGTGACAATATGGATCCCCGGGACTTTCAATGCGCCTACCTCAATATGCTGTGTGTTTAGTATGACAACAACTTGACCATCTTTTCTTTCTGGCATTTCTCGGGTAGTGGTAAAATAAATATTACCACTGCAGTCTTTACCTAATCCATCAATTGGTGTGTTAAGTAATTGCTGAGGGTTACTCACTGCACCCGAGTTTAAATTAAACGCCCATAACCCTTAAGCCACCAACAATAAATTGCTGTTGGTCTAATGATAATATAATGCCATTTGGCTTATCACGCAGAGCAGTTATCAGCTTTGTAACCTTGGTTGCATTTACTTTACCACTGCTGGTCACACGGTAAATTCGTTGTCCTGATTTATTGGACCCAGGTTGACCTCCACCTTGAGTATCTGCAATATTAATATTCGATGGCGTATTCCAATTTGGATCAGTAAAGTAAATAGTATCGTTGTAACTAATGGCTAAGTCATTTGGAGAGTTAAAGCGTTTATTTTGGTAAGCACTTACAATAGGAGTGATTTGTTGAGTTATCCAATCAATCGTCACAAGTGAACCATCAAGCTGGCGTGTTGCCACTAAATTGCCCTTAGTGTCTAATGCTAAACCATTAGTGCCTGCAACGTTGTCTTTCAGCCAAACTTTTGGTTTACTGCCAGGCATCCATCGCCAAATTGTGGTTTGGTGACTTAATTCAAAGCCGTTTTAATCTGGCTGATGCGAACCCATATTTGAAAACAAAGCTTCGTCATGCCAAACAGGACCTTCAATATTGTTATACCCTTGGTACATTAATGGAATGTTTTGTTCGCGAGTTAGTTTTATATTGCTTAAATCCAGTTGTATATCTTTAGAACCAGCAGGACAGTGCAGTGCGTTGGCATTTGCAATGGCATTTAATGCAGTGGTAGCGATTGAGATTTTACTATCTGTCGCTGTAATCGTGGTGTTATTAGTGCACGAAGCAACGAGTAAACTACTGCATATAGCGGCAATAAATATGAGTTTGTTGGGCTTACTGAGTATTTTTTTGTCATGTTTTTATTACTATTGAACTATCTAATTACCGTGTCGACTTACGCATCAGTAGCTCAAACCCTGTATTAATATAGCTTGGTTGAATATTGGAACTTACTTCTAGATTATTTAAACGTTCAAATATCAGTTCCATTGCACGGCGACCCATTTGGTATCGGTTAACACTAACACTGGATAATGCTGGTTCAGCGTATGCTGCCATTTCAATGTCATTAAAGCCAAATACGCCAAATTTATTTGGTACGTCAAGATGCATTTTTTTACATTCATGTAATGCACCTAAGGCTAAGTCATCGTTACAACAAAAAACAGCATCACAATCACCTTCTGTCACCGCCATTAATTCCCTAAATAACGTTGCCCCCATGGCAACTGAAGAGGGGTGTGGGTTAGTGATAATTAGTTTTGAATCCAAACAGTTAGCAGCAGTAAGTACCGACTTAAAACCGGCTAGTCGGCTACAGGTTCTGGGATCCATTCTAGCGCCAATAAAACCAATTTTTAAATATGACTTTGTCAATAACGATTGAGCTACGGCTGCGCCAGCTTCAAAGTGAGAAAAACCAACGTTGATGTCTATTGGCGACTCGACTTTATCCATAATTTGCACCACGGGTATACCTGACGCTTTAAGCATGGCTTTGGCAGCATTGGTTTGTTCGCCACCGGTAACAATTAAACCCTCAGGAGATTGACCAAGTAAAGTACGAATTGATCGTTCTTCTTCTATCGGTGAATAATGGGTATCAGCTAATAACACTTGATAATTAGCAGGGCCTGTAATGTCGTAAATTCCACGTAAAACATTGTTAAATACCACATTAGATAATGATGGAATTAACACACCAATGAGTTTTGAACGAGATGAAGCTAAAATACTCGCTGAGCGGTTAGATATGTAACCAAGTTCACTAATTGCAGCCTCTACTTTTTCACGAATATTTTCACGTACACCCGCATAGTCATTTACTACTCTAGAAACCGTAATGGCGCTCACGCCCGCTTTTTTCGCAACGTCCTTTAACGTTACTCTGTTAGCACTGCGTGATTTAGCCATAAAACGAGACATATAAGACCTTAGATTTTTGAAATCGATATATTAGTGGCACTGATACCAATTGGTATGGCAACATTTTTGGTGTGCAGTATTAAAAGACCAAACTTAGCACCCACACAATTAAAAATGCGATAGTCCCCAATAATGTTTCCATTACTGTCCATGTTCTTAACGTGGTTTTTTCGTCCATACCGAGTAATCGACTCACCAGCCAAAAACCAGAATCGTTGAAATGGGACAAAACAGTTGCACCACCCGCTATTGCAATAACAATAAAGCAAAGATAGAGTGCCGACAGGTCAACTGTTGCTAACACCATAGGGGATATGAGTGCTGCTGTGGTGGTGAGTGCGACAGTCGCTGATCCTTGGGCAACTCTAAGACAAGTAGCAATGACAAACGCAGCTACAATAACCGGCATGCCTGTGTCTGTGAGCAATCCGGCTAGCGCATCACCAATTCCGCTAGAACGTAATACCCCACCATACATTCCTCCGGCACCGGTAATTAAGATAACACCACATATTGGTGCAAGGGATTCACTGCATAGTCTATCTAATTCTTTCATCCCGTAGTCTTTTGCAAAAACAATCAAACAAACTAACAAGGTTATAAGTAATGCGATGGGGGTTTTACCAATCATTCGCAAAACCTTTGTGAGGGGGGAGGAGCCATCTATGATGCCAGCGGCAGTCAGGGTGTTGAGGCCCGTATCTAGGAAAATAAGTAACATGGGTAACAGCAATAATGACATGACGGTGGCAAACCTAGGAAGTTTGTCAGGTTGTGGCTTCGGCTCTTGGGAAGAAAGTAGACTCATGAGTGGAATATTGAATTTTTTGCCGGCATATACGCCAAACAAATAGGAGCCCAGATACCATGTTGGCGCAGCAACCAGTAATCCCACTAACAATAAAAGACCAATATCCGCGCCCAGAAAACCTGCAGCGGCAACAGGCCCAGGGTGAGGCGGTACAAAAGCATGCATTACCGCAAATGCACCGGCAGCGGGTAGTGCATAAATGAGTAAAGACCCTCCGAAACGTTTAGCTACACTGAAAATTATTGGCATCATCACAATTAAACCGGCATCGAAAAATATCGGGAATCCAAATATCAATGAGGCTATGCCTAGGGCGAGGGGGGCTTTATTTGCACCAAATGTCCCGATTAATTTATCTGCTAGTACCTGAGCACCGCCAGAGATTTCTAACAGTTTCCCGATCATCGCACCCAGTCCAACCAACAAGGCGACAGAGGCAAGCGTACCGCCAAAACCATTCATTAATGTTGGCACAACTGCTTCACTTGGAATACCGGCAATCACAGCGGTGCAGAAACTTACCAAGATAAGTGCGACAAATGCGTTAACGCGTAATTTTATGATCAATAATAGTAGTGCAATAATAGACAGTGCGGCGACACAGAGTAAAAAAAATGGACTTGCGGTGTTTATAATATCTTGCATAAATTCCCTTGTAGAGACATGTATAAAAACGTCGTTCACATTCGATTTTTTCAATTAACAATCGTTTATAAATTAGCCTGACATCGCTGATTGCCGCTATCGTTTTTATTATTTACAACCTCAATTGTTTGCGCAACCATTCTATGTAAGAATATGAGATGTTGCAACCATCATTACCATGTAAGTTGATTGTTATTATTATTGAAGTGTTATAGTTATTAGCTGTAGTGTAAATTGTAGTGGTTACATTATTAAAATGATATTTATGGTTGCGCAATCATATACAAGCGAGGGTGAATTTTGTTGTCAAATATTGAGATGGAAAATAAACGATCATCTAAGTTGGTGGTTGTCATGGGCGTGTCTGGATGCGGTAAAACAACACTAGGCCAAGCAATCGCTAATCATCTTGATTTTATTTTTTTAGATGCCGACGCTTTTCATAGCGAAGAAGCTATTAAGCAAATGTCAGCAGGGATCCCCTTAACTGATGAGCAAAGAAATCCTTGGATAGACCGTATTTGCAGTCAGCTACATCAACTTGAATTGCAAAATAAAAGCTGTGTATTAGCGTATTCTGGATTAAAACAACAACACAGGCAGTTGATTTTTGGCTCGTACAATTGCTCCTTGGGAATTTTACTTGAGGCGGATCAAACATTAATTGCGCAGCGTATGACAGTTAGGGAGGGACATTTTATGTCACCACAATTGTTAAGTAGTCAAATCTCATCGATGGAGCCTATTAATATAAATAACGTTAAAAGCGCTTTCAAAAGCCCTAATGAAAACATTAAATTACTTACCTTAAGTGCCGTAGAGTCTGTTGATAGTTCATTGCTAAAGTCGATTAACTTTATTCACTAATCAGCAGTTTTTCTAGCAAGAAACGTAAGTGATTGAATTAAACTAACTGGTTAACAAATTCATTCAAAAAAACGATTTCATGGTGTTTGCGTGGTGTGACCTCCACCAAACAGTCGGCAGCGCGTGACAATAACACCAGCAAACCGAAATAAGGCTAAATAAACATTGTAGACAGGGCAGGAAAAAGCATGGGCACAGCAGCACCAGTCGATGACTCAAGCACAAAAATTTGGCGTGTTTTGGGGATGGAAATGGAAACTTGTGAGCAAGGGGGCGGTGGGGTTAGGTTATAGCGAGTATCGATAAATCTACAGGAAAGCCGATTTATACATCTCTTGCTGATCCAAACGTCACTTAGTCACCTGAATACAAAAAATGGCGAAGTCGGTGAATTAATGCCCCTACAAAGTAGAGCGCCTCCTAGTGTTGTGAAAAAGAGTTACTAAATGTAGTTAAAAAACGATTATATTTGCTGCATAGTACAGTTCACTTTAGTATCTAAACCATCGTTCGATATAGTTCATTCTGGAGTATTTAATGTTGAAATTATACGGTTCTACTACTTCCCCCTATGTACGCCGTTTACGTATATGGTTGGCAAATACTGAACATGAATTTGTCAATTTGCAGATCTTTGCAGAACAAGACAGGCAGATCCTTGCGGCCAAAAATCCTGCTATGAAAATACCCATGTTAGAGGATAGTTCTGATAAAAATTCGCAGATCATTTTTGATTCGAGGATCATCTATCGTTATTTAACCGATAAATTTGATGATCCTTTACTGAGTTGGGAGCAAGAGAACCAACTGACTCTCATAGACTCAGCTAACGATTCTTTGGTGCAAATGTTTATCCTATCTAACTCTGATATTCAGCCTGACGAAGACAAACTATATTTTAAGCTGCAAAAAGAGCGTGTGAATGCGGTATTGGTGCACTTAAATGATATGGTGGCAAAACGACAGTTTACTAGTTGGAACTACCCTGCAGTATGCCTTTACTGCTTAATTGATTGGATAGAGTTTAGAAATTTACATAATATGCAGGGTTTAACCGATTTATTGGCTTTCCATGATGACAATGCTCAACGTATTGAAGTGACTGCGACAAATCCACGAAAGTGATTTAATCACACACCAACAGAAATAGGCTTTACATGAACCCACAACAAAAACTCGCCACCGAAGCTTCCGCTTTTAGAGAATTACTCAAACATCTAGATGCGAACAAAGATGTGCAAAATATTGACTTGATGATCCTTGCAGACTTTTGCCGTAATTGTTTATCAAAGTGGTATATGGCGGGTGCTAAAGATCAAGGTATTGAGATAGATTACGATCAAGCACGTGAAGCTGTATATGGCATGCCATACAGTGAATGGAAGGGCAACCATCAGTTAGCCGCTACACCAGAACAAATGGCTGCGTTTGAGGCGCGACAAGCGGCGCAAAAATAACGCCTCCTTAGTTTGCCGCTTAATAAATATTTTGAAACAGTAAATCTAAGCTGGGATCCTCCAGTTTAGACTTGGCTGCATTGCTAGTTTATTGGCATCTGTATAAGGTGAGAGTAACGCCATTCTAGTCAGGTTATCATGCTCGAACTTCCTAATATTGCCTGCTGGGATCAAATAGCCAAAAGTGTTAATGATTAATGAAATGGCATGCTCCGGTGGTGATTATTTTCCATGGGCGTTTCGTCGACAAAAAGTCAGCAAGCTAATTGACGCTCTTACATGGGGTGGTCTGGTAAAATCATCAGTGCATTACGCACCAGTAGACGGCTGAGCCCTCACTGCAACAGATAATGCGGTTTTTGACCCACTTAACATCGAACGAGTAGTCGAGAATATCGGTGTTGCCCCAGATATTGAGGTATACCAAGTCGCTAATCTTTGGCAAAAGGTGATGATCCACAATTGCTTAGAGGGGTGAAAGAATTGATAAAACAGCTGCAACAGATTAAAACTAAACAAGTAACAGCACCTAAATATTCAACGCCGGCTGTTCAAAATTAAACCCATAAGTATATAGCAGTGTGGAAAAAATAATCGGGCAGCTTCAGAACATCGATTCGGCCTATAAACAAGTTAAGCGGAGAGCGTGATGAGTCAAAGTGTTAAAATTAACGATAAAAGTTATCCTATCGATGTCGAGGGTGACATGCCCTTGTTGTGGTTTTTGAGGGATAAACTCGAGCTAACAGGCACCAAATATGGTTGTGGAATGGGTGTTTGTGGTGCCTGCACTGTTCATATCGATGGGCAGGCAACCCGTTCATGTGTGATGCCCGTTTCGGCCGTGGCAGGTAAAACTATCACTACGATAGAAGGTTTGTCGGAAAATGGTGACCATCCGCTGCAAAAAGCATGGTTGGCCAACAAGGTGCCACAATGTGGTTATTGTCAGGCGGGTCAAATTATGAATGCGGCCAGCTTTTTAGCCACCAATAAAACCCCTAGTAGCGACGATATCGACAATGCTATGCAAGGTAATATCTGCCGTTGTGGTACGTACCAACGTATCAAACAAGCGGTTTCTGATGCAGCTGAAGAAATGTATAAGGAAGCTTAATATGACTACTTCAAACCAAAATACCGTTTCTAATCAAAGTCGTCGTAAATTCCTTAAACAATCAGGTTTAGCAACCGGTGGTTTAGTGTTGGGTATTAGTTTACCGCAAACCACAATCGCCGGTTTTAAAATGGGCCAAGACAGCCCCTTTAATCCTAATGCCTTTATCCATATAGCCGACAACGGCGACACCTTAATCTACTGTGGCCGCTGTGAAATGGGCCAAGGTATCAGCACTGCATTACCTGCCGCAGTAGCCGACGAGCTTGAAGCCGATTGGACGCGGGTGAGCATTAAACAAGGTGAAGGTAACGAAGAAAAATATGGTCCTCAGGCCACAGGTGGTTCGGCCAGTATTCGCGTTATGTATATTCCTATGCGTGAAGCAGGCGCCGCAGCTAAAGTTATGTTAGTGGCGGCTGCAGCAAAAGTGTGGGGTGTGTCAGCTGCAGAATGTAAGGCTGAAAACCACTTTGTTATCAATAACAACAATCAACAAAAACTCAGCTATGGCGATTTGGCAAGCCTTGCCGCTAATGAAGCTGTGCCAGATAGCGTCACCCTAAAAGAAAAGAAAGATTTTAAATATATAGGCAAAGACATCGCTAGGCACAACCAAGGCGACATCGTAGTAGGTAAATTAACCTATGGCGTGGACACCAAAATGCCCGGGTTAAAATATGCCGCCATGACCCACTGCCCAGTGATGGGTGGCAAGCTAAAAAGTGTCGATAAAACTGCAGCCATGGCAGTCAAAGGTGTGCTGGATATAATTGAAATCCCTAGGTTTAACGTGCCTTTTGGATCGCTTGGCGGCGTGGCCGTTGTGGCAGATAACACCTGGACTGCTCAACAAGCCCTTAAAAAACTGAATATTGAATGGGATTTAGGTGAGCATAAAAGTTACGACTCTAAGGCGTATAAAGCGCAGCTAGTCAAAAATGTTGAAAGCCCAGCACAGCTTGCAGCCGAGCGCGGTGATATTACTAAAGCCTTTGCAGAAGCCGAGCATGTGATGAAAGCCACTTACACAGGCGGGCATTTGTCTCACGCACCCATGGAGCCCAATGCTTCCGTGGTGTGGGTCCAAAAAGATAGCTGTGAAGTATGGGCAGCCACACAAAGCCCCGGCGATATTCAAAAAGTATTAGCGCAATACCTAGAGCGCGACCCAAAAGATATCTACGTCAATGTGACTATGGCTGGTGGTGCGTTTGGGCGTAAGTTCAAGTGTGATTACGTGCACGAAGCCGCAGTGTTGTCCCAGGCCGTGAATGCGCCGGTGCAACTTATTTGGTCTCGTGAAGAAGATATGCGTACCGGTTATTACCACTCGATTAACGCTCAGCACATTGAAGCTGCAGTGGACAAAGACGGTAATGTTACTGGGTGGTTGCACCGTGCCGCTTTCCCCGCTATTGCTTCATTGTTCGACCCATCCCTTGACAGAGCACCGGCAAGTGCATTGAGCGATATTGATGACCATCCCTTTGGGATAGCAAATTATCGCAGCGAATCAGGTGAAGCCATTGCGCATACGCGTATCGGTTGGTACCGCGCTGTTTACGCCATTTTTTATGGCTTTGCTTTTGGCAGTGCGGCCGATGAATTAGCTCACAAAACTAAACAAGATACGGTTAGCTTATTAAACAGCATTTACGACAACAACAAAAACGCTGAACAAGCTGAACAAATCGCACGCTCAAAAGGTGCCCTTGCAATGGCTGCCAAAATGTCTAACTGGGCTAACCGAGACAAGTTACCGAGTAATCAAGGACTCGGTATCGCGGTGCACTTTAGCTTTAACAGCTACGTTGCTATGGCTGTTCGAGTCGAAGTTAATGGCGACGACATCAAAGTGCTTGAAGTGGACGCAGTAGTCGATTGTGGTCAAGTGTTAAACCTTGACAGTGCTAGAGCACAAATGGAAGGTGCTATAGTGATGGGCATGTCGTTGTCATTGCGGACTGAAGTGGTATTTAGAGATGGCGCTGTGGTTAACTCAAACTACCATAATTACCCCGTAGTGCGAATCAACGAAATGCCTCAGGTTAATGTGCACTTCACCGAAAATGACTTTAAACCAACTGGTTTAGGTGAACCTGGCTTAGGCCCATTTGCGCCGGCATTAGCAAATGCCGTATTTGCAGCCTCGGGTAAACGTTATCGAGATTTGCCGTTTAAACCTATGTCGATGTAGATGTCATGAGTTTATAAACAATGCCGCAGCTTAAAAACAGCGGCTATTTTTTTGAGTTTAATTTTCTTGTGAGAATAAAAAATCATAATATTCATTGTGTTAAGTGTTGTTAATTTGTTATAGATTTGAATTAGACAAGGGATAGACTGACAATTATAATGCTTGTATAACAACAAAAATGGATCAGCAACACGCAAGTCTTACCAATGAGGAAGAGCAGCCCTTAACCGAAATATTAAACCGTTGGATAGTGGACAATGATTTAGATAGTGCGAACCAATTACGCTGTATCATCTATTATCATCTGAAAGGCATAGTCAAAAAACAAATCTCCACTAAAGCCAAGAAGAGCGCGTCGCAAAATCTTATCGGTCAACTACCTAACACAACATCTTTGTTGCATGACGTATTGGCTAGTCTTACACCACCCAGTGAGATTTTCGATAATAGAGAGCAGTTTTCTTATCTCTAGCATCGTCTGTCAGATGGATGTTACTTGATGATCTCAAAGCTAAATCGACTCAAAAAAGAACCCAGGAGCAGGCATATATCACAGAGCTTTGATCCAGATAGACGACCCCGAACCCTACCATTTGTTTGATGCGGCTTTGACAAAACTCCAAACACTGTCACCTCGGTCTTACAAAGTTGCCCTACTACATTATTTTCTTGGTTATGACATTGAAGATGTGAAAACTGAGTGAGGCATTAATAAATCAACAGTATATAACGAACTATCGACAGCCAAGGCGTATTTACGCACACAATGCTAAACCAATAAAAAATGGAAAAAGGACAAGCATGACATTTGCTAACCCTCTGGCACTATTTCTTCATTTATTCGCAATCGATGAAGAAAATATGCTTAAGAACCTGCCAGGTTTTATTGAGCAAAAACATGGGTTTTATGCCGATGTGTTAGCCTTGATCGCGGCCCATGTTGAAAACAAAAATCAGACCTCTTTTGGCACACTGATTGGTCAACAAGCAGAGTTATTAGTTGAAGACAACATCATTCATAACCTTGCTGGAAAACAAGCGGGCTTGTACAAACTGATCAAAAAGTTAGGGCAAGGAGGTATGGGCGCTGTTTACCTAGGCCTACCTTACCCAATAGCGAAGAGGTGCGTTCAAGTCCTGTGGTACATAACAATAATATCTACTTTACGGCTGATAAACGCACAAGTGAGTTCCAAAAATCTTATCGTGACTTAGTCGCGCTTGATAATAATGGCCAACAACTATGGCGAAAACGGGTATCTGATTACCCTTCTCAAACGGGCTCGGGTTTATCCAAAGTTGTGGCCTACCAAAATCAGGTGATCTACACCGGTCTCGACATTTTTGCCTTTGATGCCCAAACAGGTGACACTTTATTTAAGCGACTTTGTAACTGTGGTGGTCGTCAAGATCGTTTTGTAAATGGTGCCATCAATTATAAGGGGGAATTGGTATTTTATGATGAAGGTCGGCTATTCAAACTTGATTTAAGTAGCTACGAACTCACTGGTCAGTTTGCAGATATTGTTACCTTTGAAGGGGACTTAGTGTTATCAACACCCGCCATTGACTCCAATAATAATATATATTTTGGATCGGAAGCAGGCATTTTATATAGTTTTGACGATAACCTAGCATTGCGCTGGCGTTTTGAATTACCCAATCCACAAGTGCTTGAAGCTCCCCATATTCGCTCATCAGTGGCCATAGACGAGTCAAGGGATACGCTTTATTTTGGCACATAAAAATAATGTGGATAGTGAGTTTTACGCATTGGACTTAAACACCAAAGCGGTTAAATGGAAAACCTCTATTGCTGGCGATGTGTATGTGTCGCCAACATTAGACGACAGCGGAAATATTTACTTTTCATCAGAGACCAATTTATTTTATGCCTACAAATCTAGTGGTGAGCTTGCATGGCAGTATGATTTAAAAGCCAATGTAACTTGGTCGTCACCGGTAATTGATAGTCAGGGGATTGCCTATATAGGTACATTATCTGAATCCGATTTATCGGCAAGTAATGCAACGGGTAAGTTAGTCGCTATTAACACTGGTAGTAACGGCTTAATGCCTAATACTTGGGCTAAGATTCATCGCGACAATCAAAACAGTGGTGTAGCAAAATAACTATATACAAGTGGTAGCCATGGCTACCACTTGTATATAGTTATTAGTCTGTATACCAAAGATCCTTAAAACAGCTCCGCTATTCTTTATCAAACCCAAATGCCAAAGGTAACAAGTCTGTAAACTTAACAGTTTTGAGTTGACCATCTTTGGTCGCCAAATGTACCTCTGTCTGGGTATCCGCAAACTCAGCGATTTTTTGACGGCAACCGCCACATGGTGGGCAGAAATTATCGTTAGGACTGGCGATGAGGATGTGTTTAATCTGTTTACTACCAGACGCAATCATAGCGGATATGGCGCCTGCTTCGGCACATTGACCTAGCGGGTAGGCAGCGTTTTCAACATTACAGCTGGCATGCAGCTGGGCGTTTTCATCCAGAATGGCTGCGCCCACCTGAAAATTTGAATAAGGTGCGTGGGCATTTTTTTGTGCTTTAGTGGCTAGTGCCAAAAGCATTTTGTGTTCGGCTGTTAAGTCAAGTGCCATAAAAATTAAACTTTAAATTTAAATCGGCCGCGTAGTTTGCTTTATTTTGGGTAATAGATTCAAGTTTAATTCACATTTTAACAGCACAGGTACTGCGGTAACTTTACTTTTACAGTGAAATAAGCGACTCTACGATACATCACTTGTTCTTGTTTTTTGACTATTTTAAAGGGTTGTAGTGAAACCTAGGCACAAAGTTAGTGTCATACAAGTAATCTATTTTCAGGTAAAACTTTTCTTTTATTATGTATAAACGTCTCAGCAGCATCATTTTACTCAGCTCACTCTTATTTGGTTGTGTATCCAACAGCGGCTCAATACAAGAAAGCAGGCAAATGGGCAATTTGTTATTGGCCGAACCTGCACCTATGAACCCGCGCTCACAACTTGCCATTGCCCGTTATAGCCATATTTTGGCTAACACCGACTTGGAAGACGAGCAAAAGGCACAATTGCTACATCAGCGCGGCACCTTGTATGACAGTGTCGGTTTGTCTGGGTTAGCTCAATACGATTTTAATCTGGCGATCCGTCTAAAACCTGATCTGGCTGAAGCTTATAATTCTATGGGGGTACATTACACTCAGCAAATGGATTTCATCCAAGCTTATGAAGCCTTTGATGCCACCTTAGATATTAATCCAGATATGGAATTTGCATTCTTAAACCGTGGCATTGCCTTATATTATGGTGGCCGTCCGGATTTGGCAGTTCGTGATTTTGGTACGTTTTATAACAAAAATGCTTCCGACCCTTATCGTGCCCTTTGGAGTTATCTGGCTTCCAGTGAAATAGATAAACCACAGGCAATGATTGAGTTAGCTCAGCAACGTAAAAATTTAGATGAAGACAACTGGGCAACTCAATTAGTTGATTTGTATCTTGAAAGAACAACTGAAGGTGAACTCTTAAACACCTTGATCATTGGTGTCACCAGCCAACAGCAATTGACTGACAGACTATGCGAAGCCTATTTCTATTTAGGAAAATACCACTCTGCAAGAGGCAACAGAGGTGTAGCATCAAACTATTTTAAACTCGCGTTAAGTACTAACGTATTTGAGTATGTTGAACACCGTTATGCTCGTCTAGAACTTAATTTATTGCGTGATGAAGCCAATAAAAACACCACAAACGAGCTACAAACCCAATAAAAATGCCTGTTGTTACCAAGTGGGGAATAGCCTTAGTATGTGTGCTAGTTCCTGCTTGGTTAATGCTTAATCACTATTTTCTAGATATCCCCCCTGCACCAGAAAATCTGCTTGTTACAAAGCTATTGCCTAATGAATTGGCGGAACAACAACTTGCCGATGGCCTGGCGCTATGGCGTGATAAAAAATACCAACAATCAGCAAAAGTATTTTCATCACTTGGGTCTAAAAATCTGAATCAGGATCTACAGTCTTTAGCTAAGTTGTATCAGTATCACACCACTGCCTTTAATAAAAATCGAAACTCTGACTTTAAGCAACAACTATCTACTTTGCCTGATAACTGTAAGCAAAAACTATTGTTTGTGACGCCAGATATAGGATCTCTTGTGCAAGCTGAATACTTTAGGTCACGTTTTGCCCAAGACACACGCCTAAACGCTTTAGCCATCTGTATCTATGACGTGACTTGGTTTGATCCCATTGATATTAGCTGTGAAGAAAATTGGCACCAAAGCGGTCGTTTAGGTTGCCAACTAATAACACTGGCCGAAAAACTAAAAAGTTTACCTTTTACCCACTTAGTGATGTTTGCCGACAAAGGCAAAGCCAACGTACACAACGGTATTATGTTTTTAGATCGCCAAGACACCTACGACGTGTTTATTCACGAATTAGCCCACTTTTCAGGTTTTATCGATGAATACCCACTCAGCGAAGCACTAGCAAAACGTGTATGTGCTGGGGTCGACGCACCCAATATCGTATTTAAACAAGTAGACAAATCAAAGGCGGACCGAGAGTATTGGCAATCAATAGGTCTGCAAAATAATATTGACTTATTTGCTGCAAGAACTTGTGATAACCATTCCACTCAAGCGTTTAAAGCATCCAAGCGGCTTACCTTTATGGAATATCACGATACTGCCTATATCCCTGCCCATTATCTAACTGCGTGGCAAAGGCAATTACAAAACACACCTAATCAACCGTCAGCACATATTAATTTTGCTCAGCTATACGAACAATCTAATAACTTACCAGAAAGTCAGTTTTGGCGAGCGAGATACCAGCAGTACATTTCACCTTCTGCCAATCATGCCAATAATCTTTAACGCGCTAATATGTTAATTACATGACAAATGGGTATACTACTTGGACGTTTTATCAGTACCATCTAGTGCCTTAAAAAATATGTCAAAGCTATTTTCTGTAAAAACCATTGAGTACCCTTTTCCAGCTAAGCCCGTTGCGCTGAGTAATCTGCAACAACAACAATACGTTCAGCAAATCAAAACGCTGCTAAAGCAAAAAAATGCTGTGTTGGTTGCGCATTATTACACCGATCCTGAAATCCAAGCCTTAGCCGAAGAAACTGGCGGCTGTATTTCTGACTCATTAGAAATGGCCAGATTTGGACGTGACTGCGAAGCCGATACTCTAATTGTTGCTGGCGTAAGATTTATGGGCGAAACCGCAAAAATTATCAGCCCAGAAAAAACCGTATTAATGCCCACCCTAGAAGCAACATGCTCACTAGACTTGGGTTGCCCGGTTGACCAATTCTCTGCATTTTGTGATGCCCATCCTGATCACACAGTGGTGGTGTATGCCAATACCTCAGCAGCGGTCAAAGCCCGTGCTGATTGGGTTGTCACCTCAAGTATTGCCTTAGAAATTGTTGAACATTTAGACTCGGTAGGTGAAAAAATTATCTGGGCACCGGATCGCCATTTAGGCGCGTATATTGCCAAACAGACTGGCGCCGATATGTTGATGTGGCAAGGCGAATGTATCGTACACGACGAATTCTCAGCTAAAGCGCTGATAGATATGAAACACCTCTATCCTGATGCGGCGGTTTTAGTACACCCCGAATCGCCTGCTAGTGTGATTGCTTTAGCTGATGCGGTTGGTTCAACCACTCAGTTGATCAATGCAGCTAAAACCTTACCGAATAGCCATTTTATCGTGGCTACCGATCGCGGTATATTTTACAAAATGCAGCAAGCTGCACCGGGTAAAATATTATTAGAAGCTCCAACAGGCGGCAATGGCGCAACCTGTAAAAGCTGCGCCCACTGCCCATGGATGGCCATGAATGGTTTGCAAGCTATCCACCAATCATTAACCGATAGCAGTGGCCACGAAATCTTTGTGGATGAAGCCACGCGCCAACGCGCCTTAGTGCCTTTAAACCGTATGCTCGACTTTTCAGCTCAATTAAAAATGAAAGTGACGGGTAACGCCTAGTTCGCTTGTTTTGGGTTATTTAGCCAGATAAATTAACAAGATAAAAGCCAGCTTAGCTGGCTTTTTCATTTATAGCCCTCATACAACTGTAGTATTTTAATTATTAGGAGTGAGTGTAATGCCAGATTTAAGCCGCTACAAAGGGATAGTGTTTGATATGGACGGAACCTTGATTGATTCAATGGGCGCACACGGCCTAGCTTGGCGACGAACCTGTGAAAAATATGCTTATCCCTTTGACGGACAGTACATACATAACCTTGGTGGCGTGCCTACCAGAGATATTGTTAAACTTCTGAATGAAAAACATGGTCTAAGCCATGACTTAGACCAGGTCACTGAAACTAAACGCCTAGCGTTTCTCGACCTTAAAGATAGCCCAAGCGTTATCGACGATACATTCCAAGTGATGCTACGTTACCAAGGCATACTTAAAATGGGGGTAGGTACCGGCTCAGAGCGAAATAACGCCATCAGCATGCTCACCGATACTGGCCTGCTAGAACGTCTTGAAACCGTTGTGACTGCAACGGATGTCACTCATGGAAAACCCCATGGCGAAACGTTCATAACCGTCGCCAAAAACATGGGCTTACAGCCAAACGAGTGCGTGGTCTTCGAAGATACCGAAGTAGGCCGTCAAGCCGCCCAAAATGCAGGCATGGACTGTATTATGGTCATCAACGGCAAGATAGTCATACCAGAGTAACTAGGCTAATTATCGTCAGCCAGCTGCTTTTTGTATGCTATTTAGACCTAATGTGGCTAATAAATCATCACATCATCAATTTGGCTGCAGTTATTACTTGCGCAGCCAAGCTGTTTTCCCTAACATACGCGCCTCTTTTGTAGCAGCAGCTTCTGCGAAGAAATTGCAGCAGACTACAAAACGGTAATAATTAAAGCGCAAGCCAAGCGCCAAGTTGAATCAACCCAACTTAAATAAACAGGCAAAGATTGTAAAAGTTTTGGAGAGGTGGCTGAGTGGCTTAAGGCGCACGCCTGGAAAGTGTGTTTAGGGTTAAACCTAACGTGGGTTCGAATCCCACCCCCTCCGCCAAATACAAAAAAGCCCCGCTAGATTTAGCGGGGCTTTTTTGTATTTGTTGGTGCTGGTCGGGATGAGAGCCCACACGGTTCGACAAATTTGTCAGGAACAAATTTATTCACCACGTCCATGTGGTTCACCTGCTTCGCAGGCCAGCTAAAGCTGTTCTAAGTTGCTCCTGCAACTTTTGGTGGACATGCGCTTTAAAGCATAGTCGCGAAGCGATGAAATACATGGATGTATTTCACACAAAATGTATGGAACAATTTGCACAGGCTCCGCCTGCCCGCAGGGCGAGTATCATGGAAGATACGAGTGAATCCCAAGCGGTCAATCGGTTGCCAAAATCACAGTATGTTGCGGGTTTTGTTGTATTTGATGGTTTGAGTCAGGATGATAACCGTCATACTAAGACAACATTTTTAACGGCAGACTCTTTAGGTCGCTCGTAAGCTGGAATGTTGAAAAAATCGCTGTCGTCGTCAATCAAGGGTCTTTTTTACTATTTTTTTTGTGATTTTCGTGTTCTTCAATGATTTGGCCAAACACTTCAATGTTCGCCATGTTCATCAGTTCTGCGGCATCGGACCGGCTAAAAAAGCCAAGTGATTTACCAGCCTGTAATAATCCTTCGGTAAGAAACTTTAACTTGTCGCCTTGATGCCCTTTGTAAGTGTTGCTGAACACCTGTAACAGTTGGCGATAGCAATGAGCTAAGTATTCTTGGTTAACATCCGTTTTCTCATGTTGGTTTATTAATTTAGTTTTTTATTTTGAGAGGACCCATTACTATTTACCGCAATCTAAGCAAAGTTGTTTCGGTATTAATTTAAGCTTTTTGAAGTGAAACAAAGAAATACTTCTGGCACTTGGGCTAGGGATAAACCTAAAGCTAAAAATATCTCGCATTATCCAATATTTTAGCCCGTTAATTATTTTCAAATAATGGCTGTTTAAAAGGAATGTTAGCAACTGGAAACTAGAGTTGCTCAATATGTCGTTTGATACTGGATTATTGGATTCTATATTTAGGTTGGATATGCAATTGCAGGGTATTTATTATATCCGGTAAGTTGTTACGATGGGTGTCCATGTAACTAATTCAAAAAAATGTAAGGGGATGCCATTTTTGGTGTCCCCTTGTTGTTTTATTGGATTAAATCGATCTGTTTTTGTGCTGTGTCGGTTTGTAAGCCAAAATGGCCAAGAGAGTAGGTGAAGCTAGCATCTTCATTCCAAATACTGCTGCTATGCACACCATAAACAACGCAGACACCGGTTGCACAGACGATTTGGTCGATATTACTCTTGATTGAGTAAATCTTGTCGCCCAAGTGCTCACCATACAAGCTGTCCAGAAAGGGACTTTGGATGGATAAACCATAATAACCACAGGTTGAGCTCCACACATTAAATGGATAGATACCGCAGCTATACAGGCCCCTGAACGCACCTGCAATGCCCACAAAGGTATCGACATATGATGCTGCAGCAAGTTTGCTAATCTGCTGAGCTGCCAAGGTTGCGCCCATAGAATGTCCTATAACATCGATTTGGCCGCTACAGGAATTGGCGATAGCATCGTTGATTGCCTGCCTGACTAGCGTTTCTTCGCTGCCACTGTGATTGTTACATGAGGCGCAGTTTTTCGACCCCCAATTGGGACGGTAAATATCTGTACTGGAGTAACCCTGACTTAACAGCAGGTTGAAGGTATTGTCCCAGCTAGCCGGCGTTGCGGCGTTGCCATGTACTAGTACCACTGGGTCTTTGCAGCTATTGGCGAGTACAAAGGGCGAAATTAAACCAAGAGATAAAACAACTGCAGCAATGATTATTTTTTTCATGATGAACTTGTTGTTTGTTGAGGTGAAACAACCTTAGCGGGGTTTTATTAATAAATACCTAACACTTTAGTACAGAGGAAGAGTTCATTTTTGGGGGAATAGGGAATAGGGAATAGGGAATAGGGAATAGGGAAGGGGGTAGAATTGTAGGAAATTCGGCTACGTTGGTTTTCAACGAACCTGACCCTGTAGGCCACGAAATCGAAGGGGGCAAAAAATACGTATGTTGTGCCATCACTCTATGTTGGGGAAGTATTTTTACGAACTACAAAGCGTAAGGTCAACAATAGAAGGGCGATTTGATTTGAGTGTGAAAATAGCACTGATTGCTGAGGGTAGTGGTCAACGAGGAATATTCACTGCAGGTGTCTTAGATACGTTATTAGAGAATGATTTCTATCCTTTAGATTTATTTATAGGGTCGCCATCAGGCTCGCAAAATATCATGAGCTTTTTATCTCGTCAAAAACGTTTTTATAAGCTAGGTCGTGGATTAGTTGGAGGCAATGTTGTGGATTTGGATTGGTACTTTGATAAAACTATTCAGGCTAGATTTGCTTTAGACTTTGCGGAGGCAAAGGAATTATTGGCGAAACGAGAATTATTGTTCATAACGACAGATTCACGTGATAGGCAAGGTTATTTTTGCGCCCAAACTGCAATAGTAATCATTGGCGAATATTGCTTAAAGTTTGAGTGCATTACCTTTTTTATGTAGAAAAGGAGTTAAATTCACCCCTAAGTTAACTGCTCATTCATTTAATAAGGCACAAGCGCCTCAAACTGATTACTACCTTGACGGTGGTCTTGCTGCGCTGTCACCCGTGCGTGAGGCCTATCGCCGCGGTGCTCGAAAAATAGTTATTATTTGCACTGTTAATGCTGATTTTCATGACCGGTCAGTTTGGCTAAAAAAACTAAAGTCATGGATTTATTCGTCTGGGTATTGCCCAAAAACCATCGATTACTTGGTCTAGCATGAGCAAGCTTATCGCAAAGAGCTTTCCTCTATCGCTGACTCTCTTGACGATGTTGAACTCACTCCAATTTTTTCTAAAGACCATCTTCTGATTAAACGCTTAGGTAGTTCAGACATGGGTTTAGAACATGATTACCATGCCGGTATCGCTGCGGTTAATGCTTTTTTACAGACTTAATGAATGTTTTACGCAGATAACCAAGACGTTTCTCTTATTTGACAAAGAGCTTGCGAGTTTGATAGTGTGATTAGGTCAAGGAGAGGCGCATTTGCCGATTTTGGCAAGTTATACCTCTCCGGTTATTTTGAACCATACAGGAGAAATAATGACCATAAGTAATAAAAGCAATCAGCAAAAAGCAACGAAATTCAGAGTGCCAGGCATGGACGAAACGTCTACTGATCGAACAATATCTACGTTAGATAATCGTATGGTAGCGCTGGTCGATTTAGCCCTTACGCTAAAGCACGTTCATTGGAATGTTGTTGGCCCCAATTTCATCGGCGTTCATGAAATGCTAGATCCCCAAGTAGAAGCAGTACGCAAGATGACCGACACCATCGCAGAGCGAATAGCTACTCTGGGAGGCACTCCGGTAGGAACCCCACAATCTATTGCTGACCGTCGCACTTGGCATGACTATTCGCTAGGTAAAGCATTGGCCATCGAGCACTTGGGCGCCCTTGATTTGGTATATAACGGTGTAAACAGTGATCATCGCAAAGCAGTTGGTGAAATGGCAGAACTTGATCCGGTATCGGAAGACATGCTAATCGGTCAGTTGACTGATCTTGAGCAGTTCCAATGGTTCATCCGTGCACATCTTGAATCTTCTGATGGTGATTTACCCACTGCCAACAGCCAAACCGAGTTAGCTGCAGCGAAATCTGCACGTTCTTAAACTCCGCTAAGCGAATTACCTTTTTTATACGATGGCGCATTTGGCGTCATCAACTTCCTCCGCATATATTTTAGTCTGGTTTAAAATACCACGAATTTATCCGTAGCTTAAATTGCTAAGATTTGCTCTTTTCTGAGTCGTCATCGGCATGCTCTTTCTCAGTGTCAGTGTCTGTGTCTGCATCTTCGAGTATAGGTAAAATAAAACGTCATTTTCCCTAAATTCAAATTACACGGTGCCTTATATTTTCCATATTGACACTTACTTAATATTATTAAGGGAGTGAAAGTTGGTTGTTTTTCGTCTATTAATCAACTGTTACCACGTAATTTAGACTTCAACCACAACAGCTTGTTATGGTTCCTCAAGAGAAAGACAATTTAGTAAAATGGATTAGTTAAATTGAGGTAAGCCCCGCTGACTGGTTTTGACACTCAGGCTACAAATGGCCTCGATCGAGCAATAGACAGTCAGGGCTTTAAAGTCATCGCGCGTTGTAAGCTATAGCGACTGATGCTGCAAGTTTACTGAGTTATCTGACTGTCAAAAAATGAAGTTAACCTACAATTTTTGTTCCAATTACAGGCTTTTGTCAATCAACGTCATTGATGCTCTCGATTATTTTAAGATTAATATTTAAAATAGTCCTTCAATCAAACCTTCGTCATTTAAGTTGATGTAATTTGCCGCGGGAAATCTTGGTAGGCCTGGCATGGTCATGACTGATCCGCAAATTACAACAATAAATTCGGCACCTGCTGCAAGCCTAACCTCTCTGATTGAAATAATGTGATTTGATGGCGCACCTAACACATTAGGCTCAGTCGAAAAACTATATTGTGTTTTGGCTATACATACCGGAAAGTGCCCGTACTCTTGCTCCCAGCTGGCAAGTGTATTGCGAACAGCGTCATTAGCAAAAATATCCCTAGCCCCATAAAGTGTGCGCGCAATATGACGGATCTTGTCGAGTAAAGGCATGTTGTCAGGATAAAGGGTTGAAAATTTTGCGGTTCCAGACTCCACTAACGCGACAACTTTATGTGCTAGTTCTTGGGCGCCTTTTGAGCCTTCGGCCCAATGTTTACAAACACACACTTCCACACCTAAATCATTGCAATACTCAATGATTGCTCGTATTTCGGTTTCTCTGTCAGTGATAAAATGATTAATCCCAACCACAATAGGGACACCAAACTGCTGTAAGTTACGCAAATGACGACCAAGGTTATCTAAACCTTTTTTAACGGCAATAGTGTTTTCTGCATTAAGTGCGTCTATAGACACTCCACCATGCATTTTAAGTGCGCGTACCGTTGCTACTAAAACTACCGCATCCGGTTCTAAGCCAGCTTTACGACATTTGATATTAAAAAACTTCTCTGCGCCCAAATCGGCACCAAAGCCTGCTTCTGTAACAACATAATCGGCAACCTTCAACGCAGTCTGCGTAGCGACAACAGAATTACAACCATGGGCAATATTGGCAAAAGGTCCTCCGTGGATAAAAGCGGGGTTATGTTCCAGTGTTTGAACCAGGTTAGGGCTGAATGCATCTTTAAGTAAAACCATCATTGCGCCATCGGCCATAAGATCGCGCGCAGAGACCGATTTCTTATCTACAGAGTAGCCCACAATAATATTGCCAATGCGGCGCTGTAGGTCATTGATATCTGTCGCTAGACAAAATATAGCCATAATTTCAGAGGAAACAGTAATATCAAAACCAGTTTGTCGAGGAATGCCGTTACCAGTACCACCAAGACCAATAACGATATCTCGTAGTGTTCTATCATTCATATCCATCACTCGCCGCCAGGTGATCTTTTGCGGGTCAAGCTTGCTCTCGTTATCCCACTTGATATGATTGTCGATAAGGGCTGATAATAAATTATGCGCAGCGCCAATAGCATGAAAATCGCCAGTAAAATGTAAATTAATATCTTCCATGGGCACAACTTGTGCAAAACCACCACCTGTGGCACCACCCTTTGAACCGAAGCAGGGGCCAAGACTTGGCTCGCGAAGGCAGATAGCTGTCTGTTTGCCAATACTGTTTAGGGCGTCACCTAAACCAACGGTTGTTGTTGTCTTACCTTCACCTGCCGGAGTGGGTGAAATCGCAGTGACCAATATTAATTTGCCGTTAGGTTTATCTTTTAACGTCGCAATAAAATCGCAATCTATTTTAGCTTTGTTGTGACCATAGGGGATTAAATATTTGTAAGCGATACCGAGCTTCGCACCAATTTCCATAATGGGCATTATTTGGCTTGCGCGTGCAATTTCGATATCAGTTTTCATTTTTATAGTACATCTCGAATGCTCTTATTATAGGGAGTTATGAGGTTTTTTTTGATATCTTAAAACTGATTTTGGATGTTAGGAGCTATGTTTCATTTTGTATTAACTTAATACATGAAAGGACACCGCAATAAATGAATCCAAACATAAATGGTAATAAAAACGAGCACATATCAAATATAAAGAAAATAATTTTTTCTTGTATAAGGGTCTAATATATTGAGGTTGATGTCATAAGGATCATATATTTATCAAGATCTATTAATATGAATCGGGTTTTTTAATATCAACTAAACGCCAATTGGCTAAAAAAACCTAACCTATGCCTATTGCCGTTCAGCAGCCTAAGACAGGTTGTGTCAGTAAGCGACCTGTCGTCAAAATCAGTTTAAGGGCGGCATTGGCTGAGCACCAGACATTCAGCACTTTCAAGCTATCGCGTGCTGTCAATAACGACGACTTATACTGCAAGTTTACTGAGTTATCTGCTGTCAAACAAAACTGGAGACAGGGTCAACTTAAAACTTATACATCAGCTAGTTTAAGTTTTACAAGAATTGCGCAAACATTCATTGTAAAAGTCGGTTAGCTGGATGGGTAGCCGACAACATTGGAAATGCCAGAACCCACCATTTAGTCCTTTTCCCCTGAATTAATTCTAAGGTGAAGGTCTGTAATTGACATATCAGAGAAGTAAGTAAATTTTCAGATTTGTTGATTTTTTGGAGGGCTTCTAGTGTTGGCAGAATCAACAGGCTGTGTAAAAAATGTTGCTCGAATTGTGGTCTTTATATGCAAGGTAATGGCTAATAAGTCTCAGTTATTGAACCATTTTCGAGATTAAAATTCATAAATTAAAGATGACGCATACGTGTTTCAGTCCAACCTATTAAAGGTTAATCAAGGCACTTATCGACTCTTATAGTCATTACCAACACTCTCTAACACTTTTCATATAACCAATAGATGACACTGTTACCGAAGATAACCTAAATCAACCATCGACTTACTTGTTTGCCGATTAAATTTTAATAGGTTCCGGCTGTGTGGTTGTTAATGTGAAGCCAACCAGTTGGCCGTGTTAAGCACCTACTATGTTATCGAAACAGTTGGCTATCTTCTCATCAATGTTCTAAATCTTCTTGCCGCATCTTGAGGGGATTTTGCATCACAAATCGCTGACACCAGAGCCACACCGGCGACATCGGTGGCGATAACAGCTTCAAGGTTAGTGTCATTAATACCGCCTATTGCCACTATAGGAAAAGAGCTTTGTGCTACTGCATTAGCTAGCCCACTAATGCCCCATTCTTTTTTAATATCAGTTTTTGTGGGGGTAGCGAAAATCGCACTCAAACCTAAATAGTCGACGGGTAATGACTCAGCCTCAATCAGTTGCTGTTCGTTTTCAATCGACAGACCCAGTAATTTATCCTTCCCGAGTAGGCGGCGCGCTATGCCTGCTGGCATATCTGATTGGCCAAGGTGCACACCATCAGCATCAATCGCCAATGCCACATCTACCCTATCGTTTATGATCAGAGGTATACCGCTTCCTTTTAATACAGCTTTCACGGCCAGTGCTATTTCAATAAAACAGCGAATATCTCTCTGCTTTTCTCTTACTTGCACCATGGTTACGCCACCCGCTACAGCTTCTTTAACAACATTTTTCAATGTTACAAGGTCTTGTTTGTCATCGGTGACTAAATATAGACGGTATAGATCCACTTTGGCGCTCACTATTGCTTAATTCAATTCACGCGGTACGTTCAGCCAGAAAAGTTGAACGTACACAGGTCAGGATAATTTTATACGTTGTATCAGTGTTTTTTCATCCAATTGATACAATGCGTCAACTATGTTGAGTTGTAAACTCCCGGGGCCATTTGATTGCGCAGCTGCAATTTCACCTGCCACACCTAAAATCGCAACCGCCGCTAATCCGCTTTCTTCGCCAATGGCGGCAAAGGCTCCCGTCAAAGCACTTAACGAGCATCCCATGCCGGTTACATAAGGCATCATCGCATGGCCATTGTTTAGCTGAAACACACCCTCAGGAGTGATCACAAAATCAGTCGCTCCAGAAATAACCACATTACCTTGGTAAGTTTCTAGTAAATAGTGGGCAGCGCCCACCGCCGCATCACTATCATCCTGAGCATCAACGCCTTTTTGTTGTGTTTTTTCTCCAGCAAGCGCAATAATCTCAGAAGCATTACCGCGAATAATCAACTTATTTGCGGCGTGTCCAATTTGACGTGACGTCGCTGTTCTTAGCGCACTAGCTCCGCATCCCACAGGATCGAGCACAACGGGCTTGTTATTAATATTTGCCTGTTCTACTGCAAATAACATACGTGGGATCCATTGGCTGTCTAAGGTGCCAATGTTGATCACCAGCGCACTAGCAAAAGACATCAGTTCTGCCATCTCTTGACGAGAATGCGCCATGATGGGTGACGCGCCCATCGCCAGCAACGCATTAGCGGTATTATTCATTGCCACATAGTTTGTGATATTAACTACTAGTGGTTTTTGTTCACGCACAGTCCGTAACGCTGTTACGATTGTATTAATAGCCGTGTCCAATTGTTGATTCATACGTTATTCTCCAAAGCGGCATTTAAGCCTTGCTGCCAAAACGCAGTTTCCATGCGTGTAGCGGTTCTAAATATCTTAATCAGGTTTTGACCGCGCTGGCTTTCCAAGTCAATTTCAGCCAACAATGTATCAATGTGTGCGGTCCCTTGCGCGGCACTTTGCTGAAATTTTTCACCTGCATATAAGGTGATCCAGTCGATAAACGGGTTACCTTGCAGCTTAGTGTTTTCATCTGCGCTGAGGTTACGTCCTATCTCTGCATAGCCCATAGAGCAGGGGGCTAACGCCGCGTATAAATCAACAATATCCCCTTTTATGCCCGTATCCAGAACATAACGTGTGTAAGCAACCGTTCCAGCATCTTCGTCTTCGGCTTCCATATCTGATTCAGTCAGACCCCAGTTAGCGCAATAACTCACATGGTGACTTATTTCTGAATTCAGTAATGTATTGACACTCAGCAATGCGCCACGCATATCGGCTAGGGTGTTTGCCTTGTAAATTGCCAGCGCATAGGCACGGGCATATTGCTTTAAAAACAAAAAGTCTTGTTTAAGGTAATGCAGGTAGCAGGTATGCGCTAACGTACCTTTTGCTAGCTGTTGAACGAAAGAATGCTGAATGTATGCATCCCAATCTTGCTGACAGGCATTGATTAAATCTTGATGTTTCATTTAATGACTCGATTGGTTATTGATAGAATAAAAGACAATTTATTAAAAGCTAAGCACATAATCTTGCGCTTTTGGCTGTGTCGTAATGGCTTTTTTTGTATACATAAATTGGGCATAGTCATCGTAGCGCTGCAAATCAGCAGCAGCAGGGTGCGCTGAAAAATGCATAAATGTATCGTTCCACGCAAGTTTGTTAAGTTCATTATTCAAGGTGTCTGGGGCAAACGCTGCAAACTCTTCCCACGCTTTTTGCGGGTTTTTAGCAATGTAAAGACTCGCTTGCTCTATGGCTTTATTAAAGGCGATGATCGCGGCCTTATCGTAAGTATTTGCATTGGCCACAAAGATTAGTTCGTCATAACGCGGTACACCATAGTCTTCAGGAAAAAAACTCTTCGCTTTAAAACCTTCAAGGGCAAGTTGATTTGCCTCAAAGTTACGTAATCCGCCCCAAATGGCATCGACTCTGCCAGAAGCCAGTGAAGAAGAAAGTGCCCAGCCTACATTGATAATTTTTACATCGTCATAGTTAAGACCGACCGTTTTCAGCATCGTATCGATACTCGCCTCTACGTTACCGGCCATAGCAATACCTATTTTTTTGCCTTTCAGGTCAGACAGATCATTAATGTTGTTATTGTCTAACACCATCAATGTATTTAAAGGGCTAGCAATCAACGTTGCCGAGCGGATCAAGGGTAAACCTGCCGCAACATCGATTATCAAACTAGGTTGATAAGATATCGCTAAATCTACCTTATTAGCAGCAACCAGTTTTGGAGGCATGCTTGGATCCGCGGGCTCTTGAATGTCAACATTAATGCCTTGGGCTGCAAAATAGCCGCGTTCTTTAGCAATAATAACAGGACCATGATTTGGATTGACAAACCAATCCAACATCAGGGTCAGTGTTTTAGTATCGGCCTGCGTCGACGATGAAAACAGACTGGCAGTAAGCACTAATACAGTCACGATAACGTTCTTTTTCATTACATTTCCTTTAATATTTCTACTGCTGTTTATGTAGATATTGATATGCATAAATTGCTGTACACAGATTGCTGTAAATAGATTGTTGATGATAATTTTGTTTAAGCTTCCCAAGGGATCAGTTTTTTCAGACACTTATCTGCTACAAAATAAAGCGTGATAGACAAAACTGACAAGATAAATAAGGCAGCAAACATTTCGTCTATTAGCATGCGTGCGTTTGCCTGTAACATCAGATAACCCAGACCTTCGCTGGAACCAACCCATTCTCCGGCTACTGCGCCAATGGGGGCTATTACGACCGCTACGCGGATCCCTGAAGCAAGGGTAGGTAATGCCGCTGGAAATTGAATATGCCGCAACATTTGCCATTTTGTTGCCCCCATTGTTTTTGCTAGCTCCAGGTAACCTGAAGGTGTACTTCGTAAGCCGTCGAAACAACAGGTGGTAATAGGAAAAAAGATGATTAAGGCAGCCATCACGATTTTTGATGCAATGCCGTACCCCAACCACAACATTAATAGCGGCGCAATAGCAAAGACGGGGATGGCCTGGCTGGCTATCAAAAGGGGTAACAACCAGCGTTTAACGGGTTTAAATAACAACATCTGTAACGCGAATAACAGCCCCATACTTAAACCCAGTAGCAAACCCAATATAATTTCTTGAGCGGTAACCCAGCCGTGTTTGAACAAAACTTGGTGTCTTTCAATCAGCCTTTCAAATACAGCAAAGGGGCTAGGTAGAATGAATGAGGGCATTTCAAAAATAACCACCACAGCTTGCCATAAGCCAATAATCACCGCCGCGCTGACCAACATACGTAGCAGTGACTTGTATAGCGGTTGTTTGCTTTTCACCTCACGTAACAGCGGATCAACTGTGATTGGCTCTACTCGGGTCAACTCACTCATAGTCTTGCTCCAAGCGACCCATGATGGTTTGCTGAAGTTCGGCAAACTCTGCATCAAAGTTTCGGGGCGTCACCGATTTGGGTACAATTAAGGATTCAGCAAAAGCAGGTCTGCCTTGCATAATATAGAGTTGGTCCGCTAAGCGAATGGCTTCTTGTGGGTCGTGGGTGATCAACACGACCGTTTTATCTTGCAGTAGTTGGTAAGCAAGATTTTGAAGACGATACCGCGTGACAGCATCTAATGCAGAAAAAGGCTCATCCATTAATATGATGGGCTTGTCTTGCAAAAGCGTTCTTGCTAACGCGACACGTTGCCGCATACCACCCGATAATTGCTGTGGCATATAATTTGCCTTGTCTTTGAGCCCTACTTTTTGCAATAAAGCATGCGCTTTATCAACCATCAAATGGGTTCTCTTTGCTGATGAATGCGCAGCACCAAATTTAGTACTCAACATGACGTTTTCTAAAGCCGATAGCCAAGGCATCAACAAATCTTGTTGAGCCATATAGGTAATCTGATCTTTGCTATCACATGGTGGGCGTGTATTGACTTCACCCGCCCAGTCGACTCTGTCCTCCAGCAAATTAGCCAAGTAGCGCAATAAAGAACTTTTGCCGCAACCGCTACGTCCCAAAATACAGGTCCAGGCTCTCGCAGGTATGTGAATGTTGAGCCTTGCCAGGATCACATCAGCGCTGTCGTGATAGCGCAGGTAACCGTCAACGATGTCTATACTAACGGCATTGTTTTGGCCTGATAGCAGCTGTTTATCAACGGACATCAGCATGGCCACTGAAAAAATGATTAATCGGCCCATGACCTTTGCCTATTGATAATTCGTCGGCATGAGCAATAGCTTCGGAGATATACTGTTTGCCAAGCTGCACTGCCCGTAACAAATCATGCCCTTGTGCTAAATAAGAGGCAATAGCCGAAGACAGCGAACAACCCGTACCGTGGGTGTTACGAGTGTGGATACGTTTTGCCGTTAAGTGGTGAACCTGTTCGGGAAATATAAGTAGATCATTACTGTTTTCATCCTGTTCAAGGTGTCCCCCTTTAAGCAATATTGTTGCTGCACCCAACTGTCGAAGACCTGTGATCATGTTAAGCATATCTGCTGCGTTATCTGGTGTATCAACGCCTATCAGGGCGGCACCTTCGGATAAGTTGGGTGTAATAATATCGGCGAGTGGTAGTAATTCAGTTTTGAGGGTGCTGATCGCGGATACTTCTAACAACAAGTCGCCACTGGTCGCTACCATGACAGGGTCTACGACTAAAAATGCAGGTTGATACTGTTTTATTTTAGCGGCTACTAGATTGATAATGCCAGACTCAGCTAACATGCCGACTTTGACGGCAACAACGTTCAAATCAGTAAAAACCGCATCTAACTGCTTTTCGACATATTCTAGCGGAATAGGAAAAATAGCTGACACGCCCAGGGTATTTTGCGCGGTGATGGCCGTTATGACTGAACAGGCATAGCCTCCTGTTGCGGATATCGCTTTAATATCGGCCTGAATACCTGCACCACCACCGCTATCAGATCCTGCAATTGTTAACACAATAGGCGTAGATGAAGCATAAGCTCTATCTGTCACAGAAAAATGTGTTTCGGGAGACCCTGTTTGGGTAGCAAGCGGTGCTTTGATGGGAGTAACTATAATATTTGACATAAAGCTCCTAACGTTGACGCGTAAGAACTATATCGAGCTGAAGATTTAAAAACGCTGAAGAGTAAATCATACAAAACAAGTAATTAGTTCCCTACGCCAGTGCTAACTGAATCAGGTTCAACGGGTCTCGCGATATGCAATCTCAGCCTTAAAGGCTCCCCGACTATTTTTTTGATAATAACAAGTTTTATTAAAAGCGCAATATAACAATGTTAGTAGTTAATCGAGGTCAGCAAAACGTGAAATGTTTACAATGCTGAGTGCTAAACTATCTTTCCAAGTTTAATGACCTGTCATGTTGAAAGATATCTGTTAAAAAAGAGAGACCGCATCTAAGTCAGATACAACCTTTGATAATGATAAATTTAAAAGGTAACTGACATCACTAACAAGAGAATACTTACATTTACCTCTAGCGCCTGGCAGGGAGAGAAAATAGTACAAAAGCTGATTGAGTAGCCTTTTGCCCAGTTTTCTCAATCTATACTAAGTGCAATTATGGACGTTGACGCTAACTCGTTTATGCCTCAAAGGTGGGATGTTTGAATAACTCACTTCATTAGTTGGTGATTAAATACATACCAATATGAATCTAAAACCTGCGAACCTGCGGGGTCAGGTTCGTTGAAATAATCACAAAATCACCCATCTTAAGAGAATCGACTTTGTCGATATCATCTTTGGTGGCTCCGCCACTGCTCTTCCGCCTTTAAAGTTTCAGCTAAAATGGCTTATTTTTGGGGTAAATGACAGCGGACGCCGCGCGGGGAATTCATTTGAGTGGAGCGTGAAGGGATACATCCTTAACGACAACGAGGTTGGCGCACATAGACCAAGCCATTTTTTGCGGTTAAAAACTTTAGTCGCGAGCGGCATTTTACAAAGTACATCCTTATACTTTGCGCTTTGGGCTATCTTGCAGATGTTCAAAATGGTTCTGTCCATTTTGTCTAGATACTCTTTTTTGCTGTTGAAAAAGAGTATCTGGTTCGAAGGGATTCGAGACAAGACCATCACGCGGACGCCGCGCGGGACGATGGCGCGCAGCGTGCTCTTGTTTTTATAAAGTATTAAGCAACAATTAACTTGACCAGCTAGCGACAATTATCTTGACCGGTCGTTCTGATAAGGTTCGATACTGAAATTCGGAGGGAATTCAGTGTCGGGTTATAAAAGTTAAAGCATGTGCCGACTGGCGGAAAATTACTCAAACCGCACAGTTTTTACAATATGCAGTAAATGGGATCGCATCCAAACGTTCAGCACTGATCGCACTATGGCATTTTTCACAGGTGCCGTAGACGTCCCGTTCTATTTTCAACAACGCATGGTTTACTTGTTCTAATTCTTGTTGCGCTTCATTTTTTAAATTCAAAATCACATCATCATTTTGGTGATCAACAGCCTGTTCAGAAAATTTCGCGCTGCTTAGGCGGCTATGCAAATCCTTATCAATTTTGACTATGCGATTGTTGAACTCTTTTTGTAAAGCAAGTAGTTGCTCTTTATTATTATGCATACGGTCTCTCCAATGTGAACTTAATCAAATAACATTCATTCTAGGTGATTAGCTGCACTTAGCATTGATTTGCATCAAGTCAGGTTGGCGGACCTAAGGTGGCAGGTTCTATGAAAGGTGTTAATGTATACACTTCAGCGTATATTTTTTAAAATTACGCCATAGCGTAAATAATTATGAATACACCATTGTAATAATCCCCATCTTCCTCTTCACCATTGTTCAAAAGTAATCGCCGCCTAACTTTTTTACAAAACGTAGTTAACGATATTCTGCAAAAAATTGGTTGCAACATGATGTTGTTTCAAGAGCTTGAGTACTTACTAAAATATATCATCGTCAATGGAAATATATCTGGCTGATCAGCTAGGTAATGCAGATGGTTGAATATTAATGAGCCAAGCCGCTAATTTGGTAAAGCAACATGCAGTAGAAGAGTTGAATAGATTAGGTGATATTTACGGTTTTAAAACTTTAAAGTGTTTTATGTTAGCAATACAAATTTTTGAAACTCTAGACGAGAGCATGCTTAAAGGCGAAATGACAACGTTATACCGGTTAATATCTACAATCGAATAAACTGATTAAAACGCGCGATGTCACCGCCACTTCCATCACTTCCATCACTTTTATCAAGTGCTTTTTGAGTTTTTTTGTTACTTTATTTCGTAAAATTCAGCACCTTTTATGGGTGTTTCTTATGGCTGCAACTAATGTGGTTGATTGATTGCAACCTTCGTGTAAACGGCTTTATACTCAATTTAAATCTATGTAATGGAGCCATTTTTTGATGAAATTATTATATGTCTTACCCTTTGTTTTTTTAGCCGCTTGTTCTTCACAGGTGCCTGAGCCGTTAGTTTCTGACGCCAAAGCGACTGTGAATGTTATCGGTGAACTGGTGACTACCACTAGTCGCTATTATGATTTTGTTCCTACACCTTCTATTTTGATTTTTTCTGAGACCCGCGACTGGCGTCATGAGGAAGGCATTGCTGGTGCTACTCTGGCCATTATGAAGGCCGCAAAGGAAATGGAGCATGGTTATTTCACCACTGAACATAGTGGCATTTTTAATGATAAGGACTTAGCGCGTTTTGATGTTGTGGTGTTTAACAACATGACGGGTGATTCGTTGACACAAGATGAAGAAGCGGCCTTTGCTAGGTGGCAATCTAAGGGCAATGGAAGCGTTTTAATTCATGGGGCGGGTGATGCGTCACATCAGGACTGGGATTTTTATCATAATCAACTGTTAGGGTGACTTTTGTGAGCCACCCTATGGCACCCCAATTTCAAGAGGCACGGGTTGCTGTCTTGAATCCGAGCCACCCGGTTATGGCAGGTCTTCCAAGTGATTTTATGGCGCTTGATGAGTGGTACACCTTTGAAGCTGCGCCAGGTGATGATTTTATTGTGCTAGCAGGCTTGGATGAAAGCACTTATAGCCCAGAGAACAAAGTGTATGGTGATCGCTCTGATCTCTGGATGGGGCCAACACCTGCCGATCATCCCATTATTTGGGCCCGTTGTTTTGGCGACAGTCAGGCCCGCTCGGTTTTCACGGCTATGGGGCATCGTTATGAGACCTATGAGACTGAAGAAGCACTACTTCTTTTGAAAAATATGCTGAATTGGGCAGCTAAGAAATCGGATCCACAATCTAGCGGTTGTGCAAAATAGCTTTTACTTTTTGCATTTTTTGATTGCTTAGTACCGGTAGATACCCATTTTAGTTAACGCTGAATGGGTATCTCTCTAGAGGGATGGGGTACTAGTGGTTATGCTATTTCCAGTAATCTGACATCAAATACCATAAGCGCATTGGGGCCAATTTTATTGCCTACTCCGCGTTTCCCCCATGCGATTTCTGGCGGGATCACAAATTCATAACGACTACCTAATGCCATCAGCTGCAAGCCTTCTTGTAACCCTAGGATGGCTTCTTTAAGTCTAAAGCGATCGGTAAATCCACTTTTGTAGGTATCGGCAATCACACTGCCATCAAAATTCAAGATACGTTGATTGACCACCACCTCATTTTGCATAGTGGGTGAAGGGCCTTGTGCTTGTTCCAAAACACGATACATCAGCCCTGAATCATGTTGGACAACGTCTGGTTTGTTAGCGTATTTTGCAACAAAGGCTTCGCTGCCCTTTCGATTCTGACCTTTTGAACCTTTGTTGAGCGCTCTTTGATTTTTAGCCATTTATTCCCCTTACTACTCCAAAATCCCATTTTTACATAGGTCGTTTAAAAACGCCTAAAGTAGAAAACTTCAGCGTGGAAATATAAAGGGGAATATGAGGTGGGATTTGAGTAGATAATTGGCGAGCCTTGAGTCGAGGTTAAGTAAAAATATACACTTTTCCAAGTGCTTTCTAATCGCTGTTTACAATGGCTGCCATAGGAATCGAAGCTAAAGTTTGTTTTTTTATTTATAAAATGACATGTTAACCTAATGAAAATAAACATAAAAAGTATAGTTGTGATGATCAAAGCATTTTCTTTCATTCTTGGCATTATGCTTAGTTTTACTGCATTAGCTGATTCGGTGCAGGTACTTGATCCTAATGTGAGTTTTCAAGCGGTTCATCGTATTGGCCAGCATATTGTGGCAAGCGGCACCAATGGTGGTATTTATCAAAGTACTGACAATGGTGAAAATTGGAGCAAGGTTACAGGACCTGAGAATAGTGTAGGTTTGCAGTTTAGGGATATTCAATTATTGAGTAACGGTAGTCTCATCGTAATGAGTGCTGGTGAAGGTGATAGCTCGCGAATATACCGCACCGATGATGGAAAAAACTGGCAGCTACAAATTGCGGGTACACGGGCTACAACCTTTTACGATTGCATGCACTTTGTTAACGAGCAACAGGGTTGGTTATATGGTGATTCTGATGAAGAGGGCTTGTTTATATTGGGCACAGTCGATGGTGGTCGTCATTGGAAGAGACAAAAGCTAGCACTTGAAGCACAAGCAGGAGAGGGCGGTTTTGCCTCAAGTGGTACTTGCTTAAACAAAGGCCGTGATAACAATATTTATATCGGCACCGGCAATGCGCTTACTCCGCGTGTGCTCATCAAAAATGGCCTAAATGGGCAACAAAGTTGGCAAAGTCTTGATACTCCTTTTTTGGGTGGTGAAGCGGCTGGCGTGTTTAGTGTGCAACAAACCGAACAATGGCTTTACATCTTTGGTGGTAGTTTAAAAGATCAACAAAGTCCTGCCAAAGCGCAGCGCTACAATCTAGAAACAACGCAGTGGAGCGCCTTACCAGAAGTGCCATTGAAAGGCGCAGTTTATGGTTCGGATGTCATCATCAAAGATAATAAAACCAAGGTGTTAATTGCAAACCCGCAAGGAGTAAGTTTGTGGCAGGAGGGTTCAAAATCGTGGACTATGCTCAGTAAAAATAACATTTGGAGCCTAACCTGCGATGACAGTTTGGGGTGCGTAGGTGCAGGTAAAGACGGGCTCGTAGAGCGTTTTACTTTTGATCTCGAGAGGTAAAAATAAGTTTCTTCGGCAAGGGGCTATAAATTGGGGGCTAAAACCTGTAGATACTCCAATCATTCGAACGCGATGTTGTGATTAAAATTATAGGTGTTCCTTTGCATTGTTATGGGACATTATTAAGAAACCGCTCAAATCGAGGCGTTAACCCCGATTAACTTTAGTCGAAATGAAAATGTGGAAACTAAGATCTCCACATTTTTGAACATTATGACTTAGTCGTAAAACGCAACAGCCGTATCAATATCTGCTCGGTCGGTTCGGGTATTGTTGGCATCTGCACTGTCGTCTGCATACCCAAAAGACATTCCAAACAGTATTCCACGCTCTTCCGGTAATTGTAATATTTCTCGGACGGGATCAGGAAATTGCCCCAAGGCACCTTGCATACAGTTGGAAATACCATGCTCATTCAGAAGCAGGCCCAAGGATTGCGCATAAATACCCAAGTCTACAGCACCCATGATATCTAAGTATTTGTCCATGGTGAAAAACACCGCATGAGGCGCATCAAAAAACTGCCAATTACGGATCATTGCCATCTGCCTGGCTTTTTTGTCTTCTCTAGGTATACCAAGGCTAGTATAAAGGGCATTGGCAGAGCCAAACTGACGTTCACGGTGCACGCCTTGATATTTCGGGGTCCAATTGAAATCTGGATTAGGTGCAGCGCCAGACATCAAGGTTTCCATAAACTTTGCTTTAAGTTTGTCTTTGGTACTGCCCGATACAACACATGTTTGCCAAGGCTGAACATTACAGTTAGAGGCCGCTAATTGTGCGTGACCAAAAATAGTGTTCAGAGTTTCTTCGGCTACCGGTTTGTCTAAAAATGCTCGGGTAGAACTGCGCTCTTGAAGAATTTTTGCGATGGACATGTGACTTCCTATGTTGAATGTAAGATTTAAGTAAAACCGTACAATAACAGCAGCTGTTGCAATTAAGTTAAAGTTTAATAAACAGTGACTATTAAAATCAACAGCAAGCGGCATGCTGAAAAATTATGAAAGATTCAAATAGAGGTAGAAAAAGCAACCACTTTTTGGGAGCATCCAAGGCCAAAGAAATTGATAATTAAAGCCACATAACAATTTAAAAATATTAAAAGGACAGGCGCGTTCATTTCGAAATGTTTTTTATTGCATCCTTTTTACAATTATTACAATTATTACAATTATTACAATTATTACAATTATCACAATTATCAAGAAATCCATGCTAATAACAGTAAAAATCGATTTTTGTTTTTTTATTATGACGGGGTCTTTATAAACTATGAGTGTCTTTATAAAATTTTATAAATCCTTTGTTATGGATGTCTTCGTAAAGCATTTATAAATTCAATGTCTAGTTCTGCATTATTTAATGGGTGTTTTACGTTTCTACAGATGGCAAAATAGCAGGCTGTCATTTTTCTGTTTTTCTAATAAAGTTGAGTTGTATCATTTGAAATATTCACAGCGCGCACAAGCCATTTCTCCCTTCTTTGCTATGGCTTTTGGTGAAAAAGCGGCGCGTTTGGAAGCGCAAGGCAAGCATGTTATTAAATTGAACATAGGTGAGCCTGATTTTGGTGCGCCGCCTGATGTGTTACTTGCGATGCAGGAACTTGCGGTTAATGCGCCTCTGCCCTACACCTCGGCATTAGGATTACCTGAACTACGTGCTGCCATCGCAGGGTTTTACCAAACAACCCATCAAATTGAACTCGATCCTCGACGTATTGTGGTTACCGCAGGGGCCTCTGCAGCGTTATTGCTGCTCTCGGCTGCCTTCGTGGATGAGGGCGACAACGTGATCATGGCTGACCCATCGTATCCGTGTAATAAACAATTTATAAAAAGTTTTGGGGGAAATGTGCAATTGGTGCCGACCCAAGCTGAGTCACGTTTTCAATTGAATGTGGCGCTGCTTGAAAAACATTGGCAGGCAGGCACTCGGGGCTTAATGCTCGCTACTCCATCAAACCCCACAGGAACCGCCATAGGCGCAGATGAGCTAGCAGCCATGTGCCAATTTGCTCGCAGCAAAGGGGCATGGCGTATCGTGGATGAGATTTATCTTAACTTGCACCACGGTGAAGCCGGTTCACAGCCAATGAGTGTTTTATCATTTGATGATGAGGCCTTAGTGATTAACAGTTTTTCAAAATATTTTGGTATGACGGGGTGGCGACTAGGTTGGTGTGTGGTGCCTGAGCGTGCAGTCGACGTTATGGAACGATTGGCCCAAAATTATTATATTTGTCCATCGACGTTAGCGCAAAAAGCGGCGCTACAATGTTTTACGCCCAGCTCTATTGCTGTGTGTGAGTCACGACGGGCAACACTTATTGTTCGCAAAAAATTAATACTGGCGGGATTACAAAAATGTGGTTTGCATGTGCCTGTTCATCCTGACGGTGCCTTTTATGTGTATATTGATGTAAGTAATACGGGGTTATCTGCCATGACATTTTGTGAGCGGGTATTACAAGAAGTGCATGTTGCATTGACGCCCGGTAACGATTTTGGTGAGTATCAAGGCGACCGGTATGTGCGTTTGTCATTTGCTTCTGCAGAATCTGAACTCGAAGAGGGCTTGCAGCGGTTGGCAATATTTATGGATCGTTTAAGTAGCTGATCACCATGAACAAACTGGTTCAGGGTGATCCTGTTTGTTCATTATTAATCTTTGGCTTTAGACCATTGTTTGGGGTCGAGCAAGTAACACTGTTTAAATTGTTCGTATAGTTGCGGATGTCGGTGCTCTAGCTGGTAAGGTTTCTCAAAAAACGTTTCTGTTACCACAGCAAAAAATTCGGCTGGAGAGGTTGCACCATAGCTGTCAATGACATCTTCAACGCCATCAGCTAAGTTTTGCTGTTGCACACTAAACTCTGCATTTAATACTTGTGACCATTGTTGGTATTGCTCTGCAGTTGGTAATAGGGGCAAACCATCCATTGCCGCATTTTCTTCATCTAATTTGTGTGCAAATTCATGCATCACCACATTGTGTCCATCGCGACCGTCTCTTGCCCCTTGTAACACTTGATCCCAAGCCAGTATTACGGCGCCTCGGTGCCAAGATTCTCCTGCTCGGGTACTTGTACCCGTAATATGCAGCATGCCTTCTGTGCGTGTACTGCTGGCCACATAGGTATTAGGATAAACCAAAATACTGCGAAAGCCGGGATAATAATTACCTGGCCTATTGAGTATTAATAAACAAGCTTGAGCGGCAATTAACACTCTGATTTTATCGTTAATTTCGAGGCCACTTCGCCCAATAATGTCTTTTTCATCTAAAAACACCTGAATATGGCCAGCTAATTTGCACTGCAATTCATCGGGTAAACGTAAATACAATGGAAATTCAGTTTGCAAAATATGCAAGTATTCGGGTGCTAATGGCTGGGATCTTAATTGAATTTGTTTTAATTCACGGCGTTTAATGCTGCGCTTATCCAAGTACAACCAAGTCATCATGACTAAAATAGGTAAACTCAGAAAAAAATATATTAGGATTTGGCGCATAGATTGTCTGTTGATAATTTAAGATTAAACATTAGCTTATCAAGTTATTAAATTTGGAGCTTTAAGATGTTAATTTTAAATAATAAGTAAATACTTGCAACAAAACGTCAAAACGAAAGTTATATAAGACGAGTCGTGTAAACACCCCAATGATAAAAGGATTCAATTCAATAAGGGGTTTGGCAAATATGTTTTAAAAAAATCAAATGTATACTTATTGGGTAAAGCGAGTAACCTAAATAATAATACTAAATAAAGTATGTAGGGTAATTTTTTGTTGCGGGTAATATGTCGATTAGTAGCGTTAATCTATATTCTAACGAGCCTTAGCAGCGCCGCTGAGAAAGGACAACACAAGCTATATTTTGATGTAGATTCTGATGGTGGATGGGTTCCTATCCTTACCGCAGCCCAGCCAGGTTACCCTGGTATTATGACTGAGATAACCGAAGCCATACAACGCCATTCAAATATTAAATTTGTGCCTGTAAAACTCCCTCAAAAACGAGCAGAAGTAGCCTTAACAGTAGGTTCAGTAGATTTTGATTTCATCTGCCTAGAATGGCTAAAGACCCTCGAAGTTGGCCCAGAATATGTCATAAGCGAACCTTTTTTTGAACTCAAAGAAAGTTTTATCACCTTAAAAAAAATAGTGCAGTTATTCCCAACACGGGAGTCTTTGTATAATAAATATGTTGGTACTATTGCTGGGTACTTTTACTTTGATGATGATACTTTTATCCGCACAGATTTTCTCGATGAAAATCACTTGATTTTAGGTTTGAAGCACGAAAGATTCGATGTCATTATATTGGAACAAGAAACGGCTAAACATTGGGCTAAAGTGAATGATGTGGATATAGGTTTTGCTGTTTTACATAGCAAAGGAAATTTTCTAATGAGGATCAGAAAAAAACATCAAGGCCTTTTACCCTTGATAAATCAGGCAATCAAACAAATAAAAGCTTCAGGCGAACTGCAAGCTATTTTAGATAAGCACAATACTGAAATAAATATTCTTTAAACCTCTAATTTCGGTGGTAATACTCACATACCTCGTTGATATTTATTGCAATTACCTCTAATAACCTTAGCACAATGTCAATTGGTTCAGTCCTTATTCCACACAACACTAAGCTTCTTAATTTTGATCTTGCTTTGTTAAAACGGCCTCTTTTTTCGCTATTCCACTACCACTATAATAGAATGTGAAAATACTTATTAACCGGCAGTCACTTTCTCCATGAACGAAGACAATATTTCAACTCCTGATAAAGGATTACTTTTTAATACAAAGGGCAAGGTGTCCATTTGGGCGTCACAACATCCGTATGCTGATATCCCTGATGAGTATTTTGAGGAGACTTTTTTCAAGAAAGGCACTCGGGCGAGAAACACTTGGTCAGATAATTATAAAATTAACTATTTTTCGCCGCAACAAATGGAAACCAATGGTGCTCACACTGGCACCATTGATATTCATGAAGCGGCTGGTGGATGTTCTTGCTCAAGTTCTTTTATTGTCAATTTGATGAGTAAAGCGAAAAAAAATAAGATGCAGCAAGTGACCTGGATTATTTTACTTTTCGAACAGGAATACAGTGTCAAACTCAGTGGTGTTGCAAGTGACGAATACACCACCTTCTTGGGCGCCTTTAATTATGATGCCTCTAGCGAGAGCCTATTAGGTGAACAAGATGAAGAAGATGAAGAAGATGATGAAAATGAAGCCTCAGAGCAAGAGCCAGAATAAAAAGGTAGTGGTATTTTAATCTTCAAGGGCATCACATATTTTCCAATATGTGATGCCCTTTTTAGTCAATATTTGCTGCTTATGCATAGAAAGGCTTTAAACATCTTTCGATGTTGTACATCACTTTTTGCAGATGAAATATGCTGTAAATTGTGGGATCTAAAAATATTAAGACGAAACGACATAAATTCACGACAGATCCCGCTTGTGTTTTTTTCTGGCAGACATATGATCAAGAGATGAACGCTACATTACCAATAAAATATCCGCTCAAAAATTGCATGATTAAGTGCAATTTAGCTTTGTTGTTGTTTTTATTCTTGTCCGTATCGTTTATCAATGTTGCCGCAGCAGGTGATGTTTCCTCTCAGAGTAAAGTCAGATACGCTGCTGATTTTTATTGCGTGGCTGATAGTACCCCTGAATATGACTCAGGTGATGATAGTGTTGGCATCAATCATGAGGTTACTGAGAATGCCGCCCTTAATTCTATTGCGGTTCAAGCTAAGACTACATACTCCTTAAACTATGGCTATTTACGGCCTCTTACCCGCGCTCCACCCAAAGCATTTATTTAAATAAATTCAATTATGCAGAGTAATTTGTAGTCGTATTAATAAATATTTTTGGTGAATGAAAATGAATAACTTTAAAATAATTCCTACTGTGGATAACAGTGTTATTGGCGTCAATATGCCAGTCGAAGCGCAGGCTTGTCCTGATATACATAGCTCAGCTGAGTACGTTGTTAACGACATTCATTGTATTCTTTCGCAAATGATTGCCCCGGATACCAGCATTGATGAAGCGTTGACAGTCATGAAGCTCAGTAATAAAAAGTCTACCTTATACGTTGGGACAGAGACTAAATTATTGGGTGTTATCAGTAGCTTTACTTTGGTTAGCCGTGTTGTATTAATGATTGCAAATCGAAAACGTGTGGCAAGGTCTGAACTAACGGTCGCAGATGTAATGAGTCTAGTCTACAAAATGCCCGCTTTACGAAAAAATAATGTTCACAGAGCGTGTATCGGTGATATCAAGAAAACTATGGAATCACTAGGTGAAGCTTATATTCAAGTTGTGGATGAAACCAACAAGATTTGCGGGATAATATCATCAACAGATGTAAGTCGAGTATTGCATGAGCCAGTTTATATTAATGCTACTGCACATTCGTTTAAGGATTGTTTTAATGTGATGCACGAGCACGAGGAACTTATTTAAGGCTTTATTAGCTAAGGTCTGAGCATCAGGTGAGGATTGTAATAGTCATCTCCCTATTTATTGGCTGTTAACGCTATTAATCGCACCCCTAAACAGAGTGTACTTTGGTTCTGTTTAGGGTTTTATTGATTCACATTGTTAGTTCATTTGACCGGCACTAGTTGCAAGGTATCTTCGGTGTTGGCTGCCACATCGGCTTCGCTCAAGTACTGTTTATGGTATTGGCCGTTGATGTATGATTCAGCCTGATCTCGATAATGTTGATCAAACAACACCCCACTTTGCCCAACAGGATTGATACCCAGTGACTGACTAGGGTCGGCAAAGTCGATGAGTCGGCGAGTCGAGGGGCCGTATGCTACTGACCAAGGCGCTGGACCGATTTTATGTGACAGGTTGTTTGGCGTCTCGTGTCCACCAGGAACAGCAAACTGACCCACGTTGAATAATATATCCAGCGGTTTTTGCTGTCCTAGTGGGTGTTCATGGGTGAGGGTATGGACTGCGCCCCATTGCCAGTTGGCCGTGTTGTTGCCCAACGTGATACGCAGATGTTTTAAACTTTCTCGCCACGCAACGGTCACCGTTGCTGCGCGATCTTCGGTGACTGAGGTTTTTTGATTATCCCACCACGGCGAGTCGGGATCCTCAGCTAAACGCGGTAAAGCAAAATCTATTACGCGAGTACGAATTAATGTTGCGAAGAAGCCGTCACCCATTTCGTCACTCATGGCCTCAAATGCAAGTTGGTAAACTAACTGGTTAAAAATCGTTGCGGCGACTTCATCAGTTTTATGATCCCCATCCCAGTTACTGAGTAAGTTCACGAGCTCTTTTTCATCGGCGCTGGCCGCAGTTTTAATAATGGGTAACAACGGTTTAAGTAAGAGTTGTGCATAGCCGCTGCCAGTGTCCAGTTGCAGTGCTTGACTATTTTGCACATTCCACTGCACGCTATTGTCGCTTAAACGTTGCTCTAGTCGAATCCCTCGAGCGGGTAAATTATAGTAACCCGGCACCTCAATACCACTATCAGGAACGGGCTGATAATTAGCTGAAATAATATATCCGCGTTCTGGGTTTTCTTGTTGGGGATTGTCAGTAAATGGTACAAAGCCCAGTTTATCAGCTTCAGCACTACTGCCATCGAGAATAAATGTAGGATTAACGCCACTAGGGCGCAGAGGCAGTTGAGCCGCTGCCCACCAACCAATATCACCACTAGCATTGGCCCAGATTATGTTGAGTCCTGGCGCATGGATTTTTTCACTGGCTGCACGGGCTTTTGCCAAGGTATCAGCACGGTTGAGTTGATAAAAGGCATCAAGAATTGGGTTATCTGTTTCAAGAAACGCCCACCACATGGCGATAGGTGTTTTGCCAGAATGCTCACCAAGAGCATCGTTGATAATGGGGCCGTGAGGCGAACGACGCAGGGTTAATGTGACTGGGTCCTCACCTTTAACTTCAATTTGCTCAGTGCGACTTTGCAGCTCTACCCATTGGCCCTGATACCAAACTTGATTAATGTTATCAGGATTAAGCTTTTCGGCAATGAGGTCTATGTCATCGTTTTGGAACATAGTAATGCTCCAACCAAAGTCCATATTGTGTCCAAGACTAGCGACTGGGTTGAGTGCTTGATGATGACCATACAGCTCAAACCCTGGATAAGACAAATGTGCTTCGTACCAAACTGACGGAACGGCAAAACCGATGTGTGGGTCACCTGCTAGGAGTGGTTTACCACTGGATGTGCGACTCCCAGATACAGCCCAAGCGTTGCTGCCTTCAAATAGTGCTAAACCGCTATCTGAAATCGCTTGTTGGCTGATATGAGCTAGGCGATTAAGGCCATGCCAATCTTTGGTGGAAAGGGGCGGTGACACTACACCTTCGGGGTGCCAAGCCAGATCAAACACCTCAAGATAGTCAGCACCCAATTGGTCACGTACATAAGTTAGCACCGGCTCAGTGCGAAAAGCGGCGGCAAAACTGTAAGCCATATAACCGGCGACGCTGAGTGTATCCGCAGCGGTAAATGGGCGTTTTGTAATACCAAGAATATCGAACTCTATAGGGGCTGGGTGAATGTTCTGATATTGGTTGATACCATCTAAATAAGCGGCCAACGCCTTATTTGCAGGAGTGCTAGTGTCCATCTTTGCTGCATAGGCATCTGCATGAGCGCGAATGCCTAGAGTACGAAATAAACGGTCGGTAACGAGCAGTTTTGGCCCGAGTATGGCCGCTAACTCACCTCGCGCCAAACGGCGCACCATCTCCATTTGAAACAGGCGGTCTTGGGCATGCACATATCCCAGAGTGCGATACATATCGGCTTCGTTCTGAGCTTGGATATGCGGTACGCCGCGTTCATCATAACGCACGCTGACTGGCGCTTGTAAGTTGGTTAGGCTAACTTCACCACTGCGTATCGGTTGTTTGCTATAGATATACCAGGCACCTAAGACGCCGGCGCAGACAAAGATAACAGTGAGAATTTTTAGGATAAGTTTCATTACATGGATCTGCTTTTTGTATTCACTGTTAACAAAGATAACATTTTATATGTGATTTGCTCACAACTATCACGATGCAGTCAATATGCATATAGTCTATTTTATCTGGCCAGATATAGAGAACTATTTCGCCCTAGAGTTAAGTCATAAGCTAAAGTAATTAATCATACGAATACTTCTATAATAAAGTGTTATGGTGAGGTGATGATGTCAGATTTGGATAAAATCACGACAGGAAAGGAAAGGAGAATAAATGAAAACCTGGATGTTTATTATTTACTTACTAACTTCTTGCTCATTCGTAAGCTTTGCTCAAGCGCCAAAACCTTTTTTATTAACTCATATTGTGTACCCTGATACGGATGACTATTCCAAACTTTTCGTAGAGATTTACACTGAATTGGGCTTTAAGGTCGAGCTGATCCCTACACCCTCTTTACGGGGATTAATTTTACTCAACAACGATGTTGTAGACGCTGACGTATTACGACTTGGTCTAATAGCAAAAACATATCCCAATGTGATAGTGGTGCAACCTAAATTACAAAGCGCTACCTTATCTTTAATATGCTCTAAGGGAGTGCCTTGTGACCGAAGTATATTAAGAAATGAAAAAATATCTATATTAGCAAATAGCAGGATGCTTGCGCTTCTTGAGGATGGAGAATTTAAATCCGTTCATGTAGAAAATGAATTGTTCTCCAGTGTTCTCGAGATGCTTAAGGCAGGCCGATATAACTACGCAATATATGTAATAGATGACGTGATAGAAAAACAATTTGACCAAGACTTACAAGTAGTAGAACTCAAAAAGATCTCAATTAATCATGTTATTCATAAAAAACATATTGGTTTACTACCACAAATTCAAGAAAAAATACGCTCTAAACTCCCAGAGCTAACTCGTAGGCGTTTAGAAAACAGCCATTCTAAATAAGCCTTCTGCGATATCTGCTATTTATGGCTAAACCTTCTTCCCTGTATCCTTTGTTTGGCATTATCCAGCCTGAAAAACTACTACTAACTAGACTCTCACAAGTAGTTGCCCACAAATAATTGGCTAGTTAACATACAGAAATAGGCTTTATTTAAAGTTGATTTTTGAGGGTGGCTATTATGCCGCAGGCAGGCAAGAAAGAGATTAATCAGTTTAGTTTATACGTGATATTACCATTGTGTGTCTCGCTGTGTTCGCCGGTCTTATTTGTGTGGTGTTGATGACTATTCAGGTCAGAACTATGAGCACAGGCGAGGTTGGGTTGAGTCTCGTTTACTTTATTTATCGTCAGTGTTTGCTATTGATAGCGTGGCTAGCGTATCTGTGTCTTTGCGGTGATGAGTAATCACGTACATGTGGTGTTGTATGAGAATCTAGAAAAGGCTCAAGGTTGGTCAGATAAACAAGAGTCGGCGTTATGGCATACCAGTATTCAACAGCGCATTAATACAGCAACACACACAACAACCTAATAACTTAATGCCCTTTATTAGTAGCCCAAGACAATATATACCCAAAGGTATCGCCTACAGCCTCAAGACTATTGTGAACGGGTAGACACGACAGGCAAAATCATTCGGGCAGACAAACGCAGTTACATTGAGGATAAAAACCCAACACTAGAAAGACTAAGCTTAGACTCAGAACAAGGGTTAACCCTAACCACAGAGTTTGAACAACACTTTACTACTGCAGCAGGTAGCGAACACTTAATGCGTCAATTTGGTTTGCACACCGAACATCAAAGAATGCGCGGTATTGGTAAAGCGAAAGCGCTGTTAAAATATGCCTAAGTAAACTATTAGCACTTTTAAGCTATCAATCTAAGAGGTTGAGGTAATCGCTTGTTTCAAATCTAAGAAAACTAAGGCAAGTCGTCAGTTTTCAAACAAACTAAGCAAAAAACTTTCAAGGCACTCACAACTTCTCATTACCTGTAATAAAAGAAATTAAATTTTGTAGGTTTCACAGTTTTGGTTAATTTATTAACGTGGGTGTCACAGTAAGCAACAGTAAGCAAACATATAGGTTTTAGCCGTCACTGTGTGTGGGTTTTTACAAAAATGCACTTGTCTAAGGGGGACTTGATGACCCTTATTTGACTATTTAATAAGACATATCTAGACATTCCTTAAAATGGCATCCCTACACAACCAACAGTGATATTGCATACCCTTAGGCGCAACCGTCGATCAAGACTTATCGAGTCAAATGCAGTGATTTGGCGTGTTTTTCATACAACCAAAGTAGACTGAAGTCGTATTTACTTATTGCATTCACATATTTGAAATTTGTTTAAGTCATTGATAAGTAACAGCTTAATTTTAAAGGTGGTAGGTAAGGAAACAAAACAAAACATGTTAGTCCATGGACTATAACCTGCACCATCGCGCTGAACGAGCTCACTACAGAATTACATTGCCACTTAGAATACTTCCATAATAATATGTAATCATAAAAGCGTTAGGCTCAACTAAGTTCTCGATAAGAGGGAAGAAAATGAAAGCGTGGATACTCATCATTTATTTGTTAACTTTTTATTCATTCATAAGTTATGCCCAGTCCCCCAGACCTTTTTTATTAACTCATATTGAATACCCTGAACACGATGATTACGCTGAACTTTTCGTAGAAATTTATAGTGAATTGGGATTTAAAGTGGAGCTTATTGCCACACCTTCTTTGCGGGGATTAATCTTACTTAACGACGGTGTTGTAGACGCTGACATATTATGACTAGGTAAAATAGCAACAAAATATCCCAACGTGATAATGGTAAAACCAGAGTTAAAGCGTGTAAGCTTATCTTTAATTTGTGCCAAGGGAGTACCTTGTAATCGAGGTGTTTTTGCAGATAAAAGAGTCTCTATACTGGGAAATGACAGGATGATAGGGCTTATTGGTAATGGAGAGTTTAAATCGATTCATGTAGATAATGAATTATTCTCCAGTGTTGTGAGTATGCTGAAAGCTGACCGGTATAATTATGCAGTCTATGTGATAGATGAGGTGATAAAAAAACATTTTGACCAGGATTTTCAAATAATAGAGCTTAAAAAGATCTCGATTAATCATATTATTCATAAAAAACATATTAGCTTACTACCGCAGATTCAAGAAAAAATACGCGCTAAATTGCCTGAATTTAATCGCAAACGATTAGCGAAAAATAACAATTTTCAACAACAGTCAAGGTCCGCTCAATCTAACTATTAAACATATGATTATTTTTGACCGACATGGCGCCAAGATATTTGAGTACACCTGTAAGACCTTAATAAAATTTCTGGTAATACAACCTAGAAGGTCAACAAAGATCATACTTTTAGCAGTGAGCAGATATTTATCAGAAATGACGGCAAAGCCGTCGATTTGCTGTCATTTTGAATTTTTCTGCATCCACTCCCTAGAGCAGTCATTGAGCCTTGCAAACCTGATCGACGATTCTGCTGTATAAATTAGTAGTCTAACGTTAAATCTGACTGGGAAGTTTGTGCAATAAGGGGCCGTTAAGCACAGGTAATGCTTCAGGGTAAGGTGTGCTATAAATAAACAATGAAAAATATCATTCGTTGATTAACGCAGCTTTATAAGCAAAAAATACGTTGTTGCTTAGTTTGAGCTTGGCGCGAACCACAACAGGATTTCAATTGAATTTTCAACGCTATTTTGGCTTCAATTAATATACTTAGATACATTTAAAATTGCTGGCTCCCTAGTTGAGTTCAACCACTTTATCTTGGTTTACATGGCGATTGAAGCGGGCTAGCAGTAAGCTGATTTTTGGTCGAATATAGGTTTGGCAAAACGGCCGGTCTGGTGCTGAATAGTAGTAGTTCGAAAGCTCAATTTTATTCTGTTTAAAATGTGTGAAAGGATAGACTTGAGTAATGACTGGTTTATGAAAATCAGCACTAAGTAGGTGCAATATATCTTGAGCTTGCTTAAATTGAACATCGTCAAAGGTGTATATGGCTGAACGGTATTTTCCGCGCATAGAATGGTTGGATGTACTGGCATGGGTATGCAAATGGATTTCGATTAAGTCTGATAACGAAATGACGGCTGGGTCAAAATACACTTCAACCGCTTCAGAAAAGCCAGAGTGCTCGCCGTTTGATGCTATCCATCCTTGATTCACTTTTGTTATACCAAGAAGTGATGTAAATACGCCTTCGGTACACCAGTGACAACCACCACCTAAACCAATTTTATTAGGGGCAGTTGTCATGTCAGGATGCTTTAATTGCTTTTTTACAACAAGTCACACGTATTTAAACTCTCTAAGCTGAAGGTAGTTTCCAGCCAGGTCTTACAAAGTGGCAGGTGTAACCGTTGGGGCGGGTTTCTAGGTAGTCTTGGTGTTCAGCTTCAGCTTCCCAAAAATCACTAACTGATTCTACTTCGGTCACTACTTTACCAGGCCATAATCCACAGGCATCCACGTCAGCAATGGTTTTTAGTGCTTCTGCTTTTTGCTCATCAGACACATAATAAATAGCCGAGCGATATGACGCACCGGTATCGTTACCTTGCCTATCTGATGTGCTGGGATCATGAATTTGAAAGAAAAACTCTAAAATTTGTCGATAGTTGATAACGTCATTATCAAATAATATTTCAATTCCTTCTGCATGGTTACCATGATTGCGATAAGTCGCATTTGGCACTTCACCACCGGTGTAACCCACCCGAGTGGATTTAACACCGGGCATTTTACGAATAAGATCCTGCATGCCCCAAAAACAACCTCCGGCTAATACTGCGCGTTCATTTGCCATGACTAAATATCCTCTACTTGATCTAAATAAGCTTCATAACCTTTGTTTGCCATTTCATCCCGAGGGATAAAACGCAGTGAAGCAGAATTAATACAATAACGCAGACCACCTTGGTCTTTCGGCCCATCAGGAAACACATGACCTAGGTGACTGTCACCATGAGAAGAACGTACCTCAGTACGCATCATACCAAGCGAGTTATCAGTAATTTCATTAACGTTGACTGAGTCTATCGCTTTAGTAAAGCTTGGCCAGCCACATCCTGATTCATACTTGGCAGATGAGGCAAATAGAGGCTCTCCAGATACTACATCTACATAAATACCAGGTAAGGTGTTGTTTAATAATTCACCGGTACCAGGGCGCTCGGTGCCATTTTCTTGAGTGACGTGAAACTGCTCTGGTGTCAGGGCAGAAATTGCATCCTGTGATTTTTGATATGTACTCATAATTTCCTCTTTGCCATTGACGTCATGTCACTGTGTAAGTGTAACAGACCTGCTAGTAATGTATTTTATTGCGAAAGTGGGATAAAGATCACTATTTCAAAATATCTAGCGTTCTTAAAGCCAAAAGAATTAGCCTCAATATTGATACTAGCTGCTAATTCGGAATCAGACAGTTCTTATGCCTACAATATCTTCACACATATAAAACTGTACAAAAGTACCATAGTTGGGCTGATTAGGTTATCGAAGCAGTAGGGTAAATAACCAATGGTGGCAATTCCATATAAGCGGTCGCAGCGGTGGCTCGATATAGATGGTTTGAGCTTGTAACAGATTCTGTGCAACTGCCATTATTTAAGATGTTTCACGAGGCATTCCCCAAACTCGGTAATAAAGCGAACCATCGCCTGTCGCCAGTTATGACTTGGCATAGACCATTCCTTAGATGCTTTGGTGATGGCTAAAAAACAAGGGGCTCAAATCAAACACGAACCGGTATTGAGTATGTTAAAACACGTTAGCGCACAACACATGCAGCCAGAACATCCTCTTGCGCAGCTGGAAAAAAATAGTGAGTGATGGAAAGTGAATAATAAGACTTATCGTCATAAGCGATTACCCACTTAGAGGAGTGAAGGTCGCTTACTTTGCAATGCATGAAAGTGCAAGACTATAACTCAATGATGACAGCATAAACGCGCCCTGATTGGGCGCAGCGCAAACTCATTATCTGGGAAAGCAGCCGCATTTTTGTGCTGCATTCCCGCGATTTAAAAGGGAATAGGCATTGCTGACATTATGAATGTTTCTATCATGATTTTAAAAACACTCAGCCATCTCAGCCATCTCAGCCAACTTCGGCCTATACCCCCATATTACTCAGAGTCACCATAATATTATTCAGAATGCCGGCCACCCTAGGGTGATCTTGCTCAAAGGTGGTGATCATATTCTCAACTTGATCGACCAAGGTTTGAGGATCGCCTGCGACCAACTTGGGCTCATTTAACTGCAGTTCTATTTCTGCAATAAGCCCCGTCAATTTATTTTTATCATCATCTGGTGCACGTAAGTCACCAATAGTGCTATTCAATTGCTCTAAATATTCTCTTAGTTGCTGGCGTTCCACGTCAATCTCCTATGGGATGTTGTGAGCTAATCATAGCATTAATGAATACTTTACTATTAACCGCCGTCAATAAAACATTAAAGTAATACCATCATCAATCACATCATTAATTTTGCAGGGAGAGTGGGGGCAGGTCTTGAATGTTGCACAAAATACAAACCTGACTCCTTATGTTCTGCTTAGCTAAAGGTTAGTGGGGTCTTGTGAAGTACACTTGGCATTTGCCCCAAGAATAAGCCATGTTTAGCTTGAATTTTAAATGCGGGAACACAGTGGCGGTGCCACAAGAGATTGGAATGAGTGAGTTATTCTAGCTGTCCAGTTAATTTTGGATGGCGAAAAATAAATTAATCTGTTTAATTTGGATCTGACCCTTTTATACTGACCATGCCACTGCTACCCCTTTGATGACAGCTAAACAAAGCATAAAGGATAAAACATAAAGGATACTATTTTGTCTATCCCATTAGCTCATTGGCTTTGTACTGAAACGTAGACATCGCTTTAAATGAAATGTTACTCGATGATCATTTTGGACATATCAGACACTAAGTCTGCGCCATCACCCGTTTCAATGAATGTAAATGCAATATCACCAGCGATAAAGTGACATTCCTTTCGTTCACGGATACAAGCCCTAACACTATGTATATCGAACGGAGGCGCCGGAGTCCAACTTGATGCATTCAATATATGTTTTGAGATAAGAAAATGGTTAAGGCTTTTATCCTTACTCCCCCCCAATGCGGTAGACATGTCTTGGCCTAAAGGTAATTTGCCCAGGGAGAGTAATGTTTCACTTTTTAATTTTGCTGTTGCTTCGCCATAATCAGCATCAGTAATCCAGTTTGATGACAATTTTATGTCCATATTAATGGCGTGTGATAGCGATTTTGCAGCCGTATAATTAATGTTGAAGAAAATGAGATCGAGCCTAATCGCATCAATAGCGTGTGAATACTCAAACTTAAAAACTAAATCTGCTGCAATGGTTAATTCGCCCTCCAGTTCAAAAAAGCGCAGCACTCGAATACATCTTTCTTTAATACTTATTTGCCATTTCTTATTATCTGTTTTAGGAATAGGGGTGAGATGATAAAAGCCATCTATCGAGATTTTAGTTGAGTATGTAGCCAAAAATTTAGAGGTTTCATTTTCTATTATTTTGGCACCGACTTTTTTTAAAGCTGCGATTACGTCAATCTCTAGCAACTCACCACTCACCGCAGAGCCTCTGGAGCCAACGACAACAATCTCCTCGATTTTGTCAGAAGGATCTTTCTTGATCACGTCGTACTCTCTGACTACCAAAGGTGTGTTGCATACCCCATTCAGTTCATCAGACAACCCGGCTATGTAGTCTTGGGTTTCGACATCCCCGTGCAAAACAGCAAGGGTGATACTACCTTCAGTTTTACTTGAATTGTCCACTCCTTGAATAAAGGAAAATCCAGAAATGGAATAGATAAAGTAAAACATGTAGATAGAAGCCAGAGCCAAGCCTGTTTTTAAGAACGGCAACCAAAGGTTAGTAATCCATTTACGATAGGTAACGTTTTCACTTCCCATGAATAACCCATTCCTTTTTTGAATTCTGGACTAAGAGACATTCAATTTGGTGAACTGAACAGTCGTTAACTGAGAAAAAGTATTGATGACGTTCTTTTAGTCGAAAAGCGATGTTACCGCAAGCCAAAATGGCTAAAAAACAACCGATACGCTGCTGCGACCCCGATACCCAACCTAATCTTCTAAACATATATAGATCAACAACTATGATAGGTTAATTTGACCGCTTGATTTTCAACTCCTTGATTACTTGTGCCGTTATATTGGACTTTTTTTAAACAATATAAAGTAGACTAAAGTAGCATTTACTTATTGCATTCACATGATTTGAGAGTAGTTTAAGTCCCTAATAAGTAACAACTTACTTTTAAAGTGGCAGGTAAGGAAGTAAAATATGTTAGTTCATGGACTATAACCTGCTTAAACTGCGCCATCGCGCTGAACGAGCACATTATCCTCATCATGTATCATTGCGGGTAGACCAAACGCTAAGCTGGTTTTATCGCTCTGAGTCTTGTCAGAATAACCCTGATGGTCAATTTATCTTTCTGTGGGTAGCCTTTAATGCTGCCTATGCTGAAGACCTTGCATGTTTGAACGTAAGTGAGGCTGCCACCTTCTGGGGTGAATCTGATAGGCAAACTAGTACCCATCATTTTTAAAGTGAGGATAGACAACCAGCTGACCTTGTGGAGTGAGGCGAATTATCCGGTGGGCTGGTATTTAGCTAAAAAACAAGGTTTGGAAGTAACATCATGCTTAAACATAATGAATAAGAGTGAAATTGGTAAAAGTGAAACGATGATCAATAAGCATAACAAACTTGAACAGGCCAATCTTATCCAGGCGTGCCGTCTGGACTCTATTGATTATTTGCTGCTGTTTAAATACACCTTTTACCGAAGAGTACTAAATACTCGCCCAACTCCTTTTTTGCAAAGGAGCAAATCTTTAATGGATAAATTTCCATTCACTATGCTGTTTTACAGAAAAATCATTATAACTATCTGCGAGGGAAGAGAAATATGGATTTAAGGCAGGCTCTAAGTGTCCTTTCAAAATCGTCGCCTTATGCAGTATCAACAGAACGGTTAGATTTAATATCGACAGAATTAGATAATATAAAAAACTATCTCTATATCACAACCGATATAGAAACTGATTTTAAAGCACAGCTCACATCACTATCGCCAACTGATAAAAAAATCATATTCCTGTGTGGAAGTAGTGGCGATGGTAAGTCAGAAATTTTAACTCGTTATAGTCAAGACTTTTCCAAGAGAGCAACATTTCACTTAGACGCGACACACAGCTTCGATCCCAATGTGAACGCAATACAGACTCTTAATAAATTGTTTGAAGAATTTGAAGCTGGTTCACATCCCTTAGTTATTGGCATAAACGTCGGAATGCTGGGGAATTATGCTCAAGAAGGCGATTGCCTTCCTATAAAGAATTCAATTAAGGCATTCTTAGAAAACCAAAAATATTCGATAAATCATGTTTTTTTGAATTTTGAAAGTTATACAAAGTTTCAATTGAGTGAAGATGGCCACTCTTCAGATTTTGCTATGCGTATTCTAGGAAAGATTACCGCCATGGACGACAATATTATTAGGCAGTACTTTGACAAGGAATTAGCTTCTCAGAGCCCCGATAGAAAGCTTTGTGCTAACTATAGGTTACTCAGTATACCTGAAGTGCAAGAAAGGCTCATAGATGTACTTTTCAAAGCACGCTTAATGAAAGACCAGTTTTTAACAGCAAGAACATTGCTCGACTTTATTCACACCTTGTTAGTCGGAAATGGTAACGATTCTGAATACTTATTCGATAACTTATTTAAAGAATCTGACAATGAGCTGTCTTCAAAAATTATTGAATTTGATCCTGCGGACCAAAGAACCAATGCCATTGATAAGTTTGTATTGTCGCATAGCTTGGGACTACCAGACCCAAAGTTTGATGAATATATAGCTTGTTTATCATCAGAGTTAGGGATCAGTAAGCCTCAAAGTCCTAAACCTTATTCCTACCTAAGACTGTTCTATTTATTAAAAGGTATGGACTTAGGTAACAACTATCACTCGAAGTTTTACAATGACTTTTCTGAAACTTTAATCGATCGTTATTCAAATATTTGGAATCTACATAATAATTTCGACGGTGACCCTTCTAAGAAATTTAGCCTAAGAGGTTTCTATCGAGATACTGTTGTTGCAGCTATTCATAAATATAACAATCGAAATGCGACTAATTTAGACAAAGGACAGTTTCTAATATCAGAGCATAATAAATACCAAGTTGTTACTGAAGTAGAACTCAAACTTGACTTAGAAGCCATTAAGTCAAATAACAAATCAAAACCTTTTTTCTTTATTGCACACATCAAACTTAATGAAAAACCATTCGTAATTCCCATCAACATTAATTTATTAAAGTTAATGGAAGATATTGTTAAAGGTTATCGTCCCAATAAACATGATAAAAATACCGTTGTACTTTTAGATGAATTAGTAGACCAAATTTCTGAAATTGCAGCTAATTCAAACACCTTAGTAATTGTTAAAGGCAACAAGCGTTTTACGGTTAAAAATATTGATGATGAAGACATCGAAGTGAGTGGGGTATAAAGAATGCTTAATATAAAAAAACAACTGGTACCCCAAAACAATAAAGTCACCGCTTTTTTTCCAATCAATACTAAGGATAGGAAGGATGTTTTTGACTGGGACTGCGTATTAGGGCACTTCATTAAGTATTGCTACAGAAAACAAATTTCGACAGACAATATGAGCGAATTCACAAAGGCATGTAAGGACGCGTTCGAACTAAAGCTAGATGTGCCTGAGTTTTGGAATGAGATTGAAAGTATGTACTTTCAAAACGATGAATTATACAAAATAAGCCCTGAATTGCTTCTATTTAAAGCCCAAAAGGTGCAAGGGAATTCGAGTAATAAGCGACTAGGTGACTTTTTTCTCAATTTACTACAAGACTTTTATTTAAAAGAAAAATCTAAAACAAAGCTTAACTTTATTGAGAATGAAATTGCTGCCACTTTTGAAAAATTCACAATAACAGGAAGTACAGCAGGCACTGTTACTGATAAATCTAAGGAAGCAGCATATTTACCTTTTCTATCAGAACAGTTTGCTAAAGACCTTTCTTTTTTAAATAGCAAACCTAAGTATTTTTTGAACTCGATTACAGACTTTTTAAGACTCTATTCCTTTCTTTATACTGCTCAAATAGCGATTAATTTGGACGCATGGCAACAAGGTGAACCCACACCTAAAAAGTGTTATTTCATCATGGACAATGAGAAAGCTTCAGAAGAAAGAACTTGGGTAAAAGAATATGGATATAGGCAACTAGCACGTAACTTTGAAAAAGTATTTCCCTACTTGGCAATGTCTGAAAGCATTCAAGAGCCTGATACTTTAAAACAGCCGTTGTGGAAAATTTCAGATTCACTCACTGATTCCGAATGTTTGGAGGATCTCAATATTTATACTAAGAATTTTATTGATAATCGCAAATTAAATATTGAATTCCAACCTGCAAACTCCTCGCGGGAAGCTCTTAAGAACTTACTATCGCTGTCGGTACAGCAATTTGGAAAAAGTGAATCCCGCTATGACGTGAATGTTAATTACCGTAAAGCTATTGAAACCGAGCTGTGCGCGCACTTCATTCAAAATAGAGGCCGAGCTGGAAGAGTCTTAGTGTTCAATCAAGATTACGTTTTGCTCCTAACCAACCTAGCAATCGGGATAGATAGAGAACAATTAAGATTCCATGAATTAATATTGGAATTTGAAGCAAGAGGGGTGTTTTTCGACAAGCAAAGTCAAAAAGTGTTAGTTAGCTTTTATGAACGCATAGGAAATGTAGAAAGAATGAGCGACAGTGGAGATGCGGTGTATGTCAGAAAAACAGTTTGAAAATTTCTTAGCCGAAACATTTATAAGATGGGGACAAGGCCATATCCAAGACGGATACAGATACCAATTCCAATCCCCTGATTCTGACAATAGCCAAAAGTTATACAACGCCCTAAATGAGTTGAGCACTTCATTTGTCACGGTTAAAGGCGTAAACATTCCTGTCATAACTACCAGTGCGAAAAGCATTCTAGTTGTGCTACACAATGAAGATAACTCCAAAGGATTCAGTGAAAATTTCATTTCATATATTCGAGATGTAGTGGCTGCGCAGCAAGGCGAAATTAAAAGCTGCGCATTATTGGTTATCCATAATTCATTGTTGGATACATTAATCAACTCAGCTGAAAATATTGCTCAATCTGGTTGGGTATGGCACCCGAATGAAATAATGGAAGCGCTAAAAACACTTATTGACCCATTTGATCCAAGTGAGAAAGTCTCTAAGTGCCTACTCAAACACCGGTTTGAACAAATTATCGAAGATGGTGCAACCATGTTTGGCTTTGAAGAGCTATTCAATGCCATGGTCGATGACGGGGATTTGAGATTTGATGAAATTGGATTGATAAACGACCCTGTCTTGCAAAATTGGGATGGTCCCGAGGGACAAATTAATGCCAGGTTAGAGAAAAATAAACAGCTCTATGAAAAGTTAGACTACATCGCCCACAACTTCCCGACTAATTTAGAAGAAAAACTGGGCGAGCTAGACTTCAGTCCTGCATTTGTAAAAAAACACTTTACCGATGGAGAGCCAGAATCATGGAAAAAGACCCTGGAATTTAGTGAATGTGAGCAAGAAAAACAAAAAAACAAAGATAATCTATTGGAACTGGAGAAAGAAATTGTCTCCGATGGCCTCTTATATTCACGCACAAAAACAGACAGCAAAGCAGGAAAGCGAGATAAGCACTTAATATATTTGTTAGACGAAACCCTGTCTTCTTTTGAAATTGGCTTTAACTTCTTGGGTGGAAAAATAGAAAGAAATCAATGCACTACCAGCAATGTAAGTGGTGGAGAAATAACTATTTCAACGCCAGACAATACTGGAGGAAAACGTAGTCGAGTGCAGGTTAAAGGGCAATATTCAGGTGAAATAATATTCTTCAACTTTAGAGTTAAAAGAGAAAAAACATCCGAAACCCATAATTTTAGAGTGGCAGTCTTACGAAAAGGTGAATTTCTAGAAGATGCCTTTAAATACAGCTACTTGGTTGATCCAAAAAACCAAAAATTGATACTTCAAACAGAAGATAGCACACTGAAAATCGCTGAAGTGGGTAGCGCCTTTGAATTGCAAGAAAACGGGCAGATTATAGAAAACAGTGAGTTTGGTAGTGTCAAATTTGAAAACCTAGCAACTGAATTAGATAATATTGAGTTCATAATAAAGGGCCATTCGACAAAACTTACATTTAGTATCGAAGGTGCAGTTGCCACTGATACATTGCATCTGCCATTGATGCTTGACCAAGCGAAGTTTTCAAAGCTCTACCAAAATGATTATTTTGCAGTATTAAATGTAGCCAAAACGAAAGTCCAACTAGAAAACCAGGAAGTGGCCCCCAAAGGTAAGCGGTTAACACTATTACAGTGGGAGCGAGAATTATTGCTGGATAGATGCTTATATGTAGACAAATATCCTGAAAATAATATTTATATTAAAGACTTAAAAGAGTCATATCCAAACCTAGCTGATGCCTATTTAGAATATTATGAATTCCTGAACGAAAATGGCAGTTTACCTAGCCTCTCTGGTTGGGGGCCAAATTGTAAAGCCTTAGTAGAAAAAGTTGTAGTTGAGTATAACCAAGCGATACGTGAAATTGAATATGACGTTTTATTAAGTAAGCCACAAAAACGATTGGTACATATTGGTTTTGCTACTTTTCGCGATGAGGAATACTTAACTCCGTTCCATCCTCTAATTCTTGCTTATCATTTGTATCTTGTCGAAATGATACAAGATGACCCTGCAGACAGCTTTAAGACATTACCCAAAGTCACGTTAAGCAGGTTAAATGCGCAGGGGCTATTACCCTTTGTTTACAACCCATTAAACGAATTTTCCTATACGCATAGCGAGCCTGACAATTCTATGTGGCTTAAATTGGTTCCCCAGCAAATGGCTAGTTATGACTTTGTAAGGAAACTTGTTAAAGAAAAAACCACTGAATTTCATGATGCATTTAGCAGCTTATTTACTAATGGTCCTCGCTCTAAAATCATTATTAACTCGGTCAACAACGGCTACAACCGTGAACTGCTTTTAGGTCTAATTGACTTTATCAAACTGCACAAAGACAAAGTCTGCCAGATACACGTAAATTTGTATGATGACGAAATTAATTACTGTGAGTTTGATTTGTTTGCTGACACCCATAGTTACGACAAGTTAAAGGAGGCTTACGGACTGGATAAAGGTGCCACCAAAGATATAGCCGATACAATAATTGATTTAATCAGAACTCGCCTGACCTACAGTAAGTTTAAAAACAAAAAGCAAGATGACGGCACATACAGACCGCAAGAATATGCCCACTTAACATTCTTTAAAAACAACAATAAAGTCCAGTCTACTGACGTAAATGTTAATGAAGAATTAAGCGGTATAGTTTCTGATGGACTTTTGGCAGGGGAGGCTTCAACCAACAAAGAAGATAGTTACTTTACATCCTTTGGTCTAAAAGGAATTAATATAAGCAACAAGCTACACCTACAAATTGCTGAGAGGCTTAATGGCCTAATAAAGCCTTCAAGAAAGACTAACGAGCAACATAGTCGTTCTAAGTCTATGGCGCTTGCTGTAAGCGACAAATTCAAACAGTTACTCTCTTGTTCTTACCAAAGTTCAGTTTGGACAACCATTATTGATCCTAAAGTGACTCTAGATTTCTTCGATAATGAAAAAAATGTTGTGCTAATCCATTACTCAGACAATTACACCAATTCTGCTAATTATGACGCCATAACCGTTACTGAAGAGTCTGAACTTTACAAAAAAGTTTTAGAGCAAGACCAAGGTGGCATTATTGAAGAATTTAATGCATTTAATGGCGAATGGTTATTAAAAATGATCACCGCCAACGACAACGACCGCAAAGAGAAGAAAGGGATCATTGGCGCATATAAATTCGTAAACTGCCTACTTCAAAACTCAGATATCACATGGGTGCCTCTATCCGTAGCAGAAATGATCCGTGTCGCCGGCAACATTGGCCTGAAAATGTCAGACAGTGATTTTTCACGAAACATCAATGGCTACAAAAGTGGGCTTATATCTGACGACGTCTTATTCGTTGGCTTTAAAAATGACAGCATGGTTTTACTTCCTCTTGAAGTCAAAACAGGTAAAAAACAGACTCACTCCAAAGGTGTTGCACAAGCAAAAGAATTAAAACGTTATTTAACCGAGGATATATTAGGTAACGACTCGTTAGCTAATCATCTGTATCGAGGATTATTCATTCGCCAAATCTTAATGCAGATAGATAAATATAAGCTTTATCACCTTTATGAGCGGGGGTATTTCGACGAGTTACTAGACCGAAGGGAGTGGTGGCTACAAGGTAATTACAAAATTGAAGGCATCGTTGATTACCCAGATGGTTTCTTAGTATCACATGTAGAAAATGACACCTTCTTTGAGCCCACATTTGAACTTAAAGAAGACATATTAAAAATCCAATTACCGATTAGTTATCTAAACAAGTTTATTAAAACACCGCTCAATGAGTTGTTTAGTGATACACAACCTGAAAAGCTATGTCATGTAGATACAAAGTACGTATTAAACGGTACAGCTAACTTGTGCCCAGTTGAAAACAAAACACAAGAACTGGATGAGGAAGAACCAGATACTTTGCCTATGGCTGCCGAGCCTCCCCCGCAACACTATGAGCACAAGCAAGTTCCCATAATTGATAGTGGTAGTCATGCTGAAGAAAAAACAGCGCTAAAAGTATTAATTGGTCACTCTTCACATGGTGAAGACCCCGTATTTTGGGAGCCAACCAACACCTCCAAATTTATGAATACCAACTCAGGTATTATTGGCACTATGGGCACAGGTAAAACCCAATGTACCAAGTCTGTGATTACTCAACTATATCGTAATCAACATAACAATGTAGATGGCAAACCTATTGGTGTTTTGATATTTGATTACAAATCAGATTATGTTGACGACAAGTTTATTGAAGCCACAAAGGCCAAAAAATTCAAACTATATAAGCTGCCCTATAATCCACTGAGCCTATTTGGCGATACACCAATGTTGCCCATCCATACCGCAGCAGGTTTCTCTGAAACCATGTCAAAAGCTTATGGATTAGGTAAAAAACAGCAGTTGAAACTCGAAAATATTATTTTAGAGGCTTACGACTTGGCTGGCATTAAACCCGAAGATGCTTCGACCTGGAAGCGCCCAGCACCAACTATAGAAAATATATGGGATCTATTTTTAGAGCAGGAAAAGGTAGAAGAAGACTCACTTTATGCCGCCCTTTCAAAACTCGCACGTTTTAAAATATTTGAAACTGATCCTGAAAAAATGATGAGTTTGTATGAGCTTATTGATGGGGTAACCGTGATTGAGTTGGCAGGGTATCCTAGCGAAGTACAAAACCTAATTGTGGCACTAACTCTTGATTTGTTTTATTCACAAATGCAAAAACAAGGTAAACCAGAAGTGCAAGGTGATTTTAGGCAAGTGTCTAAACTAATCCTTGTAGATGAAGCTGATAACTTTATGTCGCAAAACTTCTCTAGCCTTCGCCGAATACTGAAAGAAGGTCGTGAATATGGAGTGGGCGTAATCCTGTCAACACAAGATATCACTCACTTCAAAACTAGCGAGAACGACTACTCCACATACATCCTAAGTTGGATAGTTCACCGCGTTTCACAAATTAAAAATCAAGATATTAAATCCATATTTAATAAAGACGATAAAACAGAACAAGAGCAATTAATGAAATCCATTCGTGGGCTCGAAAAGCATTACAGCCTTTACGTGAATGGCGATAAGAAAATAACTAAGATTAAAGATAAAGCGTTTTGGGAGTTATTAAACGAAAATTTATAATTTGAGAGAGAGACTAAATGATGAGAACAAGGTTCTATTTCCGATTTAGTTTCTTCTAGGAACCTTAAGATAAAAAATATTACTTTAGTGAGACGGCAATGACTATTAAGTTTAAAGAGATAAATGTTGGATTAGGCCAGCTAATGTTAGACCCTAATAACTATCGATTAGACGAAGGGCAGGCGACGAAGACATATACAAACCAAGAAGTAATCAATGCGCAAGATGAGATAGAGACAAAGTTAGTTAAGGAGAATATTTCTGATCTGAAATCATCGATATTAAATAATGGTTTCTTAGAAGTAGATAAAATAGTAGTCAAAGTATTACAAAATTTAGACGATGAAATACCTAAATACTTAGTAATTGAGGGTAATAGGCGTACGTCTGCTTTTAAGTCTTTAATATCCGAAAATTACGAAAGCGGAACTCAACAATTCAAAACTGATTTCCCTAAAGAACTACAAAATAAGTATAAGTCTATAAATGTTATTCTTGTTCAAGGGACTGAAGAAGAAATAAATAATTACTCTCAAAGGTTAATGGGAATAAGGCATGTTTCTGGCCCTAAAAAGTGGGGCGGTTATCAAAGTGCTAAGTTAATTAATGATATGTGGGCTACTTTTAATATTGGAAAGCATCTAAAATATGAGAAAATTGGTAGTTTTTTAGGAATTCGCCCAAAAGAAGTAAAGTTAAGGCATGAAGCATATCTAGCTTTATTGCAAATGAAAAAGAACCCAAATTATTCTAGTCAAGCCTCATCTTCTCTCTATACACTTTTTCATGAAATGGTTTCGTCCAATAAATATTTTAAATACACTTGGCTTGGCTGGAGCGATGAAAAGTTAGAGTTTACAGCCAACAAGCCCTTAGAAAGGGTTTACAAGGGTATTTTGCCAGACGATGAAAAGAAAAAAGAAATCAACAACCCAGCCAAACTAAGACATTTAGCAAAAATCGTAGCAATAAAGGAAGTCAGAGAACAGATTGAGTCAGGAACTTGTTTAAATGATGTCGATTATGATTTCGATGCATCAAAAAGAGTTTCTAAAATTAAAAGTTTTATAACTTTTGTTGTAAAACAGGAGTTGGAAGACTTACCTGAATCAGAATTAAACTTATATAGAACCTTATCCTTGAAACTAAGTGAGCTAATTTCTGGGGAGGATAAGTAATGTTTCAAGATTGGTATATCTCGGCAGCAGTTTATTTAGAAAAAGAACTCAGAAGAAAGAACAAGTGCGATGGAATGGATGTTCTTAATGATTATGTATTAGAAAATAGAGAAGACTTTGCCGAAATAGAATTAGATGATTTAGACGATTTTGTAACTGCTGAATTTGAGCCATTTAAAAAATGGCTTCTTTCACAAAACTTCGACTGGCTAGAAATAAATTCAAATGGGATCTGGGTTTTAAAATCATCAAATAATCAAATTAAGGCAAAATCAACTATTAGCCTCCTCCAAAAATTAAACTTTGATGATCGTGAAAAACGACTGATAGATGAAGATATATATAACCTCAATACAGACCTAATAGATGATTATATAAACTTAATAAAGAAGTTAGCTGGTAATAGTAATAATAAACAGGACATTGTCTTTCGCTGCAAATATAGACTTGCGCTTTGTGCTAAAGATGATGGAAACATACCAAGTGACACGAAGATTTATTATTGGATCGAAGCAGCTGAGGCAGCCAAAGTAATTAGTAACACTCTGATTTCAAGTGAGTGCTTTATGAATGCTGCTCAAATACAACAAAAAGAGAATTACCATAGGGAATCAGCAAAAAATTATGAGTTTGCATTAGAATTACAGAATGATAAAACTGAAAAAATTCAACTTGCGAGGTATGCAAGAGTTCAATACGAAATAATCGGCGATCATCAATCTGCATCGAAAATGTTTGTATTAGAAAAAGATATAGAAAAAATCACCGAAGAAAATCAAGCCATAAAATTTATTTTATGGCTACATAGGAAGACTTCGCTATATGGGGAAAAGCCAAGTTCAGTAATAAAGTTTGCTGCAATACTATTAGCAATCGCTACACTCTTAGTTTTTTTTAATGGGACTGACAAGTTTTGTTCTGCAATTGAGTTGTTTGATTCTTCAGCAGAAAATAGATTTGAGAGTTTAATTAATAATCTTGGAAATAGTATTTATTTCTCATTTGTAACATTTACTACACTCGGATATGGAGAAATTACTCCAGTTGGTTTTTTAGGAAAACTAATTTCGATTTGCTTATCTGTCTCAGGTTTACTTCTAACTACCCTATTTATGGTTACGTTTGTTAGAAAGTATTCAAGGCCTTAAAAATAAGTAGTGGGTGAATTTATACTAAACTTACCCACTACTTAACATTGTAAGTAAATTTATGAAGGCTCTTAACGTTCCTGAGCGATGAAATGCCATGCTCAACATGGCTTGCCCAAGCAGTTTGTAACCCCTTCCCTTCAAGTTCTGGATACTTTTGCTTTAGCAACAACTCAGTGACTAATTGAGTTTTACCCAGCCAAGTAAATTTATCTAATACAAGGCTACCATCGAGCTTGTAAGCAATTTCAGGTTGATAAGTATAGTCTGATTCAATTGAACGAAAAAATGCGATACGAGCTGATACGTTGGGCGTAATGCCGGTACTTCCTTTGAGTTTTTTTAACTGCTCTTCAACGGTTTTACTTAACTGCATACGGTTAGGTAACATTACACGACCTCCTTGTATTTTACTTCTGGAGTGGCTTTCCAAAAGTAGCCTTCTTTTAGGGTTGAGCATTTGGTTTGTTGATCAAATTCAATTTCAAAGGCGTGAGATACTTCATGAGCCAAAGCACTAAAGAAGTCTTCATCTACTTCAGTGTCGGTTGATAACAAAATAACTTGCTCACCGGCTTCTGGGAAATAGTGTTGAACCAGCTTATCGCGATGTTTAGAATCTAATCGTCCTAATGGCGTATCTACCACCACAGGTAATACTTTACCTGACAATTTACCTAAGGCCTCTAGAATGGCGAAGGCGAATATTTGTTTTTCGCCAGCTGACATCGATTTACGGTTAATCGCTAAACCTTCAGAGTCAACCAAGGTGACATCGAATGTCGCGGGGTCAATTTTAGCTGAGAGTTTTAGATCTTCTTTACGTGCTAACTTACGGTAAGACTGAGCAAATAGCTCTTCAAGCTGGCTAACACGCATATGGGTGAGCTTGGTTGAAAATTCATTTAACACCTTAGTGGTGGCATCTACTCGCTCTACCGCTGTCGATATTGATGCATCGGTTTTTTGATTGGTGTACAGCTTTTCAAGTTTTTTAGCTAATTCTAGCGCTTTAGTGATGTGGCTTTTGGCATTAACTAAATGATGGCCATAAGAAGTTTTAAGTTTGTGCTTTTGCGCATCTAAAGCGCGAAGGTTTGCGTACAGTGCTGTTAATTCTTCTTCATCGGGGGCCCTCTGAATATTAACCGATACTGACTCTAACGCTTGCTGTGTTTCAACTAACTCTTCAGTTAATTCATTGCAGTGAGACTTTGCTGTTGAGGCATCTTGCATCAGCCCCTGAATTAAATTGAAATCTGTAAGTGAGATATCTAATTTAATTTCTTGAGTTGTGGGCTCGCTGACTGATTGAAAGTATTGATTAATAGTCGCCATTAAGTCATCTGCACTATCTTTAAACTGTGAAGTGATAACTTGCTCTAATCCTGATAAATTCTCGTTCAGTTTGTGTGAAAAAGCTTGTGAGTTTTTTACTTCCTGCTCTTTTGATAATGACTTGATTAGCGACGCCATAGCATTAGGTGCCAAAGATAAAGGAAACGCACCATCAAGCTCATTCAGTAATTTACTTTCTAATATTGCTTTTTGTTTTATCAGCTCATCCGCTTGATCTTTTTCAGCGTTTTTGGTTTTTGCCCAAGCACCGCCGCGATCTTGGATTTTTTGCTCGGCTTCACGTACCTGTATCTCTAATTCGCTTAACTGTCGTTTTAGTTTGTCTTCAGATTCTCGTTCTTGGTTAGCCAACAACAAACATTCATTTTTTTCGTGTTCTAGCTGCTCAATCAATTTAGTCGTTTTGGTATCAGCGGATTTTTGACTTATTTGTTTAATATAAATATCTAAGTCATCTGAAAGGCGGTTAATGACATCAATACCTAATAACTTTTGCACTGCTTCTTTTAGGTATGAGCCCGTATCGTCTTCGGCTAATTCGGCAATTTTCTCTCCATCAAAAAAGAACAAATCACCAATGCCTGGTGGTACGAGTTCATGTAAAAAACTTTGTACTTGGTCGCTAGATAGCGAGTCTTCGCATACATCATTTTTGTATAACACTAAGGACTCATCAGTATTAACTGACCAGCTTCTTACTACTGTGTAGGTGCTGTGCTGGCCTTGATGGGTATGGGTAAAAGCTAAACTGACTTTGGCAACAGGTGCACTATGCTCTTTTGCTGCTTTATTGTTAACTTGCTGAGCAAGATAGTCGTTAAAGTCTTTTTTAGTTACCGTATTACCAATGGCCTTTTTGCCCAACAGCGCTAAGCGAATAGCACTTAAGATTGAAGTTTTGCCCGCGCCGTTTAAGCCACCAAATAAAATCACGGGTTTAGATATTAAACCATCTCGTTTTGGCGCTAATTCAATAGTATGAAGGCCATTAAATACTCGGAAGTTTTCTAAAGAAAGTGTTTTAAAAATCATAACAAGTCTTCCTTTTCAATCAACTTGTTAAGTTGCTCTAATTCCTCGGAAATAGAAATAACCTCTTTTGACTGGCGCATTTGGTTTTGTCGGCTTTCTAAGTTTTTCTCTATAATTACTTCTGGTGACTCCCAGTCTTGTTGCACTAGTCGGCCAATTTTGTTGAAGATGCCGGTGCGACGGGACAAGCCACTCATTGAGGTTTCTAGATCGATAAGCTTTTTAATCATTTGTGGCGCAACGGCATACCTAGGTGATATATCGTTTAGTAGCTTTGCTTCTTCATGACTAAATTGATTGGTGTCATCAATACTCCAATCCAAATCAAAACCAAATATGTCGTGAAATATTTTTGGAAGCGAGTCTTCCCAATCTGGCTCATTTGGATCATTCAGCCATTGGTGTCGTATTGCGTGAAGTTCTGGGACTGTCACTAATTCAGTTTCTTTACTGACTTCGCTTATTTGTTTTTGTGTTTCGAGTAACTCTTTTAAAAATTGCTGTCTAAAACTCAACAAATACGGGCCATAAGTGTAGCCCTCAGTCATTTCTTTTTTGCCATCAACTGTCAGAGTTTTAAACGCCATTCTGCCGTCTCGGCGAATATGGCTGCGGTATTTACCTTTGTCTTCAATGACTGTGGTTTCGGCTAACTTGTTACGTAAATTCAGTAATGGTTTCATCCATTCTTCACCATTTTGCACCAGGCTTTCCATTGCTCGGTCTTTGGTAACAACTGTGCAAGTCCAACAGCCAAAACGAGAGTTACCACAAGAGGGCGTGGTTTCGTCAATAACCATTGGACATTCGCCTTGGCCAGAGGAGTCTTTGTATAAATTCCAAAGGATTAGATTTTTACCACCCCAAGGGTTTTCCCACTCGAGATCGTATTTATCAAACCACTTGTTGCGAATACCGTGAGGCGTGTTTTCACTTTTTAGATGGCATAAACGTAGAATTTTCCAAACATCGTCAACATGCCAATTATCAATTGGTGTGTAAATAAAAGCATTTGATAACGTTGTATGTTTGGCTAATACGGTGCCATCAATTTTATGCTTTGCAATAACTTGAGCACGTGATGCACTTTCTTGTGAACGAGAGCCCAGCACAACGATGACTTCATCATATTGGCTAACTTTATCTTTGATAAAGGTACTAACGGGGTCTATTTTCATCCGCTCAGTACACCACCTAAAGCTTCTTGTTGGTGCAGGGTATCCTTTACCTAATAAATTCACCCAAAAGGTCTCAGTTGTTTTAGGCACAACTTTGTGAGAGGTGATAGGCAATTTATCTCGCTTAGCGCCGCGCTCTATCGCCTCTAGAGAATTATTAACGTGATTTACCACTATGGGGGTTTCTACCAAAGTATCTGACGCCACTACGAATACTGGCTTGTGGCGATCTTTAGGTTTTAAACCTAATAATGCTAAATATACCAACGCCATAGTAGCCGAGGAATCTTTCCCGCCGCTATATCCAATAACCCAAGGGCGGCTATCAGCTAAATAAACTCGCTGGGTGTCAGCAATATAATCGCTGAGATAGCGCCCTGCAAACTCTTCATTTTCAATAAAATCAACGTAGTCTTCATCAATATCGTATTTGTTTAAATAAAATCATGAGTTAAGTAATTCTTCTTCTTTTTTTAGGTCTTCTTCGGAGATGGGCATAGCTATTTGCCTTTTAATTTCGATAGCGGTTAAAAATATATTTGAATTGGCTTTTGATAAGCGGCCGTGTTGCATCGCACGGTTTGACCAATTAGAGTTAGATTTAAGCCAACTTATATCTTTTAGCGCTTCAAACTTCTCATGTTGTTTATTCTTTTTTAAACAAGATATTTCTTTGCCTACTATTGCCAGTGCTTGTAAGCCAATACCATGGGCCGTTATATATTCTTGTCTAAATTCTGCTGCTGATAGGGTTTTGGCTTGCACTTGCTGCCACTCAACCATGTGGTTATTTAGAGTATTCCAAAAATCGACTGCTTTTTTTGTTCTTCTTCATTAAACCCATCTTTTGGGCCTTTACCAAATAGGGCTCGTGTCGCTTGCTTAATGCCACTAAGGGTGAATAATTTGCTGCTTCTTACCGAAATGGTCGAGCGCTCGAACTCCGTAAAGCCAACAAATGGTTTGGCATTCATTGATAAATATCTGGCTAACTCAGAGGCCTGATCTCTGTGGTCGTATAGTGTGCCTAATGATGAACTAGGTCTAACTGCATATTTATTGAGATCGGCAAACATTTGTTGGCTGCGTTTAAGCCCTTCGTCAACAAAGAATAAAACAGCGATATTATCCTGGCCTAGCTCGGGGTTTTCTTTGATGGCTTCTTCGATCGCCGCACGGCGATGTTGACCATCATTGATCAACAATTGAGCATCCATTGGCACTCTCAATGTCCCAAGATTATTCATACTGTCTGCTTCTATAAACTCAACTTCAGAAGCAACTGATGCTGTTAGAGCTGAAAAAACGTAACCCTTCGGTGAGTCAAGTAAATAGCGGGTCATCTCTGGTATACGGCTTTTGTTTAAAGTACGTTGTGCACGCAATTCAGCAGGGACTTCTTCTTCATTATACATAAAGATTTTTGGGATGATACGTAACGGGCATGTTGCAATATAGAAAGGTTTACCAGCTTGTATCGCTCTTATTGCGGGGAAGGAATAGCAGTAGTTGCTATCAAACTTATCCATCAGTGAATTACCTTTAGTTACGTATTAGTACGTAATAATATCACGTACAAAAACAATTCTGAATAGTAAACTATGATTTTGGTGATTATTTTAAGTGAGAATATCTAAACTCAAATATTATTAGATAAAGAATTTTTAAACTTTAGTCTGGATAACATAAATTATTTAAATCCATAAATGCCAGCTTTTTTGCTATTTCACAAGTTACATCAATGAGGGGTAAACAATATTGACCTCCCGTAATACGATACTCAAAACGTTTGTCTGCATAATCGTAACTTAGTAATTCAATTACTCCTTTTTCTACATTATTTATTGCAATTTCTTTCTCAATTCCTTTGTTAAGAGATTCATTCAACAATGTCACTAAATTATGGCCATACTTCTTTTTCCTAAGTTCTTTAATTGGTAAGCCACGATGAAGTAGGAATGCCTTCAAGGACAACTCAATTGAGCGGCCTAGAAGAAAATACGCAGGTAGAAATACTCCATGAGTTTTGTTCAAGACTAATTCTGCAGATAATAGAAATTCCTGTGAACTTTCTAAAAAACCAATACATGTTTCACCTTTTATACCCATGGTTCAGAACTCTTAATTTGTATTACGAAATATAATTGCTAGGTTAATGAAAAACTCACATGATTTAATGTCGATTTAAGTTAATTAATTATCATAAATTCTATAACCCTTAATATCTTTTCTAATTGAAAACAATTGCAAATTAAATTCTATGACTGACATATGCTGCTCTCCTGAAGCACTGACCACACCTAGACTCATTAGTTTTTCATCTAACCTTTTTTGCTCCACGTAATGATTATCCGACTCAGCCATTAACTCATGTTTGTTCAACAAGGGCGGTCTGTTGGCTTCGTTGATGTAATCAAAATAATCAATATCTTGATCAGCCAGCTTTACTTTCACTCGCTCTTTCATCCTCGGGATTGAATTGTTGACGAAGTCGTCATACACCATAAATGTCACTTTGCCTGAAGTAACATGAATTTTGATGACGTCTGCCTCACTCCAGTCACCGTAAATCATTGCCGCTGCGCCAATGTATACTCTCAATATAATTGGCAGTTCATTGATGTATCGTGTTTGAATTAAAAGTGAATGACCAAGATTGTGAATAGATGGTATATATTGCGCCGCATGCTCAACTGCGCTTTGCAGCAAGTCATAGTCCGCAATTTTAAATAGCCACTCTTTCGCTTCTTCTTGACCTGCATTGACTGAAGGAAACAAGGCTTTTATATCCCTCTTTTTATTCACTGGCATGCTTTTATAAGATTTTCTTTTTGAGAAAAGTCCTAGGGCGAAATAAACTAAGTAATCTTCTTTTCTGGCCATTTTTGCTTGTTCGAATTGCGCTTTTTTCTCATCATCCATTAGTAGGTTAAATAGTTTCTTAGCACTGCCAAATGTCTCAACTATTAGGCCAGATTGAGTAAATTCATCAAAGGCAGGAATTCGACCAAGTTCTAGCACTATGTTCCAAAACGCCTCAACAAGCTCGCGGTGTTGGTCTAATAAAACTCTTAACTTTTCTGATTTAGTTGGGGTCTTATTGAAGGATTGCCAATGGAGTTTCCTTTTCAATTTTGATGATAGGTACGTTTGTTCTTTCAGTTCATCTTTGAAAACAATAAAAATACCAGGTCCAACCGATATAGCATTTTTTTCGAGCGTGTCTTCAATGAACAGTTGTAATTCAGATTGAAAGTAATATTTCTGAAAAGTGTTGCGAGAAGTGATCACGCCATCTTTATATTGCGTCATTTGCGCAAGTTTTGATTCACTGATCAACATACACGAAACAATGAGTAAGCGATCTGCAAGCTCAAATGCATGGTGTAGTGCCTCAATTCTTTCAGGCACATCTTCAATAACATTAAGCACAAAACCTAGATTAACGATATCGGCATTGGCCAATTCAGCATCCGGTCTGAAGTTAGGATCCCAACCAGCTGCATCAATACCGTTTGCGTGTAATTCAGCTAAGTCGTCGCCAAGTCCGCAGCCATAATCAAAAACACTGTAGTCGCCACTCAAATAGCCTTTGTTAAATAAAAACTTCATTGGACTGCTTAAGCCGTGACGGACTATGGCCGTTTTATGTCTATCAATTTTCTTTTCTGTAAAATCGAAAACGGCGCTCGCACGAAAGAGTCTGCCATCAACAAGTTCACAACCCGCTTTAATGATGGTTGCCTCCCATCCCAGCTTAAAACCTATTGCTCTGGTATTTTCATACAATCCGGCCAGCTCACCCTCTTGTGTAATTAATGTGAATTCGTCGAAATGGGGGTAATCTTTTGTCACCATCAACTCTTTTCGATGCAAAATAGGGGGATTGTCAGATTTTGAATAGTCATTGATGCGATGGTGCTTTTTAGATAAATCGATAAACAAACTGGTTTTCAACTCTGGGTAGGCTGCGTTATCAAAATCAGGATAAGCAAGCAGTGAAAACTGAAAAGACTGTTTTGAAAATTTAGCTATATCCCATTTAAATGATGATTGTTTAAGGGCTGATTGTATGCGGTTTATAAATTCCAGTAGCTTGGTACTTTGCAATATCGAATGATGAACATAAATAGCCTGCGGTGTTGATTTTCCTGCTGGGAGTGCATTAATCAACTGATTGAAGCTATTCTCATCCATTACTTATCCTTCCCACAAATTTGAAAATGGGACGTTGTTGCCGTTTCGTTTAGGCACTCTTTTACCTGTCTTTGAGGTGCCCATTATTTGAATAAACTTAGAATTATCGGGGCCCACACTAATATGTATAGGTCTATCTGGCCCATAGAAATAGAGACGGTCGTATTTTAGGTTTATTGATATCCAGTTGGCCACATGATCCATTTTGGTTTTGTATTCTGGTACCTCAATGTCGCAGGCAACTCCAAGCCTGCCGCAATGGGGTTTGCCTTTAGCGTTATTTTCGTGGGCAGCATGTTGGTCAAGGTTAGGTGCTATTCCTTTGGGGTTAAACTTTTTGATCTCTTTTAATAGTTGAGGTGAAGTAAAACCATAGGTTATTTTGACCTCACCAAATTGTTTCTCTAGGGGGTGTAATATATGAGCAGTCCATATCGAAATAGAGTCTAGACTAGCTATGGATGGTTCGTTTGACTCTATTTGAGGGTATTTATCTTTGTACCAATCAATAACTTTGCAGCTGTAAACGTCATCTCGGGGATCATTCATTATTTTGTGTTGAACTGGTTTTAATTAAATAAAAGTATGCGTTACCTCGTTTCTCAAATATTAATTTACCAGCCTCTCGCCTATGCATAAGCTCACAACCTTTAATTTTTAACTGTTTTTTGTGCCGCCGTACTATTTAGCCACCTTTCTGGTATTTGATCCGTCATTAGGGCCTAACTCCCATTATGCTTATTGACAATAAAAAACAAATTTTGCGTTTTGTTTAGTCGGTGGTTTATAAGTCGTTTTCGTCCATACTACCAATAATTCAAAATAACGAAATAATTTTTCGTCTCAGTCATTATTCACATATTTATATAAACCAATGGAGTGTGTATGACCATATTTATCGGGGTTTTGCTTCTGATTTTTTTGTTGGGCTATCTAGCTCAAACAACGGGGCTTTGTATGGTTAGAGGTGTCACCGAATGGAAAAATGGTGATCCTGGTTTTCTTATTGCCATCTTGGCTAGTGGTGTGTTGGCTTGGGTTGCTGTTGTTACTGGGTACTATCTTGATTTGCCTTTACAATTTAGAGTTTACGAACCCAGTGTTTTGTTTGGAATAGGCGGGGTATTGTTTGGTATCGGCGCTGCTTTTAATCAAGGGTGTGGTGTTTCAACTCTTAGCAAGCTCTCTCGAGGAGATCTAAGTATGACAGCGACAATTTTTGGTTGGCTCACCGGTTGGATTATATTGGCAACTTGGCGTCCAGAAATTTCTGTTAGTCCTCTGCCTTTGCCAACTAACGTTACTTATGGAGTCCTAATTTTTCTTTCTTTGTTGATAGGTATTTGGGCATTCATTGGCGATAGGAAAAGAAAGCAACTTTGGTTTGGTATGATGGGTATTGGCTTGCTCGCGGGGTTTATTTTTCTTTATCAACCGAAATGGACCCCGAGTGGATTACTCCAGGATCTTAGCCAAGCAATTTTAGAAAAAAATGACACGCTTTGGCCAAATATAGAAAGATATTTTTTATTCGCGGGTCTCTTGATAGGGATGTTTGTTGCCGCATGGCGCACCAAACGTTTTGAATTGGTTACTCCTAAACTTGCTCGATGGATGACGCACCTTCTGGCAGGTACTTTAATGGGAATCGGCGCATCGCTCGCAATGGGAGGCAACGACTCTCAATTATTACTGGCTCTACCAACTTTTTCTCTAGCGGGAATACTAGCAGTAGCTGGCATTGTCGTAGGGCTATTTATTGGGCTTGATATTAGGAAACGAATTATCGCTAATTAGTATACTTACTAGGGCTTTGTATATGCTGACATTCATAATCAACTAAGCTCAGGCTTATCTATAGGCTTTTTCCAGAGCAGCGGATGTTTTCCAAGGCCCGAGTACCTTAGGGCTTAAACGCTTGAATGTTTCCCCATCCTTCGCAATCATCTTAAGGTCACCAAACCCGTCTGACTCGGTATAGACCTGGATTATTTTTCGGGCAATTTGTTGGTTCAGTTTACTACCCGGACTAAAGTGCTGCATGCTATGGGGGCTCAATTTATCGGCTAACCCATCAAGGAGTTCGTCTTTGGTAAAAGTTGAATGCTTGGGCAAAAATTCCAACGCAAAGTAATGCCAAGCCTCAGCACGTTCAGGGTCGGTCACCAGCTCGTGATACAAGAACCACTTGGTAGTATCAGATTCTAAAGTGGGATCATTATCAAACACCATCTTACCCATTTCAGTCAAAACCAGTGGAAGTCCCATTTCAGCTAATCCAGTTTTGTGTAGCCAGCTTCTATAAATGGCAGCAAATGGAGCGCCATATTTGAATGGCTTTGCCAGCTCCTTGTCCTTGAACTTAGGCTCCTTGAGCGCGTGATTAACTAATTCAGCCATTCTAGGACGATCCAATGCAAAATTTCCGTGAAATAGAACTGTCATGTGCATGCCTTTGATGTAGCTGAATTAATAATGTGAAGTATGAATAGCATAAGCTCACATATTACGAAAGTCTATCTCCCTCATTTGGAGTCCAGAAGCTTTGAGAGAAGACACATAGTTGACTTTTAGTAGTGTTATTACCACGGAAAACTGTCAGTCTAATTAACGAGCGACTTTGTCGTAATTAGCATATCCGCCATTCTCCAAAAATATCAATTTAAAATTACGTATGAGATCAGCAAAAGACGTAAATAAACTACAAAAATGCAACGGATATTCCATCGCACACATGAGACAACAAATCTTGGGTAATGTGCCTTTGGCTTGCTCTAAAATCACACTGTTGTCGATACAACAAAGGTTTTAGGTATGCAATAAATTTGAATAGTCTCTATGCCCAACCTGTTCCTTCGCACTTATAACAATTACCACCACCACCCCCAGTTCCTCCACAAACAGGGCAAGTCCCTTTCTCTGATGAATATCCGTATGAAGTGCTAGTTGGTGCTACTGTCGGTTTTACAGTCAAATTAACATTTGACTTTTTAACAGGTGGTTTTTGCATTATCAAATAGCTATTAGTGACTCTTCTATATTCAGCAAAAGCAGACCACCAATCCTCTGCCTCACGTTGAGAATCAAAGCGAGTAACAACACTCGCTCTAGAGGACAGACACCATTTACTTTTCGAATCAGGATAGAGATAGGCACTTTTCCAATTCATTTTCTCTTTGGTGAACTCTACGCCCATAAAATATAAATACTTTCCTCTGATCTCAATCTTTTTTTCATTATAATCACTTAATGAAGAGGGCGGGGTAGCTGTAGTATCGCTTTCTAATTTCTTAGACAGTTCAATATCTTTAGCCAAAGCAGTAATTGACTGCGTTCCTTCGACAATTGTTTTCAAATCAAGTAAATGAATATCAGTAAAATATATTGATTCAATTTCACCAGCTAATTTGATTTCAATACGATTATTCTCAGCTAAATCTAATAAACCTGTCAAGCTACCTGTATATTCATTTGCATGTTTAAACATAGCCGAGTGGAGTGGGCATAAACAGAGATAATTTTGATAAATAGATTTTTTATTCTCCTTATCAAACTCGATTGATTCGAAATAATATTCTCCATCTTTAAGCTTTCTAAAAGGAAGTTCCTCAATACAAACCTGACAAATTTGTATTCCATCTGGGTCTGTATATTGTGCAACCAAGTATTCTTTAGCTTGTTCGATAACTTCATTCTTATTTACCGCAACACTTCTTTCACGAACCTGTTTTTCTTTTAGTGGTGCTGCTTGCACTTCCTCTCTGATCCTAGATTCTCTGTGTTCAGGGTTTCTCGACGTATAATTAGGCGGCTCATTTTCGTTTTCTTTTCTATTAGCAACTTCGTCCATAAATCGAACTTGCTCACTTTCAGAAAGATCAGCGAACCATTTCGCTCTTTCGTATTTCTCTGAAGTTTCAAACCCTAATTCTTGCGCTTTTTGTTGTTTTTCATCAGAAGAAGCTATCAGTTTATTCTCTTCAGAAAACAACTCTATATCTTCCAACAATTCTTTATTTTTTATATTTGAAAACTCTGAATGTATTAGTTTACTTGTAATACTCCTTGGAGATAAAAACCTTCCATCCTTTGTAGGAATCCAACTTGTTGATTTGAGATTAAATAATAAGAAAGATTCTGCATATCTAAACCCTTCACTTTGATTTGGTCTATATTTCGCCCTAGAATAATTGTATCTGTTATATGAATTGTTTAACAAATTTAAAAGAAACTTGCTTACTTCTATTGAATTAGAACTTAACATTATCTTAAGATTAGTAATCGTATAATCCTTGTTTACTTCATATGATGTCCTTTTTCCACAAGACCCTCTCAAATAACGTGCCTCGGGGTTTGACGAGGTATGGGTTTCGATTATCCCGATATTAGATATACAACCTACCCATTTAAAAAAGTTAACAAGAGAACCAATTTCAATCCCACTATTCAGATACGCATCGCTAACAGCAAATCTATTTTTATTTGGAAGATGTTTAAAGTAGAGAGATAGGTTTAATTCGATATATGATTCTGGTAAATAGGTAACTGCTGGATCGGCATAATAATTTTTGCCATCACGCTCAACATAAATAAAATGAGTTGACTTAAAAAGGCCAACATCGTGTTGATTATTTTCATTTAAAAAATAATTAATAAACAATTTAATATGAGAAATACGTTCATCAGTTGTTACAGTTATACTTTCTTTACGGTAATGTTTTTCCAAAATAGAATTTACTTTTTCTTTCTCGCCGTATGTATTTACACCAATTGCATTAAAGAATTTGTTTGTTTTTTCATCAACATCTTCTTTTTTATTAGGAAAGAAGTTACTGTTCAAAATATGAATTTCACCTTGTCCCAATTTAGTAGGAAAATAACAGTCCTTTGCTCTCACTAATTTATTTTTCGTCGTTAGCAATATTGAAAATAAACTTACACCATCAATAGGTTGGTCACCATAGTCGTCTTCAGCGTCACATTCCTTTAATAGAAAACAATAAAAATCTTTTATCCATTTAATCTCTTTGGAAAGTAGCCATTTCCTAAATACTTTATCTTCATCAAAGTCACAAGAATCAGAAGAACCTTCTCCCGCTACAGTATCTAGAAAACTGTATAACTCCTCTATTCCCCATTTGTGAATACGCAAGTCAGAAATAAATTGTTTTTGTCTTCCACCTTGAATAGGTACTAACCAGTTAATCTTTTCTTCTTTCCTTTCAACAAAGTATTTTAAATCATTGACCTTAAAAAACGCTCTAAAACTGGAAGGTGATTCGTATACATTATGACTTGAAAGGTAATTTTCATTTTTACAAGGTACAAGATCCATTAGATGGAACGCTTTATTTACTCTATTTCTAATAGGTAAATAAAATTCAGAAATATTGTCATCGGAATTCGGTAATACGTCGAAAACACTAGCATTTAACATCTTATGATTTTTGATTAAAGATAAAGAATCTGCTGTTAACTTTGCAATTTCTTCAATTAAAATCTCGTTTTCAGGTCGATTTTGTATGCTATCTCTAGCTACAGTCGATGCAAATGGTGCATTGATGTTAAATTTTAAGTTAGACGTTTCTTTCTCGGCTGGAAAATACACAGAAACATTACTTTGAAGATCAATAACAATTTTAAATTGTTCATCAAGTCCTTTTTTTGGGTTGAACTCTGTAATATTTTTTGTTTTATAATCTAGTTTATAAGCAATGGAAACACATAAACCAATATACCCCTGTAACCAACGATTAAACCTTAACCAATGGGTTAAGGTAATAAGTCCGTCTCTAGATTTTTTTTCTATAGATATGTAATCTCCAATTTCATTCACTTTTCTAATTGTTGCTGTTTTATGGGATTCTATTTCCCAAGTTATTTTTTTTATATTCTGGAGAAAAAGTAATATTTTGACTGATAGTGTATCAAGTCCTTTTTTAATTTCTATAAATGCATCTTTTGGCAATTTATTAGAGCTGTTAAATGGAAACTCAAAAATAGTTTCATAGTGCCCTTCGTAATTGTTATTTATTTTATGGGGTATAACTAAATCTCTGATCTCAAAGCTGTATTGATTGCTAAACACTCTTGGTGATGTGGTATATGAGAATACAGCTTTAAAACCTACTCCAAACTTACCTATTTGAACAACATCATCTTTTTTGGTTGTGTTACCAATGCCGGTTATTGAATTTACATCTTCAAAAGTAAACTGTCGCTTGGCATTATGCTTAACTATTAAACAGCTTTCCGACAGTGAAAAATGTATTTCAGAAGCTTCAGCGTCCTCAGCATTTTGTAATAACTCATAAATAAAATGTGCATTGTCAGGGTAAAGCTCTGTTAGAAGATTTAATATTCCATCCTCGAAATCATTTTTTCTATTTGATTCTACCCAATCTTTTCTTTTTTTATAAAGCTCTTCAAATGACTCAAAGTTAGCACTCAATTTATATCATCCTTTAAAATTGCTAAGATTCCATAACAAATAAATGAACTATGAACATCTCCGCTTTTTGCAGCTTTATCTAAGTCAATCATTCGCATCTCGAAATCAGTATTTGCCCTTGCTAACTCGCTAGTTTTCATTAATTTTATCTTGTCATTACTAGCATTAGACAGTTGGTCTTCAATGGTCTTACATCTCGCTTTATGGCTAGTATTTAAACTTTGAATTCTATAGCTGACTAATTGATTGTTCGCTTCTAGATGGTCAGCCTGAGACTTACTCCATCTATGATGATGTTCTACTTCCAAAGCGCTCATCATTTCATCATCAAACACTTTAGAGCTTTTAGAATCGATGGATTGAGATAATAAAACTAACAGTGATTCCTCAAGCTCTGCGCACGCGCAAACTGGGACAATTAGATCATCCCTTTTAACCCCTTTCTTCCCCCAATGGTAGAGGGCAAAAGTATACTCTCCTTCTAAGAAGTCGTTTGTGGTGACTGCTAATGAGCAATTAGCTGTACTACTAACTTTTAAGGACGTTGCCGCCTGCTTAACTAAAGGGTGAACTGGCGTTATTAATAGCAGTTCACTATTTTCAACAGCTATTTCTTGATTGAAAGTTAAGCTAAGCGAGGATTCACTGCCCTTCAACCACTTTTCCCAATTTCTAAAAATTGGATCTTTAGAGCGAGGGAGTTTTCTGTAGTCTTCTAGCAAAGTTGTTCTTGCATCGCGGCTAAGACGAAGTGAGTTTATTTCTTTATCACCACTGATATATGTTTTTTCAGTATCCATACAAACATTCAGGTAGACCTCTATACAACTTTTTAACGCTGAAGGTGACAACCAAAAACTGCTGGCTAGTTCAATTTCCTCTTGCCAAGATTGTGTCGGAACGTGCAAACCGAATAATTCAGCTTGGCGGTTTTCAAGATCTTCTTCTTCAGCAATCTTTCTAATTTTATTATCTGATAACTGCGCTAACTGCTTAAACTTATCTTCTTCAGATAAAGTAAAACTCTCGGCAATATCATGAATTTCTTTGGTTATTTCTCCAAGTATCTCCTCACTGCCACCGATTGACCTTTTAAAAACACCTATTCGTGATAAACACCTATCATGAATGTCAGCATCAACCGTTCCTGGAGTTATCAAGTTAACAATGGCAACCGTTTCACTTTCTTGCCCATATCGATCAATTCGTCCAATCCTCTGCTCAATTTTCATAGGGTTCCAAGGCAGGTCATAGTTGATTAAACAATCACAGAATTGAAAATCTAACCCTTCACATCCAACTTCTGAGGATAATAAAATATCTATCGCTTGGTCATTGGATTTTGGTAGAGAAAACCTTTTCCTAAGATCTGACCGAATATCATCAGGTATCGAACCGTGAATTAAACCAAACCTAAAACCAGCTGAGTTTAATTTTTCTGAGAGATAATCTAATGTATGTCTAAATGTTGTAAATATTAGAACCTTATTATTTTCAAGCTTTGTCTTTGAAGATATTGCATTAATGAATGCTTCAGCTTTCGGATCTGTCACATCAAGTTGGTCTGATAATTCTAATAAGCCTGAAATGTCATCTTGAATTGAATCAATAAACTCATTATCCACTTCAAGTGAGTCTTCATTATCGCTGCACTCAAATAATTCAATTGAATCTATTTTTCTCTCAAGTATGTTTTTTAATAATGGTGCTAGACCGTACAAGCAACTTGCGGCTTGTCGTCTAATAGTCGTCATCATAAATTTAACGTTTCGACTACCATGACTATACGATAATATTTTGGCGACAATCTCTAATAAACTATCGTGTAACGCTTGTTGTGAAGCAGTAAATTCAATTGAAATAGTCTCAGGCTTTCTGATTGTGAAATCGCCTATATCCCTACGTCTAGTTCGGTTTATCAGCCCACTGAAAGTGTTGAGTTCTTCAATTTGTTTAATAAGTTTGATGCGTTGAACATCATCTGAACCATCAATAACATCCCAGATTTCCTGAAATTTTGGAGTCTCTCGAAAGAAGAGTCGACCCCATTCTGTATCAATGGCATTAGATAACCCTTCCTTCACTTCGCTTTGCCAATTTGTAGAAGCCCTTCTGCATGCGTTTACAGCCGAATGTATATATTGATTGGGTGCCGCCATCATTTCAAAACTACTCCGATCGATGATTAGATCAGGTCTAATGACATTTAATAGTGTAAATAAATCTTCGCTTCCTAATTGAACTGGTGTTGCACTTAGAAATATTACGGCTTGTGCGTTATCACAAAAATATTTAACTCCCTGATGAAGGTATGTGTCTGAGTTTCGAATATGGTGGGCTTCGTCAACAATTACCAAATCAAATTTGGGTGGAGGGTCAAGTGAAACCAACCCTTTATCAGCTTTTCTTTTCTTGCCTGTTGGCCCGTAAATAAGATCAGAATCAAACAAGGAAAAAGGGACAATTGCTTTTGAATATTGCTCCGGCCAATCACCTTCTAAATATGTTTCCTTCAAGCAATGTCTCAAAAGTTTCCCATCTAAATGGGTGAACTTTTCATCGAATCGTTTCATTTCCATTTCCCATTTGCGTTCAGCTACTAACGCTTTTGGGCATATAATTAAGATGGAATTCAATTCAGTTCTTGAACGAAGCTCTTGGATGATTAACCCTGCTTCTATCGTCTTACCAACCCCCACTTCATCCGCAATCAACAATCTTGGCTGATCAGCTCGAATTAACTTCAATACAGGACGATATTGATAAGGTACAAATTTGACTCTACCAGTACGAAGAGAATGTATGTTATTTGAAGATGGAAATTCAAGTTGCAGTGATGTTAAGTAAGCATGAAGCTCGTTAATGGTTATTTGTTTTTTATCTTCGGCTGTTTCATTGGACAAAGCCAAGAGCTGACTTTCATAATATGTTGCTAATTTATTGTCTTGAAATACTTTGTACAGAATGCCAGTAGCATTAAAAACAACTTCAATAATAGGTAGCAAAACACTGTTGTCTGATCGTAAACACACTACTTCACCACTTGAGAACAAATTAGGTTTTATTTCTTCTTCAAGCTCTACTGTGGGGGAAGTAATATCATTGGAAGACATTTTACTAAGAAGTTCACTTGCTCGTGACCTCAGAATATCCAGAGTATCTTGAGAAGCGCCAATAACTTCTAACACTCGTCCTAGCGTGTCGACATCTCTATATATTTCATCATTAGGTAGGTCTCTTGATAAATGTGCCCATTTATTTCGAACGCTTTGCAACTCTTTAATCCAGCTTCTTGCTTCTCTCGATAATGCCAGCTGTTGTGACAATTCATACCAATTTTGGTCCAACAACCTAATAAGTGCGGCAAAATCTAACTTATCCAAGCTATCTACTTTTCTTTCAATTGCAAGTTTCTGCTGTTGAAAGGAAAGCCTATTGACAACATGGTCAATCCACCAACTATCAGATATTTTGGGTAACTCTTCACCTAAGAAGTTTTGTAGTTCTTTTGTTCCCAACTTAATTAACTCATACATACCAATTTACATCCTTATAACTGTTCCATTAGCAGTGTATTCAAAAAATAACATAGAATCTTCAGATAGGCAGATCCATAAAAGCAGCCCCTTAATATATTGGATTTATTTTTATTATGGAAGCCTCGTTAATTCAAACCTCGACTATATCAATACTCAATCTAATAGATGAGACAACAATTTTTAGCGTCTTATTTGTGTGATCTATTAAATATAACCTCACGGTGAAACTCCAAGTAATATTGGTGTTCCCTAGCTAGGTAAAGGTATATCTGCACCAGAGAGAAAATTAACAAGACGCCCATGATAACGAGCAGCCAAAAAAATAGTTTTGCGATTTATTACGATGGGTGTCTTGTTAATTATCCACGCTCTTGGGGTGGAATACAGGTTCAAACTTTAATACCAAGTGTCACTGTGGGCTGACAACTCTCACACCAATATATTCGTCTACCATTGCGCTTCGCTTTTACAATAGGCTGCACGCAATGACGACAGGGCAAACCTTCGCGGTTAAAAGCCATAAAACGGACGCTTTCATAGCTGCCTTTTGTTTTAGCCAGTTTGTCGCTCAAAGTTGGTAGTAAGGTGTGCCCTTTTGTATCGTAGGCACGCTTACCAATAATTAACGTTTACCTAGCAAGGCTTTCAATTTTTTTTTGAGTCAAGTTGTTTGGGTTTAACGAAAGTTACAAGGACAGCCATTGTAAGACCGTGAATTAGTGGATTGCGCAGGCCGCTGTATTAGAGAGGATAAAGCGGGTTACATAGAGCATCACCAAAGCCCTATACTAGAGCGCCTTGGCCTAGATACTGAGCAATGGTTGACCTTAACCACAGAAGTCGAACGACACTTCAGCACCGTCGTAGACAGTGAGCATATGTTACAACAATTCAAACATCACACACACCACCAACGTATACGAGGAATGGCAAAGGCCAGAGACTTACTTCAACGCGCCTGAACAGTGCAGCCTTACACACATTCAAAGCTAGTTTCACAACCTGTACTCAATGGCGTTGCCTGAAATTTGAGCGGGAGGAATTATTTAGCTGCTTTCACAAGTCACATCCCCCGAAAAGCTCAGATTTCGAAATTTTAAACCAAGGGATCAGAACCGCCCCATCACTGTATGCGTGTTGATTAGGCCTCGATTGGGTACTTTATTGCAATGGGTGTCTAGTTAAGGTATTAGATTATAAATTTAGACACGCACAAGTAACACTAAGGCTTATTCGCGTTCCAATAGAACACAAACGACACGCTACCAAATCCCAAAAATCCTAGCGCCACGGGTGTGATAGAAGCGTCAATAAAACTACTTACAAAAATAGCTGCAGGTACGGAAATGATACTACTCAAAGACCCAATAATAGCGGCACCTAGACCTGCCATATCACCTAAAGGCTGCATAGCCATAGCCTTTACATTGCCAAACAAAATACCGATACAAAAGAACGCACAAAATAATACAGCAACAAATTGCCAAAAAGGCGGAACCCCATCATAAGCAAAACATAAGGCCGTTAGTACGCTAGAAAATATCAGCCACCCCAGCATCGCCCAATTGCATAACTTGCGCATACCCAAACGCATGACTAAGTTGCCATTAATAAAAGATGCTAGGCCGATAGATAATGCCAACATAGCAAAGTACATAGGAAACAGCTCACCCGTATTATAGATATCCTGAAACAGGGTTTGAGAAGAACTGATATAAGCCAGAAATGCACCAAAAATGGTGCCAGAAGAAAGGGTATAAAACATTACGAGCTTATGGGAAAGAATGAACTTACTTGAAATCCACAATTGCGACCAACTAAAAGGTAAGCGCTTCTCTTTGGCTAGAGTTTCTGGTTGACGAGCAAAAAACCATAAGCCAATCAATGTCCCATAAACCAAAAATGATAAAAAAATATGCTGCCATGAAAACCAAAATAAAATAGTTTGCCCAAGAATAGGTGCCAGCATCGGCACTAATATGAACACCATCATAATGAAAGACATGACTCTGGCCATAGCTTCACCTTCGTACTTATCACGGATCACTGCCAGTGTTGCAATCCTGGGCCCTGAGACACCGAAGGCTTGAATAACGCGACCAATTAGCATCACTTCTAACGACTCAGCATTGATGCAAATTAGTGACCCGATAGCAAATACGATCAAACCAGAAATGATCACATAACGCCTGCCTCTGTCGTCAGATAAAGGCCCATAATAAAGTTGACCAAAAGCCATACCAACAAAGAATAATGAAACAATTAGATGGGTTTGACTAGGGTCTGTCACTTTTAGGTAAGCACCAATTTGAGATAGTGCAGGTAAAACTGAATCTATACTTAAAGCGACCAACGACGTCATTGTTGCCATAAGTGCCACAAACTCGAATAAACTAATATCGACCTTTTTTTTACTATTTGCTTTGCTATTTGTCTCGCTGGGAGCGGAGTGACGATTGGATGACATGCTAGAACCGGCAGATTTCATTGATAAACAGTTTAACACTGCCGATTAATAACGCTTAGAATTTTTAGCTAATTCTTTAAATTACTAAATTAACAAGACACCCATAATAGTGAGCAACCCCAAAAGATAGTTTTAGGGTTTATTACGATGGGTGTCTTGTTAATTTGGAAACAACTATCGGGGTCAGAACAAAGTTAAATTAACTCTTACGCCACCTGCTTCGTGCGGCGTACACAATAAATGGACGTGATTAGTCATCAATACCCAAGCGTGAATATCAACTTTGCACTTAACAGAAAACTCTTTTAACCAACCCACATAAGCAAAAAAATCTTGTTCACTACCAAAACAAGTTTGACGGTTATTACTCCGTTAAATAACATGCTGTGCAATACCAATCGGGCAGATGCGAGGCAAACGATTAATAGGATGTCCTTATCTTTGAGTTAAGTAATCAACAAGTATAATCTATGCGTTATTAAACGTTGTTCTGACCCCGATAGCTTTATTGATCCGACTCAATTGATTCACTCAGCTGTCTACACTAAATTCAAGCAATTCATCGAGCTTGCCGGAAGACCTGAGGTTTTCAAGACTTTTATCCGTTTTGGCCTCATCAAGATAGGTGCCTGATAGTTCTATGGCGTTACTCAGATCAGCCAGTGCGGCATCAAGTTGATTAAGGGTCGAATTAGCGCAGGCCCGTTGGTAAAATGCATAATGATATTCTGCGTCAATCAAAAGCGCTTTGTTGCAAAGACTGAGGGCCCATTGTGCTTCCCCTATATCTAATACCTCGTCGGCCTTGTAGGTTAGCGCTTCTGTATCAGTCGGGTTAATCAGCAAAATCTGATCGTAGACATCTATTTTCGCCTGATGTGTCGCCTCCAAACCCGCACGCATCCAGAGTGAATGAAGGGCATTGGTGCGGCTGATGTCTTCCTGTGCAGCGACGATGCGATTAGTGCGATCTTTGAGGCTACTTTCAAGGGACTGCAGACGCTGCTCATAGTCTTCGGAAATACGGGTCACTTTCTGTTCGATGACCTCATTGAGCTTGTGGCGTATTTCACGGACTGAACTCCAGCCAACAAGCGCCAGTATGGAGGCGGCCGTTGCGATAATGTAAAAAATATTGTTCACCGTACTGGTCGCATAGTTAATGGCGCGATCTGATGCCGCTAGCTCGGTAGAGGTAAATCGTTCAACAAACTCTGTACGCTGCCCTTGCAAATCTGTACGAAGTGTTTTTAGTTCGTCAAGCACATATCGTTCGACGAAGGGGGTGTAGAGAGGTTTTTCCAAATCTTCAATCACACTGTTGTGCTTTGTGGTATCTGGCGTATTGACAGGTTCAGCAGTACCGTATGCAGGTAATGCCAATAATAGACATAGTATTAGGCCAAGCACGTTTCCTTTACCAGCAATTTGAATCGTCATATTACCTCTTTATTGGGCTTTGATATTGTTAAGCATTAGATAGTTAAAATCATTTTGCCAGATTTTTTTGCATACTTCGAATCATCTGCGGGTCAGGTCTTTGATTTATGATAAACAATTATAGAAAACTAGGAAAACTAGGGTCAGGGTCTGAGGGATCCCCACGAATATTCAACCATTAAAGTTGTCTGCAATAATAGTTCTGAGATTTAATACTGCTGCTTCATATTGCTCACAGAGCAGCGTGAAACGCTTATCTACGAAGCCTCGTAAGCCCAAATAATGAAACGATAATACTCGCCTTGTTTTAACTGTATTCGCTTGATAACGACGGTGTAAACCAGCTATTAATATAGCTAAACCTATAATGTTAGCCAGAATACTGGCGAGTGTGGCGATGAGAATAAGTATTGCAATACGTTGTACGCTTCGGCTTTTATGATGTTCAAAACCCAGTCCGAATGAACTACTTTTGATATCCCTAAACTCTTCTTCAATTTGCATACGCAGTCGATAAATAGCCACTATCTTTTTACCTAAAGACTTGCTTCGAGGAAGTGACGTTGCAATTAACCAGGGGTCTGTAGCGTCTCTTGCATTAAATAAAAGGGGTCAGAGTCAATTTAAATAAACTATACTCCTATTTATTAATAAAAAGAGGCTGGTTTAATGGCGAGAAGACTACGAGTTTCCAGTACAGCAAAACTTTAATAGAACAACTTTAATAGGCCACCCATAATAATTTGACTGTTTTTTGTACTGCACTAAGCTTTACTAACACCAATTGAATTAGCATAAATTGAAAGGAGTCACTTATGCCTAAGCCTCGTTCATCTCAGGTCAGCCTCATTGATACCCCCTATTACCATTGCGTATCACGCTGCGTTAGACGCGCCTTTTTATGTGGTACGGTAGCCGCGCTACTGATAAATATTCAGGTACGAGTTATGAGCACAGACGGGCGTGGGTAGAAGACAAGGTATTGTGGTTATCGTCAGTATTTGCCATTGGTATCTGTGCTTATGCAGTGATGAGCAATCATGTGCATTTGGTCCTGTGTGTGGATAAAGACAAAGCCGTATCTTGGTCAGATAAACAAGTGGTAGGCCGTTGGCATCGTTTACATAGAGGTACGTTACTGAGCCAGAAGTTCATGCGTAATGCGTTGTTAAGTGAAAATGAATGGATAAGCCTTAAAGATACAATCGCCGTTTACCGCCAGCGTTTGTATGACATCAGTTGGTTGATGGCCAGTTTATGCGAGCCTATTGCCAGGCAGGCCAATAAAGAAGACGGCTGTACAGGCAGGTTTTATTCGCTGCCATCCTTGGCGCTCACCCTTCGGGCCAGCTGAAGCTGTTCAAATTTATTCCAGAAAAATTTGTGGGAAGGCCGTTTTAAATCTCAAGCCTGCTTTTACGACAAGAAGGGATGATGGAGCCGTATTATCCTGTATGGCGTATGTCGACTTAAACCCGATTAGAGCTAAAATGGCGAAAACCCCTGAAACCTCACAGCACACCAGTATTCAAAAACGTACCGTGGCCATACAACAGCACAAACGCCAACCTTATAAGTTACTGCCCTTTGTCGGCAACCCCAGACAAAACATGCCCCAAGGCATTGCATTTTCTTTACAAGATTACTGTGAACTGGTCGATACCACAGGTCGCATTATCCGAGCAGATAAAGCAGGTGCTATCGACTCAGCACACAGCCCCATTCTAAGTCGATTAGGCCTTTCTGAAGAGCAATGGATAACCCTGACAACCGAATTCGAACAACACTTTTGTTATGCAGCGGGCGCAGAGCAGATGATGAAAGCATTCAAAACGCATACCCACAGAAAACGAATAGGTGGGATGAAGCAGGCCAAACGACTGCTATCGTAGGAATACCCAACAAACATTCAAACATCCCATTATTTTGTGTTTTTTTTAATTAAAGAGGACGAAACATATCTAGAAATCAGTGGTTCACTCTTAGTTACCTCAATACCGTCAATATAGACCCAGTTTCCTGCTGCCTTTACCCATCTGATGTTTTAAGCCTAAAATTAAGTGAGAGGTTTTCTCTACTTATTTAATTTTTATTATGTGTGGCTCAATAAGGTTAGCTATTGATGATTAGTTTGAAGCGCTCTTGTCACAAAGAGGGCGTTTAAAGGATATGCAGCAATTGAAGGAGTGGTGATCAGGTTATCGGATGTATTGAGGTTTCAAGTTAACCTGTCCCTTGGTTTGCGGGTGCAGCTAAGTATTTAGGGAAACCCTTTAGTTTGATTAATAGTACTTTGATAATTTCCCGGACATACAAACCAGTTAATCCAATACTATTACGATGACCAAAAAACAGTAAGTCAAAAAACAGATATATCAGAATTTCGTTAGTCCAGGTTTTACTTTGACCTTGAACAAAACAGACGTTAGATACTGTCAATAAATATAACATCGTAAACTTTAATTAAGCCATTAATTATTTCGGCTGGTTAACAAGAAATAATCCATAAATACACAGCTCAGTGCTTTATTGCAAATGATAATCATTATTATTTGCAATTGTTATTTGTTTTGTTTATCTTTCGCTTGTTCACAAATTTAAGGAAACTTTATGGCACTTAATTTTCTTTGCCCAGTCCATCGCGATTGGGTTTATTTTCATCCTCAAGATGCATTAACTCAATTGGAAGAAACACAGCAGCAAGGGGAGGCACTTATGCAAAAACGAGAATGGCAAGAAGCTATAATGTTTTTTGGTAGTGCATTTGAAACGACAGAAATATTGATAGAATTACAGGGTAATGAAAAATCATTTTTGTTATCTAGGTTAACGACTCTAGCCATGTTGCTTGCCACCAGCTTCGCTAAGTTAAATGCAATGACTTATGGACAGCTGATACTCAAACAAGCTCAGACAAGACTTCAACTGATTGCAGAGAATTCTTTAGGTAATCAGCCTAAGCAAGAGCATGTCGAACAATGTTTAGTGGCAGTAAAAAGCAGCCTTGAACAATTGGTATTTATACATCCATTGGCGCAAGACATGTCGTCAGCCCAGATACACTGATACTCACGTTTATATGGCCCCCAAATTAATCAACTGATAAATCAATTAAAGCGAGTAGATAAGGATGTATGCGGCCCATATTCTAATAGTCGAAGATGACAATGTGTTAAACGATCAATTAGCAGAATTGTTGCGAAGTAAAGGTTTTGTGATTGACCAATGCCATGATGGAGAGCAGGGTTTATTATCTGCTTTGAAAAAGAAATTCGATCTAATTTTGCTGGATGTACTGCTACCTTCGTTAAATGGTTTTTCGGTACTGAAAACCTTAAGAAAAACCTGCCAAACGCCAGTTATGATGATCACTGCTTGTGGCGCTGAGCAAGAACGTATTGAGGGATACACTGAGGGGGCAGATGATTATCTACCCAAACCTTTTAATCTAATGGAGTTGATGCTGCGCATAGACGTTTTACTGCGCCGCACATATAAATTTAATGCAAAGTCTAATCAGCAACGTGTGTTGCAATTAGACGGGTTAAGCTTAGACAGAATCCATCAGGGGATCGCTTATCACGAGCAACCCATTATATTAACACCCATACAATTTAGACTACTTTGGCGCTTAGCTGAAAGTCAAAATCAGGTGTTGAGTAAAGCCTATTTATATCAAACGGTATTAGATAAATCTTTTAGCCAATACGACCGCACTTTAGATATGCATATTAGCAGAGTCCGAAAAAAATTGGTTGAGGCGGGTATGCCGATTGAACGCTTAGTCACAGTGCATGGCAAAGGTTACTGTTTTTCATGAGCGCCAGCCATACGCTGTTAATAAAGCTATTTTGTATTATCGCAGCAGGCACGGTGGCATTATTTTGGGTAATTGATTTATTTATTCACAAGACAGAAAAAAGTATGAGCTTTATTGCCCAAGAATATCAGCAAGAGCTAGTCGACTATGGAGCAACAGCAGAATACATTTATAACAACGATGGCGATGCAGCATTACAGAATTGGCTTAATACAATACAAACAAAAGAGCAAACTTGGGCGGCTGTTGTGACGTCCACGGTTACCGCTTTAGCCAATGGCGTATTGTCTGAGCAGTTTGTTCAGGGTCACACATTAGGCCGAAGTGTTGAGTGGAAAATACACTTGTATTTCGATCATAATCCTATTATGGATATCCCTTTTTCTGATAATAGTGCGCGATTATTGATTAAATTACCGCAACGTATGCGCCCTGGAGCTTACTTTGCTTATGCGGATTTAGCCTTGCAAGTAGCCTTACCATTTGTATTGTTGTCTTTGTTAACTGTGGTGTTGTATCGATACTTGATGTCACCTTTGCGTAAATTAGAAAAAGCCACACAACAATTTAGCCAAGGAAACTTCGATGTTAGGATAAATGCATCGCTTGGTGAGCGTAACGACGAACTCACCGCTTTAGCGGATAACTTCGATCATATGGCCGATCTCACTAGCAAACTTATTGTTAGTCAACGTCAATTGTTATCAGACTTATCCCATGAATTACGTACCCCATTAACGCGTATTGATATGGCGATTGATTTTGTTGAGCAGGACATTGATCCCCACAAAGCGCTTACCAGATTACGTTCTGAATCGTCGAATATGCGATATTTAGTCGAAGATACTCTGACATTAGCTTGGTTAAATACCGAAATACCTAAGAGTAAAGGTGAATCATTTGATTTGTCGGAGCTGGTGAGTGTTATTTGTGAGGATGCTCGGTTTGAATACCCAGATAAGGTAGTGATCCAATCAGGTCTTGAACAAGCCATGATAACCAGTAGCCAGCAAGCGTTGGGACAGGCCATCGAAAATGTCATCCGTAATGCTTTACATCACACACCGCCAAATAAACAAGTTAATGTTTCTTTGGTTAGCCAGCAACGCTTTTTTACTCTACATATTCAAGACGAAGGAATGGGGGTGCCAGAAGATTTAGTTGAAGATATTTTTAAGCCGTTTTTTCAGGTGGATAAATCTAGGATGGTTTCCGATGACGACCGCCCCCCAGCCTGTGCAAAAGGTCACCGAGGATTTGGTTTAGGCTTAGCGTTAGCGCAGCGTCAAATTGAGGCGGTTAATGGGGTTATCAAGGCCCAAAATTATTATACAACTACTGGGCAAGTAGCAGGTTTAAAAATAACCATCGATTTGCCTTACTCCATCACTTAAAATAATTCCTAATTTGCGCTTTTAGACTAAGTTGTATCATTTTGACTGAGTTGCTGAATTAAGCCGCTGTCAGAACTCAAAACCGTTTGTTAAAAATAGTGCTGAGCATAGTTATTAATCTTCGATATATTGAATATTTCAAATCCTATAGTTAAAAACTCATTCGATGAATTTATGTTACATATGTCATTTTCCAGCTGTGACAATTTCAGTAGACAGCTTATTTTATTTTACAAATGTAACAGTTGTAAAAGTTGTTCACTTTTTTGCTTCAATCCTCATAATCGGATGCAAATACAAACTATTATCATTTGAGTCTATTTCATGAGAACACCATTTAAACAACACAATACACACAAGTTAGGCCATCTTCAGCATCTACCCAATCTACATAAACTAAACAAACAACACGTTATCTCACTATGCGTGGCCAGCGCTATAGGAAGCGCTTCTGCCTTTGCTGAAGTGAAAACTGAAAAGTATTCAGACATTGAGATGATTGCGGTGATTGGACAAGCCACGAGTGGTCTTGACCGACTTATTACAGCAGATGACTTACAAAACTTGCATGCTGATAGTTTGAGTGATGTGTTTCGTCAAGATCCATCCGTTAGCGCAGGTGGCTCTATTGGCATGGGACAAAAGATTTACATGCGAAATATTGGTGAAGATTTGCTGAATATTTCTATTGACGGAGCAGAACAATCTGGGGCGGTTTTCCATCATGCAGGGCGAATTGTTATTGAGCCCGAATTACTTAAGCAGGTGGAAATTGAAGCGGGTACGGGTAGTGCAACAGCAGGCCCTGGTGCATTAGGTGGCAGTATAAAATTAACTACTAAAGATCCTGATGATCTTTTGGCCAAAGATGAAAACTTTGGTGCCTTAATCAAATCAAGTTATTTCAGCAATGGTGATGGGTTTAAAAATAGCGTCACTGTATTTGGACGTGATACCAATGATGTGTTTAGTGCTATGGCGAGTGTTGTTGCCTCTGATTTTGATAATGTTGAAGACGCAGATGGGACTGAAATTATCGGCACTGGATCAGAGCAAACACTTGGATATGCAAAAATAGTGGCTAATTTATCTGAGCATCAGTTTTTATCTTTAAGCCATGAAGGTCTCAAAGAAGACGGTGATATTTTGTATCGTCCAGAATGGATTGCTAGCAGCAGAAATACAGCTGAGCCCACTGCAGGTGAACGCAAAACGACTACCCTAAATTACGGATTAAATGACACTAACAATGATCTGCTGGATTTTAGTGTGAATGTTTATAACACCAAAAATTACCAATCGCGTGAGTTTAGAACTAGCTTTTATGATGGAGCGGTTAAATCAAAGGGTGCCACTATTCAAAATATAAGCATTGTTGGTCAACATCAGCTTATTTATGGCCTTAACTTTCGTGATGATACCAGCTATCTAAATGATATTGATTTTGCGCCAGATGCATATTTTGAGGAGACAGGCAAAATTAAAGGGTTGTATCTTCAAGATGTGATTGATGTCAGTTCAGCGCTAACTGTGTCGGCGGGTATGCGTTTTGATAACTATCAGTTATCGGATATTAATGGCTTAGAATTTGATGAGTCGGGTGTGTCACCTAACCTAAGTGCTAACTTCGCATTAACGAACGATTTAAGCATCAGTGCCGGTTATGCCGAAGCATTTCGCGGTCCTGAAGTGAAAGACGCATTTAAATTATCAATTTATTCAAACGATGTAAGTTTAGAAGCTGAAACAGCCAAAAACCTTGAATTTGGCTTAGATTACGCACTGGGCAATGCAAGCTTTGCTGGTGGTGTGTATCGTTCAGATATTGAAACCCCGATCGCTGGCATGTGCCTTGGTCAAACGTCAATATTAATCTAGATAATGATATAGAAACCAAGGGGTACTACCTAGAGTTTGCTTATCAAACTTCTCAGTTGGACTTTAGCGCTGCCATTAACAGCGCTGATACCGAGCTCGATGGACAAGTTGTCACACGTTATGTGTATAGCTCTGCAGCAGCCTCTAGCGGGGATACCCTTGCATTAAATTTACATTATGAATTTAACGAAACCATTAATGCAGGTTGGTCTGCAAGAATGGTCAAGGGTATTCACGATATAAAATTAAATGTGGGCGGCGAAGCATTAACCTTAGATAAGCCAGGTTATGCCGAACATGATATCTACGCACGTTGGTTACCACTAGGTGACGATATGTTAACGGTTAACTTAACGCTCAAAAACGTGTTTGATAAACAATACCTGCACCACGGCAGTGTTGAAAACTTTACTAATAATGCAGGCTATGAGGTGGTGGTGGGCGCGCCTGAAGCAGGTCGTGATGTGCGTGTAAGTGTAGCGTTACGTTTTTAATCGCCAAAAAACACACCCAAAATTATTGGAATTACACGGCGCCAGCAAATAAATCAAACCTCATGAACTTAGTTCAGTAAGTGATCAAGGTGAATGATAACAGCCAGCATACGTGTAGTTTCAAGGATGAAGGGTATACATACCCCAGTGTATTTTGTATGCACTGGGGTTTGATCCATTCAGGACCAGCAAATAATATGAAAATATACAGCATTACTACGCTTAAGTTGATACTCACCTTGGGCATATTGGCAGTGACTTTGTGTGCCACATTTATGACTAACGCTAGCACCGCTCAAAGTGTAACGAGTTCGGCTAACAAAGCTAACAAAGCTAACAAAGTTATCAAAGTTATCAAAGCTATCGACTTAGCAGGTCGTTCAATCACTATTTCAAAACCTGCACAGCGCATTATCCTCGGTGAAAGTCGTTATTTGTCTGCATTGTCTATCCTCGATACTCATAATCCAATTGAACGGGTCGTGGGCATGTTGGCAGATTTAAAAGTGGTGGATTACGGCAGTTATTTACAACTGCAGCATAAGTTTCCGTTAATTGACGATATACCTTTAGTCGGGCACACCTCGGCAGACAGTTTTAGCATCGAAAAAACCCTGACCTTAAATGCAGATTTGGCTATTTTTGGAGTGGAAGGCCATGGACCCAGTGCCAGGCATTCGACTTTAATCAATCAACTGCAGCAAGCGGGTGTGACCGTCGTGTTTGTCGATTTCCGGCGCGATCCTCTGGTCAATACTATTAAGAGTATCGCTTTGCTTGGAAAGTTATTAGGTAAGGAAAGTCGGGCTAGTGAGTTTATTGCTTTTTACCAACAGCAAATGCAACGGGTTATTGACCCCTTATCAAAATTGATGGCAAACCAGGTCCAAGCTAAATCAGAGCTTAAGCTGCAATCTAAGATGGATCCTAAGCCGAAACTTGAGCCCAAACCTAAGCCGAATGTGTTTTTACATAGTCGTGTGGGGTTGCAGGGACTGTGTTGCGAAACAATGGTAAAGGGCATGATGGCAGACTTTGTTGAACGTGCGGGCGGCGTAAATGTGGCCAGTAGTATGATACCTGGCAGTGCAGGGGTCTTGAACTTCGAATATTTATTGTCCTTTCAGCCTGACATTTATATTGCCACGGCTATCGGCTCAACACAGCCATATTCAGATGGGTCTCAACGGCCACATTATATCGCACTAGGGGCGGGCGTAGATGAGACCTTTGCCCAACAGAGCTTTCGTCATGCGCTGGATACTATGGGTATGAACCATTTAACAGCAGTACAGCAACATAAGGCATATGCCATTTGGCATCATTTTTATAATACGCCGCTGAATGTAGTGGCGGTGCAAGTCTTCGCTAAATGGCTGTACCCCGAACAGTTCACCAGCCTCTTACCAAGGCAGACTTTGGAAACCTTGTTTGAACAATTTCAGTCTGTGCCATTAAACGGTGTGTATTGGACAACACTCTCACCTCAGGCTAGGCAAAAATGAAAGACGAACTTGTCAGTGTCAACCAGCATAACCATGTTCATAACCAAGGCAATCAATATTCCTTAGCCACACAATATCGTGATTTTGTATTCAAACGTATTGTGTTGATTGCAGTAATTGTTGCTGTGACTTTATTCAGCTTTTTGTTTGATATTGCTAGCGGTCCAGCAGATTTATCACTTTGGCAAGTGTTACAAGGTTTGCTGCAGCCTGAAAATTTGAGCGCTTCCCATAAAGTCATTATTTGGGACGTGCGTTTACCCTATGCGCTAATGGCTTTAGTAGTAGGGGCTTGTTTAGGACTTGCCGGGGCAGAAATGCAAACAGTGTTAAATAACCCACTGGCCAGTCCTTTTACACTAGGAGTGGGATCTGCGGCTACTTTAGGCGCATCTATGGCCATTGTTTTTGACTTGAGTTGGACAGGCCTGAGCTTCACCTATTTATTGCCAGCCAGTGCTTTTGTATTTGCCTCTTTAGCCTCACTGTTGATCTTATTGTTATCGCGCACTATGGGTGCCAGTGTACATACGGTTTTATTATTTGGTATTGCTTTGATGTTTGGGCTCAATGCGGTGGTGGGGCTATTACAATTCATTGCTGATGCAGGCGCGTTACAACAAATAGTATTTTGGACTATGGGCAGTTTGGCTAGGGCCAATATGGAAAAAGTGACCTTAGTCACTGTGGTGCTGGTGGTGTGTTTTATGTGTAGTCTAAAACAGCTTTGGGCCTTAACTGCACTTCGCGCAGGGGAAGAACAGGCCCGTAGTTTAGGCATAAAAACTGAACGGCTACGCTTAACCGTGTTACTTAGAGTGAGCTTATTGACGTCAGTGGCCTTAGCTTTTGTGGGCGAAATTGGTTTTATTGGTTTAGTGGGTCCACATATCGCGCGCATGTTGTTAGGTGAAGATCACCGCTTCTTTTTGCCGGGCAGTGCCATAGCTGGGGCTTTATTGTTGTCTTTGGCCTCTATCGCCAGTAAAACCTTGTTGCCGGGGGTGATATTACCAGTGGGCATTGTGACTGCATTGATTGGCATTCCACTTTTTATTAGCCTGATTTTAGGCCGTGGTAGGCAGGGGCAAGTATGAGCTTAATTATCCAAAATTTTCAGGTCGGTTATGGCCGCAACGTTATTATTAAAAACCTGGAATTACCCGCGATAACACCGGGCACGTTAGTGGCATTAATTGGTTCAAATGGCGTGGGCAAGTCTACTTTATTAAAATCTTTAGCCGGCGTTATGAAGTTCAAGGGCGAGGCCACCTTTGAGCAACAGCCTATTGCTCAAATGAGCCAAGCTAAACGTATGCAGCATATTGGTTATTTACCACAAACCTTGCCTCAACCCACCTCTTTAGTCGCTTATGAATTAGTTTACAGCGCTTGTCGGGCGGCCGCAGGTGTGCCTGTTGATAATATTAACGAGGCGATTGAGCGTGTTTTTAAGCGCTTGGGGATTATGCCATTGGCACTTAAAAAAATGAGTGAAATGTCAGGTGGTCAACGGCAAATGGTTGGTCTTGCTCAAGTATTGGTGCGCCAACCTAAATTGTTGTTATTAGATGAGCCTACCAGCGCCTTGGACTTACATTGGCAACTCAATGTGCTTGAAACGATTAAGCAACAAACTGAAGAACATCAGCGCATTGCTTTTGTGGCCAGTCATGATTTAAATCTTGCATTACGTTTCTGCGACCAAGTGTTGGTATTGGCTAAAGGTGGGCTGTTAGCTATGGGCGCGCCAAAAAATGTGCTTACGCCTGAATGTTTGGATCAAGCTTTTGGGATCACAGCTCGTATTGAAGCGTGCTCAAAAGGTTACCCCATAATATTGGCGGACAGTGCCAGTTCTTCTGCAAATACAGACTAAACCAATAAAGGAAATAACAATATGAATATGAATGACAATGAAAATGAAAATGGCAAAGTTAACCTTACTGTATCTGAATACACATATAGCCGGTCGGGTGTTGTCAACACTGAAAAAGGCGCCAAATATGTGCAGCGATTATGCAAACACTTTGCCCATAAAGTGCAAGCCCAATGGGAAGAGACACAAGGCAAAGTACAATTTGAAATGGGCACAGCTGATATGTTTGCCTCGACTGATTTATTAACACTGACTTGCAAAGCTAACAATGCAATCGATCTAGGCGATATTGTAGATACCATTGACCGACATTTTGAGCGTTTCGCTAAAGCCGACGAACTGGTATTGGAATGGCAGCAAATCTAGAAAAAAATTAATTAGGGTTAAATCAACGTTTTAGGCACCCATTAGACGATTGAACGAGCCACCCATAACAATTTGACTATTTTTGTCTGCACTAAGCTTTGATAACAGCAATTGAAATAGCACAAATTGAAAGGAGTCACTTATGCCCAAGCCTGGTTCATCTCAGGTCAGCCTTATTGATACCCCCTATTACCATTGCGTTTCACGTTGCGTTAGACACGCCTTTTTATGTGGTACGGCAGCCGCGCTACTGATAAATACTCTGGCACGAGTTACGAGCACAGACGGGCGTAGGTTGAAGACAAGGTATTGTGGTTATCGTCAGTATTTGCCGTTGGTATATGCGCCTATGCAGTGATGAGCAATCATCTGCATTTGGTGCTGTGTGTGGATAAAGATAAAGACAAAGCCATGTCTTGGTCAGATAAACAAGTGCTAGACCGTTGGCATCGGTTGCATAGAGGTACGTTACTGAGCCAGAAATTCATGCGTAATGAGTTGTTAAGCGAGAGTGAATGGATAAGCCTTAAAGAGACTATTACTGTATACCGTCAGCGTTTGTATGACATCAGTTGGTTGATGGCCAGTTTAAGTGAGCCTATTGCCAGGCAGGCCAATAAAGAAGACGGCTGTACAGGCAGGTTTTATTCGCTGCCATCCTTGGCGCTCACCCTTCGGGCCAGCTGAAGCGGTTCAAATTTTTTCCAGAAAAATTTGTGGGAAGGGCGTTTTAAATCTCAAGCCTGCTTTTATGACAAGAAGGGATGCTGCTGCAGTCTTGGAATAAAAGGGGTCGTAGTCAATTTAGTTGAAATGATTTTATTATGGGTGGCCTATTAAGTTGTATTAAGTTGTCTTTCCCAAAAGCTCAAATTTGAAAATAAAAGGGGTCAGAGTCATTTTAAATGAACTATCCTCCTATTTATTAATAAAAAAAGGCTGGTTTAATGGCGAGAAGACTACGAGTTTCTAGTGCAGGAGTGTCAGAGCACTTAATACAGAGAGGGAACAATCGTCAGGCGACATTTGCTTGTGAAGAGGATATGCAGGCTTATGTTGGTTGGCTCAAAACGTATTCTAAGAAATATAAAGTCAGTGTTCATGCATGGGTGCTGATGACCAATCATGTCCACATTTTATGTACGCCAAGTAGTAATGATGGTATTTCGCAGATGATGCAATCACTTGGGCGAATGTATGTGATGTATTTTAATCGAAGTTATAAACGAACAGGTACGTTATGGGAAGGGCGCTTTAAATCCTGTTTGGTGCAAGAAGAAACCTACCTAATGCAAGTTTATCGCTATATAGAGATGAACCCTGTAAGAGCCTCCATGGTTGATGAGCCAGCCGATTATTTTTGGTCAAGTTACCAATGTAATGCGCTTGGAAAGAAGAGTGACTTGTTAACACCTCATTCTATTTATACCCGTCTTGGTAGAAATGAACAGGAGCGCCAGTTAGCGTATCGAGGGTTGTTTGCACATCAAATCGAAGGTAAGTTGTTAGAAGATATCCGCCAAGCCACCAATAAGTAAACAATTAACAAGACACCCATGATAGCGAGCAACCAAAAAAATAGTTTTGAGATTTATTACGATGGGTGTCTTGTTAATTAGCTTTATTTGCATCCTTGCAAATTGACCTACAAAATCTCAAAAATGAGTAGCGGACATACATGTGAGAGTAGGGCAAAAGCAGTGGCTGTGACGCCAAAAGAGTTTTGTTGTGAATCTAATGGATTCACTATTTGGGCTGTTCTAATAAATTGTTATAAACAGTTGAAAATATCTGCTTTGCTTTTGTTTGGTAAAAATAGTAGGCTGGTTTGTATGAAAAATGTACTAAAGATAACTGCTTACTTTTGATGAATATGAATATGAATATGTATGGCAATTGATTTGGTGTTAGTAAACCTCGCGTTTAATTGGGTAAAGGAATTGTCATTTATATATGGTAATTCAATTCCTCATTTGATTTCTATTTTCAACGAACCTGACCTCGCAGGTTCAGCCATCTGACGCCAAATTGTGGCGCAGCAGTTGATAATCTTTAGCACTACAATGAAAATAAGGAGATGTTACTTATGACCTACCTTTACCCCTTTAAAACTACCGATGAAAAAACAAAATTAGCAGTATGGGCAAAAGGAAAAATAGTTCCTGATAAGGATGGGAAGCATTGGGACTCAGCTGAATGGAGATATGACATTTGTGGTAAATCCATAAAATACTCTGAGCATGGAAATACAAATTCAGATGTGGGGTGGGAACTAGACCATATAAAGCCAACTGTTAAAGGTGGTCCAAACACATTTGAAAACCTCCAGCCTCTCCAGTGGGAAAACAACAGAACAAAAAGTGATAATTATCCATGGTCGTGTCCTTAATACATACTGTTAAATATGCAGTGTTAACAAGCGGCATTCCGGCCACAAAAAAAACGTGGCCTTCACCTGACTCGCTAACGAACGCCGTTTAGCAGAGAGTTAGGCAACAAATAAATAATCAACCACGACACATCATGGAGAGTAAAAATGGGAACTAAGAAAACAATTTTTGTGGCTTTTGCAATTGAAGATGAAAAACAAAGAGATTTTTTGAAGGGGCAATCGCTAAACACTAATTCTCCTTTTGAATATATCGATATGTCAGTAAAAAATGCATATGACTCTGGCTGGAAAGAAAAGGTCCGTACTCGAATTAAACGTTCTGATGGTGTGATTGCACTTATTAGTAAAAACTCGTTAACGTCTAGTGGTCAAAAATGGGAGATAGCTTGTGCAAGGGAAGAAAAGAAAAAAGTACTAGGAATTTGGGCGTACACCGATGATAGGACGAATGTATTAGGCGTGAATACAAAAGTATGGACTTGGAAAGCAATCCAAGACTTTATCGATAGCCTTTAAGGAGTTATAGCACATGCGCAGAGCGCTAATTGTTGGGGTTAATTACTACGAGCACGGCGGCTCATTGCACGGTTGTGTGAATGATGCCCATGAAGTGAAAGCTGTGCTAGAGCGTCATGATGGTGGAGCTGTAAATTTTGATTGTCGTCTATTGACAGGTACAGGCCCAACTGACCGAGTCAATAGAGGTGAATTAAAAGATCAAATTGAAGAGCTGTTTAAAGCAGATGCGGATATTGCTTTGTTGTATTTTGCTGGGCATGGTCACATTGAAGCCACTGGTGGTTATTTATTAACAACGGATTCCAGTCGAGGAGATGAAGGTGTATCGTTATCTGAGATTCTTACTTTCGCGAATAATTCACCTGCAAAGAATAAGATAATTATTCTCGATAGTTGTCACTCTGGTATTGCGGGTACCCCGCCCGATGCAGGGCAGCTAGCCTCCTTATCTGAGGGGCTGACTGTATTAACGGCATCAACAAAAGACCAGTATGCAACTGAAGCAAATGGGCGGGGAGTTTTTACTACCTTACTCGTAGATGCGCTAAACGGTAGTGCCGCTAATCTTACGGGTGATATTACTCCTGGTAGTGTCTATGCGCACATTGACCAGTCCTTGGGGTCGTGGGAGCAGCGTCCGGTATTTAAAACCAATGTGAAGCAATTTGTTTCTTTAAGAAAATCAACTCCAGCTATAGCGATAGATGACTTAGTGAGAATTTTCGAATTCTTTCCTACTCCCGGATATTTTTTCCCGCTCGATCCGACATTTGAGCCGGAAATGAAGGGGCGCGATGCAGGTATGCCACCACCAGACCCAGAAAATACCCGTGTCTTTTCAATCCTTCAGCGTTTTAATCGCCTGAATTTACTAATTCCTGTAGATGTTCCACACATGTGGAATGCGGCAATGGAAAGTAAGTCCTGCAGACTTACAGTATTGGGAGAACACTACAGAAGATTGGTTGAAAAAAATCGTATATAGCGTGAAATAATTAACAAGACACCCATAATAACGAGCAGCAAAAAAATAGTTTTGCGATTTATTACGTTGGGTGTCTTTATAATTTCTGTCAGCTTATTTCGTATTTTTTTTGATCCTGCCCTTCCTGCACCTTCCAACATGCCGTTGCTGCATCTGGGTTTGGCTCATTGGAAATTTTAATAAACTCACCAGAAATCGAGAATACCTCAGCAATATCAGCTGAAGAAACTATCGGGGTCAGAACCTGAGGTATCCCCACAAATAGTCTAGGTAAAACAATGAGATAATTTAATGTTCTAGGGAACATTCATGACATTTGGTGATCCGATCATTCGCCAAAACTCACAAAGCATTGATGCCATGAATGTAAACTCCATATTGAACAATACCCTGTCACTTGTCACCCCAAATATGCACAAAGTTCGGCGAATAGCGTTGTCCGCTTGTGTTCATAGTTTACTCACAGGTAATTGTGCCACAGTGACGTCTATGGGCCGTGGCATCGACTCTAAGGCTCATGAAAAACATAGTATTAAGCGTGCGGATAGACTCTGCTCCAATACCAATCTAAGTGTTGAGTCTTACGCCATTTATGCCAGCATATGTAAACGGTTCGGGCGTATTTCCACTCGCCCAGTTATCTTAGTGGACTGGTCTGACTTAGATAAATATGGGCACCACTTTTTGCTTCGGGCTTCCTTGGCATTTGATGGTCGTTCCATCACGCTTTATCAGGAAGTACATAGCATAAAAACCAAAGAAAAAAGGGCTACCCACAATCGGTTTCTCACTAGGTTAAAAGCTCTAATGGGTGATAAGGTTAATCCCATTATCGTAACCGATGCAGAAGAACTATCGGGGTCGAACTATCGGGGTCAGAACAAAGTTAAATTAACTCTTACGCCACCACCTTCCTGCGGCGTACACAATAAATGGACGTGATTAGTCATCAACAAATTAACAAGACACCCATAATAGTGAGCAACCCCAAAAAATAGTTTTTGGGGTTATTACGATGGGTGTCTTTATAATTTGTGGCTCATTAAATAATTAACATGGCTGTCCTGTTAATTTTTGTGGTCAGGGTGAGCAGGCTTCTTTCAGCCTGTTAGGTTTGCCAGCTTCGCTGGGAAAAAAAAACACCTACCACGTTGGCAGGTGTTTATTGATGACACTCTTGTTTAAAAGCATGGCGACAACATTGGATTATATGGCTTCTCTTTCACATCGCTCAAGCAAATCATTATTGATGCTTAAGCTCGATGTTTTCGAAACCAACTTAAGATTATTTCTTAAAATGACGTGATACTAAACCCATTAGTCCTAATGCAAAAACAGCCAGTGTTGATGGTTCTGGAACATCATTTGTGACACTTTGTGACACTACATTAGTTCCATTGAATGCAGCAAGCTCTGATGCCACCTCCGCTGAGAACAAGTAAAAATTATTGCCTGGATTATTAAAGTTCACCACGCCACTGTCGGCTAATTCCTTCTTAAAGAAGAAAGCTACATAGTTTTCCGTTAGCCCGAATAGGTCTTCAAATACCCCGAGGTCATTAGTCGACACTTGGTTACCTAGGTATGTAAATCCAAAACCTTCGTTCCACTCATTTTCAGACAAATATCGATCGCTCCAAGTTTCAACTTTATTATAAGTTTGATAATCATTCTCAATGTTAGTTACGCCAAAAGCGGTGATGGTTAGCGCTTCGTCTAGTACGTTTACCTCGTATTCTACTCCCCAATCTCTTTGTACTTCAGTGATACTCACTTTTTCATTACTGCCTAATAATGTCACACAGCCTAACTCACAACTGGTATCTGGTGCTTCCTGTGCATTAGCGCTGCTGGCTATACCACCCAGCATAATGATGATGCTTAGTGTCATTGTTCTTAAATATTGACTGTTCATGTATTATTCTCTTTAATCCCTTCAAGACAATCTTGAAAGATAATTACCAAAAGTGATACGTCATACGTCACTAGTACATGCATTCTAATGCACTAAACAAGCCACAAAATAATATGTAGCAATTTCATATGGTTAGAATATCCATATGAAATGTAAACTTTGAGTCTGTAAAGTATCCCGACACATGAACGTACAAATAAGAAGCACATATTCAACCTGAGCTTCGGGTCAACTGGGGTCAGGGTTAACTTAAATTAACATCCTAGGCTATACTTCAATTTCGTCAATTTACATGTACATGGATGTAAATAAATGTCTAGATTGCCTCGGGTCAGCCCGGTAAATGTTCCTCAGCATATTATTCAACGCGGTAATAATCGCCAAGCATGCTTCGCCAGCGAGCAAGATTTCGCACGTTATGTAAACTGGTTAAAAGAATATTCCAAAAAATACTTCGTCGATATTCACGCCTGGGTATTGATGACCAATCACGTGCATTTACTGTGCACTCCGCGCATGAGCAATAGTATCAGTTTGATGATGCAATCCTTAGGCAGGCAGTATGTGCGTTATTTTAATGGTTGCTATGGGCGGTCAGGCACATTGTGGGAAGGCCGCTATAAGTCTTGCCTGGTGCAAGCCGAAGATTACCTTTTGCATCTCTATCGATATATAGAGCTTAACCCCGTTAGAGCAAACATGATTGAGGACCCTGCTGACTATCATTGGTCAAGCTATCAGATTAATGGCCTTGGAAAAGAGTCTGAGTTATGTACACCACACCCAATATATCTGGCGCTGCATAGCAATGCGATTCAACGCCAGGCAGCCTATCGCAGCTTATTCTCATCTTACATTGAAGGTCAATTACTTGAAGCTATTCGCGTCAACTCGAATAAGGGAATGGCCATCGGTAATGAGCAATTTAAGCAAGAGATAGAAGCCTTAACAGGCAGAAGAATGAAAGATAAAAAAATAGGCCGCCCAGCCAACCCACAAAAAAAGAAGCTAACTGAAATGTAGGCGTTAAGTTGACCCTGACCCAGTTTTGAAAAGCATAATGCACCCAAGCAGTACATATACAATTACTTTAACTCAGGTGGTTGCTCTATCCAAAATGCTTCTCCTTTAAGGGTACCTAAAAACGCTTTTAGCTGTAACCGCTCCTGCTCGCTTAAACCTAAGGTTCTAATATGCTCAGACAACGTTGCCGTAGGAATATTGTTACCTTTGTTAACTAGTTCACTATTTTGCCACCAGCCACTGTTGTACACATGCAGCAAAGTGTCTAGGTCTTTAATTAAGCCATTATGTAAATAAGGTGAAGTTTCAGCAAAACCGCGCAACCCAGGTGTTCTAAAAGCACCGACGTTTTCAGCCTGTTTGGTCACTCGATAACGTCCTTGAAACTCGCCCACATTATGAAAAGAAGAACCTAAGTGATGAAATTTACCGTCAGACAATAGATCACCATTATGGCAATTTGCACAGCGCGCTTTGGTCCGAAATAAATGTAACCCCTTAATTTCATCGTCTTTAAACGCTGCTCTTTCACCGCGCATAAACTTATCAAACGTAGTGTTTGTTAAGGTCACTTGGCGCATAAAAGTCGCGATCGCTTTACTAATATGTACTACTGAAACCTCTTTAGTACCAAAAGCTTCCTGAAACATAGGAGGATACCCTTTAATGGATGTAATACGTGCAACCGCTGTAGGCAAATGTGCTGCCATCTCTACTGGATTTTGCCAAGTTTCGATAATTTGTGCTTCTAGTGACTCTGCGCGACCGTTTCGATACACACTGTTGAGCCAAGCGCTATTAATAATGGAGGGTGTGTTCAGGTTGTGGAGCAAACGGTTGTGTCCAATTGCTTTGCGCTTACCATCAGCCCAGCCGAGCTCTGGATCATGGCAACTAGCACAAGACACTTGCTCTGATTGCGACATGCGTCGGTCAAAAAACAACTGGCGTCCCAATGTTTCTTTGGCTTTTGTGTATGGATTGTGATCAGGGAAATGCGCTTCTTTGGGAAGCGCCCCTAGAGGGCTAAAATCGACACCTTCATCAATGGTTGGCTTTGGCCAATGTTCTTGCGGGCCTCGGTAAGTATCGACAATTGATAGCGGTATTTTACTCACAACAGCGATTAATATAATAGCCAATAAACAAACAATCAGAGCGCCAATTTTACTCATTGGACACACGTGTATAAACAGTATCAAAGTCGGTCTTAAATCGATAAGTTACGTTTATATTCCAACTGAGTGTATAACTTTGATTTCGCACTTCATAAGTGTCTGACCCAGTTTTTTTATCACTGCCCGTTGAGTTTAAATGTTGAAACTCAGCGGTAAAGGTCAATGTTTCTGAAGCTTTTCGAGTAAACCCTGTTCTGCATTCGGTTAATAAGTCTTCGTCTGTATAAAATTCATTCCAGTTGTTTTTTGTTTTGCAGTGGCTAAGACCAAGCTCATTTTGTCTTGAATAAAAGTGTGTTTTTGCTTTTACTACGCCACCGATAGAGCTGACTTTAACGGCGCTGACTTCAACTACAGAAGTGTTAGCGTCGATAATTTTAATACTGTTGATAAAACGTGGGTCAATAAACACCGCCTGCGAATATCCTTCGATTGGTATGCAACTAGATATTTGCCTAGGAGGCACGTTTTTGGATTGCTTCAACAAAATATCGATACTAACGTTATCTAGATGAACGTTACTTTGATGAGACACAAGCGCCTCTTATAGACAACTCTGAGGGGCTTATATCACCTTGTTGGTTACTGATGCTGACCGCATCATTATTGCTAACCAATGGCAGTAAACTCGACACTTCACATGAATCAGAACGTTTATCTGTTCTGATTTTCATAAACAGTAGCGTATTTAGAACAGGTGTCTGCGTGCTAACTTTTAGCTTGATGACTTCAAACTCTTGGATGTCGATTGCTGATGATAGGCTGATAGATTGAGTCGATACATCTACGCTAGCGTAAGTAAATAATGTCGTTGAGCAGTTGGAGCACGTTAGTGGCGCAAATAGCGCTGAGGAAATTAAATTAATTTTTCCATGTGTTACCTTATGCATGCGCCTCTTTACGTTGATCGTAATCGTTCGCATTAAGAATAACATGGTGCTCTTATGAGTCAATAATCTTAATGATAATTATTCGCATTAAATTATATGACCACTACGGTGACACTACGAACCCAGAAAAGTATGCAAGGTGCGATACCCACTCAAAACACCCTACCGTGACGACACCAACGATGACCGGCGCAGTCATGTGATCTTTGAACCACTGGATTTTATTGCTCGTTTAGCGGCACTGGTGCCCAAACCCAGAGTTAATCTGACGTGTTTTCATGGTGTATGTGTGTGGAGTGGCATCCACGAGGTGACCTCCATCCAACAATCGGCTCCGCGTGACAATAACACCATCCTTACGAAATAAGGCTAAACAAGCATTGCCGACAGGGCAAGAAAAGTCACGGGAACAAAAGCAATCAGCCCAATGTAAGTATGGGTAAAGTTTCTTTCACTTTCTAAACTGAAGTAAGCACGTCAACTTGTTCTACGCCAATAAATAATCCGATAAAAGAAATCTGAATTTACTACAACGCTCATTTCCACGCTCTTGGGGTGGAATACAGGTTCAAACTTTAATACCAAGTGACACTGTGGGCTGACAACTCTCACACCAATATATTCGTCTACCATTGCGCTTCGCTTTTACAATAGGCTGCACGCAATGACGACAGGGCAAACCTTCGCGGTTAAAAGCCATAAAACGGACGCTTTCATAGCTGCCTTTTGTTTTAGCCAGTTTGTCGCTCAAAGTTGGTAGTAAGGTGTGCCCTTTTGTATCGTAGGCACGTTTACCAATAATTAACGTTTGCCTAGCAAGGCTCTCAATTTTTTTTGAGTCAAGTTGTTTGGGTTTAAAGTCAGGATGCACGCCAGCAGCAAATAAGATTTCAGTACGCAAGTAATTGCCAATTCCGGCGATAAAGTGCTGATCTAAATACAGTGCACTTAAACCTCTATTGCAGAAACGGCTATGCTGCAAGCGCTCGGCAACGACTTTCCAGCGTAGTTCACTGTTCAAAATATCAGGCCCAATTTTGCTCAAAAATGGATGTTGCACCAGTTCACTTTGATCATATACTGCGATATCGGAGGCGCTGTATAGCAAGGCACTTTTTTGTTTTGTATGCAAAGCCAAACGCAGGGAGCGATTAGTTTTGGGGAAATGACCACGCTTAGCTGTTTTCCAAACACCGTAAAGCTGATTGTGGGAATAAATGTGAACCATTAACCAAAATGTATTAACATGGCTTTGCCACGGGTTTTAAATTTTCAAACTTTAATTCCTTTAAGTTTTTGTGAAGGTTCAAGAAGGCGAGGCAAACCTACTTCAATATCTTCGATTACTTTGCCTTCAATGATCTTTGCTATTTTATCAGCGGCAATGCGTATTTCAGGACCTTCTGGCATATTGATTCCTTTAATAGTTTAAAAAGATAAGCACAATTAACAACGCACAATTAACAAGACACCCATAATAACGAGCAGCAAAAAAATAGTTTTGCGATTTATTACGATGGGTGTCTTTATAATTTCTGTCAGCTTATTTCGTATTTTTTTGATCCTGCCCTTCCTGCACCTTTTAACATGCCGTTGCTGCATCTGGGTTTGGCTCATTGGAAATTTTAATAAACTCACCAGAAATCGAGAATACCTCAGCAATATCAGCTGAAGTGAAATACTTATAGCAAGCAATATCTCCCGATATAGGTAGTGATCCCCCTGTCATCGAATAGTGAGTAACGATTTTTTCAGCAATAGCCATGCGATGTTTCTCTTGACCGGCATTAATCACGAAAGGTAATAAACGTAACCGTCGTTGGTTCTTGCATAGCCCCATGGTAACAAAATTAACAAGACACCCATGATAACGAGCAGCCAAAAAAATAGTTTTGCGATTTATTATGATGGGTGTCTTGTTAATTCGTTGTTAATTCGCACTGAGTTATCCTCACAAAAGCAGTTTCGCAGGCGATTCTTGGGATTCGGTTCACAAACTGCCTCTTGTTGGTTTTTTTCGCAGGAGGTTGCTGGGAATATTGCAACGTAAAAGACTTCGAATATACAGGGACTAATATCCTCAGCGCAACGAGGTTAAATAGGTAAACTGCCTCTTAAATCTCTGAGGAATTTGTTACACTGAACCTTTTGGACAGGAAACAAAGATGCTAAAACTCCACGGATTCTCTTCCAGTAATTACTACAACGTACCCAAGCTCGCCCTGCTTGAAAAAGGCCTACCGTTTGAAGAGGTCGTGTCCTATACCGGCGTCGGTCCGAAATACAGGCCTGAGTATCTGCAAAAGAGCCCCTTGGGCAAAGTGCCTTGCGTTGAGACACCGGAAGGCTTTATCAGCGAGTCCCGGGCGATCTTTGAATACATCGAGCGAGCGCATCCAGAACCTTCTCTATTACCCGACACGCCGTTTGGTGTTGCCAAAGTACAGGAGTTCTCGCAGTTCATAGAGCTGTATTTTGAGCTGGTGGCACGCCGATTGATTCCGAACTTGCTAAGCGGCAGACAAGCTGATCCGGCGGTGCTTAAGGAAGTAGAATCAGGTCTTACTAAAGCAGCCGCTGCGCTGCCGACATTATCCAGCTTTGAAACCTTTGCTTATGGCGATCAGTTTACGCTGGCCGATATAGCCGCGATCCTGAACTTACCCGTCGTCCGCGACGTGGGTAACCGGTTCTTTAACAAAGATCCCTTGGCTGCAGTGCCCGGCCTGAGCGACTACTGCGCACGCATGGAAGAGCGACCCCACGTCAAAACCATCCGCGCCGATGCCGCAGCTGACAGGCCGGGTTTTATGGCACATTTGAAGGAACTCTACGGGATTTAACTGAAACTGGGGTCCAATTTCGTCAATTTACATGGATGTAAAAAGAAACTATTGAGGTCAGAGCAAAGTTAAATTAACTCTTACGCCAACGGTCATTCTTTATGGGTGGAAGTGCTCGAAGATGAGTAGATGCGTCAGTTGATGTATATGGGGGAAGCAGGGCGCGTAAGCGGTTGATCTGGCTACTGCCGAAAATTTCTCAGATGCTTTACAGGCCGGCTTAGCGGGTAAGATTGCTCAAATAAAACGTCAATATGATACGTGACCCTTTTCTTGATGTTTACAATAAATAACTAGCACGCCCACCCCCAAAAAATCTGAGACAACCAAGTGAAGACAATAAACCACAGACAAAAACCTTTACAATCCCCAATATTAATTTTGCCTTACGGCAAAAATTTTTCTGTCATTACTCATATTTAACGTGAAGATTGTACTAAAAGCTGAATGCAAGCGGTTAACTTAAGCCGTAAAGCTTAGAAAGCACAACACAACAAAAACAGCGTAAAATACTTTTTACCAAAACAGATGCTCGGATAAACCATGGATACAGTAGAACTTAGTAAGCTTACAGGCTCAACGATTGGGCATTATCAACACAATGCTACGGATTATCGAAACGGCACTTGGGGCCACGATGTTAGCCAAAATAGAGCGGCCTTGGTGGCAGCGTTGGGAGATAAGACACCTTGTCGCATCCTCGATTTTGGATGCGGCCCCGGCAGAGATCTGCTTGCGTTTAAAGCACTAGGTATAGAAGCTGTTGGGCTAGATGGCTCCGAAGAATTTTGTAATATGGCACGCGAAGCTTCTGGTTGTCAGGTGTTACAGCAAAATTTCATCAGCTTAAATTTAATGGCAGCTACTTATGATGGCATTTTCGCTAACGCATCTTTATTTCATGTGCCGACCCAAGAACTGCCAAGAGTACTACGCGAGCTTAACGCTGCTTTAAAACCCAAGGGCATTTTGTTGACTTCTAATCCTCGCGGTAATGATGAGCAGAGCCTGCAAGGTGAGCGTTTTGGCGCCTATCACAGCCCCGACACATGGACCGCATTGTTACAACAAGCCCAGTTTGAGCCGATAGAACATTATTATCGACCTAAAGGGTTACCTCGGCATCAGCAGCCTTGGTTCGTTTCTGTTTGGCGTAAAAAATAACTGGGTTAAAACAGGGGGCAGGGTCAACTTAAATAAGTATCGGGGTCTAAGTATCGGGGTCGGAACCACATTAAATTATCTTTTTTCGGCATCCGAGCGACTACTTGGTGGCATATGATCGGCTCAAACGAGCAGGATATTGCTAAATGGATGAATACTGCTATTCCAGCGCTTTATTCCAGCGCTTGAGTGGGAAAAACCAATTGAATTACTGCTGAAAGAGGATGGTGAGAATGTTGTTTTGTGGATTGCTTATAAAAATGAAATATGGTGATTTTTAAAAAACATTGTTCATCGCACGCTTCTGAGTCCGCTCGTTAACTTGACAGTACCGAATGCAGCCATTGATGCCATGATTGCGAATGAACAGCGGAGCGTTATAAGGCTCTAATACGCAAATAAATCCTGGGGGAAACGCCTATACTAAATTCACAGGGTATGGGCGTGACAACCGACCAAGCTTCTCTGCTATGTGTGATTTTATTTCGCGTTTCATACCATCAGGGCATTGCGATGCATTGATTATGTATTCATATGCACCCTCCACTGCGCTACAAAGCTGCTTTATTAGCTTTTTAGTTGCGGAATTAGAAAGTCCTATTTGCTGACCAAATTTAATAAAGTCATAGCCGGTATAGTGACCGTACTGTTCGTATGCCTCAGAAAACACCGCTTCCAATTCACTGTTAAGTAAACTTAACGACAAGTCATCACCATAGTACTTAGGATAGGGGGCGACTGATAACACATCGTAAACAGGCGTAAAATTTGTCATGAAATGCGACTGTGAATTTGGCTTTCTAAATAAAGAGAGATTCTTTAGGTGTAAATTATTGTTGCCCACGATATAGGCGAATAGCACTTGCCTAAAGCCATTTAATGTCACGCCACGATTTTGACCGCTAACGGTGAACAGCGTATTGAGCGTATCTTCATAAGACAATGCATCACTGCCTTTATTGACAGGGGCGACTAAACATAGACTGGCCGCATCTTCGATGAAAAGACGCGTTGCGTCCTTTAGTATGTCAAAGCGTTTGGTTAAATAGGCCAGCTCACCACTTTCAAAGGGTACAAGCGCATTTTGCGCAATATCAAAGCCAACAACTTTGGCAAGTTGCATAATACAATGTTCGTTTTCGGGTAGATGAGGAAAATTATCTGGTGCGGGTTTAACAATGAATTGCCCGTTTTTCTTAACTGGCACCAGCATCCCATCGTTCAGCGACATTAATAATTTTTTTTGAGCTCCAGACACGGAATTGCCCTCTGTGTATTCAGGCGCTAAATCATTAAACGTTTGTGCGTCACCTTGCACGCGAAGGCCATTCTTAGGAAGTTGACTAATACCAAACATGGTTTTGAGGAAGTAACTGCTATAGGGCGACTCATTTCCTTTTGGGCTTAAAGATATCGTGCCCAGACGTTGACTCATTGCTGCATATCCTTGTTTTCAGGCTGAACTGATATTGCGCCAATCAGATCGCCACCATTGGCCAGTAGCAATCCAAAATCATCGCGTTTATCTAATCTTGCTTTGCTTGCTTGAAAGACTCTTACCCAACCCTCGGAGACTAAGTTGGTGAAAAATGGATGCAGCACATCATACAGATAAGGCTCATTCGTTAAGGGGAAGTGGTAGCCTATAGGCATGCCACCTTGAATGATGTAATCACCGTCATACTCAAACGTATACTTTTGTGCGCCGGTTTTTTCTTTGTATTCAGTTAATAGGCCTGCCAGCTTGCCATTGGCAAAGACACGCCCTTGTCGGCTTATATTACTCATCAGCAGATTTACGTGAAATAGTCAGTGTCATGCCCATAGCATCCAGTAGTGCAAGGACAGTGGATACCTTTGAGTTAGTTGGGTCACTGGTCATGGTTGATATCGTATTGGAAGTCACGCCACTAAGTAAAGCGAGCGTTTCATTGTTCGATTTATTGGTTTGTTTGTATTCTTTCGCAATTTTACCGAGCTGCTGGATACCACCCATCGTCTCACGCTGATCCATTGCAGCAATGAGTTTGCGCTGAAGCTCAGACAAGGCGCTAAATGTTTGAGCCTCATAACTTGCTAGCAATCTTTCAACACTGTTATCTGTAGACATATTTCACTCTGCGCTTGGGTAAATTTGTATTGAAGATAACAATAACTAAATGCAGCGTGGTATACAATGTATAATAACAAGTATATTTGTTAATTTTTGTACTTTGCACTATAAAAACAACGCACGCTTGGTTATTGGGCGATTTAAAGGTACTGTCAAGTTAACGAGTGAAAACTGGGGTCAGGGTCTGAGGTATCCCCACGAAATAAACAGGTAAGTAATTTAAAAATAATTTGGAACATTCATGGTACTTGGTGATCAGATCAATCGCCAAACATCACTAAAGATCAATACCATGAATGAAGTTGTTATTTTGAAGAAGTTCCTTTCAGCTGTCACGCCTAAAATGCATAAAGTTAGACGAGCAGCATTAGCGAGCAGCGTTAGCAGTTTGCTAAACGGGGCTAAAGCCAGTGTAACCGGCATGGTACGTGGAATTTCATCTTCAGCATATGAAAAGCATCGCATCAAACAAGCTGACCGCTTATTGTCTAACAAACATATTCTCAATGAAACACTCTCTATTTATCGCACCATATATAAGCAGTTTGCAAGCGCTTCGTTACGCCCCATTATTCTGATTGATTGGTCTGATTTGGATACGCACAAAGGCTGCTTTTTGCTACGAGCATCCGTCGCTTTTAAGGGCCGAGGGTCGCTATATATCAAGAAGTTCATGATATGAGTACGAAAGAAAAACGCTGCACACATAAGCCATTTCTGGCTAAATTGAACAGTATTATAGATGAGAATGCTCAACCCATTATTGTCACCGATGCTGGCTATAAAACAACCTGATTTAAATATGTTATCGCATTGGGGTGGGATTTTGCAGGAAGAGTCCGCAAACCTATGATGTATGTTAATCAGAAAGATGATTGGGAGCATACTTCTGAGTTGTATAAGCGAGCTACCAGTCAACCCATAGGGTTCGCTAGCCATATTTGTCGCAACCAACCTTTAGCATGTACCTTGGTGCTATTTAAAGGCAAAAACAAAGGACGGCATAGCTTAACGCGACATAACATTCCTAGGCAATCTAAGTGTTCAAAGGTCGATGCAAGAGACGCTACAGACCCCTGGTTAATTGCAACGTCACTTCCTCGAAGCAAGTCTTTAGGTAAAAAGATAGTGGCTATTTATCGACTGCGTATGCAAATTGAAGAAGAGTTTAGGGATATCAAAAGTAGTTTATTCGGACTGGGTTTTGAACATCATAAAAGCCAAAGCGTACAACGTATTGCAATACTTATCCTCATCGCCACACTCGCCAGTATTCTGGCTAACATTATAGGTTTAGCTATATTAATGGCTGGTTTACACCGTCGTTATCAAGCGAATACAGTTAAAACAAGGCGAGTATTATCGTTTCATTATTTGGGCTTACGAGGCTTCGTAGATAAGCGTTTCACGCTGCTCTGTGAGCAATATGAAGCAGCAGTATTAAATCTCAGAACTATTATTGCAGACAACTTTAATGGTTGAATATTCGTGGGGATCCCTCAGGGTCAGGGTCAACTTAAATTAACATCCTAAATCCTACATGCTTCGGCGACGAGCAAGGTTTAGTAACTATCGGGGTTAACTATCGGGTTCAGAGCAAAGTTAAATTAATTCTTACGCCATCCAAGTTTCCTGCCTGGCGGTAATGTATGTAAGCGTCTACCTATTAGTGATGTCAGTTCGCTTTTAAATCTATCATTACCTAAGGCCATACCTGAGTTAGTGGCGGCCCTAATTTCTTCTAACAATTCCCCCTCGACATGGCTAGTAAATAAACGACGGTAGGTGGCTTGGCGCTCGGTATCATTAATACCTAACGCGGTGTATAAACAATGTGGTGTGCATAGATTTGAAACCTTACCTAATGCATTTATCTGATAACTAGACCAAACATATTCAGAAGGTTGTGCCACCATCAAGGCCCTAGTTGGTTTAGCTCAATGTAACGATAAAGATGAATTAAGTAGGCTTCACCTTCCACGAGGCAAGATTTAAAGCGCCCTTCCCACAGTGTTCCCGTTCTTTTATAGCTGTGATTAAAGTATCTGACATAATGCCTACCCAAAGCTTGCATCATTCGACTAACACCACCTGCTTCGTGCGGCGTACACAATAAATGGACGTGATTAGTCATCAATACCCAAGCGTGAATATCAACTTTGCACTTAACAGAAAACTCTTTTAACCAACCCACATAAGCAAAAAAATACTTGTTCACTACCCAAACAAGTTTGACGGTTATTACTCCGTTGAATAATATGCTGTGCAATACCAATCGGGCAGATGCGAGGCAAACGATTAATAGGATGTCCTTATCTTTGAGTTAAGTAATCAACAAGTATAACCTATGCGTCATTTAACGTTGTTCTTGTATCTGCCCCCTTTTATATTGAAATAGAAAAACAGCAAAATTCTACTGCAGACAAAATGAAATAGTCCGTTCAAGTGTGGCATACATAACGATTACAAATATACCCATCGTAAATATGATCAAATAACTCTGAAAGGATTCTGGGGCCAGAGCTCGCGTTTTGCTTTTTATTTCCGTTGACTAAGTTTGTACATGAAATTTTTTGGAGAGAAAAAGGCAAGACCTAGATGACTCGTTGTATTTTGTCATTCTGTACTCCTTATTATTTATTTGGTACACATAGTTGAATTGATAATTTCATTTATTCAATTCAACTACTTTCAACGAACATGACCTCGCAGGTCCTTGGTGGAAAAGTAGAGTGGCCCTGCGTGAGTTAAACGATAACGTCTGATTCCTCCTGCGGTCCAACGCTAAAGACTCCTTTGTAGCGGACAATTTCTGAAGCTGGCCCCATTGCTTTATTGGGGTTGTCGGACAGTTTTACGGTTGGTTTTCCATTGGCAGAAACAGCTTTACAGACCAACGAAAAAGGCGATAACGCATCGTTGGACACAAGTCCTCTAAAGTCATTAGTCAGTAAGGTGCCCCAGCCAAACGATACGCGAACGCGACCTGCAAACTGTTGTTGTAGTTCGATAATTTTATGAACATCAAGGCCATCAGAAAAAATCACTAGCTTCTGCCTAGGATCTTCACCGCACGACTTCCACCAATTGATCGCCATCTCAGCACCTGTAGCAGGATCGCCGCTGTCGACGCGAATACCTGTCCAACTTGCCAACCAAGCAGGTGCTTCTTCTAGGAAGCCTTTGGTTCCATAAGTGTCTGGCAGGATCACGCGAAGATTGCCGTCGTATTCGTCCTGCCAGTTGGCTAGGACTTTGTAAGGCGCTTCGCGCAGCGTGGCGTCGTCTTCGGCTAAGGCTGAATAAACCATGGGCAATTCGTGGGCATTTGTTCCAATAGCTTCAAGTTCACGGCACATAGCAATCTTGCAGTTAGAGGTACCAACAAACTTGTCTTTAAGACCCTCTTGCATGGCTTGTACACACCAGTCTTGCCAAAGGTACGAGTGACGGCGGCGCGTGCCAAAGTCAGCGATCCGTAGGTCGGAAACATCACGTAGCGTCTCAACTTTTTGCCAAACCTTGGTCATAGCACGAGCATAAAGTACCTGAAGTTCGAATTTTCCCATATCTTTAAGCACCGCACGACTGCGCAACTCCATCATCACTGCTAAGGCAGGAACTTCCCACAGCATTACCTCCGCCCACGAGCCCTCAAAAGTCAGCTCGTATTGGCCATCACGTTTTTCAAGGTGGTAGGGTGGTAAACGTAGAGCTTCAAACCACTCCATAAAATCAGAACGAAACATCTGGCGTTTGCCGTAAAACATGTTGCCTCGTAGCCAAGTGCTTTCGCCCCTTGTCAAAGATAGCGATCGGATATGATCCAACTGCTCGCGCAATTGCCCCTCGTCAATTAGCTCGGCCAGTTTGATATGTTTAGACCGGTTGATAAGGCTAAAGGTCACCTGCGTGTCAGCATTGTTTCGGAAAACAGATTGACACATTAATAATTTGTAGAAATCAGTATCAATCAGCGATCGGACAATCGGATCGGTCTTCCACTGTCGATTCCAAGCTTGAGTAGCAATATCAACCATATTTAAGCTTCACTCCGGCAGCACGCATCTGTAAAAGCGCGGCCTCAAGTGACCCGTTTATATCGATACCGCGGCAGGCTGTCATATCGACGGTGACTCTGAAGCCTAATCTGGCCGCATCGATCGCAGAATAGGCAATGCAAAAATCGGTGGCTAGACCAACGATAGTGACCGTATTTATTCCGCGCGAATGCAAGTAGCCTTCAAGTCCTGTGGCGGTTGTTTTATCATTCTCAAAAAATGCAGAATAACTGTCAATCTTTGGGCGGAATCCTTTACGGATGACCAGATCAGCGTTCTCAGTTTTAAGACCGTCGTGAAAGGATGCGCCATCTGTGCCTTGAATGCAGTGATCGGGCCACAAAATCTGAGGGCCGTAGGGCATATCGATTATGTCATAAGCCGATTTTTCATCATATGACGAAGCGAACGAAGTATGACCTGCGGGGTGCCAGTCTTGCGTCAAGATGCCCGCAGAAAAGTCGGATAACAGAGCATTTATGGGCTCGATGATGGCGTCTCCATCTATTACGGCTAACGCGCCTTTTGGGCAGAAATCATTCTGAACATCAACGACGATCAGCGCCTCATTGGCTGGTCGCATAATAAACCTCTCTTGGCCTTGAATACCTAAAGTATGACTAGATCTGAGGGTAAACATTATATCTGTTCTATGCAACAGAGTTTAATAAACCCTGTTGCATAGAACAGATTGTAATTTAGTTTATAAAACAACTGTATTTACATTGACTGGCGCGTTCGGCGTTATTAAAACTCACCTCATTGGCGTCTAGTCGATATAGACCATACACATCAGACTTCTTCGTAAGCAAAAAAACTTCATTTGAGTTACCGCATGGGGCCATTGTATTGATTGGCTTTTCTGTTCAAGAAAATATAATTTTTGGTAACACGTTGTATATAAATTTAGGCTGCTAAATTGCTACAAATTAAATATACCAGCATATTCATACGTGAGCATTCGACACCTTGACTTATACCTCAAGTCGACACATTTATTGCTAACTCTATTTGCGTAGGAATAGAAGTGTTAGACATAGTTTTACGACTAGATCGATCGAAACCTACGATGCTGCGTAAGGATAAACCTTAATTAAAAAAACTAATTAGCTTGTTAATTCTGGTATTTGTAGTGAGGTTTTCGTTTCTACTACTTCTGAACTTTTCAAATCTCCAATCAACAAGCTTCTAGGAGACCATTAATGACTTTTAAATATTTACCAGCCAACAAATTAGCACTTAGCCTTGCAGTTGCCAGTGCACTAAGTACCTCCTATGCGCGAGGTGATGTTGCTAAGCAAGGTCAACAAGTGGAAGAAAGTATTGAAGTGATTTCAGTGACTGGTACACGCCGCAGTTTGCGCAGTGTAGCCGAAAGTACAGTTCCTGTTGATATTATTACTAGTGCTGACATGTCCAGTACAGGCCAGCTTGAAATCAGCCAAGTGCTTGCAAACCAAATACCCAGCTTTAACTACCCTAGTGCCACTATTGCTGATGGCACGGACCATGCTCGCCCAGCTGTTTTACGCGGCCTAGCACCTGATCATACTTTGGTACTTATTAATGGCAAGCGCCGCCATTCAGGCGCACTCTTAAATCTTGCTGGTGTGGTTGGCCGTGGTTCGACCTCGGTTGATTTAAACATGATCCCAACCTCAGCAATTAAGCGTGTTGAAGTACTGCGCGATGGTGCAGCGGCCCAATACGGCTCTGATGCGATTGCTGGTGTAATTAACCTTGTATTAAAAGACGCCTCCGAAGGCGGAAGCATTAGTTTGACTTATGGTCAATATGACAGCCAAATGGCTGGTGCACCCAACTTAAAAAGTACCTATGTTGATTCAAATGGCAATCTGGGCTTCAATCTAGGTGATGACCGCAAAGTAAACGATGGTAGCACACGAACAATCAGTGCTAATTCTGGCTTTTCCCTTGCTGACAAAGGCTTTGTTAATGTATCCATTGAGTATCGTGATAACGACTCAACTCAACGCTCTGGTTTCGACCCACGTGAACAATATAACCGCTTAGACGATGGTAGTTTAGATCCACGCGAACTAACCATTAACCGCTACAATCACCGCTTTGGTAAAGCTGACTTAGAAGACTACGCACTATTTTATAACATGGGTTACGATTTAGGCGACGGCCTAAACTTATATTCTTTTGGTAGCTACTCAAATCGCGAAGGTAACTCAGGTGGTTTTTATCGCCGCGCAAAAGACAATCGTAACGTAGAATCACTTTATCCAAACGGTTTTTTACCACAAATCGAAACTGAGGTAGAGGACTACTCATTAGCACTAGGTTTAGATGGCGAAACAGACAATTGGACATGGGACGTAAGCAGTAATTATGGCCGTAACGACTTTGCATTAGGTGTAGTAAATAGCTTAAACACCTCACTAGGGGGTGGCAGTCAAACCGAATTTGATAACGGTGCCTTGGTCTATGACCAATGGATAGTGAATGCAGATGCAAATACATCATTTGATTTTGGCCTACCCGACAACGTGTTTTTTACTATAGGCGCTGAGTACCGTCGTGAAAGCTACAAAATTGAGCAAGGTGAAGAAGCGTCTTACATTACAGCGTTAGATGCTAACGGTAATCCTGTTGCATCGGGCGGCGCGCAGGTACTTTCAGGATTTGGTCCAGAAAGCGTAACCGATAAAAGTCGTTATAATGTGTCTGTATTTACTGAATTCGACGCCTACATTACTGAAAATTGGAATGTTGTTTTTGCAAATCGTTACGAGGACTATAGTGACTTTGGAGACACGCTGACTTCAAAATTAGCATCACGTTATATAATTACCGCAAACCTATCTCTTCGTGGTGCTATTAGCACAGGGTTTCGCGCGCCTTCACTTGCGCAAAATTCGTATCGTCAAATTTCAACGGTACTTGAAAACAGCCAGCCATTTGAAGTGGGTTTATTCCCCACCGATGCGTCTGCAGCAAAAGCGCTGGGTGCTAAAAAGTTAGACGCAGAAAACTCAGTTAACCTAACCGCAGGTTTTATGTACACCCAAGATAGCTTTAGCCTGACAGTTGATGCATATCGGATTGATATTGATGACCGTGTTGTATTATCTGAAAACTTAACAGGTTCTGCAGTCAAACAAATCTTAGAAAATGCAGGTGAGTTAAACACCGAAAGTGTGCGTTACTTTACTAACGCCATTGACTCGCGCACTCAAGGTGTAGACATCGTTGCAAGCTTCACACTTGAGTTAAATGATCTAGGCGACGTGCGTTTAAACGCTGCAGCAAATTTTAATGATACCGAAGTAACAAATATCGACGACAATCCGGCGCAACTTAACTCACTCGGTGATGAATACGTAGTATTTGCACGTCGTGAAGTAGGTCGTTTTGAAGAAGGCACACCTGATAGCAAATGGAACTTATCTGCAGTTTGGAGTTTTAACGAATGGCAAACTACGTTGCGCGCGACGCGTTACGGTGAAGTTGCTGATATTTCAACAACCGCTGATCGTGATGAATACTTGGATACTAAATGGATCACGGATCTAGAGATTGCTTACAGGCCAGACGCGTTCTGGAAGCTTGCGGTAGGTGCAAACAACGTGTTTGATCAATATCCCCAAGCTACAGTCGATAACATTGGCTATTCAAACTTTAGCCAAATATTCCCTTACACAGCCTATAACCCATACAGCCTAGATGGTCGCTTTTTATATGGTAATATAACTTATAGTTTTTAATCTATTATTTATATAATTAAGCATCCCTTAGATTCAGCATTAAAAAGGATGCCTAATGCATCCTTCTTAATGCTCTTTATGCGATTTTTTTGTCGCGGGGTCTGGGGCAAGTCTTGTGTTTTGCTTTTTATATATACTTTGACCAAGTTTATACACATAAAGTTTTTAAGTGCAAAAGACAAGACTTGACCCAGCCGTGCTGTTCAAAAAAACCGACTCCATCGATTGAAAAAGCAGATTATAAACAAAGGTTACACTCCCATCTCGATAGATTTTTTAGTTGTAAAACTGCTCCCTATTGAAGCGATAATGACCAAACCTACCTGCCGGGTCGGGTTCGTTGAAACGTAAAAGCTATTTAATTTTTGATGCGTTAAACGCCTTGGACCTGCTATAAATCTTTGGGGGTTTAATAAAGAGAAAAACTAAAAGCTCGCTGCACGCCATCTTCCTAAGGGTTTTGACTCTAATCCCTCCTAATAAGTTATTTTTTCTTCTGCAGCTAATAAATGTAAACGCTTTAATTTGGTCAATCTCACCATCATCCCTAATGATCAGCACCCAATCTCGACTTCTAGACAATTGCTGCAGCATTGTTCTACCTTCCGCCGTCCATGGGAGTCGCTTGTCGAAATGTTCAACTGGGCGAATCTGTGCTTCTAAAAAAACCAGTTTCACCCATGCCATGTGCCCCAAGAGCAAGCCATTTTTTGCTGAAACACTAAAGGCGGAAAAGCAGTGTCGAAGCCACCAAAGCGTTTATCGGCGCAGACTATTTTCTTGCCCTCTTACGATGTGTGGCCTTGTAGTTATTTTCTGCACTCATTGCTTAACCATTTAATATCAATCGCTCTGGCACTATCGATTAGCCCTATCGATTACTGTTTGAGTTTCGCCGAACTTATAGTCGTTTGATGGAAATGAGTCGTTAATCCGCAATAGTTGGGTAATGGCTAAAATACTGCTGGGTAAATTCGATAAAGGCTGTTAAGCGAGCAGATTGATGAATGAGCTGTGGATGGATCATGTAAATCGACAGGCTTTGCGGCATATCGTCTGCAAAAATAACGGTTAATTTACCATTTTTAAGTTCAGTCTCAACTAGGTATTCTGGTACTCGAACAATGCCTGCTCCTTTTAGTGCTAAGCCTTTTAGAAAATGATTGTCGTTAATTTCTAAGCGACCATTTACCTCAACACTGCCGCTATTAAACAACCACTGTGGTTGGTCTTTACCTTTTAAACATTGATGGTTAATTAATTCATGGATTGTTGCAGGTGTGCCAAAACGTTCAAAATATGTGGGTGATGCACAGCAACGATGTTGATAGGCAAATAACTTTTTTGCTAGCATATTTTCTGGTGGTTGATTGGTTGCGCGAAATGCTAAATCAAAGTTACTGGTATTAAGATCATGCGGTTTGTAACTACTCTCAATAGAAAAACTAACTGCTGGGTGAGTTTGGGTGAACTCTGTAAAAATATCTAACAGGTAACGTTCACTGAATAATGCTGGTGCGGTTACTTTTATTAACCCTTCAATAATAAGGCCTTCGCGTTCAACGTTACGTTCCAAGTTTAAAATGTCGTGGCGAATTTTATGCATACTATCTAGCACACGGGCTCCGGCTGTGGTTAACCGGACACTTCTGGTGGAGCGGATCAGTAAGGCTAATCCCATCTCTTTTTCTAATTGGCGAACTTGCGAAGATAAATGTCCACGAGAAATATCTAATTGTTGCGCGGCTTTGGTAAAACTAAGGTGTTGAGCTACCTCACTAAATAACATTAAACGTTCCAGTTTTTTATGTTCTTTCATCAGTTATTGCCATGTCCAAAAGCCTCTATTGTATTTTATAGTAAACAATGAATTCTCTTTTGTCATATTTCAATCTTAGGATTTGAGCTTAAAATAGGGGCTATTCGGTTGGTTGTCTTTAATACATAGTAAAAGCAATAAGGAGTTATTTTGAGCTTGGAAAATTACCCACTTTCAAAACATATACAAAACAATAGCCCGCTGGCCTTTGGCTGCATGGGATTAGGCGGAGAATGGGGCGCTGACCCAATCACTAAACAGAATATTAAACAGGCGCACGATGTGGTTGATGCTGCTTTAGCTGCGGGGATCACTTTATTTGACCATGCTGATATTTATACCTTAGGTAAGGCTGAAAAAGTATTTGGTGAAGTGTTAAAACAACGTCCTGAGTTACGCCAACAGATGGCGATTCAATCAAAATGTGCCATTCGTTTTGACGATGAGTTTGGGCCTAAGCGCTACGATTTTTCTGCTGATTGGATTGTGCAATCTGTAGAAAACTCTCTGTCCCGTCTTAATATTGAACAACTCGATGTATTAATGTTGCACCGCCCTGACCCTTTGATGGAGCCTGAATCTGTAGCTGCGGCTTTTGATCAATTACACAGTGCTGGCAAGGTAAAACACTTTGGCGTGTCAAATATGCAACAACAGCAAATGGCGTTTTTGCAGGCACATTTACAGCAACCTCTGATGGTGAATCAAGTGGAATTGAGCTTGTCGCATCTAGCATGGTTAGAAGAGGGGGTGACTTCGGGGAATTCAGGCCAGCCAGCGGTTAATTATGGCGCTGGCACCATTGAATACTGTCGCCAAACAGGTGTGCAATTACAGTCGTGGGGTAGCCTATGTCAGGGGCTTTATTCCGGAAAACAAGTCGCAAACGCCAGCAAGGCTGTTCAACAGACTTCACAATTGGTGGCCAAGCTTGCTGCTGAATATCAAGTCAGTACAGAAGCCATAGTGCTTGCTTGGGTGATGCGTCATCCGGCTCACATTCAGCCCATTATTGGTACGACTAATATTCAACGGATACAAGCCTGTGCGCAGGCGACTCAAGTCACACTGACACGAGGCCATTGGTATGCGTTATGGGTTGCAGCTCGTGGAAATGAGTTGCCTTAATCGATTTACCTGTAACTACTATTCTTCAAACTATTATTTGGACTTTGTTTAAGGCAACCAATGAATTAATTCTTGCACAACAGTTTATTACTGCATCATTAATAGAAGTGCGGCTGCGCAAGTTGCCAATTGCAGTAGCTATTGTTGACGCACATGGAGAGCTGATGAGTTTTGTGCGTACTGATGAGTGTGCTCTTCATGCTGGTGTCTTGGCGCCTAACAAGGCCTATACCGCTGCCAGAGGTCGGCAAAAATCGAGTGCTCTGGGGCAGTGGGCTAACACCACTGGTAAGGACATGGGGTATTGGACAGACAGTCGTATTACCGGTTGTGTGCCGATAACGCTGTACGGTAACGTTATTGGTGGAATTGGTATTAGTGGCTTAAGTGAGAATAAGATGAGCAACTTGCACTGTTAGTGATAGAGAAAGTTTTAGCGAATAGTTAACAGCATCATTATGAGTATGAATTTTATACAGCATTGTTCGTGTACTTTCTTTTGATGACAATAAAAACTATTGGAGCCAGATACTGTCTTGAGGATCAAGCCCAAATCTGATTAATGTTGATAATTTACATCAAACGGCTTTCCTGATTTTAATACGCCGAAAGCCAGTACCAGTAATTTTCGCATCACCGCGATTAAAGCTACTTTTTTAGGCTTACCTTTGGTTAAAAGTTTATTATAAAAAGCGAACACTGATGAGTTATATCTGACTGCAACCATGGCTGGCATATACAATGATTTTCGTAATCTAGTACTGCCCGTCTTTGACAAGCTGGAACGGTTAATACTGGTCGCAGATTGATCAATTCTTGGATTGAGCCCGCCATAACGTTATCTGCTTATTTATTTGTATATAGAGTGTATTAATGCTCGGGCAAATCAATTCAAAATATTCAGAAATTTGGTTAAGTTTGTTATTCAGAAAAACACTGTTTTTGTTGCTCATAAAGACAAAGGGATTATTAATTTGGGCAAAATTAAAGCAGGTTTGCTAGTTATCTCTGTGTACTTTGTATTCGATTTTCTGTTAGTCTCGAGCTGTAAGGATATTTACAACACTAATTTCAATCATCGTTCAAGAGAATATGGAATGTTTATGAATACACGATTGCCTCTACTAAGCTTTTTATTTTTAATATTCAGTGGCTGCACAAGCATAGATGGCGTGCCAGAACGTTCTGTTGACATCGAGTCTGAACTTAATGCATTAGCACCTTACTTTGCACCAAGCGTCATTGCAGACTATAACGCCAAACTTTCAAACTCTGATAAGCGAGAATACCGCAATGAAGTTATTGCAGCTCGAATGCGTGCTATTGATTTAAATTTCAATGAATTCATTAAAAACATCTCTTCAGAAAGCAAATATATTGGCATAGGAACAGATACAGCTGTTCTACTACTGAACGCTGTAGGCGCGGTTTCAACAGTATCAAGCACTCAAGCCATTTTATCAGCGTCGTCTGCCAGTATATTGGGAACAAAATCATCGATTGATAAAAATGCATTTTTCGATACAACACTCTCAGCATTAGTGTCACAAATGCAGGCAACTCGTGCACAAACACTTGTAAAACTCTATTTAGGATTAAGCTCTTCGGCAAAAGATTACCCACTAATGCTGGGTCTAGTTGATATTGAAAACTACTTCCAAGCAGGCACAATAATAGGTGCGGTGTCGGAAATTAGTAAAACAGCCGGTAACGCAAAAATTGAAGCCGAAGAAGAAGTTAAAGAAATACGCACAGGTGAATATCTTAAAGATCAGGCTGGCAATACACTGCGTGAATTATGGAAGCCAGATGGAACTACTAAAGACAAATACTTTGAAGGTAAATTGGGGGTTTGGATGAAAGAAAATAATATAGATGCCTCTATAACTTATTTTTTCTCCTCAGCTGATTTCGCTGAAGACAGGAAAAAAGCGTTGAAAGAATTAAAACTTTAAAAGGAATAACACATGCCACGTACAGAAAGTTTAACAGATATCCCTGAATCAGATCTTCAACAACTCGTCGGTGACTTTGAAAGTGAAGGAGCGACGGTCACCAAGAAAAAACAACCTGATGGTAATTGGACTGTGGAAGCTCAATTTCCCTAACCTATATTTATTTCATCAAACTAGCTTGAATAGCCTCCGTCAGGTTATTCAGGTCATTGCTGTGCGTGCTCGACAAGTGTTTTTGCAAGTTGGCTGTCTTGGGCAAGAAGTGCCAGTAAACTTCTGAAAGATTTTTTGCCCTTTGCATATCTGAACCCAGTTCTAATTAGGGGCTATTTACCCGTTAGCTCTTTTAGAATGATACTCCAGTGATCAAGACCATCATAAAAAGACCATCATAAAATGTTTAAATAGGCAGTCGTTCGTTCAGGCCGTGGGCAAACATTTCATCGGGACGCGAAAATACACTTGATACAGCTCATGTTGGAATGCCGGCTTTGCGAAAGTCCATGCCGTCGGTGCTACCTGATTCCATGTAGGCAATAGTTTGCACATTCGGGTAACGTGCACGAACAGCTTTATTAACTGACGCCATAACGTCATCACGCAATTCTGACATGAGACTTTCTACTGGTGAGTCTAATGTGACAAATTCAACAGCGTCATTTTCAACTACTTTTTGTAATGTTTGTTTGACCTGTGTAACACTTACCCCTGGAAATATTCGGCAATTGACTGTGGCCGTGGCGGATTGGGGCAGGGCATTTTCGGCGTGTCCTGCGGTTAACATGGTGGTGACACAAGTGGTACGAGTGGTACCAACGTATGACGATTCTGTTTCAAGTCGGTCGGATGCCTTTTTATTGCTAGGGTCAGCGGCAAACGCTGTCATTGCCTGTCCTAGTTTACCACCGAGTTGAGCCCCTGATACTTTGAAAAACTCACGGGTCATGTCACTCCACATGACGGGGAAGTGGTAATCTCTGATGTTGAGTAATGCTGTTGATAGTTCATAAATAGCGTTATCGGGACGGGGTCTTGAACTGTGACCGCCCTTGTTGCGTAATGTGAGTTCGAAGCTGACATAGGTTTTTTCTGCCGCTTGCACTAGGTAAGCTATGGCTTTGCCATTTGCATCGAGATCACCACCACCGGCGTCAGAGTCAAGGGCATATTCTGCTTTTGCCAGTTCTGGGCGTTCATTGGCCAGAATTTTTGTGGTTATCATGCCGGTTTCTTCATCACCAGTGAAAACCAAGGATATCTCTCGGTTAGGTATAACCCCTTCTTTTTTCAAACGTATAAAGGTTGACGAGAGCATGGTAATAACGAGTTTATTGTCGATTTTGCCGCGGCCGTAAAAATATTTGTCATCTTGAGTGAGGCCAAAAAAAAGGGCGTCCCAGTCTATGTCTAGTGCTTCTACTACGTACATATGGCCCAGTAACAGAATAGATTTATCAATAGTGCCATCTCCTTGGTAGCGAACAATCATGCCGATTGTTTCACCACTAGGAATAATACGAATATCTTCATCTTTGAAATCGACTTCACGAAACTCTTTTGCCAGGTATGCGGCCATTTCAGGAACCTTGCCACGCCCAGCTATCGTTGGGATCTAAATGATAGTTTTGTAAATTTCTAGGGCTTTTATTGCCTGGGGAGAATCTTTTGCTCCTACTGCTAGGGTTGGCATAGAGGCTAACAGCAATATTGTGATAGAAAGGATTTTTATCATGTTGGCAATCCATTGTATAAATAAAGAACAAATATCTGCTCTAGACGTAATTAACTTCAATTGCAGTCACTAATTGGCCTCTATCTTGATTTTACCCTCTGATCTAGCATACAAACACTTTGCTAAGCGGTCTTGAGTGCTTTAAAATCGTAGGGTTCTGTTTCTTTTTTATATGTCGGTACATTCTGTGGTTTCAGCTAGTTCAATAACTTTACTTAAAAATGCCAATGTTTTTGCTCCGGATTCGGTTGGGCTTAAACATCTTGTGATTGGTGGCGGAGAAATCCTGTATATGGGTGATGATTTACCCGTTTTAGACTCGCTACTGGCCGTTGATGAATTAGACTTGCAAGGCCAAGCGCTTATTCCCGGATTTATCGACGCCCATACTCATATTACTGGCGGCGGCGGCGAAGCTGGTTTTTCTACTCGTGTGCCTGCTGTGCCTTTAAGTCAATTCACTAAAGCAGGTGTCACCACTGCTGTGGGGCTGTTGGGTACCGATGATGTCACTCGAAGCACCGAATCATTATTGGCACAAGTATACTCATTACGTGAAGAGGGATTGTCTGCCTACTGTTATACCGGTGGTTATCATCTTCCGCCGACTACGCTGACCGGCTCTATCAGAACTGATATTGTTTTTATTGAGCCAATTGTGGGAGTAGGTGAGCTGGCCATCAGTGATCACCGTTCGTCTCAACCCACACTGAATGAATTACTTAAAGTGGCATCAGAGGCCCATGTTTCGCGTTTGATGACCGGTAAAGCAGGCATAGTGCATTTGCATTTAGGTGACGGCGAGCGTGGGCTAGAGTTAGTGCGCGAAGCGTTAGCACAGTCCGAGATACCTGCTAAAACCTTTAACCCGACTCATGTGAATCGGCGCAGAGAGTTATTTGAGGAAGCGTGCGAGTTAACCAAGCAGGGTTGTTGGATTGATGTCACCGCATTTGAAACCGGCGATGTGGGTTACGAGCCAGCTGACGCATTGTTACGCTTTATTAACAGTGATTATCCGCAGGACAAATTAACCATTAGCTCAGATGGCGGTGGTTGTCTGCCTAATTTTGATAAACAGGGTCATATGACTAAAATGGATTTTGCTAATTCTATTGCTATGACCAATGTTTTCTATCAGTTGATAGACCAAGGAACAAAAATACAAGATTGCTTAGCCTTTTTTACAAGCAATGTCGCAACGCTTATGAACTTTAAAACTAAAGGTCGAATAGCACTCGGTATGGATGCTGATTTAATCGTTTTAGATAAACAAAACCGAATTAGCCACGTAATGGCAAAGGGTGTTTGGCATATCTACAATAAAGAAGTTGTTAAAAAAGGTACCTTTGAGGAATAAAAATGCCGTCTCCAGATATTAAAGGGCAACAACGTGGGTTTGTAATACCCATAGGTGGCGCTGAAGAAAAAATAGATAACCCTGAAATCTTAAAGAAATTTGTTGAGTTATGTGGTGGTAGTGAAGCTGATATTTGCATCGTACCTACCGCTTCTCAGTTAGAAGATACGGGTGAGCGATATCAAAAATTATTTACAGATTTAGGGGCCGGTAATACCCACTGGTTGCCTATTAGTGATCGTAATGATGCTAAAAAAGAAGAATACGTCACCCAACTTGAAGGGTGTACGGGCATATTTATTACTGGGGGGAATCAACTACGCTTGTCGACTATTCTCGGTGGCACACCCATAGCTCAGACTATTCGTAAGCTAAATGCTCAAGGTGTGCATGTGGCTGGCACTTCAGCGGGTGCAGCTATTGTGTCGCAACATATGATCACCGGTGGTAATACCGGTATTGTACCTACTGAAGATGGCGTTAACTTAGCACCTGGTTTGGGACTGATTAATACTATCGTGGTTGATCAACATTTTAATGAACGTAATAGATTGTCACGTTTGTTAAGTGCTGTGTCTTACAATCCGTTTTTATTAGGCCTTGGACTGGATGAAGATACCGCCGCTTTTATCGACGGTGATAATGAATTTACCGTAGTGGGCAGTGGTGCTATTACAGTCATCGATCCGTCGGATATAGAACATTCATCTATGGCCGAAGCTCGCAGCGGAGATGCACTGACGTTGTTGAACTTAAAATTGCATATATTGGCAAACGGAAGTCGTTATAACATTAACGATCGAAAAGCCTTCATCGAATAATCGCCTCCTATGAAATGGGCCAGCAATATTTTTTCTGGCCACTTTCATACTAATCATTTTTCTTAACGAACTAAAAAAATTGGCGCTTATCAGCGTTTTTCTATAAATTAGATTGATGCATAATACATCGATTCATTTTCAACGTAATCTTAATTCAGCAAACTTAAACAGGAAACCTTAGTCTATGAAAATACTTAGCAAAAATGTGTATGTTGGTCCTAACATCTACGCTAATTTTCCTGTAATTCGTTATCAAATTGATATTGGTGAGCTCGAGCAATGGCCTTCGGTAAAATTGGGCACGGGTTTTATTGATGGGTTGATAGAAGCGTTGCCTTCATTGCAAAGCCATGGTTGTTCATATGGTGAAGAAGGCGGCTTCATCAAGCGGTTGAAAGAAGATGAGGGGACTTGGATAGGACATATTTGGGAACATGTTGCCCTTGAATTACAAAACTTAGCTGGCTCACCGGTCAATTTTGGACGCACCAGAAGTTTGAAGAAAGAAGGTTGTTACAACGTTGTTTATCAATATCATCAAAGAGACGTGGGTCTAGAGGCTGGCTCTTTAGGGATGCGTTTATTAACGCATCTGATGCCTGCCAATGTGCAACAAGTCATTAAAGCAAATATTGAGGATGATTTTGACTTTACCGATGAGCTTCGTAGTTTTGTTCGCATGGCTCAACGAAAAGAATTTGGCCCCAGTACCGGGTCTTTAGTGGCTGCAGCAGAACAGCGCAATATTCCATGGCTTAGACTAAACGAATACAGTTTGGTGCAGTTTGGGCACGGTAAATACCAACAGCGTATCCAAGCCACCATCACCAGTGAAACTAAACACATCGCAGTAGAAATTTCTTGCGACAAAGAAGATACTCATAACCTACTCAACGATTTAGGTTTGCCCGTTCCTCAACAGATGATGGCATATAGCGAAAAACAAGCCGCCAGGGCAGCTAATAAAATTGGTTTTCCAGTGGTCGTTAAACCTTTAAATGCCAATCACGGGCGAGGGGTCAGTATCAACCTCACAACGGATGAAGAGGTCATCACCGCTTATCATGAAGCGCAAAAACACGGCACCAGTAAAGCTATTTTAATAGAAAGCTTTTTAACGGGTTACGATCACCGAATGTTAGTTGTAAATAATGAACTAGTGGCGGTTGCTAAACGTGTTCCCGGTCATGTAGTGGGTGATGGTAGCAGTAGTATTGAAGAGCTGGTCGACATCGTTAACTTAGATCCGCGTCGCGGCATAGGCCATGAAAAAGTATTAACTCGATTGGAACTAGATAGCCAAGCAGAACGCTTGATGGATGAAGCAAACTACAACAAACAAACCATATTAGACAAAGACCAGGTTTTCTTTTTACGCTCTACAGCGAACTTATCTACAGGCGGCACAGCTATTGATGTCACAGATATGGTGCATCCCGACAACAGAGATATGGCAGTACGCTCTATCAAGGCCATCGGTCTTGACGTAGGTGGAGTGGACTTTTTATCCGACGACATCAGCAAATCGTATAAAGAAATTGGTGGCGGTATTTGCGAATGTAATGCTGCGCCCGGTTTTAGAATGCATGTGGCACCAAGTGAAGGCACACCCAGAGATGTCGCTGGAAAAGTGATCGATATGTTGTTTCCTGTTGGCAGTAAGGCGCGCATTCCTATTGCGGCTATTACCGGGACTAATGGTAAAACCACCACTTCTCGTATGTTAGCCAGCATCATGAAATCGTCTGGATTTACTACGGGTATGACTTCTACAGACGGTGTTTATATTGACGGACATTTAACGGTTAAAGGAGACATGACAGGACCCACTGCTGCACAAATTGTATTGCGTGACCCTAGCGTTGATTTTGCCATTATGGAAACAGCGCGTGGCGGTATTCTCAAGCGTGGTTTAGGCTATAACACTTGTAATGTTGGCGCTTGTATTAATGTTACTGCTGATCATTTGGGACAAAGGGGTATAAATACAGTAGAGCAATTGGCACAAATTAAACGTGTTGTGGTTGAAGTTGCGAAAGATGTAGTGGTGTTGAATGCCGATGATCATCTGTGTTTACAGATGGCTGATTTCTGTGAAGCCGAGCGTATATGTTATGTAACTATGGACTCAGGTCATGGCTTAGTGCGCGAACATATTCGCAGCGGTGGCATGGCAGCGGTACTCGAAAAAGGCATTAACGGCGACATGATCACCATTTATGATAAAGGCGCTCATATACCTTTACTTTGGACTCATTTAATTCCAGCCACGGTTGAAGGTAAGGCATTGCACAATGTGCAAAATGCCATGTTTGCCGCGGCAATTGCTTATAGTTTTGACACCTCGCTGGAAAATATTCGTCAAGGTTTACGGATTTTCAATACGTCATTCTATCAGGCGCCTGGTCGACTCAATATTTACGATGAACTACCGTTCAAAGTGATACTCGATTACGCCCACAATCCAGCTGCAATCGCTACGATTACCGACTTAGCAAAACGCTTAGATGTGAGTGGGAAACGCCGTATTGTGATGGCGATGCCGGGAGACAGACGAGATGAAGATATATTAGCCGTGGCAAATATTACTGCCAAAGGTTTCGATACTTTCATTTGTAAAGCTGACGATGACAGACGAGGACGTGGTCATGATGAAGTGCCTCAAATTCTCAAACAAACACTGCTGGATGCCGGTATCGATGAAGATAACATCCAAGTTATCCCAGCTGAAGAAGAGGCTATCGAGCAAGGTCTAAAAGATTGTAAAAAAGGTGATTTACTGATTATTTTGGGCGATAACATTACTCGCTGTTGGAAACAGATAGTGCATTTTAATAGCGACGCAGGTCAAGATAATCAAGATGAAACACCTTCTCAAGATTTCCCTGAAAAACTGTTTGAACACGTAGAGCATAAGTTTGAATTAAACGCAGGTGAATCGCTGGTACATGATGAGCGCGGTGTGCGTTTAGTGGTTGAACATGACGAAGATTCTGATTGAGGAAGATTCGAATAATGCGATTAGAACTAGAAGAAGCAAGGCGTTTAACGGGTCCTAACCTAATGTGGGATCACCCCGGTGCCATTCTTGATGTGGTGATTGAAGGCATCGATAAGCACAAAGTTGTGGATGTTTGGCAAAAGTGGGTTGAAACGTTGCTAACAGAGTTTGGTTGGCAACAGCAAACTACTTATCGGCTGCATAGTGAAGGGGCAAACTTAGCCCTTAGCGCCCCTATGGATGCCCTTTATTGTGCTTGCGATCTTGCTGAGTTGGCTTGGTATTGTGGTGTGGCTGAACTAAAAAACGAAGCCGAACCCTATTGGCAACAACGCCTAAGTGAATTACATGTTGAGCTTGCTGAAGAACTCAACCCTGCGCTTATTGCGCTTATGCAAGCAGCGCATAAACATGGAGTGAGTTGCATAACCGATGACGACGATGTCAGCCTAGGTATGGGTAAATCATCACACACTTGGCCGGTGCGTGAATTGCCTGAGTTGAAAGGGATTCAGTGGCAACACTATAAAGACATACCAAGCGCTTTCATAACTGGCACAAATGGCAAGTCAACCAGTGTTCGTTTGGCGTCGCACATCGCTAAAGCCGCTGGTTTTGTGGCTGGGGTCACTTCTACTGATTTTATTCGAGTGGGAGATAACATTATTGATACTGGGGACTATTCAGGTCCCGGTGGTGCCAGGATGTTACTCCGAGACCCACGCACTGAGCTGGCATTTTTAGAGGTAGCGCGGGGGGGAATATTAAGAAGAGGTTTACCCATTAATTCAGTTGCTGCGGCGCTTATTACCAATGTTGCCAGCGATCATTTGGGTCAATACGGTATCAATACAGTTGAAGAATTAGCAGAAACAAAGTTTGTGGTCGCTAAGGGGCTCGATGCGAAAGGTACATTAGTATTGAACGCCGATAACACACTTGTCATTGAGCAAGGATTAAAGCTCGATAATAAAATTTGTTGGTACAGCACAGACGAATCCAATGCTTTGATTCAAAGCCATTTGAAAACAGGTGGCGCAGCAGTATTTATGCGTAATAATCATATTGTGTATGCCATAGGTAACGTAGAAGAAAACATCGCATCATTAGAACAAGTCCCTATGACGCTCAATGGTGCTGCTCAGCACAATGTGCAAAATGCATTAGGTGTGGTTGGATTATCTAAAGCCCTTAATCTACCAACAGATGCGATTAGAGTGGGTTTAAAGGATTTCGGTAGTAACGCAGAAGATAACCCCGGAAGAGGTAATATCTATGATGTTAACGGCATCAAGGTGTTAGTCGATTTTGCCCACAATGAACACAGTATGCGAGCTGTGGTAAAAACCATTAATCAATTGCCTGCTAAACGTAAAATAGCCATGTTCAGCCACGCTGGGGACAGAAGTGACGACGAAATTCGTAATCTCACTTACGCAGTCACCGAGTTAGATGCGAGTTTATATATTGTCACTGAATTAGAGCACTATTTGCGCGGCCGCGAGATAGGTGAAGTGCCGAAAATTGTTAATGAATATCTTTGTAAGCAATTGATCTCCTCAGACAAAATACAAAATGCTGCTGATCCATTAGCAGGTGCGAAAATAGCTATGAATTTTGCGCAACCCGGTGATGTAGTGTTGTTATTTGTATTGTCAGATAGAGAACAAGTGCATGAATACCTGACCCAATCAGTTAGTCATAAGGTCAACTAACTCAAGCTGTAGATTTTGATCACTCTTGAAATTGTTGATATTCAGGTTTGTTAACATTAACTATTGTTACAATAATATCTGCTTTTCAAAAAGCAGATATTATTCTTGACTAAGAAAACCACACTTTTGCTAAAAACAATGAACATTCGAATAGGTCTCACGTTTTTTAGATTCTAAACCTCATTATTTATGGTCGCCAAGTTATATCAGACTTCCAACTTTCCAGCCATTGCGGATTATGTATAGCAGGCATCGGTTTTGAAATATCGTAACCTTGAGCTAATTCAAAGCCTAGTTGCGATAGAACAGTACCATGCTCAATTATTTCTACCACTTCAGCAATCACCTCAAGTTGAAATGTTTTCGCTATCCTGACAACGCCCAAAACAATGGCTAAGTCATCCTCGTTGATTAACATATATCGTATAAAACTCTGGTCTATTTTATCAGGCTGGCTGGAAAGCGTCTGAGATGGGTAAGGGAGGAGTACCTAGTACCAAAATCATCCAAAGTAAAGTGTACACCAAGGTCAATGTTAGCTTGCATGGTCGATATAATATAGTTGATGTCACTCAGTGCACTGGTTTCTAATATTCCTAATTCCAATAAATGAGGTGGCACATCGAGATTTAGGGCCAATAATACTGCCAAGCGTTTTACAAATTCAGCTTAATGGAGTTGGCCACATCAGGTTTAATGCCAACCATTTTAAAAAAAGGATAAGTCTATACCTGAACTACGTAATATGTGTGGATTGAGAATTGTAGACTGACGAGTGACAGTTTATATAAGCAATGTCTGTCCTTGTGGCCGTCTGTTATTAAAGTGTGTTGAAGTACAAAAACGCTTTAAATCACATGTGAGCTATTGGCTACATGGCACATAACCTAAACACTCTAAATATTGATAATAAAGATGAATCGCCAGTTGAACTCAAAGCTCAAAGCAGCCTTTGATGTGTATTTGCATAAGTAAGCTGAGTAATCAAACCATGTGGTGAAATTAATGCTTGGCGATGCAAAGTTGATCGCTAAAAGTATTGATAATGTTTATATATCAGGAGTGACAACGCAGCTGATACTGTTATAACCTGTGAGATCACCAGCAGAGTTTTTTGTGTCTTTTTATTATCAAATAAATGGCAAGTACCCAAAAGTTTGACCTTATGTGATCATCCATAAGGATTTTGGACGTCAAACCATTACGACCCTCAAGTGACAAGCCAAATGTATAACTACCAGCTTTTGGTCAATAGTTTTACTGTGTTTATAGTGATTGGTATTTGTCGAACTTTAGGCGAATAATATTGGATGTTTATCCTAAAGCAGCAGATATCCGTGATTATAAAACACCAAGAAAAAATTGCCTCCCCAGAGATTATTCAAAGTCGTTACGAAGACTTAGGTTACATCTGCAGTCATTCAGTCGCCACCTCAATATACTTGGCTTGTCATTTGCAAAAGCCGATTTTAATTGAAGGCCCTCCAGGCGTAGGAAAAACCGAATTAGCCAAAGTCACAGCCACTTATCTAAACGCGCCGCTTATTCGCATGCAGTGTTATGAAGGGCTTGACGAGTCAAAAGCGTTGTATGAGTGGAAGTATGGTAAACAGCTGCTTTACACCCAAGTACTTAAAGAACAACTGGGCGATGTGCTTCGAGGCGCGCGAGGTTTGGATGAATCTATCGCCCGCTTGCATGATTTTGGAGACATCTTTTATTCTCAAGAATTTTTGGAGCCTAGACCATTACTGCAAGCACTGCAGAGTGAAGATGGTGCCGTTTTACTGATAGATGAAATTGACAAGGCCGATCAAGAGTTTGAGGCCTTTCTACTAGAGTTGTTATCTGATTATCAGGTGTCTATCCCAGAAATAGGCACGGTAAAAGCCGTTTCGACTCCCATAGTGATGTTAACCAGTAACAATACTCGGGAGCTTGGAGATGCGTTAAAGCGCCGTTGTTTACATTTATATATTCCTTTTCCTGATGCCGCTTTAGAAAACCGTATTTTAGCGACTCAGGTTGAAGGTCTTGATTCGCAGCTAAGAGAGCAGATAGTTGCACTGATTGGCAAACTTAGGGACATGCCTTTGAAAAAATCACCCGCTGTCAGTGAAACTATCGATTGGGCAAGGGCGCTGCTTTTACTTAATGTTGAGGAGCTTGACTCACATTGGGTTAAAGAAACCTTGAATTTATTACTGAAATTTCAGGATGATATTGAGTTGGTCGAGCCAGAAATAAAAGCCCTGTTAAAGGGTTTACGTTAGGTGCGTTTTGTTGCCGACTTTATAGGTGCGCTGCGTGAAGCGGGTCTACAGGTGTCGCCAGCCGAATCATTGGATGCGTTAAAAGCTATTAAGTTGTTAGGACTTGAAAGTCGCCAGACGTCTAAAACTGTCTTAGCTTTAACCTTGGTCAAGCGACAAGCTGATCAAGTGATTTATGAGGAGTTGTTTGACCTATATTTTGCGGGTGTTGGAAAAACCAAAGCGTCGAATAAAGAGTTGAATAAGGGGTCAAATAAAGAAGCGGATAAAAGCGAGAGCGAGTCCTCTGATAATCCGCTAGAAACAAAGAACAACCCGCACTCAAGCCAAGCTGATATGTCAGATGGTGAGGGGATGCAAACTAGCCCAAGTTCATCATTGGGGCAGGCTCTAGGTAAAAATAAAGATATGAGTTTGGCAATCACTCAGGCTGCTATAGATGAGAAACTGTCTTCCATTGTTTTGTTTACTCAAAAAAATTACTTCGCTTATAAAATAATGCAACGCCTTGGGGATGAAGCTTTAAGCGCTGAAATCCGTTCGCAAGCGAACAGTCTTGAACATAAAAACAGTCTTGAACACAAAAGAAAGCAGCGTGAATTAGTGAAAGCTCGGGCACGTCTGCTTGATCAAGTGAAAGATTATGTAGAGCAGCAGTATGGGATTTTTGCTCAACATAAAGGCCTGAAGTACCGTGAGGAATATCTACAGCAGGCAAAGTTAAGCCAGCTTGATCGTATTGATTATAAATTAATGCAACGTTTGGTACAGCGAGCCGCACGGAAATTAGCTTCGCAACATAGTCGCAAACGTTTAACCCGTAAACGGGGTCAGTTGGACGTGCGCAAAACTATCGCCGCCAATGCTGCTTTTGATGGAGCATTATTTCACACCCGCTGGAAAGCGACGCGCATCGAACGACCTAAAATTGTGGCGATCTGTGATGTCAGCGGTTCGGTTAGTCGTGTTGCGCGTTTTCTTTTGTTGTTTCTCTACTCTATGCAAGACGTTATGCCGAAAGTGCGATCTTTTATTTTTGCCTCTGAAATGATTGAGGTCACGGAACTTTTTAAGCAACAAGGTATTGAGTTGGCGCTCGAAGAAATCATGAAACGCTGGGGTGGTTTGTCTACAGATTATGGCAAAGCGCTGGCAGGGTTTCAGTCACAAGCGCTGGCGGGTATTGATAAAAAAACCACGGTTATCATGCTTGGTGATGCGCGAAATAATCAAGGTGATGGCCGAACTGACATTTGGGAAAAGGTGTTTCGTCAGAGCAAACGCGTTTTGTGGCTCAATCCGGAGCAGCGCAATAGTTGGGATAGTGGCGACTCTATTATGTCTGAGTATTCGCCTTGGTGCAGTAGTGTCGAGCCTTGCCGAAATTTAAAGGATATCGAACGTATTTTTAGTCGGCTTTTAAAGCACAGTTAATATATCCCCAGTCGTTCTGACTCGATCATTTTGAGGTTGTATGGGAATGCGATGGGCGAAGGCGCGAGCGAAACTCTCGAGGCGTGACATCGGTCAGCGATTTAAATACTTTTGAGAACGAGCTGACATCTCGATAACCCACCCCCATTCCGATTGTTTTAATACTGTCTTGGGTATTGCCTAAAGAGTGTTTTGCGGCTTCAACTCGAAGTCGTTGTAAATAGCGAGACGGCAGTTCACCTGTTGCTTTTTGAAAGCGGCGAATGAAGGTGCGCTTACTCATACCAATTTGTTTGGCTAGATGCTGCAGCTCCAAACTTTCGGTATAACGTTCGTCGAGCCAGTCCTGTGCTCGATGAATGCCTAAATCTCTGTGTTGACGAAAACCGGCGATATTAATCAGGTTTACATCATTGATTCGACGACTATCAAAGCTAATGTCTCTTGCCAAACTTGCAGCTAGAGACGGGCCGCAAAATTTTTCCAGTAGGTGCAGACTTAGGTCCATTGAGGCATTTTGGCCATTCGAGCTGTAGATACCTGCATGCTCTACACTTGCTTGGTTAGCCTGCCATTGAATATCAGGATAACGCTGTTCAAATTCTCGCAGGTGACGCCAATAGGTGGTTGCTCGTCCTCCGTTCAATATACCGGCCTCTGCAGCCCAGAAAATACCGCTATTAATTCCAGCGATGCGAGCACCTTGAGCATATTGCTGCGCCAGCCAAGGTGGAATTTCAGGATGTTGCTGAGTGACTTGTTCGAAATCCCCCCAGTAGTGGGCAAGTATAATTAGATCGTAAGATTGCTCGCCTATCATCGTATCGCCATTGATTGAATGGCCACCATATAGCTGGACAGGTTGATTGTCCGAACTGAGCAAATCACAGTGGAATTGCTGATCCTTTGGTTGACGTAAGTTAGCGCTGTGAAACAACTCCAATGAGCTAAAAACCGTAGAAGCCCAGGCACCATTATAGATCAATAAGGCAACTCGCCATTTTGCATCAGGCATGATTTTCGACACTTGAATAATTTTCTCCGGGGTACTTTCTATTTTAACTAAACTATTTTGACACATATACTGTATTAAGTGTCACTTTACCCTAAGTACAATGTAAAAGAAGGGGCGTAAAGTAGTGGCCTACTTGGGGTCAGTCCCGAGATGAACAATTGATAGAGGAAATACAAAGTGGATATTACATTTTCAGCTGAGGAATTGGCTTTTAGAGACCAAGTACGTGTATTTTTATCTGAGTCTTGGACTGAAGATTTAGCGTCGCGTATAAACGCTCGTGATGGCGATTACAAAGCAGCACAAATTGAATGGCAGAATAAACTCAGTGCAAAAGGTTGGCTTGCTCCGGGATGGCCTGTTGAACATGGTGGTGTGGATTGGTCGGTGACCGAAAACTTTATTTTTGAGACGGAACGTTCACTAGCTGGTATTCCTGATGTGGTTCCATTTGGCTTGAAAATGGTGGCCCCGGTTATTTATGACTTTGGTAACGACGAACAGAAAAAGCGTTTTTTGCCGCGTATTCTTAAAAACCAAGATTGGTGGTGTCAGGGTTATTCAGAACCTGGTGCAGGTTCAGACCTAGCGGCATTAAAAACCAAAGCAGAATTGGACGGCGATGACTACATCGTAACAGGAGCCAAAATTTGGACGACTTACGCACAGTATTCTGATTGGATTTTCTGCCTGGTTCGCACCGACTCTTCTGGCAAGCGTCAAGATGGTATTACCTTCCTGTTGATTGATATGAGTAGTCCTGGTGTTTCGGTCAATAAGATTTCTTCTATTGACGATCACCATAGTCTTAATGAAGTTGTTTTTGACAACGTACGTGTTCCTACTGCAAATCGCATTGGCGAGGAAGGCAAAGGCTGGACTTATGCCAAGGCTTTATTGGCTCACGAACGTACTTCTATTGCAGCCGTTGCCGATTCTAAGCGTAAGCTACGGGAACTCCGGAATTTACTCGCTCAAGAAGTGAGCGGTGGACGTCCTCTTAGCGAAGATACCCAGTTTCAGAATCGTCTTTCTAATACTGAAATTGAACTGATGGCCTTAGAATACACAGAGTTACGTGTACTGGCCTCAACAGCAGACGGCAAAGGACCGGGCGTTGAGTCTTCACTTCTAAAAATCAAAGGTACTGAGATTCAACAAGCGATCCAGCAGATGTATATGGATTTAGCCGGATATTACAGTGGTGTGATCCACGGTGAAGATACTGAAGAAACCATTGGCCACGCTTTTGGACACTCAGCGAGACAAGCTTATATGTACGGACGAGCCGCCACGATTTACGGTGGTTCAAACGAAGTACAGAAAAATATTACCGCTAAATACGTATTGGGCCTTTAATCATGAATTTTAATTTATCCGAAGAACAAAATATGCTCAAAGACAGCGTCGCGCGCTTTGTGCGAGACGAATATGACTTTGATAGCCGACGCGCTAATGCCTCGAGTGAGTTAGGCTTTAACCCTGCTAACTGGCAAATGTTTGCTGAACTTGGTTGGCTTTCTATTCCCTTCGACGAAGCCCATGGCGGTTTTGGCGGCGGAGCCACTGAAGTGATGGCAGTGATGGAAGAGATGGGTAAAGGTTTAGTGGTTGAGCCATTTGTTGCTACAGTATTAATGTTTGGTGGCTTGCTAAATAAAAGCGGTAACACTGCCTTGCAAGATGCCAATATTGAAAAAATCATCGACGGTTCACTGCAAGGTTCATTTGCCTACTTAGAACGTCAAAGCCGTTTTGAATTGGCCGACGTGAAAACCCAAGCTAAACGTGACGGAGCTGACTTTGTCCTTAACGGCGAAAAGACTGTGGTGTCTAATGGCATGGCCGCTAATAAAGTGGTTGTGTCTGCGAGAACTTCAGGTGAACAGTGTGATGAAGCGGGTATTACTTTGTTCCTGATTGACACCGACGCACCGGGCGTAGAGCGGACTTCTTACCGCCTGATGGACGGACAACTAGTTGCAAACATCAAGCTCACCGATGTACGTGTTGCTGCGGATCACGTTTTAGGTGATGTCGATAACGGCTACACACTGATTGAAGCAGTGGTGGGTGACGTCATTATCGCTTTGTGTGCAGAAGCCATGGGCATTATGCAAAAACTTAACACCACCACGATTGAATACACCAAGACACGCAAACAATTTGGTGTGGCTATTAGTAGCTTTCAGGCATTGCAGCATCGCATGGTTGATATGTTTATGGCAGGTGAACAAGCGAAGTCAATTTTGTACCGTGCAGTATGCGCTGCAGAAAGTGGTGCAGATGATTTGCCCAAAAACATTGCTGCGTTAAAAGTGATGATTGGTCGTAACGGTAAATTGATTGGCGACGAAGCCATTCAATTGCATGGCGGCATGGGTTTGACAGACGAACTTGATGTAGGACATTACGTTAAGCGTTTGATGATGATCAACACCACTTTTGGTGATGCTGACTTTCAACAGCGAAAGTTTAACAGCCTAACTTATTCTGACTAATAAGGTATTTAGTTTGATAAAAACGTATAAACGTTAATCCAATCTTTAATGAGATGGTCATATTAATCTGAGCATCTCATTTAATTAGTTTACCTCACTCAAAATATTTGTTACCTAATTTCAACTACTTATTAATACACTAAATCTCCCAAAATAAATCAACCTTGCATCAAGACTCCGGCTCGTATGATGCGTTATTTGATAAACTGTTCAATAATCTTTCTAAAGCCCACTCCTAGAGTATTAATTCAGAATCATCTTCCAACCTGTCGCAATTTTGGTCCACGCTAACTTAATCCTCAGAGTAGAAAAATCGATTCGTGTTATAAAAGAGATGTTTATAAGGGGCGCCTTAATTCTCAATTTATTTTTATGGGTACTGATGTCGCTTATTTAAGGTTGTAAGCTATAGATGTATAGCTTCAACCCCCAATGGTTTGACGAGATAAAACCCACATTTTCTTGCATCAAACCCACTAATTAGTAGTCCATGCATAGTAGCCCACGCAAATTTTGGAGTTCATATGAAGAATATCTTGGCCATCATCACGCTAGCAGTTTTTGTCTCTGGCTGCTCCCAACCCCCTTTAGAAAATCCCGTTCAACAAAGGCAGGGCGTTATCGTGAGTGGTTGGCAGGTAGACTTCTTAGACGAGTTTGACAGCTTTAATCCAAAAAACTGGCAAGATCAAATGATATGGGTGAATAACGAAGACCAATGTTATGTGTCAGATAATCAGTTTAATACTCGGGAAGTCAGCAACGGAACCCTAAAAATACGAGTGATTGACCTGGGTGAAAAAACGTCCTTGTGACAACCTCAATAAACAAGGTCAACAGCATCACGATACACAATATGTGGCTGGTCGTATTGCCTCAAAAAACCTTAAAGAGTTTGTTAAAGGTAAATGGACCGCTAGATTAAAAGTAGAAAATAGCGGTCAAGCTGGAATGTTCCCCGCGTGGTGGTTGCTGGGTGCTTTGAACAATGAACCACCAGTCCAAGAAGCCGATGAAATTGTATGTTGGCCAATGACAGGTTCAGGTGAAATAGATATTTTTGAACATCATAGTGACGGTGGCCCTGACCACTATGCAGCTCGAGCCATTAAAAGTAATGGTCAATGTGGCGGCGGTGATTGGCAATCATTGATGTTGGTTCAAGCAGCCCAACTTAACGAATACCATGAGTACTCGGTAGAATGGGTTGGTGATGATGTGATTTTCCGTCTCGGAGAAATGGAAGTTTATCGACTTCCTAATGAGGCATCTAAACTTTCTGAGCCATTCTTCGCTATATTAAATTTTGCTAAGATCAATGACTCTCCCATGACCCAAAACTGGACCATGGAAGTGGACTGGGTGAAACACGAAGTCTGGAAATAAACAAACGCACTGCAGTGGCCTTAAGTTTGCTTGATAATTTTTCAGTTAGACATTTTGGCTATTGCATAGCAAATCTGATATTCGTTTTTACCCTCACTTTAGTTTTGTATTTGATATTCAGGTCTGCCAAAAAAAAACATGTCTGAATTCATCATCGATATTTAACAAATATGATATACAAACTGCCCTTGCTCTATACAATAAACGCGATTAACACACATTCAACTTAGAGAATTAAAAAGGGCATCCTTTGAAGATTTTTAACACCATTAATCGAAATAGTCTGAAAGGCGACATTTTAGGTGGGTTAACTGCCGCTATTGTGTCCTTACCTTTGGCTTTAGCATTCGGTTTAGCCTCAGGAGCAGGGCCAGAGGCCGGTCTGTATGGGGCCATTATTATAGGCCTTTTTGCGGCACTATTTGGCGGTACCCCTACATTAATATCAGAGCCCACAGGTCCTATGACCGTGATCATGGCAGCGGTAGTGACGGCTATGGTCGCGCGCTATCCTGATACTGGTTTAGCCATGGCATTTACCGTAGTCATGATTGCGGGGGTCACCCAAATACTATTTGGCGTATTGAAGTTAGGTAAATACATTACCTTGATGCCCTATAGCGTGATTAGCGGCTTTATGTCAGGCATTGGTTGTATACTTATTATTATGCAGTTTGCACCCGCGGTAGGTGTCACAGCCCCGTCTGGCGGCGTTACCGGAGCGATAATCGCTTTCCCCGATACCTTAAGTAATATCAGTATTACTGAGCTGGGTATGGCGCTAGGTACGCTGCTCTTAATCCTATTTACACCCCGAAAAGTGAAACAGTGGGTGCCACCACAACTGATTGCGCTGGTGGTTATTTCGTTAATCTCCGTGTTTTTACTGACCGACCCTGATATCAAACGTATCGGTGAAATTGACGTCAGTTTACCCTCATTAGTGTTCCCCACCTTTACCCCTGAATTACTGCAAACTATGATACTAGATGGGATTGTGCTGGGTATGCTGGGTTGTATTGATTCGATGTTAACGTCAGTCATTGCCGACAACCTCACACGCAGTGAGCACAAATCAGATAAAGAACTGATTGGCCAAGGCTTAGGTAATTTGTTCTCAGGTTTGTTTGGCGGTTTGCCTGGTGCGGGTGCAACCATGGGGACGGTGGTGAATATCCAAACCGGAGCCAAATCGGCCTTGTCAGGTCTTATCCGTGTGTTCATATTAATTGTGGCTGTATTTGGTGCATCTGGCCTCATCTCGGTTATTCCTATCGCTGTTCTGGCGGGCATTGCTATCAAGGTGGGCATAGATATTCTGGATTGGAGTTTTATTAAACGCGCCCATAAAACATCCAAGCAAACCAGTTACATCATGTACGCGGTATTGCTGCTGACAGTCTTTGTTGATTTGGTCGTTGCCGTAGGGATCGGGGTATTTATTGCGAATATTATTACGATTGAAAAACTCAGTGCTTCACAGGCCAAAAATATTAAAGCGATAAGTGATGTGGACGGTCGATTACCCCTTAATAAAGAGCAACGCTCGCTGCTGAATAAAGCCCAAGGACAAATCCTGTATTTTTACTTAAGTGGGACTATGATTTTTGGCGTATCCAAAGCCCTCTCCAGAGAGCTGGGCAGTTTGGGTGATCACCATGCTTTAATTGTAGATTTAAGCGATGTTTCTTTTTTAGATGACACTATCGCTCTGACTATCGAAAATTTGATAAAAGATGCCCAAGAACTTGATAAACAAGTGGTGATGCTGGTGAATAAGCCCCGCACCAAAGACAAACTTATGCACTTGGGTTTTGAAACCCTACTGACGGATGCAGACTTTGTATATGACCGTACCCAAGCGTTAACCTTAGCTCATCAAAAACTTCACAATGCCGGTGTTTTAATTGATTGAGCTAGGTAACCTGAACTCGGGATAAGCCATACCGTTTAGTACAGCTATTACTGCAAATATCTTCGTTAAATTTGCTGTACGAGCATATTAAAGTTTGAAACTGAAACCCCATGAAACCCGCGATTTTGTGTATTCAATTTTCGCCCAAGTTATGTAATGTTTGTAACTAGGAAAAGCCAAAGTTTAAACTCTATAAAAATACAACGAATTAATGTTTGAAACTCAGCCTTACCTAATAAACTGACAGACGGGTTTGAGCTCACAGCGAACAGGAGCCGTTCAAGCAATCTGTATATCTTTAGACTTTTTGATGTTGTCGATTGGTATCCTAATGGCAGGTGATCCGACAGGCTGTGTAAAAACTCGGATTACAACCGCCAAATCTTACCCTCTGTGATACTCAACCTTCCAAATGACTTAGTCACTGATTATTAGCGTTAGCGCGGAATTTTGGATTTGGAGTGTTAAGACGGGTTGTTAATGATAAATGTGACGTTTAAAGGCTGTTTTATCTCATGAATTCAGGCTAAATCTCCCCTTATTGCCTGATGGCCTCCATCAAACCAGCTGTCCCCATTATTGTCATCATTCTCTTCAGGTTATAAGCCAGCACATGCAGGTTCATCTCGATACTGACATTCTTTCTACGCTTCATTAAAAAGTGTGTCGTGCCCATCCACATTTTGATAGTACCCAACGGATGCTCCACGGTTTGTCTTCTCACAACCGATATCTCTGGATTATCGTCGAGCCGCTGCTGCATCGCGTCTATCTCATGTTCGTGAACCCAACGTCTCATTTTCCTTGGCTCTTTTAATGACTTCGTGCATTTATCTCTAACACTACAATCACGGCAAGCGTAAAAATTAACGTATACCTTTTGCTCAAGGCCTCTTTCGGTCACGTCACGTTGGTACGGTAATTTCTCGCCCGCTGGGCAAATATAAAGGTCTTGGTCTTTATCGTATTTAAATAATGATTTGTTGAATATGCCTTTTTTTTCTGAGCCAAACTGTATCAGTTTGTGGCACGTTTGCCGATTTATTTGGAAGAGTAATAAGCAAAAAACAGCCCGCCAAAAATATTCTTGATCAAGCCGGAGTGAGTTTGTGGTACATAATTTACGCCGTACATGCCTTACTCTGATGGTAAGCCTAGGAATTCGAGAAGAAGTTGCTGAGAAATGTGTAAATCACCACGCTTCAAATATTGTGAGAATTTATAACAAGTATGAATACAAGCAAGAGAGAAAAGAGGCTCATGAAAAAGTAGCGAAATTAATTCTTCCGATGACCAATTTTACAGTTAAGGAATAGATATGAAGTAGCCTAAAGTCAACTATGGTTGACTTTAGATTTGTTTCAATGAACGAACCAATCAAAAGTTAATTATAATTTACTTATAGTGGTTAAATAAGCATAACCATCCCAAAAGTAAACTATTATTGACTTTTGATGGGTTTTTTATTAACTTATATTTAAAAGTAAATTAAAGTTAACTTATGGTGTTGTATGTCAATAAAGCAAACGTTAGGTAGAGTGGTTAAAAGTACCACTATGCCAGATTTAACAAAAAGCTTTTCACCTGAGCAGTTAGCTGAAGCGATTACAGCTAAGCGCACAGGCATGAAGCTTACATTGGTTGACGTGTCTGAAGCACTTTCACTCTCAAAACCTACTCTGATCAAAATTGAAAAGGGTGATACCAACGTTAAACTCGCCAATATATTAAAAGTGATGGAGTATCTTGGTTTGTCATTCAGTATTATCTCTGATGAACACACAAAAAATAACAATACTACCGGAGCAAGTGATGACCAGTGGTACTAATGTAAATAATTTGTATGTATTCCTAAGTCATCATAAGAAAATCGCCACGATCAGTATTCCAGTAGGCTCTGATACTGAAATTTCATTAACTTATGAGTCCTCATGGGTTGAAGAAGGCTTTGCAGTTTCCCCTTATCTGCCATTAGATGGTAACTTTGATCATCGAGCCGTTAGAAACTATTTACAAAACTTATTACCTGAAGGTAAAGGTCTGGAAGAAATTACCAGTAATACCACTATTTCTAAAAATAATACGTTTGGCTTAATAAAAATAATTGGGGAGGAAACCTCTGGTGCACTCTCTTTCAGAGGGGAAGGCAGTGATGCGAAAGAAACGACTTTCCGAGAAGTAACGACAGACGAATTAGATGAAAAACTGACTCGCTTTAAAGCTGTGGGGGAATCCATCACCTATTGGGACGGTAGAACTCGTTTATCGGTTGCCGGTGTTCAAGATAAACTTAATTTTCTTGAAGTCGATGGCAAGTTAGGTTTTGGCGAAGGCGAATTATGTTCTAACAAAATTGTTAAGTTCGAAACAGGCAAAGCGCCTTTTATCGCTGTGAATGAACTTTTTACCATGTTACTAGCTGATGAGGCTGGAATTAACGTTCCTCCTGTTGAAGTACGCACCTATGGTGGCGTACGAGCTTTTGTGATTGAACGTTTCGACAGGCGTGTTGTGCCTGATAACTCTCGTGTATTACGCCGACATGTTATTGATGGTTGCCAAGCGACTAACCTTCCTCCGTCATATAAATATGAACGCCAATATGGTGATGAAGGCGATGGCATATATATCCGCGATGGTGTTTCGTTCCCCAAATTATTTGCAGTTGAAACGACTAATTCTGAAGCTTATCAGGCCCAACTTGTTCGTTGGATGACGTTCAATATTTTAGTACGTAACTATGATGCACATGGTAAAAACATCAGCTTTTTTGTAGGTAAAAAAGGCTTAGAACTAACACCTTTTTATGACCTAGTGAATATAGAGGCCATCATCAGAGAAGTACAAAACTCCCAAGTTGACGGTACACGTGCTAAAGAAAACGTTATTCCACAACATTATGCGATGTCAATTGGAGAGTACAATACTGGAAACGCGGGTAACTTTAACTCACCTATTTCAGCCTATATGCTAGCCGACTTTGCTGATGAGTTTGAAATATCATTACCTCGTATGCAATTGCTCATGAGTCAAATGATTAAAACGGTACTCAGTAAAATAGATATAGCAAAGGATAAAGCACTAGAACAAGGTTTATCTGCCTTAGAAGTCAACCACATCGAATTATGTATCGAGATTATCAAGGAAGCAGCTGAAGAGATAAATAAAGAAATTGAAGACTTACCTTCTATGGAGGCGTTCTTTGAATAAGGGGAGTTAAACTCACTTTATTTGATCGCGTTATTTAGTGTAATAGAGCTGACGTTGAGCAGACAGTTATTGATAATTTTGATTTAGCTGTAGCTCAATAGAAACGGGCACTGATTTTCAAAATGTATTGTAAATAAGAAAAAATCGATTTTAATTTTTTTGCTATTTTATTAGCCGTAAAATTTCAAACCTTGAAAATAAAGGGCTGCAGAGCAATTTAATAGAAATTTTTCGATTTACTCTGATCAATGTCAGTTGAAGGTAAATTATTAGAAGATATTAGAGCGGCTACTAAGTCAGGTATGGCTTTAGGTAATGAAAGGTTTAAAAATGAACTGGCATCACTAACAGGTAGAAGATTACATGCCTTACCTCCCGTCAGAAAACCGGGCTGGCGTAAAAGTTAATTCGTTTAACGTTGTTCTGACCCCGATATTTCTGAGCTGACGACATAACTCAACAAACTTGCGGCAGACATTTTTGATCCCCTTGCCATTATCTTTTCTAAAGTTGGCGATAGTTTTAAAGTCAGGTCTTAAACGCTCAAGCAACCACATTAATTCAACGTTGCGGTGACTTTCCTTTTCCAACCTGCGAGATGACTGAATGCGCTTTAAGTAACCATAGATGCAGAGTTTTAACATTGTAGAAGGATGATAGCCTGGGCGGCCAGTAAGCTTTGGGTTAACGGTCTCAAAACCTAAGTCTAATAAATCAAGGTGGTCAACAAACATATCGATAACTCGAACTGGATTATCTTCGGTAACAAAGTCATCTATTGATTCTGGGAAGAGTGTCGATTGGTGTCTTGGTTGACCTTTAATATGGTGAGACATGTTAGATATACTCTGGTTTGGCTTACCATTTTATGATACTAAATTCGGTCTTAAAGTTGGATCGGTGGCTAAGACTGATTGATCATAAACATCACGTACTTAGACCAAAAGGTGATCAATAGTTTTTACACAGCCTGCCGACTAAGCGGTCATTGAGATTTGAGGAACCATGTTAGGATTCAGGGTAAGTTTGACTAAAATTTACTGCTTGTTTGTGGGGCTGGTTTAAGCTCGTTGCTACCGTTGGAATGCTCTCAAATGATGTTCACTTAGACACTATAGCTAACATTAAATAGGTATACATATTATGTTTCTATTTAATCGGCTAATTTCTTACTTGTACAATACCAAATTTATCTGGATACTTTATTGCCCGACTGAACCGCGTATGAAAATGAAATAAAAATTTTGCTATTGTGGACTTGGGGCTAGCATTCAATCTTTAGTAGATATGGATAATAATTGCACTATATGGATTATAGACGATGAAAAAAATATAAATTTACTTGCCATAATATCGGTTGTTTTTTCCTTAAACACATTGGCATTTGTTCAACAGAATGATCCTCCAGCAGTGCTCGAGGTCATTTCTGTAAGTGGCACTTCTACTTCTGGGTTTGGCGCTAGTTCTTCACTACCAGGATTTGGGTATAGTGCTTATGGTGGTAGTGGTGGTGGTAATACATCACCTACATCACCTACACCACACACACCTGTACCTGAGATTGATAAAGAAGAAGTCTGCGAGAAAGGAACCCGATCAGCGGTTGCCACGCACTCTAGTTGTGTCGCTAGAGAGCTTCAGACATTTGCCACAACAATATCTACAGAATGTAATGATGAAAATCAGAAAGATGAATCCGCAAACGCGCCGTTTTTTTACAGCAAGCGAAGGTTCTGATAATTATCTAAAATGCTACAATCAGGAAAAAGCAAACAGAGATGCTGGAGTAGCTCGATGTGTTGCAAATAGAGATGCCACTATACGTGATAACTGTAATTAATTGGAGGCGAAACAAATGGAAAGAAAAGTTAATTTAAAAGTAGTCGTCGTAATACTACTTTTTATAACATTAATTGGCATCTATTTTTTCATAATATCAAAGGATAATTATCCTGAAATACATGCCGACATTAACAAATCCAAATCCGAACCTGTTGTACAAAAACAACAAGTAAATTTAGTAAGACCTATTCTATCATCAGACACCAAGATAGATAAACAAATACAAGCTCTTAAAAACAAGGCAAATGACTTGTATGCTGAAACCTTGAGAAAAGGAGAGAGTATTGAATCAAAGCAGTACAGCTATGAAGAAAATTGGTGTGTTGCAGCCGAAGATTTATCCCAAGAAGACTATTTATACGCAAAAAAACTAAAGAAAGAATGGATGCTTTCTAGAGGTTATGCATATGTCTCAGATACCAATGAAGGTATACAGCTTTTTCGCTTAAACGATGAATATCTGGAGCCTTATAAAGAAATTGATAAGGAATCTTTAATTCAATTTGCCAATGATGACGACCTGTTGGCTTTATTGGTTTTAGTTCAATCCGATGAGGTTAGTAGCGAAGTTCGCAGCAAAGCTGCTCAACAACTAGTAGTGCAAGGAAACGTATCTGTAGGTTTAAGTCAGTTGGTTATGGACGAATTGAATAATGCTAGATTTGCATACTCAGAAGGAAGTGATAATAAGGAAGCCAAAGAACACATTTTACAGTCACTGGCTATGGTAGAATATGGACTTCAACGAAAAGACTTGTCAGCTCTAAATGCATTTCTAATGTTTACCAATGACTTTAAAGATTTCCTAAATGGTTTAGATCCGAAGACTGTTGTCAGTAATGCAGATTTTTTAGAAATATCAGACCGAGCGGAGTCTTTTTACAAAAAAGTTAACGAATATCGAGCTGAAAAAAACTTAGGCGAACTTGACGATAAAGATATATCTAAGATAGGAGATATACATTATCAGGAATTACTTTCGACAACATTCGATCAATACAACGATATTTTAACTAGCAATTTATTTCCAGACAACTGGAAAGAAACCTACATTAATAAAACTCCATGCGTATCAAGACTTATTGCAAGGAAAAAATATCTAACAGAACAACTTCCAGAGATTAATAGAAAGATACGCCAACTGGAACGGATGAATAAAGGTTAATTTACCCCTAATTAATGTTGGGTAGGCTCTCGTAAATTAGAACTATCCAGCATTAATAGGAACAAACATGTCAACTATATAAAATGATGTCCTAAAACATCATTTTTGTAACAACGCGCGGTAGCGTTAAACTAACGCCAATCCACCACCTAATTCATTTAACCAAAAATTCACTAAATACCCTTTTATTGCTAAAAAAATTAAATTCACCCAATGACCCATGGACGGTGCGCGACTCATTCAAAACTATCGGGGTCACCCATAAGTCAGCCGTTGTCAACAGTGCGATAAAAGTCGGATCGCTTTTTAGCAAACATTTAAGTTTGTGTTTCCTTACAGCGTGCTCCGGTTTTTATTCGCTAATATGTTTTTCTATTGGTTGTGCTGGATAATTTATCCGCAACGGTCACCCATCTGGCTCTAGTCCTTGGCCTGTTAAGGCCAATTTCCCACGCACATTGTGCGCCACAAAAACGTCAGTTCCCCATGTTATCCAATGCGATATACGCACAGAGGTGGTGGCTAGGCTTTCACCTTCCAGACCCTACTTGGCTTAACATGCGGGCGAACAAAATAAAGTCCGATATCACCCTCCATTCAGAATAACACTGGTTTAATATCCAACCCCGATTGCTGGCTGAATGACACCGGGAAACTAACTAAAGGCGCGTTCGATATCAAAGGCCTGTTTATTCTTTAACATGTGAAATACCGCTCTGGCGATTTTATGGGCGACAGCTCTAATGGCAACAATACCATTGCGCTTTTGTTTTTTACGCTCGTAAAAGCGTTTGGCTTTGGCATCAAACCGCACTAGAAAATGGGCAGCCTCGGAAAAGGCCCATGACAGGTATTTATTGCCTGCTTTACGGTTACCTGTGCCTTTCTTCTTGCCGTTACTTTCACGCACACTGTTAACGCAACGACAATAAGAGGCGTAGTTGCCTGCGGCTGAAAATCGGTTGATATCCTCTGTTTCCAACATAATGGTTAAGCCTAAAATAGGGCCAATACCGGTCACCGTTGTGAGCAGTTTAAATTCATCTTTAAGTTCAACCGCTTCCAGTGTTTGTTGTTCAATGATGGCAATCTGTTTGTCCAATTCTTTGAGCATGATGAGATTACTTTTGGCTGAAAAATATAAAAAACTATCAGGCTCGAAAGGTAACGTGAAGGTCTTTTTACGAATATCGACACAGTTGACCCGATACCCTAACGAGCGCCAAATTTGATTTTGAATGCTTATCATATGGCTGGATGCATGTTTCACCAATTGACGCCTACGTCGCAATAAGTCCCGTACTTGTCGATATTCAGGTGGATAAATATGACCCGTAGGCAATATCCCTAATCGCATCAAATGCGCAAGGTGAAAGGCATCCTGATGGTCACCACTGTACTTTAAACCGTCGTATTGTTTGACGGCCGCCGTGTTGACCAGCTCCACTTGATAACCATGTTCCATTAGGCCATCCACTAACCAATACCAGTTAAAAGTAGATTCAACAGCCACCGCTTTTATCTTCTCCCTTTTAAGGGGCAAGTACTTCAAGTGTGGTGTGTAAATTGTTGTCGATACGCTTATCCACAACTTTATTATCCTCTTCATCAATAACAACCACGACGTGATTGTTTGAATGTAAGTCAATGCCCGAGTAAAATGACATAACAGCCTCCCGTTTGTGATGGTTTGAGCACCTTCAGCATAGCTGAACATGAACTCGGAGGCTGACTTGAGGATTTTCAGAACAAAGTTAAATTATTTGTGATGTAATTGGAAATAGCTCAATCCTACTAATGTCAGTAATGTCGGAATTGCCGTCCTTAAGATGATTAACTTGTTTGTCTGTTTTTCGCTCATTGCCGTCAGTCACATTTGATTAATCGTATGATGATTTTGCGCTCAATATAATCTGATAGTTCGAATTCTCTTACGACCGCTTTAGGTCGTTTTAAGCCTTTTCTAGACTAGAACCTTATGTCGGCAATTGGCACAAACCCGTCGGACAGCGGGTTTTATTTAGTTGTGCGAGTTTCAAACTTTAATATGCTCGTACACTTGCTCTCAATAGCTGGCTATTCCTTCACAAGCTCGCCTCGATAAACACAATAATATCAGCACTGGATGCATTCAATATTTTAGCAAATCATTTTTACGTCCTAACGTACTGTTTTATTAAATTGTTTTTAAGAACGCGGCACGCCTTAACTCGAGTTCAGGTTAGGTAACAAAATCTTTGGGGATGAAAGCAACATCGATTAACAAAGGTAAATTGGAATAATAAAGTTTGCTGCTGTGTTTAAGTGATCTTTGATTAAAGGGTATTATTTGATATGAATTATGTATTTTTTATTATCCGGAATATTAATGAAATATTTAGCTCTACTTAGTTTTAGCCTATTGTTCAGCCCGATTTTATTGACTCAATGGTCTGCTGGAATAGCGACTATTTTTCCTTTTAACCCATACCTAGGAACAGATACAGAAATAAAGGTATTACCCATCATCACTTACGAAGGGAAAAGGTTTAGTTGGCGTGGTCCCTCTTTGGCTTACAAACTCAGTGGATTTGAGCGGGGAGAGCCGTCCATTGCATTGAGTGTAAACTTGCCACCTAATGAGCTTGATACTAACGATAGCGATAGGCTGTAGGGTATAAAAGACCGTGATTTTTCGTTTATGTTGGGTGTTAACTATAGTCACCCCCTCGATTTTGCGACTATATCTGTTTCTTTGGTAACAGATATCTCTAATAAGCATCAAGGGCAGCGCGCAGTTGTTGGGTTGCAAAGAACCCTCTTTACTCACCCAAAACGTAAGTGGATGATTAACCTTGGAGCAGAATTGGAATATTTGTCTGCTGATTATGCTGATTATTATTTTGGTGTGGATGCAGACGAGCAAAACAATTCTGTTTACTTTCAATACGAAGCTGGCAGTGTGCTTCCGCTAGGGGTCACGTTGGGCGGATATTATCAAATAAACAAGCAATGGAATATGGTGGCAAATTTACGTTGGCAGTCTCTACCTAGTGATGTGAAAAATAGTCCAATTGCGGACGGAAGCGTTGCGGTTAATGGTTTTTTTGGATTACTCTACGCTTTTTAAGCTATTTGTTTTAAAGTATGTGACTTAGACAGTAAATAAGGTTTGTAACCTGTTTATATCTTATAGGCGCGCGACCCAAAAATTAGATGCGCGACTCAAAAATAAATTTGCAATAGAAATATAATGAACGGGGTTATAGTGAAATTTATATTATCAATATTGACATCAATATTTGTGACTGGGTGTTCAGTTGTGGGCCAAAGTGATGTGGCTACAGCTCCGTATACTCTTCTAGAGGCCGACGAGGCTCAGAAAATTGAAGTGCGTAACTATGATTCAATGGTATTGGTGTCTACTAGTATGTCCAGTGAAAGTGGTAACAGTGCTTTTAGAAAATTGTTCAGCTATATTACCGGCGATAATGAAGGGGCAACAGAAATTGCTATGACAGCTCCCGTCATTATGAACGATAAAAAAGACGTGAAAAAAGGCTCAGAAATATCAATGACTGCACCTGTGTTTATGAATGACAGTGCCGACAATTCGATGATGTCATTCGTGATGCCAAAAGATTTCACATTGGCAACAACGCCTAAACCTACTAACCCTGAAGTATACTTGAGTGAGCTTAAAGATTATAAAGTGGCTAGCATTCAGTTTAGCGGAACATTGAGCAACAGTAACGTAGAGAAATACACCCTCATCCTTAAAACTTGGATCACTGAAAATGGTTACGTGGCTATCAGTGAGCCAGTAAAAGCTGGCTACAATGGACCTTTAACGTTGCCTATCTGGCGTCGCAATGAAATGTTAATTGAGATTAAGTAAGTTTATTTACAATTATCATCTAGACAGTTATCCATACAACCATTGTAAATATTCAAAAGTACCTAATTGAATTAACATCGCTGTCTGGGTAGTTATCCAATTTAAATGTTAGTCTAACCATAATTAATTTAAGTCTTTAACTATTCAGGAAATTCCTTTTGACACTCAATCGAAAAAAGTCTCGTATTATAGTTATTGGCGCCAATTTTGCGGGCCTTACCGCCGTAAGCAAGCTATGTAAAAGCCATGACGTAACCGTCATTGATGCCAAGCAGGATTTTCAGTGGACACCTAACATCCATGAAATTTTGTCAGACGTTAAAAAAGAAACCAGTCTAAGTTTAAATCTAGACACTATTATCACAAGATTAGGGCACCGCTTTATTAACCAAACTGTCTCTAGCATTGACGGCGCTTTGCAAACCGTCACATTAGATGACAAGCAGATACTCAATTATGATGTATTGTTGATTGCATCTGGCCATTCACGATCAAACTATGGCATTAAAGGCGCTAGCGAATATGCATATGGATTTCGTACGGCTGATGATGTAATACAAATACATAATGATATTGAGGCCCTTCTAAATAACAACAAACATCCCGTTAATATCAGTATTGTTGGTGCAGGTTTTACTGGGGTAGAAGTGTTGGGCGAATTATTACGCAAATATGCATCAAACAAGCAACTGCACTTTAACGTCATCGACAGTGCCTCAAGATTGCTGCAAGCCTTGCCAGAAAAGTTGTCTGATGACGTTATAAGCCAGTGTAAAAGTTACCAAGTTAGTTTTCACTTCAACCAAAAAATCATTGAAGTTAAACAATCTAGTATTCATTTCAGTGACAACAAATCTATCGATTCAGACTTAACCATTTGGTCTGCTGGCACCAAGCTGCCTGATTATCTTAACGACATCAATACACCGATTACTTCTAATGGATTAGCAGTCAATGAGTACTTACAAACTACAGAGTTTAGTAGTATTTTTGTTGCAGGTGATTCTGCTACGCTATCAAGCTCATTACCTAAGCAAGCCAGTATAGCTCTAGACATGGGGCTTCATGCCGCGCTTAATATTAATCGGTTTTGCGATAAAAAAACCTTAAAACCGTTGAAAGTTCGAACTAAACCTATTTTACTCTCGCTCGGTGACATCAACACATACTTCGTCCAAGGCAAGTTAGTTTTAGCCAGTCCACTTTTGGCCGCAGGTAAAGAAGCTGTTTACCAGTTTTATATGGCTCGCTTATCAGCACTTCTGCCCATAGAGCAACGAGTTTTAGGCATAGCTGACAGAATTACTCTATCCACCGAGAAGCTATTATTAGTCGAAATTTTAAAGTTAAGGCCCAGAGTATTAATAGGGCGGAGTAAAGTTTTATAAGGGCATTCATCATCGCCCTTTAATAAAATGTCAGCCCTACATTATAAAATCGGTCAAATTTGATTATTTTATTAACTCATTGCCAATACTATTTAACGAATCGACACAGTGATTCTTTAGATAAGTAATTGCTTAAATTAGAGATTCTTTAAATAATAGTTAGTTTAAGCTAATTATTATTTCATCCTAGTATAGAACATACTGCCTATATTCTTCAGATGCAAAGCCTACATATTAGGCCGTTGCTTTAAACAAAAATTAGCGGTACTTTAAATTCAGTATTGAATATTTCTCCTCACTTCATGCTTGGATGAGGTTAATCAAGTTATGCAAAACGTTTTATGAATATTTAATAAATGAACGCTTGATTATTGTTGGCATTGAGGCAGGTGATGTAGTCCATATGAAAGGGACCTCATTAAAACGTTTTTCAACAACCTGAAGGAAAATCAATGGATCACCTTAGCGGCTTAGATGCGGCATTTTTACACTTGGAATCACCTGAAACTCCGATGCATGTTGGTGGCCTGAGCATATTAGAGCTGCCTGCAGATTATGAAGGTGATTTTATGGAGGATGTGCGAACCCATATTCAAAATCGCATGCACATGGCACCTATTTTTCAGCGCAAGTTAATCAATATGCCATTCGATATCGCTAATCCGATTTGGGTTATGGATGAGGCTATCGATATTGACTACCACATCCGACATGTGATTGTACCGCCACCTGCGACTAGGGGGAGTGTGGATAAACTGGTAGCTCGATTGCACTCTAGCTTGCTAGATCGTAGCCGCCCTTTATGGGAGATGCATATACTCGATGGTTTACCCGTGCCCTCAGACTCACCTAAGGGCACCCGCTATGTGGGACTCTATTCTAAAATGCATCATGCTGCGCTCGATGGTATGGGCGGCCAAGTATTAATGGAAGCCATTATGGACGTGTCGGCAGTACCCCGTGCAGTGAACAAGCGTAAGCGCCGCAGAGAATCTGCTAGGGCAGACAACTATGGTATTGCCGAACTTACGGCGTCAGGTGTGATGCATAACATTAGCCAATCAATTAAATTGACCAAAAACATGCCAAAGTTAACACTCAAAGCTTTGGCCATGCTCAGACCCACTAAGTCCCCTGACGGAAGCAATGCCCATCGCATGAACTGGCTTGCACCCAAGACGCCGCTCAACGCTACCATTACCAATCAGCGTAGTTTTGCACGTTTTTCTATTCCTTATGCCGAGAGTAAAAAAATCGCTAAGCTCAATAATGTCAGTCTTAATGATGTGGTTATGGCAATCTCTGGCGAGGGTATGAATCGTTACTTCAAAGATGAGGGATTTTACGCCAAAGAACCTCTGTTGGCAGCTATACCAGTCAGTGTGCGCCCTGAAGGTAACACCGAACTCAGTAACCAAGTGTCTATGGCCCGAATGAGTCTTGCAACTAATATCAAAGACCCTTTGGAGCGGCTCCAAGCCATCAATGTTTCTTCCACCCACACCAAAACATTGATGTCTGATGTAAAAGCCATTATGCCCACTGACTTTCCCTCAATCGGTGCTCCCTGGTTAGTGAGTAGCATCGCCTCGACGTTAACTCGTACCAGAGTCGCAAACTCGGTACCACCGTTTGCCAACGTGCTGATTTCTAATGTTCCTGGTCCTAACATTACGTTGTACTTTGCTGGCGCCAAACAAATCAGTACCTACCCAGTCTCGATCCCTTATCACGGAATGGGATTGAACATCACATTGCAAAGTTACAATGGTTGGCTCGACTTTGGATTAATTTCGTGTCAAAAGCTGATGCCTGATATACACGAATTGGCGCAGCATATGAAAGATGCGCACCAAGAACTGTTAGAGCTTAGTTTGAAAGCACATCCTGAAGCTGACGTAAGCGAAAACTAAGCCGTTTTAGTTATGTCTCGACTGTAGGTAAAGAGACTAATTAAACATTAATGAATGCCTAAATTGACTGTTCTTTTAGTCTTATTTGGGCTCACTTGTTTTTATGTTTGATTAACCAGTACGTTACTCCCAGAGCAATAGTGACTAAAGCAATACCAATAATTTGCTCTGCCGAAACAATTTTGAGATCTAATACTATGACTTTTCGTGCAACAGCCATCAGAGCTGTAGCCACGACTAATTCTACTGGGATAACATTCGAGCCAAGATACAATCGAATGTTTATAAATATCTCCACAGCTATTAATACCAGCATAAAAGCACCAAAAGTTTGCAGAATATCTTCAACATCTAATAGGTAAATAGGTGGGGAAGAAAGCTTTTGGTACAGAACATAAACAACGTCTGCAATGCTCCAATAAATTACTAACACCATCAAACAAGCAAGAATTCTAATCGCGAATCGAATGGTGATATGCAGAACGTTTAATAACGGATCTGAATGATTTTCAGGTAACTCTTCATGTTTCATAGTTTTATCCAAAAGGGTATAGGGTTATAAGCTTCGAATTCACAAAGTTGTAACACTTAGAAATGCGACTCTGCATAGAACAATAATATTTTCGTTTACAATTATTGATGTTCTCAATTTCGGAATTTCAGAACACCTGTATAAGTCCCTAATATAATATAAACTACGGAGAAAGTACGTTGAATCAACACCTTGAAAATAGTTTTTAGGCATATACAAGTCGTGAGATACATAAATTAGGACATAAAAGTATGTGAATACTGCAGGCTACTAACATGTTGAACCTGTTAATCGAGAAACCAGAATGAAAAACAAAAACTCAATATTACTCCTTAATTGAAGTTCAAAAACTGTCGCTTCAAACGTCCATATTAGTCTGATTTGTCCTTATTTTAAGAGTATCACCGCTTCAAATGTGTAAATGTGTTTATCATTATTTCTGATAGAAGCACCTTGAGCATGTAAAACGATTGTTCTTTTTATGTTAATAATGATGTAATTATATTTTGCTTAATTTTATAACTCAACTTTAACAAGCAATGACGTAGCGACATGCTAATAAGTGTGTACGTTTTAATTTTAGTCCAATCCGAGAGTAACCATATGCTAAAGACAAGACCTGACGGAGAAGTTCAACCTGGTATTAAATGGGGCCCCTTTACGATGCGGATCCCGCTAATTCATATGCGTTTTTCGTTGTCCGATATGCTGCAAGGTTTTGCAGTAGCTGGTGCGACGGGATTGGCTTTGGTCCCTTATTTCATGGCTTTATTGGGGTTGAACTTTGAAGAAGCGGTGACTATGGCGATGTTTCATAGCACGCTTATCTCTTTTTCTTGGATGTTCTTCGGCGACCCTTATGCGCCAGGCTGGTTAACACCAGCAATACCTTTTGTGGTGGCGTTTATTACAGCACCGGCTTATTTGGGGGACCATGTTTCTCAATTTCAAGCCATGACAGCACTTTCATTAAACTTTGCGTTTATTTTGATTGTGTTAGGGGTGACAGGACTTGGCGCTAAGATAATTAAAATTGTCCCGAATGTGTTCAAAGGCGGCATTATACTGGGTGCAGCAATTGCTGCTTTTTTGCGTGTTACTAAAGATGGCGATGCGGCAAATGTATTTCAACTAGCACCTATAGCGGGGACGTTAGGGGTGGTAATTTGTTTAGTATTTGCCTTTTCGAAGCCCCTTCAAGCGCTGGCTATAGATAAAAAGTGGCTGGCGACTATTTTAGGTTTTGGTCTATTACCTGGGTTTGTTATCGCAGGCAGTGTTGGATATTTTACGGGGGAGTTTCAATATAATATTCGCTGGGAAATTCTTGATGTGGTCGCTTCTACTACCTCTTTATGGGAAAAAGCTTCACCTTTTGTGATCGGTTGGCCACCAATTGAAACGCTTATGGCTTCGTTTCCATTAGCGTTAATCACCTATATTTTGTTTTTTGGTGATGTGGTGACTGGCAATGAAATGATAGAACAGGCACAAGCTACTCGCACCGATGAAAAGCTCGAGTTAAACGCCAGTCGCGCACATATGGCCACTGGCATTAGAAATATTATAATGGGTATTATTGCGCCTTTCTTTGCGACTCAAGGAGTGTTGTGGACTGGCATCCAAGTAGTTCTTCTTAAAAAATGGACACAAGGAAGAGACAAGTTAGACTCAATTTTTGACAGCATAGGGAGTTTTTATGCGTTTGGTTTACCTTTTCTATTTATATTACTGCCGTTCGTGACGTTGTTAGAACCCTTATTACCCTTGGCCTTAGCGGTCACTTTGGTGTTGACTGCATTTGCCTGTGCCACGTTAGCCTTATCACTCGTAAATGATGCGACTGAACGAGGCGCGATGGTTATTACAGCCATGGCATTTAGCATCTTTGAACCTTGGTTAGGTTTGTTAGTGGGTATTATTGTGATTGCCGCGTTATGTGGTTTTCAGGTTTTTATACCTAAAAAAGAAATACTTGTAAAAGAAAAGTAATCTACTGAATATCAACTTCAGACGGCTCTTCAAACCGCCGTTTTTTAGTTGTGTTTAAGCAACCTAAACTGCAATTGACTGAACAAACTCAATGTAAAACATATCCGTATCGAAAAGGTAAGTGGGCAGCTTTAATTAGTTGATGAGCTTATTTAAACGCACTTAGTAAATTTTTGAATCAATACCGTGGCTGGATAATATTGCTTGGAGTTTCCCCGATGTTTTCATTCTTTGAACCGCTTGGTTTAACAAAGGTATTAAAGCGCTATGTTCTTTTCTTAATCTCATCACTAAATTACCGCTAGTATGCAAAGCTGCAAAATCTATCTCTGTATTATTGATTTTTGCCCAATACTTAGCGGTTTCTCTTTCTAAAATGATGACCTTGAAGCGATCGTTTTTTAACCCCAAGACCAGTCGACTTTCGTTCAGAAAATCTGTACGAGTAAACTTGTCATCGTCAAAGTATAGATAACCTGAAATAGTACCCACACGACTTCCAAAAATAGATTCTGGAGTCGGAAATAAGTGGGTGTTTTTCTTTAATGATATTATATATTCTGTAATTTCAAAAAAGGGCTCAGTTGCCACAAATTCCGGTCCAGGGTCATTGCCTTTAAACCATTCAAGGCAAGTGAAATCAAAGTCGACCAAGCCATCTATGAGTGCTTTGTCTGCTCGTTTTTGAGGGAAATTGACAGTTTGAAACTGAATACCTGAATCAGCTTCCAAAGCTTTTGATAAATCTGTGAAAACGCTGGTTCCGCCGTTTTTCTCTGCATTTCTAAAAGGCACCCAACCACCTTTTTCTCCCAGATCGAAATATAACGTTGTTGATTCTTTTTTATCTGAAGCAAAACAAGATGTTGCTTGTAAACACAAATAAACAACAAGCACGAATATGTAAATTTTATTATTAAGCACAACTCACCTATATTTTAAATTGTGTTTTATTGTTAATGTGAAGTGACATTAGCGGCTTATTTATCCCTTTCTTGACTCGTCTCATCCTTGGCCAAAGTTGAGATAAAATATACATCTTTTTTCTTGGTGATACGACTGACAATTTCTTCTAAACGTTTTTTATTACCTTCATTGAGGTAACGATTTTGTAGTTCTGTTAAAAACTCAAGGGTGTTCACTTTTTTGTAGAAAAGTAACTCTGCATCGACTAAGCCTTGCAATAAGTTGAGGCTAAAAGCCAACTCACGCGGGAATAATAGATAAGCTTGATAGAAGTCGTCCGTCGCTGCAATATATTGTTTGCTGGTGTATTTTTGCAATCCAATTTTATTAAATTCAAGGGCTTGTGGTCTTCTTTCGCCGATGGCATCTTCGCCTTTTGCGACCAACATACCTGAGACTGTTTTTTCATTACCGTCCTCAATACCTTTGAGCTTTTCTTGGCTGAGTTTTAAAAACTCTTTGGCTTTTTCATCATCGCCGGCATTACGCCAAGCCTGAACTGCATCGGTAACCGTGGATATTTCAGCATCTTGAAGTTCACTCATACCCGGACGAGATAAAATTTCATTCGCTTTGACTACATTACCTTCCATAAAAGCAATCATCGCAAACATATAATCTTTTCTGATGATTAAGCTCGGGTCGGATAGTTTTCTGCCTGCAGCACCAATCAAATATTTGGCGACTTTCAAATCTGAAGAGCTTTCAGGTTTAGATCTCAGTTCTGCTTCAGTTATATAACAGCGAGCAAGATCGAGTGATATTTCATCGTAACGTTCGCGAATAGAGCGGTTAGATTCACGCTTTTTTCTAACAACGTAATGGCTTCTTTGCCACGCTCTTGCGCCTGATATATATAAGCTTTCAAACGAGCGGCAGGAATAGATAACTCGCCTTCGCGGATTTGATGCATGTAGTTTTCAGCTTTGTTGTACTGGTTGTTGTTGACGCTTATGCGTGCCAACCATTCACATGCTTTGACACTGGTGAGTTCTGAAAAAGTCAAATCGCGCAATAAAGTTTCACTTTCTTCTATATGCTCATCTAAAAATAAGTTTTGAATCAAGCCCCATTTTGCCCATATGACCTTGTCTGAGCGTTCTAAAATCAAACGGTAAAGTACTGCAGCCTCTGCATAGCGGCCTAACTTGGTTAGTAATCTGGCACGCAGCTTGGTCAGAGCACTTTTTTTCTTAGGAAGGGTATTTTGTCCTAGCAAATGGTCTAGTAGCACTAATGCTTGCGGATAATTTTCCTCATCCATCATTTCGTAAACAGGCATCAAATATTTATGTAGGTTAAGACAGCTAGAAATATTCTTAACCAAATTACGTATTGTATAAGGCTTGACCACTAATGCTTCTGGATGCACATCAACAATCTGCCCGATTATCAGCGGGAGTCGGTCTGAGGTAATAAACATGACACATGTAGTGTGGGTGATTTTTTTTTGCTTTTGTAAGTCTTGTATGACCTCTACACCATTTTTATTTTGGCCAAGGTGAAAATCCATCAGTAGAAGATCCAACTTCTGATTTTTAAGATTGGCTTTTAGTTCTCGACCATTACTAAAACAGCTAATGTGGCCAAACCCCATATCCAATAAATGATTACGGATATTAGCGCGTGCCATGCCATTGTCTTCCACAACTGCGACTTTAACTTTAGCAAGGGACATATAAGTGAACTATTTTTTACACCTGAGTTGCAGCATAACAGGCGCAAGAGATAAAAATAATGAATTTTTTAAGTCTATATTCGTATGCGCATAAAATTGCATATTTTGAAGTTGTATAGCTATCGACACAGTTATTAGTAAACTAAATTGTTTACTTTACGTTAACGTAAAGGTAAAAATTTGTTAGCCTCGTAAAATATTAACTATTTAGGACTACTTATGCATCTTGTTCCGTCTTTAATCAATGGCGAGTTGGTCACATCGACTTCACTGCCAAACATAGCAGTAACTAATCCCGCTAATAATGAAGTGATTGCAGAATTGACTTGCACCACTGACGCTGAATTGGCGTTAGCCGTGGCTAGTGCAAAAGCGGCTTTCGAAGAATGGAAAGAAGTGCCTGCTTCAGAAAGAGCACGAGTGATGATGCGCTATCAGCATTTGCTGAAAGAGCATCATGAAGAAATTGCTATCATTTTAAGCAGCGAGACGGGTAAAACCCTGGCAGATGCAAAAGGCGATGTGTGGCGTGGTATTGAGGTGGTAGAACAAGCCATGAATATTCCGTCAATGATGATGGGCGAAACTGCAGAAAATGTGGCTAGAGGTATCGATACTTACAGTTATATTCAACCATTAGGTGTGTGTTTAGGTATTACTCCCTTTAATTTTCCGGCGATGATCCCACTATGGATGTTTCCTATGGCGATTGCTTGCGGTAACACCTTCATTCTCAAACCCTCAGAGCAAGACCCTCTGACGCCAATGAAGTTAGCTGAGTTGTTTGTGCAAGCGGGTGCGCCCAAAGGTGTACTTAATGTAGTGCATGGCGGCAAAGAGCAGGTTAACGCGTTACTGAAAGACCCAGACATTCGCGCTGTGTCTTTTGTTGGCTCGGTGCCTGTAGGGCAACATATCTATAAAACAGCCACCGACAACATGAAACGTGCTCAGTGTTTTGCTGGGGCCAAAAATCATTCAGTCATCATGCCTGACTCCAATAAACAGCAAGTCATCAATAACCTAGTTGGCGCTTCTGTAGGCGCAGCAGGGCAGCGGTGTATGGCTATTTCTGTGGCGGTATTTGTAGGCGAGTCTAAAGAGTGGATAGGTGAATTAACTGAACTCTTAAAGGCCGTTAAACCAGGATTATGGGACGATGAATCAGCTGGGTTTGGCCCGTTAATTAGCCCTCAAGCGAAACAAAAAGTGCTGTCATTAATTCAACAAGGTAAAGACGAGGGAGCGACTTGTTTGCTCGATGGCTCAGGTTTTGTTTTAGATAAAGAAGGTTATCAACAAGGTAATTGGGTTGGACCTACTGTTTTTGCCGACGTGAGCGAAGACATGGTGATTTACCAAGAAGAAATTTTTGGTCCAGTATTGTGCTGTATGACAGTTGATACCTTAGAAGAGGCCATTGCTCTCGTGAATCGCAACCCATACGGTAACGGCACGTCTATCTTTACTGCTAGCGGTGCAGCAGCGCGTAAATACCAACATGAAATAGAAGTAGGTCAAGTGGGTATCAACGTACCTATTCCCGTGCCACTGCCATTTTTCTCTTTTACAGGTTGGAAAAACTCTTTTTATGGCGATTTACATGCTTATGGTAAACAAGCCGTGCGTTTTTATACTGAAACAAAAACGATCACAGCACGCTGGTTTGAAGACGATATTCCGTCTGGCCCTAATATGACCATCTCGTTGAAATAGGAAAATAAGGAAAGAGTTATGAATTTTGACTTAACTGATGATCAACTTGCTTTTGCCGTTACAGCCAAACAATTTGCTGAGCAGGAGTTAGCGCCACATGCCGCAAAGTGGGATAGAGAGCATATTTTCCCAAAAGAGGTGATTCAAAAAGCTGGTGAGTTGGGTTTTTGTAGTTTGTATTCGCCAGAAAGCGAAGGTGGTTTGGGCTTAAGTCGCTTGGACTCCTCCATTATTTTTGAACAACTTGCTATGGGATGCACCACCACTACAGCCATGATGACCATTCATAATATGGCCACATGGATGGTGGCAACGTGGGGGACAAGAGCAGCTAAAGATAAATGGTGTCCGAGTTTAGTCACGGGTGAAAAATTAGCATCTTATTGCTTAACTGAGCCTGGTTCAGGTTCAGACGCTGCAGCTATGCGCACTTCAGCTAAAAAAGATGCTGGGGATTACCTGTTAAACGGCTCCAAGATGTTCATATCAGGTGCAGGTGAGACCGAAGTGTTGGTGGTGATGGCGCGCACCGGCGAAGCGGGTCCTAAAGGCATTTCTGCTTTTGTGATTGCTGCTGATGCCGAAGGTGTGATTTACGGTAAGGCCGAAGAAAAGATGGGCTGGAATGCCCAGCCAACACGTTTGATTACGTTTGATAATGTCCGTGTATCAGCAGATTGTTTGTTAGGTGAAGAAGGACAGGGATTTACTTTTGCCATGAAAGGCTTAGATGGCGGGCGTATCAACATTGCGACCTGTTCAATTGGCACTGCGCAAATGGCATTGGACACCGCTAAATCTTACATGCAAGAGCGTACTCAATTTGGTAAACCACTTGCGGCGTTTCAAGCCTTACAATTTAAGCTGGCTGATATGGCGACTGAGTTAGTGGCAGCGAGGCAAATGGTTAGATTGGCTGCGTTCAAGCTGGACAATGAAGACCCAGAATGCAGTGCTTATTGCGCCATGGCAAAACGCTTTGCCACCGATGTCGGTTTTAATGTGTGTAATGAAGCATTACAAATTCATGGCGGGTATGGGTATATCAAAGAGTATCCCTTAGAGAGATACGTAAGAGACGTGCGAGTACACCAAATTTTGGAAGGTACTAATGAAATTATGCGAATGATCATTGGTCGACGTCTATTGGCAGAACATGCTGGCGACATTCTCTAGGTATTTTTTCGATTCAATACCACTGTTAAATTAGGAATATTATGTTTAGTGAAAATGCACCGGTTATTTTTGACGAATTAACCACCGAAAATGGTTTTAAAATTGGTCATGCTACGTTAACTAAACCCGCTTCGCTGAATGCCCTAGATTTGCCCATGATCAACTTGCTTACGCCGCAACTAGAAAAATGGCAACAAGATCCGAAGATTGCGATGGTGATTTTAGACGGTAGTGGTGAACGGGCTTTTTGTGCCGGCGGCGATATTGTGTCGATGTACAAATCTATGCAGGATTGGGGTGCTGTTAAGGAAAATCCTGATGCTAACAATAGCTACGCGTTACAGAACTTTTTTACCCAAGAATATCAACTCGATCACCTGATCCACATGTTCTCCAAGCCAATTTTAGTGTGGGGTAACGGCATTATTATGGGAGGAGGAATGGGCTTAATGAGTGGCGGTAGTCACAGAGTTGTCACAGAAACCTCACGTATTGCTATGCCTGAAATCAGTATCGGTTTATATCCAGACGTAGGCGGTAGCTACTTTTTAAATAAAATGCCAGCAGGTTGTGGTCTGTTTTTAGGACTGACAGGGGCATTCATTAATGCAGCCGATGCGATATATAGCAATTTAGCCGACTACTTTGTGCCCCACGATGCCCAGCAGACTCTTTTTGACAGACTGTTAGCAGCAAATTGGCAACCAGATGTATTACACCAAACTTTGTCGAGCATTTGCGATGATTTTCACACTTTGCATAGTGAGCAATTACCCCAGGGTAACCTTATCGAATATCAGGATTGGTTCACAAGTTTAGCGACTAAAACTGATGCATCTCAAGCCGCTGAGTACATAATGTCAGTTAATGCTGAAGATAATAAATGGCTAAGTAAAGCACAGAAAACCTTAAGTGCTGGGTCACCGATCACTGCAAATCTGGTTTTTGAACAACTGTTAAGAGGCAAAGACATGACTTTGGCAGAATGTTTTCAAATGGAATTAGGTTTATCTTGTAAATGTGGTGAGTTTGGCGAGTTCCAAGAAGGTGTTAGGGCGCTGTTGATTGAGAAAGATCATCAACCCAATTGGCGTTTTAAATCTGTTGACCAAGTTCCCAAGGATACTATTGATTATTTCTTTGAAAATATTTGGTCACTAAATGCCCATCCTCTTGCGCATTTAGGCGTTAATTAATAAGAAAAACCGGCAATCAAAATAGGCAACAAAAATGCAAAAACAACATCCTAAGATAGCCTTTATAGGCTTGGGCAATATGGGATCTCCTATGGCGCTCAATCTTTTAAAAGCGGGTTATAGCGTATCTGTATTTGACTTAGTGCAAGCCACTATGGACACTCTGGAACAAGCTGGTGCTGACCAAGCCAATTCTGCATCTGAGGTTGTTCAAGACGCAGATATAGTCATATCGATGCTGCCTGCGGGTAAACATGTAGAGTCACTTTACATTGCTGAAAATGGGTTAATTAACCAGTTAAAAGCAGGCACCTTGGTGATTGATTCGAGCACAATTGATGCTTTGACTTCAAAAGCGGTTGCCAACAAATTAGCAGAGAGAAACATCCATTTTATTGATGCTCCAGTATCAGGTGGGGTGAGCGGCGCCACAGCGGGCACTTTGACTTTTATTGTCGGTGGTAAAGAGCAGGATTATGCAACAGCACTGCCAATTTTGCAGGCTATGGGCAAAAACATCTTTCATGCTGGCGACCATGGGGCAGGGCAGGTCGCCAAGATATGCAATAACATGTTGTTGTCAGTATTGATGTTAGGCACCTCTGAAGCGCTACAAATGGCGATTGATAACGGCCTAGATCCTAAAGTGATGTCAGATATTATGCTGCAAAGCTCTGGTAGAAATTGGACTTTAGAATTATATAACCCATGTCCTGATGTAATGCCCAACGTCCCTTCATCTAATGACTACCAAGGCGGTTTTATGGTGGATTTGATGAAGAAAGATTTAGGCCTCGCTATGGATACCGGTATTAAAAGCCAATCGTCTACCCCTATGGGCGCGCTGGCGCAAAGTTTGTATACTATTCATAGTATGCAAGGTAACGGACAACTGGACTTTTCCAGTATTTTTAATTTATTTTCCAAGCAAGAGAAGTCGTAATGAATTTACAAAATCAAGTGATTGTCATCACCGGTGCCGCCCAAGGTTTGGGTAAAGCCATGGCTGAAGAGTTTGCCAAACAAGGTGCACATATTGCTTTATTAGATATGCAGAAAGAAGCCGTAGAAGCCGCAGCTAGCGAAATCGAAAAGCTTGGCGTAAGAGCCAGTGGTTATGCAGTCAATGTGACTGACGAGAAACAAGTTGAAGAGACGTTTACAAAAATTGCTGCAGAATTTGGTCAAATCAATGGCTTGATCAATAGTGCTGGTATTATGCGTGATGGCATGTTGCTCAAAGTTAAAGAAGGCAAAGTGGTTAATAAAATGCCGCTAGAACAATTCCAATCGGTTTTGGATGTGAATGTCACTGGCACATTTTTGTGTAGCCGTGAAGCGGCTGCACAAATGGTCGAGACCAAAAGCAAAGGTGTAATAGTGAATATCTCTTCTGTGTCTCGCGCTGGTAATGCTGGTCAAACTAACTATTCAGCATCTAAAGCGGCAGTGGCGACCATGACCGTCTCTTGGGCTAAAGAACTCGCCCGTTTTGGTATTCGCACAGGTTGTATTGCCCCCGGTCTTGTCGAAACCGCTATGGCCGCACAAATGCGCCCTGAAATGCGTGAAATGTTTATCAAAAGCATCCCCGCACAACGTCTTGCTGAAGTGGAAGAGCTTGCTCATGCAGCTAAGTTTATCTTTGAGAATGATTATTTTACGGGCAGAACGTTAGAGTTGGATGGTGGGACTAGGGTTTAGAACCATCGAAACAAAATGCGTAGCCTAGCGATAACGGATTAGTCAGGAAACATTGAAAAAGTATCAGGTAAATCAACTATCAATGTGCTGGTTTATCTTATGCTCAAAATGAAAAGGGTACAGAAATATAATAAAAATCAGTTATGTAAACCCTGTATAAAATACCGTGACCTGTTCCGAGTATTATTGCTATTTAGTCTGTGCATTATTAGGTTTATGACTAGTAGCGCTAATACTCGGTTGGAAATCTACTTTGATAAAGCCAATTAGTCATTCACTTCATTTTCTTTGGTGTTTACTTCGGTCAAAAAGTACAACATTCGAAAATATGATGCTCAATTCAGGTTAATTTAATGTCATTTTGGAGGCATTTATCGATATTTATAAACAAGTAATGCTCTCACCAAATGATGTTCGAATAACCCAGAAAAATTTCAATCAGGTTTTTGACTTACTCTCCCATCATAGTCTGCAACAGCCGGTTTTATGAAAAATATGGCTATCATGTCACACCCTTTATTTTAGATAGTCAGATATTATAAGCCCAACATACGTTTTTAATCAGAGGCTCCAGTTTATCCATTGACTTGAAACAAGCCTTTCATTGTGAATGCTGAAAGCCTAATAACGTCTCAGAATCAAATCTGTCGGTCGCAACTTTAATTCTATCAAGTATGTAATGCCTAGAAGTGTTTTAGATTGGCACCGCGGTTCGAGGTAAACTGGAAAGGAAGGGAGTCTTGGCATGTTGACGTTATTAACAGTAGTGAATTTGTTGATACAAAAAAGATATAAGTACAGAACTCTCACCTTCAGGTATTGAAAAAATCATTCGGAAAAACATGGTGCCCTATAATTTCATGCGTGAACAGTTGTCTCAACAAACACTGGATATAAATTAAAATTGTCGTATATTTTAATTTAAAGGTCATAAACATTAGGACTTGGATTCCCTTCTTATAAACATTATTTTGTCATCTAACTAAGCCCACAATTTCTACCATTAAAATTCTTAATAGTTATTGTTTTTTTAATTGAGAATACTCAAGCTAGGATGAAAGCGGATAGACTAAGCAGCTAGTTTTCTGGATAAATATCGAAAGGTATTTATGGTTTAACAATCTTAAAGAGGCGAGCATTGCGCTCGCCTTAATTCAAAAGTTTGTTGTTAAAATTTATTTTGTTTTATTCAGCTTTGTATGCAGGATAATCACTGTAACCTTCAACTCCGCCGCCGTACCAATGAGTGACGTCATCATATGCCGACAATGGCAAACTATGTTGATATCTAGCTGGTAAATCAGGGTTACTAATATATGGACGACCAAAAGCAATCATATCAGCCTGTTTTGATGTTATTGCTTGTGTTGCACTTTCGAAATTATAACCGCAGTTACCTATAATCACGTTATCAAATAAAGGTCTAAAGTCATTTAAAGTCATTGGCTCACCGCGCTCATGAAAGCCAAAGGCGAGTCCATCCATGATGTGCAAATATCCAAGTTGCTGTTGGTTTAAATACTTAACCACTGCAGTGTAAAGTTCTTGGTAATCGTCGCAACCCATTGCATTAAAAACACCGTTAGGCGAAATACGTACACCTATTGATTCAGCAGGATAAACTTCTTTTACTGTCGCAAGCGCCTCTTTTAAAAAACGCATTCTGTTTTCAATACTACCGCCATATTCATCATCACGCTGATTACTAACACCATCTAAAAACTGATTAATTAAATAGCCATTAGCAGCATGTATTTCAACACCATCAAAACCAGCAGCTTTAGCTTTTATTGCTGCGTTTTTGAAATCAGCCATGGTTCTGGCAATATCATCCTTTGACATTGCTTTTGGTACTTCGTAATATTTTTTGCTTTCTGGTGTATGAATTTGGTCATTATCAATTTTAATCGCAGAAGCACTTAAAGGCTTTTCACCATGGTGAAAGTCGCTGTGAGATGCGCGCCCACAATGCCACATTTGTAGCACTATTTTACTGTTTTTAGCGTGTACTCGATCAACAATTGTTTTCCAGCCTGCCACCATTTCGTCGGTATATATACCAGGCGAATCAACCCAACCTATGCCTTCTTCGGAAATAACTGTAGCCTCAACAATGACCAGTCCTGCTGTAGCACGCTGTTCATAATAATCGCCCATTATGCTATTAGGGATGCGGGTTTTTCCTGCTCTGCCACGGGTAAGAGGCGCTAGTACAAAACGGTTTTTTAACTCATGTTCAAATAGTTGTACTGGTGTAAATAAGTCAGTTGCTGACATCAATCAATTTCCAAGTAAAATTAAATTATGAACATAAAGTTGGTTCGTTATCTGTTATTTCAAGTGGTTATTGTGGTTATCATTTGAATTATTGCTGATTTGTCATTGCGAATAATTGATAGGTTTAGTTAAAGCGAATAAATTCAATTTTTTAGTCTCTTTCTCGCAGATTATTATATATACACCTCTTCACTAATTAGAGCCGGTAAACAAGCCTCAGCGGATAAACCAAACTATGACTGACGTGGTAAATACTCAGTAGTAGTAGTAGGCTTTCATTATCGAGTATCATAGTTATTGCGTAAGTTATTGCAGATACTGACTCAATCTGACTCAATAGTCGTTGGTGTGCAGGAGGCGATGACCTTAAGTAGTCTGCCAGCGGCGCTGATGTCAGCGGCACGATAACCTACAGTTCCTATGATAAAAGTGTTGCTAATGTCGACGTGGCTTTACTGCCCACATTGGTTGGCGTGAGCATTAAAACTATCAACGCAAGCTGACGCACAATTTGCGGCCGCTACTACCCGTTATATCCTCAATAGCGCTGCGACTGAACTTCCCCTAATTTAGTTGTCACTTGTTACTGCCAACAAAGAAAAAGACAAACGAGCCGATGAGTTAATTTTTATAAAGAAGCATCAAGAGCAGTTAGAAAAAATAGCCCATTACGATACGCTTACTAACTTACCTAATCGTTCATTATTTGCAGACGGATTACATCACGTTATGTTGCAGTGTAGTTTAGCAGGAGCTTCTTTAATCATCATGACATGTTGTTAAGTCAGCAGGACAGAGCAAGAGTTTGATTCTTCTAAATAAATTCCTTATCAAATAGGATCTGTATTGTTTTTGCTTTTGTAAGCTAGGCCAGCGATTACATGAATAGGAAAAGTAGGTGTTCAACAGCTTGGTTTATCTAAATTAGTTCTAAACTAAGGGTAGCTTTTCCACCTTGACCAGTCTTAAAATCACCGAATAATTAACTGCTTTTCATCGTTTGGGGTTATCGTGTACTCGCTTTTTCTGTAACAGTTTATCGCTAAAACTGGCTGTTATATATGATGCTTTACGGTCTTATATTCAGCTGTTAATCATCTGTTTTTCTGCTTCTCATCGGCATTAAATCAATCTCATTAAACACTTGTTCTAAGCTGAAGGTTTTAGCGGTATACCGATTTTTGATGCCACCATCTAGCCCAATTAATAAAACTTTTTCGAGGTTTTGATTGATAATTTTTAGTACTTGATGATTGAGTTGTGGTGATACAGTTTGAGCTGTTGTTGCATCTAATATCCAAGTTTTGTCATTAATACTAATTAACATTAACAGCTTACGATCATTAAAATCACTGCTGTGATAATAGATTTCGTCCTGTAATTGACTCAACTCTTTTTTGGAGTTGACCTGAATGATTAGCAATCTATTTTGCCATTTAAATTCTGTTAATGAGGTTAGGTGCATTACTTTTGTTGTCGCTATTGCAGTGCAGACGTGAAGGGCGACAATCCATAAAAATAATAATTTCATATCGACCGCCTGATAATGGAAATTTAACCGACTCGATTGAGTCTGCTATAGGCCATCTTATACGTGAATTATCCTGATATTGATTTTATTTTGCAGTCACTGTGCAGATTGACAATGACTGCAATATGCTGATTGTGCTTCAGAGGTCTTGTCTATTGTGTGCAGTCATAAAATCTTGTAGCGGGCCTACAGGCACAATTCCTGTGGGATTGATTGTAAGATGACTCCTATAGTAGTGGGTTTTGATATGCTCAAAATTCACAGATTCGGCAATGCCTTGAATTTGATACAACTGACGCAGGTAGTTACTCATGGCCGGATAGTCAGCAATTTGCTGGCGATTGGTTTTAAAATGACCGAAGTACACCGCGTCAAATCTTATCAAAGTGGTAAATAGGCGCCAGTCGGCTTCAGTAAGTTGGTCTCCTGTCAGATAAGGTTGTTTAGATAAAATATCTTCAACCCAATCCAGTGACTCAAACAACGCCTTGATCGCTTTTTCATAGGCTGGTTGCGTGGTGGCAAAACCCGAGAGATACACGCCATTGTTAATGGTTTCATACACTCGAGTGTTCACAACATCTATTTTGCTGCGTAAGCTCTCAGGGTAATAATCGGTTTGGTCACCGGTTAAATGATTGAACGCTGTGTTAAACATGCGAATAATTTCTGATGATTCGTTGCTGACAATCGTTTGGGTCTGTTTATCCCAGAGAATGGGCACAGTGACTCTGCCTTCATAACTTGGGTCTGCTTTTAAATAGAGTTGGTAGGCATAATCAAATCCATACAGTGGATCGTTGAGCTCCCAACCATTTTCTAACATGATGGGTTCAACAGCTGTGACATCAATGTAGTCTTGTAAACCTTTCAACTCCCTGAAAATCAGGGTTCTATGTGCCCAAGGACAAGCCAAGGAAACATATAAGTGATATCGACCCTTTTCAGCTTTAAAGCCTTGTTCGCTATTAGGGCCGGCTTTGCCATTTGCGGTTAGCCAACTTCTAAAACGACTGTCTTGACGACGAAATTCGCCGTCGTTATTTTTGGTGTCATACCACTTATCGACCCATTTACCTTGCTGTAGTAAACCCATTACGCGACAACCACATCTTCAGTGGTTTGTGCGGTTGATAATAGATTATCGACTTGTTGTTTACCCGACTCAATGATTTGTTCAGGTGATCCCTTCGAACCACTAGCATCGATATGCAACACCTCTTTAACACCTAAAAAACTACAAATGTGTGCCAAGTAACCACTGGCAAAGTCCATACTGCTACCAGCAGGTGTACCGCCAGTAGCAGTAATAATGAATGCGCGTTTAATATTCAATAGTCCTACTGGACCTTGATCGGTATATTTAAAACTGACGCCCGCGCGGCATATGGCGTCTATCCACTGCTTTAACGATGCGGGTATACCAAAATTGTACATTGCTGCGCCAATAACTAATGTGTCGGCATCTTTTAGTTCCTGAATCAGTTGATCGGACAACGTCAAATGTGTGTGTAAACTGTCCCGTTGATCATTAGATGAGCCATGTACACCCATGAGATCTTCCGCGGTAATGGGAGGAAGGGGGTGAACGGCCAGATCACGATGCACCACGGTTGTGTTTAATGTATTCACAAGGTATTGCCCAATAAGGCGTGTATTAGAGCCGGTTAAACGGGCGCTGCTGTCTATATGTAAAATGCTCATGGTATTCTCCTAACCAGTAATGATGGTTATTTAGTCAATTTGTTTTGTAATAGATTGTCTATGCTCAGGCTGCCAGCACCTCTAAGCGCTAAGCCCATACTTATGACTAATAGTGCCAACCCAAACTCGTAACCGTTGTTGGACATAAATAGGCCATTTTGAAAATGCACTGTAACAATTGCCACCAACATAGTGATTGCTAAAACAATCGCAGTAGGGCGTACCAAGAAACCCACGATTAATAACAAACCACCAAAAAACTCAGCACTGCCGGCTAACGCTGCCATTAACGTGCCGGGTGCAAGGCCAATAGATTCCATCCAACCTGCTGTGCTTTCTAGCCCATAGCCACCAAACCAACCAAACAGTTTTTGCGCGCCGTGAGCGGCGAATATTACACCTGCTCCTACACGAACAGGTACGGTATCTAGGCCAATTTTTGTAACGATTAATGTATTGATAAATGTTTTCATTTTGCTGCTCCAATAAAGTATTGCGATGTGTTTAGGTAACTGATGAACTATTATACTGAACTGAATATTTGGAATAAGGGGGAATATATGTTTAATATGTTCTAATTATTAGAACAATAGGAAGTTGACGCTGTGGCCAGAAATCCAATTAGTATCGAGGTGCTTGAAACTCTGGATGCTATCGATAGACGTGGAAGTTTTGCAAAAGCCGCAGAGGAGCTGAACAAAGCAACCTCGGCTATATCTTATGCAGTGCAGAAACTTGAAGAACAACTCGATATCGCTTTATTTCAGCGTATGGGTCGTCGCTCAGTTTTAACACCTGCTGGGCGTTTAATCTTGGCCGAAGGCAGAGATATTTTACAGACTACCCGTAGGTTGGCAGATAAAGCCAAAGAGGTGGCAACCGGCTGGGAGCCTAGAATCAGTATCGGACTTGAGTCGTTGCATTCATTTCCAGATTTTTTTAATGTGATCAATGAATTTTTACAGGCATTTCCAACAATTGAAATTGATATATCTGAATGTGTATTAAACGGTGGATGGGAGGCATTAGAGCAAAGTAGAGTTGACTTGTTAGTAGGCTCACCTGGCCCGGTACCTTCTCAAAAAGGTTACAGGTCGGTCGCTATTGGTCGGGTTGAGTTAGTACCAGTTATTGCGGCTAAACATGCATTAGCTTCCCATGCTTCAGCTAAGAAGCAAAATATAGAAAGTGTCATGAGGCAATTAAGACGTGTCGTTATTCACGATACGTCATTTAACGGCATACTTCGCAGTGAAGGGTTAAGCAGTGATGGCCAAATGTTCTATGTGCAAAACATGGATCAAAAAATACAGGCAATATTAGCAGGCATAGGCATTGGTAATTTGCCAAAACATCGGATCCAAGGTTATCTTGATAAAGGCGTGCTTTTACCTTTAGACATTAAGCAACAAGATAACGCTGAGTCTTTTTTAGCATGGAAAATAAGTAACAAAGGCAAAGGTTTAAGAGCTCTCACCGAAACATTAATCATTAAGTAAGGGAGTCAATAAAAGCCTACAAACTCACTATCATACCATCGGTAGCAAGGATTATTGGCTCTCTATACTTTTGGCGAATAATGGCCTGCGTTACTTTTTGAATGGTTAAGGTACGTTTCATAAAATGTGATAACACCAGTTGTTTTACCTGAGCTTGTTTAGCTATTTGAGCTATTGTTGATGGCGTCATATGTAAATTAAGTAGTGCGCCAACGGCATTATCAGGTACCGCATTGCTTGCTACCAATGTATCGGCTTCATTTGCGAATGTGCTAAGCACATCAAACTTATTACTCATATCGCCAGAGAACACAATGCTACAGCCTGCCACTTCAACTCGCCATGCGACAGCTGCTACGGGACCGTGGTGCACGGAGGTTGCCTTGGCTGTTATATCATTTCCAAGGGTATAAGTGGATGTTTGTCCCTTAACCAATGGAACATCAATTGCAACAATTTTTTAGTCAGCGCTAGCACGTTTGTTCACATGACTCTTCAGATACGTAAAGGCACCTTTATCGCCCAGTAGTCTTTGTAAATAATCACTAGTGGATGGCATCAAATCGTTTGCTGCTGGACCATATAAACCTATATCAGCAGTTCTAGAAGTAAAATAACTACCTTTAATATACCCTGGTAAATCAGCACTGTGGTCAACATGTAAATGGGTAAGCAAAATACCTTGAAGGTCTTCAAACATTGCCCCGCTTTTTATAAAATTTAACACTCGAACCTGTGCCAGTATCTATAAGTACTCGCGCTTTATTCTTATACCAAATCAAATAACCGCTGGAACTGCGCCCATCATCAATTTCAGGGCCACCGGAGCCCAATACTTGTAACTTAACTTGGTCAACCTTGCACTGGCTGGTATAACTATTGGTGTTAATTAAAATTAAAATTAAAATTAAAATTAAAATTAAAATTAAAACTGCTATGAGTTTAAACATGACACCTATCCTTTTAGTAAATGCTAGCTTTGTACATTAGGGTTAATACTGCCAATGTCTAATCTATTGTATTGTCAGTAGTACAGATTAAGAAATGCGAGCGCATTTATCAGTTCCCTATGGATGGGTAGTCGAATTTAAATTCCTGCAAAACGATGAGATGAAAGCCTATTTATCCAGAGCTTAGGTTATTGAATCTGAACTCGGATTAAGAGGTGCCGCGTCCCTAGAAGTCATTACAATAAAAATAACATGTTAGATGATGTCAATTGGTTTGCAAGGACATTGAACGCCCCAGTGCAGCATTTGTTGCTCTTGTTGCGATTATTGAGGCGAACTTGTGAGGGAATCGCCCGCTATAGTGAGCAATTTCAACGAAGTTAGGCGCGATAGTAGTGTTACTGGACGATATGGCATACACCAGGCTCAGGTTATTTAGTAACAAAAAATTAAACACACCCAGGTTAGTGTTACAATTTCGTTTCTAAAATAGTGCTGCCTAACAAGGTTTATTTATAGTTTATGTCTTCGTGGAAATGCCCCTCTTGCTCAAATGTACTGTTACTAAATAATAAAGTCTGGGCTTGTACAAATGGCCATAGTTATGACGTTGCGAAAGAGGGCTACGTTAATCTATTACTGGTGCAACATAAAAATAGTAAACAACCCGGTGACAATAAAGATATGGTAAATGGTCGAAGAGCGTTTTTAGAACAAGGGTTTTATCAACCATTGGCAGATTCTATTTCTAAAATCTTTAATCAACACCTTATAACTCTTTCAACCCTTCCAACTATTGAAGACCAAACCGAGGTGAATTTTTTTGATGCGGGTTGTGGTGAAGGTTATTACATGAACCAAGTAAGTCAGTTGTGCATTAAAACTGACCTCAAAATTAAATTTAGTGGATTGGACATTTCAAAATTCGCGGTACAAAAAGCCGCTAAAAAGTATCCTAATAACCATTTCTCTGTAGCCAGCACGTTTCAATTGCCATTGGTAAGCAACAGTCAGGACGCAGTCTTGCAAATTTTTGCGCCCAGCAGTGAGATTGAAATTCATCGTGTCTTAAAACCCAGTGGCATTTGGATAACCGTTAACCCTGCGGCCAATCACTTATATGAATTCAAACAAGCTTTGTATGATAAACCTGCTGAACACAAAGCAGGTCAAGTTACCCCTGAAGGATTTACATTGGCGCAGCAATTAAACCTCGGTTTTGTTATTCACCTTACTGAACCCCAACAAAGAGAAAACTTGTTGATGATGACACCTTATTATTGGTCAGCTACAGCACAGAAGAAACAAAAGTTAGTCGATGATTTGCAACAGTTCACAACCGACTTTGATATTAGGGTTTATGCAAAGTCATTCTTATAGTGTTGTAAACTGCCGTGGGGGATGGTTATCGCCATTTGACGATCCTTGTTTTACTGCGCCTATTGAAATGTATACCTTACCTGAGCGTTTTACTTTTCCATTCTATTATCAGCCACATCTACTATGCATATTGGCTGTACAACAATTACAAGGGGATCTTGTGAGTCAAAACCAATGGCAACACAACTATGGCTTGTTGGATGGTCCTCATAGTATTATTGGTGAGATGTTTGGTGTGCTACTGGTTGAAAATGTTCAAAGTGAATTGGGTTTTGATAATGAATATCCTTGTTCACCACCTTACGGGCAACCTGAGGTTGTCCAGCCTGTTTATCTGGAATAAACAGCAACAGCTCTGCTGGCCCGTAGGGTGAATTACATGGATGTAATGAATAAATTCATTCCCGATGAATTGGTCACCCGATAAAGCCCCGACAAAAAGTGAACTGAATAGTCTTACCCACCACATTAGCCAGCGTGTTATGGGTTTTCTTGAGCGCGAGGACTTATTAGTGTGGGATGATGGCAATAACTACTTGGCTTTGGATGGGCTGGAAGACGCTCCGATGTTACAAATTCAGGGGTATTCCATTACTTATCGCATCGCATCGCCACAGGCAAACAGCAAAGACGAAAGGTATTTTCCCTGCGCAGCGAGTGAAAATTTATGGGAAAGCCTAGTATTTTGCTTTCCAATAATTTTTATCGCGATATCAGAATAAGAATCTGTGGGAATTAATCAGGGCCAGAACCTGAGGTATCCCCACAATAGTCCAGAAAAACAATATGAAAGAAGTCCACTTACTGATCAAAATATTTCAGTATTGTCCATCAATAATAATTCTGGTTCAGCAGTATTTTGTGACGCCCCGATTATTCTTAATAAGAAATTCTGCACTGGTCATTGAGTGATAAGTCCAGTAAACAACCCGAATGCGATCAACAGACATATAGTTATCGAGATATAAGAAAACCATTTTCCAAAGCCCATTTTTGAAAGCGCACTTTTCCATACTTTTCGTTTTGAAAAAACTTGTCGGTGGCTTATTCGAGAGGTTTTCATTGCGAACATGTAGGTGCCGCTTACCGCTAAAGTACTCAATAAAACCCCAAATACGAAGTATAAAATCCTACTCGGTAAACCAGCAAAAGTACCAAAATGTAGTGGATCAACTGCCTCTGTTACACGTGCGACTAAATTTAGCTGCTCGCCTCTAAATTTGCTTAAAAACTCGCCTGTCATAGGGTCGAATGAGATCAAATTGGCTCTGTCCCTAACCAATATCGCTGTGGATTGTCCTTGGACGATCATTGGGGCGTTTTTTCTAGTAGGAAATCGTACGGTTTTGATGTCTAGGTCGGGAAACTCAATATCCACCGTTTTCATTGCTTTTAAGAAAACATCAGGTGATGGCATTACGCGGTTATCTTTCGCTTGCTGAGACACGACCTGGCCTCTATCTGGATAGCTGGCTCTAACACCCAAAACCTCCAGCAAATACCAAACTCCCGTGATACTAACAACCAGTATGAACCAAATATTCCATGCACCTAACAACCGATGAATATCGCTCCAAAACAGCTTTCTGTGCTGTTTTCTAGGCCAACGTAAAAACCCTTTCCACCAGTGTCGATACACCACAAAACTAGTAATAAGCGAGGTCAATAAAAGAAATGCACAGATACTAATAATGGGCACGCCATACTTAACAGGTAACATCAGATGACGATGAGTCATTCTAAAGAACACTTGCCAGTTGTACCAGCGGCCTTCGCCTAAATACTCTCCAGTTGTTGGATGAAAAAACATTCTGTATCGCTGTTTATTTGTATCATATGCGATGACTTCAGCTGCAAACCAATCTTCTGTTGGTTGTTTAATTACTGATAAATGTTTTGTTTGGGATTGCTCTGTAGCGCTTACATATATGGCTTGCCAGTTAATCTTGGTCACTGAACTTGGTGCAACACGCATCGCTTTATTTGTAACCCAGTCTATTTCGTGTGACACCGTTGCGAGCGTACCGGTAATCAACACAAAACATAGCAATATAGACAGCTGAACACCGACCCAACTGTGAACATTGAACCATTTTGCTCTATCCAAATGACTATCTTCCTTTTGCGAACGAGAATGATTATTATTTGCAATAATAAATTATATACTCTAACATTTCTACCTCAAATTAATCAGTTCGCACTTAATTAGTTCGCACTTATCTAAAAAATCGGAACACGACATGACGAAAAATAAAATTTCCCTAGCGCTTTTAGCGTTAGGGTTCAGCAGCAGTATTGCAGCGCAGCAAAGCATGAATAATGTGATTGAGGTGGTGAGTGAGGCGGGTGAAGAGACTAAGCCGATTGAAGTGATAGAAGTAAAGGGACGCGCCACGCAGTTTTATTTCTTTCAAGAATCCGTAATGGCAACAAAGACGCTTACTGATTACATGGACTTACCTCAATCATTACAGGTGCTATCTCAAGAATTACTTGAAGACCAAGCGGCGCGTCAAACCAGTGATGTTTACCGTTCTATTTCGGGCATGACACAGTTTTCTTATTCCGGTGTCAACGCCAGAGGGTTTCGCCAAGATCAGGTCCGTTATGATGGTGTTCAAGGCGACCCATACGGTGGTTTTTCGATACCACAGTTATTTAATATAGAACGAATTGAAGTGCTTAAAGGTCCTTCAGGTATGTTGTACGGAGGTGGTCAACCAGGTGGTTTGTTGAATTATGTGACCAAAAAACCTAAGTTTGAAACACAACGAGAAGTTGCACTTTTTGCTGGGAACTACAACCTCAAAGGTGTGTTTGCCGATTTTACAGGCTCAGTAAATGGGAGCGATACGTTGGCATACCGAATAGGCGGCTTCCATCAAAACGTCAAACCTTTTAGAAATAATACCGATGAAACAAATTCTTTGCTCTCATTAGGAATGACTTGGCTGCCCAGTGAGCACAGTGAAATTATATTCCAGTATGACTTTATCGATCAGGATCTTGGGGGACACCGATTAAGAGGTGTGCCAGTGGACGATAATGGTAATTTCCTAGCCGATATTAGCTACAGTCCTAATGAAAAAACAGATTTTCAACGGGTAAGAGCAGATGTCTTGCAAACCATAATCAATACAGACATTAGCGAAAATTTGTCCAATACTACGGTGTTGCGCTACCTGACTAACGAACGGACTCAAAACTACCATGAGAACAGAGGCCTATTAGAAGATGGTCGTACTATGGTAAGAGAGTTCCGTAATCAATATCGTGCTAACGATGAATACAGTGTGACCACTGATTTTGTTTACACAACATCTATGGCGGATATGCAACATACGCTTTTAGTCGGGGGGGATTATTTTGTAAATGATATGGAGTTTTTATCTATTGCAGGTCGTGGAGCGCCATCTCTTATTCCTAATATTGATATTATCAACCCAGTATATGGAGCAGACCCTTCTACTTATCTTGTTAGAGAATTTCCTTTGAGTGAGTCAGGTAACAAGCGTGCAGGGCTCTACATACAGGATCAAATTGCATTAAGTGAGCAATGGCAGGCTATTGTTGGCATGCGTTACGATCGTTTTGAAGAAGAAGATAATACCAATAATCTAAGCTATTCCGATTCAGATATATCGCCACGTTTTGGTGTGGTTTATAAGCCCAATGCAGATATGTCGGTCTTTGCTTCAAAAAGTAGTGGCTTTAATCCGCAATCACTTTCTTCTATATTAGACGGTGATTTTGATGACGACACAACCGGTAGGCTAAAACCTGAAGAAAGTGAACAATGGGAGTTGGGGGTCAAAAATAAGTGGTTTGACGATGCCATATTAACCACTCTGACATTTTATGACATCGTTAAAGATAATGTCACCGTTGGCAACCCTGACGATACAGGGATAAACGACGGCCAACCTAGTGTGCTTCAAATTGGAGAAGTGACCAGTAAAGGCATTGAATTTGATGCAGTAGGCGATATCAGTGAAAACTGGACAGGTACATTCAATTACGCATACAACGATGCAAAAATTACGGGAGGACTGCCTAACTCAATACGTAACTCTGTGGGCGATGAATTCGTTAATGCACCAGACCACACACTCGGACTCTGGACGCGTTACGACATGCCTTCTATCGATTCTGCATTTGCGATGGGCATGGATTACGTCAGTGAACGTATCAGCTTTAGTGGTCAAACGGTTAAAGCATATGTTGTCTGGGACGCTAGCTGGAGGACGTCATATAAAACGTTCGATGTTCAGTTAAATATTCGTAACCTGTTTGATAAAGAATATGCGTCTAGTGGATTTAATCAACGCAATGGCCATTTTCCCGGTGAGCCACGAACCGTCCTGTTACAGGTCAGTCATAACTTTTAGGTAACTGAGTCCGCATCATCTTAAATCTTTTGGTGATGCTGACTTTATCTAAAAAATTGAATACCCATTAGCATCAATACAATAATCAGTATGGCTAAGAATAGGCCCTATTTTTTTACGGATGTCATTCTTGAAACGCTATCTTGAAATGGCTTGATATAGGCTTGATATATTGACTGATGACCTGAGTCACCAGCGCCGATACCAAACCGAATTTTACCCACCTTAGATGAGTAAATTAAGGTGCCAATCATCCTATCCCAAATAGCGAAGGTTGAGCCTAAATTACGGTCGAAGTGCTCAGGCTTATCGCTATGATGTACTTGATGTTGTGCAGGGCTGATAAACCATGACTCAATTGTATCCCCCCAAGACCACCATACGTGAGAGTGGCGTAGGTTTGCTCCCATGACATTGAAAACAAATACAAAAATATTGGCACCCAGTACATCAAACATACTCAGTGTTGGTCCAAAAAAATAATAACCAATACCCACTGCTAACCCTTGAGCAAGTGCCATTCTGCATGCATATAAATAGCTTTCAAAAGGATGACTTCGATATATTGTCATCGGTGTCATCACTTTTGCTGAATGATGTACTTTATGGAAATCCCACAGAACGGGCACTTTATGCATGGCTAAGTGTAGTAAAAAACGCGTCAGGTCATCTAACAAAAACAGTACCAAGGTAAATATACTGATGATAACCATTTGGTTTTCAGTGATAGGTGCCATGTCGCCGAACAGAGTTGCAAGTAAATCTGAAAATCCGATTGCGATTGGCACCATAGTCAAGACTATGGGTGCCCAAAACAATACTTTTAGCAGACGGTTTACGATAAACAAGCTGTAATCAAGTCGCGCAGAAGCATGAAACCATATTTTTTTATTAAACAGGTAACCCCAAAAAGCGCCCAACCTAAAGTTTTTCTTTTGAACTAAGTAAGCCGGAATAGCGAGCAAAATAGCTGATACTAAGTAGATACCAAAAACACGTTTATTGGCATCCATGAAATATCCAGGTAAGGACAGAATACTCTCGCTTAGTAAATCAACTATTTGCATCTAATCCTCTTTAAAACACAGTCACTTAAAACACAGCCATTTAAAACACAGTCATTTAAAACCTGTATTTATAACCCACTTGAAACTGTCTAGGTTTAGTCGGTCTTGCGCCAAAAGGTCTACGACTTGATATTTTTGCGGTATCAAAAATATTATCTATCTTTGCATACAGCTGACTATTGCTTGTTAGATTATAACTTCCTGATAAATCAACATTACTCAGTGCGTCAGTTTTTATGCCTGCTAGTGATGAATCTCTTGGATCACCCGTTAGAGCAGCCTGTGCCGATTCTTTCATTTCGCCAGAATAACTGGCTAATATAAATATTTGCCAGTTATTGGCGGTTAAACCCAGACTGAGAGATAACATATCATCAGCTAAATAAGGGACACCATCACCCTCGTTCACAAATCCCCATTGAGTAAAATCAGAGTAAAAGGTGTCTTTAAACTCGGATTCAGTATGCGTATACACAATCGACCAAGGTAGGGATAACTGGCTATTAAGTTTATATGTATCACTTAACGTGGCCTCAACCCCATAAATATCGACTTCTCCTGCATTAAATTCAGTGTCAGTGTCGCAGCCAGCAGAGACAGAACAACTTTCTTTAAGGTTACTGTAGTCAGTGAAAAAACCTATCACTTCAGCTTTTTGACCACTATTAACGTATCGATAACCTAGTTCATAGTTAACACTTTTTTCAGTTTTAACTTCTGCCGCTTGCGCAGGACTGGTAGGCACAAAACCACTGTGTACACCACCAAAGATACCTGAGAATTCAGACAACTCATAATACGCACTGACGCTGGGTAACCAGATCCTGTTAGTTTTTTTCAGAAAGTCTTGCTTTCGGCCCGGTGCCCGGTTTTGATAATAACCATCAATCGACTCACCTCTAACACCCAACGTTAAACTGAGATCTTCAAACTGCAGTGTGTCTTGAATATATACAGACAGTGCTTCAGTGTTTTCAGTATTGGTTGAAGTGGGTTTTGTAGCTTCACCGGTAGATTGCAGGTTTCCTGAGCGTACAAAGAAGTTGTCTTCTATATGATTTCGCTCAATTTGGTCTTCATGAAAACGAATACCTCCTTCAATTTCATGTTCAAGGCCAAACAGTCCCAAGTCCCATGCAAAGTCTATTTGCATGCCCTGCGAATAATACTCACGAGCGTTTGTACTTAACACCAAGATTTCTCTTAAGGTGCTATCTCTATCACCTGTTAAGGTTTGGTAGTAAGGAAGGTTTTGTTCGCTTGTTGGGTCACGCAAAATTTGCTGCAACGTGGGTACAAAGCCACCTTGGGAACTAATGAATTCGTTTACTTTGAACCAATCGCGTTCGAAGTCATTACGATAGATCCGTGTTGTGGCATTAAAATCAGAAAATTCAATATGATGGGTTAACTGAACTTGTTGATGCTCCCAGTTCATCTGGTCTAATTGACTAGATGCATAACGTCTATAAGGATTTTCAGCAAAATCCGCATCAGTTATGCCAAGGTAGGTTTCATCCGATGTTTCTTCTCCGTAAGAAAGTTTTAATTCAATCAACTGAGAATAATCATCACCATCCAGTCGATAATTGAACTTCGCCATCAAATCTGACTTATCGAACCCAGTATCACCGCCGCCATCTATCTTTTTAAAACCATCGGCTTTAAGATGCAAACCTTCCACTAGGAATCCAAAGTCGCCAACAGTATCGCCATAATAAGCGTGGAGTTTGCCATAGTTGTCAGTACCAAGACCTAAATCTAGGGCACCTTCTTGGCTATCTGGTACTTGCCTAGAAATGAGGTTTAAGGTTCCCGCCACCGTATTGGGGCCGTACTTAATGGTTGATGGACCTTTGGTGACTTCTATTGCCGTCATACGTGTTGTATTAGGGAAATAATAAGCAGCAGATGCAGAGTAGGGGGCAGGGCCAATTAAAACACCATCTTCCATGATATTTATTTTTTTACTACGCTCAGGTGTCACGCCGCGAAACCCGATATTAGGACGTAACCCATAACCGTCCTCTTGACGGATATTGACACCAGGTACGGTAGCTAAAATTCTGCCGATGTCATCATATTCAAACTTTTCTAGCTCCAATTCATCAATCAACGTGACTGAGCCTGTCGATTTTATGAGATCTTCTTTGCTGCCGATCACACTCATTCGCTCGATTGAAGTGTTGTCATCATCTGCTACAGCGAATGTGCTAAGCAGTATGCTGGTAATTAATACTGCTAAGGGCTTTTTGTTCATTGATGGTCTTAATTCATTTAAATTAATCATTGTCACCTGCCGATGTAGCGGGTAATTCAAGCGCGAGTCTTTGAATAAAGTCTGTTTTCATAATATCTGTTACGTCTTTAAGTTGCTTGTGTACTTTTTGTACTTGCTCTGGATCTTGCAATAACAAGTCTGTAAGCGAACTTTGTAAACTCAAGGAAAACTCTATGACCTCAGTTAAATCACCACGCATTTTTGCTGCGGTGTCAGTTGCACCTACATCAAGCAGATAATCATCGAATCCGATACCTGCATCCGTCTCGCCACCCAAAAAAATCATATTTAATCCTTGAATGTTACTGATGATATTTTGTAGAGATTGATAAGCAAAACGAGATTCTACGTTTTCAGCACAGGGTGAAAGTCCACAATCATTTGCAAACACACCAAGTGGTGTCGCTAATTTGGCATCTTTAGTGAATTCTGTAATATAGAAAATTGCGTCAGACACATCATTTACAGCGTCTTGAGCACTGCTGAATATGCTATCCTGCTGACCTGCATTTTTAAGAATATCTGCATAACCTTGGGCGTTTTCTGTGCCGTTCCAGGCCGTCAATAGTTCTTCAGAATTAGAAACTAAATCTGCCGAAGCCAATTTTGCTAATCCGCATCTTGCGGCTGTTCTGTCTTCATCTGTACGATTATTCCAACCTTGGGGATCGGTGCCAAATACAGTACAGCTATGATTTAAGTTTGGATTGAACAACAAGTATTCGATGGCATCCAAGCCTTTTCTGCTAGCCGTACGTGTACTGATGTCATAGCCTGCTTGTTCAGCTAACACTACGTCTTGATCTAATGCGCAAGCACTCGTATTAGGCCAAGAATATATCTTGTTTCTCAGAGCGTTGTTGTTATCCAGAAGTGGCCCTATTTGCATCACTTCGGCTATTTGCCAAACCGCCATGGCATCTCGCCAGCTTTGTTTTGCTGAAATCTGTTTTGCGTCCGTATCAGTTGCTTGAGAGGTCAAAGCATCGCAGTAATCACCAATTGCAGTCTCTTGATCAACCGCTAATTGAGCAAATTTTGTGTAAGTCGGAACGATGACATTGTCAGTTAAACTTTGCAGAAGCAATGTTTGGTTGAAATTATTGCTTGGCGCTGTTGGGTTAGTTGCAGCTTTAGAAAATAGCGCCCCTTGAGTGCTACTTGAACTTTCGCCACAGGCCACCAAACCCAATATGACACCAATAGCGGCGCTATTTAGCACTATATTGATTAGCTTCGAATTAAAAGGTTTTGCCACTTCTTCTACTCCAATATGTATAACGTAAAATTTAAAAAAGAGGTTAGCCTCGAAAGGGTAACCTCTTAGGAATATCAGCAGTGTTATTCCAGTTTATTTATATGATTTGTTATAGAATTTCATTATGAAATCCTATTACGGAATCTTGTTATAAAAGGTTTACCAATTGGCAGCATTCTCAGCATCAAATGCATAAGCTGCCTGCAACAAATCTCTAGCTATTAATAGATCAGCACGATAAGCCGACACTTCAACCTCACCTGTTAACACCGGCATGTCACCTATCATGGTGTGAACTGTGATGAAGTCTGTATCGCTAAGAGGTGTGGCTTTGTTAAACTGCAAGCCTAAAGCAAAGCCCTTCATTTCAGACCAATGTTTTGCAGTATCAGCATAACTAAAGTCATCAGTTCCAATCGATCCTAGATCTGCATCTACATCATTGATGTAGTGAACAACCGTTGCTGCAATGGCTTTTTCCCATGTTAGAACGGCAGTATCACGATACCCATAGAGCTCAGTCTTTTGCCCATCTGTTAACGCAACACCAGCGGTATCATTTAACAATTTACGACCTTGTAAAAATGCGTCCATCGCTTGTTTGCTGAAATCGTTAGCGACTGTCGCACCTCGATCACGCTTAGATGCATTAGTAGAATGACCGAAATTATACTCAGAATTGAAGTCAATGGATCCATCTCCATTGGTATCGTGATAAAGCTGCCAATCGTCACGACCGCCCTTCGTTGCTACTTCTTCATCACTGTAATCAAGATAATCTCTGGCCGCACCGAAATAACCGAACCCTTCATCAAACTGATGCTCTAAATCAGTGTATGCTTTTGCGGTATCAGTATGATCAGAAAGTAACCCTTTGCCATCTATATCATTATCTAAGTAATCATCTACACCTTGTGAAAATGAGACTGACATTGATAAAAACTTTTGAATAAGTTGTTTTAAATCACGGCCATCACTGGTTAAAGAAATATTAGTAATATCGTTGCCAAAGGGATCTTGACGAACTGTTCCGTCTAGTTGTGTTTGGGCATTATCTGCTAGCATCCCGAAGAAGGTGCGAACTAGGCCTTCAGGTGTTGTAGAGCCTTTTGCTCCCCAACCTGCAAACTCACTATTCCAGTCTTTATGCTGACCTGTGGCATCGTTACCTGCAATTTTACCGACTAGATCTTTAGAAGAACTAGAGATTTCGGTCAGCATCGTTTGACTGCTAGGTGTGGTGGTAGTCAAAAGTGTGCGCTGTGACGCTACGTCGTAATCAGCTACATCAAAATATGAATTAAGTGCATTGATAACCGCTTCACGATTAATAAATGTGCTGTTAGTATCAAACGTCGTTGCATCGCTTAGTTCTGCACCAATCACTTTGAATAGATCACTAATCAACAACTGACGTGCAATTTGTCCACTGTAACTAACTGAAGACTCTCCAGGCATCGCTTTACTTTCGAAGTCGTAATAATCTAATAAGTCATCAACGCTCACTGTTATGTCTTTACTGAAAGTGGCACTTGCACTGTCAGTAACAGTAACACTCAAGGTGACACTTGTTTCTTGTTCGAAGTTGAGGGCATTTTCTGCTTTTAGTTTTAGCGCCGCACCATCTATTTCAAAACGATCGTCGTTAACAGCAAAAGTAAAGGTATCTGCCGTATCAGCATCGGTTGCTGATAACGTGCCAATAGCGGCACCTGTAACGTTCTCTGAAACATTACTGGCAGACAACGTTATGTCTGTAGGTGCTCTATTGACCGAAGGAGTCGGTGTTGGCGTTGGCAAAGAATCATTAGAACTTCCACCACAGGCGGTTAATCCAAGTGTGGATGCGATTACAGCAACTGACAATAAACTCTTTTTAGTTTTAAACATGTTTTCCTCGGAATTAAAAAATAATTAATATATTTGAATAAAGCCACTATAATTAAAACGCAAATGAGAATCAATACTATTTGCGCCATTATTTGTATGTAACTCAAAGGGGGGCTTTTTTAACGTATAGAACCAGCATTTTATCGGCCAACTCATACTCTTGCGCATAGGCAATCTTTTTAGCAAGCTCAATTAACTCATTGCTGTTGTAATCAATAACTTGGCCTGTATGAACATCAATCATGTGATCATGGTCATTTTGTGAGGATAATTCGTAAATCATTCTATTGGGAGAAAAATGGTGCCTAACAGCAATGCGTGCAGCACAAAATTCAGTGAGTATCCTGCGAATGCTGGCATGACCTACCTTTCCGCCGTTAGAAACTAATAGTCTGTATAGCTCCTCTGCACTGAAATGTTGTGTGGATGATTGTTGCAGCAGCTCCAATATCAATAAGCGAGGTTTGGTGATCTTCACTCCTTTACTCATCAATAGACGCTCGTTTTTTGAAATATTTTGAGTATCTGGCTCACCTATCATGCTATTCCCTTGTTTTTTAACTTATTAAAAATGAAGGTTTTTAATATATATCTATGCAGAACTTTATTGCAAATGATAATCGTTCTTATTATTATTTGTTTACTGTGTATTTATGCGTAAATACTTTAGATACAAAACATTCAGATGAGGAAATGCAAAAAACTTAATTTTCCATATATAGATCCTCCAGTGGACCGTTTTATGATTTGTGATAAATGTGGAATTTTGAAGACATTTAAACAGATCCTAGGCGACAAAGAGCCACATCAAGAACTCTGGGGTATTTTTAAAAAAAAGACTTTTATAAAAAAATTGGCACTGAAACTAACTTAAAACATCTTAAACTGGAGACACTACAATGAAAAAACTATTAACCCTTATAAGCATATTTTGGGCTGCCAACAGTATGGCACTAGAACTGGTTATCGGTGAAGAACGCTTAGAGCCTGGACTGGTATTTATCTTTGAAGGTGCAATTAAAGATCATGTGCAGCCTGCTGGATTACTGCATCTTAAAGAACATGAGACACATGTTCATATTGAGGCAAGAGCAAACTGGGATACTAAAAATACACCCAAAGGTACGCCCAGTGGTGGATTTGTCCCATACCTACATATTACTTCTCGGGTGATTAATCAAAAAACAGGATTAAGCACTTTTATAGATGTAGTACCACATATTAACTTGGTCGATAACTTTCATTATGCCCGAAATATAACGCTTCCTGGCAGTATTGATGACAAATACACTGTGACATTCAATATTATTCCTCCAGCGCATACGGAGTTAGCAATACACAGAGACTGGCTTAACACTTATGGAAATAACCTTTCTAAAGAGCAAAGTTATACCTATAAAGACGTCGACTTTTCAGAGATCGCAAGGGCAAGCAGGACGACAAAATAGTTTTACGATCTGAATATATCGAAACGTTTTTTGATTTTGTAATATATCTAAAAATACTATTGATAATCATTATCATTTAGATTAATATATTTGTTATGTTAGGTGGACTGGTCTTTGCCTAACATCGCTCTATGGGCAGGTATTCTCCGAGGGTACCTGCTCAACACTAACCGAATAGTAGTGATGCTGTGGATTGAAAAAATTTCCAGCACGTGTTTGAGCGCCATCTACTGCTGCAGTATATATTTTATTAATAAGAGATTTCGATAACATCACCAGAGCGAAAAAGTTCGATTATTTATGGTGTATGCGTAGTTAAGTTCCAATTATTTTTCTTTTTACATTCACTTTTTTGGAAAAATAAAATACCCATACAGAGCAAATATAAACTTACATTAATTAAAATGACGGTTTTTAATAAGTAATAACGCACAACGATACAAATTTTTTAACCTTGTTTTGACCCTGATAATTCATGATCCTGATCGATTAAGCACCTAATTATCAGTGTAATCACCCATTGTTATTATTTGCATTAAGATGCGATCTATATTTTACACCTCGCCTATCAACAACTGATGGGTGTCAGTATCAGGTCTATTTTTAAAACCACAGGTTTCAAACTTTAATCAAAAGGAACTAAACCTTCGGAGTGTCAGAATATAAATGAATAAAAAGAGATCAGTACGGTTTATGCCGACATGCAAACTCAAACAAATAGATGACCTTATTTCACCTGAAAATAAGGCATTTGAAAACGGCACTACACGATTTGGCGAACTTTGGTCAAGTCAGCATCATTTAAACACTGACACTACATACAACACCAAAGTGCCGGAAGGTCTGCATATTGGATCTGGCTTTGCGAATATGCAGTTTCAGTCCCTTTCGCTCGGTCAAATTCAGACTTGCGGAGCGTCGTTGCAAATCCTTCAATGTCCTGCAGGTTTTGATGAAAATGTCACTACGCGAATAGGCAAAGGGCGGGTATTTTCCGGTGGTTTACATTTCTCTGACATCGCTACTTTACAGTCTGAAGAATTGCAGGATATTTTAGCTAAGTTGGCAACCGATGCACCGCTCAATATTTCAACTAATATTCCCTTTGATATAGCGAAACGTCTCTGCTCTAGTGCTGATCAGTGGTTTCAAGGCAAAGCGTTAGAGTTATATATGGAAGCAAAAGCGTATGAGTATATGGCGGTTGCTACGGCGGTACTGACAAATAACGACTTCATATTAGCTAAAAACGTGACACGTTATGCTAAGCAGGCTAGGGACATTATTGAAGCCGATCTTGAAAATGTACCCACACTTGCCGTAATGGCGAGTATAGCTGCGACCAATGTTAGATCACTTACCCAAGCATTTCGAAATAGCTACGGATGTACTATTCAAGAGTATGTAACCGAACGTCGAATGGAGAAAGCAATCATGTTGCTTGAACAAGGACATAGCGTAACTGAAACCGCTTATCGGATTGGCTATAGTCTGCCTTATTTTAGTGAAAAATTTAACACTCACTATGGTTTTAATGCCAGCACTGTGATCGTCATTTGAATAATCAATAATCAATAATCAATAATCAATAATCAATAATCAATAATCAATAATCAATAACCGACAATCAATAAACACTAGCGCTTTGCCCAATTGCTGAAATAAAACACTCTATTGCTGAAGTTATCATTGTGACTTAATAGTTATAATTGAGAATGATAACTATTAACATTCACAGCATTCAACAATTGCTTTGTTTATTGTCCAGCTCAACAAAGACAGCAAATAGAAGCGCTAAAGGAAATATATGTTCAAAACAGCACTTATATTAGTCAGCACCACTATAAGCCTAAGCAGCCTCGCTCAGTCTTCTGACCTTGAAAGCCAAGAACAGAGTATTGAAAAAATTGTCGTGAATGGTTTTAAGCTCAAACAAACTATCCTTGAAACGCCTAATTCGGTCACTGTATTGAGTCGTGAACTCATCAAAAGGGCTAATATTGAAGATCTCAGGGATATAAGTAAAGTTGCACCTAACGTCTCGGTCAATCAAATTGGTCAGGTGGGCCCAACATCGATTTCTATTCGAGGTATTCAATCTAACCCGTTCGTCGTTAACCGAGTGGCGGTTTATGTAGACGGTATTCCATTTCGTGATCCTGGCACGATACAACTTAATAATATCGAACAAATTGAAATTTTACGTGGCCCGCAAAGTACCTTATACGGCGCTAATGTTAATGCCGGAATTATTATTATTAACTCACAAGCGCCTGATGGTGAAGAAGGTGGGCAGATAGGGTTAAAACTAAAGGCTTTTGAAGGACGCAGCACTGAAGAAGTAAATGGTAATATTTACGCTAATCTGAATACCAATTTAAGCAGCATATTTAATTTTCAATATGAACATGGTGATAGCTATGTGAAAAATATCGCTAGCTCTATTGATGAACAGGGAGAAATTAATGATTTAGCCCTAAGTACCAGACTTCGTTATCAATTTAACGATGATACACAACTGAATATGATAGGTATTTATAACGAAATTGATGCCCCAGGTCTTTATGAACAAGAGTTTGCCCCCTTGGATATCGACGCTTATAACGCACTGTATGCTGAGTCTTTTAATGCAGGGCTGACAGTAGGTGATTTTGAAATTGCCAACGATGCGCCCAAACAAACCAATTCAAAAGAGTGGGCGTTAGGGTTAGCGTTAGAAAAAGATTATGATGCCGGCGTTTTTCATGTGGTGAGCAGCTATCGTAATAGAGACGATGAATCTTATGGTACTGATTTAGACCTCACTGCGGCCGCTTTTAGTGCAGGGGGGACTCAGTTAAAAGATACTTTTTGGAACCTAGAAACACGTTTTAACAGTGCAGATGATGAAGTGGTTCAATGGGTAATTGGCCTTAATTACCTCTATCAAAAACGAACACGTAAATTATCGACATTAATAGGACCTGGTAACATCGATGACTTTTCTCCCGCTCCAGAACAACGCTTTGACGCAAAAGACACCGCAATTTTCGGACAGGTTATTTATCCTCTGACGGATCAACTTAACATGACGTTTGGTCTTCGCCACGAATTAGCATCACGTGAGATTGAGCAAGATGCAGGCGAACTGGATTTGGGCGCACTCGGTGTGTTTGGTTTTCCTGAAGTCGCACAAAGTGAGCAGGATAAAACTCTTATTCCTAAATTCTCTCTAAGTTATGTATTTGATAATGAGCTGAGTGTTTACACCACAATGACCAAAGGTTACCTACCTGGCAATTACAACCTAGTTGTAGCTGGTAATGGCGCTGACATTGCAAATGAATTTGGCAGTTATGACAAAGAGCAACTCTGGTCTTACGAAATAGGCAGCAAAGGGTATCTATTCCAGAACAAATTATTCTTTTCTGTCGCGGCATTTTATATCGATGCTAACACTTGGCAGGAGAATCGTATTTTAACCGATGCTGAAGGTCGAGTTTTATCAACCAATCTGATTAGCTCAGATGCAGCAATAAAAAGCCAAGGTTTGGAGGCTGAACTGTCTGGATATCTGACTAAAAAGCTCTCCATTAATTTAGGGTTTGGTTACACCGATGCCCAGTACAAGGATTATCCATTTACTTCTACTCAAAACCTGAAAGGTAATAGTGTCTACTTAATACCGAAATTTGATGCCTATCTAGGCCTGATTTACCGATTCACAGACCATTGGTATGTGCAAGCAGACTTGCAAGCAATCGGAAAAACGCCACTTAATCCAGAAGGAACTGCGGTCAGAGATATGCAATATATTGGTGGGCTGTCAGCAGGCTATGAAACAGATAAATGGTCAGTGTCAATAAATGTGGAAAATATAAGTAACCAACGATATGCAGCGGGACAGGCATACCAGAACTTTCTATTTGGAGATGATGGTAATTTCTATGCGCCTTTGGCTTCACCTAGAATGATCGGGTTGGCTGTAAAAATGACGTTTTAAGCACATAAAGATAGACGATATTAAGCAACGGGCTGTATGTGAATATAGTCCGATTTTTTATCGCATATTTGTTATTAAATTTGATGTGTGTAGATCTTATTTTTGGGCGAACAATTTGATGACATAAGGTACATTTTATTACGCAAATAAACGCTTATTCCGCTCTATTTTGAAACGAAAAACAAATAAAACTCAATGCAAATAGTAATTGTTATCATTTGCATTTAGTGGATTTTAATGTCATCATGAATTTTTATAAAGGGTAAAAATATGAAATTTTTATATTATGGATGTTTGCTAATAACACTCATTTCCTCTGACGTATATGCAAACTCTTGCAACATTGAAGTTCAAGTAGGTGACAATATGAATTTTGTTCCTGCAGCACTGACAGTGTCTGCAGCAGTCTGCAAAACAGTGACGATTAATTTAACCCACACAGGCTCACTTCCTCGAAATGCGATGGGCCATAACTGGGTGCTTTCTGCCACCGAAAATGCTCAAGGGGCAGCACAAGAAGGATGGAGCGCTGGACTTGAAAATCAATATTTGAAACCTGCCGACATTAGAGTCATCGCCAATACAAAAATTATTGGAGGAGGCGAAAGTGACAGTGTTTCATTCAATCTTAGTGATCTGAAGGTAGGTGGTGACTACACTTTCTTTTGTTCTTTTGTAGGACATTTTGCAATGATGAAAGGTACATTCACGATAGCTGAGTAGGCAGACGACATGGCAGAACTATAAATTCTACTGTGTCGACTATCATAATATGACTTCTACATACCCCCATACTTGAACTTAAATTGGAATATACCTGGCACGGCAACGTGGCTTAAACAAATTTTGAATAACGCTTCGAGCATTACAGTAACCGTCTCTATTTTCCTGCGAAGGTGCTTTGAGGCAAAATAATTTACGTTATTATATTCATAGTTAATTTGTGCTGTTTTGTTACTGGAGAGATTGCATGCAACAGGATAAAAATATTAACCAAGACCCGCATTTTATGTCTTGGAAATACCATACTTTAGCAGGTAATTCATATTTCGAAAAAAATCAAATTATGGATTCTATTGAGCATTATGAAATCGCGATTTGCGAAGCGATTATGCTTATCAATATGCTCAATTCAGGAAAAGCAGCGGTTGCTGCACTACTCGCTAGCTTTCATAACTTAGCTGAATTATATACCCAACAAAATGAACATGCCTTAAGTGAGAACGAGTTAACTAAAGCCTACAACATTATTAATGCCCTATTGCTCAACGAGCAATCTGAGGAGCAAAAAGAAGCATTAAGACGGGGTAAGAGCAAAGCCAATTTTGCCTTACTCCAATTTAGACATCTGCATCACGATAGCCTTTCACTAAAACATCCATGTCAACTCAACAGTTTAACCACGAAGCAGTCAAATTAATCTCTGTTTGAAGACTTTACCGTTTATTTAACCACAATAAGGAATGACCATGAAACCTATTATCCAATGTGTAATATTTACCCTGCTACTAAGCCCTAGTTTTTATTCGTTCTCTCACCCTGGCCATGAGCACAGCCATTGGAGCAGCGATTTTTTACATACAGCCTATTATGTGTCGCTATTTGCACTACTTAGCACCGGCGTATTTCTGCTAACAAAAGTAATGATTAAAAAACGCAATAACACCAATAAGGAACATATATGATTGCTGGCTTAATTCACGCATTCGACAATAAATTTGGAATAGCCTCGGCGGCAGCGCACTGCGATATTCCGTGCAAAATTTATGATCCTATTGTAGCGCAGGTATCTTGCTTAAGTGTGCTGCGCTTTATAGACCTGATAACAGAATTAAGTGATAAACCGCAGCTTACGGCCGCCGAATATTCACAGCTAAGCCGCTTAACGCGAGAAAAAGAAATGCATGCTAATAACGTTAAAGAAGAGATCCGGGTGATTTGGGGAGACTATTTTAAGGCACCACAATTAGAGCAGTTTCCCAATACACATTCTTTAGTGCATGAAATTATGTTAACTGCATCAGCGTGTAAACAACATATTGTGCGTGACAAGGCAGAGCAGTTGCTAAGCTTAGTGAATGAATTTGCAGATAGTTTTTGGCGCAGTAAGAATTTGTCGACCTACACGGCAACATGTCCGTATCCACCCAGCGAAAAGGTAGTGTATCCAAGGCTTAGCCAACATTAGATAGCTACCAATGTTGCGATTTTATAATGTTACGATTTTATAATGTTACGATTTTATAAAGTAGTGGGTGCCAGTATGACACCCACTTTTTATCAAGGTGACTATGTATTGTGCTTAACCTGGCCACTTTTTAGATTCACAGAAAGTCAGGTGGTCGTCGTCAATCACCCTAAGTACCAGACCATTATTAAACGCATCAAATGTATCCAACAGATTAGCGATAATCGAAGTTATTGGTTAGTCGGCGACAACCCTCAAAGCACGAGCAGTCAGGAATTGGGTTTTGTAACCCAAAAAAATATTGCTGGACTAGTGCTCCTGAAAATTGCAAACAAACGTTAAGTAGTATCTTGTTAACCCTTGTAAATAGCCTTTTATGGTGCCTAAAAAACGTAGTTTGACAGCTTAATAAACGCTATCAGCATTGCTTCTATTTGGTGCTTACCCTTGTGTGAATCGTATTTTTCACTGTCAACAATGGTGTGTGCTTTGCAAAGAATGGCATGAAAATTATTAGTTAACTTGAAACGTTAGTTTCGTGCTGCCACGCACCAGTAAATTCATGGCGATAAGATAAGGAGCATATTAGAGTCCTCCCTTGGTGAGGGTTAATGGTTTAAGAAGAATGAGTAACTCGTCGCGTGAAATATCCGTCATTTGTTGTGCAACGTCGACAATGGGACGACTTTCTTTATAAGCTCTTTTAGCAATGTCAGCCGCTTTCGCGTAGCCGATGATTGGGTTAAGCGCGGTCACTAAAATGGGGTTTTTATCGAGTGCTTTATCCAAATTAGCTTGATTGATACTAAAGCCTTGTATCGCTTTTTCTGCCAGCATAATCAAACTGTTGCTCATTAAGTCAATGCTCGACAACAAGTTATGCGCAATCATAGGAAGCATAACATTGAGTTCAAAGTTACCTGACTGCCCGCCAATACTGATGGCTACATCATTGCCGATTACCTGTGCCGCCGCCATAGCAACCGACTCCGGCACAACAGGATTGACCTTACCTGGCATAATAGAAGAACCGGGTTGCAATGCCGGCAGCGCTATTTCGCCTAAGCCGGCAAGTGGGCCAGAATTCATCCACCTTAGATCATTTGATATTTTCATGAGCGCTACGGCAATTGTCTTTAAAGCGCCAGACACATTCACCGCAATATCTTGCGAACCCATCGCCGCAAAATAGTTTGGGTTTGGCCGAAACGCTAGGCCGGTCTTTTCGCTTAAATCATCGCACACTATTTGCGCAAACTTTGGATGTGTATTAATGCCTGTGCCAACCGCTGTGCCACCTATCGCGAGTTGCGTTAAGCTAGGTTGTAAATGTTGCAATACAAGTATTTGCTGAGACAACTGGGCCGCCCAACCGCCTAACATTTGATCCATCCTAATGGGCATGGCATCCATTAAGTGAGTTCTGCCTGTTTTACAGATGCCGTCCAGTGATTTCGCTTTGTGTTTAATTATCTCTACTGTACTGACGAGCGCAGGCAGTAACTGTTGATGTATAGCAATAGCGGCACTAACGTGGATGCAGCTAGGAATGACGTCATTGCTGCTTTGGCCAAAATTCACGTGGTCGTTAGGACTCACCTCGCACGACAAACCAGCCATTTGATTAGCAAGTTTACACAGCACTTCATTGGCGTTCATATTGGTGCTGGTACCCGAGCCAGTTTGAAAAACGTCGACCGGAAAATGCGACATTAAATCAGGTGTCGCCAACAATTTGTTGGCCGCAATGCTTATCGCTTCACCCACATCTTGAGGAATAAGTGCCAGTTTAACATTGGTGCAAGCCGCGCTTTGCTTAATGCTCAATAGGGCACGAATAAAGTTTTCAGGCAGAGTAAGATCACTCACCGTAAAATTATTGATAGCGCGTTGAGTTTGTGCGCCATAAAGCGCATCAATAGGTACCTCAAGCGATCCCATACTGTCTTTTTCAATGCGGCTTTGGTGAGCTTTGAGCTTATCGCTAGTCTCAGCCTTAATATTGGTATTCATGTTATTGACCCTACTATTTTTAGCGTTAATTTCATTAATTTTTTTGACATAGCAATGTCAATTTGTATTGCATAAGGCGGCACTGCTGCTTGAGTTTAGGGCTGTCGCCACTTTTTTTCATCAACTGCAAGGGTAGATTAATTTTGTCTAGACAAAACTCGCGCCAATGCACTTCAATCGATTCATCGACAATGGTGTCGTAAAGTAGTTGAAACGCCCTTTTTGCAATAACAAATTTAGCAGTTGAGGTTGTTTTGGCTGACGCTAAGTCTGCAATTTGCAAAAGATAAATATTAACCAGCGGCGGATTGTTGTGCTCTATCCCCCTACGAATACGGGTTTCAATAATATCTAGAGGACGGCGAGGACTCAATAGGTTTGGGCGATTCTGTGGATATCTGTGCATGCTGTTTTCCTCATAATCGTCGCTTGCTCGCGAATATTACGTTTTATTGCTGATCGTTTTGATTTTGTCGCTGCTGAGCTTCGACGCTTTTTTTCGCTTCTTGGGTCAACAAAACCATTGCGTGGCGCAGGCCGTGATCTTTGGTAATCGGCTGCTTAAAACAAATAAAGCCAATATGCGAAGTCACTTCGCCACTTGCTGAATCTGTTGTGCACGAGTAATGGAAACCATGTTGATAACAAGAAAGCATTGTGACTTGCCCTTGTTTTATTGGTCGTTTTAACTGCTGCGCAACAATTAACGCTAATGCATCGCTATGGTCTTGGTGCATATGTTCAATGGCACCCTGCGCACTTTTAGCCAAGCTAAACATATGACTTTGCCAATCGTCTAGGCTAAACCAGTAAATTTCACCGAACCCACCTATATAGCGCACGCGCTCGGTACTAATTAAGTAAAAACGAAAATCATGGGCCTGCACATAGGATTTCGCCTGCGGAAAAATCGCCATGTATTGGTCCTGTAATGGGTCGTCAACAGTGTCTACCTCAGCATTACCTAAAACAGTGATGCGCGCGCTTGCTTGGCTATCACTTTGTCTGCCATCATAAATACATAAACTGACTTTATTGTGTTTTTTCATATTACGAGAATGTTGCGCAATATCAGACGCGTAGACAACTAAGTTGCCTTCTTCCGTCATTAAAAACGGCATAACAGAGCCAAAAGGATAGCCCTGCATAGATACACTATGCGTCGATAAAACCGCGGTGTGCTGGCTTCGCATAAGTAAAGCGGCTTGATGAATGTGGTAACTTTTATTACTCATGTGATTACCTTTAAATCTTGCACATAGTGAGATAATGATTAGCGTGAGGGAATATCTATAGAGACTGTATCATTTGTATTTGCAATTAACAATGATTCGCATTCGCATGTAATGCCCACGCTATTCATTTTAAATATATCAATCTAGGAATTAAAAGGCTCGGGTTCAAAAGCTCGTGAGGCAGGTTGCTTAATTAATATGATTTTTAAGCAAACTTTTTTCGTTAAGATGAAACGCATTGAAAAATGCGGAAACAGAGTAGTTGATTTCTCCAATCAGCAAAGCTGAGGTTTTACCTCCTAGTCCTCCTTACCCCTTTGGTAGATCCAGATTTGTATTCCTTTGGAATTATCTGCTTACCCTTCTTTTAACAAATTTGACACTCCCATCCATCGTTAAATTAGTTAGAAAGAACTTAATAATCAATGATTTATTAAGGTAAATAGTATTGGTGTGATTAGTTATGAAAAATTGTTGGGTTAAGTCTTAACATTTAAAAACTACAATATTCCCTTTTTATCGCTAACAATTTAACCCGCAGCAATCATCGTCATATGATTATCAAACTTCAGCGCTAATGAGCTAGTACTCGCAGGTCCGGTTATGGGGTTTGCGTGGTTTAGTTTCTTGAGTAAACCTTTGCCGCTAGACGCTAACAAATTGCCATTTGAGTAAGCTAAACCTGATACATCGCTAAAGGCTTGTTGGCCAATAAATTCTCGAGTTGCGGTATCCCAAAAACTAAGGTGAGAGCCTCTTGGGCAACTAACACAAAGTAAGTCATCTTTAACTAAAAGACTGGCGGTGTATTGTTGCATCTTGAACCACTGGGTCTGTGAGGCCCTGAAGGCTTGCAAGTTGTCTTCACCGTGATGGGCAAAGACCAAGGGGTGAATCGTTGATTTTCTACCTTGGTACTGGGCACCGGCATAGACGGCACCGTTAGGATTAACGGTTAAGTGCCTAATACTTAACTGGTGATCCGGAGGGGCGAAGCTAGACAATATTTTGCCTGTTGCTATATCTAAATAGGCCAAGTTTGGTTGCATGGTTTCAATATTCAGTTTTTTTCGTGGTTGGCTAGGGTGGGTTTCAATGCCACCGTTGGCTATCACTAATGTGTTGCCATCAGGCATCAACATTAACTCGTGTGGGCCAATGCCACCGGAATCAAATCTGTCTAAGACTTGGTATGTTTGTGCATCTCGCACCACAATCAAGCCACGTTTTTTGTCATACAAATTTTCGGTAGTGTAGAGATATTTATTATCTTTTGAGAATGCACCATGTCCATAAAAATGGCTATCAGCTTGACTTTGAATGTGGCTGACTATCTCGCCGTTGATAAAGTCGACTTCTATGGCAAAGCGATCAGGTCGACGAGCAAATACCAATGCGTGTCCGGGTTTGTGTGGCAATGCTAATGAGTCATGGCCACGAGCGGGGAGATTGACTGTACTAACAATCTGTCCTTGACTGTTAATCGCTGCAGCCATATTTTGACCTTGTTGATCGTTACATGTGCTGACTAACCATTGTTCAGACTTTTGAGCAGTGCAGGCGGGCAGAAACCAAGCAGCTAATGCCGCTTGGCTTGCTCCTAGCATAAATTGTCTGCGGTTAATGGTCATCGAAGGTTACTTTTGTTAAAACGCATATTTGGCACCTATAATAAACTGTCTAGGTTTTCCGGGTCTTGCACCAAAAGGCCTGCGAGATACTATTTTTGCTTCATCGGTCAGGTTATCTAACTTGGCGTATATTTTTAAAGCCGCATTTATTTGGTACCAAGCGGCTAGGTCAATTTGACTGATATCTGAGGTCACCACTCCTGCTAGCTCAACACCTGTGCCCGCAGCTTCTGACATTTCGGTGATATATTTGTAGGCCAAGTCTAGTTGCCAATTTTCACCCGTTAGACCCACTTGTAAATTAAACTGATGTTCTGGCAAATAGGGTAACTCATCACCCACGCTAACATTGCCCCATTGTGAGAAGGTTGAATCAAAAGAGCTCTGGAATTCTGATTGGGTGTGGGTGTAGGCAATTTTAATGGGCAACGAGAGTCCATTGGCAAATTTGAACTGCCCATTGGCACTCAACTCTGCGCCGTATATATCGACTTCTCCGCCGTTAAATTCCACGTCAAGCTCTGTTTTACAGCCACTAGAGAAGGTGCAACTGCCTTTTAAATTGCTGTAATCGTTGAAAAAACCTATGACTTCGATTTGCCAATCCGCCACACTTGCCCTTAGCCCTAGCTCGTAATTCCAACTTTCTTCTGGCTCGATGTCGCTTGCTTCACCGGGGCTATTGGGCACAAAACCTTTGTTGATGCCAGCCACTAAACCTAGCTCTGGGCTTATTTGATAAAACACCCCAGCACCTGGCAACACCACGGTATCGCTATTTTTTTGCTGCGTTTGTGCTAAATAATTGTTGGACTCGCCATCTATATTTTCTACACGCAATCCAAATGATGTGTGTAAATTGCCCAACTGTATTTTGGAATTCACGAAGGCGGCAATAGCGATGGTACTGTCTTTGTTGCTGGTGGTGATTTCATCTGCCTGTCCGGCATACACTAACCGTGTGCTGAGCATGTCAAAGTAACGTGCTCGATGTAATCGTTCGACTTGGTCCTGGTGAATACGCAACCCGGCATCGACCGTCATATCGGCTTCACCTAGTTTACTGTCCCATGACAGTTTGGACTGGATACCTTGTGAGTAAAACGTACGGTCGTTGAGGGAAAATATTAGCGTTTCATCAGCGGTTAACGAATCAGTCTCACCTTTTAATATTCTTAAAAATCGTTCATTTAGGCCTGTTTCTGGGGCCGCTAAAATACGGTCGATACTGCGGCTTGATACAAAACTGTTTAATCTATCCCAATCGCGATTAAAATCCCGCCGATAGACCTGGGTTAGCAAGGTTATGTCTGGATTGAATTCGATATAGTGAGAAGCCTGTATTTGTAGATGCTCCCAATCAAACTTATCGTTTTGACTGGCTGCATAACGCTGGTAAGGATTTTTGGTAAAGTCGACATCGGTTAAACCTAAATAAGTTTCGTGAGATACTTCTTCGGAATATCCTAGTTTGACTTGAATTTGCTGGTTGTAGGGATCATCAGCAAATTCATAACGGGCCTTGGCCAATATCTCATTTTTTACAAAACCGGTATTATTATCGTTGGCCAAGGTCTTAAAACCATCAGCTCTTAGGTGCACACCCTCAAGCATTAAGCCTAAATTACCGATGTTTTTTGAATAATGCCCATGGGCTTTACCATAGCTTTGCTGGCCTATTGCCAAGTCTAATTCGCCGCCGTCTTTTGCATTCACGGAGCGGGATAACATATTGATTGCGCCGCCTACAGTATTGGGGCCATAAGTGATGGCTGACGGACCTTTGAATACTTCAACCTGAGTCATGCGAGATATATTAGGGAAATAATAGGCTGCAGGGGCAGAGTAGGGTGCTGGCGCAATTAACACGCCATCTTCCATCAAAGCTATTTTGCTACTGCGTTCGCTGGTGGCACCTCGTAAACCGATATTCGGGCGTAACCCGTACCCGTCTTCTTCGCGGATATACACACCGGGCACACTTTGTAATACACGATGGATATCGTCGAATTCAAACTGTTCTAAGGCTGCGTTGTTTAATACAAATCCTGATCCAGTAGCTGTTTCTAATACTTGCTTGTTGCCAAAAATCTGAATCACGTCTTCGATGTTAGTTTGACTTTTTTCGTTAACATCATCTTGGGCTGATGCCAAATTGGCTATTGGCAGCATTAGGGCGCTAAGGATGCCTAGCATCACTTTAGATAGCTGAGCATGTTGGATTTTGGTGGTTGTTATTTGCATAGTAAAAATTAGTCGCCGTCAGAAGAGTTAAAGCCAAGGTTAAGATCTAAAGCTTGAGTGAAAGTTACGTCTATAAGATCTATCAGCACGCGCATTTCTGAGACTAAGTCTGTCAATGCCTCGCGACCTGCTGCATCAGCTAGCATCGTTTCGTAAGAATCAAAATTTTGATTGATTTGCTCAATCTGGGCGACGATAGTAGTTAATGATGATGTGATCTCTTGGTTGATGGTTTGTTGTTCTAGGAAGTCAACTAAGATTGAATCGAATCCCAAACCGTCATCGTTAGTATAGATACTTAAAAAACTGTAAATATTGATGCTGATACTGGCTAATGACTTATCACTTAAATAGTGTTCTGCATCGCGTGCCTTACCCGGTGAACTAGCACCTAACACTTCATTTAATTTAGTATCTTCAACAATTTCAATATGTTGCAGCCAATTAGTGGTTAACTCCTCTAGCGCATTTTTGACTGAAGTGAAATCGCCTGTACCAGCAACAAATTCAGCTCGGTAGTTGCCTCCTGTTGCTTGCCAGTCAGCAGTAATATCAGTGCTCATGTTGAGTAAGTTTTGTGCAATGGCGCTGCTTACTTCGCAGCGTTTTTGTCGATCGGTTGCCGTTAGCAGAGAATCACTCGACGCTTCAGGAAATAACAAATATTCAAGAGCAGGTATGCCTTGCGCTCCCAAATTTTCGCCTGACACGTACTCGGCAGTTATCACAAATTGTTCAGCAATCAGAGCATCAACACCACGACTAACGGCATCATTTTTATCAGGCCAGAGTTGAATACGAAGTAAGCGGTCGTCTTCCACCACGGCTCCTACTTTTAGCCATTGAATTTGTTGCCAAGCACCATTGAAACGTTGCCAATCCTGTTGTAGCGTTACTAAGTCAGCACTGCTCGGGGAGTTACTGGTCGAGGTGCTTGCGGTGGTGCTTGTAGATAAGAGTGCACAAAATACATCTGCTGAATCTTTCAGTGTTTGTGCTTTAGTCTGCATGGCTGCATAACTTGGAATAATGTGTTTATCTGTTAAATCCACTAAATATAAGGCGAATTGCTCTTCTAAAGTAGAAGTTGGGACAGGGTTAACCACCACTGGTGGGATCACAGCTGAGGCGCTATCACTACTACCACCGCCACCACATGCGGTTAATGCCAAGCTTATGGATGTGGCTAAAGCCAGTTTTGTCAAAGACTCTACAATGTTGTGCATATCTGCTCCTAAATGGCATCTAAAAACGCTAATAATGCGTTTCGTTGTTGTTGATTTAATTGAATGAATTTTTGATGGCTAATGTGCGCTTCACCGCCATGCCATAAAATAGCTTCGGCGACAGTTTTGGCACGACCATCGTGTAAATATAGGTTTTCACTACGCATATTTTTCCTCGCACCTATGCCCCATAAAGGGGGAGTGCGCCATTCTTGGCCATCTGCATCATATTCGTTAACGCCATCTGCTAAACCTGCACCCATGTTATGTAAAGCCAAATCGGTGTAAGGCCAGATAGTTTGATTGGCAAGGCTCTTGAGTGGATATTCTGCATCTGTTTTGTAGCTGGCGGTGTGACAGGACTCGCAGCCTATCTTGTAAAATAATTCACGGCCTTGTTGGGCTGTCGCAGAGTCTAAATTTCTAGCAGGGGGCACAGCAATTAGCTGATTAAATTGAGTCACAAGGTCCAGTAACTTATCGGGGATTTCGACAGATTGATGACCACCAATAACTGATGCTGCTTGGCAGTTTGGTTGTTCTGTACTACATGACTCAGATACAAAGGAGGTATTAGTGATACCTATATCGTCCCTAAACGCTGCTGCTACTTGCTGATGCAAACTGGGGTGTTTAGCTTTGTGGCCAAAACGGCCGACGCTCAAGCGAATAGTACCTTCAAAGTTTTCAACTGAATTATGAAAGTCAGCGGTATTGTGGCCAGAAGGTGCAATAGGTACACGGTTGTATTTGGCCGAGATACCATCTTGGTTGTCGTCGTTAATATCTTCTTGGGCAAGTAAATCTTGTACGCTGATAGCATCTAACAATCCCACACCATAAATCACTGGAGAAAAGCGCGGTGAAAGTACAGTACGTTTATCTAAGTCACCATAAGCTAAGTCGGTTAGATGATAAGTGGGCTGACGTAAGATGTAAGTTGTACCATCCGCATACTCGCCATACACAGCTTGGTAATCTAACTGCAATTTTGCTTCGCCCAATAAGTCAGGTTGAATGCTGTTATGGGTTATAGCGATGGCTCGAGGTTGCAGCTGATCACCATAGATAGGGTCACTAAAGAGTTTATCTTCAGCAGAGCCAAAGCGAATTACCAAGGCAGAAGGTATAGAGTTACCCTCCTCTGGTGCAGGCCCCTTGCCCCCTGAAGAGTGGCAGCTAATACAAGAGCGGGTATTGAATAATGGCCCTAGACCATCCCTGTCTTTAGTCGAACTAGGGGCGATGACCCAAGGATCACGAAATAGCGAAAAACCGGTCCAAAACAGTAATTCCTGTTTCCGGTCTACATTTCTGCCGACTTGTACAAAACTTCTATCAGACAAACCTTTTCCGGTCATGCCACCTGCAGGCAGGAGTTCTGCCTGCTCAAAATCGGGCACGGATACTTTGCTGCAGCTTGTAAGACAGGTCATCAAAATGATGAGCCAATATCGATTGTTTATCATTTAATTCTAGCCATTAAAGTGATTCGATAAAGGCCAGTACTTGCGAGCGTTGGTCACTGCTAAGTTGTTTAAAAGCAGTTAAGCTACCTTGTGCTTCGCCGCCATGCCATAACACCGCCTCTTCAATATTACGAGCGCGGCCATCGTGGAGGAAGGTCGCCGCTGGGTTCACCGTTTGTACTAATCCTATTCCCCATAAAGGAGGTGTTTTCCATTCGGTGCCTGATGCCATACCTTGCGTTAAACCATCGGCCAAACCGTTGCAGCGTTGCACATACATACACTCTTCGCCTGTTGTACAACTTGTCTCATCAGCTGTTTCGCGTGTTACAACACAACTGCCACCCATGTCGTGTAATAACAAATCGGTGTAAGGAAAAATGGTTTGGTTGGATAACATTTCGATAGGTGCTGCGTTTTCTTGTAGCCCACTAAATGATATTTCACCTAGTACACTGCCTGGCGCTTCTTCTGTGATGTGTCTTGGGGTATGACAGCCAATACAGCCAACTTCAAAAAAACTGTTGGCGCCCTGCTGCTATGTTGGTGTCCCATTGTGCGTTGTTGCTATCGAATCCGCGCCTAGCGGGCACACCCAAGACGCGGTTATAAAATTCGACCTGAGCCATTTCTAAATCGCTGATGTCGTATTGATCTCCCACTTTTTTTTCTCGCTCGGCAACGGTTAAACATGCTGTTTGTGCTTCGGTACAAGGTTCATCAGGGAATAGGCTGCTGGTAATACCAATATCACCTTGATAAGCAGCGGCACCTTGCTGAAGAACACTTGAAGTCTGACCTTTATAAGTAAAACGGCCAAGGCGGGTTTCATTTCCAGATAGGTCGGTGACCATCGAAGCTCGGCCTGAAATGCCATCGCTGTTGGTGTCGTTGTCATCAGCCAGTGCGAGTATGTATTTTTCAGGAATTGCTTCTAGTAAACCCACACCAAAGACCTGGGGTGCGACTCTTGGAGAAAAATGTATATCGGTGGTGAAATCGCCAAAACTTAAATCTTTGGTCTTATAGATGGGATTACGTAGGCTATAAGTTGTGCCGTCTGGATAATTGCTAGTTATCTCTTCAAATTCGATATAAGTGTATGCCTCGCCTAATAGCACATCACCATTAATCGAACCATTATAGCTGGGCCATCCTGAAGTAAAATCTGATGTACTAAAACTTTGTTCAGCAAACGTTTGTAGTTGATTACCATAGATAGGGTCCGGTGCACCTGAACGGTCGCCAATTTTGACTAACATGCTAGTAAAAGGCTGTTCAATGCTGTTTGGCAGCACTCCACGCCCGTCGTTCAAGTGGCAACCTTGACAGTTGCTGGTGTTAAGCAAAGGACCCGCGTCTTCGTGTGGGGTTCTAAAAATGTGATCACCTGAAGTAAAATTTCCGTCTAAAGTAAAATCGTCAGCAATGGGATCTGGTCGGGTGCTAAACGCATCTTCATCACTAATAAATAAGGTAGCATCGCCACCCGATAAGTATTCAGCATCATCGATAGCGTTTGCCTTTAGCGGCGTTAAGCCACTGTGGTCAAGCATGGGCTCAGGATCTGGTGTGGGGGCTAGAACAACAGGTAGTGTGACTTTTTCGTCTGAATCAGCGCCACAGGCTGTTAAAAATGCTAAAACCAGGGCAACTTTTAAGGGTTGCAGTGGCATAATAGTAATACTTTTCATGTTGCTTTCCAGATGATCCCACTCATTTTTTGAAACGACAAAGGGGCGAATTCGCCCCAATTAATAACTTTCCAATTATGTCGAACTAACCACCAATAGGCTCTTCAGTATCTTGGCGTAAATCGTTAGTTGTTACACCTAAAGCCACAATGGCTTGTTCGATGTAATTAGTTTGATTAACCAATGTGTCGATGACTGCAACCACATTAGGTTGATTAATGCCTTGTTGAATTAACACATCAAACGGTGTACCAGTTTTGGCTTTAGTATCGATAACTGCAGCGGCTGCCATAGTCGCTTCTAGTGAAGCACGCAAGTTATTGGCAAGTTCATGTTCACCCTCAACTACCATTAAATCATAGATAGATGCGCCTTCAATTTGCTCACCGTCGATGCGTGTATAACTGGCGTTGAAAGAATTTTGAACACCTTTAGCATTTAAGAAGATATCTCTGTGGGTGTTATCACTAAAACAAGAGTGTTCATCTTCTTGTGAATCCGTTTTTAAAGAAATATTGATACGTTCACCGGCTAGCTCGCCATAACTTAAACGGCCCATTCCTTCTAAGATTTTTGCTAATGATTGATCACCACCTGCAATAAATGCATTGTAATGGACACCTGCACTGGGTTCCCATGCTGAAGCAATAATGGCTAGATCGGCAATTAATACGTCGGTTACGGCTAACAAATAATCGCCTCGCCTGGCACAGATATCATCTGTTACTGCAACGTCACCGGAGGTACATTCACCTAAAGCGATAGAAAAATCAGTTACTGGTCGCTGACCGCCACTTGAATCTCTATCTCCTGAACCAGACGAATCTTCGTTTAAGTCCTGCCCCCAAAGTAAAAACTCAATTGCGTGATAACCTATCGTCACGTTCCTTTCATCCTCACCAAATTCAGACACACTTTGAATGGTTTGGGCATCTATAATTGGATAGTCAGCAGTATTAGCAATAACGTTGCCGCTTAATGCATTAGCCGCGTTTTCTGGGCCAGAGTCACCGTCAACTTCAACCGCGACATAGTCGATAATTGCTTCACCTAAGGGCCATGCATTTATTCGGCCTTCAGGACCATCGCCATCCTCACCCATTGTGCCATCGGCTAATACTGCATCAATTGGACCGGCTCTAAAGCGATACACTTCGGTTTGACCATAAGGTTCGCGAGATGCTAACCAAGATTTTTTAGCGCTGCTGAAGTTAGCTTCTGTAGGCTGTGCAATAAAAGTGGCAAGTGTATCGCGCATAGTTTGGACTGAGATTAATGAATCGGCATAAGCGGCATAGGCTATGTTTGCATTTGATGTGATCACATCAGTTCGAGTAACAAAGTTGCTTACACCGTCAATACCATTTGTTCCTGATACGCCGTCAGTGCCATCGACACCCTGAGTACCGTCATCCCCATCGTCTACGCAAGCAGTAAGAGACAATGCTAGAAGCAAAGCTAGGGAGATTGAAGATTTGTTCATGTTTAATCCACTTTAATATTAATAAGAATGATTCTTATTATTGATCGTATTAATGTTAAGTCAAGTTTTAAAGTTGATTTTAATGAATCTGTAATCTGGAACCAGTTTTCACTGATGACGCTGCAGCAGTTAATACGATGTCGCTGCTAGCCTCAGCGATAGCTCTAGAACAATGCTCAAAAAAGGCCACTTTTGTGGCGTAGCCTAAAGCACAGTCAATAGCACATTTCATTTTACTTTTTAGATGTTGTAGTAACGCGTTGGCTGCGTCAATTTGGTTAGTTGAGGCGTAAGCATGTGCCAACATAATGGCTAAGGATGTTAAACTAGTAGTGAGCTGTGGAGACTCTAGATGTTTATCAAAAATGATTTCCGCTGTTTCAAACGCAGTACCTAAAAAGGGTATTGCTTTGTTAGGCTGATTTTTTTGTAGCAAATGTTCGGCTAGTTTGGTCATCTGCTGAACGCTAGCAAATGCTTCTTTGGGGTGTGAATCGACCCAAAATCTATGATTAAGACAAATGTATTTGTATTCTTTCATGACAAACTCCTATTCAATATCGCTGGTTCAAGGTCGTTTTTTGACACTAAGCTGACGGGATTGTTTAATGCTAGTGGACTGATATTTACTCCGATTATCTTCAAAGTAATAAGCGTGTAAGGTTTGAATTTCTTGTACTTTTTGCTGGTATTGTTGAGGGTTCAACATTTCGTACAGTAGCGGCAGGAACCGTTTTATATAGCGATAACATTGTTTACGCCAAACGTTTGAAAGACAGAGATCGCACATGGCATCGATTAAGGTATTGATAACGCGCATGTGCGCATGTTTTACAGCCGCTATGCAGGTGTGGTTTTTGGCACGCTCTAATCCCATATGCACGTAGCAACTTATGATGTCTCCGTCGTGGGTATTGCAGTCGCCATCACCATAACGTACAGACATTTCAACAGCGGAGAAAGTAAAGCAGTAAACTAAAGGCATAAAGCACCATAATGTAAATGATAATCGTTATCATTTACATTATGGTGCTTTTGATAATATGTCAATACAGAAATGAAACTTGACTGAAAGATGACCTAAACCAGTCGAACAGTGAAGCTCTTATGATAAGAGCTCACTGAAGACAGTGATAGTTTAGAAAACTGGGATAACTAGAAAAGTTAAAAACGTCAGTTACAAAGGTTTGATTGAACGTTTCGCCGAAAAGCGACTTAGATGTTTAATGCCTTGGCTAAGAATATTAGGGTCAACTTGGCTGAAGGCCTCGTCGCCTGTGTTCAGGTCAAAAACACGCACGATACCATTCTTCATGATTTCAATTCTCTGGTTGTTGGTCAGTAACAACACTTTGCTGCCTTGAGTGCTCACAATGTAGTTGAGGTTGCCTTTCTGGGTGAGTGTATCCCCCGTACTGTAAGCCTTAGCTTGTGCTGCACAGCCCAATAAATTTAGGGCAGTGGGTGCTATATCTTCTAGACTAGACATGGCTTTATTGATGGTAATGTTGCTTAATAATGAGTTTTTAAAAGCGTTTTGCTCTACCAGAGTTGTCACTATTACCTGATATTGTGCTAATACATTTTCCGTTAAAAGCTCGTCTAATTTCTCTGCTTGGACAAAACCAATCGATAAATTGCTCGAGGCATCAAACACCTCTCGTGTAAACTGCTGCCAATCTTTTTGATAAGGTGCCAACTGCGGATGGCTAGTGTTATCAAGATATACAGATACGCTTAATCCCATGGATCTCGGTAGCTGAAGTAATAATGGAGAGTAACTTTTTAAAGCAGAGTGATACAACTCAGGCAATCCGAATAAAACAGTAGTGATGCCGTTGTCGATAGAGGATTCAAGTAGATAGTGATGCTCAAAATTAGACAAGCTTGCTATGGAACTCGGAAGTTCTCCTTTCACTATGGATAATAACAAGACTTTTTTGCTGCTATCTACAGAACAGTAAACTGGCTCTGCGGGGTATATAATACCTTTGATGGTTTGATTGAACTGTAAAGCTTTGCGTTGTTGGTAATCTTCTATATCTAGCAAGCTGTATCTGGCCATCAGTGTTTTAGCCGTAGCAGGGTATGATAAAGGAAACATGTTGTCTTGCTGCACAATTGGCTGATACAACTTGGCATCGGCCCAAACATGCAAGGCATGGCTGATAACAAAACAACTGACAAAAAAGCCACCTATCGGTAAACCCAATTTGCGTTTTTGTAATCTGTCTATGCGCTGCCATAATGCATTCGCAACAATTAATTGAAATGACAACCACACCACAAACAGTAACAATAAAAATCCCCACTGTTGCCAGCCAAACTGAGCAATGGCGGTTTGTGTTTCGCTACGGATTAGTTCCGCTGAATTAAGACTAAGATGCACACCATACTTGTTGTACAGTAATGCATCAAAAGCTAACAGGGCCAAACCTAGAGCCGCTAATATTGAACTCAGCACTTTTACAGCCTTAGCATTTGGAACTAAGTAGCAAAGTGGTAAAATGAGTATTACAAAAGCAAAAAAGGTTAAAAATCCTATATGGCTTAACCAGTTGGTAAATAAGTAAAAGGTACCGGTTATCGAACCGGGAGCAGGAGAATTAAGAATGTAAATGGCAGCAATAGTTACTGCGATAATAATGTTAAGCAACGCAAACCAATGGCCCCAGTTGACTAACTGGGTAACTAATTTTCTGCGCGGGGTTTCTGCTAGGATCATTTAACCTGTCGACCTTTTTTTATTTTCCGTTGATACTTTTTAGTAGCACTTGTGTAAACTGTTCAGCCATTTGTTGGCGCTGGTTTTCTGGAACTTGCTGGTGAAATATATTAGTAACGACATTACCTAGCACCATAAGTGATAGGTCTCGATTTGCTTGGTTTTTTTCTAAAGCAATAATGATGTCATGCATGATGGCTTCAAATTGGCTGTCAGAGTATTTGGATTGTTGCGGCATGTAGCTTAGCTCATAAATAGTAGCATGTTATATTAAAGCGATAGTAACAATGGTCTAGATAAAATGCGAATAAACCAACAAGTTACCGACCAAATTTAATTGATTTTTGTTAAGGAAAAAATGTGAGTGCGTTGATCCATCATTTTGTTGTACACCAGTTGGCCGTTAATCAACAACAGGAGCTTACCTTAGTTCCCAGAGCAAGTTGTTTTGATGTGAGCCCAGAAATTGAAAATCTGGCTCAACAAATTAACCACGCTTTTAATACTAAGCCCGGAAAAGGGGTGGGTGCGTTTGTGACTGAAAACGCTGAGATAGTCAGTGTTAGTCGAGAGCCATCAGCTAATGAAGAGCCATCAGCGAGTACAGAGCCATCAGCGAATACAAAGCCGAGAGCCTTAGCTCCTCATTCGGTATCATTTAAAACATTGTTAGAAGACATGCAGTCTGAAAAGAGTGATTTTGTTGAATTTAGCATTCAAGCCAGCGAGCTGTTGAAAAAGTCTTTAATTGATACTGGCACACTTGAAACTGGGTTTGTGGTGTTTAGCCACTACCAGTTTTTAGCCACTGATTACTTGATGATAGCGATTATTAATACTAAGGAACATGTCGAGATAAATCGCGATTTGGAACTAACCAGCAGTGACCACTTAGATTTAGCCAAAATGCAACTAGCGGTTAGGATTGATTTGACTCAATTAGCTGTAAGCGCTGAACAGCTTCGGTATATCAGTTTTATTAAAGGACGTATGGGACGTAAAGTGTCTGATTTCTTTATGCATTTTATCGGCTGTGAAGAGTTGGTAGATGTTAAGCAACAAAATAAGCAGTTATTAACCACGGTAGATGCATTTTTATCAGCCGAACAATTAGACCCACAAGAGAAACACCAAGCCCGAGAAACGGTTTCGGCTTATTACAAAGAAAAGCTGGAGCTGGGAGAGGATATCCAAATACAAGAACTGGCTGCAAAACTGCCCAGCGATCATGTTAGCTTTGAGGAATTTAACCAAGGCGCAGAATTACCATTGGAAGAACAGTTTCAGGCGGATCGTGGTGTTTTAAAAACCTTAGCTAAGTTTAGCGGCCAAGGTGGAGGGGTTTCACTGAGTTTTGAACGTAAGTTACTAGGCGATAGAGTCAGTTACGATGCGGGTTCTGATACTCTAATGATTAGAGGTATTCCACCTAACTTGAAAGATCAACTTTTGAAATCTCAAAGCTGACATCTGGCTAGTTATCTTTATAATATGCCCACATATACTTTTATAGTAATAGTTACAATTACAATTACAGAACAGGACTTATACACTTTTTATGCAATTATTTGTTAATGATTTGACCGTTATGGATTTTTCTTATCTTTGCCCTGAGCGCGGCATGGTCGGGGAAAGCTGGATAGTAGATGTGATCTTAAGCGGTGATTTAAATGAAGAAAGCATGGTGTTGGACTTCGGTAAAGTTAAGAAACAACTGAAACAGTTAATTGATGAATACATCGACCACAAACTGTTAGTACCAGTGGAACACGAATACAGCCGCATAGAACATGATGAAAAATCTGACAGAGTAAAAGTTGATTTTATTCGACCTGATAATCAATCTATTCATTTAAACTGTCCTGCTGAAGCTTATGCTTTTGTGTATTCTCCAAATGTCACTATGCCTTCTGTGAGTGATTATCTCAAAGATGTGATTGCGACTCACTTACCAGAGAATGTGGCAGGTATTGAACTTAATTTACGGGCAGAAGTCATCAATACCCCTTTTTATCATTACACCCATGGCCTAAAAAAACATGATGGCAATTGCCAACGTATCGCTCATGGTCACCGTTCGAAGGTGGTTGTATTTGAAAACCAACAAGAAAGTATCAAGTGGCAAGAATACTGGTCTGAAAGATGGTGTGATATCTACATTGGTTCGACTGAGGATATAGTAGATGTCAGCGAAACAGTTTTCTCATTACCAAATGGCGATTTGGAACAACATAATGTGTTTGCCTATGAATCTTCACAAGGCAGGTTTGAACTGGCTATTCCTAAAGCGGAATCAGAAATGCTGGATACGGATACCACAGTAGAATGTTTAGCGCAGTTTATGGCTGATGAACATAAACGTTTGAACAATAATAGTGACTTCAAGGTTTTAGCCTACGAAGGTGTAGGTAAAGGAGCCATAGCTTTTGCGTAGACTCGTTTTTGTTTGTATTTTATCTGCTTTATGTAGCTTTGCATTCTTGGTGTTTGCCAGTGACATTCAACCCGCTAGAGGCCCTCAACTCAAAGGTGAAATGACCCAAGGTAGTTTAATTCGCGGTCAAGTTCCTGTGGGTCATCAGGTTTGGCTAAATGACACTCCACTTAAAATATCAGCGGATGGCTATTTTGCTTTTGGATTTGGTAGAGATGCGAAACTATCACAGCAACTTAGATGGATTAATAACGAAGATGTGGCACACACCCGGACCTTGATGTTGCAGCCCAGAACTTACAATATTCAAAAAATTACAGGTATTCCTAGTAAGTATGTTACCCCTCCTAAAGAAGTGAGCGAGCGGATCACGTTAGATAACCAACAAATTGGCCAAGCCCGTTCCTTTAACGATGAGCGTACTGACTTTTACCAAGACTTTATTTGGCCAGCTGCTGGGCCAATTAGTGGTGTGTATGGCAGTCAGCGAGTATTCAATGGAACACCGAAGCGTCCCCATTTTGGCGTAGATGTAGCTGCACCATCAGGTACATCTGTATATGCACCTGCAAATGGCTTGGTGACATTGTTTGTGCCAGATATGTATTATTCCGGTGGTACGATGATCATCGATCATGGACATGGCGTGTCTTCTACTTTTTTACATCTTAGTAAAGGTCATGTAGAGGCCGGCACAACAGTAAAGCAAGGTGATTTAGTGGCTGAAATTGGCGACACCGGTCGCGCCACTGGCTCACATCTAGATTGGCGAATTAATTGGTTTAAGGAAAGATTAGATCCTGCACTCTTAGTGCCACAGCGTTAAAATAGTGCCACAGCGTTAAATAAAATAGTGCCACAGCGTTTAAAATATACTGCGATAGCGTCAAAATATAGCACCACAGAGTTAAAATATAGTGCCTAAGCCTTAAACACCGATTAAAAGCCTACTTATTAACACAAAGCTCAAAATTTAGTCTCGCGTTTTCTCTTAACATCTGTATAATTCGCGCCCTGCCCAGTTGCCCCCGCTTGTGGGAAAGCGGATGAATCATACGACTCGAAGGGGTCAAAGTATTGATTTTTAGCGGTTTTATGTAGCAGTCGGTGGTTAAATATCGAACATAAAGCCAACGTAACGATTATTTATATATTTCGGGTATTTTAAAATGAAAACTTTTGTTGCAAAGCCAGAAACGGTAAAACGTGAATGGTATGTGGTTGACGCCGCAGACAAAACTCTTGGTCGCTTAGCGACTGAGATAGCTATCCGCTTACGCGGTAAGCACAAGCCAGAGTACACACCTCATGTGGATACTGGCGATTACATAGTTGTGATCAACGCTGAGAAAGTTACTGTTACTGGCAACAAAGCCAAGAACAAAATTTACTATTCTCATTCTGGTTATCCAGGCGGTCTTAAAGATACTACCTTTGAGAAGTTGCAAGCTTTCAAACCAGAGATGATCATTGAAAAAGCGGTTAAAGGTATGTTGCCTAAAGGTCCACTTGGACGCGATATGTTCCGCAAAATGAAAGTCTTCGCTGGTCCTGAGCATAATCATGCTGCTCAGCAGCCTCAAGTCTTAGAACTTTAAGGAGCATTACAGATGGCAGATAATCAATATTACGGCACTGGCCGACGCAAAAGTTCTACCGCTCGTGTTTTTCTTCGCGCTGGCAGTGGCAACATTGTAGTAAACAAACGTCCTCTTGACATATTTTTTGGTCGTGAGACTGCACGTATGATCGTGCGTCAACCGCTAGAGTTAGTCGAGATGACTGAAAAGTTTGACATTTACATCACCGTTGCCGGTGGTGGTATTAGTGGTCAAGCTGGTGCAATTCGTCACGGTATTACACGTGCCTTGATGGAATTTGACGAAACACTTCGTCCAGCGTTACGTAAAGCGGGCTTTGTAACTCGTGATGCACGTAAAGTTGAGCGTAAGAAAGTGGGTCTTCATAAAGCACGGAAGCGTCCTCAGTTCTCAAAACGTTAATTGTTCGACGACAAACACTTTACAAAAACCCAGCTCGTGCTGGGTTTTTTATTGCCTACGTTTTGTACAATAAACCGACATCCAATCAATATTATCTTGAAAATGTGTTAAGTATCAGTAATTATTCATTTTTTTGACGATTTCCTTGTCTTTTATGTGGGATTTCTTTTATCATTTTCGGTTAATAGAAAAACTTTATTTCTTGATTCGCGTATAATCCATGTGCCACTCAAAATGTGAAGTGTCAGTCAATTTAACCCTCGGAGATTAGTGGATGAGCAATGTATCTTTAGATGCGCATGATTCGTCTAAAACCGAAAACCAGCCAGTTAGCAGTAATAGACGCCGATTTTTAACGGTAGCTACATCTGTTGTTGGTGGTATCGGTGTAGTCGGTGCTGCAGTGCCTTTTATCGCATCCTGGAACCCCAGTATTAAAGCAAAAGCAGCTGGGGCGGATATCGAAGCTGATATCAGTAAAATCCTACCTGGTCAGTTGATCAGAGTTATCTGGCGAAGTAAACCCGTTTGGATTGCTCGCAGAACACCTGAGTTGCTTGCTTCATTAGCTAATTTTGACGATCAACTTAAAGATCCCAATTCTGATGAAGAGCAACAGCCAGCATTCGCTAAAAATCAATATCGCTCTTTAAAAGAAGAGTATTTAGTGTTGGTAGGTATTTGTACGCACTTGGGATGTTCACCACAACATTTAAAAGATGGTGCATTTGAAGAATATGTTGAAGGTGCCCCAGAGGGCTTTTTCTGTCCATGTCACGGCTCCAAGTTTGATATGGCAGGGCGAGTTTTTCAAAATGTACCCGCAGGCCTAAACCTAGTTGTGCCGCCTTATATGTATATTGACGATAACACTATCTTGATTGGTTCCGAAGAAGGGGCAGCATAAAATGTTGAAAAATTTGATGGAATGGGTTGAGTATCGCCTTCCCATAATGCGCGTTGCTAACCAGCACGCCATTCAATATCCAGCACCCAGAAATATGAATATTTGGTATATGTTTGGATTTTTGGCGACTATAGTCTTAGTTAACCAAATCGTGACAGGTGTGTGGCTAACTATGAGTTATACACCTACTGCTGAAGAAGCCTTTGCTTCAGTAGAATACATCATGCGTGATGTTGAATACGGTTACATACTGCGCTATATGCACAGTACTGGCGCATCCGCGTTCTTTATTGTTATTTACTTGCATATGTTCAGAGGCATGATTTACGGTTCTTATCAAAAGCCACGTGAATTACTGTGGTTGTTTGGTATGTTTATTTACTTAGCACTTATGGCAGAAGCCTTTATGGGATATGTCCTTCCTTGGGGCCAAATGTCCTATTGGGGCGCTCAGGTAATCGTATCGTTGTTCAGTGCTATTCCAGTAATTGGTCCAGATTTAGTGATTTGGATACAAGGCGACTACGTTATTTCTGGAGCAACATTAAACCGCTTCTTTGCGCTACACGTTATTGCACTTCCTTTAGTTATTGTGATTTTAGTGTTCTTACATATAGTCGCATTACATGAAGTAGGTTCTAATAATCCAGACGGAACTAACGTTAAACGTAAGAAAGGTTCGCTTAGCGAAGAAGAAAAAACCAAGTATAAAATTCACGAATATTACACAGATAAATACGATATTCTTGACGACATCGTCCCGTTTTTTCCACACATAGTCTTGAAAGACTTGGTCGGGTTTGCTGTATTCTTACTTGTGTTCTGCTACATCATGTTCTTCATTCCAGAAATGGGCGGGTATTTTCTAGAGGCGCCAAATTTTGAGATTGCTAACCCGTTGAAGACCCCTGAACATATTTTCCCTGTATGGTACTTCACACCCTTCTATGCAATTTTGAAAGCTGTACCTCATAAATTAGGCGGTGTTATTGCAATGTTCTCGGCCATTATTTGCTTAGCTTTATTGCCTTGGATTGATAGAGGAAAAGTGAAGTCTTGGCGCTACCGTTGTGGCTTACATACTTGGAATTTGCTTACGTTTGCTGCAGTATTTATATTCCTCGGTTACTTGGGTGGTACTCCTCAAGAAGCATGGAAAATTACTGCATCGCAAATAGCGACCATTATGTATTTCGGTTTCTTTGTTTTATTGTTTTTGTACAGTAAAAACGAGCGGACTCATCCAGTACCAACGAGGATCACAGAATGAAAAAGATAATTTTTATATTGTGCTTGTTGGTACCAATTGTGGCCAGTGCTGCTGGTGGCAGCAAAGTACCTCTAGATAAGGCTGAATACGACTTGACAGATAAAGCGTCTTTGCAATCCGGTGCACAGACCTTTATGAACTACTGTTTAGGTTGCCATCAAATGCAATATCAACGGTATCAGCGTACTTTTGAAGACTTAGGGATCCCCTTAGCACTTGGTCAGGAAAACTTGCAGTTTACGGGTACAAAGCCCGGTGACCATATTAAAAATGCTATGCCGACTGAATCTGCCGCTAAATGGTTTGGTGCGCCGCCACCCGATTTAACGTTGACGGGTCGAGTTCGAGGTGCAGATTGGATTTATACTTACCTAAGATCCTTCTATGCTGAAGACGGAACTACCTTTGGTGTAAACAATATGGTATTTGCAAACGTGGGTATGCCTCACGTGTTGCAAGAGCTTCAAGGTTTACCAAGCAAAACCTATGAGACAACTTTGATAGACGGACAGATGGTTGAACGTTATGTTGGCATTAAAGCAGACGGAAGCGGACAGCTAAGTGCACCCGAATATGACAAAGCGGTATTAGATTTGGTTAACTACTTAGTTTATGTCGGTGAGCCTTCACGTTTGCAGTCTGAGTCTATAGGCCGCTGGGTCATGATTTTCCTATTAGTATTGTTAGTTTTGGTTTATTTACTTAAGAAAGATTATTGGAGAGATGTACACTAATTCAGCAAAACTTTGTTTGGAATTTGATGTATAATCCGCAAAATTTTTTGGAAGGGGCTATATATAATGTATATGCCCCTTTCTTATCCGTTTTTAATTAGTTGATTGACCTACTAATCACTAGTAAAAGAACAAAGCAAGATGCCTAAGGCACGATGCGATTATGTATGACATATAGGAGAAATATAAATGGCTGTAGCCGCCAATAAGCGTTCAATAATGACGTTATTTTCAGACACGATAGATATATACAGTCACCAAGCACGCATAGTATTAGCGGAAAAAGGTGTAGGCGTAGAAATTAGTTTTACGGTTCCTGACGAGTTACCTGAAGATCTGCTCGAACTCAACCCCTATGGTACTGTGCCTACTCTTGTTGATAGAGAGTTGGTTTTATATAATTCACATATCATAATGGAATATTTGGACGAGCGTTTCCCGCACCCACCTCTTATGCCGGTTTATCCTGTATCCCGTGGGCAAAGTCGTTTGACTATGCACCGTATACAAAATGATTGGTATGTACTAGCAGAAAAAATCATGGCTAAGAAAGGCGATCTAGAAGCAACGCGTAACGAGTTACGTGAAGCGTTTTTATCTTTAGCACCATTATTTGCTGAAACACCTTATTTCATGAGTGAAGAATTTAGCTTAGTTGACTGTTACCTAGCACCATTATTGTGGCGTTTACCTGCGTTGGGTATCGAATTAACGGGTACGGGTAGTAAAGACGTGAAAGCATATATGAAGCGTATTTTTGAGAGACCTTCTTTTATAGCGTCATTGACAGATCAAGAACGTGAAATACACAATCCTCTATAAAAGGACAAAGTGATATGACACCTAATCAGCCATACTTATTACGTGCATTTTACGAGTGGATTGTAGATAACAATCTTACTCCGTACATAGTGGTCGACGCGCATTACGCTGGTACTCAAGTGCCGCAGGAGTTTGTTCAAGACGGCCAAATAGTGTTAAACATGTCTCCATCGTCTACTGGTAATTTACAGTTAGGTTTAAATGACATTATGTTTGACGCTCGTTTTGGTGGTGTGCCAAGGAATATAGTGGTTCCTTGCCCAGCAGTATTAGCTATTTACGCCAAAGAAAACGGTGCGGGTACAGTCTTTACTGTTGAAGAAAACATCGCTTCTGATGAAGTAGAAAATAAGACTGATGGCAATGAGACTAATCAAAAACCCAAAAAGGGAAAGCCTACTTTAACAGTTGTTAAATAGTCGAATTAGAAATATTCAATTAAAAAAGCGCTTAGAGGCGCTTTTTTTATTTGAACTAACATATTGTTTAGTCCGGCTCAGAGTTAAGAATATTCAAACGCTTTTATTACTTGTTTGACACCACTAATATTACGGGTGATTTCTACAGCAATATTCGATTCATGTTCACTGACCAATCCCATCAAGAATACCTCGCCGTTTTCGACCTCTATCTCAATGTGCAGGCCATCTATACGCTTATCAGCGATCAGTTTCGTTTTGATTTTTGAGGCAATCCATGCGTCATTCGCCACTACGCTTGCAGGTATAGGAGAGCCTAAACGAATTTGGTTGTGTAGTTTTTTTATGTTTTTTACTGACGAAGCAAGATTTTCTGCTTGCTGTATAAGTGCCTGAGTCGGAGCCTGACCTACTAACAGGGCAGTACCATTAAATACTTGAACCGAAATGCTGGTTTGTTCATTTATTGCAACGTCATTATATATAGCAGTAGAGATACGGCCGGCAGTTGTTGTATCGTCAACCTGGGTGCCTATTGTACGTCGGTCATGTGCAACCGACACTGCACCTACTCCAGCCCCTATGAGCAACCCTGCACAGCTTTGTAACAATAAGGTTGTTGAGATCAACAAGGGGATGTAAATGTTTCTTGGTTTTAACATATTTTACTCCTGAAAATTTTCAGGGAACAAACAATTGTCAATTCCCTCACAAAGGCTATGCACCACTAAATAATGGACTTCTTGAATACGTGCGGTTCTATTTGAGGGCACGCGGATTTCTACATCATGCTGGCTGACTAATCCTGTCATTTGACCGCCATCCATACCCGTTAAAGCGACTATTGTCATATCACGGCTTAGTGCCGCTTCCATCGCTTTGATTAAGTTTTGTGAATTACCACTAGTGGATAAGACAAACAAAATGTCACCAGCTTGACCCAAGGCACTGACTTGTTTTGAATAAACTTCTTCGAATGTAAAGTCGTTGGCTATTGAAGACAATGTGGCACCATCTGCAGTTAACGCTAGTGCAGGTAAACTGGGCCTCTCACGTTCAAACTTATTCAGGAGTAACGATGAAAAATGCTGTGCAATGACAGCTGAGCCACCATTGCCGCAGCATAATATCTTGTTACCGTTAATCAATGCATTAACCATCATGTAAGTCGCGTTAGAAATATGCTCAGGTAATAACTCAATTGAGGCAATTTTAATTTGAATACTTTCTGTAAAATTGGCCTTAATGCTTTCTAACATAACTCTCCTAATAAATTAATAACTTTTCATCGCAGCAATGGGTTAAACGCTTTTTAACCAATTGATGTTTTGCTGTTGCTGGCCTTTTCCCTCTATGGCCACTAGGTCGATTCTATGTGGGACAATGCTAGGGTTGAAACCTTTATCCTGCATGTAATGCATAACAGCAGATTCAAATTTACGTTTTTTCCTAGCATGAAAAAACTCTATAGCAGAGCCGTATTGACTCCGACTTCGGTATTTCACTTCTACGAAGACCAGTTCGTCCCCGTCTTGCATGACTAAGTCTATTTCACCTGTGCGACAACGATAATTTTGCAGAATAAATGTAAGACCTTGCTGTTCTAAAAAGGTTCGAGCAATACGTTCTGCCTCACTACCGATTAAAGGTGAGAGGGCCTGCTTAATCCATTTCAATTAACTTTACTCGGTCTTGGGCAACTTGTGCCCATAGTAAACGTCTGTGTAATACACCCTTGTCGTCTACATTGATTTTACCGGTTAGACCATAACTGACGACTTGTGGCAGTGTCTTTAATCGACGTAAATTAGGCAATAAATTGTAGGCATCAAAACCCATAGCAAATAACCTTAACAGGGTATCCTGTTTTTGTGGCCAAAGTTGTGTGGTTTGTGAAGCTAAACTCTGCCAACTATGATCGGGCAACATCCAAGGCATATCTGTGAATGTGAGGTTACGTAAATCTCTCAGGCTGTTACTGTTTAAATCTAGGCTATAACTACGTGAAGATGCAAATACCGACAATGACTTTTGAGCGAATGGACTTAGGCTTGCTTCGATAATAGGGTTGAGCAACTGGGCTTGTTCAGGGTTGGCAAATAATACTATGGCATCGATATCTCGACGATTTCTTTCTACTCCAAACACTTCGACATCAGCCAATACTTCCATTTGTCTGATGCGCTGCTTACTTTGGGCTACATCCAACATTTCTGATACACGGTTCCGCATGTTTTTACTGTCTGTAAATATAGTTAAGTCTGGTTGAATTGCATTGGGTGCTTCTTGCCACTTGGCGACAAAAGCTTCTGCCATTCTTTGTGTTGTTGGATTGTTTGCTGCAAAAACAATTGGTCTAACTAATTGTTTTTGTTGCATATGTAACGCTAATTGCTGAGCTTCGTCTTCTGGTGCTAACGAAAAGTAATAATGTTCCGCCACGGGAGAACTTGGCTCAAATAAATTGCCTAATTGATTAATTGTGATTGTTTTTGTTTTTAACTGCACTCTGTTGAGTGCCAAAAGAATCTTATCTGAGGGTAAAACCTCGGTCAGTTCAGTAATTTGTTCTTTAACCAATGGCCCTAAAACCACATCAAAATCAGCGACCAATGTATTTAATTGCTGTGCTGTTTTTAACGCAGAATCAAAAAAGCGTATTTCACGATATTGCTGAACGTTGTCTTGAGCTATGTTGCCTGTTGCACCGTCATAATCAGATGAATTGTTTGAAGTAAATTTTGCGTTGGGCAAATCTTCCAAATATGCGGCCAGAATGCCCTCTTTTATGGCTAAGCCTTGATTCGCGAGTCTGCCCGTTAGTGGTAACAATACCGCGATGCGTTTAGCCTGAATCGGTTCTTGCTGCAACGAAAATTGTATTTCTTCTGGAAGGTTAATCACCAATGGGTGACCCAAGTGTCTACTCTGCCAACTAACTAATTGCTGGTTAAACATCTCCGGCTTTAATGCAAAACGTTTGACAATGATGGCAAGCTGTAGCCAAGGTTGCAATGACGGCTCTGATAAGCGGGCATTTTCTAATTCAGGTAAGTCTAGTGCTTTGATCCATTCCCAAATGGTTCGAGTTTTATCCAGTTCTTCCATATTGGTATTTTGCAATGCTATAGCAGCTTCTAACCATTGTTTTTTGTTAACATGAAGTTGAGATTGCAAAGCAGCGATGCGAGCTTGATATCCATAAGCACCAGTCAAATTAGTCAGTATCGCCTCCACTTTATGAAACGTTTTATCAGACAAAATTAAATAACACTCAGCTAAAATCAGATTGGCGTGAGTGTAATGGCGGTTGTCTTGTAACTCTGCTTGCAGCACTTTTAGCAACTTAATACTTTTTGGGCATTGCTGTTCTGCCTGCAATGATTCTGCGGCCTGTATCAGATAATTATTACGTTGGTACACATCAGCGTTGTTTACATAATTTTGTTGTGCACGGGTTAGGTAGTAATTACTGTCTTTTGCTTCTTCTGTGATTTTTTCTGATGGCGAGACTAAAGTTTTTGGTGACTGCCGAGTAGAGTTACTCGCACATGAGAGTAAACATAAAATAGCGACACAAAATACAACAAACGTTCGAAATCTCATCGCTGATATCCATTAAATAATATGTTTAATAGTTTATAGTAACGGTTATAAATATCTAATGCTTTGTGACTAGGTTAGGAGATAAAACTTATACTTAGACAAACCTTAGATGATCCCTTTAATTTGGAGAGTTAGCATTGATTGAATCAGGCACGTTATTTATCGTCGCCACGCCTATTGGCAATCTGGAAGACATCACACACAGGGCTTTACGTATATTGACTGAAGTTGATTTGATTGCGGCTGAAGATACACGGCATAGTCAGCGTTTATTGCAACATTACGATATTTCGACGCGATTAACTTCATTACACGATCATAACGAATCGCAGCGGGCTAAGCAGCTTATCGAAAAGCTTAAATTGGGCGAGAATATAGCCTTGATTTCTGATGCGGGTACACCACTGATCAGCGACCCAGGGTATGGTTTAGTCAGTCAGTGCCGAGAAGCCGGGGTTAAAGTTGTACCATTACCTGGTCCGTGTGCTGCCATCACCGCATTATGTGCTGCGGGCTTAGCAACTGACAGGTTTAAGTTTGAGGGTTTTTTACCGGTCAAGGCTGTGGCCAAACAGCAGGCATTACAGCGTTTACTGACTGAGACCAGCACCAGTGTGTTTTATGAATCTCCCCGCAGAGTGGCAGACACTGTCAGGCAAATCGTAGCTGAGTTGGGTGAAGCCCGACAAATGGTGGTGGCAAAAGAGCTTACCAAAACTTTTGAAACGTTTTACTCCGGTAACGCCCAAGCTTGTTTGACTTGGCTTGAAGCTGATGCAAATCATCAAAGAGGTGAATTTGTATTAATGATTGCGGGTGAAAAACAGGATCAGACAGAAGTGTCAGATGATGCACTTAATTTACTTAAATTGTTAATGAAAGAATTACCCCTTAAAAAAGCGGCAGCTGTGACGGCTGAGCAATACAATTTAAAGAAAAATCACCTTTATCAGCTTGGCCTAGAATTAAAGTTATGAAGATGCAGGGCATCCTAGCCTCGCCAGTATTGTTGCTGTGTATGATGGCTTATTCAGGGCTTTCATATGCAAAGTGGTTTGAAGACAACCAAGGGATCATGGGCACCAATATTCACGTCGAACTTTGGAGTGAGTCTGTGCAGCAAGGTAAAGATGCCACTCAAGCGGTAATGGCCGAAATGCAGCGTATTAATCAATTAATGAGTCCGTATATTGAAAGCAGTGAGTTGAGTCAGCTTAATAGCCGTGGCTCTATATCCGCAGTGCCCGTATCAAAAGAGTTATTTGAGCTGATTTCTTTATCTGTTGAATTGGCTAAGGAGACAGATGGGGCATTTGATATTACTTTTGCTAGCGTCGGTTATTTGTATAACTATCGTGAAAATCAGAAGCCAAAGCAAGGCCAAATTGATAACTTGTTACAGGCCATTAATTACCGGCACATCAAGTTTAACGTGGATGAATACAGTATTTTCTTCGCCCATCCCAATGTGAAAATTGACTTAGGGGGAATTGCTAAAGGTCATGCAGTAGACAACTCTATCGGTATATTGAAACAACGTGGGATTAAATATGCCTTAGTGACCGCAGGCGGCGATACGAGACTGTTAGGTGACAGGTTAGGCAAGCCTTGGATGGTGGGGATTCGAGATCCCCGTAATAAAGTTAAACAGGCTGTGGTGTTACCTTTGGCTGATACTGGGTTATCGACTTCAGGCGATTACGAGCGTTATTTCGAACAAGACGGAAAACGCTTTCACCATATCCTATCTCCACAAACAGGTACTTCTGCTAATGCAGTGCAAAGTGTATCGATTATTGGTCAGCGCAGTACGTTAAACGATGCCCTATCTACCGCAGTGTTTGTTTTGGGTGTGCAAAAAGGCATGGACTTGCTAAATCGTACGCCGGGATATGATGCTATCATTGTCGATAATCAGCGAAAGATGCATTACTCCAACGCCTTGATGAAGTTATGGTAGGCCTTGAAATGACCTCTACAATTTTGATTGGTTTTTAGAGTAACGTTTATTTTCTAACCACTAACTTATGATTAGGTGTCTAGTGAGCAAAGTCAGAGGTCAAGCCAGTGATTCCATTCCCATTATTATTGATGTTGAAGCTAGCGGTTTTGGCTCCTTAAGTTACCCCATTGAAGTAGGTGTCATTAATCAGTCAGGCATTAGATTTTGCCGTTTAATTAAACCACAAAGCGACTGGACACACTGGGATCCGAAAGCTGAATCATTACACGGTATCAGTCGGCAATTACTGGCAGAAAAAGGTTTCTCGGCACAACAGGTTTGCCATCAACTGAATCAATTTTTGATGGGCCAGATAGTATATTCGGATGGTTGGGTAGTCGACGATACTTGGTTAATTAAACTTTTTTATGCCGCTAAAGTGACGATGCAATTTCATGTTAGTTCACTGGAAATGATCTTAAGCGAAACTCAAATGTCGTCATGGGACTCAACTAAAGACCGTTTATTTCAACAAATGCAAGAGCAGCGTCATCGAGCCAGCAGTGATGCTGCGCTTATCCAAAACACTTTTGTGACAACTCAGCAGATATGTATCAATAAAGCTAATTAGTTAAAGGTTTCTTAATTTATATAGTCCAACTAGTCATGACTGAAACTATTAGTTATTTAGTTTAACTTACTGCACCGCTTCGGAATATTTACGGTTTTAATAAAATAATGCGACAAAACCTTTTACCAAACGAGTTAGTTAACAACACTATTCGACTTCTAATGAGCCACGCACGGCTAACCTCGCAATTTTTTGTTCGCTTATAGCTACGCTTATAATGAGCGTGGCTATGCAAATAGTCGTTGCGGTTTATCAATTATAACGGTCATTTTGTGGATTAGCGTTAGTTAATATTGGTATGGGTTTGCTAAAATAAAGGGATGAACTCATCCGGCATAGATATGACACCGATTACTGAACATACAAATCTCGAAGCACAATTAATAGATGATATTGCTGACGCTTTGGTACAACATGGTTTTATCCGCTTACAGCACTTTTTACCTGAGTGGCTTGCTAACCAGCTGATGCACGAAGCAAAGCACTTAGCTTCAATCGAGTTTACACCTGCTGGTATCGGCCGTAACAATAATCAGCAAATAAATTCACAAGTGAGAACGGATTCGACTATGTGGTTTAGTGGTAATTCTGCCCCACAAAAGGCATATTTAGACTGGATGGAGCAATTGAGAATGGGTCTTAATAAGCGACTATTTATGGGGCTATTCGATTTTGAATGTCATTTTTCGCACTACTCAATAGGCGATTTTTATCAGCGGCACTTAGATGCCTTCAAAGGCCGAAGTAATCGAATTTTAAGCTCCGTATTTTATTTGAATCCCCACTGGAATAAAAATAACGGAGGAGAGTTACTTTTGTATGCTGGTGAACAACCATCACCTTTGTTAACTGTGTCTCCGGACTTCAACAGTTGCATCATATTTTTAAGCGATGTTTTCCCTCATGAAGTCCTTGCAAGCCGTTGTGATAGATTCAGTATTGCCGGATGGCATCGAGTCAATAGTCAGTCAGCAGAACATGTAGATCCCAGCAAATAAGTCAGCCTTATAAGTACTGCTTTAAATTGCTGAGTTGTTTCTATTTACCGAATTGAGCTAGTTTTAACAAGTTTGTTATTTGAGATACAAGTATGCAGTTGTTTAAGAAGTTTGTTTATTGGTTAGTGTTGCCGGTTGTAGCTCTGTTAATACTCTTGATTTTTTTTGGACGCCAATGGGTATTTAGTTACCTATCGCCTCCAGACATTTTTATTTTAGCTGACGCGCCTTCAGCACCTGATTTTAATGACAAATATTTTTGGTTGGCCCATCCTGATAAAAGTGACACCTCTGATCTTGTACCTATTGGTGTCGATACCAGTGGCGATATAATAAATAAAGCGGTAGATGTGTTTTTTGTTCACTCAACTGGATTTGTTGGCCCCGGTGGTTTGAATTCCTCTATGGAAATCAAAAACTCCGAAGCCCAATCAATCGAATATATGTTGTCGAGCATGGCGAGTATTTTTAACGGCTGCTGTAATATTTATGCACTCCATCACCGTGAAGCTCAATTACAGTCATTTATGCCTGAAAAATTTGATTCTGGCACCCAAGCTTTAGATTTAGCATACCAAGACGTAGAAGCAGCATTTGATTATTATCTCACTCACTTTAATCAAGGCCGGCCCTTTATTGTGGTTGGTCATAGTCAGGGCACAACTCACGCCTTACGCTTATTAGAACAAATGGTTGATAACACTGAGCTATATAAACAACTGGTGGCAGCCTATCTGGTGGGATATTGGATACCCAAGGATAAATTTAGTCGAGGCTTTGAGCAGATAATACCCTGCATTGATGCTGGCCAGACGGGTTGTATTGTTAGTTATGATACCTATGGCCAAGACGGTCAATTAGACGCTAACGTTCCTCACTGGTATAAAACTGGCTGGGAATCGAGTCAATTAGAAGAGGGTTCAATAAAACCCACTTTGTGTGTGAATCCATTAAGTTGGACAGATAAACTAGATATGGTGAACAAAAGTGCTCATGTAGGTGCTATGCCTGTAGAGTTTAAGCGCACACCAATGAATATGTTGTTAGCCAACAACCCTGGATTTATCTTTGAAAAATTGCCTGCATTAACGAGTGAGTTAACGTGGGCACAATGTATGCCTGATGGCAGACTAGAAATTATGCAACAGACCGATAATGCTTTTTCAAATCATTTAGAACAACCCAACAAAAGTTACCACGTACTCGACTTTAGTTTGTTTTACGGCAATATTCGTCAAAACACTATACACCGAGTCAATCAACTTATGCTTACAAATAGCGCATCCCAATCAGAATGATTATTTCAAGGAATATAGTATGACCACCTTTAAAAGTGCGTTTCAACAAACGCTCATAGCCTCTTTTTTACTGTGCTGCAGTTGTTTGGTTTTCAGTGTATCTGCTGCCGATCGCGTTGCGACCGGCAATAAAGCGCAACAACTGTATACCTCTCAACCTGACGTAACCCCAGAATTAGGAAAGCGGGGTAGTTATTCGGTTGGAGTAAGAACAATAGAGGTGACTAATCCACAACAACTTAGCGCTAAAGATTTTAAAAGTTTGGAAGATCGCTCTTTGACCTTAGAAGTGTGGTACCCAGCGAATGCCAAAGAAACAGATGTTGAAGCGACTTATGAGAATGTGACTCGCACTCATAAAGCGTTTTCTCTTCAAGGTAACAGTGTCAGAGACGCAGAAACCAACCCACAAAAAACCTATCCGTTGGTGGTGTTATCCCATGGATATACTGGTTATCGGACCATCATGTTTTATCTTGGGGAACATCTAGCTAGCCACGGATATGTAGTAGTAGGGATTGATCATACCGACTCAACTACCGCAGACATCGATTTTGTAAATGCTTCTTTTGCTGGTTTTCCCAGCACCTTAATTAATCGCGCCCGTGATCAACAATTTGTATTGGATTATTTCACATCAGCCAAGTCTGACTTGGCCAAAGTGGCGGATACAGAGCAAGCTTCTGTCATTGGTTTTTCCATGGGCGGTTATGGTGCATTGAATACTGTGGGTGGCTGTTACAATTTTAATCAACATGGTCTGCAAGGCTATGGTTTTACTGAGCCTACTGCAAAAGCATTGGTACCAGTGTTTAATATTTGTAATGCGGGAAGGAAACAGGTCGATAGTCGCTGGAAGGCCATGATTGCTTTCGCCCCGTGGGGACAAGAACAAAATTTACATAATGTGAATGCTATACAAGTACCGAGCTTATACGTTAGCGGCTCCCTAGATGATATTTCTGGTTACGAGCAAGGTGTCAAAAAAATATTTGAACAATCAACAGCAAAAGACAGCTTTATGTTGGTGTATGAAAATGCTCGTCACAACGTAGCACCTCATCCAGCCCCGGAAATTGCTTATGCTGCCGAAGCCGATTTAGGCCTTTATTATGAGCCTTCATGGAGCAGCGAGACCATTAATCGTATTAACCAGCATATGACACTCGCATTTTTAGACTGTTATATAAAAGAGCAGGAGTCTGCATGTGGCTATTTGCCAAAAAGAGAAAGTAGCACTCAAGTCAAACTTGCAGATGGCTCAACATCTAAACCTTGGCCAGGGTTTGCTAATAGATGGGGGGTAGGGCTCAAATTCTTTAGAAAATCATCAGAAAAATAACTGATGAATTTTCTAATAACCATCTAAAAAGTTAAGTGTAGATATATTAAGTGCTATTAACGTCAAAGATATTTTTAACGTAATAGCGCTGCTCAAATCCTCAATACTTCTATAATTACGTCACGTAAGTCTTATATCTATTGCTTATTATCTCGCAAAAAACAGCACATCTTTGTATGCAGTCAAGTTTGTTAATAACCTACTTTTGGTTTATGTGGCATGACATTAAATATTCTGAGATGATTTAAACTTAATGAAACTCTTTCTCAATACTCTATCGTGACGCCATTTCATCAACAGCCTGGTGCGTTAGGATTAGTGATGACTGGAGCGCGCAGAAAACGCCTTTTTTGATTAACTCACCATTATAAATTTGATGATTAAAATGCAATATAAATATCGTTCACTGCTGTGAACGATATTTTATCGTTATTGATCTTAGTTATTCTTGCGTAAAAGTTAAGCCCGCATTTGCAATAAGGCGTTTAATTAACTTGTCGCCCATAGCAGGCGCCGATGTCCAAATGCCGCCTTGGGTATCTTTTGCGTCTTTTACGAGACAAATCGCCGCTTCAGCAATGACTTTTGAAGTTGATCCGTAACCTGGATCTCTGTCGCCTGTCACTGCAACTTTGATGCTGTTACCTTCTGCATCGGAGCCAACATAAAGTAAATCGTAGAAGCCAGTTTCTCGCTCTTCTTTGCTTGGTCCTTCACCAGGTTTAGGTCCACCGTCGCCGCCCATGCTTTTGTCATTCGCCATCGCATTGGCAATGGTTTCACCTTTTTCACCGGGTCCTGTCATAAACATTTCGTCATAGACAAAATCGTCGCCATATTCGCTGTTTAACAAAAAGTTAGAGCGCTGCACATTACGTGTATTAATCGCTGCCATTACAAAAGGTGTCACCCAAGAGCCTAAATCATCTTCGTAATAAGGTTTATTGCCATAAGGTTGGTCGGCGCCCTTAAATCCAGGCGTGAGAGAAAATGGGTTGAGTAGGGCCTGCATTTTGGCCGGATCCTTTTTAGCCGCAATAAGAGTTTCTTTAAAGCTTGCTGCTGTTCCGCCCGAAAACGTGCCTTTCATTTTTCTAACACGGCACCTTACTCTAGGCATAACATGACCAAATTTTTCTTTGGCTAGTTGTTGCAAGTGATAAACACCTAAGTCCGATGGTATAGAGTCGAAACCACAAGAGAACACAATACGTGCTCCGCTGTCTTTAGCGGCTGCTTCATGGGCAGGGATCATTTCGCTCATCCATACTGGCTCACCACATAAATCAACATAATCTACTCCAGATTTAGCGCACATAGCCACCAAATCTGAACCGTACAATTGATAAGGTCCCACTGTGGTTAATACAAGCTTTGTGCTGTCTAACATCGCTTGTATTGTGCTTAAATCATCAGAGTCGGCCACCACCAAAGGTGTGTTTGAAGGTGCTCCAATATCATCTCTTACTTGTGCTAGTTTTTCAGCACTTCGTCCAGCCATTGCCCATTTCACTGAACTATCACCAGCGTATTGTTTAACTAAATACTCAGCAACTAATCGGCCTGTAAAACCAGTTGCACCATAAATAACGATATCGAACTTTTTGTGTGTACTCATTCAGTACTCCAATTAATTTTAGTGTATTGAGTGTAATGGGGATTATCGATAATTTTAATTTATTTGGGTAATGGCAAACTATATTCTTTAGTAATAAGCAGCGGAAGGCTAAATGAATAATGGACTCGATGCTTAATCCATCAAGCTGTGAATAAAAGTGTAAAAAAAACGAGCCTAAGAGACTCGTTTTATATTCAGTATATTCACTAGGAACTCTAGTTATAAATTTTACTAAGCTGTAACAATCTTACAAGCATTAGTACCGCCGATTGTTTCCATTACATCGCCGTAAGTCATAATGAACTGGTCGCCTGGCTCCAAAATACCTTTTTCTAATAAAATGGCGACAACATCATTTTTCAATTGACCAGGATCGCTGCCCCTTGAATCAAAAAATACTGGCATGACACCACGATATAACGCCATTTTATTAAGTGTACTTTCGTGTCTAGACATCGCATAAATAGACAAAGACGTGGTCATTCTTGACATTAACAAAGGGGTGCTACCACTTTCGGTCAAGGAGACAATTGCCTTGATAGTACTTAAGTGGTTAGCTGAATACACTGCACTCAAAGCGACTGTTTCGCTAACAGAGCTAAAGGATTCATCCATTCTATGCTTTGAAATAGTGACACTTGGATGCGTCTCTGCGCCAACGCAGACTCTTGCCATCGCTTCTACCGTTTCTACTGGGTATTCACCTGCGGCTGTTTCGGCTGATAACATGACGGCGTCAGTGCCATCTAATACTGCATTTGCGACGTCCATCACCTCTGCACGAGTAGGCATAGGGCTGGTGATCATTGACTCCATCATTTGGGTAGCGGTAATCACGACTTTGTTCAGCTGCCTAGAGCGAGCGATGAGTTTCTTCTGTACACCGACTAATTCTGCATCGCCAATTTCAACACCTAAGTCACCGCGAGCCACCATTACTGCGTCAGATGCTTCGATAATGTCATCAATGGCTTCGTCAGAGGCAACGGTTTCTGCACGTTCTACCTTGGCGCATATCATGGCATAACAACCGGCTTTTTCAGCGAGTTGACGGGCATACCGCAAATCGTCACCAGAGCGAGGGAAAGATACCGCTAAATAGTCCACACCAATCTTTGCTGCGGTCACAATATCTTCTTTGTCTTTGGCAGTGAGTGCTTCAGCAGATAAACCCCCGCCTTGGCGGTTAATGCCTTTATTATTTGATAATTTACCGGCAACTGTGACTTCGGTATGTACTTTATTACCTTCAACACTCGTCACTTTAAGTTGAATACGTCCATCATCAAGTAACAATAAATCGCCATTGTTGACGTCTTGGGGTAAGGCTTTATAATCAATGCCTACTGCTTGCTGGTTACCATCATCACGACCCATATCTGCATCTAAAATGAAATGATCACCCATCTTTAAGATAATCGATCCATCAACGAATTTAGCTACACGAATTTTTGGCCCTTGTAAGTCACCTAAAATGGCGACATATTTACCTAACTTTTTTGCTGCTGTGCGAACTTTTTCTGCTCGATTAATATGATCTTCGGCCGTACCATGAGAAAAGTTCATGCGAACCACGTTGGTTCCGGCTTTAATAATCGCTTCAATTTGTTCTACTGTATCTGTAGATGGACCTAGGGTAGCAAGTATTTTTGTTCGTCTTAACATAGTTTGAGTGCTCTGTTGTTGTGGCGCATGTGTCACCTATTTTCGCAGTACTCTGCATAAAATTGGTCTCGTCTAATAAAATATATACAGTCTCTGTAAGGCTATAATTTTCTGTGTAAATGTTGACTAAAATTAGTTATAAATAAACAAAAATGTAATTTTATTACGGAAGGGTAGTGCAAAATGGCCAAAAAGTTAAATTGAACTAATAAGATAGAAATCTTTGGAGCTATTTTATTAGGTGCGGATAGATTAATACTTTAATCAATGCGTTTATCAAATCTTGATCCGCGCAAAGTATCTTTGACACGTTTAAGATTTTCTCTGAATTTATTACCTCTTCTGAGGGTGAAACCTGTAGCCAATATGTCTATTAGAGTCAATTGTGCAATCCTTGATGCCATGGGCATATACATATCTGTATCCTCTGGGACTTCAAGGGATAAGACCAAGTTGCATTCTTTGGCTAATGGACTGTCTTTTGAAGTAATCCCCATAACAGTTGCATCATTTCCTCTGGCTATTTGGGCTATTTCAACCAAGCTTTTTGTTCTACCGGTGTGTGAGATCAATACCACTACATCACCTTCACCAGAATTCATACAGCTCATACGTTGCATGATAATATCTTCAAAATAAATAACTGGGACGTTGAATCGAAAAAACTTGTTTAATGCGTCGTGGGCAACTGAAGCTGAAGCGCCAAGCCCAAAAAAAGATATTTTTTGGGCTTGTGTTAACAAGTCAACGGCACGATTAATCGTAGGTATATCTACTGACTGTCGTGCAACCTCAAGTGAGGCCATAGTGGATTCAAAGATTTTATTGGTATATTCCTCAGGACCATCATCTTCTTCAACATGCCGGTTGACATAAGGCGTACCATTAGCAAGGCTTTGTGCTAAATGTAATTTAAAGTCTGGGTAGCCTTTGGTATCCAGTCTGCGGCAAAAACGATTCACTGTAGGCTCACTCACCCCTGACATTTTTGCGAGGGTGGCAATACTGCTGTGTATCGCTGTTTGTGGATTCGCTAATATAACTTCTGCGACCTTACGCTCAGACTTACTAAAGACAGAATTGTGCTGAATTATTTTTTCAAGAATATTCATGCGAGTACTGAAAACTTCATTATAATAGTTCCAATCAAGAGGCAACGTTACAATTATTTGTTAGCAGAAGAGTACTATAATTGTAATTTTTTAACAGGAATTCTTTCGGTTTAATGGACTAAAACACCTATAATGACAATTTTACCCGCTAAAGACCGTGGAAAGTTGTAAACTTACTACATTTGATGTTAAGTTTTAAGTTATGTGTAGGTTATTGGGTTATAATAGCTATTTGTTATGACAATTAACACTATCTATCAAAATTAAGTAGGCAGAAAAAATGGTTTTGGAAAATTCATTCGGACCTTGTGATTTCGTATTGTTTGGCACTATAGGTGATCTTGCCAGACGTAAACTTTTACCCTCTTTATATCAACTTGAAAAAGCTGATTTGATGCATGCCGAAACAAAAGTGATCGGTGTAGCGCGACAAGATATCAGTAGAGAAGATTACGTAACACTTGTAAAAGAAAATATTGAAAAATTTAGTAAAGAAGAGTTGTGCCAAGATACTTGGGAGCGATTCTCTGAAAAATTAGACTATGTCCAAATCGACATGAAAAATGCAGAGAGTTACAAAGCGTTTAAAGAACACGTCGATCCTAAGCGGATGATGGTTTGTTATTTTGCAACGCCGCCATCGATTTTTGGTGATATTTGTCTTGGTTTGAAAGCCGCTAAAATTATTGATAAAAGCATGCGGGTTGTTTTAGAAAAACCCATCGGTCACGACTTGGCATCATCTAAAGTGATCAATGATCAAGTGGCAGAGTTTTTTGATGAAAGTCAAATTTACCGAATTGATCATTATTTGGGGAAAGAAACCGTACTTAACTTGATTGCTTTGCGGTTCGCCAACTCTATATTTGCGACTAACTGGGATCATAATTGCATCGATCACGTGCAAATCAGTGTGGCTGAGTCTGTAGGTATTGAAGGTCGTTGGGGATACTTCGACGAAGCGGGACAAATGCGTGACATGGTACAAAACCATTTGTTACAAATTTTGACACTGATTGCAATGGAGCCTCCAGCCAACTTGGATTCGGATAGTATTCGCGATGAAAAACTCAAGGTACTTAAAGCATTACGCCCTATTAATGCGAGTAATGTTCGTCAAAATACTGTTCGTGGTCAATATGTTGGGGGATTTGTTAAAGGCCAGGAAGTACCAGGCTATTTAGATGAGCCCGATGCGAATACATCCAGTGAGACAGAAACCTTTATTGCCTTAAAAGTCGAATTAGACAATTGGCGTTGGGCTGGGGTGCCATTTTATTTGCGCACCGGGAAACGTTTACCCAATAAAACCAGTGAAGTGGTGATCTACTTTAAACGTCAACCACATAATTTATTTAAAGACAGTTTTCCGGAATTACCACCGAATAAATTAACCATTCGGTTGCAACCTGATGAAGGGGTTGAAGTCACTGTCATGAATAAAGTGCCAGGACTTACAGGAAGAGGGTCAATGGACTTACAAAAATCTAAGTTAAATTTGAGCTTTTCCGATACGTTCAAAGATGAACGTATCGCTGATGCTTATGAAAAGCTGCTGTTGGAAGTTATGTTGGGTAATCAAGCCTTATTTGTTCGTCGTGATGAAGTAGAGGCCGCATGGAAGTGGGTAGATGGTATCCTAGCTGCTTGGAAAAACAGCAAAGAACCACCTGAACCTTATCAGGCCGGTACATGGGGGCCAGTAGCGTCAATCGCGCTACTTGCTCGTGAAGACAGAGCTTGGTGTGAAAGCAGCATGGGAAAAAAATAATGGCATTATCGCAATCAAAATTTCGAACAACTGAACAACTTAATACTGCATTTTCTCGTAAAATCATGAAGTTACTGAGAGATGGTATAGAAGAAAATGGCCGAGCAAGCTTAGTTGTATCAGGAGGCAAAACGCCGGCTGAACTTTTTACTTTACTGTCAAAGTCTAATTTAGAGTGGGAAAAAGTTGATATTAGTTTGGCAGATGAGCGCTGGGTAGATAATACCGACGACGCATCTAACGAAAAAATGTTGCGCTCTACGTTACTGATTAATAAAGCTGCTAATGCTAATTTTGTGCCGTTGAAAACTCAACATGACGACGCTGAAGATGCAGTATTGACCTGTACCGAGAATTTGCAAAAAATGCGCACACCTTTTGATGTGTTGATTTTAGGTATGGGTGAAGATGGCCACACTGCGTCGTTGTTTCCTTGCTCAGAACAAATTGCCCAAGGATTAGACCTTGAGTCAGGCAATACATTTATTGCGGTTCAGCCTAAAACCGCTCCAAACCAACGTATGACAATGACCTTGCCTGCATTATTAAACAGTAATCAAATATTTTTGCATCTAACTGGCGAAAGCAAGAAAGAGGTATTAAATACGGTTCTGTCAGATGACGACGCTATGGTTATGCCAATTAGAGCTGTCATCAACAACGCTGATGTCGAACTTTTGTGGGCACCCTGATTAATTTTTAGTTATAGGAAATATTGATGAACCCCGTTATTCAAGAAGTCACAGACCGAATTATTCAGCGTAGCCAAAGTACGCGGAAAAGTTATTTAGAAAAGATTGAAAGTGCGCGCTTGCATGGCCCACATCGTGGTGTGTTGTCTTGTGGCAATTTAGCCCATGGCTTCGCTGCTTGTGGCACCGAAGATAAAACCGATTTGCGTAGCATGACCAAATCGAATATTGCGATAGTGTCTTCTTATAACGATATGCTTTCGGCTCATCAACCTTATGAAGCTTTTCCGGCTCAGCTAAAACAGGCCATCAAAGACGTAGGTAGCGTCGCCCAATTTGCTGGTGGCGTGCCCGCAATGTGTGACGGAGTGACGCAAGGTACACCGGGCAGTGGATTTGAGCTTGATGAGTCGGGATGTTATTGCAATGTCTACGGCTGTTGCTCTTTCACACAATATGTTTGATGGCACCTTGATGTTAGGTATCTGTGACAAAATTGTCCCCGGTTTATTGCTTGGTGCACTAAGTTTTGGGCATTTGCCTACTGTATTTGTTCCGGCTGGGCCAATGCCTTCAGGCTTACCGAATAAAGAAAAAGCAAGAGTACGCCAAGCTTATGCTGAAGGTAAAGTCGGCCGCGAAGAGCTACTAGACGCTGAATCAAAGTCCTATCACTCAGCCGGTACTTGCACCTTTTATGGCACCGCCAATAGCAATCAATTGGTAGTGGAAATAATGGGTCTACATCTTCCTGGTTCGTCATTCGTTAATCCAGGCACACCTTTACGTGACGCATTAACAAATGCCGCCGCAAGACAAGTTACCCGTATTACTGATTTAGGTGACGACTATCGTCCCATTGGTCACATAGTGGATGCTAAAGCCATCGTAAATGGTTTGGTAGGTCTTCTTGCAACGGGTGGTTCAACAAATCACACGATGCATTTAGTCGCAGTGGCTAAAGCAGCAGGATACATCGTCAACTGGGATGATTTTGCAGATATTTCCAGTGCAGTGCCACTATTAACCCGTATTTATCCAAATGGTTCAGCCGACATTAACCATTTTACCGCAGCAGGCGGAATGGCATTGTTGATCAGAGAATTGTTAGAAGGTGGGTTATTACATAACGATGTGAAAACCATATGTGGTCAAGGTTTAGAGCAATATACTAAAGAACCAATTTTAGAAAATGGCGAACTAATTTGGCGTGATGGACCAAAAGAATCATTTGATAAGCAAGTGATTGCGACAGTCAGTGAACCATTCAAAGCTGACGGCGGCTTATCTGTGCTGTGCGGTAATTTAGGCCGTGCAGTGATGAAGACGTCTGCTTTACGTGAACCCCATTGTAAAATCAAAGCTCCCGCTGTGGTATTTGAAGACCAGTTCGAATTACACGCGGCGTTTAAAGCCGGTGAGCTAAATAAGGATTGTGTGGTTGTGGTGCGCTTTCAAGGACCCTCTGCTATTGGTATGCCTGAGTTACACAGTTTGACTCCACCTCTAGCGGTATTACAAGACCGTGGTTTTAAAGTGGCATTGGTCACAGACGGGCGTATGTCTGGCGCTTCAGGTAAAGTGCCTGCGGCCATTCATGTCACACCTGAAGCAATAAAAGGTGGTAATTTAGCCAAGGTACAAACTGGTGATATGCTCGAACTTAATACTGAAACTGGTGCGATGGATATTCTTGTCAGCGAAGAAGAATTAGCCAAGCGCGAGGCTAAGGTGCCAGACGTTGCAAAACATCAAATTGGCATGGGCCGTGAAATGTTTGCCGGTATGCGTTCAACATTAACCGGTGCAGAGCAGGGTGCTTGTTCCTTGTTTGTTGGCCAGGACTAATACCATGTCAAAATTTGTTGCGGATGTAGGCGGTACTAATATTCGTTTGGCACAAATAGAAAATGGCACGCTGTGTCATATCAAAAAATATTTGTGCAGTGATTATAAGACCATAGGTACAGCTATTGGAGCATATTTAGCTGAATTTCCTGAGGTGAACTTTACTGCTGGATGTTTAGGTGTCGCTTGTCCAGTCAATGGTGATGTGATTTCTATGACCAACAATGACTGGCAGTTTTCTGTCTCCCAATTACAAGCTGAGCTTGGCTTAGATTGGTTAGGGGTGATTAACGATTTCACTGCAGTTGCCTATGCCGTTACTGTATTAACCAATCAACAGAAAGAACAAATAGGCCAAGGGCATGCAAATGATTTTGACAACATTGCTGTTTTTGGACCCGGTACTGGTCTCGGCGTTAAACACTTAACTCATACTTCAGAAGGTTGGCTGGCATTAGACGGTGAGGGTGGTCATGTTGATTTTGCACCTGTGGATGAAGTAGATATTGCGATTTGGCAATTTTTAACCGACAAATTAGGCCATGCATCAGCTGAAGAAGTACTGTCTGGTCGTGGTTTAGTGCATATATATCAAGCTATTGCTAAGCATAAAGGACTAGCAGCACCATTGGATGAGCCTGCTGATATTACTGAACGAGCTCTTGACGGTAGTTGCGTATTAAGCGTGGCAACATTGTCACAGTTCTGCAAAATATTGGGTAGCTTTGCAGGAAACCTTGCCCTTAATTTAGGGACACGTGGTGGCGTGTATATTGGAGGTGGCATTGCCCCTCGTTTCACCAATTTTATTAAACAAAGTGATTTTCGGTTACGTTTTGAGGCCAAGGGTCGATTTCGTGACTACGTAGCTTGCATACCGACTTTCATTATTACCGAGTCGGATCATGGTTTGATTGGTGCGATGGCTTATTTAAATCAAAATTGTAAAGGTTAAATGCAATGACAAAGAATTGGAAAATGACATCAGAAGAAATATTCAACCAAGGGCCTGTTGTGCCAGTATTGGTGATAAAAGATGTTGAACACGCGGTGCCATTGGCCAAAGCGCTTATCGCCGGTGGCATTCGCGTACTCGAAGTGACGTTGCGAACAGACGCTGCCTTAGAAGTGATTGCAAAAATAGCGAAAGAAGTACCAGAAGCGATTATCGGAGCAGGCACAGTGACGAATCGAGCTCAGTTACAACAAGTCATCGACGCAGGTGCTAAATTTGCGATTAGCCCTGGATTAACTTCTGATTTACTGAAGGCTGGAAACGAAGGCAGTATTGCACTTATTCCTGGTATTTCATCTATTTCAGAATTGATGACAGCTGTTGATCATGGCTATACCCATTTGAAATTTTTCCCTGCTGAAGCATCAGGTGGCGTGAAAGCCCTTAAAGCTATCGGTGGTCCTTTCCCTGACATTAAGTTCTGCCCAACTGGTGGTATTAGCCCAAGTAATTACAATGATTATTTAGCATTACCCAATGTTTGTTGTGCTGGTGGCTCTTGGTTAGCCCCAGAAGGTGCAATGATCAATGGTGAATGGGACAAAATTACTGAGCTGGCTAAACAGGCTGTAGCTGGCGTTAAATAAATAAAATTAATTTATTAGAAAAAGCCACGTTAGTGGCTTTTTTATTGTCTATGAAAAACTACGAAAGGGGAATGTCAGCACTATATTTATCGTTAACCTGTTAACTAGGATAATGTTTGGTTGATGATCACAACCTAGGTTGATTATAGCTGTTCTTCCAGAATAAATTGTCGAAACTGGCAAAGAGGTTTGACACCAGAGCCTTGTCATTATGATGAGGGTGTTTCTTTTGTGAGTCTGAAGCACATCACACAAAATCGATAAGGTGTACTTACTTGACCAAAATAGTTGCGGTAATAATTGACACTTTTTCATTGGTTTTACCGCTCCTAGAACCGTATTTTTTTAAGCTTTCAAGCACATCCATACCCTGAACAACTTTCCCAAATATTGTATGTTTGCCATCTAACCAAGGTGACGCAGTGAAAGTTAAGAAAAATTGACTGCCGTCTGTATTAGGGCCCGAATTAGCCATACTCAACAGCCCTCCCTGAGTATGTTTTAATTCATCACTAAATTCACCTGCATATTGATAACCTGGGTTACCCTTGCCAGTGCCGGTTGGATCACCACCTTGGGCCATAAAACCGGGAATAATACGATGAAATATGGTGTTATCGTAATACCCTAAAGATGTTAAGTATATTGTGCTCGACACATGTGTGGGGGCGACGTTGGGCATAAATTCTATGAGTATATCACCCTTACTCGTCTTCAAATGCCACAGGTAGGCTTTATCTTGGCTAAAAGTAAATGTTGTCGGTTTTGGTAAAGACGTTTTCCAGTCTTGATTGGTCTTATCAATGTTTTTCTGGAGTATAAATTGATCAGCTTGTTTGATGGCTTGGTCTTGGAATAAGTCGCAGCCAGATATTATGAAACTAATAAAAAACACAACCAAAAGTTGTGTTTTGGGGGGCAGAAATGCATTCATTGCGAGCCTAATTTACGAGTATTTAAACCGCTAGCTTAAACACTTTAGATTTTCGTTGAAAGTTATAAAGCAGTTTTTTCTTTGTTGGTAATTCGTCTAGGCTGATTTCAACAAATCCTTGCTCTTGAAACCAGTGGGCTGTCACAGTGGTGAGCACAAAAATGAAATCCAAGCCTTGTTCTCGTGCCTGTATTTTGATGGCATCTAATATCCGTTCACCCCGATTTCCACCTCGATAATCGTTATGAGTAGCAACGCAGGCGAGTTCACCCATTTTATCTTCTACATAGGGATAGAGTGCGGCGCAAGCTATGGTCATACCGTCTCGTTCAATCAAGGCAAATTGTTCGATTTCTTGTTCCAGATGCTCTCTAGAGCGTTTAACCAAGATGCCATTTTCTTCTAGAGGTTTGATCAGTTTAAGAATGCCGCCCACATCTTCAATCTTAGCTTGGCGCAGTTGTTCATATGATGTTTGGGATATCAGAGACCCTGCGCCATCACGGGTAAACAGTTCTTGAAGTAGTGCGCCATCTTGACGATAGCTGACAGTATGACAGCGACTAATGCCCGCTTCTAAACTAGAAATTATGGCTTGTAATGATTGTCTCTCATCGGCATAAAATGGCTCGTCCAACATGGGGTAGAGTGCGTCCAGCTCTAGATTTCTTAATAAGCGACCTTCTTTGCTAATAATACCGTCATGGTGATTAAACAATATGAGTTTGTCAGCATGAAGTGCGATAGCTGCTTTGGTTGCCACGTCTTCATGAGACAAATTAAAGACTTCGCCTGTTGCTGAATACCCCATTGGGGATAACAACACAATGGATCCATCATTGAGATGGTCGTTAATGCCATCTACATCGATACGCCGAACGACACCTGTATTTTCAAAATCTACCCCATCGCGCACACCTATAGGCATAGCAACAACTAAATTGCCTGAACACACTCGTATATGTGAGCCATGCATGGGCGAATTAGCTAGCCCCATAGTTAATAATGCTTCTACTTGTGCTCGCACCGAACCCGCTGCGTCTTTTACACATTCAAGTGTTTGTTTATCAGTAATACGAATACCTTGGTGAAAACGAGTTTCTAATTTTCGTAATGCGACTCTTTGATCAATTTGTGGTCTTGCGCCATGGACTAACACTAAACGCACACCTAAGCTATTTAACAAGGCGATATCATGAATAATATTGGCAAAGTTTGCTTCTTCGATGGCTTCGCCACCAAACATCAATACAAAGGTTTTTCCCCTGTGTGCATTAATATATGGCGCCGAATTACGAATAATTTTGACGCTGTCGATATGTGAGACGACCACCAATAAATCCTTACTTAATTTGCGCTAATTCAGCGTCTAGAGCTTTAGATACTGGGTCAATACCCGTACCCCCCAAGATGCTACGTTTATTTACTAAATATTCTAGTTGCAAGATTTCATAAACATCGTTTTCAATTAAGTCTGAGAATTGCTGCAACTCAGCAATGCTTAACTCTTCGATGGCTTTTTTCTTCTCTAGTGCGGCTAATACCACTTGGCCCGAAATGTCATGGGCAGTTCTAAAGGGGATACCTTTAGCTACAAGATAATCAGCTAGTTCAGTGGCATTCGCATAGCCTTCACGGGCAGCCTTAGCACAACGCTCTGAGTCTAACTTGATACTGTCGATTACCTCGCAGGCAATACATAAACAGATATGCCACTGAGTCACCGCATCCAGCAAGCCTTCTTTGTCTTCTTGCATGTCTTTGTTGTAAGCAAGGGGTAAACCTTTCATGGTCACTAACATGCCTTGTAAACTTCCGAATACCCGGCCACATTTACCACGCATCAGTTCTAGGGCATCAGGGTTTTTCTTTTGTGGCATCAATGATGAGCCAGAGGTCACTTCATCACCTAAAGTAATAAATCCGGCTTCACCAGAGTTGAAGAATATCAAGTCTTCGGCCATACGCGACATGTGCATCATGCTGGTGCTGGCAGCAAATAAAAGCTCTAATACAAAATCTCGATCCGATACCGCATCTAAGCTATTTAAACAGGGGCTATCAAAGCCTAACTCATTGGCTATTTCATAACGATCAATGGGGTAGGTTGTACCTGCTAATGCGCCACAACCTAATGGGGACTGATTTAAGCGCACTCTTAAGTCACGTAAGCGACTAATGTCACGTTTAAACATCTCTACATAAGCTAAGCACCAGTGTGGGTAACGTACGGGCTGAGCGCGTTGTAAGTGGGTGTAACCCGGTAAAATAACTATTTTGTTATGGCTTGCCGTTCCTACTAAAGACGCTTTGACGTTTTCTAAGTCGGCAATCAATAAGTCAACGTGTTCACGTGTCCACAATCTAAAGTCAGTGGCCACTTGATCATTGCGGCTGCGGCCGGTATGTAGTTTGCGGGCGATATCACCAAGTTGTTCAATCAAGGTGGCTTCAACAAAACTATGAATGTCTTCTTCGCTACTGGCGTCGAAATCCAAGGTGCCAGCTTCAGCTTTCACTAATAAAGCTCGCAGGGCTTGTTCAAGTTGTTGTTGTTCGTCTTGGGTTAACACCCCGGCTTTATAAATGGCTTTTGACCACGCGATAGAGCCACGAATATCTTGGCTGGCGAGTGCTCTGTCGAAGGGTAATGAATCGTTTACCCTTCTAAACATAGCACTGCTGCCATCTTGAAAACGTCCACCCCACAAACTCATTATTCGATACCTGTATTTTTAAGGGCTAAGCCTTTTTTATTCATCGCTTCGATACGGCTAGATAAGCTGTATAAACGGATGAAACCCTCGGCGTGCCCTTGGTCGTATACATCATCTGCGCCAAAGGTTGCAAAGTCTTCGGAATATAAGCTGTTAGGAGATTTTCTTTGGGTAACTGTCGCTTGGCCTTTGTATAGTTTAACTACAATTTCACCTGTGACTTTTTCTGCGAAACTGGCGGCACCTGCTAATAATGCATCATTTAAAGCAGTAAACCAGCGACCGTCATACATCACATGTGAATATTCAAGACCGATTTGTTCACGGTATTTAAGTGATGCTTTGTCTAAGACCAAACACTCTAGGGCTTTATAAGCTTTCATCATGACTGTGCCGCCTGGCGTTTCGTAACATCCTCGAGATTTCATACCCACTAAACGGTTTTCAACAATGTCGATACGGCCTACACCATGGGCTGCTGCAATTTTGTTAAGGGCCATTAAAACGCCATAAGGTGTTAATGATTCGCCATTTACTTTGGTTAACTTGCCTTCTTCAAAGCTAAGTTGCACACGTTCTGGCTTATTTGGCGCGTCTTCTGGATCAACGGTTAACGTCCAGATCCCTTTAGTGGGTTCACACCAAGGATCTTCTAACTCACCGCCTTCGTGAGATATATGCCAAGCGTTTGCGTCACGGCTATAAATTTTAGTCAATGATGCAGAGCATTCAATATTACGTTCTGCTAGGTAATCAAGTAAATCTTCTCGAGACACCATGTCCCACTCACGCCAAGGAGCAATCACTGCTAATTCTGGAGCCAAAGCAGCAAAGGTGCCTTCAAAGCGAACTTGGTCGTTACCTTTACCAGTACAGCCATGACAAAGAGCATCCGCACCCACTCTAAGAGCAATTTCGACTTGCGCTTTTGCAATGATTGGACGCGCCATCGACGTGCCTAGTAAGTACTCACCTTCGTATACAGCACCAGTAGTAATGGTCGGGTAAATATAGTCAGCAACAAACTCTTCTTTTAAGTCAACGATGTAACATTCACTTGCGCCAGTGGCGAGCGCTTTTTCACGGAGTCCAATTAACTCTTCGTCGCCTTGACCTACATCCGCTGCAAAAGCGATAACTTCACAGTTATAGGTTTCGATTAACCAAGGAATGATAGCTGATGTATCTAATCCACCAGAATATGCCAACACTACTTTTTTGAATTCTTTTTTTGCTTGAATAGCCATGTTTTTCCTATCTCTTAATTTTTTAATAAAACGCCATATATTTAGCGATTTATTCGATATTTGTTGTTGTTACTTTGCTACCAAACTCGTAGCCGTTTTCTTAATTTCTTGGTTCGAAATCGCTGGCTAGCAAGTGTACCAAAATAGCGTTTTGTCCATGCATACGATTTTCAGCTTGTTGCATTAATAATGATGCATCGCTGTCGATCAAACTGCCGCTGATTTCTAAATCTCTGTGGGCTGGTTGACAATGTAATACATATTCAGCCCCGGTTTTTTCCATCAAAGCTTCATTAATTTCGTAACCAGCGAAAGTGTCTTTAATATCGGCTAATGGCGTCTCGTCACCCATCGAAAGCCAAGTATCTGTGTATAGAACCTGTGAACCATTTGCTGCGTTGATGTCAGTGCTCACGGTTAGCTTTCCGCCAAACTGTTGGGCACGCGCTTGAGTTAGCTTTATGATATTTTCGTCAACTTCGTAACCTTTTGGTGTGATAACAACAACTTCACAACCTAGCGCTACACCTACTAACATCAGCGAATGTGTGACGTTATTACCGTCACCAATATAGGCTAACTTCACTTTGCTTAAGTCGTCGTAATGCTCGCTGATAGTCAGGTAATCAGCTATCGCTTGGCAGGGGTGATACATATCACATAAAGCATTGATGACGGGTACCTTAGCTGATTTAGCTAATTCTTCTAAAGTGCTGTGTGCAAAAACCCGTGCCACGATGGCATCTGCCCAACAAGCTAAGTTAGCGCCCATATCTTTAACGTCTTCGCGACCGGCTAATTTATTTGACTGTGAGTCTAAATAAACCAAATGTCCACCTAACTTATTGATACCAATATCAAAACTCACACGGGTGCGTAACGAAGGTTTTTCAAATAAGGCAACAATCGACAAGCCATCTAAAGCGGTACGATAACCGGCAGGATTGGTTTTGATGGTTTTAGCCAAGGTTAGCAAACGGTGTAATTGGACTGCGGTCCAATCTTTAAATGAAAGAAGATCTTGTTTCATAATCAAGCCTTGTAACTAGATGTGTTTACTTGGGGGAGGATTTTGCTGCCTATTGCTTGCTGTTGCAACAAACCCAGCAACTTTTCTGCATCTTTCCAACTGGCAATAGTAACGCTGCGTCCTAAGCTATTGGCTGCTTTTAATGCGGCTTGTACTTTGACTATCATGCCGTCTCGAATAACATTTTGTGCGATGAGCGTTTCAATTTGTTCTATATCTAAGTGCTCAATCAGGTTTTTGTTAGCATCTAACACGCCAGGCACATCAGATAAAAGTAATAACTGGGCATCTAATAACTGGGCGATCACTGTGGCTGCTTGGTCAGCATTCACATTAAGTAAGTTACCATTGTTATCTGCACCGATGGAACTGATGATGGGTAACATATGTGTGGCGGCTAACGCTTTCAATAAGGTCGCATCGCCTGGCTCAACTGAACCGACTGCTCCCAGTTCTTCGAGCATTACGGTTGCAATACACATTTTTCCATCTAACAAGCTCAACCCAACTGGGCTGATACCTGCTCTAATAGCTAACCCGCAAAGTTGTTTATTGGCTGTTCCTGCAAGTGCTCCTGTGATGTAGGGCATATGTTCTTTCGGGGTGACGCGCAAACCATCAATTTTGTGGCTTGTTAGATTAAGTGCGTTTAGTAATTCTTCAACCATAGCGCCGCCGCCATGAACTAGCACCACAATATAATTTTTCTGTAATTCAGCAATAGTGCTTAGCAATGCCAGAGCAGCATCTTCAGCTTGCATAAACGCGCCACCAACTTTAATCACTAATATTTTTCTATTCATCTCTCTATCACTGGTTGCATTGCTTTCTATGCTATTCGCTTGGTTACTCATAATTAATTTACCAATCCCGCATGAGTCTCAAAACCAAAGCGCAAATTAGCACATTGCATTGCTTGTGATGCCGCACCTTTTAATAAGTTATCAATGGCACTGGTCACAACAAGATAACCAGTTTTGTTATCTAACTTCCAAAAAAGGTCGCAATAAGGTGTACCGACCACGTCGTCAATTTTGGGCCAACTGTTTCTAAATCTTACAATTGGATTGTCTTGGTATGCTTGCTGATAGGCCTCAGTAATCTGTCGCTCGGTAACATTGGCTGAGGTTTTTACCGTAATCGTCGCCAAAATACCTCGCTTGAAATTGCCCAAGTGCGGTGTGAAAATCACATCAGTACCTAAATAGTCAATAATTTCAGGCTGATGTCTATGTCCCAATACACTGTATGCCTGCAAGCTGACTTCGGAAAAACTACTGTTTAATGCTGCTTTTCTACCTGCACCAGTGACGCCAGATACTGCATTAATGATTGGAAAATGTGCAGTGTCAATTAAGGCATTTTGTTGTAATGGCTTAAGGGCTGTTAAAGATGCTGTGGGGTAACAACCCGGAATGGCGATCAAATCTGCATTTTTAATTTGTTCTTGATGCCAATCAGCTAAACCATATACGGCCGCTGCTAACAATTTATCCGCGTGGTGTTCGAAACCATAATATTCTGCGAATTTGTGTTTATCTTTTATTCTAAAGGCGCCTGACAAATCCATTATTACTGCTTTGTTGGCACTTTTTTCGCTGCATAGCTGTTTCATCCACTTGTGGCTTGCTTCATGTGGCGTGGCTAAAAATATTAGATCAAAACTTTCTGCTAAGGCACATAAATTAGCTTCATCTATAGGCTGCAAAGGTAATTCAATTCGGTTAAAAAATTGTGGATGAATATCGCCCAAAGATTTGCCTGCATCAGCACTATTAGCGGAAACAAACAAAGCGGCTAATTCAAATTGGTCATGGCCGTGAACTAGTGCGGCCAGTTCAGCGCCAGTATAACCACTGGCACCGATAATACAGGTTTTGATCATGGGCGTTTTCTCTAAAGGCTCTAAATGAGTAGTGTACTAAATATTGATGGCGGAAGATAAAAAGCACTCTTTGCAAAAAGAATTTAGTTTAAAGCAAAGAGTGAGCTATACGCTACAGCTTCGATTTTCGTCGATACAAAGTGCTGGCGAAGCTAGGCAGGGAAATAAACTGGTACAAGTACGTTATCTAACCAAAACAAGTTAAAGGAAAAAAGTTATTATACTTAACTAACTATTTTATTAGTCGTTTCTTATTGGTCTATAGCATGCCATGTGTTATATATTTATGCAATAAAAGTGAATAATTATTTAATTGAGCGGTTATGTCAAATTTATCTTTCTTAGAACATTACGAAACTATCATTAAGACCCCTTCTATTAGTGCCTTTGACGAAAATATCGATCAAACAAATAGGCCTCTAATTGACATTCTAGCAGGCTGGTTTGGTGATCTTGGATTTTCCATAACTATTCAAGCAGTGCCTGGTACTCGCAACAAATTTAATATGTTAGCTAAAATTGGCAGTGGAGAAGGAGGTTTGTTGCTTTGTGGTCATTCAGACACGGTGCCCTATGACGAAGGGCGTTGGCAATCTGATCCATTTAAACTCAAACAAGCGGATGGCAAGCTGTTTGGTTTAGGCAGTTGCGATATGAAAGGCTTTTTTGCATTTGTTCTTGAGGCATTAAAAACGATTCCGCTTGATCAATTGAACAAGCCTTTGTATGTATTAGCCACGGCAGATGAAGAAACGTCTATGGCTGGTGCACGTTTTTTTGCTGAACAGCAAATGATTAAGCCGAGTATGGCTATTATCGGAGAGCCGACTGAACTTATACCCATTTATAAACATAAAGGGCATATCGCTAAAAGTTTAAATATTCAAGGTAAAGCGGGGCATTCGAGCGACCCTGAAAAAGGTGTTAACGCCATTGAAATTATGTATCAGGCAATTGGTCAGTTGATGGACTTACAAAGTAAACTAAAAACTCAGTTCCATGATGAAGCCTTCAGTGTGCCCCATGTCACCATGAATTTAGGGCACATTCATGGTGGCGATGCAGAAAATCGTATTTGTGGGCATTGCAAGCTTAACTTTGATATGCGTGTTGTACCTGAGTTAAACGATGAGCAAGCTCTTGCCATGATTGATGAAGCGTTGGCCCCAGTATTTGCAAAATACCCCAATCGCTTAAGTTTGGATTTAATGTATCCCACTGCGCCAGCTTTTGCTTGTCGCGATGAACAAAATATTCTGGCATTAGCTGAACAGCTCACAGGTAAAAAATATCAAAGTGCTAACTATGCCACCGAAGCGCCATTTATTAATCAACTTGGCTGCGATACCATTATTTTAGGCCCTGGTAGTATTGATCAAGCTCATCAACCTGATGAATATATCTCTCTGGATTATGTTAATCCCACAGTGAATATTTTGCAGCAAATGATCAACAAGGTGTGTTTTTAATACCGCAGACTGTTAGCTTTTTTTTGAATTTCATGCCATTAATAAAAGGATTCATACGAGATGCAAAAAACCATCGCACTGGTTGCACACGACCATAAAAAGCCAGATTTAGTAAAATGGTCTTTGGCGCACAGGTCTGAATTAAGCAAACATAAGCTCGTCGCAACGGGCACTACTGGTGGCATCTTAAAGAAAGAGTTGAACTTGGATGTACACTGTTTCAATAGTGGTCCATTAGGTGGGGATCAGCAAATAGGTGCTTTGATTGCTGAGCACAGGCTAGATTGTTTAATCTTTTTTTGGGACCCATTGAACCCTGCGCCCCATGATCCTGATGTAAAAGCTTTACTTCGATTGTGCTCAGTTTGGAATCTACCAGTAGCTTGTAATGTCGCGACTGCGGATATGTTGTTTACCTCACCAGCATTTCTTGAAGCTGATTATCAGCAAAATATTCCTAACTTCTAATTACATTATGTCTTTTCATTCAATGTCAGATTTCGGAGTATTTCAGAAGGATAAGACACTTTTTAACCAGTAAATCCAGTATCTAAAAGTGTCGTTAACCTTTCTACCCATGATTTAAACACCGGGTTATTAAGCACTATGATTGAGTTCATGATTGATAATAGGCATACCAAAAAATTCAAAAGAGTGCCTAACTTTACTATTAATTAGAGTTAGGTGAAGTGACGTTATTTACCTCATTCTACCTGTCTTACCGTTAATAAGTGATTCAAAGCTGAAATAATGAATGTTGTGCTATGCACTGGTGATTGCTGGTAAAAGCGCTCCCAAGCATGGCTTTTGTGTTCATCGTAATGTTGTTGCCGTTCAGGGAATTCTTTGACATATGCAAGGTTCACTGCATGACCTATGGTCACGTCAATCACTATCGCTTCTTCCACTATTAAACTAGGGTTTTGCTCAAAAAAGCTGGCTAACGCTGTCAGTGTTTCAATTGTAAGTTGACGGTATTCAGCTGCGTGAATGTTGTTAAACATGTGTTCAATTAATATCGCGAAAGCATTTTCTCCCTCGGTCATATCACTTAACACTAAGTCACTGCTAATACGATTACGCTTATCCATCTTATTACCAATAACTAGGCCACTTGTATGTTTTAAAATTCGCCAAGTTTTTGCTAAAAACTCTGTTGAACGTCGGTCGAGTATACCTTGGTGTTGACGCCAAGCAAGCCAACCATCAAGCGGAGTTTTGAGCTGCTCTAATCCCAAATTTTTGGTGCCAGTTTATATGTTCTGTATTACCTTGAGCATGTAATGTTTCCAGCTTTTGTGGAAGTTCAGCTAAAGTTTGATAATTTTCGAGCACCGCCTCTAAGCGTGATTGAATTTCTGATGGCGGCATGTCCATCAATATTTCATAAGCTTCATCGGTCGTGCTGTTTTGAGCTCGGGTAATTTGACTGGTTAGCAGGATAATCAATAAACTTGCGCGTAAGGTTAATAATTCACTAAATAATTCGGGTCTAGCTTTGATTAACAGACCCAAGTACAGCAACACTTCTTGGGTTAGAATCTGATCGCGCACATCTTCACGGCAATATTGCACGATCCTCTGCATCAGTTCTTCGTCGCTTAGTGGACGAGTGATCAACGACTCATCATGATATGAACGACCTACCTGAATAAACTTTTGTGCTACTAATAAGTCGCCGACTGCTAACCCAATATCCCCATCAATTTTACCCTGTAATCCAGATGCCTGTCGCAATACTGACCAAAGGCGCAGTCGACCAGCTTGGGTGTACACTTCTTCAATTAAGTCGTGCAAACTTCGTTGCTGATTGTGGATGTGAATTTTAGTATCAATCGGCTGGAGCTCAACTAGTTTAGTTAGTAATGCTATTTGTTCATAAAGATTGGTAGCTTGGCCTAACTTTGATTCCAATATGCCAGTGTCTTTTTGTAAGGCGATTTCAAGTTCTTCGCTAGGTGATAATTTTTTATTTTCACCTGCCAAGGTCAAAATGCAAGATTGAGACAATAGATCCGCTAGTGGTTGCTCAGGTAAAACCAAGTCTTTTAGGTGTTCGACATGCTCAACAGCTGCCGTATTTAATAACTGCGCCATTATATCGTGACGCACAGGTATACCGTCTACTTCACCACTGGCAATTTGTTTCATCAGGGCATAAAAAGTACTACGGTCGGTGTCTAGCAAATTGTGAGTGAGTAATACAGTGACAGTAGGCCGACCTAATTCAGTCCAATTACGGTGCAGATAACTAAGCTCTGAGGTAAAGCGACGTACTAAAAATTCAATGTCGTAACTTAAGAAAAATCTTTCTGAATAAAAGAAGCTGTCAGGCATATCGCTTGCTTTTTGCCCATCATATAAACACGGCTGGTGGTTAAACTTTTCAATTTTCTAGGAATACGCCCAGAAAGACCTAGTTCTTCGCACTTACCAATTTGAGCATGTATGCTAGCAATATCTTCGGGACGATAAACCTGTACAGGTGAAATATCTTCGATAGTTTGTGTCTGCACACCATAAGCTTCCAACTCTTGTTGCAACGCTTCATCCTCAGCCAAAAACATGAGTTGTACCACGGGCTTTTTAGGTATTTTGTGATGCCTACGTCCCAGAGGGTCTAAATCACCTGGACGCAATAAGTCATCTTCTAGTAAACAACCAAGTAAATATAAGCTTTGCGCCCAGACTAGTGGAACATTATCGTTAGGTATACGCTTTTGAGAGCCAGGTTCGAGACGTTCTTGTTCTACACAATCTTCAGCAACAAAATATAATTCAGGTAGCAGTTTTTGACCATTTTGTTCGACTAGTACCGCGTCAAGACGGGTTCGGTAATGATTTATTTGTGGTGTATCGTCGCGAAAAATCGCATCTAAATATAAATAGGTATAGAACAGCGGCCATTCAGACTCAATATGCTCAAACTGTTTCAACTCTTGTTCTTCGTAATGCAGACGTCCCTCATCTTCGAGAGCGGTTTGATGTCCATCCCGCAAAAAACGTTTCAGTCCATAGTTTCCTTCTAACTTATCAATGATGTCGTTACGCACTTTGTTGGCAAGATCTGGGTCGTCGACAGCAAAAGCAGGAAAGCCCACTATGCTAAGTAAAGCCGCGTCTGTTTCTTTCGTATTAGACTCACGAGGTAACATAGACGTTAACGTAATATTTGATTGAGCGATGTTATCTGGAATGACATGAATAACGCTTGACCGAGACCCTTTTGCGCCGAAAAGATTAAAGCCAGATAGCGACTCTAGTGCGGCCTTCGCCATACCCAGAGAGCTGGCGTTCAGCTCGACATTACCACTATTACTTTTAGCGCCACGCTCCCAAATGCCAAAATCGGGTGTGCGGTAGGCTCGTTCGATGTAATACACTAAATTTTGTATAAAACAGACCTCTTCATCGGTCCAGATTATTTCCAAACCTGAGGCAATCATCTGAGCAAGCGTCAGAAGAAATACTGAGGTTGCATCAATCTGCAAATGCCCCCATTCATCATCACCAACCACGCTATCACCTGTAGCCGTATCGTATTTGGCATGTAATGCGTCAATGGGTTGCCGAGTTCGCTTAAATTTTTCTACTTTTGCCGATTGCGCCATCATTGAGCGCAATAAAGCGCGCATTAATTTGACTGTTCGTTGCTGTAATTCAAATCCTCGCCCACCATCGTCATCTAAGTTGCGATAGGCTAATGCTAGTCCCCAGACGGCTAAAATACTATATACGTTATCGCGTACCCAAGCATCTTGGTAATTGCCATGCACTGTGACCGCCGTGCTTGCAGGAAGTAACCCAGAAATTGGATGTTGCTTGTCTAAGATGACCGACTTGATCTGGCCATAATATTGATCAAGACGAGTCCGTAATTCGATGTCTTGCATAATGGCTCCTTATTGTCTGTATTAGTTAAAAGTACAAAAGACTAACTATAAACTAACCCTTTTATAAATATGCGCAGAGCATGAAATAAATCATCATTCTTTACCAAACTAATTCTTCTATTGCCAAGCAGATAGATATTACCGTTCATGAAGTTACTGTTTGAAGACCGGTTACATTTTTGATAAATGGAAAAAAAACGGCATCAAAGAGATGCCGTTATAGGATTTGTGTGAGGGGCTCGCTTTATATTGACGATAACTCTTGATGCTTTTTACCTTTCTTCTCATATTTGCTCCTTTTATCTTTTATTTTTTCTGCGGCCCTAGCTTGCTGTTCTGTAGTAAGTTGATTCCAAATATCATGCTGAGTTTTGGCTTTTAATATCGCGATTGTCAGAAAATCAGCTTTGTATTCATTATCGAGAGCTAGCAAAGCATCAGCGTCAAAGTCAGCCCTTTGCACTAATAACTGCTCTGCTTGTTTATAGACTTGTAACCTGACCTTAATTTTTTTGCCAGTTGCATCGCTTTCATTCTTAATAATGTTGATGGCAGTAAGTTGAGCTTCTGATAGGTCTAAACGTTTAAGTTTTTTGCCTTTTCGTTTGCCTTCTTTCCATCCTGCAACGCTTTTTGGCTGAGCCTTGAGCGCATCAAATAGCACTACAAACTCTTCTTGTTGGGAGTCGGTTAATAAATTCCAGACTTGGTTTTTGTTAGTCGCCCGTTCTAGCGCCTTTGCTTGCATCAGCGTTCGGCGCTTGGTAATGACACTCTCTGCAGCTGCGTGATCCCATTCAGAGGATTGTATAAGGTTGCGCAACTCTTGCTTCAACGATTTTACGTCACTGCTAAACAAGCCTCTACCTTCACGATTTTGTTTTAAAGTTTGTCGGATATCTTGTTTTTGTGTATTGGTTAAAGATAACTCAGATAATATTTGGCGCATATCTTCATGCTTTTGGTGATGGCTTTTTTTGGCTAAAGCGGGTGCAGCGATGACAAGTGTTAGACAAAGCGCAATGGGTGTAAGTGTTGTTTTAAGTAAGTTTCTGAATTTTGACATTTTTTTGCCCTCTGGATTAATTGCTTTATATGAATTGCTATAAGTCTAGCGACTGGAATGCAAAGAAACGCAAAGGGAGTGTAAAGCTTGTGTAAATATACCATGTTGCATAAATATACTTATAACACTGAGTTATAGTGTCCATAGCCTAAGAATATCTAAGAAAACATATGTCGACTAAAAAAATACTATTGATTGATGATGACGTAGAATTGACTGAGTTGCTTAAAGAATATCTTATTCCCCAAGGCTACGAATTAGATGTAGCTCTCAACGGTGAAGCGGGTCTGAGTCTAGCGACATCAAACAAGCATTACGACCTAATTTTGCTGGACGTGATGTTACCTAAACTTGATGGATTTGAAGTATTAAAAAAATTACGTACTAGTCATCTCACCCCCGTATTAATGCTGACAGCTAAAGGTGACGACTATGACAAAATTTTTGGTCTAGAAATGGGAGCCGACGATTATTTGGCGAAACCTTTTAATCATAGAGAATTGTCAGCAAGAATAAAGGCATTAGTGCGCAGAATGGCTTCGTTACCTAGTGGTCGTGTGAAGCAAAACTTGAGGTTAGGTAATGTAGAGTTGTCACCTTCAGCACAACAAGTATTCTGCGCCGACCATCTGCTTGAATTGACCGCTACCGAATACTCTATTTTGCACCTTTTGATGATTAACCAAGGGAGTTTAGTTAGTAAGCGGGATATTAGTGAAAAAGTATTAGGTAGAAAGCTGGCTGCTTTTGATCGCAGTATAGATATGCACGTAAGTAACCTTCGTAAAAAATTGGCGGCCTTCAGCTCAGAAGAAAAAATCAAAACCCATCGTGGAGCGGGTTACCTTTATCTGGAGACCGTGTGAGGGGATTAAGTCGGTTTAATCCAGCGCAAAGTTTATTTTTTCGAGTCTTTTTATGGTTTTGGTTGGCTGCATTATTGATTTTTTTTAGTTCAGTTTGGCTGGCTAAACAACTTGGCTCTGAAGCCAAATATCAGCCATTGAATACACAACAACGAAAAGATTTAGAGTCCATAACTCGAAAATTACAAAATCAAATTGATAAGCATGATGGTCAGGTTGAGCTTAAAAACGTACTTAAGCAATTGAGTAAACGCAACCGCAACCGTTTTGGTTTGGTGTTGATTGAGCAATCGACGCGAGAAATTGTACATAGTGCAACCAGGCATAGGCCCATCAAAAAAGAAATGTTTGATGATTTTAATCCACAAAGTACGGCGCTGACGTTAGAAATCAAAGGAATCAACTTTGTAGGACCAGGTAGGGTAAAAGTTAATCAAAATGAGTATCTGTTATTTTTGGTTAAATCAAGACGGGGTGGCGATTTACGGGTTATTCGGCATGAATATCCTGAGATATTTATAATATTTATGCTCTCTCTTAGTTTAGGACTGTGTTACCTATTTGTGCGTGGGTTACTTAATCCTATTGCGCAGCTTAGACATGCATCCAAACGGATGGCAACAGGCAAAATGGGTGTGCGTGTCGGTAATGCAAGTAAGCGCTCAGATGAAATTGGTCAACTTGGCCGTGACTTCAATTATATGTCTGAACAAGTCGAGAGTTTGTTAACCAGCCAAAAAAGGTTATTGGCTGATATCTCACATGAGTTACGTTCACCCCTTACCCGTTTGCAGTTGTCTATTGGTATTGCGCTGCAACAGAATGAGTTTGATATGTCAGCAAACATGCTGGCAGCCTTAGAAAGGATCGAAAAAGAATCGCAACAAATTGAAAATATGATAGCTCAAGTTTTGTTGTTATCTAGTTTGGATAATAAGCAGCCTATGCAAAACTTACACATTGTGAGTCTAGAAAAAATCATGACACCTATTATCGACGATGCTCAATTCGAGGCCGAGCAAAGAAATAAAAAATTGGATTATCAGGCGCAGGAAAATATTCGTTTGTATGCCGATCCACAGCTATTAAGTAGTGCCATAGAAAATATCCTACGCAATGGGATTTATTATTCAAATCATATCATTCAAGTGTCTGTGTCGGTGCAAGATAAACGTATAGTGTGGATCATTGAAGATGATGGCAAGGGTATTGAAGAAAGTCAGTTAGATAGAATCTTTGAAGCATTTTACCGAGAATCCACCGCGCGAGACAGAAATAGTGGTGGAGTAGGATTAGGCTTGGCTATTGCGCAACATGTTATCCGTAAACATAAAGGTTCGATTCGGGCAAGTAATAAGCCCCAAGGTGGATTACTTGTTAAAATATCCATACCTTATATAAGTCCTTAAATCGTATGTAATAATCTATAATTAAGCATGACTTTATCCTTGGATTTATTGTGATCTTTTATTAAATCAGCTATGTTTTATTGTTAATTTTGAATGCCTGATTTTTATCAAAAAAATATCATCTATGTACATATGGCTCGATTCTGTCGCAAAATCGGATTGAAAATTTTGAGTGCTTTTATTGATAACAATTAGGTGTTAGCCATGCAAGCTAAAATATTTAAAGTGAAAATACATTCTTGTTTTGTCGGTTCTATCTGGTTTGGCATTTAATGCACAAGCCTCTGTAAGTGAAGGTTTTGAGCCTCACCCCCCCCCCCCGAGATATCGATCATTTGCATGGTGAAAATACTCGTTTTACCTCTTCAGCATCAAATAGCACAGAGATGAATTATATAATATTCATTTTCATGAAAATGCTGAGCACAAGGCTACCGACTTATCACTTTATGCGGGTGAAGGTGGCTATGGTGTCAAATATATGTGCGGCATCAGTAAGCAATTATTCGCAGCTGAATTAGCCCATATAAAGACCGAGGTCCGCAGAGGTTTGAGACTAAGCGATACCGTTTAAGAGTATTGGATGCATATTTCTGATGATGTCACACATAGTAAACATTAGGTGCTTGTTTAAGTGACAACCCAATAAACCCTAACTTACGTGCTGAACTCAAGTGATACTCTGGTTGATGACAAAGATGCTATGTATTGTGACGACTTAGATTATGATGGCACAGTGCGTAAAGGTTATCATCAAATACAGTTTATTCCTGACAACACAGGTGCGCCACTAGAATTTATGGGGTCAACGACTGGCTCTAATTATACCGAAGACAAATGTTCAACAATAGATGTCACTTGGAGTGTTCGCCACCAGCGTGCATTAATGGCTATTAATAGTTTAACTAATTAGTGTGACAGCAATCAGTTTGGTAAAGACCATGGGCATAACGTTCGTAAACTAGTGACTAATCCTGCGTTATTATCTAATATAAACTAGTGTGATTTGAGTCCCCTATGTTTGGTACACACTGTGGTTGGCATATGTGACAGAATTTCGCAGAGTATAAAATTATGCTGTTTTTCATTGCATCAGACTCAAATTTACGGTTACATTTATTTTTATTGAAATTAGGGTAAGTAAGGCAACACATGTTAATTAATCGGATCATGAGTAAACCCGTGGTAACGGTGACATTGGATGATACTTTGCGCACGGTTAAACAGATTTTTGAAAACGCCAAGTTTCATCATTTACTCGTGGTAGAAAAGGGTAAATTGTATGGTGTTATTTCCGATCGCGATTTACTCAAATCTGTTAGTCCTTTTATCGATACGCCTCAGGCAACAGCTCATGACAAGTTTACTTTAAATAAAAAGGTTCACCAAATCATGAGCCGAAAGCCTATTACCCTTACTTCCTCTGCTGATGTGTATGAGGCGATTAGTTTATTCAATCAACACAATATCTCCTGTATCCCTATCGTGAATGAAAAAGGAGTCCCAGTTGGAATTGTTAGTTGGCGGGATATCCTTAGGACGATAGAGGCAAATCACGACAAAAAAGTCAATAATGCCAAATGAGTCTATTTTAGATAATGCTATGTGAATAGTGAGTGCTAATTTACGATAGGTATTTTATTTCGAATTTCAATGTAGGGTTTATATGTCTCAGTTTGTCCTTTGCTCTGAAGATAACTTAGCGTCAAAGTATATCTCAGATATTCAACCGTTCTGGCATAACAATATGCAACACGGCATGTTTGATGGGGTGCGGGAAGTCGGAAAAAAGAAAACGTAGATATTGCTTACGCCTATGTTCTCCATCCACAGGCATTGGGATCTGTGGTGGTTTCAACCGGTCGCATCGAGAGTTTAATAAAGTATAAGGAAGTTGTGTATGACCTCTATCAAAATGGCTATTCGGTGTTTATTCATGACCATCGAGGACAAGGTTTATCTGGGCGCTTGTTAGACAATCCAAACATAGGCTATGTGGGAAGTTTTGAAGAATATGTAGCTGATTTTAAAAGCTTCATTAATCAAGTGGTCACTGAAAAAACACAACACAAACCTAACTTGTTGTGTCATTCAATGGGTGGGACGATCGGGGCTATGACTGTTTTACGCTATCCCGAATTATTTGAAAAGGTTGTATTTTCGGCACCTATGTTTGGTATCCGCCCGTCTTTGCCAAATTGGTTTGCCAAGTTCTTACTTAATTTACATGCCACGCTGAATAAAAAAATGCCTATTTTTTTGGTCAAAATAATTATGACAATCAGCTATTTTCTGGTAATGAGTTAACCCACAGTGAAATTAGATATCAACTTTTTCGTCAAGAGTATGAAGAAACACCAAAAGTTCAGTTAGGCGGTGTCAGCGGAAACTGGTTAAAAATGGCGGTTCAAGCGATGAATGAAATAGAACAAGGTGTGCACCGTTTTCCTATTCCTGCTTTAATTATTCAAGCAGGGGCAGATCAAGTTGTAGATAACAAACGGCAGAATAGGGTAGTAGCAAAAATGAAAAATGCTAAGCTGATGGTCATTGCAGGTTCAAAGCATGAATTATTTGAAGAACAGGATAAATTTAGGACACCCTGTTTAACGGCTACTTTAGACTTTTTTAGGAAGTAATGGGGCCGTATTCTTTTATTGGCTCGCTTCGTCATGTTCGATGTTGTTATACTATAAAAAGTTGTGTCTATTGGTAGTTGCTAGCCCCCAAAAGATAACTGACGACTATAAATAACAACTAAGAGTTAAACCATTTCGCTGGTTTTGTTAGTATGTACATAACATTAGTAACTGAAATTAGACCCATGCTCGATATCGTTTTATATCAACCTGAAATTCCTCCTAATACTGGTAATATTATCCGCCTTTGTGCTAATACTGGTTTTGCATTGCATTTAATTGAGCCCTTAGGATTTGATTGGGATGACAAAAAAGTACGCAGAGCTGGGTTGGATTATCACGAGTTTGCCAACGTGCAACGTTACCCAAATCTTGACGCTTATATTCAAGCACGCTCACCTAAACGTATTTTTGCTTGCACAACCAAAGGCAAGGCGTTTTTTGCTCAAGCTAAGTATCAATCCGGCGATGCATTGTTGTTTGGCCCCGAAACCCGAGGTTTACCCAATGAAATTATTGATTCACTGCCACCTGAGCAACGATTGCGAATTCCTATGTTGGCTGAAAGCCGAAGCATGAATTTGTCTAATGCGGTGTCAGTGTTCGTGTACGAAGCTTGGCGACAATTGGATTTTGATGGCGCGGTATAATTGAAATGTAGGAGTTTGTTACCAAACCCCTACATTTATTATGCTTTAGATAAAAGCGTATGCATCACCAAACAAAGACGTTATCGGTAATCCTTGTTTAATGAAATCATCGCGTACCACTTTTGCCATTTCAAATCGCCCAGCAACATATACTTGATACGTGGCCAAGTCTTTAATGTCTTCGAGAACGACTTGATGTACCCAACCAGTCTTACCTGCCCAGTTCTTTTCTGGGATCTCTACCACTGGGATAAAGGTAAAAAGAGGGTGTTGTTTTGCAAGAGTGCTGAGTTCGTCAAAGGCATACATGTCATTTATGGTACGTGTTCCCCAATATAAAATCACAGGGGCTTCTAACGGTTTGCTCAGAAGCTGTTGTAATATTGATAACGTATATGAAAATCCAGTTCCCCCAGCTAACAAAATTGTGGCTTGTGGCTCTGTCTGCTTTAGAATCGCTTCTCCTAAACCACCTTCAACATCTACCACTTTATCTTTAAGCATTTTTTCTAGGACATGCCCTGCATATTGATTGCCGGGCTCTGCACCAATATGTAACTCAATAGAACCATCCGCACGAGGCGCGTTAGCGATAGAGAAGGGGCGTTTGTCATCTTCCCCCATGACTATTTGTAGATATTGACCGGCAATAAAATTAAGGGGAGTATCTGGAATTAATACGATACGCTTGATTGTGTCTGTAAGGGGCTCAATTTTTTCGACCTTACATTGGATTATTTGCATGGACTTCTTCTGGTTAGATTAATACGACTTGAATATGATTATTTGAAATAACCTTTGATATTCATCGGTTTGGGCTTTAGGCTCACTTAGAAGATTATAAACATATGACTGATTTTATTACGAGTCGTAATTAACTGAAAATGCTAGGTTTTGGTGGATGTACTGTAAAAGAATGCAATATTCTACTTAAATCTAATATGAACCCGCTCTGTGCACGATAATTAAGTGCATAGTTTATGAGGAATAAATATGACATTTACATTTGATATGGTTGCTGAACTGAACCTGCTATTGAAGTTTCCTAACAAGAGTCTGATGCAAGGTTTGAAAATTCATAATGACGCAGAGCCAGATGTGGTTGCTGCAGCAAAGAGATTATTCGAAAAAGGTATAGTAACGTTACCTGATGGGGGATATTTGACTGATTTAGGTCATGATTTGTTCGAACATGCTCAGGTTGTGAAAATGGCATTAACACATAAATAGAAAGTGCTAGAACTCTTAGTAACACAGTAACTGGGTTTACATATGATTTGGGTCTAATGGCCCTAAATCATTTATAAAAACAATTTTGTAGCCGATATAAAGAAAATTGCCAAAGTCAGAAATTTTTTATGCGCTTATTCACATATTTATTACTATCTTGTGGTGTCTTGTTATTTGATGTCTCTGCAAAAGCAGCTGATGAAATAAGAGCCGTTCAGCTTTATTCCCAGGATGAACTACTCGGCTTAATTAATAAAAATGAACATTTGAGCCGTGTGGTGTTAGATGATTGTCAGTTAGTACAAGATATTCAAGCTCGTGCAGAAACACTCAAAATCCCCAGTTATCAGTTTTTGTGGGGCGATATGCTAGCTTGGGGGGTCTGCGTAGACGCAGAGCCGGAGCGAGGCATAAACTTTATGCACCAAGCTGCCGATCAAGGTCTTTCGGCTGGGTTGGAGCAATTAGGACGTTATTATTCTCAAGGTAAACTGGTTCAAAAGGATAAAGAAAGAGCCGTTGTCTTTTTACGAGAAGCTTCTGTACTCGGACATTTAAAAGCACAAATTCAATTAGCAGAATTATTTATTGAAGGTTATGGCAGCCCTTATGATTATGAGGACGCTTACCACTGGTTATACAACGCAATTACAGCAGATAAAACTACTCACACTAAAATTGCAAATTGTATGTTAGGGCTAGAAAAACTGATGCACCCCAAAGTAGTGCGTAAGGCCAAAAGGCCACTTAATTCCTAATTGATTTTAGTTGTTTAAACTCACTTTGTAGTTTTACTTTTGACCTTAAGTAAAATGTTGTGAATAAATTCGATAGCGTTGACGCGTTCGGTAAATAAGCTATTGCCATGAAACGAGTTCTCAAGGCCTGTGGCTGTTTTTAATTTGACTATGCTTTCAACAGCCGCGGGGTTGATTACGGTGAAGGCTTCAACAATACAGCCTTGTTCTAAGAATCTATTTCGCAGATTTACTAGCACGTCTCGCGTTGTAGCTGATTTGTCGTCGCACTCTGTCAAGTCTCCGAAAAAAACCAATATTGCCATTCAATGACACCCAACATTAATTCTAAATCGTTACAAAACTTTTCAACAAGTTGTTCACTCAGTAAGCTGACAAACTTTATCTCAATGGTACGGTAGCCAAAACAAACAAGGCAACTGCCATAATCGTCAGAATGTTTATATTGATTGCCTTTTTGCGATCAACTATTACTCTAAGCCTGCTTTATATATTTTTTATTATCATAATCATATCTACTAAATGGGTAATACTAGTTATTTGTATCATTACCTAAGTATCTTATTTGTATGAAATTTGTAGCGGCAGATGGGCTATTTAACCAGTTTTTGTTAGTGTATTGTATTGATTGTGCAAGAGATTAAATACTTAATCTAAGCCAGTATCTGTTAAAAAGTCATATTTGCACCTGCTCATTTAGTTATACTCGGCTTAATTCAATTTTTAGTAAGGAATATCATCGCCCTATGAGCGACGACCCGTTTTACCAACGCGAAAAAGAAAAATACGAAAAGCCAGTTGCTAGCCGTGAATATTTACTCGAACTTTTAGTCAAAGCTAAAAAACCTTTGTCTTTTCTTGAGTTTTGTCAGTTGCTTGATGCAAAAGATGAGGACAGTCGTATTGGCATTCAACGTCGCCTTCGAGCAATGGAGCGTGAAGGGCAAGTTGAGTTTAATCGTGACAAAAAGTACGCAAAGCTCAAAGTAGAGGATCTTATTCAAGGTCGAGTGATTGGCCATCGTGACGGCTTTGGTTTTTTAAAGCGTGATGACGGTGAAAAAGACTTATTTATTCACAATGCACAGATGTCCATGGTGTTGCATGGCGATGTGGTATTGGTTAAGGAAAGTGGTACCGATAACCGTGGCAGACTAGAAGCCAGAATTGCTAAAATTGTTGAGCCTCGCACTGAGCCCATAGTGGGGCGGTATTTTTTTGAAAACAATGTAGGGGTAGTGATCCCCGACGACAGCCGCATCAACCACGAAATCATGATACCCAAAGAACAAACCAACGGTGCACGTCAAGGGCATATCGTTGTGGTTGAAATTGTTCAGCGTCCTCGTAAGCGAGTCAATGCTATCGGTAAAATTGTTGAAGTGTTAGGTGAGCACATGGCTCCTGGCATGGAAATCGATATGGCGCTGCGTACTTTCGATATTCCTCACCATTGGCCAAAAGGTGTCGATAGGCAAGTAAAGGGACTCAACGAACAAGTCCCCGAAGAGTCAAAAGCAGATCGTATTGATTTAAGACAGTTACCGCTGGTCACCATCGACGGTGAAGATGCTCGTGACTTTGATGATGCAGTCTTTTGTGAACCTTTAGATAACGGTGGTTGGCAATTATGGGTCGCAATAGCTGACGTGAGCTATTATGTACGTCCGGGTACCGCCCTTGATAGTGAAGCACAAAATCGTGGTAATTCTGTGTATTTCCCCGAACAAGTAGTTCCTATGTTGCCAGAAGTTTTGTCTAACGGGCTATGTTCTCTTAATCCTCAAGTCGACCGTTTGTGTATGGTGTGTGAGATGACGATCAGCAAAACAGGCAAGCTGGTGGAACATCAATTTTATGAAGCAGTAATGAACTCCAAGGCAAGATTAACCTACACCAAAGTGTGGAACTTGTTAAAAGAACCAAAAGCGCAAGGTAATTCTGAACTTCATAAACGTTATGCAGAGCAACTACCACATCTGAAAAATTTACACGATATGTACCACGCTTTGAAACGGACTCGTAAGCAACGTGGTGCGATTGAATTTGAAACGCAAGAAAGTAAATTTGTATTCAACGCTCAGCGTAAAATTGATAATATTGTGCCGGTTACACGCAACGATGCGCACAAGCTGATTGAAGAGTGTATGATTCTAGCCAATGTGTCAGCTGCGCAAACATTAACCAAAAATAAAGCTGAAGCTTTGTATCGTGTTCACGATGAACCCGATTCAGACCGTTTAGGTGCATTTTTGTCGTATCTGGGTGAGGTCGGCATCACTCACAAAATTGGTAGTGACGTATCCCCGCAAGATTTCACTGATGTGATTGAAAAGATTCAGGGCAGGCCAGACCAAGAACTGATACAAACGATGTTGTTACGCTCGATGAAACAAGCAGTATACGATCATGAAAACATTGGTCATTTTGGTTTGGCATTGGAAGCTTACGCACATTTTACCTCACCAATTCGCCGCTACCCCGATTTGGTGGTTCATCGAGCTCTTAAAGGTATAATTGACAAACAACATCAGCGTAAAAGTAAATCAGGCGGAAAAGCCTATACTGCGGATGAAGTTGAGAGCTTAGGCGAGCAATGTTCTATGACAGAACGCCGCGCTGACGATGCCACTAGAGACGTATCTGATTGGCTTAAATGTGAATTTATGCTGGACCATGTCGGCGACGTATTTGAGGGCGTTATTGCGTCAGTAACCAACTTTGGGTTCTTTGTGCGCTTGTCTGAATTTCACATTGATGGTTTGGTCCATATTACGTCTTTAGAAAAAGATTATTTCCGCTACGATGAAGTGAAACAGCATTTAATTGGCGAGAGTTTTGGTACGGTTTACCGCTTGGGTGATCCTGTTGAAGTTAAAGTCGCTTCAGTCAACTTAGACGAACGAAAAATAGATTTTGTGTTGGATGGCGTTGCAGGTAAAAATATTAGAAAAACAGCGGGTAGGAAACCAACTAGGTCAAAAAAGTCAGAGCCAAGTAAAAAAGGTGCAGTAACAAAACCTGATACTGCTTTTAAAACGACTAAAAAGCCAGTGACTAAAAAAGGCCGGACACCGTCCAAAACTAAGTCGTCTCGAAGTAAGCCTACAAGTTCGTCAAAAAAGGGGAAAAATTAATATGGCCCAACAAGAATGGTTATATGGTATTCATGCGCTTGAATCAATTATTCTGCGCGAGCCTGAGCGTTTAATTGAACTCTTTGTGTTGAAAGGCCGAGAAGACAAAAGTATTCACGATATTGTTAGTCAAGCAAGAAGCCTCGGTACTTCTGTGCAATTTTGTCAACGAAAAACATTAGATGACAAAGTAGACGGAGGGCAACATCAAGGTGTAGTTGCAAAAGTTAAACCTGCTAAGCAATATAATGAAAATGATCTAGCTGCAATTGTAGAGTCAAGTAAATTGCCCTTTTTGCTTATTTTGGATGGTGTGACGGATCCTCACAACTTAGGTGCATGTTTGCGAACAGCCGATGCTGCTGGTGTGGACGCGGTGGTCGTACCAAAAGATAAATCTGCTGCTCTTACGCCAGTAGTGCGAAAAGTAGCTTGTGGTGCGGCTGATGTTATTCCATTAGTGCAAGTCACCAACCTCGCTAGAACGATACGAGACTTGCAAGACGCCGGAGTGTGGATAGTTGGCACCGCTGGTGAAGCAGAAAATGATATCTACGACTGCAAATTCAAAGGTCCGATGGCACTTGTAATGGGGGCTGAAGGTAAAGGGATGCGTCGCCTAACGCGTGAGCATTGCGACGAGTTGATTAAATTACCCATGGCAGGTTCAGTTTCAAGCCTGAATGTCTCCGTCGCTACAGGCGTATGTTTGTATGAGATTGTTAGGCAAAGGGGATAGTAATTAAATAGGGAATGCCTTTAACGGTATTCCCAACTTCCTCCATATATATACATGTTTTTCGCACAAACTTAGAAAGTATTCGCCAGTAGTACCTTGGCATCTTCCCTATCCATGCAGGCACGTAAAGGTTTTTGAGTGAATTTATTTACACTTATGCTGCGCTCTTCACCCTGCCAGATTTGACCACCTTGTGACACTTCCACCCGGCAAACGATGTTATCTGTGCCCTCTATATAGAATATTGTGACTTGTTCAGAACGATCTACTAGCCCTTCGTATGGGTATCCTTTTTGTGTATATATTTCTTCTATTTGATTAAGCTCAGCTAAACTGTTGTTAGATGTGAAAAGTAATATTGATACAAGTGTTAAAGTTACAATAATGCCAGTTTTTCCGGTGTGTGATTGATTCATTGTGTCTCTCCTGTTGCTGGAGATATGAATATAGGAGTATGCACAGTGCCAGACAAACGATGAAAACTTATATACACTTAATAAAAACTTAATTATGAACATTACCTTGAAAAAATTACCGCCGTTGAACTCATTACGTTATTTTTTAGTGGCAGCGCAGACTTTAAGTTTTAAAAAAGCCGCTGAGCAACTATTTGTGACTCAAGCTGCTATAAGTCAGCATATTAAGACGTTAGAAACACACATAGGCGTGCAGCTATTTACGAGAGGCACGCGACAAGTGTTTTTAACAGAAGATGGAAAACGCCTAATACCTTATGTGCAAGCCGGTTTTGAGAACTTTATTAAAGGTGTCGCGCTTTTATCTGAAGACACAAATCCAGATGTATTGAATGTGACGGTGGTCGAATCGTTATCGTTCAGATGGCTGGTGCCAAGATTGCAGTTTTTTCAGAAGCAGTATCCTAAAATTAGGGTTCGACTCGAACCAAGTAATAAAGTGCGGGATTTTGCAGGGACAGATATCGATCTTGCTATTCGTTTTGGCAAAGGTCATTACCCAGGACTGGAAAGCCGTTTGTTTCTTAAAGACAAATATGTGCTGGTTTGTCATCCGAGCCTCATACAGTCTAGTATGACGCCACAAGATTTGTATAAATTACCACTATTAGAAGAAAATGGTCCTGTTACAGGTGATGCTTGGGGAAAATTTTTAGCAATACATAAACTTGAAGATCTTAAATTTAATAAAACCCTAGAGGTAGATGATTCTACTGTCACTATAGTCGACGCAGTATTAGCTGGGCAGGGATTTGCTATGCTGCGTTACAATTTAATATATCAGCAAATACAGCGTCGGCAATTAGTGTCGTTATTCGATTTTAGTCATCCAAGTGCCTATTCCTACTATTTAATTGCGCCTAGTCATCACTTTAATAAGCCTAAAGTACAACTATTTGAAAAATGGCTTATCGAAGCGATTGCTGATATCCACTAATTTGTGAAGGGATGATGTGTAGTTGCAGGTTTTTTATGTATTTTGACAAAATATTATGAAGTGTGTCGATAACTAACATGTCCTCAAGCGTTCAATCCTTAAGAGTATTTATTAAAATAACTGATGATTACCTCAGTAATGACAGTTTGTTGACAGGCATTTTCATTCGTTAACAATTTGTTGTAAAAGAACGATTGATCTATTTACTTACAATAGTTATAAATAATTATCGACACTACATTAGGTATGCAATATGTCACTAAAAACACCCTTAGAAATGTTTTATCAATGGGAACAGACTCATCCCGATACTATTTATTTAAAACAGCCTATTGATGGAGTTACCAAAGATTTTACTTGGCGCGAAACTGGCCAACAAGCTCGAAAGGTGGCTGAAAGTTTACTCGTTATGAACTTACCTAAAGGTAGTCATATTGCTATTTTGTCAAAAAATTGCGCTGAGTGGTTTATTACAGATTTAGCCATTATGCTAGCAGGGCATGTGTCGGTGCCTATATATTCGACTGCTGGTGAAAAGACTATTAAATATGTTTTGGATCACGCTAAGTGCCCAGTGATTTTTGTGGGGAAGTTGGACAACACGGAAAAACAAGTCGCTGCTATTGACGATGGGATTGTAAAACTAGCGTTTCCTTATCCTAATATTCCTGCTGATAAACAGTGGGATGAATTATTACAAACAGATCCATTCCTCGGCAAGCCTATTCCCGCTTTAGATTCAATTATGTCTATTGTTTACACATCTGGCAGTACTGGTAATCCCAAAGGCGTGGTGCACAATTACGAATCAATGTGTTGGGCTGCATCAAACTCATTAAATGAATTAGGTGTGGACCAAAATGATCGAATTCTCAGTTATCTGCCTTTAGCACATATTACTGAAAGAGTTTTAGTTGAGATCGCAAGTTTTTATTCCGGATCTCGTATTGATTTTATCGAGTCTTTAGATACCTTTGCCCGCGATGTTAGAGCAACGCAGCCCACATTGTTTATTTCTGTCCCTCGTTTATGGACACGTTTTCAAATGGGCGTTTTAGCCAACATGCCACAGAAAAAACTGGATTTCTTGCTGCGAGTTCCAATAGTGGGAGGCATCGTTAGTAAAAAGATACGTACTAAATTAGGTCTTGGGCAAGCAAGGCTATGTGCCAGTGGTTCAGCACCCATACCTGCTACTACACTAGAATGGTTCAGAAAAATTGGTATTAATATTTCTGAAGGTTGGGGGATGACTGAAAATAGTGCATATGGCACTTGTTGTGTACCTTTTCGTGCTGACAAACTAGGCTCAATTGGCCGTGCTTATTCAGGTGTGGACATACGCATAGCTGAAGAAGGTGAAATTCAAGTTAAAGGGCCTTGTAATATGAAAGAGTATTATTTGGAGCCAGAAAAAACCGCAGAAGTGATGACTGAAGATGGATATCTAAAAACAGGGGATAAAGGCTCTATTGACAGTGAGGGTTACATCAAAATTACTGGTCGCTTAAAAGAAATCTTTAAAACATCGAAAGGTAAGTATATTGCACCGGTACCAATTGAATCAAAACTGATGGCTAATTCCTCTATTGAACAAGTGTGTGTCACTGGTTCGCAATTAAAACAACCGATTGGTTTGGTGGTTTTGTCTGTAGAAGCGCTTAAGTTACCATCAGCAGAAATTGAGATGAGTTTGTTGGCAACCTTAAATGAAGTAAATAACACACTTGAAAGTCATGCGGTGCTTGACTGTTTAGTAGTTATGAAAGATGAATGGACTGTAGATAATGGCCTTTTGACTCCCACTCTAAAAGTTAAACGACATAATCTAGAAGAACATTATAAAGACCTCATTAATGGTCAGTTAAATGGAAAAATTGTAAGGCAATAGCGGCCCGTTGAAAATGTGATAAAAGAGATAGATCAACAAATTATTTAAATATTACTATTGGTAAACAGATGATTCAGGCTTTGGATTCAATAATTTAATAATTCTTGAATCTTAACTTGAACAAAAAGGCTTCTTAGAAGGCCTTTTTGTTGTCTAGTAAGAAAGTTAAACCCTTCAAAACTAAGGTATTACACATGCAACTTGTATATAAATAACAAACTGATTGCTATTAGCTTACCTTTCTCATTATATTTTGAGATTAGACTATCGCAGCTTGGCAATTTCTGTTAGTATTTCGCGCCCTTTTAACTGGGGTATGTATAAAAAAGCAGCTAAAGTTTGTTTTTAGTTTGTTTTTTTGCAGGTAAACGGCTCGGAAGAGTCTTAAATTTAATAGCGGAGCACTAACATGATCCAAATGCAAACTAACCTGGAGGTTGCTGATAATTCCGGCGCTCGCAGGGTTCAGTGTATTAAGGTTCTTGGTGGCTCGCATCGCCGTTATGCACATATTGGTGACATCATTAAAGTTACTGTCAAGGAAGCAATTCCTCGCGGTAAAGTAAAAAAAGGTGATGTACTAACTGCAGTGGTGGTGCGTACTAGAAAAGGCGTACGTCGTCCAGACGGATCTTCAATCCGTTTCGATAGCAACGCAGCTGTTTTGCTTAATGCAAACAAGCAACCGATTGGTACGCGTATCTTTGGTCCGGTTACTCGAGAACTTCGTGTTAATAACATGAAAATTGTCTCGCTAGCCCCTGAGGTATTATAAGGAGTCACGATATGGCTAATAAAATTCGTCGTGATGATGAAATCATCGTTTTGGCTGGTAAAGATAAAGGAAAACAAGGCAAAGTGCTTAAAGTTCTTCCTGCTTCCAACCGTCTAATCGTTGAAGGTGTGAGCATGATCAAGAAACACCAGAAACCTAACCCTCAATCGGGTGTGGCTGGCGGTATTATTGAGAAAGAAGCATCGATTCACGTATCAAATGTAGCGATCTACAACTCGAAAACGGGTAAAGCAGATCGTGTGGGTTTCCGTCTTGAAGATGAGAAGAAAGTTCGTTTCTTCAAATCAGACGGCGAACTAGTTTAAAAATTGGAGAGTACGATGGCGAAACTGCATGATTTTTACAAAGACTCAGTTGTAGCGGAACTTGCTAAGCAGTTCAACTACAAAAGCGTCATGCAAGTCCCTCGGATTGATAAAATCACACTAAACATGGGTTTAGGTGAAGCGGTAGCAGACAAAAAGGTATTAGAAAATGCCACGGCTGAGATGCAAGCGATTGCTGGTCAAAAGCCTATTGTAACTGTTGCTCGCAAGTCTGTAGCGGGTTTTAAAATCCGTGAAGGTTATCCGATTGGCTGTAAAGTAACCCTACGTGGTGAACGTATGTGGGAATTCTTTGAACGTTTAGTTTCAATAGCAATTCCGCGTATCCGAGATTTTCGTGGCTTAAATCCTAAGTCATTCGATGGTCGCGGTAACTTTAGCATGGGCGTTCGTGAGCAAATTATCTTCCCTGAAATCGAATTCGATAAAGTGGATAAGATACGCGGTATGGATATCACTATCACTACCAGCGCACAAACCGATGCGGAAGCACACGCTTTATTAAGCGCGTTTAACTTCCCGTTTAAAAAGTAAGGTTAGGGTTATGGCAAAAGAATCAATGAAAGCGCGCGAAGTAAAACGTGCGAAGCTAGTTGTTAAGTTCGCGGTAAAACGCGCAGCGCTTAAAGCAACTATCAGCGATGTCAACTCTTCTGACGAAGAACGTTGGGACGCTGTTCTTAAGCTACAACAACTGCCACGTGACTCATCTGTAAGTCGTAAGCGTAATCGCTGCAACATTACAGGTCGTCCACATGGTTTCCTACGCAAGTTTGGCATGAGTCGTATCAAGTTGCGTGAAGCAGCTATGCGCGGTGAAGTGCCTGGCTTGAAAAAAGCCAGTTGGTAAGGGGTAGCTGATATGAGTATGCAAGATCCTATCGCGGATATGTTTACCCGCGTACGTAATGGCCAGATGGCTAGCAAAGTTTCTGTCTCTATGCCTTCGTCTAAAGTTCGTGTTGCTATTGCAGGCGTACTAAAAGAAGAAGGTTATGTAACAGAGTTCGCAGTTTCTGGTGACGTCAAGCCGGTATTAGAAGTAACGTTAAAGTACTTCGAAGGCAAAAAAGTAATCGAGAGCATTGAGCGCGTAAGTCGCCCTGGTCTTCGCATCTACAAGAAAAAAGATGAGTTGCCAAAAGTAATGGGTGGTTTAGGTGTGGCTATCGTGTCGACCTCTAAAGGTGTGATGACTGACCGTGCAGCGCGTAAAGCGGGCATGGGTGGTGAAATCATCGGCTACGTAGCGTAAGGGGAATAAAATGTCACGTATAGCAAAAGCTCCTGTTGATATCTTATCTGGTGTAGAAATATCTATTGCTGGTCAAGAAGTCACAGTTAAAGGTAAAAACGGTACGCTAGTTCGTGTATTTAATGATGCAGTTGAAGTAGTACAGGAAGAAAACCAACTAATGGCTAAACCTCGTGAAGGTAAAGCAAATGGTTGGGCTCAATCCGGTACAGCTCGCTCTTTGTTAAACAATATGATTCTAGGTGTATCTCAAGGTTTTGAGAAGAAATTATTGTTGAATGGTGTTGGTTACCGAGCGCAAGCTCAAGGTACAAAACTGAATTTGACTCTGGGTTTTTCACACCCTGTAGCATACGAAATGCCTGAGGGTGTTTCGGTTGAAACTCCTAGTCAAACTGAAATTATCGTCAAAGGCGTTGATAAACAGTTGATAGGTCAGGTTGCAGCTAACATTCGCGCATATCGTCCGCCAGAGCCTTATAAAGGCAAAGGTGTTCGTTACGCAGATGAAGTTGTGCGTCGTAAAGAAGCTAAGAAGAAATAAGGAGTCGGTACGATGGATAAAAAATCAGCTCGTTTGCGTCGCGCTACTCGTGCACGCAAAAAAATTAGTGAATTGGCCGCGCATCGCTTGGTTGTTAACCGCACACCGCGTCACATATACGCTCAGTTAATCGCACCTAGCGGTTGTGAAGTATTGGCGTCGGCTTCAACAGTTGAAACTGAACTAGCTAGTAGCCTTAAAGGCACTGGTAACTCAGCAGCAGCAGCGGCTATTGGCAAAGCGATCGCAGAACGCGCTATCGAAAAAGGCATCAAAAAAGTTGCTTTTGACCGTAGTGGATTCAAGTATCACGGTCGAGTTAAAGCATTAGCTGACGCAGCTCGCGAAGCTGGTCTTCAGTTCTAGGAGTTAATTATGGCTAAAGTAGAAGTTCAAAACGGTGGTGATCTGTTAGAAAAGCTAATTGCCGTCAACCGTGTGTCTAAAGTAGTTAAAGGTGGTCGCATCTTTAGTTTTACTGCTTTGACAGTAGTTGGTGACGGTAACGGCCGTGTAGGTTTTGGTTACGGTAAAGCACGTGAAGTGCCTGCTGCAATTCAAAAAGCTATGGAGAAAGCACGTCGCAATATTGTGAATGTTGATCTTAATGGCAACACGTTACAACACCCAATAAAAGGCCGTCACTCAGGCTCTAAGGTTTACATGCAACCAGCATCTGAAGGTACTGGTATTATTGCCGGTGGTGCAATGCGTGCAGTCCTTGAAGTTTCGGGTGTACAAAACGTACTTTCAAAATGTTACGGATCTACCAATCCAATTAACGTTGTGCGTGCAACTATCAATGCGTTGACAGAAATGAATTCGCCTGAGTCAGTTGCCGCTAAGCGTGGATTGTCTGTATCGCAGATTTTGGGGTAATTGATCATGACTAAAATGATTAAAGTAAAGCAAACAAAAAGTTCTATTGGTCGTTTACCTAAGCATAAAGCCACGCTTACTGGTTTAGGTCTTCGTCGAATAGGTCATATTCGTGAGCTAGAAGACACCCCTTCTGTCCGTGGCATGATCAACCGTGTATTTTACATGGTTGAAGTAGTGGAGGAGTAAAAGATGCATTTGAATACTCTTGCTCCTGCACCTGGAGCGAAAAATTCTGGTAAACGTGTGGGTCGTGGTATGGGCTCTGGTCTTGGAAAAACTGGTGGCCGTGGTCACAAAGGTCAAAAGTCTCGCTCAGGCGGTTCGGTAAAACCTGGTTTTGAAGGCGGGCAAATGCCAATCCAACGTCGTCTACCTAAGTTCGGTTTTACTTCACGTAAATCTTTGGTTTCTGACCAAGTTACGTTAAGTGAAATCGCCAAGGTAGAGGGTGATGTGGTATCACTTGAAACTTTAAAAGCAGCAGGTCTTGTTAAGAAAGAAATGTTGTTCGTTAAAGTAATGAAAAGTGGTGACATTTCACGCGCCGTTACGATTAGTGGTTTAAAGGTATCAAAAGGCGCTCTTGAGTCAATCAAGGCGGCTGGCGGTAAAGTAGAGGAATAGGCTAGATGGCTAAACCAGGACAGGATTCAAGCGCCAAAGGCGGATTGAGCGAGCTTAAATCAAGATTGTTGTTCGTACTTGGTGCGATCATAGTTTTTAGGTTGGGTTCTTATGTACCTATTCCTGGTATTGACGCTGCGGTGTTAGCTCAATTATTTGAGCAACAGAAAGGCACAATCGTGGAGATGTTTAACATGTTCTCCGGTGGTGCTCTTGAACGCGCGTCAGTTCTAGCCCTAGGCATCATGCCTTATATTACAGCTTCCATTATTATTCAGTTGATGTCACATATGCATCCGCCGATGATGGAGCTTAAAAAGGAAGGTGAAGCTGGACGTCGTAAAATTAGTCAATACACACGTTACTTTACGTTGGTATTGGCGTCTTTCCAAGCAGTTGGAATCGCGACAAATCTACCAAACCTTATACAAGGTCTAGTGATTAATCCCGGCTTCGGTTTTTACTTTACAGCATGGATAAGCTTAGTCACAGGAACTATGTTCCTCATGTGGTTAGGCGAACAAATTACAGAGAGAGGTATCGGTAACGGTATTTCTATTCTGATTTTTGCCGGTATTGTATCAGGTTTGCCGTCAGCATTAGGTAATGTTGCTGAGCAAGCCAGACAAGGTGAATTGAACTTATTGTTCTTAATGTTAGTGGGTGTCATTATAATCGCCGTCACTTACTTTGTTGTATTCGTAGAGCGTGGTCAACGACGTATCGTTGTTAATTATGCTAAACGTCAACAAGGTCGCAAGGTATTCGCTGCACAAAGCACGCATTTACCTTTAAAAGTGAATATGGCAGGTGTAATTCCTCCTATCTTTGCATCAAGTATTATTTTGTTCCCAGGCACAATTGCAAATTGGTTTGGTCAGAATGAGTCACTATCTTGGTTACAAGATGTGGCGCTTCAGTTGTCCCCTGGGCAACCTTTGTATGTGATGTTGTACGCTGCGACGATTATCTTCTTTTGTTTCTTCTATACTGCGTTGGTTTTTAACCCTCGCGAAACGGCAGATAATTTGAAGAAGTCAGGAGCTTTTGTTCCTGGTATACGTCCTGGTGAGCAAACATCTAAATATGTTGATAAAGTGATGACACGCCTTACCTTGGCAGGTGCACTTTACATAACCTTTATATGTTTAGTGCCTGAGTTCATGTTAATTGCCTGGAACGTTCCGTTCTACTTTGGCGGTACATCGCTGCTGATTATGGTAGTGGTAATCATGGATTTCATGGCGCAGGTACAGACCCATTTGATGTCTAATCAATATGAGTCTGTTCTTAAAAAAGCTAATCTTAAAGGCTATGGCCGCTAAGTTAGCGAATTACGGAGTGATGTTATGAAAGTTCGTGCATCCGTGAAGCGGATTTGCCGTAACTGTAAAATCGTTAAGCGCAACGGTGTTGTGCGTGTGATTTGCAGTTCTGACCTAAAGCATAAGCAAAGGCAAGGTTAATCGACTGGGTTGAGGGTCGTCTAGATACACTAGCGCCTCAATCCTTATTTGCAATTTAGTTATTGGGTAAGTATCCTATCGGGCTTTTTAGGCTAATGACTATAAATTATAAGGAGTACTGTTAATGGCCCGTATCGCTGGCATTAACATCCCTGAGCACAAGCATACTGTAATTGCATTATCAGCAATCTACGGTGTCGGCTCCACACGTGCCAAAAGCATTTGTGTAGCAGCTGGTGTTGCAGAGACAACCAAGATTAAAGATCTTGATGAAGAACAGATTGATAAGCTTCGTGAAGAAGTTGCAAAGTTCACGGTCGAGGGTGACCTTCGTCGTGAAGTATCAATGAGTATCAAACGTTTGATGGACTTAGGTTGCTACCGTGGTATTCGCCATCGTCGTAGTCTTCCTCTACGTGGTCAGCGCACTAAAACTAATGCGCGAACCCGTAAAGGTCCTCGCAAAGCAATAAAACGATAAGCGGGGGATATTATGGCTAAAGCACCAACCAAAACGCGTAAGCGCGTAAAACGTCAAGTTGCTGATGGTATGGCTCATATTCATGCCTCTTTCAACAATACAATAGTGACTATTACTGACCGTCAGGGCAATGCTCTGTCATGGGCAACGTCAGGTGGTTCTGGTTTCCGTGGTTCACGTAAATCTACTCCATTTGCTGCTCAAGTAGCTGCTGAACGCGCTGGTACAGCCGCTCAGGATTACGGTTTGAAAAACATAGAAGTGTTCGTTAAGGGCCCAGGTCCAGGTCGTGAATCTGCGATTCGTGCTTTGAACGCTGCTGGTTATAAAATCACTAATATTACCGATGTGACACCTATTCCTCACAACGGTTGTCGTCCACCGAAAAAACGTCGCGTTTAATCGACGGACAGTTGGAGAAAGATCATGGCAAGATATTTGGGTCCAAAACTCAAACTTAGCCGTCGCGAAGGAACAGATTTATTCCTTAAAAGCGGCGTTCGAGCAATCGAATCTAAATGTAAAATTGATACAGCACCTGGTCAACATGGAGCCCGTCGTGGCCGCTTGTCTGATTACGGTGTTCAGTTACGTGAAAAGCAAAAAGTACGTCGTATGTACGGTGTATTGGAAAAGCAATTCCGCAATTACTATAAAGAAGCAGCACGCTTAAAAGGCAATACAGGTGAAAACTTGTTACAGCTTTTGGAGCAGCGTCTAGACAATGTTGTATACCGTATAGGTTTCGCTAGTACTCGTGCTGAAGCACGTCAATTAGTTAGCCATAAAGCCATTTTGGTTAACGGTAAAGTTGTTAACGTTCCTTCTTTTAACGTTTCTGCTGATGATGTTGTGTCCGTTCGTGAGAAAGCGAAAAAGCAAGCGCGTATCGTTGCTGCATTGGAACTAGCAGATCAGCGTGAAAAACCAACTTGGATTGAAGTAGATAACAAGAAGATGGAAGGCACATTTAAACGTGTTCCTGAAAGAACTGACTTGTCTGCTGATATTAACGAACAGTTGATTGTCGAACTTTACTCTAAGTAAAGCTGAAAGAAGAGAGGAAACAATGTCGGGTTCTGTAACTGAATTCTTAAAACCAAGATTAGTTGAAATTGATAACGTCTCGTCAACTCGCGCAAAGGTCACACTTGAACCTTTAGAACGTGGGTTTGGCCATACGCTAGGTAACGCGTTACGTCGCATCTTATTGTCTTCAATGCCAGGATGTGCTGTAACTGAAGTCGAAATCGATGGTGTGTTGCATGAATACAGCACCAAAGAAGGCGTACAAGAAGACGTTATTGAAATATTGCTTAACCTAAAAGGTTTGGCCGTGCGTCTTGAAGGCAAAACTGAAGCAACACTAACTCTAGTGAAATCCGGTGCGGGACCAGTTTTAGCTGGTGATATCCAGCATGATGGAGATGTGGAAATTGTTAACCCTGACCTTTTAATTTGTACTTTGACTGGCGAAGCTGAACTCAGCATGCGTATCAAAGTAGAAATGGGTCGAGGTTATGTTCCTGCGTCAACTCGCCGCTCTTCAGAAGAAGATGATCGACCTATTGGTCGTTTATTAGTGGATGCTTCATTTAGCCCAGTTGATCGTATATCTTACAATGTTGAGTCTGCTCGAGTAGAGCAAAGAACCGACCTTGATAAGTTGATCATTGATATGGAAACAAATGGCACAATTGATCCGGAAGAAGCGATACGTCGTGCAGCTACAATTTTAGCTGAACAATTAGACGCATTCGTTGAACTTCGTGATATATCTGAGCCAGTTGAAAAAGAAGAGAAACCGGAATTTGACCCGATTCTTCTTCGACCTGTTGATGATTTAGAGCTAACTGTACGTTCAGCTAACTGTTTGAAAGCCGAAGCCATTCAATATATTGGTGACCTAGTACAACGCACCGAAGTAGAGTTGTTAAAGACTCCTAACTTGGGTAAAAAGTCTCTTACTGAGATAAAAGATGTGCTAGCTTCTCGTGGACTTTCTCTAGGCATGCGCTTAGAAAACTGGCCACCAGAGTCAATCGCTGAAAAAGATTAATCAGGTTTTTACGAACCTGATTTGTAAAGAAGGATAGAACTATGCGCCATCGTAAAAGTGGTCGTCAGTTAAATCGTAACAGCAGTCATCGTCAAGCTATGTTTAAAAACATGGCTGGTTCTTTGGTTAAACACGAGTTGATTAAAACAACTTTACCAAAGGCGAAAGAACTGCGTCGCGTAATTGAACCTCTTATCACACTTGCCAAGCAAGACAGTGTTGCTAATCGCCGTTTGGCTATGGCACGTACTGGTGACAAAGAAGTTGTTGGTAAATTGTTTAACGAACTAGGTCCTCGCTACGAAGAGCGTCCTGGTGGGTATATTCGCATTTTGAAATGTGGATTCCGTACTGGTGATAAAGCACCTATGGCCTACGTTGAATTAGTTGATCGCCCTGAAGTTGAAGCAGTCGTAGAGATTGAAGAAACTGAAGCGTAAGAATCATCAGTAGTACATAAAAAAGCCAGACTTCGTCTGGCTTTTTTGTACCTAAAGTTTATGATCTATTTTACGTCTAGAACCTGAGAAATCTCCTCCGTTGTTGCTCCACCATTGATTGCATAAACTTCAAGTTTCATTGAATCAACGCCTGCGTTTTGCGCTATTTGAATAATTCGCTTTACATATTCTCTATGGGCACCGGATTCACGAACTGCTGTAGTGATGACTATTTCAGCATCGTTAGGGAAAATAGCTAACAACGCTTCAACCACATACTCACCGACAAAAGGTACTGCACTTATAGCCGATTGTAATATATCGACAATCTTACTCGGATGCGCCTTAGCAAGTGACTGTACAATATAGTCTGCAGAATCTGGTTCAGTTATTACTGCGATGCGCACGATTTCAGATAACTGTTCAGGTGTGGAATGAGCAGCCGCGGTTACTACAAAGTCGATGTAGCTTGGGTCCGCATTGATTGCTGTTTCAACAATACTCGTGCAACTACTAATACCTTTATTCAGTGCCATAGTAACAACTTCGTCAGCTAAGGTCGGTTGTGCTGATATAGCTGCATGAATAATTTCCTTATATTTATCGGGATATAAATCTAGTGCTGTACTAACAATTGAAGCTGCCTGTTGTGGATAATGTCCTACTATGGTCTTAATAGCTCTACCGATAGTGACATTTTGATCTATTTGTACCTGTAAGAATTTTTGGCTTAGTTCAGTATGGTTTGTTACCTTTTTTGTTTCAATTCCAAATGCACCGGAGACTTGTGCTAGGGAACAATAGAGCAAAGCCAATCTAACAAGTTTGTTCATACTATTAACACCACTTCTTTATATATGAGTAAGTACGACAGATATATCGGCAAAAGATTCAATATATTAACATTTGAATGATATTTATACATTTAGTGTGATTAATGAGCGCTTAAACGATAATTATAAATTAGGGGTTGCATGCAAAGTTGTTGTGTCTATAATGCGCCCTCGCTTCAGGGGAGACGAGTTGGAAACAACGGAGTCACTCGCAATAAACAGGGTAAACCAGTTTGTTGCTTATACGGTAAACGTATAGTTGCTGCGGGGTGTAGCAAGTTTAGTTGAAAAGAAAATCAATTAAATTGTTGACATCAAATGGGAACCGCGTATTATTCGCCTCCCGCTTAAGAGGGTCTACGGACAACCACTTAAGCCGCTAACGCAGTTAGCATGCTCTTTAACAATTAGAACAAGACAATCTGTGTGGACACTCACGAAGTGAGAGTTCACCAAAAAAAATTCATATTTTTAATATTTAATTGAAGAGTTTGATCATGGCTCAGATTGAACGCTGGCGGCAGGCCTAACACATGCAAGTCGAACGGAAACATGTCTAGCTTGCTAGATGATGTCGAGTGGCGGACGGGTGAGTAATACTTAGGAACATGCCTTTGGGTGGGGGATAACTATTGGAAACGATAGCTAATACCGCATAACGTCTACGGACCAAAGGGGGGAGCTTGCTCCTCTCGCCCAAAGAGTGGCCTAAGCGAGATTAGCTTGTTGGTGAGGTAAAGGCTCACCAAGGCGACGATCTCTAGCTGTTCTGAGAGGAAGATCAGCCACACTGGGACTGAGACACGGCCCAGACTCCTACGGGAGGCAGCAGTGGGGAATATTGCACAATGGAGGAAACTCTGATGCAGCCATGCCGCGTGTGTGAAGAAGGCCTTCGGGTTGTAAAGCACTTTCAGTTGTGAGGAAAGCTTGTTGGTTAATACCCAGCAGGTATGACGTTAGCAACAGAAGAAGGACCGGCTAACTCCGTGCCAGCAGCCGCGGTAATACGGAGGGTCCGAGCGTTAATCGGAATTACTGGGCGTAAAGCGCACGCAGGCGGTTTGTTAAGCTAGATGTGAAAGCCCCGGGCTCAACCTGGGAATAGCATTTAGAACTGGCAGACTAGAGTCTTGGAGAGGGGAGTGGAATTTCTGGTGTAGCGGTGAAATGCGTAGATATCAGAAGGAACATCAGTGGCGAAGGCGACTCCCTGGCCAAAGACTGACGCTCATGTGCGAAAGTGTGGGTAGCGAACAGGATTAGATACCCTGGTAGTCCACACCGTAAACGCTGTCTACTAGCTGTTTGTGGATTTAATCCGTGGGTAGCGAAGCTAACGCGATAAGTAGACCGCCTGGGGAGTACGGCCGCAAGGTTAAAACTCAAATGAATTGACGGGGGCCCGCACAAGCGGTGGAGCATGTGGTTTAATTCGATGCAACGCGAAGAACCTTACCTACTCTTGACATACTAGAAACTTTTCAGAGATGAATTGGTGCCTTCGGGAATCTAGATACAGGTGCTGCATGGCTGTCGTCAGCTCGTGTCGTGAGATGTTGGGTTAAGTCCCGCAACGAGCGCAACCCTTGTCCTTAGTTGCCAGCCTTAAGTTGGGCACTCTAAGGAGACTGCCGGTGACAAACCGGAGGAAGGTGGGGACGACGTCAAGTCATCATGGCCCTTACGAGTAGGGCTACACACGTGCTACAATGGCGAGTACAGAGGGAAGCAAACCTGCGAGGGTAAGCGGATCCCTTAAAGCTCGTCGTAGTCCGGATTGGAGTCTGCAACTCGACTCCATGAAGTCGGAATCGCTAGTAATCGCAAATCAGAATGTTGCGGTGAATACGTTCCCGGGCCTTGTACACACCGCCCGTCACACCATGGGAGTGGGTTGCAAAAGAAGTAGGTAGTCTAACCTTCGGGAGGACGCTTACCACTTTGTGATTCATGACTGGGGTGAAGTCGTAACAAGGTAACCCTAGGGGAACCTGGGGTTGGATCACCTCCTTACTATTACGGCGGACCTTGCTTCGTTGAGTGTTCACACAGATTGTTTTGTTTTGATAAGAAGAGCAAAAGAAGTGCTTGGGTAACAAGTCACTATTTGTTTTTGCGCAAGCAAGAGCATGAAATAGGCTTGTAGCTCAGCTGGTTAGAGCGCACCCCTGATAAGGGTGAGGTCGGCAGTTCAAGTCTGCCCAAGCCTACCAAATTTGTGATTATCACAGATTGCCTGCATAAAGCGGGGCCATAGCTCAGCTGGGAGAGCGCCTGCCTTGCACGCAGGAGGTCAGCAGTTCGATCCTGCTTGGCTCCACCATTTAGGTGGAACATCATTTGCTCATAAGATTAAGTAGCCTTAATCAATATGTACTATTAGATAATATCTAATCAGTGTTTATTGATTAAGGTTTTTTAAACCTTAATTGTAGCCGGCGTGTAACGCAGGTCACAATGTTCTTTAACAATATGGAAAGCTGATAAAAAGTAATCGAAAACTAAAAGAGTGTTCTTAGGAACTTACTCTATCTGATTTTGTGATTAGAACTTGTCACGCATACGACAGCAATACCCGTTTAGACGGTTGTTGCACCTAACGCTCAAATAAAAGGTGAGCGGGTGGACGAGTTGTTTGAATTTATCTCTGACGTTACTGAGATGATGACAAATAACGCACTGTTACTCAGGTAACAGAGAGGTCATTTGGGGTTGTATGGTTAAGTGACTAAGCGTATACGGTGGATGCCTAGGCAGTTAGAGGCGATGAAGGACGTGTAAGTCTGCGATAAGCTGTGGAGAGCCGACAAAATGCTTTGACCCACAGATTTCCGAATGGGGGAACCCACCGCTTCGGCGGTATCTTATAGTGAATACATAGCTATAAGAAGCGAACGAGGGGAACTGAAACATCTAAGTACCCTTAGGAAAAGAAATCAACAGAGATTCCCCTAGTAGCGGCGAGCGAACGGGGAGCAGCCGAGTAGTAATGAAGTAGTGGAATGTGTTGGAAAGCACAGCGATACAGGGTGATAGCCCCGTACACGAAGCGTCATTATTGCCATATTAAGTAGGTCGGGACACGTGTTATCTTGACTGAAGATGGGGGGACCATCCTCCAAGGCTAAATACTCCTAACTGACCGATAGTGAACCAGTACCGTGAGGGAAAGGCGAAAAGAACCCCTGTGAGGGGAGTGAAATAGAACCTGAAACCGTATACGTACAAGCAGTAGGAGCAGACTTGTTCTGTGACTGCGTACCTTTTGTATAATGGGTCAGCGACTTATATTTAGTAGCAAGGTTAACCGAATAGGGGAGCCGTAGCGAAAGCGAGTGTTAACTGCGCGTTTAGTTGCTAGGTATAGACCCGAAACCGAGTGATCTAGCCATGGGCAGGTTGAAGGTTGAGTAACATCAACTGGAGGACCGAACCGACTAACGTTGAAAAGTTAGCGGATGACTTGTGGCTGGGGGTGAAAGGCCAATCAAACTCGGAGATAGCTGGTTCTCCCCGAAAGCTATTTAGGTAGCGCCTCGGACGAATACCACAGGGGGTAGAGCACTGTTAAGGCTAGGGGGTCATCCCGACTTACCAACCCTTTGCAAACTCCGAATACCTGTGAGTACTATCCGGGAGACACACGGCGGGTGCTAACGTCCGTCGTGAAGAGGGAAACAACCCAGACCGCCAGCTAAGGTCCCTAAATATTACTAAGTGGGAAACGAGGTGGGAAGGCTAAGACAGCTAGGAGGTTGGCTTAGAAGCAGCCATCCTTTAAAGAAAGCGTAATAGCTCACTAGTCGAGTCGGCCTGCGCGGAAGATGTAACGGGGCTAAGTAATATACCGAAGCTGCGGACGCAAAGTTTACTTTGCGTGGTAGGGGAGCGTTGTGTAAGTGGCTGAAGGTGAGCTGAGAGGCGAGCTGGACATATCACAAGTGCGAATGCTGACATGAGTAACGATAAGGGGAGTGAAAAACTCCCCCGCCGGAAGACCAAGGTTTCCTGTCCCATGCTAATCAGGGCAGGGTAAGTCGGCCCCTAAGGCGAGGCAGAAATGCGTAGTCGATGGGAAACGGATTAATATTTCCGTACTTGGTATATCAGTGAAGGGGGGACGGAGAAGGTTATGCAAGCCTGGCGTTGGTTGTCCAGGTGAAAGTGCGTAGAGTTGTTTCTTAGGCAAATCCGGGAAACTACATGCTCGAGACACGAGACGAGACTCTAAGGAGTTGAAGTTGCAAATACCATGCTTCCAGGAAAAGCCTCTAAACTTATGATATATCGAACCGTACCCCAAACCGACACAGGTGGTCAGGTAGAGAATACTAAGGCGCTTGAGAGAACTTGGGTGAAGGAACTCGGCAAAATCGTACCGTAACTTCGGGAGAAGGTACGCCTCTGTTTGTGATTGAACTTGCTTCATGAGCGAATGGGGGCCGCAGTGAAAAGGTGGCTGGAACTGTTTATTAAAAACACAGCACTGTGCTAAATCGAAAGATGACGTATACGGTGTGACGCCTGCCCGGTGCCGGAAGGTTAATTGATGGGGTTATCTTCGGAGAAGCTCTTGATCGAAGCCCCGGTAAACGGCGGCCGTAACTATAACGGTCCTAAGGTAGCGAAATTCCTTGTCGGGTAAGTTCCGACCTGCACGAATGGCGTAATCATGGCCACGCTGTCTCCACCCAAGACTCAGTGAAATTGAAATTGCAGTGAAGATGCTGTGTACCCGCACCTAGACGGAAAGACCCCGTGAACCTTTACTATAGCTTGGCACTGAACATTGACCCTACATGTGTAGGATAGGTGGGAGACTTTGAAGCACTGTCGCTAGATGGTGTGGAGTCTACCTTGAAATACCACCCTTGTAGGTTTGATGTTCTAACATAGGTCCCTTATCGGGATTGTGGACAGTGTCTGGTGGGTAGTTTGACTGGGGCGGTCTCCTCCCAAAGCGTAACGGAGGAGCACGAAGGTTGGCTAATCCTGGTCGGACATCAGGAGGTTAGTGCAATGGCATAAGCCAGCTTAACTGCGAGACAGACACGTCGAGCAGGTACGAAAGTAGGTCATAGTGATCCGGTGGTTCTGAATGGAAGGGCCATCGCTCAACGGATAAAAGGTACTCCGGGGATAACAGGCTGATACCGCCCAAGAGTTCATATCGACGGCGGTGTTTGGCACCTCGATGTCGGCTCATCACATCCTGGGGCTGAAGTCGGTCCCAAGGGTATGGCTGTTCGCCATTTAAAGTGGTACGCGAGCTGGGTTTAGAACGTCGTGAGACAGTTCGGTCCCTATCTGGTGTGGGCGTTGGATGATTGAAGGGAGCTGCTCCTAGTACGAGAGGACCGGAGTGGACGAACCGCTGGTGTTCGGGTTGTTTTGCCAAAGGCATTGCCCGGTAGCTACGTTCGGAATCGATAAGCGCTGAAAGCATCTAAGCGCGAAGCGAGCCCTAAGATGAGTCATCCCTGTACGTTTAACGTACCTAAAGGGTTGTTGAAGACTACGACGTTGATAGGCAGGGTGTGGAAGCGTAGCAATGCGTTGAGCTAACCTGTACTAATTGCCCGTGAGGCTTAACCATACAACGCCCAAGTGGCTTCGCAAGAAGTGCTGAGTGTTATATGAGTGACAAGTAGATAATACAAGATTAGGAGTAAGACTAGAGGCATTCTTTAGCATCGATTATGGCTTGACCCGCAGGGGGAGAGTATCAGCTTTTACATATTGATTTATTGAGCGCAAGCTTGATAGATAACAGTTTTTGTCTGGCGACAATAGCGATGTGGCCCCACCTGATCCCATTCCGAACTCAGAAGTGAAACACATTAGCGGCGATGGTAGTTTGGGGTTTCCCCATGCGAGAGTAGCACATTGCCAGGCTCCCAATTAAGTAAAAAGCCACCTTTACAGGTGGCTTTTTGCGTTTCAGGGATTTGAAAATAGCCATCACATTTTAGTGTGCAGAAAGTGACCTATACCAATCCGCATTAAGTTTTTCCCACTTCAAGTCAGTCCTGTGAGCACATTTTTGTCACGCGGGTATGTCGCTCACAAAGTCATTCCAAGCGAGCGTGCAAGCATCAACAATATCCTCATAGCCGCTAAAACAGCGATTAGCTAAATGATGCTGACGCAGCCAACTCCATACTTGTTCTATTGGGTTTAGCTCTGGGGAATTATCTGTTGGCGTATGTATCTGCCTATCACACGGATAATCTCGAAACTGCTTACGGTCGTTTACGAAAAATAGTGATGGTTTAACCGGACAATGGCGAATTAAAATGTCTATTTCGGGTTGTTCAGGTAAAATTTAGTTCGCTTATAGATACTCAGAAACAATACTTAGACCAAGGCCTTAATTGCGTAAGTGGTCTGCTATTTGGTAATGCTATGGCCTACCAACGGTGTAGTGACAATTTACATCGGGGATAATGTCTTGATTTATCTTTAAAATAGCCCTGTGTTACATCCGGCTCTAAGACTGAAAACCTACCTTATAGACCCTGTTGGATCCCCTCAATGCAGTCCTCAAGCGTAAATTAGAGCAAAAGAATGGCTTGCAAGAACCCCAAATATTGTTAATACATTAAACGTGCTGGAATATATTTATCAATAATCTGATATGCCACAAAAAGCTCAAGCACTACAAGTTAAACCAAACAATATCCCCAGACTTTGTTGAAGGCACAAGCTGCCATTTCAGCGGTTGAATATGCGGGTGCTAGAGATGTGTATTTAACTGTGTTGGTTATTACCCCAATTAACCTGTCGGCAGTTTAAGCGTTAATAAGGTTAATTTTTTTACTCCCCAAATGCCGATTTTGAGCCACTACCGCCACCTATTCGCATAATCACTGTCTCTAATTATCAAACTGTGGCAATTGCTGACGCGTTATTTCAACGGCGAGGACGCGTTTTTCATAGCTTATTAAATCGCTATCAGTCAAAATTTACATATTCTGATATGTTGTGGATGGTATAGCCAAAAAATAGGAATTATCTTAGCGTAGTAAAGAACAGAATAAATAACATCGATAATAACGTTTTCAGACAGTTTCGCAAAATTATGCAACGTTTCGTAGCAATAATAACTTACCCAAACATGCCATGTTTGCCCTGTCTATATTGGACCAAAATAGCTTGCTTGGCTTAGTTTTAGACATATTTTAACACTACCACTTACTACTCGCCAAACGCACGTGGTAGAACACACAAAGCCTCGGCATTGATTGCCTCAAACAAGACCAAGCGGCCGAATAAATACTTCGTTTGTTAAGGGCGATAATCTAGCTTTATCCGGTGCTAAGTGTCACGTGTGGAGACGTATAAGGGAATTCCGCAACGACCTTGCGCAAGCGGCCAGCTATTTCACTGCTTGCCATCATTCGACACCCGGCTTTAGCTCAGTGACGAATTTGGCTAACGTATTATTGAAAACTAGACGTACCGATGAACTGGCAGCACTGGCCGAAAAGTATATTACCAGCCATCCAGTTGTTAATAGTGCTCGCGTATCACTAGCCTTTAAGCTGGCAGCCACTCATTTAGACATCGTGGTACCATTACTAAGCACCGAACAGATGCGCTGGTTAGCGATAAAAATTTGGAAATTGTCGAACAATTTGGCGGCGCTGTATTTGATGCAAAGTGATAGTAAACGTGTCTTAATGTATTCGAATAATGCCGTCACCCTTAATCCTAGTCATAAGGATGTAAACAGTTACATAGCAATATTAAAGGTGTACTGGAAGCGTCGGCGATTACCAACTAGGATGTTGAGTTACCAAAAAGAATCATTAGATAAAAAGAAAGAATTAATTATCGCAACTAACCGTTTGTTATGTGTACGTCACTATTCAGATGTCTGGTCTCTGCCTAGTAGCGTTAATGCGGCATCTTTGGCGGGTTTATGGTTGTAGAGTACTTCATAGACTTGTTCACAGATAGGCATTTCGACCCCCATACGTTTTGCGAGTATATGCACTTCTTTGGTGTTTCTATATCCTTCGACTACTTGTCCTATGTCGTCCATAGCCTCTTGTATACCTAATCCATTACCCAATGCCAATCCGAAACGTCTGTTTCGCGACTGATTATCTGTGCAAGTCAGTACTAAGTCACCCAAGCCTGACATACCCATAAACGTGGTCTGTTTTGCACCCATTTTAACTCCTAGTCTAGTTAACTCGGTTAACCCTCTAGTGATGAGTGCTGTTCTAGCGTTAGATCCAAAGCCTAAGCCGTCCGACAATCCTGCGCCTATGGCTATGACGTTTTTAACGGCACCGCCAAGCTGTATTCCTATGAAGTCATCATTTCTATAGACTCTAAAGGATTTGGAACAGTGAAGCTTTTTAGCAAACTCTTCGGCAAGGGTTTCATTTGTAGAGCTTAATGATATTGCGGTAGGAAGTCCTGCCACCATTTCCTTAGCAAAGGTAGGGCCTGATAGTGCTGCAATAGGTGTTTCGTGACCTAATATTTCCAAAGCAACATCTTGTAAGAGCCTACCTGTCTCAGGTTCTAATCCTTTTGTAGCCCATATAATTCTATGCCAAGGCTTTAGGTACGGTTTTGCTTTTTGTAAAGTGTTATAAAATGCGTGGCTTGGCACGACTACTAGGATGTCTCGACTTGTGACTATCGCTTCGCAGAGCTCAGATTCGAGTGATAATTTTTCTGGGAAAATAGCGTTGGGTAGGTATTTTTCATTGCATCTGGTTTTGGCCATTAATTTGATTTGCTGTTTATCTCGCCCCCACAAAACGGTTTTCACGCCATTGCGAGAGAGACAAAAAGCAAGGGCAGTACCATAAGATCCTGCCCCTAATACACAAACTGAATTCACTTTAAAATCAGCCTTATTACGCGTCTAATTTTTGTGGAGATTGTGCTTGTTCTTGAGCTTGTTGAGCGCGTTTTTGCATGTAGGCTGCAAAAATTGAGTTGAAATCAACAGGTGCCAAGTTTAAGGGTGGGAAAGTGCCACGATTCACTAAATTTGAAATGGTCTCCCTAGCATACGGGAACAAGGTATTGGGACAAAAGGCACCAATCATTTGAGCTTTATTCTGCTCTGGCATTTCGCCAATCATGAATATGCCAGCTTGTTGTACTTCACATAAAAATGCTGTTTCTTCACCGATTTTTGCAGTCACAGTTACAGATAAAGTAACTTCATACAGGTTTTCACCTAGTGGATTGCTCTTTGTGTCTAAGTCTAACTGTACTTCTGGTTTCCATTCTTTTTGAAACATTGCAGGTGAGTTAGGTGCCTCAAAAGAAATGTCTTTAGTGTATATTCTTTGAATTGAAAACTGTGGGCCTTGTGCCGCTTCTGGCTGCACTGCAGCTTCGTTTGGTTGATTCTCGTCAGCCATGTTATTTCCTTAAATTATGTTGTTAGTCAGCCAATAAACTGTCTAGTTGGTTTTTTGCTTCTAATGCAAATAATTCATCACAACCACCTACGTGATGATCATTAATAAAAATTTGTGGAACAGTGGATTTACCCTTTGCTCGTTCGATCATTGCGTTGCGTAGTTCAGGCATAACATCGATTTCAATCTCATTAAAGATCACTTCTTTTTTAGTCAATAAAGCCTTTGCCCGATGGCAATAAGGGCAATGACCTTTAGTATAAATATCAACTTTACTCATATCATTTCCTGCAATTTATTTGGTGAGTGGAAGATTTGCAGTTTGCCAAGCACTAATGCCACCTTTTAACGTAACAACATTTTCAAAGCCAGCTTTGAGCATTTGAGATGCCGTTCGTTTGCACGTCATACCCATAGAACAGACAACAATAATGGGTTTGTCTTTAGATTTTTCAAGGGTTGAAAAATCGCCTTTCGTAACTAACTCAGCTTTGATTTGTTTAGAACCTAAAATATGACCTTTTTTAAACTCCGCAACTGGGCGAATATCCAAAATATAGGCATCTTCTTTGTTCATTAACAATGTCGCTTCATGGGTACTTAATTCTTTTAGTGATGAGAGCTGACTTGCCACGACGGTGTATATCAATGCCGCTAAAAGTGCGGCGAACAAGCCAGATAAAATATAGTGATTAGTAGCAAATTCTATCATTTGTTCCATAACAGGTGACCCTTAGAGGTGAGTAACTTAAAAAAATGAGGCCAAAGTATATAGATTTTGCGTGCAGAAACTAGTCCTTGAACGTATTCATCCACAACACAAAGAATAACTTATTGTTATACATTTGGTTTTTAAAATGATTTAGCCGTGACGTGCAATGCCAGTAAGGATAACATTAGCCTATTATTACGGAACTAGGGTAGCGCACAAGACGACAAGCTACTCTAAAACGATCAATACATTAACTAATAGTTTTACCTACAAGGATTAAATAATGACTCAAACCAAAAAGACCACGGCATTGATTATTTTAGACGGTTGGGGTCACCGCGAAGAACAGGAGAGTAATGCGATTGCTCATGCTAATACGCCCGTTTTAGATGGTTTGTGTAAAAACTACAGTAATACATTGATATCTGGATCAGGTTTAGACGTTGGATTACCACCAGGACAAATGGGTAATTCTGAAGTAGGTCATGTTAATTTAGGTGCGGGTCGGGTTGTATACCAAGACTTTACTCGCGTCACTAAAGCCATTGAAGACGGTGATTTTTTTGAAAATACGGTTTTAGTCGACAATCTAGACAAAGCTATTCAAGCAGATAAAGCCATCCATGTAATGGGGTTATTGTCTGCCGGCGGTGTTCATAGCCATGAGAAGCATATTTTTGCCTTCTTGAAAATGGCTGCAAAGCGCGGTGCGAAAAAATTATATCTACATGCCTTTTTGGATGGCCGCGATACACCACCAAGAAGTGCCAAGGGGCCATTGCAGTCAGCTGATGCTGTATTTGCTGAGTTAGGCTTAGGGAAAACTGCCAGTGTCATCGGTCGTTACTATGCGATGGACAGAGATGCTCGCTGGGATAGAGTCGAAGCTGCCTACAATTTAATTGCTCACGGTGAAGGAAAAAAAGTGGCTTCTAGTGCTATCGAAGCCTTAGATGCTTCATATCAACGTGAAGAAAATGACGAATTTATGCAAGCCACAGTGATTGGTGATGCTGTACCTTTAGAAGAGGGTGATGCGGTTTTCTTTATGAATTTTAGAGCCGATCGTGCCCGCGAAATCAGTCGTCCATTTGTTGAAAGAGACTTTAATGAATTCAATAAAGGCAAACACATTGAGTTAAATGCTTTTGTTACCCTCACTCAATATGCTGAAAGCATTGATGCTCCAGCAGCATACCCGCCTGTACCTTTAGTCAATGTTATGGGTGATTGGTTAGCTCAGCATCACAAAACACAACTACGTATATCTGAGACTGAAAAATATGCACATGTCACTTTTTTCTATAGTGGTGGCCGTGAGGATTTATATGAAGGTGAAGAGCGTATTTTGATCCCATCACCTAAAGTTGCAACTTATGATTTACAACCTGAAATGAATTCAGCTGAACTTACCGATAAACTAGTAGCATCTATAGATTCTGGTAAATTTGACGTTATTGTATGTAATTATCCTAATGGTGACATGGTTGGACATACTGGTAACTTTGATGCAGCCGTTAAAGCTTGCGAAGCTGTCGATGCTTGTGTTGGCAGAGTCGTTGAAGCGATGAAACGTAATGGCGGTGACTGCTTAATTACGGCTGATCATGGTAATGCAGAAAAAATGCAAGATCAGCAGACAGGTCAAGCGCACACTGCACACACCAGTGAATTAGTTCCTTTTATTCACGTAGGACAAAAATCAACTGTTAGAGCAGGAGGCACATTGAGTGATGTTGCCCCAACAATGCTGCATCTAATGGGGATGAAACAGCCTAAGGAGATGACAGGAACTCCTATCGTTACAGTGGACTAATCAATTGAGATTGATAGCGGACACATTATTCCAAGAGAAAAACCGAATTCACAGGTTTTTTTTCTTGGTAGTGTTATGTATTATTTCTTTTGTGTTTGTTGCAAACGCCCAAGAACAGTCAGATCTTGAAAGTATTCAACAACAGATAAAAAACAAACAAGCGCAAATTAGTCAACAACTGGAAGCTGCCAAGAAGCTCCAGAGTAATTTAAAGATTGTTGAAATACAGATTGCTAAATCAGCTACAACACTCAATAAAACAGAGACGTCACTCGACACTAATCAACAACAACTCAGTGAATTGAGTAAACAACAAAAGGGTTATTTGGCATCTTTAGATCAGCAAAAGTCGGTATTAGCTAAACAAATTCGCAGCGCATATATGACAGGTAATTATGACTTTGCAAAAATGTTGTTGAATCAGCAAGATGCCGCGAACTTTGAACGCACCATTACTTACTATCAATATTTGAACAAAGCCCGCAAGTCACAGATTGATAGTTTTAATCTGTTAGTTATAAAGCTACAAAAAGTGAATGCCAAGTTGATTGATAATCAAAGCGAGCTAGAACAGTTAAAAGGTAAACAACTGGAACAACAACAAACCTTAAAAGCAAACCAGGCTCAGAGGGAAGGGACGCTTATAGCAATGCAAAACGCTATCGAATCTGATGAAGCAAAAATTGCGCAATTACAAATCAATGAAAAGAATTTCCTTGAAGCATTAACCCGAGCCCAACAACAAATCGACCTACAAGACGTAACATTAAGTGGACTCAGTGCTCTTAAAGGTCGTTTATTAATGCCTGCTAAGGGCAATCTTAGAAAAATGTTTGGTAGGTTTAGGCAAGGTCAAATCAAGTGGAAAGGAGTAGTCATTAATGGCACTGCAGGTGACGCTGTGATTGCCATACATCATGCTAAAGTACTCTATTCTGATTGGCTTAGAGGTTTTGGTTTAGTAACTGTATTGGATCATGGTGATGGATTTATGAGTCTTTACGGCCATAACCAAGCATTATTAAAGCAAGCTGGTGAGGTTGTTCAGGCGGGTGAAGCGATTGCTCTTTTGGGGCAAAGCGGAGGGCAAAGTCGACCTAACTTGTACTTCGAAATTCGACACAAAGGAAAGCCTATTAACCCCGTTAACTGGTTAAAGCTTTAAACCTTTGTGTATTTAAACGATTCAATCCTAGTAAAAATAATTGATGTGATTATAATAAAATCAAATGCAGTCGAGTAAAACAATAATAAAAACATGCGTTTATTACTAATTAGTTGCCTGTTGTGTATCAGTTGCTCTGCTAGAGCGGCTCAGATCGCTTTGATCATTGATGATATGGGAAACAATAAACAAGATGCGCTGGCCTTTGCTCTTCCGGAAAATGTGGCATTTGCGATTTTACCTAACAAACCCCTATCTACGACTTTTTCCAATCGAGCTGCAGCTCAGCAGCGTGAGGTGATGTTACATATGCCAATGGAATCGTTGGCGGGTAATAATCAAGAAAAAAATGTTTTACTGTCTAGTATGCCACCCCATCAAATTGTAAGAGTGTTAATAGCAGCCCTATCGACTGTACCTGATGCTGTGGGGGTTAATAATCATATGGGGAGTAGGCTAACTCAGCTTTCTTTACCGATGTCGGTAACCATGGAGTTTCTGTCGGAGCAGGGGCTATTTTTTGTTGATAGCCGGACCACTAGATACAGCAAAGCAGAAATCATTGCTAAAAAAAATGGGGTGTTAAGTACCAAACGTAATGTATTTATCGATCACACTCCCAACCCTGAGCAGATTGATAAACAATTTCATCGTTTACTGAGTCTTTCTAAAAAATATGGTTACGCGGTAGGTATTGCTCATCCCTACCCGCAAACACTTGAATATTTGAAAGTGCATTTAGCTACGCTCCAACAACATGGTATTCAACTGGTTAAATTAAGTGACTTGCTGTCTTCTGGTGTCACTTACGCCTATCATCCTAAGGCTGAATCAAAACCCATTCCTCCTGTTTTTTAAGCGCATATTTAAGGAAATATAATGCCTGCTGCTAATTTACTTGCCCTTATAGATGATATTGCCACCATACTGGATGATGTGGCTATTCTGTCGAAAGTGGCTGCCAAGAAAACAGCCGGTGTGTTGGGAGACGACTTAGCTCTGAATGCCGAACAAGTCTCTGGGGTAAAAGCAGAACGTGAATTACCTGTTGTGTGGGCAGTAGCCAAAGGTTCTTTTTTAAATAAATTAATTCTAGTGCCATCCGCGTTGTTGATAAGCGCATTTTTGCCATGGTTAATCGTTGTATTGCTGGTAATAGGAGGCATGTATTTATGTTTTGAAGGCGTCGAAAAGCTTACGCACAAGTTTCTCCACTCCAAACACGATTTGGAACAAAAGCACGCACAAAAGCTGGCCGCTGTTGCAGATCCCCGTGTTGATTTAGTCGCGCTTGAAAAAACTAAAATAAAAGGCGCCATCAGAACTGATTTTATTCTATCTGCCGAAATTGTGGTAATAGTGCTCGGTACTGTTCAAGAGGAGTCCTTTGCTACACAAGTAACGGTTGTATCTTTACTCGCCTTGGCTATTACTGTTGGTGTTTATGGTCTAGTCGCTGGCATTGTAAAACTTGATGATGCGGGGTTATATTTACTTAGAAAGTCTGTGAGTGGCACTTTTAACCGTATCCAACGAACAGTGGGAAGAGGGCTATTAATTTTTGCTCCACTTTTGATGAAAACACTATCTATAGTAGGAACAGCAGCCATGTTCTTGGTAGGAGGCGGCATTTTGGTCCACAGTATTCCCATCATCCATCATGCATTAGAACCTATTTTACACAGCATTGAATCAATAAAAATTGCGGCATCCGTAGTACCTATTTTGCTTGATGGTGTAGTGGGTATTATTGCTGGAGCACTGGTTTTGTTAGTGGTCACCTCAAGTCTTAAACTTTTAAAAAAGCCTTAGTGGTTCCCTATTACCTTACCGTGCATGTGAGTGGGCGTATGTGGAGTATATTTTTGAGGCCCTGTTTCGAAGTTTGTGATTCTTAGAAACACACTGTGAAAATTTTAAGCATCAAATACTTGTAAATTACATGAAATGTTATATTATAACGATTCATAAGGTTGAGGTAAATATTGATGGAAATTAGCAAAGATAAGACGTTATTAGACAGACTAGGCATTTGGGCCTCCAGTTTGTGCGCGTTACATTGTTTGTTGTTGCCTATACTTATCCCTCTTATTCCTTTTGTTGGGGCCTCATTTTTTGCTCAGAATTGGTTTGAAAGAAGCATTTTGTCACTTTCGATGCTCATCGGTTTTTGGGCATTGTTTTCAGGTTTCTACCGCTACCACAGACAGCTTTATCCATTATATAGTCTAGTATTAGGCGGTTTGATTTACTGGAATAAAGATATGTTCGGTGACTCCTACGAGCCTTTCACTATTGCTGTTGGTGCTTTATTAATTGTTGGTGCGCACATAGTGAATCTGAAATTATGTCAGAGCTGTCAAGATTGTGATTCTGGATGTGCTAGTTCTTAGGCCCCAGTTTATGCCTTTACCGCTAACACTAATTTAGCTGCTGCTGGACCATTACTGAATACTCCATCTACCCCCCAAGCTTGCAACTTAAGTAAGTCTTTAGGTTCATCAACGGTATACACAAACATTTTCAAGCCACGATTGTGGGCATCTATTACAAAATTCTGATCAACAAAACTAATATCAGCATTGACTGAATATGCCTGCAAGTCTTCTGCGAAACGCGCATAATCTAAAGGGTTACTGGCAGTCAGAGCCCCAATCTTAATTTTGGGCGCTATACTTTTAAAAGCCAATAAAAGATGATGGTTAAATGACGAAACGATAAATTGCTCAGCTTCAAAGCCTAATTGACTGACTGCTTTATTAATACACTCATTGATTAACAACACATCTCTCACTCCCTTAACTTCAATATTTATCAAACATAGCCCTTGTACACACTGCAATACTTGCCACAGTGTAGGTACAAATTGCCCTTTGCCCGCGTCTAATGTTTGTAATTCTTCAAGACTATAATCACTTAACAAACGTGTGCCGTTGGTGGTTCTGCTTACCCATCTATCATGAATAACCACTAATTCATTACCGAGTTGATAGACATCGATCTCAATGCCATCAGCTTGTTGGATTAAGGCTTGTTCAATAGCGAGTAAGGTATTTTCGGGTGCATCGGCACTTGCACCTCTGTGGGCAAATATCAGCATTTTTTGCTCTTTAACGATTATTTACATGAAGTTTCTGAGCGTTGATGGTTTCATAAATTGCGGCAGAAATCACTAATAAGCCACCGACTAAGGTTTGCCATCTAGGCTGTTCATCCAACACGAGTATTGCAAGGGTTACACCGTAAAGCGGTTGCATACAGGCGATCAATGAGAAGGTTTTGGCACGTAAATGTTTAAGACTTGCAGCAATTAAAGCATGAGGAACAGCCGTTAAAAATATACCTAAGATGACCAGTCCGATATAGGTTTCTTGGCTAGCCTTAAATAACTCATCACTTGAAAAAAAGCTAAGAGAGATAAAAATCACCAATGTTTGGTAAGCCATAGCATGAGCACCTGAGTAGTGAGAAAAATGTTTGCGGTGCACCAAGTTTCTAAAAGAATACAAGACGGCAGAACAAACCCCAATTAACACACCTTGAGTTGTCTCGTTTTCTAAAGAAATTTCTGGGACTATAAGGAAAATACCAAAAAGCACAACAATAGCACTGACCAAGTCTTGCCAAACTAAACGTATGCCTTCAAAAAAAGGTTCTAATAGTACTGTCATTACTGGGAATGTAAATAAGGCTATCATGCCCACTGATACCGATGAATACTGCATAGCAGCAAAATAGCTGACCCAATGTGCTGCCATGAGAAGACCTAAAAACAGGGCAACAAAATAGTCTTTTTTACAGTCTAAAAATATTGATTTTCCAAATAATTTAACAATGCCAAACAACATGATACAGGCAATGGCTGCACGGCCAAAAGTAATATCTATAGCAGACAAAGGCAAAAGCTTAGAGAATAATGCTGTAGCACCTAGCAGTATCATAGTGACATGCAGTGACCACAGGCTTTTCTTGACGGGATCCACTGATTACTTTGTTATTGTTGCGAAAACGTCGCCGAGGCGTGTTACGTCTCCTGCATCCAGATCTGCAAATTCAATAGAGTTAGCTTCGAAGCAAGCGACAATAGTTGATCCAAGTTTAAATAAACCCATCTCTTCGCCCTTTTTAATAGAGACTGAGTTATCACCTTGAGTGGGATATTGCCAATGCAGCACGTTTTTACCTGCTGGAGGTGAAACAGTGCCTGCCCATTTAGTTTCGATGCTGGCAACAATTGTCGCACCTACCAAGACCATCGCCATCTGACCTATTTCAGTCTCAAAAATGGCCACTACTCGTTCGTTTCTTGCAAATAACCCAGGCACACGTTCTGCTGTAAGAGGACTCACAGAAAACAGCTCACCAGGTACGTAAATCATATCTGTCAGCTGCCCGTCTATCGGCATATGAATGCGATGATAGTCTTTAGGGGAAAGATAAATCGTTGCAAATTTACCATCCAAAAAAGGCTTTGCAAGTTCAGGTTTTCCACCTAATAATGTGGTCAGGCTGTAGTTATGGCCTTTGGCTTGGAAAATAGCATCGTGTTTAATATCGCCTAATTGACTCACTGCGCCATCAACAGGTAAGGCGAGTTGTTTTTCATCTTGGCAGATCGACCTAACGTCAGCTTTAAGTTGCCGAGTAAAAAAAGCGTTAAATGATGAATAGGATGCAGGGTCTGAGTCGAGTGCCTCAGACATATCAACTTTATATTGCTTGATAAAGAGTTTAATTACAGCTGTGGTCATTGAACCAGCTTCAGCAGCAGCGAGTGAGCCCACCAATCGAGATAACAGGTGTTTTGGAGTAATATATTGCAGAGCAATTTTTAACGAATCAAACAAAGTAGCTTTCCTAATAATCTGACTTCAACGATTAGAATTGTACCGTAATAATCGAGGCTTTGCTTTTTTCACTAAGTTCAATAGGCTATATGCTAGTCGATTTTGCCGGCGAAATATGTGCTTAAACTGAGGAGCATTAAACCTTTGTATGTGCTGGGCGTAACTCATCCATATTTAACAATATTTTGTGGTAGCTTTGATAACGTTGTGGACTAATTTTACCTTCTTCAACCGCTGCTTTGATCAAGCATCCTGGATCATTGCCATGTTTACAATCTCGAAATTTGCAACCGCCTAAATAGTCTCTGAATTCTCTAAACCCATTAGTTAATCTTTCTGCAGGGAGGTGCCACAGGGCAAATTCACGTACCCCAGGAGAATCTATTAAATCCCCACCATCAGGAAAGTGCAGTAATTTTGCAGTTGTAGTGGTGTGTTGACCTAATCCAGAGTTGTCGGATATATCGCCAATTATTTCGTCTGCTTCAGGTAACAACTCATTGATTAAACTTGATTTTCCTACACCAGATTGACCAACAAATACACTGACTTTATCCTTCAAACATACTGCAAGTTCATCAAGCCCAGTCAATGTTTTACAACTGGTGTACACAATTTGATAGCCGATATCGCGATAAATATTTAGCTGACTTTCGACTTCATTCAGTTGTTGTGGATCAAGCAACTCGACTTTGTTTAATAATACTACTGGCGTAATTTCCACATCTTCAGCAGCAACCAAATATCTGTCGATAATATTCAAAGATAAGCTTGGTAATACCGAACTTACAATGATGATTTGATCGATGTTAGCCGCAACAGGTTTTACCCCATCATAAAAGTCAGGACGGGTGAGAACAGACTTTCTGTCTTGAACAATCTCAATAATACCGCTGATGCTTAAGGTTTGATCTTTCCCTGGCCTAAATAACACTTCGTCGCCACATACCACGCTATTAATGGTGCGCCGCATGTGACATCTGTGCACTGTTCCTGCCCGATCTTCAACATCTGCATGTTTACCAAATCGTCCTATAACACGTCCGCTTTGCTGTTCGCCAAACTGATTATCTTCAATTTCACTCGGCTTTGCACCACTCGAAAGGCGCTTCGTGCGATTTACTGAGACTTGTCGTTTTTGCCTGTCTGTTAACTTTGGTTTTTTAGCCACGTTTTATCTTTGCTGTAATTAATATTATTTCTTGTATCATGTTAACGTTTGAGGGAGCGGATACCAAATCATTAATGTATTTGTTACTCATCAAAAGTTTTCAATTAGGAGTCAGCATGTCAGTAAACAACGAAAATTTAGTGTGGATCGATATGGAAATGACAGGGTTAGAGCCTGAGACTGATGTCGTCTTGGAAATTGCCACTATAGTGACAGATAAAAATTTGAATATATTGGCCGAAGGTCCGGTGTTAGCCATTTATCAGCCTGATGAAGTGCTTAATGGTATGGATCAATGGTGCACAGATACACACGGCAAATCAGGTCTTACCAAACGTTGTCGTGATAGTGACGTTAACGAACAACAAGCAGTGGAACAAACCATTTTGTTTTTAGAAGATTTTGTACCTAAGGGGATATCTCCACTGTGTGGAAACACAATAGGTCAGGATCGTCGCTTTTTAGTCAAGTACATGTCTGAGCTTGAACAATATTTTCATTATAGAAATATTGATGTGAGTACGATCAAGAGTGGTTCGTCGTGGAAACCAGAATGGTAGACGTTTTCACAAAAAAGGTGTGCATCTAGCGCTAGATGATATTCGCGAGTCCATCGCAGAAATGGTTAATACCCGTCAACATGTCTTTAATATTTAATTTTACGTATGAATATTTGTTCGCTAATCCATCAATATGTAGTAATTAGCAAAAAATATCATAAAATTGGGCTTTAATGCTTGCAATGAAGTCTCATTTTTGTAGAATGCGCCTCGCTTTAGGCAACCACAGCTTAGAGCGGTATCATCATTATGCGGGAATAGCTCAGTGGTAGAGCACAACCTTGCCAAGGTTGGGGTCGCGAGTTCGAATCTCGTTTCCCGCTCCAATGTTAAAAGTCAGTGTTTCAGACTAGTCAATACCCGTTAGGCGACCCCAAGGGGTACACGACAACGCGGTTGGCGGTTACAAATCTCGTTTACCGCTCCAATGATAAGCCACAGTAAAAGCTTGATTCAATGTATATCGTTTAAGCGACCCCAAGGGGTACACGACAACGCGGTTGGCGGTTACAAATCTCGTTTCCCGCTCCAATGATAAGCCACAGTAAAAGCTTGATTCAATGTATATCGTTTAAGCGACCCCAAGGGGCACGCGACAACTCGGTTGGCGGTTACAAATCTCGTTTCCCGCTCCAATGTTAAAAGTCAGTGTTTCAGACTAGTCAATACCCGTTAGGCGACCCCAAGGGGTACACGACAACGCGGTTGGCGGTTACAAATCTCGTTTCCCGCTCCAATGTTAAAGTATCAATATTCCCAAGTAGTCAATATTTGTGAGGCGCCCCCACAACGGGAACACGACAACGAAGTTGCCGTTATCGTTATACATCCTCAGCTAGATCACCCAAATCATCTTTAAGTTCATGTAACAAATCACCATAGCGTTTCCAGCGGCCAATAGAGCCTGAGTAAAGAGGTTGCCTAACCTGCACTGAACTAGCAGTGGATACTGGCGCTTTGTTTTCATGGAAACGTAAACATGCATCGTCCCATTCAAGGTCACAAAATTTAAGCAGTTTTTCAGTGGTGGCTTGTTGTTTAAATACAATATCTTCGTACTGCACTTCCATAAAACGATTACTGGGTAAGTTTGCACGCCAATGGCCCATGAGTTGGTCGAATTGGCGATAAAATTGTGCGGTAGCTTTTAAGCTGTAGGTGTAATCGTAATAGGAATGTTGTGTAGTGAGTAATTGTCTATAGTTGCTTAAACAACTATCCATAGCACCTCTCCTCAACACAATGATCCTAGCGTTTGGTAAGGCTTTTAAAATTATTTTGGCATAAAAAAAATTAAGTGGCATTTTGTCTGTGAAGCGGATTGCGTTTCTGCGTAAAGCGCTAGTTGCCTCTATGTACTGTTCGCCAACATTATGTAGCTCGAGCGTATTTGCTTGGTAAAGTGTTTCTGCATCAAGCACCAAATTGGACTCGGTACTAGTTGCTCGTTTAACCAGCTCTGCAAATGTGTTTAGTTCCCCTCCAGACACCACATCTCGATGACTAGATAGAATCCTATCGACCAATGTAGTGCCGGTTCTAGGTAAACCTACTATAAAGATTGGGCATGATGCCAGCTTATCTGATGGTGTCTCTAATGCCTTATCTGTTTTGCTATTTGATATTGCTGGTTCCTGAGCGGCTGAAAATACCCCTTCATAATTAAAAGCATTGGCTGTTACGCTTTTGCCCAATTTTGCTTTTTTAAGCCATTCAAAACTGGTGGTGTAATCACCTAAATCTTCATAGGTCTTAGCCAAAGCATGACCAATGTATAAAACGGCGTCACTGTCTTTTTTCCAGCGTTGGTAGCTTGCCAATAAAGCGTCAATCTTATTTTTTTCAACACTTTGTTTTTCAAGGCTGACTAGTGAAGCTAAAGGCCTATACAATTCAGGGGCTCGTCTTAAGCTTTCTTCATAAGCAATTTTGGCAGCTTCAAAATTACCTAAAAACTGCAAAGAAGCGGCTAAATTATAATGATAATTTGCAGGTTTAACATCTAAAGATACTGCTTGTTGAAAACAAAGAACGGCCTTTTCATGAAAGCCTAAGCGACTATAAACAACGCCTAATGTGTCGGCAATGTGGGCATTACTAGGAGCTAAACTAGCGGCCCTATCTGCAAATAGTCCAGCTTCACCATGCTCACCCAATTGAGTAAGCGCCTGACTGAAGTAGGTAAGCACACGAATATTATCAGGGGCTAAACTTACGCTTTTTTCGAACAATTCCCTTGCTTTGACATAATTTTCGTGATCGAAGCATAGTTTAGCAAGCAGTAAATAGGGCGCAGGATCGCCCACGTTAGTGCGAATAAGCGACATAGCATTAGCGTGAACTATTTTGTATTCACCTTTCGCCATTAACAACAGATTATCGTCAATTACATGGGGGATAATTTTGGACATGGTTTTGGACGTTGTTCTTATTAATAATTGAAATAAGCTGTAGGGTACCAAACCGCTATTGTATTACAACACCAAGGCAGCCTTGCCAGCCATCGAGTTGACAAATACTGGGACAATCGAGATACTAAAATTGGTGTTATCTGGCACTATCACAAAAAGTAATATAAGCACTGTTAAAACAGTCATTTTAAAAACAACTCTTTTTGACACACCGTCCTTTGACAAAAAACACACTGTACAGGTATTTAATATGAAAAAAAATAATTTTAAGCCCAATTTAATTGCCCAAGCCCTGACGCTTACACTATTAAGTACTGCCATAGCCGTGCCAACTTTCGCGCAAGAAAGCAGCGAAAAAAGCACGAAAGATATAGAGCTAATTACCGTTACAGCCACGCGCCGAGAGGGCTCTATTCAAGATGTGCCGATTAATATAGCGGCATTAGATGGTAGTCAACTCGAAAGACAAGGTGTGGGTGATATATCGGAAGCCCTAAGATTCATACCAGGTATTGTTGCTTTAGACCAAGGTGGACGAAACGGTAACCCCTTAATAGTGCGTGGTATCAATGCTGATCCACTGGGTCAAGGTGATGGTAATGATCAAGGTGGCACCGTTGCTACATACCTAGGCGAAATACCGCTTGCTGTTGATATGAGAATAACTGACGTAGAGCGTATTGAAGTGTTATTGGGTCCACAAGGCACACTTTATGGCGCAGGCACGTTAAGCGGTGCAATACGTTACATTCCTAACAAGCCAGAATTTGATGCAGGTTCATTTGATATTAGAGGCGACTTATTTAGCACTAATGAGAGTGACGATTTTGGCAATGACCTTGGTTTTACGGTAAACGTACCTTTAAGTGACACCTTTGCGTTTCGTGCTTCACTTGATAGTTATGATGATCCTGGTTTTATTGACCAACCCTTCGTGGTTCGTCAAATTGGTGTTTCTGAACCTGATGCTACTCGCGGTAGTGATCAGTTTGACCCGGCTGAAGATGTTAACGGGCAAGAATCACTTACTGGCAAACTTGCATTGCGTTGGCAACCAATGGAAGAACTAGATGCAACCCTTACCTATTATTGGCAAGAAGAAGAAAATGAAGGCCGAACTATCTCTAGCCACAGAGGCGAATTGGCAACTGGTAAATATGAAAATGCGCAACGCCTACGCGAGCCGAATGACGAAAGCACTAGCTTATTAGCTTTAGAAATTACAGTTGATTTAGGTTTTGCAGAACTCACTTCTGCAACGGGTATTACCAGTTATGAAGAACGCGGGCAACGTGATCAAACAGACTTACTTATCAGTCTTGAATACTCTTACGAAACCTTTCCAACCTTCACGGCCTTTACTGATGAAAATGAAAGAGAAGAAACCTTCAACCAAGAAGTGCGTTTAGTCTCTACTTCAGATTCAAATTTAAACTGGATTGTAGGTGGCTTTTACAACAAGCTTGAAAACGTGAGTTACTCAGCAGAATTTACGCCAGGTTATGCAGCTTTTGCCGGATTTGATCGTCCTGACGATCTGGAATATTTCTCTGCTGGCTCAACCAAAATTGTAGAACAAGCGATTTTTGGTGAAGTAGGTTACGAAATTACCGATAAATGGCAAGTGACTATCGGCGGTAGGTTCTACAAATACGATATTAAAGACCAATCTACAGTTGATTTCCCGCTCTTTGATTCTGGCTTTGTAGCAGCAAGCCTAGATGAAATTGAGTCAAGAGACTTTGACCCTGATTTAGAGCAAAAAGATGATGGTAGTTTATTTAAATTTAACACCTCTTATGTGTTCAATGAAGACCTCAATGCCTACTTTACTATCAGTGAGGGCTTCCGTATCGGTGGCGGCAACGGCGGCGGAGAATGCGACGAGTATGATCCTAACGCGGCGCAGGGGAACTGTAACCTTGCACCAGGGCAGCAATTTGGCCCGGGTCCTGACGATTTTGCAGAGTTTGATGAACGTTCATATGGGCCAGATACCACACGAAACCATGAACTTGGTGTAAAGAGTCGTTGGTTAGACGGAAGCCTTACCCTAAATGGCGCTATTTACTACATTAAGTGGGAAGACAACCAGCTATCATCAGCAACGGTAAATGCTTCTATACCTATTACGATTAATGCTAATGGTGCAGAATCAAAGGGCTTAGAGGCCACTTTCAATTGGAATGCCACCGATAATCTAAACCTAAGGGGGTCATTCAGTCAAACTACCAGTGAACTATCTAAAGATGTGCCTTCTTTAATACGTACAATTGCTCCTCCAGGCTTTGGTGCAGACTTCATAGATGGCTCTGCAGGTGATAGATTACCTGGTTCACCGGAAAATCAGGTCTCGTTGTCTGCTACATATTACCAGAGCTTGTCTAACGACGCAGAGTTGACCTATAGTGGCGATTTTGCTTGGCAAAGCGACATTCTTTCGCGTACTGGTGGCCTTGGCGGAAGTTATACACTTCCTAGTTTTGGTGTAGCAAACGCTCGTATTACTTATCTAACAGATGATTGGACCGTTACTGCTTATGTGAATAACGTGTTTGATAAGTTTGCTGAAACAGGCGTGCAATCAACACCATTGATTAATCAAACCGTTGATGGCGCGACTGTTAGAAGCTTCGTAACTAACGTGCTACGGCCAAGAACTATTGGTCTTCGTTTCACTTATTCTTTTGAAGAATGGTAAAACCGAAAATAACCTAGGTTAATATCGAAAAGCGCTAGCATCCACTAGACTTAGTAAAACCAAACCTCACTTTTTCTGTATCGGGAGTGAGGTTTTTTTAGGTCTTGCGGAGAGGTGCCCACTTTCGCAGGAATGACCGATTTTTTTTATTTAAGCACAAAAAAACAGCGCAAGGCTTAATACACAGGAATTCTCTGCGAAAGCAGTCAATGGTCTACTTTCGGCCTGTTTTCCTTCCTTCTCAAGGCAGACTCCTGCTAACCACAATGATTGCTCTCGCTGTGTTTACACCACAGGCACGCGTAAGTTTATACTGCTAAGCGCATTAGTTCTACATTGTCCCTCTTAGGATTATTTTGACCGCTGTCACCTCGTAGTTGTCTTCGTTTAACCGTAAGTCCATCAAATGCTCCCATGTGTCCACTATCAGGATACAAATGGTGCCCCGAAATTTCTCCCACAAATGAGCCTTGGAGCCGTTTCTATCATCGGCTGGCGGGAGAATAACCCTTAGCCACAGTAAAGACCAGGCCGGGTATGGGTCTGTTTGTGTCACTCGATAAAACGCTTCGGTGCGTTTACTCACAATCCTGCCTTCGGCTACTATCGATGTTATGCACCGCTTTAGGCATCACCGGAATAACCTGTTTTTTGTCCGGATGTCTGGGGCCCTTACAGGACACTATGGCATTAGCTGCAGTGAGTATTGCTGGAACTGAGGTGTTGTGTGACATTGATAGAGCATAGATACATCCCAGACAGCTTTGCGCAGCTTGCACGTAACGCAAATAAGGCTTAGTAGGCAGGATATCCAAAGGCCCGCATGGTATACATGATGGAGTTGAGTTGTCATTTATTACTCGATAGCGCCTTTGATCATGTTGCGGAAAAATGAAATGAATCTGGCAGCTAAACTAGTCGATAAGGTGCCAGATTAGAAGAGGTTCAAGTATTTAGATGTAAGTTCAGTGAACCTAGATCTCAGGAGTACAATAGATTTTTGTAAATAAAACATATTGATTTTCAATTTGCGATTGTTTGCTCAAATGCTTGTCATGCCTACAATTAATCCATTAAGAACGTTTGTTGATAAAGTAAACCAATACCCTAGCTGGCCAATTTCAAAGCTCATGATGTGTGTGTTTAGATACAAAGTTAAACTTGCCGGTACCACAAGTTTAGAAGTGCTATTTACAGACCGAAAAACAGCTTCTTATCGTCTAAAAAAAGTCTCTAAGCAAAAATCATTTAGGTAGCTTGCATGCAACTGCAATAGTCTTGTTGGCTGAATTATGCACTGGGTTAATTGTCTTAAGACAAATTACCTTTGATTAAACATATGGGCTTACACTAATTAAAACGTGCAACCAGCGACATGAAGGCTATAGCGAGTTTAACAAACGAACTAATGTCACTGATGCAAATCACTGATAAAGGTGAAGTGAATATCAAAATATTGGTCAGTGAAGTCACAGGGATCGAGCTGGTAAAATATGAAATGATGTCGGCTAGGGAGTCAAAAAGGTAACGTTAGTTTAATGTTACAATTTTATGTGATTTATAAAGGTTTGGATCAACTTTCATACTAAACAGTGTTGTCCAGCGTGTGAATTAAAAAATTTATACAAAAACAGTTGACAGATTCTTGTTTTAAATTATAAAGCAGTTTACAAAAGGCGATAGTACTAGCTTATTTATCTTTTCAGATAACGTCTTTATTAAATCAATGATTTTTAATCTTGTTAACTTCTTTTTTATGGGTGTTGTGATGGCAAAACTTAGCAGAGATACCTTGGTCAACCGTATGTTTAGCGATGCGAAAAATTATCCTTATGGTTTTTCCCGTTCTGGAGATTTTTCCATCAACGAAAGTAAAGCACTAGCTCAATATGGTTGTTTAATTGCAGCTTTGGTCGATGGTCAAATTGAATCTCAGAACATTGAGGATGATGGCTTGTTGGCTGCCGCTTTTGGCAAAAAAGAGCCTGAAGGATTGGCAGAGAAAGCTTGGGTTAAATATCAAAAACAAATAAACCGATACAGACCGGGAAGTGTCCATGGTAATCATCGCCCAACAATTGTAGAGGCTGAAGATGATGACGACGATAAAGATACAATTGAGCAAGGTGATATTGAAGTTAAAATCGAAGATGAATAGATAACTTGTTAGTAAAATGTAATTTCATCCTAATAATCCGTATGTAAACATGGATAATTAGTAGTTTCATCCTAATATATGCCTATATTGGGATGAATGTCTCACTTTTGTCTGTTTTCATGTTTAAATTTTCTAATCGCTCACGTATAGTGCTATTTCATTTAACATTATATATTTCTGGAGTGATTCTGATGGAGATGATGTCAGGCGCCGCGATGGTTGTGCGAACGCTAAAAGATATAGGGGTAAAACATGTGTTCGGTTATCCAGGTGGTGCCGTACTTGATATTTATGATGCGTTATATGCGCAAGAAGATGTCGAACATATCCTCGTCCGTCATGAACAAGCTGCAGCTCATATGGCCGACGGTTACGCCAGAGCAACAGGCAAAACAGGCACTGTTTTAGTGACTTCAGGCCCGGGTGCTACTAATACCATCACAGGTATTGCTACCGCGTTTATGGACTCTATTCCAATGGTAGTGTTATCGGGACAAGTGCCGACTAAACACATAGGTGAAGACGCATTCCAAGAGACAGATATGGTGGGCTGTTCTAGACCTATCGTTAAACATAGCTTTCTGGTTAAACGCGCAGTCGATATTCCTATGGCTATCGCAAAAGCTTACTATATTGCTAATACGGGGCGTCCAGGTCCAGTAGTAGTCGATTTACCTAAAGATATAGTGAATGTTCAAGAGGAGTATCCTTATGAGTTTCCTGATGACGTCACTATGCGCTCCTATAATCCGACCCTTAAAGGGAATAGTAAACAGATCAAGAAAGCAGTTAAAAGTTTACTTGCAGCGAAACGTCCCATTGTGTATGTAGGTGGTGGAGCAATAATCGCTGAAGCCAGCGAACTAGTCACTGAAATTGCTGAAAAACTACAAGCACCTGTGACATCGACCTTAATGGGTCTAGGCGCCTTTTCATCTGTACATGAGCAGTTCGTAGGTATGTTGGGTATGCACGGTAGGCTTGAAGCGAATAAGGCTATGCATAACTCTGATTGTATTTTGGCTCTGGGCGCACGCTTTGATGACCGTGTAACTAACAATGTGGATAAATTTTGTCCTCATGCGGATATTATTCATGTTGATATCGACCCTGCCTCTATTTCTAAAATAATTGGTGCTCACATACCAGTAGTGGGAAGCGTTGACGAGGTGACTAAACAGCTACTTAAAGAAATGGGGGAAATTGATGCTGAGGCACAAAAAACGAAGCTTGCCGACTGGTGGGAGCAGATCAATCAGTGGCGTTCTCGAAAATGTCTAGATTATAAAAAAGACAAAGATGTAATTAAGCCACAAGAAGTCATCGAATCTTTATATAAACATACACACGGTGATGCTTACATTAGCTCTGACGTAGGGCAGCATCAAATGTTTGCCGCACTTTATTATCCTTTTGATAAACCTAGGCGCTGGATCAACTCAGGTGGATTAGGCACCATGGGCTTTGGTTTACCGGCAGCGATGGGCGTGCAAATGGCGCATCCTGAAGCAGTCTCTGCTGTGGTAACAGGTGACGGTAGTATTCAAATGAATATCCAAGAGCTGGCCACGTGTATGCAATACAATTTACCTATCAAGATTATATCTTTAAACAACCGAGCTTTAGGCATGGTGCGTCAATGGCAAGATATGAACTACAAAGGTCGCCACTCTAGTTCTTATATGGACGCAATGCCTGATTTTGTTAAATTAGCAGAAGCCTATGGTCATATTGGTATTAAGGTGACTAAGCCTGAAGAGTTAGATGCAGCAATGGCTAAATGTTTTGCTGCAAAAGACAGATTAGTATTTATGGATATTGAAATAGACCAAAACGAGCACGTTTATCCCATGCAAATAAAGTTTGGTGCAATGGATGATATGCGATTAAGTAAGACGGAGCGCACATAATGAGAAGAATTATTTCTGTATTAATGGAAAATGCTCCGGGTTCTTTGTCTCGTATAGTGGGTGTGTTTTCACAACGTGGATACAATGTCGACTCTTTATGTGTGGCGCCAACAGATGACAAAAGTTTGTCACGTTTGACTATAGTCACAGAAGCTGATGACAAGGTTATTGAGCAGATCACCAAACAAGTTAATAAGCTAATTGACGTGTTGAAAGTGACTGATTTATCTGACGGCTATCACGTTGAACGAGAGTTAATGCTGGTGAAAGTAGCCACACGCAGTGAGTTGGTTCGTGCAGAGGTTAAACGTAATGTGGATATATTTAGGGCTCAAATTGTCGACGTAGATGCGAATAACTATACGATCCAAGTGACAGGTACCAGCGACAAGTTAGATGCTTTTGCACATACATTGAGTCAATGCACCGAGATTATCGAAGCTTCAAGAACGGGTGTATGTGGATTATCCAGAGGTGAAAAAGCGTTACGTCCTTAAAATTAGTGATTTTATTAAAATAAAAAAAGCCCGTAAGGGCTTTTTTTTATTAAAAAACGACTCAAAACCACAAAATATATCGACGGATAGTTCTCCAAAAAAACCATATTGTAATTAAATTACAGCTTTATCTATATCTATTTAATATATATATCACTATATTATGAATATAAAGTGACCAGTAAATCCAATTAAAACAATGCTTTAAATTATTTTTAGCCGCGTTTTAATATTCTTTACAATTCATTAATCAAATGATCTCAGAAAAAAAACAATGTTTTTTTGTAATTTAATTACAATTCATTTCGCAAGGTTGAGAAAGCAAACTCGCCGAATGTTTTAAATAATTTAAATTACTGAGGTGTTATCATGAAAAAGTCACTATTAACAACAACTGCAATATTTGCCGCAACATTATCATTAAACGCAAGCGCATCACTGAAGAGTGCGAACAACTTTAAATTTGTGGGTGACACGCAATATGCCGAACTTTGCCAAGCCGCTGCTACCAACGATTTAGATTTACTTAAAAAGAACGTTAAGCAACACGGTTTTCGTTTAAGTGCTAGTAAAGATAAAATGATATCCCTTTTAGCGAATGGCGAGCATTTCCAATGTGCAGGTCAAAACTTAGTTGCGTTCTCTACGTCACGTGGCTCTCATGATGTTGCTGATTATTTAACTGGCACTGAAGCCACTGTTGAAACAGCATCAACCAGCAAATATAAATTTGTAGGTGACAGAAGCTTTAAAAACTTCTGCAAATCTGCAGTAACAAATAACGTTGGTTTGTTTAAACGCGCAGTTAGTAGTCAAATTGGTCGCTTAGGCTTTTCTAAGCAAGAAGTGATAAACAAGGTCCTTGATGCTGACAATGTGACATGTGCCGGAGAAAGCTTAAGTGAATTCTTCCAGTCGCGAGAAGCAACTAACGTGATGAGCTACATCACAGAAAAATCTGCAAAATAAACAATATTGATAAAAATTTAAGTGTTATAAAAAAAGCAAACAGTGAATTCCTATTAGGCTCAAGGCTGTTAATGGCTCAAGGCTGTTTGCTTTTTTTTCATGTGAATTGGTGAGATAGATTTACCATACAAGCTTTGCGAAGTGTTGTCTGCACATCGACTCGTATTTATCATTTCCACCCACCTCTACCTGTTCGCCTTCTTTTACTACTTGTCCATTTTCATCGATTCTGACTACAAATGCTGCTTTTCGACCACAATGGCAGATAGTTTTCAACTCTATCAGTTTGTCAGCCCATGCCAAAAGGTAGCGGCTACCTTCAAAGGTTTCTGCTAAAAAGTCTGTCCGAAGGCCATATGCCAATACGGGTATGTTGAGGTTGTCGACCACATAAATTAATTGCTTTACTTGTTGCTTCGTTAAAAATTGCGCTTCATCGATAAACAGACAGTTTACCTTTTTTTTGGCCACTAGCGCTTCAACTGCAGATTGCATATCGGTTTGAGGGGTGAAAAGGTGAGCTGCCGATTCAAGACCTATTCTGGACGCTACTTTGCCTTCACCGTACCTATTGTCTAATGCAGCAGTAAAAATTTCAGCATTCATGCCTCTTTCGGCATAATTGTAAGCTGACTGCAGCAAAGAAGTAGATTTGCCTGCGTTCATTGCCGAGTAATAGAAGTAAAGTTGCGCCATGGATAAGTTATCTCATTACAAAAAGGACTATTTTGCCCTGATTAGTGACAAATTAAAATCACCAATAGAAAGTTACATACAGGTTTAAGAAAAAATACTAGTGATGGGGTTTTGCCAAACGATTAAGTCTTCGTTTTTCATGGGTTTGGCAAAATAATAACCTTGAAGATAATCAACTCCCATAGCCGATAGAGCAATGGCTTGTTCTTTTGTTTCGACCCCTTCTGCAATCGTCTTACAATTTAGTTCGCGGGCTATAAATAGGGTGGCTCGAATAATCGCTTCTCCTTTTCCTTCGATGTTATCCACAAAAGACTTATCTATTTTTACGTAGTTAACCGGTAAAGATTGAAGCTGCGACAAGGAAGAATAGCCCGTGCCAAAGTCGTCTATTGATACGCCAATGTTGCGCGCTTGAATCTGCTCCAATTGCTGGCGGATTTTGGCTTTGTTTTCAATAAAAGTCGACTCTGTTACTTCTAAATGTAATCTTTCAGGTGCCAGACCGCTACTACGAAGGCAGTTATCTAACAATCTAATAAATCCGTCATCCATCAGTTGAATAACAGAAACGTTAACTGACACAGACGCTTGTTGGTTGAATTGCCAATAGCTTGCATCCATACACGCTCGATTTAATACCCATGCACCTATTTCTTTAATAAGCCCAGATTTTTCGGCTAAAGGAATGAATACATCAGGTCCAATAAATTTCTCGTAAAAGTTCCATCTCAATAATGCTTCAAATGCAAAAGACACATTATCTTTAGCTGATTGGATTGGCTGATAACATAAAAAGAATTGCTTCCTTTCTATGGCATGTTGCAGGCCTTCTAAAATAATTTGTGACGCGATTATCTTTTCTTTCAAGTCATTAGAAAATAAACGAGGTTGTTTATTATCAGATTTCTTTTGCTCACACATAGTTAAGTCAGCAAGTTGAATCAGCTCAGTAGCTGATAAGCTATGCGCGGGTGCCATGGCGATACCGATAGAAGCTGATAGGTATAATTCGTTACCATGCACGTACATGGGCTGGGTAATGCTGGTTGCGATAGCTTTGGCAATAGACATCGCAGTATCCTGATCGCTATAGGGTAAAGCGACTAAAAATTCATCTCCATTCCAGCGACCGGCTCTGTTATTTTCAGAAAAAGCGGAGATCCTCTTCGTAACTTGAACCAGTACACTGTCACCGACCTTATGCCCCATAGTATCGTTGATTTTCTTGAAGCCGTTCAGATCAATAAACAGTAATGCCAATGGATTATCTTTAACAATTGACTGTTCTATTAATGACTCAAGGCTGGAAGTGAACGCTTTACGATTAACCAATTGGGTCAAAGAATCAATATTACTTAGTTGGTATATTTCATCGGTGCGTCGTTTGACTTTGTCCTCAAGGTTGATATTGACCTGATTCAGTTCTTTCGATTTGAGTTCTAGTTCTTGATTGGCTTGTGCAACCAAGTTTTTCTCATTCTCCATCTCTTTAATAAGTAACGCATTCAGGTTTTTTTGATAGATAGCACCTAAAGTAAAGCGAGACGATTTGATACAAGAGAACACCATGGTCAAGGCAAAAGCCACACCTAGGATGCCTAAAATTTGGCGATTTTCATGTTCTGAAAGTAATCCAAACAAAGAGATAGGAACCAACAAAATTAAAGGATAGCTTATGGCAGTAAAGCGGCTAGATGATAAAAGAAATGCAGAGCCACCTGCGAACGAGGATATGATGATAATCGCGAAAAATAGTTCAGAATCAGTAAATAGGTTGAAAAAAATGACCAGATATAACGACCAAGCAATCGCGGTTACTATACAGCCTGCTGCAAAGCGGCGTATCCCTAATAGACCTGCGGATGCTAATTTACTGCTGCTTAGTTTCCATACAGCATAATCAAGTAGGCGTAGTAGTAATATTGAGCTGATGGAAAGCCACCAGATTAATTGATGTGTATTGGTGTCTAGCCCGTTAGTCCAAAAGACCATTAGGGTGCTTGCTAGAGCGCTTACAAGGATCCCTAATAAGCCATTATCGTACAGTAACTTAGCCGCGTCTAAGTTAGAGGCCTTTTGGGTAGCTGTGTTGGTTTTAATATAAAAACACCTTAAGAAATTCAACACGAATATGATAACACTTAAGCTACAAAACTTTATACGTCATTGGTATCATTAACACCAGTTTAATGTTAATCCTAAGTTAGTTTTTATATTGGGCTTAGCCACACAATTCTACGTAGGGTTATGTAAGAATATAATTTGGAGCAGAACCATGAAAAATGACATCGACAGCAAGTTTATATTAAGTGTGTTTGATAAAATCATTCAGCATGGTGAAAAGAAAGGCGAAGAGCACTTCCTAATGGGTATTAAAGTGTACACCGATTTTGATGGTTACACATTGTTCGTTGAAGATGCGCAAGTACAATTAAATTTCGGTTTTCACAATAAGTACCATTTCAACTATGAAAAAGAAGAACATTGTGAAAAATTTATTAAAAAACTTAAAGCCATTGACGATGAATACTAAGCTGCAGACTAACTGATATTTTGATACTCATATTTTAATTGGGTTTGACTATATCAAAATAGTAATCTAATTTTTATTAGGTTAAAACTGCTTCAAAATAGAGGCGTCATAATCATCTGCATTGAGGGTTAAATGATACTTTTCGGCTGCACTATCAAGCTCTGCTTGTTGAGTCATCAACTCATCCATAACGATGGTGTTATCGTCGAGTTTCCATAATAAGCGTGATCCGGCGTAACTATAATGGATGGCCAATAAAGCATCTGCATTGCCTTTGAGACTAGCGGCTTTAAGCCTAGGCATTTTGCGATTTATTTTGTTAAGCGTCTGTTTTAACTCCCATACGTACACTACTTCGGTCATAAAGTCATGACTACGGTATTTATTGAGTAACAAAGCAATTGTCACACTGGCAGTTACAACGCCTAATAAGTTCCAGTTAAAGTGACTTCCGCTTGCATCGGGAAATAAACCGATAAGCGTCTGTGAAATGGCTAAACTACCGATTATCAAGCCGCAGATACAGCCGGCTATGACAAGGTTCAAATGCCGTCGATAACGGGCTTTATTAATTTCGATAAGTTGCATAGAGGCCTAAGTTAAAAATATATGAGAGTCATTGGAAAGCATATTGTCTCTGAATTATACACCAGCTCATAATGTCTTTGTAACAAAGTCACTTGAGAAAGTCACTTGATAAAAACAAAAGTGAATGTGATTATCGATTTGCCATTTATAATGGGACTTATCCAATTAAGTTGCCCTATCGTCGCCTTTCAATAAACACCCACTTGTATAACATTTTAGCTAATTGTTCCGATAAAATGGGCTTGGTTAAATAGTCGTTCATGCCCGCTTCAAAGCATTTATCATCATCACGTTTCATTGCATTCGCTGTTAAGGCAACGATAAAAATGTTCTCATCAAAATGACCATCTTTGTTTGCGCGAATGTGCTTAGTTGCATCGTAACCATTCATTAACGGCATTTGGCAATCCATTAAAATTAAATCAAATGATTCGGTATGGCTCCTCAGCATATTTAAGGCTTCTTGACCATTTTCGGCAAGGTGGCAATGACAATTCAAATTTCTCAGCATTTCCATGACGACTTGCTGATTGATGTAGTTATCCTCAACCACCAATATGTTGGGTTTTTTCTGAACATCGGTTTCGGATGGATTAATTCGACTGAATTGACCTTTATCAATTCCAGACTCTGAATACTGAGGTGAAAGGAGTACATCAATAAGCGCATCGGGTTTAAGGGGTTTTGAAAGGTAACCAGATATTTTGGTAGGTATACTTTGAACCGTATTCGTCCCTCCTACTTGTGCTGTCATTAAAATGATAAATACATCAGAAAAGCGTGAGTCCGAGCGGATCGCTTTGCTGAGTTCTAGGCCATTCATCCCCGTTAGATCTAGGTCAATGAGCACATAATCGACAGGTTGATTCGTGTCATGGGCATGCCTTAAAGCCTTGATAGTCTCTGGTGCATCACTAACAGATTGCACTTTGATACCACTTTGTATTAGAAAATTTTCCACCGACTGGCGCACACTTTTTTTGGAGTCTGCAACAAGTAAACTTTTTCCGTGAAGTGAGGCAAGCATGCTTTTAGTTGTTGCGGAAGATGTTTGCTTAGAAGGTTTAAATTTAACAGTGCAGCAAAATGTAGAACCTTTCTGCCAAACACTTTGCAGTGTAATTCCCCCCCCCATCATCTCGCTTAATTGCTTACTGATCGCCAAGCCTAACCCTGTGCCACCATGTTGGCGAGTGCTGGAACTATCAACTTGCATAAATTGAGAGAAAAGTTGTGCTTGTTTGTCCTTTGGAATGCCGCAGCCGGTATCAATAACCGAAAATATTAAGCATTCGTCGCTGCTCTCAACTCTTAATATAATCTCGCCTTGTTCTGTAAACTTAATCGCGTTACCTAGTAAGTTAATCAACACTTGTTTCACTCTGTCTTGATCAATTTTTACCCATCGAGGCAGTGTGGGTGCAATATCCAATACCAGGTCAAGATTTTTGTCTTGAGCACGTGCAGCCATTGAGTCAATTATATCGCCGAGTAAGGTGTACAAGTTGATATCTTGCAATTCAATATTGAGTTTGCCCGCCTCAATTTTTGAAAAGTCTAAAATATCATTAATTAAGTGCAACAATGAATGGCTACTCACTTTGATTAGCTGCGCAAAGTGACGCTGACTTTCGTCGAGGTTTGAATTCATCAGTAAATCGTTCATACCCAAAATACCATTTAAAGGTGTTCGGATTTCATGACTCATATTGGCTAAAAATTCACTTTTTGTCGCGACTGGCCTCTTTGGCCTGTTCTTCGGCACGCTTTAGTTCGGTGATATCTTGAAACGCCCCTCTTAAAGAAGTAACAATACCGTCTGAAAACACTGCAGTGCCGACAGCACGCACCCAAATTTTATTATTTTTAGCAGTGATGAATGGCGTTTGGATATCCCATGGTGTGCCGTCTTCTATGGCTAAAGTAATTGCCTGTTGAATAATTGGTCTTGCTTCAGGTACATAAAAGTTAATCGCGTTCTCTAGATCAATCTCAGAGCCAATAGGTATTTCATGGATCTTATATACGGCGTCAGACCAAATTACCTGATTAGTCTGTAAATTAAGTTGCCAACCCCCGAGTTTTGCCATGTCGCCAGTCCACTTTAATAGCTCTCGTTCTGATTGGCGATCTTGTTCAAGACGCTTTATATCGGTTATGTCGGTTTGAATTGACATAAACCCAACGAGCTGACCTTGTTCGTGTAATGGCTGACAATTAATTCGCAACCAGTAAGGCTGACCATTTTTATGATAATTTATTATATCTACATTAAATTCTTGTTCATTTTTAAGCGCCGTACTCATCTCTTTAATTGTAAGAGCGTCTGTATTTTTGCCTTGTAGCATAGACCCTGGAGTAAAACCTTTCACTTCATTCAATTGGTAACCACTGATACGAGTAAACATCTTATTTACCCAGGTGATGTTGCCTAGTACATCCGTTAATACCACAGCATTAATTGTTTCTTCAGCAACTTTGGCTAATACCCGATTTTCTTTTAGGCTTTGTTTGAGGTTTTCTTGGACAGAAAAGTGTTCAGTCAAATCGTAATTTACGCCGATGACCTTGCAGACTTGTGTTTTGCTATCCACCACGGGGTGTCCGTAAATTTTCATATAACGTATTTGGTTGGTTGGTGTCACTATTCTGAAAGTGGTATCAAATGTTACCTTTTTTTCTATTGCCGTCCCAATCATCTCTAACCCTTTAGCTCTATCTTCTGGGTGTATCGAGTCTTTCCATTCCGAAGGGGTGCCGCTAAATGTGCTAGGGTCAAGGCCATAAAGAAGAAACATCTGATTGTCCCAAATTAATTGGCGTGTAGTTACGTTGAATTCCCATACACCTATTTGTGCGGCTTCCTTTGCCACTCGAAGTCGCTCGTTACTATTATCTAATCGGTCTTGCGCATTTTTTAACTTTGATGACTCATAGAGGGTAGCGATAACTGAATTTTGTAGGCTAATAACGGATGGTTTTAAATCTATAGTGACGAGTAATTCTTGGCCACTTTTATGTAATACAGGCAGAACTTCACCTTCAATTGCAACTTTAGATTGTTCAATGTTCACTTTAAAAAAAGGATTAAGGTATTTTTGATGACCTTGATTATATCTTTCGGGAACCAAATCAGCGACGCTCTTTTGCTTGAATTCCGCCTGTGAATAACCAAACATTTTTACCGCGGCCTGATTGGCATACAGAATGTCGCCCTTTGCAGATATCTCAAGTATTACACTTGAGACTGAATCTAAAATAGCCTGTAATCGCTCAATCTTTTTGTCTACGATGTCATTTGAAATTGCCGTCTTATTAGATTTCATTACATCTCCAATCTGCTGCGAAAAAGCTTTTTTTGTGGTGACAACAATCGAGCTTAACACTTTTTTTCATGTTGCCAATTGGCTTTCCGTATTAGACTAAGACTAATGAATGAGTAGGAGATAAGTTTGTCAGTAAAAAAAATAGTCGCACCAGATTTTGAAATAGAGTTTTTCTTACCTAAATATTGGTTAACTTGGATCAGTGTCCTGATTCTTTACAGCGTGTCTTGGTTACCTTATCGGGTGCAAAAAAACATCGGGAAGTTATTAGGCAAGTTACTCAAAGTTATTGCTAAAAAACGTTATAACGTAGCCAAGCGTAATTTAGAATTGTCTTTTCCGGAGCTAAGTCCAGAAAAGCGTCAAACTATATTAGACGCTAACTTAGATAATGCCGGTATGGCGATCCTTGAGACAGGCATGGGATGGTGGTGGCCAACATGGCGTGTTGCCCAGAAAGCTGAGTTTGAAGGTTTTGAACATATTGAGGCCATTTTAGCCAAAGGCAAAGGTGTACTTGCATATGCAATACATAATATGAATCTTGAATTTGCTTGCCGAATAGCCGGTCTTAAGTATCCATCAGTGGTGTTTTACCGTAAACACAACAATAGATTAATGGAATACATTCAATACCATGGTCGCCAACGTAGTAATAAATATATGGTACACAAGCGAAATGTTAGAGGTTTAATCAGCGCTTTAAGTGACGGCGAATTGTGTTTGTATTTGCCAGATCAAGATTACGGACGCTCAAAATGTGAGTTTACACCACTTTTTGCTGTACCCGAAGTCGCAACCACAACAGGCTCTTTGTTATTTGCAAAACAAGCAGATTGTGAGACCGTTTTTCTGGTTTCAATTAAAACCGCTAAAGGCTACAAAATAATTGTACTACCCGGACTAGAGAATTTTCCTTCAGGTGACGATAAAGACGATGTAACACGTATGAATCAAATGATTGAAAAGATGATTATGATTGCACCAGAACAATATCTTTGGATGCATAAACGGTTTAAAACCAGACCTAATGCTGATGATCCCTCGCTGTACGATTGAAATTAATAATAAGGTTAACAATAGTTACAATGCGTAATGAAAAATAATAAACAGCTATCTAATTCTTTATTTTGGCTAAAGCATGTAATGCTAGGGCTGATGATCATTGCGATTGCAGTTGTAGTGTTGCTTATGCAACAAAGTAATGAGTCGGCTGTGCGCCCAGAAGGAGACTCGGGTAAAAAAACTATCGCAAGTAATATGAGCGACTTTTATGCGGATTATCGTTTGTCATCTCGGTATCCTCGTGAGGAAGAGTTAGGCGACTTTGTGATGGGGGTGAAAATCTCCGATAAACCCCTTGGCGAACGATTGCAAAAGATGGAAAGCTTACAAAATCCAGTATTAGGAAGATGGGTAGGGGAGCACAAACATCGCATCTTTAAAGCGGGAAGTACACTTCGAAGTGCCATTACCGAATATGCTCAATCAGAGGGTATGCAAGTAATTTGGGAGCTTGATCAAGACTTTATTGTCAAACACCCTTTTCAACTTGATGATTCGCTGTTGGCTAGCTTAAAAATAATTGGTAATGCCATCGATGCCAACTTTGATGGTGAGGTCAAAGCATACATGTGTCCCCTCCAACGTTCTTTAGTCATTACGTCTAAATCATCTGAGTATTTAGAAAAGCAATGTGCTGAAGCTCGAAAATAAGGTCCCATTTTTAGTCAGGCTATTGCTGCATATCGATTAAATACTTATTCCAAATAGCCTTTACTTTGGTTTGAAGTTCTACAAGGGATGCATTAACGGTAGCTAATGCGCCATTTTGCAAGGCTAGTCGATGCGCATAGTTGCGATATTCCAAATATGCTTGATTAAGAGTATCTGCTTCAGATTTAGTAATCAGGGATAACGTTGCTAAGTCGGCTAATATTCTCACATTATCAGGCCATTTGGCTAAGCTTGGAAAAGAACTGGTGTGAGCAAGCAACATAAATTGTACGATAAATTCTATATCTGCTATTCCTCCGGCGTCTTGTTTTAAATCAATATTTTCAGCGTTCCCCTTCGCTAAATGGGCTCGCATCTTTTCTCGCATAGTCACCACTTCATCAGCAAGCTCCAATAACACTCTTGGTTTTGAAAGCACCGCTATTCGCACTGCACTAAAACGTTTATGCAATTCATTACAGCCTGTTATAAATCGTGCTCTACCTAATGCCTGATGCTCCCAAGTCCACGCGTTTTCAGTTTCATAGGTAGCAAAACCATTCACATGACACACCAGTAAACCGGCATTGCCAGAGGGGCGTAATCGCATATCTACATCATAGAGAAGCCCTAAGCCTGTTTTGATGGTGAATATATGCAAAATCCGCTGCGCAAGTTTGATGTAGAAGCCACTCGTTCCAATTGGTTTTTTTCCATTGGTGAGCTGTTGACCGTCACAATTATGCAAAAAGACTAAATCTAAGTCTGAGCCGTAACCCAACTCCCATCCTCCCAGTTTGCCAAATCCCAAGACCGCAAAACCTTTGTCTTGAATATTTTTAGGGCCATGGGTTTCACATACGGGCACACCATTTTTAGCCACTATTTGTTGCCATGCGATATCCACCACTTGAACAATAATGGCTTCGGCTAAATAGGTTAAATGATCACTGACTTGCATCACTGGCAAGGCATTAGATATGTCAGAAGCCGCGATTTTTAATTGTTGGCTGAGTTTAAATTGACGCAATGTTTCTATTTGCAACTCTAAATCTTCTGGCTCTACCCGCAGTAATGCTTGGCGCAGCTCATCCGAATATTGATTTAAGGCCACGGGTTGATAAAGTGATACGGGATTAAGTAGTTCATCTAACAACAGCGGAAAACGTGCTATTTGTTGTGTCACCCAAGGACTAGCAGCGCATAACTTCACTAAGTGGAATAATGCTGCTTGGTTTTCAAATAATAACTGCAGGTAAGCGGTACGTCCTAATACGGCATGTAAAACACTTAATACACGCCTGAACAACTCTGCATGATCGTTAGCTGAGGAGCTAAGGACATTGTGAATAATCACGGGCATTAGATTATTCAGCGTTGTAAGGCCTCGCTGGCCAATTCGCTGAGTGGTTAAATCTTGTTTAAATGTGTTGATTTGTTGATATACATCTTCGGCAATAGAAAGGGGGGTATTGTTGACTTCGTCTGCTAAATGCCAATATTTTAATATGCTTTGTATTTCTGCCGCGTCTAGTTGTAACTGCCAAAGATCTTTTGCCCCCTGTTGCTGTTCATCTGCAATATCATCTTGCAGTGCGGGATCTTCTTTCACCAGTAATGAAAATTGCTGGTGGATTAACGTGCAGTGCTTATCTAACAGTTCCATAAAGTCGGTATAGTCGAGTAAGCCTAAGACAGTTAACAAACGTTTTTGGTCAATGTCATTGTTGGGTAATACTTGTGTTTGTTTGTCGGCAAATTGCTGCAGGCAATGTTCTACTTTACGCAGCCATAAATAACTATTCTGCAAATCTTGGGCACTTTGATTGGGTAATATCTGTAAATTGACTAGCTCACCGAGCGCTAATTGTAAGCTCTGAACTTTCAGACTCGATTCTCGTCCACCGTTGATGAGTTGCAAACTTTGCACCACAAATTCTGCTTCTCTTATCCCACCTTCACCTAACTTAATATTGTTGGTTAGGCCACGTCTGCGGACTTCTTGTTCAATCATCGATTTCATACTACGTAGCGACTCAATAGCACTAAAATCTAAATATCGCCGATAAATAAAAGGTTGCAGAATATCGGATAACTGATTTGTGTAGTCGCAAGGTCGATTCAAGATAGATGCTTTGAGCATCGCATAACGTTCCCAGTCTCGGCCTTGTTCTTGGTAATAATCTTCCATGGCATCAAAATGCATCACGATGGGGCCACTGTCACCAAATGGTCTTAAGCGCATATCAACCCTGTACACCTGGCCATCAGCGGTTATTTGGTCCAGTGCAGTAATTAGTTTCTGAGCTAGTTTAGTAAAAAATTGTTGGTTTTCGAGTGACTTCTTGCCACCCGTGGTAACTCCCACTGCAGGGTAGGTAAAAATCAAATCGATATCAGAAGAAAAGTTAAGTTCGCCACCTCCTAATTTACCCATACCCAAAATCAACATAGGTTGCGGTCCAAACTCTCCTTCAGGCAGGCCAAACTGCGGCTGTAAAGATTGATATAACCAGTTGTTAGTTTGGTTAATCAATTGACGTGCTAGTTCAGATACTTGTGCTAATGAGTCCTCAATCGATTGTATATTAAGCAAATCGCGCCACGCAATTCTCAACATATGAAAGTTTCTAAACTGCCTAAGTTGTTGTTGTAAAACAGCTTCATTCTCAACTTCAGTCAATACCATGGCAAGTTTGTCTTGGTAATCTATATGTTCAGCAAAAAGCAGTTTTTTCACCAGTAGTTCAGTTAACCAAGAGGGATACTTCAGACATTGCACAGAAATAAAATCGCTGAGTGAAAAGGCCGTTTTTATCTGTTCTTCAAACATTTCAAATTGACTGGAAAACTCTTGATGAGATTGCAGCTCCTGCCAACGTAAGTTACCTAGTTCGATTAACTCATTGAAAAGTGCAATGGGTGGGCTATTTGTCATGATTTTTATCCTCTCCTAGCGTATTTCGTAGTGGGGCATTACATAAACAGTTATTTACCAATTTAATTTTGTTAGGCTTATTTAGCTTTTTGATCCAAATTTCCAATTTTAATGCCTCTGAATGGCTATCAACCTTACAACTAAACTTCAGAGTGAGTGGGCCTTTACCCTTCAGAGCTCTGGCACATTTAGGCCCGCTGGACTGATGCTCTTCAAATCGTCGTTCAATGTTGGTACAAATGCCTGTGTAGTAATGGCTTAATTTGTTTTCGACTATGTATATGTACCATGGAGCCACTGTTTTACCGTTGGAGTTTTTTGGATTTATGGAAGGTATTGTACATGATAGGAGAGTCTTATGCCTAAAGGGCACCCGCATTTAAGAGGGGGGGCGATTGGCATTTATGCCAAACGACATACTACTTTTTTCAACAGCCAAAACAAGTAAGCAAGAAAGGCCGCTCGTCAGTTATCTTCTTAATCCCATTATTTGGCGAACATTAATACGAGGGTAAATCAAAAGCATCGACTTGGTCGACAACCGCTCTGGTGACGTCGGCACTTTTCTTTCGGCTTAAATTTTCAGCTTAAATAATTATGAATCTTAAGTGCATAGGTAAATTTAATGAATCTCAAACAGTAATGTTTTAGTCGCCGTATTTCTCAATAGCAATTAGCTAAAATGTCATGCAACTAAACTTGCTGGTGGGCTTATAATGTTGGCTACTACCTATCTTTATCAAAGATAACATTACATCGGTGTTGCGAATAAATTTGTTCAAGCAAGGGTTGTCAGTTATAGTTTTTTGGTTACTTATTATACATAGACAAGCGTCAAGGAAAGCAAATGAAAATTTATATAAGAAGTATATTAACTATTGCTACTGTTTTGTTGGTTGGTTGCAGTAATAGTAAAATAAATAATTATGAAAATTATGTTACTACCTTCATCGCGGATGAAGGGTTAACTCCCTTAGAAAGTATTGATTCATTGTATGCTGTAGATCTTTTTGTATTAAATAACCAACATATTGCGCTTGTTGCACAAAACCAAAAATCTTATTTGCTGACCACGCCAGATAATTGCGAAAACATGTATTTTGCTGGGAAGCTCATCCTTTTAAATGCAAATGATGGTGTTGTTAAAGTCAACAGTGGAAAAGTTGCTAGAGTGGGTGATAAATATACTGAGTGTACTTTCACCGGAATTTATAAGTTGCACTCTGTACAATTAGATCGACTCTCCAGAGCTAAGATGTCTAATCACAACAATCCACAGTCGTCTGCTCTCAACTCTTCTTCCAGTTACCCTAGGGGAGAGTAAGTACATTCAACTAAGATATTGAACAATGTGAGGCTGGCCACCATTTTTAAAATGATGGCTAGCCTTTTTTTACTTGCTTAAAAGTTTCAGCATAACGTGGTTTATTTTTGGGAAAATGACGAGTTAGTTATGCTGGTGTTATATCTCAATACTTAGCAGTGTGTGATTTATAAACTAAGCATGTTTAAAGATTATTTCAGTGTACAACTGTACGCTCAAAATATATGATGAAATCCTGTTTTTATCACGACCTAATTAATGAATCAGTCCAGCGTTATATCAAACCATTATTCCCCACTTGAAGAGCGACTAAATACAATAAGCCATGGTGTGGGCGTGATTGCTGCCATTGTGGGGCTGATATTTTTGTTACTGAAAGTCGATGGCATATATGGGCAATTTGCTTGTTTAGTCTATGGCTTGTCGATGATTTTAATGTTTCTATCGTCAACACTTTATCATTCTGCTACAAGTCCTAATGTAAAAGCTTTTCTTAAGATTATAGACCACAGTGCAATTTACTTGTTGATAGCGGGTACTTACACACCATTCATGGTTTTGGCCATTGGCGGTTGGGTAGGACTGACCGGGATGATCATCGTTTGGTCGATTGCGTTGGTAGGTATAACTTGCAAAATTTTCGCAAACCAACGGTTTCCGAAATTATCGGTTATTACGTATTTGTTAATGGGCTGGATAGCTATCTTCTTTATTTATCCGTTGTATAACGCCTTATCAACCCAGGGATTATGGTTATTATTTGCAGGCGGATTTTGTTATACGGTCGGTGTGCTGTTTTACGTCGCTAAAAAAATTCAGTTTACCCATGCAATTTGGCATATGTTTGTGGTTGCTGGCTGTATGTGTCATTTCTTTTCTATTTATTATTATGTCATCTGACTGGCTCTTGTAACCACGCTAGCAACCTTTAAAAGGCATAGCCTATTCGAAGGTAATTATGGTATTTGATTGCTAAGCCTTAGGTAGATGACTTAAGCTAGACTCAAGACTTTTCCTTTTCTTTTTTGCGGAACAAGTGGTTTTTAATTATGTATGAAAATTATTACGGCCTGACCTCTAAGCCCTTTCAACTGACCCCCGATCCTAGCTTCTTTTTTGGCAGTAAATGGCATAAACGTGCCATGTCTTATTTGCAATACGGGTTATCTCAAGCTGAAGGTTTTATTGTCATCACTGGCGGAATTGGTACCGGTAAAACGACCATCGCGAACAGTTTATTAGACAACATGCAGCAAGATATCGTGGCTGCACAAATAGTCACGCCAAAATTGTCACCCGATGAATTGGTGAAAATGGTGGCCAGCAAATTTAATGTGCCAGTTAAAGGCAGTACAAAATCTGACATTTTGAATGATCTTGAAGCATTTTTAATGAATTTGCACAAACAGGGCAAACGAGCATTGTTATTGGTTGATGAGGCACAAAACTTGCCTTTAGAAACGATCGAAGAATTGCGGATGTTGTCTAATTTTCAAGCTGCGGGTAAACCCTTGTTACAGAGCTTCTTGCTTGGACAAGAAGAATTACAACCTATTTTACGTGCGCCTAACATGGAGCAGTTTAGACAACGTATTGTAGCGTCATGCCATTTAGCGCCATTAACCGATATAGAGTGCCAAGCGTATATTGAATACCGGATGCAACATGCAGGTTGGGACGGTAGAGCTTTGTTTTCAGCTGGTGCATATGATCGAATATTCCAGTTTACTTATGGTATTCCAAGAAAAATCAATACGTTGATGGACCGGATTTTACTTTTTGGTTTCCTAGAAGAGCTAGAAACCTTAGACGAAGAAGCGGTTGAAAACGTCATCAAAGAAGTGTCAGAAGAGATGTTTCTGCCTGAACAAGAAACACAAGCTCAATCCAAGCTCAAAGGTATTTTAGATGCGCCTACCGAAGACGGGCAAATAAAAGATGTAGAGTATTATAAAACCATGCTCACTGAATTAGTTGACGCTTTGGATAACGCTATCAGTCAAAAAATTAAGCTCACACGCTATATCGATCGTCTATTACAAAAAAAGTATAAAACGTATGTGCGTTTAAAGTCCGAGGATTAGATACAGACTTTTAAACATAAACCATTGCAAATAAAATTAAGTTAAGTTTTTGTTACAAAAGCCGATAAATTAATTGAACTAAAAGGTTAAGATCTTATCCGAAGCTTCGAACGTACAATAATTGTACAAAAACATTAACCTATCTGTTTATATTCTATTTGGGGTGTTTAATGAAACGTCTAATTGGTGAAAGAAGGCAAACATCGGAACTGTTTGCTGATGGACCAGTTTTCAAGGAACGACGTAAAGCTTATTATCACGGAAAGTACAGCAAAAGAATGTTATCTCTGTTGTTACTGGTTATTGGTGTGGTCTTCATTGTAGTAAGGCAAAGCATTTAACCAGTAAGCATAATAAAAAACCGTAGGTATTGTTTGACATAAACAGTATCTACGGTTTTTTTGTTAAATACTAAATCAGTTAGATTGCGCTAATCTTGACTGAATAAATTCTGCTAATTTACCGCTAGCTTGCGGATGCTGTGACTTTCCACTCAATAAACATATCTTGATAGTGCCTAACTCTGGCAGATGATGATGCCGAATAATATCTAGTTGCTCGGGTACACTGCTTTTGGCCAAAGCGCTAATCCCTAATCCCTGCTTAATGGCGGCTGTGATGCCGCTTAAGTCTGCGTTAGTATAACTAATTCGCCACTGCCGGGTTTGCTGCTTTAATTTGCTGATGACGCGGCTTCTATACACACACCCAGCTGGCGCTAACACTAACGATAACGTTGCTTGTGGGATCGCTAGGCTTCGATCGCCTACCCACACTAACTCATCTATAAGCAATACTTGTCCGTCTACTTCAGTGGCGGGGTCGACGAGTGCCATCACAAGGTCAAAACCATTTAGCGCCTCATCCTCAAGCAAGGATTTACTCAATGCAGAGGTGACTTCCAGGGATACATCAGGATATAACTGTCCAAATTCTCCAATAATGCTGGGTAGTAAAGTGGTGGCAAATTCACTAGGAATACCCAGTCGTAGTCTGCCTTTTAATGACGCGGGTTGAAATTGGCGAAAAATACCGTCGTTTAAGTCCAGCATAGTGTGTGCTGTTTTATACACACTTAAACCGGCTTGATTAACGACCTGTCTTTGCCCTTGTTTGGTAAAAAGACGTTTTGACAATTGTTGCTCTAAGCGTTTCATTTGCAGACTGACTGCAGGTTGAGAAAGACCGAGTTTTTCGCCTGCTTTTGCATAGCCACCTAAATCGACAACAGTGACAAACGTGCGCAGGTTATCCAGAGAGAGTTGTTTCATTTAATCTAATCTTAGTTTCCTGAATGTGGGATAAGTCATTGTAAACAAGCCTATTAAATAAGACTTTTAAATGATTATTCGATTATTCATAAGAAATGTAAATGTAAACATTAAATATTTCAATTTGTTGTACATCATGGCTGTCACTATAATTCGATCATTGTTTAGCCACTGTCACATTATTTTATGCCTAATAAAACTGTTCTACATACCAAACATTTAGAAGCTGGGGCCAAGATGGTCGATTTTCACGGTTGGGAAATGCCCATTAATTATGGCTCACAGATAGAAGAGCATCATGCAGTTCGCAAAGACGCGGGTATGTTTGATGTATCGCACATGACCATAGTGGATGTAACAGGTAAAGATGCTCAGGCGTATCTACGTTTTTTATTGGCTAACGACGTGGTTAAACTTCAAGATAAAGGCAAGGCGTTGTATAGCGGTATGCTGAATGAAGCGGGTGGCGTGGTAGACGACCTGATCGTTTATTATTTCGACCAAACCAATTACCGTTTAGTGGTGAATTCTGCGACGCGCGAGAAAGATATGGATTGGTTGCTACTACAAGCCAACGCATTTGACGTTACCATCACCGAACGTCAAGAGTTCGCTATGATTGCCGTGCAAGGCCCTAATGCTAAAAGTAAAGCTGCTCAGTTATTTTCTGCCGCGCAAAAAGAAGCGGTAGAAGGCATGAAGGCCTTTTTTGGTGTACAGGCAGAAGATTTATTTATCGCCACCACTGGATATACAGGTGAAGCGGGTTACGAAATTATAGTTCCTGTTGCAGATGCTGCAGATTTCTGGCAAAAATTGCTAGATGTAGGCGTGGTACCTTGTGGTTTAGGTGCTAGAGATACGCTTCGTTTAGAAGCAGGCATGAATTTGTATAGCCAAGATATGGATGAGACTATCTCACCCTTGGCGGCTAATATGGCTTGGACTATTACATGGGAACCCAGTGATAGAAAATTTGTTGGCCGTGAAGCGCTAGAGCAGCAAAAATCAGCAGGCACAGACAAGCTAGTTGGCTTAGTGATGACCGAAAAGGGTGTATTACGCGCTGGTCAAAAAGTCCAAGTTAGCGGCGGTGAAGGCATCATTACTTCAGGTACATTTTCACCTACTTTAGGTCATAGTATCGCTATGGCACGTGTGCCTTCAACAGTTGGCGATAGCGCCGAAGTTGAAATACGCAAAAAGTGGGTTACAGTAAACGTGGTCAAACCTAGCTTTGTTAGAAATGGCAAAAGTGTTTTGTAGCCGACAAAATAAACATTCAAGATTAACAAAATAATTATTAGGAACAAACATGAGCAATATTCCAGCAGATTTACGTTACGCTTCAACTCACGAATGGGTGCGCCCTGAAGGTGGCGGTGTGTTTACTATCGGTATCAGCGACCATGCCCAACAATTATTAGGCGATATGGTGTTTGTAGAATTACCGGATGTCGGTGCTCAAGTTGGTACTGGCGATGACATTGCTGTTGCCGAGTCAGTTAAAGCCGCATCTGATGTGTATGCCCCCATCAGCGGTGAAATTCTAGAAGTCAACGCAGACCTAGAAGACGCACCAGAGCTAGTCAACTCTGACCCATATGGTGAGGGCTGGTTATTTAAGATCAGAGCCAAAGATCCAAAGGAAGTGGACGGCTTGTTTGATGCCGAAGCATATGAAGGCAACATCGAAGATGAGTAAAGTCTACTCATAAGGGAGGGCTATCAAGCCCTCAAACCGTTTTAAACATGATTGTAAAAAAGTGTGTGGGCAACATATTTTGTTCGCATTCTTTGTCATCACTTATTGTTCACATCAGGAATCCTAGCAAGCTATGTCATTATCGCATTTTTCATTATCAGAGCTTGAACAAAAGCAGGACTTTGTTCGTCGTCATATTGGTCCCAGTGAAGCAGAAATGGCAGAAATGCTTGCTTCAATTGGTGCAGAGTCGTTAGATGATTTAATGCAACAAACTGTGCCTGAAGGCATACGTTTACCTCAACCGTTGAAAGTGGGCGAAGCACAAACAGAAGCTGACGCCTTGGCCTATTTAAAAACAGTGGCTAGCAAAAACAAAGTCATGCGTTCTTTTATAGGAATGGGCTACTACGATACACTCACCCCTAATGTGATAAAGAGAAACGTATTAGAAAATCCAGGTTGGTATACCGCTTATACGCCTTACCAACCAGAAATTGCTCAAGGCAGACTAGAAGCCCTACTTAATTTTCAGCAAGCGACAATTGACCTTACTGGTATGGAACTAGCATCAGCTTCATTGTTAGACGAAGCCACTGCGGCAGCTGAAGCCATGGGATTAGCTAAACGCGTCTCTAAAAATCGCAATGCAAATATCTTTTTTGTGGCAGACGATGTGCACCCACAAACATTAGATGTAGTGCAAACTCGCGCAGATATGTTTGGTTTTGACATCGTTGTCGGTAAAGCTCAAGACGCCAGTCAGCACGATGTGTTTGGCGCACTATTACAATATCCTGGTACATCGGGCGCAGTAAATGATATCGCAGATATCATTGCTGCCGTGCAAGCCAATAAAGGCATAGTAGCAGTGGCCTCTGATTTACTTAGCTTGATTTTACTAAAACCACCTGGTGAAATGGGCGCTGATGTAGTACTGGGTAGTGCGCAACGTTTTGGTGTACCTATGGGTTACGGTGGCCCTCATGCTGCGTTTTTTGCCACCCGTGACAGTTACAAGCGTTCATTGCCAGGGCGTATCATCGGTGTGTCTAAAGATACCCGAGGTAAACCCGCTTTACGTATGGCACTGCAAACTCGTGAACAACATATTCGCCGCGAAAAAGCTAACTCGAACATCTGCACCGCACAAGTATTGTTAGCTAATATGGCGTCTTTCTATGCGGTTTATCATGGTCCACAAGGCTTAAAAACCATTGCTTCACGTATCCACCGTTTTGCAGACATTCTTGCTGCTGGTTTAGTCAAAGCAGGTTTTGAGCTAGCAAATAACACATGGTTCGACACGTTAACGGTTAATGTGAGCAGCAACAAACAACAGATAATTGATGCCGCTTTAGCCAACAACCTTAACTTGCGTACCGACGTTGATGGTTCGTTAGGCATAAGTATCGATGAAACAACTTCACGTGATGACCTGCAGGCCGTATATCAAGCGTTTGTTGGTGCTAATGTTGAACTAGATATCAACGCCTTTGATAAAGTTATTACCGATAACGGCAGTGATTCAATCCCAGAAAAGTTAGCCAGAACATCGGATTTCTTAACTCATCCAGTGTTTAACAGTTATCATTCTGAAACTGAAATGCTGCGTTATATCAAATCACTAGAAGACAAAGACCTAGCCTTAAATCACTCGATGATTTCGTTAGGTTCTTGCACCATGAAACTCAACGCCACCGCTGAGATGATCCCCGTGACATGGCCTGAGTTTGGTCAACTACACCCATTCTCACCTATTGAGCAAGCACAAGGTTACAAACAAATGCTTGATGAGCTTAGTGAATGGCTCATCGACATTACTGGCTACGATGCCTTGTCTATGCAACCCAACTCAGGTGCTCAAGGTGAATATGCAGGTTTGATCACTATTAAGAAATATCATGAGAGCAGGGGAGAAGGGCATCGTAATATCTGCTTAATCCCAAGTTCTGCCCACGGTACAAACCCAGCGTCAGCGCAAATGGTGAGTATGAAAGTGGTAGTCGTAAATTGCGATAAAGACGGCAACGTCGACCTAGTCGATTTACGCACTAAGGCCGCAGAAGTGGCCGATAACCTATCATGCGCTATGATCACCTACCCATCTACCCACGGTGTATACGAAGAAACTGTGCGTGAAATGTGTGACATAGTGCACGAATTTGGCGGTCAGGTGTATATGGACGGCGCCAATATGAATGCCCAAGTAGGCGTGACCTCACCAGGGTATATTGGCTCAGACGTGTCACACTTAAACCTACACAAAACCTTCTGTATTCCACACGGTGGTGGCGGTCCAGGTATGGGCCCAATAGGTGTTAAAGCCCACTTAGCGCCATTTTTACCTAATCACAAAATCATAGGTATTGAAAACGCAGGCGATGGCGAAGTACGTGAACACGGAGCTGTTTCAGCGGCACCTTGGGGAAGCGCTTCCATTTTACCAATTAGTTACATGTACATTAAAATGATGGGCAGTGCTGGCCTTAAAAAAGCCACCGAAGTCGCCATGCTCAACGCAAATTATGTGGCTGAAAAATTAACGTCCTACTATCCAGTGTTATATCGAGGACGCAACAACCGCGTAGCACACGAATGTATTATTGATTTACGTCCACTAAAAGAAAGCTCAGGTATTACCGAAGTCGATGTCGCCAAACGTTTGAACGACTACGGTTTCCACGCGCCTACTATGAGTTTCCCTGTAGCAGGCACGTTAATGATTGAACCTACAGAATCAGAAGCCAAAGCAGAACTTGACCGCTTTATTGAAGCTATGGTGAATATCCGCTTAGAAATCGCCAAAGTTGAGTCAGGTGAATGGAGTGCTACAGATAATCCATTACATAACGCACCTCACACCCTTGAAGACATTTGCGATAACAACTGGGATCGCAGTTATGACAGAAAGCTGGCTGCTTATCCTGTGGCTAGTGTGGCTAAGAATAAATTTTGGCCAACGGTTAATCGGATTGATGATGTGTTTGGGGATAGGAATTTGATGTGTAGTTGTCCGGATTTGGATAGTTATAGAGAGGATTAATTTCTTTTTTTTGAAAGGGTTTCAAACTTTCTTTGGGATTTGATGAAAACGAGCTTAGGCTCGTTTTTTTGTTTGTGGCTAAGCTGTTTATGCCCTATCGGGCACCTGCATCCATGCAGTTTTTCAAACGAATCCCTTCGTCCAACTTACTTTTTGCCTACAGCAGCAAAAAGTAAGCAAAAAGTGCCGCTCGAGGGCAATGCTCTTCATCCACTTATCTACTCATTTTTGCAGGTCGTAATAATTCGTTCCCGACGAGCTATTACTCAATCGCCTATCCTTGCGATTGACCTACAAAAATGAGTAGATAAGTGGCGAGCTTTGAGTCGAGGGGAGGTCAAAAGCATCGGCTTTGCCGACTAAAGGGGTTGCTTTGCAATTAATTATCATGGATGTCCTGTTAATTGCCCGTAACTATAAAAGCGCCACATCTGTGTGCAAGTTTACAGTTAACATATTGTTTGATTTTAAGATGGTACATATGCAATTATCCCCGGTTTCATTCAGATATAGCTTCACAGTTATATTACGAATGAATGCTCAAATTTGGATCTATTGAAAAAAAAGGGGTCAAGTTGCTTGCTTCACAATACTCTTGATCAATCCCTCAACTCGCGTCCTAAAGAAAAAAAAGTAATTAACATGGATGTCCTGATAATTAATGGAGTTGATGGTTGTTTAGTGTTCTTATAAGGACCGGTTGCTCCCTACGAATATATTCATTTCTCATATAATTTTTTTAATTTATACGCTTGTTAAAGTCTCATATTTCTAAAAATATTAAGCTATTCCTTTCCCCAACCTTACAAAAACGTTGATTCAATTTTGGATCGGTAAGTTTCGAGAAAGCATTGCTGTTCATAATGACAACATTCTGAACAACACAGCAGTTTAAAACATTATTGGGATAGAAAATATGATCTCAAATAAATTCGTTGGTACCTTATTACTTAGTGCGATCGCGATTACCGCTAGCACAGCCGCGCTAGCTGAAAGCCAGAAGATCTTTGGGGCTTAGGTTTTGGTGCAGTTATTACTGATCAAGGCCACATTGGTGTAAGCAATGAAGTAATGACGTTTTATTTTATCTATACTCTCAGATTAAATCGTAAGGAATAAGTATGTTTGAGCTTACCGTTAATGAACAAAAACATCGTGTTGATGTTGATGGGGATACGCCCTTATTGTGGGTGGTTCGGGAACAACTCAATCTTGTTGGAACAAAATTTGGTTGTGGTATCGCTCAATGCGGCGCCTGCACAGTTCATCTCGATGGCCAGCCTATTCGCTCATGTGTTACCCCTATTGCAGCAGTGGCAGGCAGAAGTATTACCACTATTGAAGGCATTGCAGATATCAAAACCGGTTTACATGCCGTGCAACAAGCTTGGATAGAAGAGCAAGTGCCTCAATGCGGATATTGTCAGTCAGGCCAAATCATGTCGGCAGTCGCCTTACTCGACAGCAACCCCAAGCCAAGCGATGCCGATATAGATAATGCAATGAGTGGCAATGTGTGTCGCTGCGGTATGTATGGTCGTATCAAGTCAGCCATCAAGAAAACCTCTGCTGTCTAGACGGTTTACGCAAAACAATACAGGAGAGCAGAATATGGGTAAGTTGACCAGAAGAGCGTTTCTAACCGCTGGTGTAATCGCAGGCGGTGGCTTGTTAGTTGGCGTGACAGTAGGCTTTGCTATTAGGCCTGGGCATCGTACTCCCGAGTTGGCTAAGTTCATGCAAAAAGATGGCGAAGTATTGATCAATGCGTGGGTTAAATTACTACCAGATAACACTATTTCAGTCATTGTTCCTCATGCAGAAATGGGTCAAGGAGCACATACTGCACTACCCATGATGTTGGCCGATGAAATGGATGCGGATTGGTCTAAAGTCTCGATGGAACAGGCACCAGCTCATAATGAATACGCCAATTTTCATATTGCTCGTGATGTTGTGTTACCTGGTAAAGTGCCAGGGTATTTGAACGACACTGTTGATGGTGTCTTTTTAACCGTCACTCAACAGTTGGGTCTGCAAATTACGGGGGGCAGTTATTCAGTCAGGGCAACGGGTGTCAGAGGAATGCGCGTTGCAGGCGCGGCCGCCAGAGAATTATTAATGAATGCGGCAGCAAAAAAATGGCAAGTACCCGTCGCAGAAATTCGCAGTGAGAACAGTTATTTGTATCATGACGCAAGTAATAAATCGGCGCCCTACATTGACTTTGCCGCTGAAGCCGCCTCACATAAAGGCGAGACGTTTCCCACCTTAAAATCCCCTGAGCAGTTTAAGATTATGGGACAGGAGTCAATTCAGCGTTTTGATATTCCCGCCAAAGTTGATGGTACCGCTAAGTTTGGTATTGATGTTGTGCTACCCAATATGAAATATGCCACGGTTAAAACATCACCTGTTTTTGGCACAACGCTTTCTTCCATGGACGCATCTGATGCAGAAACCATGAAAGGGGTTATCAAAATTGTGAAGCTTGATAACGGTGTGGGTGTCATAGCCGACAGTTATTGGCAGGCCAAAAAAGCGATTGCAAAAATTAAGCTCAACTTTACTGAGAATCAAGCCAACGAGACGAACTCAGCGACACTTTTTAATCAGTTCCGAGCGGACATGGACCAAGCTGTTGTTGATGGTGATGAGCAAGAAGATTATGCAATTGGCGATGCCCGTAAAGTACTAAAACAGGCTGCAAATATTATTGAGGCAGAATATCAGGTGCCTTACCTTGCTCATGTAACAATGGAACCAATGAATTGCACTGCATGGGTTCATGATGGCCAAGTAGAGCTGTGGTCAGGTGTACAAAATCCCTTAGGGACCAAAAATTCGATTGTGGATAACTTTGGTTATGAACAAGAGCAGGTCTCGGTCAATAACATGTATCTTGGTGGCGGTTTTGGACGACGTGGACGTCCCGACTACACAATTCAAGCTGTCGCACTGGCTACCGCCTTACCTGGTGTACCGGTCAAAATGATTTGGTCACGAGAGGAAGATGTGCAACATGATCTTTATCGTCCAGCACTACTGAGTCGATTTAAGGCCTCCTTAAATGCGCAGGGCTTACCCGAGGCTTGGGAGAATCAATTTGTTGATAAACACGAACCCGTTGAAGCACCCTATATTCCGTACTCGATTGCCAATAAATATATTCATTACGTAGACAGTCCCACCCATGTACCATTTGGTCCTTGGCGGAGTGTCGACCATTCACAACACGCTTTTTTTACTGAATCGTTTATTGATGAACTAGCTGCAGCTGCAGCTGTTGACCCCTATAAGTATCGTCGTAAATTGCTCGACGCTGAGCCTCGATATCAAACGGTATTAGATACTGCCGCAAAGATGGCCAATTGGGGCAAGACGATGCCTGATGGATGGGGGCAAGGCATAGCACTACACGCTTGTTTTGGTTCGATAGTGGCACAGGTTGTCGATTTAGACTTATCAAACGGTACACCACGTGTTGATAAGGTTTATTGTGCCGCGGATCCTGGTTATGCGGTTAGCCCGAATGGTTTTAGGGCGCAAATGGAAAGCGGTATTAACTGTGGTTTGAGTGCAGCCTTGTATGGTGAGGTGACCATCAAGGACGGCGCCGTAGAGCAAAGTAATTTCCATGACTACCCAGTGATGCGTATGAACGCATCTCCTGATATTGAAGTAACGATCATCAACAGTGGTGAAGACATCGGCGGTGGTGGCGAACCTGGTACGCCCCCAATTGCCCCCGCACTGACAAATGCAATTTTTGCGGTAACAGGCAAACGAATTCGAAAGTTGCCAGTAAGCTTGGCTTAATGTGGTCTGTCCGCGGTTAACCTTATTAATTGCGCTGTTTGCCTTGTTGAGCTTCATCTGGTGTCTGAAAATTAGTTATGTATTTACGTCATATTTTGGTAAAAGTGCCGTTGTTAACAACTGAGTTAACCGTATCCTCTAGCAAAAAACGGTAATATTGTTTTGGGGATTTTGTGTGAATTCCAAGGATTGCCATCTTAACGCTATGAAAATAAGGAGCTTTAACGATAGTTGTATCGTCTGCATTACTATCGGCTAAGCCTGCATAAGTGTAGTGTGCCTTTAATTTATATGCTTTTTAAAGTCTCATATTTCTAAAAATATTAAGCTATTCCTTTCCCCAACCTTACAAAAACTTTGATTCAATTTTGGATCGGTAAGTTTCGAGAAAGCATTCCTGTTCATAATGGCGACATTACGAACAACACAGCAGTTCAAAACTTTATTGGGATAGAAAATATGATGTCAAATAAATTCGTTGGTACCTTATTACTTAGTACGATCGCCATTACCGCTAGCACCGCAGCGCTAGCTAAAAAGCCAGAAAATCTTTGGGGCTTAGGTTTAGGTGCAGTTATTAGTGATCAAGGCTACATTGGTGTAAGCAATGTAGTAACGCCAGTACCTGTGATTTACTACCAAACAGAAAACTTCCAGCTACTTGGTCCAAATTTTAGTTACAAGTTGGCTGGAATGAGCGACCTAACATTTAGTATTACCGGGCAACTGCGCTTTGACGGCTTTGAGGAAGATGATAGCGATGTTTTTATTGGTATGGACGATCGTTCAGGCTCATTTGATTTAGGCTTGTTAGTAGATTACGAAACAAATTTAGGCGATTTTTCAGCTGAATTTATTACTGATGCTACAAACGAACACAAAGGTAATGAATTTAGCTTAACTTATTCAAAATCATACGATTTTGAAACCTATAGTATAAAGCCTTACCTTACATTGACTAGACAAAGTGAAGATATTATTGATTATTACTACGGTGTTCATGCTAACGAAGTTACTCAAAATCGTGCGCTTTATCTTGGAGAAGCGACGACCAACGCCGAAATTGGTGTTCAGGCGAATTGGCGAGTAGGGCAACATCATAATTTTATTACTTATGCATCTCACACCGTATACGGTAGTGAAATTAAAGACAGCCCACTGATTGATGCTTCAGGTAGTGTCAATGTAATACTGGCTTATATGTATGTTTTTTAATAAAGCCTATTTTCAATGTTCATTTCAATTTAGGGGTTAATGTTAGTAATGTTGCTTGTATTATAAACCTGTAGTGATGATATATAACGTAGCAGCAGAGTTAGATACTTTGAGCTCATCAAGATATCAGCCGTGCCGATACTAATTACATCATGAATACTGTGGTAATGAATAATCAAGGACAAACTTTCCCTTTCAGATTATTTGCCCAACAACACTTTTCAGGTCAAGCTCCACGACTAATGCGCTGGAAAGGTTTTAATAGTAATGTTGTTAAAGCTGATGTAAAACCTGGCTTTGAAACCGCTAGTATGATTAAAAGTTTAATCTCTCAGCATGAAAAAGTGGCTGAAAAGCATCAAATAACATTAGAGTTTGGCGCAGAAGCAGAAGAAAGTTCAAGCATCTAATGATGCGCTATTAAAAACTTTACCCTTTGGTGCTATTTTATTGTTTTCGGCGCTAATACTGCAATTTAACTCATTCAGAATTGCTGGCCTTATTATGCTAACAATTCCGCTCGCTTTGATAGGCGTAAAGCCAACCCTAGCTATTGTTGGGGTTAACTTTGGTTTTATGTCAGTACTTGGGCTTTTAGCATTAACGGGCATTGTAGTAAATGCCGCCATTATATTAATTGATACGGTATTGATAAAAATTAAAGTAGAAAACTATTCGTTAATCACCGCCATTGAATTAGCAACCAAAGAGAGATTTCGACCCGTACTATTAACTGCTTGGACGATCCCGCTAACATCACCATCAAGCCCATTTTGGCCACCAATGGCATTGACTATTATCGGTGGCTTAATTACATCCACAATTTTAACGTTAATCGTTTTGCCCGCATGTTTAAAATTAACTCTAAACAAAGAGAAAATTAGAGGTAATAAAGTTTGAGAGTGTTAATCACAGAAGACAATGGTGAGCTGGCTGAATTTATTCAAGAAGCGCTTACGCAAGAAAGCTATTTATCTGATATTGCCAGAAGCGGAGGCGAGTTAAAGCTATATTTACAAAAAACTAGCTACGCTGCCATTATTCTTGATTTAGGCTTGCCTGATATGGATGGTATCGAGGTATTAAAAAACTTACGTCGGACTCGAAATATGGTGCCCATACTCATTTTAACCGCCAGAGGTGGAGTCCAAGATCGCATTAAAGGCTTGGATCATGGGGCTGATGATTACCTAATAAAACCTTTTGCTATTGATGAGCTTATTGCTAGGTTACGTGCTCTGCTTCGGCGTCCAAGCGAACTGTCTAACACTAAGCTTGATACGGGTAATGTTAGTCTCGATATTATATCCAAATCAGTCATTGTTAATGGTAACAATGTAATCATGGGGAAAACAGAAGTGGCAATTCTAGAGCACTTTATGTGGAACTCAGGCCTAACTGTGTCAAAAGAGTCTTTGGAAGATATGGTTTACCAAGATGGTTATACATTAACAGAAAATGCGCTGCAAGTAGCTGTGCATAGAGTACGAAAAAAACTTTCTGAAGCTGGCGCTACACCAGTTATTTCAACAATAAGAGGAGTTGGCTATCTTTTTAAGTAAAATTATATCTAGGCAATCTATTGCCTTTAAGTTGTTGGTCTACTTTGTTTCATCGGGTACCATTTTATTTGGCTTGTTGTTAATTATGTTTCTTTCTGTTTCTGAGCGATACGCTCAAATAACCATTGAAAGTAATATGTATGGTTTAACTGAACAAATGGCAGCTTCTCTCTATATTGATAACTCAGGAAGTATTAAGCTTGATGATTCTGAAATGGTAATGAAATGGGGCTTTGATGCCTTATTTTCAAACTTAGGTTACCGACTCATTGAAATTGACACGCAAAATATAGCGTTACTTTCTGCACCTAGAGACACACAAGGTGCTATTTTTAACAATGTTAGCTTAGATATTCCACAGAAATATTACAACATTCCAAATAGCAATACGAGTGTTTATCGAACAGAAATAATAATCGCGGATAAACATTATTATTTTGATGTTGCGCGAAGTGATTTACTTGCTCAACTTGCCAATGAGGCGGTAGAGCCGAGCATAGTTGATGTTGCAACTACAGTCATCTTCATGACTTTTATTGTTTTTTTGTCAGTTAGTGTTATAGCCATCAAACTTATTGTCAAACCATCAAGTCTTTTAACACAGCAAATTAAGCATATAAAACCTGAAGATTTGCACAAGCGAATTGATGTAGAAAATATACCGAGTGAGCTATTGCCCATAGCTAACGCCATGAACGATGCACTTGATCGAGTTGAAGGCAGTTTCGAGCAACAAAAACGATTTATTGCTGATGCCGCCCACGAGCTACGCACTCCGTTAACCATATTATTAAACCGCTTAGAGCTAAAAACTCCTTCATCTACAATTAAAAACGAGCTTGTAAACGATATCCAGTTTATCTCTCGAATCGTTGAACAATTACTTGATTTATCACGCGCACAGAATATGAATATTGCCCAAGTTTCAACATTTAAACTTAGTTACGTAGTAAAAAACGTTTGCTCTCATATTGCCCCCATCGCGATAGACAAAAATCATGACCTTGAACTGGTCGTTGAAAATGAAAATAGCACTGTAGACGTTGATGAAGGTGAGCTAACAGTTATCGTTAAGAATCTGTTGGAAAATGCCATAAAACACACGTCCGCAGGTGGTAAAATTAAAGTAACTGTTTCTAATAAGTTAATCACCGTTGAAGATTCAGGCAACGGGATACCTGAAGTATTTCATCAGCAAATATTTGAACGATTTTGGCGTGAAAATCAATCCGATAGAAAGGGCAGTGGTTTAGGCTTAGCAATAACCAAAGAGCTAGTAAGTCATTATAACGCCAGCATACGCGTGAGTAATGACTCAACCTTTGGTGGTGCAAAGTTCGCCGTAGAGTTTTATCAATAAATCCGATTACTTCTTTACTGTACAGTTATAATAACCGGTCATAACAACACAAAAAAATAACAGGGTCAGAGTCAAATAAAACTCGTAACATGTTGATTTTAATTGATAATAAATAAATTGCGACCTGCGTGGTCAGTATCTTTTGGATCAGCAAGGGGTGTGCATTATGCACATCCCTGTGTCTAAGCCTTAGGCCAGCCAATACTGTGCCAATCGGCTTTCCTGTCGATTTGTTGATGCTCGCTATAATCTTAACTGCAGCACCACTACTGCTCACGATACTATTGAGTGCATGAGCAAAAACGACCATCATTCTTGGCCATTTTTTAAGAAGTATAATTCAGTAAAACCCATTTTTACAAATTCGGCATCTCTAAAATTTCTTACGGTCGCTTTGCCTTTACTGATTGTGGCAACTCGCTGCTCAGTTTGCAAAAAGTGGGTAAGGTCTAGTCCTTCAGCATCGGCCACTGCCTCATGCATATTGCGATAGCGGCTGTAAGAAAAACTTATTTCCTTTGCCACACCATTAAACTTATAACGTACTTTATGGGTCATTTTGTACTCACGTGGGTCTATCAATTGCGAAAACTATTTGACCGCCATTATAAACTCAAATAGCGGTGCTTATTCAATAAGCTTAACAAAAAGTATTATCGCGTAGAGCCCCATTAACTAAACAACGCCTTTATATACCCAAGTGACCTCAAAAAGTACAGTTCAGCGGGAATTCAAATCATCAAATACAAGGCATTTGTGTTGAGGTATAACAATTAACAAGCCACCCAGACCTGCGGGGTCAGTTTCGTTGAAAATTATTTTGTAAGACTGCCATGATAATTTCTCATCAAAAAAAGAGTGGTTATAACTCTTTAGTTCCAATCTCTGGTGGCTCTGCCACTGCTTTTTCCGCATTTAAAGTTTCAGCTAAAAATGGCTTATTCTTGGGCAAATGGCAAATGGCAAGCGGACGCCGCGCGGGACGCCATTTGAGTGGAGCTTGAAGGGATACATTCGTAACGACAACGCGGTTGGCGCCCATAAATAAGCCATTTTTTGCGGTTAAAAATTTTAGTGGCGAGCGGCTTTCTTTGCTTACTTTCTTGAGCTGTAGCAAGAAAGTAAGTCAGGCAGCAGGGATGCTGTTTGAAATCTGGATTGGATTCCAGTAACTATCGGGGGCAATACAAAGCTAAATTAACTCTTACGGTATCCACGAAGCTAAAGACACCCATTTTAAAATACAAGTAAAATACAAGGACACCCATCGTAATTAATTTAAAATTTTTACGATGGGTGTCTCTGTAAATATGCGATGGCTGTCTCTGCAAATATGTCCGTAAATATGTCATATAATTTGTGACTTTAATTAAGACTGTGACTAAATTAACAAGGGAAAGCGAATCATCATTGATCCGCTTTTTTGCCTTCTAAATATTGCGAAGTAGTTAAACGTTGTCTTGATTGTTGCTGCGAGTCATTAAAAATTGTCTGAGTAATGCTGAGTTGCAATGCCATTAAAAAAGATATGAAAGAAGTCTGCTGAGTCTCCTAAAACGTTATCTTCACTGATGGAGTCACCAAGATCAGGAATTGACTCAATAGCACCTGCGATAATGTTTTTTGCCACCAGTAAATCTACTTGTTTAATGCTTTTATCTTCTATGCCTAGTTGGATGATATTGCCAAAGAGGTCTCTTATTTTACTGGTAGTGATTTCCATTTCTTGTCTTTTATCAATCTCTAAAGACCACATTCTGGCATATCGAATTAAAGGGCCTTGTTCACCTACCTGAATACTAAAGAGTTTCTGTGCAGCGTAAGCTAATTTTTCTAAGCCATTGTTATCTATCGCTAATGAGTCTTCCAATACCTGACTTTCAATATTAATAGTACGCTCAAAACACTTGATAAGCAGATCATCTTTATTTTTTATGTGGTAGTAAAAAGCACCTTTGGTGACACCTAGTGATTGAGCTAATTCATCTAAAGATGTGCCTTTAAATCCTTTTTGATTGAAAAATATCGAACCAACACGATAGAAGGCTTCCTGCTTTATTTTATTTTGTTGGTTTCTATCAAAGCCTGCAGGAGCCACTTGTTCTTTGGCAAGGTCAGTTACAGTAAAACTTAATGCCGAGGTTTGATTATTTAAGCCATATTTAATGATAGATAACCACTGCTGGTAAGCGTCCTCTCGGCTTTCATCTTTAATTGAGTGCAACCAAACAGGAAGCCAAAATATGGCACCCCATAGGGCACTAGCTGTCTTAGCGGGGTGCACGTTTTGAATGCTGCCGTCGATTTGACCTTGCTCTATTAACTGCATCACTTGCATCACGAATGTGCGAATAAATTCAGAAATCTCTGTTTTATGTTGGCTTGATAAAGAGGATATTTCAGTGAAACCGGCCAGATGACCACGGCTGCCATTAATAATGCCGTTTAAGCAGTCGAAATTTAATCGCAATAGGTGTTCTATTTTGTTCATTGCAGAGCCGTCAGTACCCTTTGCACTGGTTATCATGGCTTGCAGCTCAATACATGTGTTTAAGTAACATTGATGAACTAGTTCTTCTTTATTTTTTGCATAATAATAAAGGCTGGTTTTCGTCAAGTTAAGTTTGTCAGCAATCTGAATTAATGTTGTGCCACGGGTGCCATAAACATTAAATAGCTCTGAAGCAGCAGATAATATCGTTCTGTACTTTTGATCATGCTGATTTGTTTTACTAAAAGGTGAGCTTATTTTTTTGTTTTGCAATGGGGGCATATCTATCGTTTAGACCTAGTCAATAATTATACTCAATGTTCAATTTTGAGTGTATGTTATCTATTTTGAATGCACAACGACTAGGTCACATTAAGACATTTCTTTATTATCTTACAATTTTTCACTGACAATATTTTATTCAATAAAATATAAACATAGATAACAACTGATTAACTTTAAGCTCTAAATACTTGATAGATATATAAACATACTGTAAGTTCAAATTATTGAATTCTCGATCTATAATTTCTAACTAAAGCGGTGTAATTGTTATCGACTATTGCTTTGAGATGAATTCGGTCATTTGCTGGAATATAGAAATAATGCTGCAAAATCAGGATATTTTAATTGATCAGGCTTCTGCGAAATCAGTGGTGAAGGAAATTTATAATATTACAGCCCCTAAAGGGGCCTTTGAGGTCTTCAACAAGGTACGAAACGGTGTCACTTATCCAGCATTTTTGACATTACCCAATAATTTGGGAGACATGTTTAAAAAGGCTGCTGATACACATGGGCAAGTTGACTTTTTGGTATATCAGGATGAACGTTACAGCTTTGAAGCGTTATACCAACTAGCCCTATCTTTTCGTGAAGTGTTAAGAGACCAATACGATATAAAAAGAGGCGATAAAGTGGTCATCGCTATGCGTAATTATCCGGAATGGATAGTTTCTTTCATGGGCATCACTATGCTTGGGGCTGTGGCTGTGCCTATTAATGCATGGTGGTCGCAACAAGAGTTGTTGCATGTTATTCAGCACTCTCAGGCTTTGCTGGTGATAACAGACGATAAACGTTACGACATACTTCAAGCGTCACTTCAACAAATTAACCTGCCGTGTCTGATAGCTAGGCCTAATGAGCAACAAGGCAATGATTTGTGTTTGATGCGCAAGATCAAAAGTTTTATCGCAAGTCACACCCAAAACAAAACCTATATTAATCCCACCAAAGCTACAATTTCATCAGACGATGTTCTACTTAACGATACTGCCAGCATATTTTATACCTCTGGTTCTACCGGTTTACCCAAAGGTGCAGTTTCCACCCATGAAAGTATATTAACCGCCTTAAATACTTGGCTTATGCTGGGGGCCGCCGCGGGTATAGCTAATGGTACTGCGAATGTTGATCCTGCATATCCTCCAGCAGCATTGATGACAGTGCCGCTATTCCATGTGACGGGTTGTCACACTTTGTTTTTGTTATCTTTGCTGATTGGTCGTAAAACGATAATGATGCCTTATTGGGATGCTGAACTGGCCTTAATACTTATCGAAAAAGAACGTGTGACATATTTTAACGGTGTGCCCACTATGTCTATGGAGTTGATGAATCACCCACAAAAACACCAATATGATTTAACGTCATTATTGGACATTTGTGCGGGTGGCGCGGCAAGAGCCCCCGAACATGTTCGAAAAATATGTCAGTCGTTTGTCCAAGGTAACCCGAGCTGTGGATACGGCCTAACTGAAACCAATGCATTGGGCGCAGTCAATGGTCCAGTTGAGTATTTAGCCAAACCAACAAGTGCAGGTTTACCTACACCGCCTATTGTCGATGTGCAGATTTTTAACGATGCTAATCAATTATTGCCTCAAGGCCAGGTGGGTGAAATTGCGATAAAAAGTATTGCTAATATTAGTGGTTATTGGCGAGATAATGCGGCAACAGACGCTGCTTTTTCAAATGGGTATTTTAAGACGGGTGATCTTGGTTTTTTAGATGAAGACGGATTTATTTATATTGTGGACAGGATCAAGGATATTATTATTCGAGGTGGTGAAAACATATCTTGTTTTGAGGTTGAATCTGCACTGTATAAACATAATCAAGTGATTGAAACCTCTGTATTTGCTTTACCTGACCCTCGTTTGGGCGAAGTGCCTGGTGCAGTTGTTTATGTTAAAAATATCAAAGAAATTGATGAAGATAGCCTGAGCTCATTTCTCACTAGTTTAATTGCCCACTTTAAAGTGCCCAGTAAAATTTGGCTGGTTGACCAAAAGTTACCCCGTTTAGGCTCGGGTAAAATTGACAAGCGAGGGTTGAAAACCCATTATCAGAAATTGCTCTAAAGCATACTGGCAAGTAAACAGAGGTAGAAATTTTCCATGACAATCACAATGCAAGCAAAAGATTTAACTGACTATGTTGGCAAAAAGACCGGCGTGTCACGCTGGTTTACTATTACTCAAGAGCAAATAGATATCTTTGCTGATGCGACTCACGATCATCAATTTATTCATATTGACCCCGTTAAGGCAAAGCAGACGCCTTTTGGCAGCACTATTGCCCATGGCTTTTTATCCCTCTCTTTGTTGTCGGCCGTTGCCTACGACGCTGGGGTGAATATTACAAATACTCTGATGGGATTAAATTATGGTTTTGACAAAATTCGGTTTTTACATCCTGTAAACGTCAACAGTAAAATTCGGGGGCATATGGTATTGGCTCATGTGCTTGAAAAGAGACCTGGGCAATTCTTACTCACTTGGGATGTCAGCATTGAAATCGAATCAGTCGATAAACCTGCATTAACTGCACAGTGGTTAACTATGACTATCATTAATCCGTAAAATACTCGTACGCTCGCCTTATCGATTAGCCCTTTACATTAACCCTTTAATATTTGAGAACCTTATGACAATTAGATACGACAACCAAGTAGCAATAGTGACAGGCGCAGGCGCAGGTTTAGGCCGCTCTCACGCATTGGCTTTAGCAGCAAGAGGTGCAAAAGTGGTGGTCAATGATTTGGCCGCAACAGATGGCTCAATGTCTGAAGGGTCTTTAGCTGTAGTAGCAGAAATTGAGAAGGCGGGTGGTGAAGCAATGGTTAATGGTGCCAACGTTGCCAACATGCAACAAGTGCAAACCATGGTCGAGCAGGCGATGGAAAAATGGGGCCGAATCGATATTTTAGTCAACAATGCTGGCATATTAAGAGATAAATCTTTTGCTAATATGCCTATCGAAGACTTTCAACTCGTTATTGATGTGCATCTCATGGGGGCGGCTAATTGCACTAAAGCAGTGTGGGGTATCATGAAGCAACAAAACTATGGTCGTATTGTCATGACTACTTCTTCTTCAGGATTATACGGTAACTTTGGTCAGGCAAACTACGGTGCTGCCAAAATGGCTGTAGTGGGTTTAATGAACACGCTGTGTATTGAAGGTCAAAAAAATAATATTCAGGTCAATTGTTTATCACCTACAGCCCGAACAGCCATGACAGAAGAACTGATTAAAGACAAACGTGTATTGGAACTTATGACAGTAGAATCGGTTACTACTGGGTTGTTAGCATTAGTGGCAGAAAACGCACCTAATCGCACTATTTTAGGCTGCGGGGCAGGGGGATACGCCAGAGCAATTATTAAAGAAACTGACGGTATTTATTTATCACCCGAGCAACAAACGCCAGAAAACTTGTTAGCCAGTTGGGATGCACTTGAAGACCAAACTAAAGCAGAAGAACTAAAAGCTGGCTGGATGCAAACCAATAAATATGTCGCTAAAGCGGCAGCCTCATTGGGTGTCGATTTGAGTGCTAATTAATGCTTTGTAATACAAAAAAGATGACAAACTAATTAGTTTGATTATGGACATTTCAGAGTTAAAACGTATGGTTTGTTCATAATCAAACTAGAAAATTAGAAATACATGGATACGAATATTCTGTCATCGTTCAAATCCTACTACTTTAAATATTTGACCAACCAATCAGAGGCTTCTTTAAACGCTGACTTTTGATTGTCCCCTTTGTACAAGTCGTAATGTCCGCCTGGATAGACAATATACTTAGCTTCTAGACGGTCTTTAATACTGTTGTGCAGCAGAACGCCATTTTGAGTACGGTCAAATAACGTTTCATTTTCAGCATCAATTATCAGTGTGGGAACGTTTAACTGGTCGACGTAATTCATCGGGTTAAAGCGTTTCATCGCTGCCCAATTAGGGTAACCCTTAAGCGCAGGGTTTTTAGCCATGCTTGCGTCAGGATAGGGTGGCAGTATGCCTCGTGCGGTTAATGTTTCGATTTTACGGGCCATTTCGGCAGGCATTTCCCGAAGATTATGCACATAATTTACCGGTCCCATCTGATCAACCAATACCTTAATACGGTCATCACTAGCGGCCATTATCATGGCTAATCCGCCACCGAGGCTGGTACCCCATATACCTAGGTTATTAGGCATGACTTGTGGCTCGCCGCCAAGATAATGTAAAGCAGCCCGCACATCGGCTAACATGGAAAATGGTTCAACCACCTTGCGAACATGCGTTACATTGATATCTAGTTTTATGGCTTCTTCGGAATGGGCTAAGGCTTTGGAGGGCAAAATAGGGCCATCACTTTTCCCCCAGCTTTTATAATCAAAAGCGAGCACAATAAAGCCAAGTTCGGCAAAATGAGGACCATAGTTCTTTTTTAAATTCTCCTTACTGCCTCCCCAACCAGGGACCAATAAAATACCCGGTAGCTTTTGGTCAGCGGTTAACCCTTTGGGCTTATAAATGTCAGCAGCCAGACGAACACCTTGACTCCAGACCGTCACTTCTTGGTGATCTACATCCTTGATGCTTGTTGCCGTACTTAGGCTGCTAAAAGTCAATGTTATGCAAAACATCAGTAAAGAAATAAGTGGTGTTGTTTGGTTATTAATATTCAACATAACGATCCTTTGGAAAGTAATTGGTAATCTGTTCTTGGAATTTAATAGGGTCGTACTGCTAATACCCAATCCATTTTTGAATAACAGGTTGGTAAAATTCATTCAGCATTTGGTAGGCCTCTGGGGTTAAGTGCAGGCCGTCATCAGCAAACCATTTGGACTGATTATGAACGGCGTCATTAAATTCAAAATAGTGGTATTGCTTGCCAGCCTGTTGCCGCATATGGGTATTAATCTGTTCGATAATGGGTAATTGTTTGGCTGCTTGTTTCTGTGGACAATTTAGAATTGAAAAATAACCTATTTGAGATTTTGGAAACTGAACAGACAAGTTGGTGATTAAACCATGAAGATTAGCCATAATCTGTTCACTGTTATTGCCAAAAATAAGATCGTTACTACCACAATAAACTAGAATGTGATGAGCATCGGGAATGGTACTCAAATCATGATGTAACCAAAAATCAGTTTTGGAGCTGCGCACGGCCTGGTTCGATATAGAAAGTTGCCCCCATTGAGGTGTGCCCCAAGATTCAAAAATACTGCTTCCAATCATGGAAATATCATATGGCATAGGTAGGGCGTTATTTGTCATAATGGATTAAAATGAGGCCAGCTTTTGATCGCTGACACGGGACCAAAAATCAATGGATTTGGGACTATGCTCAGTCAAGTAACTGTGCTGGTGATCAAACAACATATAGCACATATTTTCTTCGTAACTCGGCCATGGGTTTTCTGTTGTAGCTGGGGTGTCATTATGGGCAAAGGCAGCCCAACTACTTTGAATTTCATGGACTAATTGCGACACTCTTGGTTCCTGCCCGTGGAAATGCGCATCTGTTATGTCAAATACAAACCCTATATCAGCAGCATGGGTGCAGCCAAATTGTTCTTTGGGAGATCGCCTGCCCAGTTTATATCGAAAGGCGCGTCCTCCTGCTTTTATCTGGTTGTCTAGTAGTCGATGGCAGGGTTGTGTAAACCAAAATTCACAATACACCTCACTTAATTGGTTTTGGAAGTTAATTGGGCGATTTCGGCTATTTAGTTGTTCGTTTATTTGTGTCAAACATCTGTCAATTCCCTCAGCATCAATTAATTGTGATATAGAGTCATTCAGTGCTTCTTTTGAAGCTATATCTTGCTGTAATAAAGCAGCAAAAAATGTCCATTCATCAGTATTGGTGCCTGCCATCAATGTAATGTGTTTTGCCTTACCTTGCGCAATAGCCACATGGGGAGGCTGAGGCAATAATTGATTTTCAATCACAGGAGTGAAGGGCAAAATACCAAATTTTTGATAGACATCAGGTCGCGCCAAAAAGTGCGCTTGTATTCTCAGTAATGCGTCACTGCTTAAACTAGGAAGCTGGTCTAGTGTAAAACCTAGCTGATTGGTACTATTGATGAACTCAGCAGCAACCTTATTTGCCTTTTCTACAGAAGAATAAGTATGCCCAGCACCACTTTGTAAAATTGCTTTGTGAAATAGTGTATTCGCCACTGGAGATCCCAACAAACAGGCAATGCTCATGGCGCCAGCTGATTCTCCAAATAGGGTGACGTTATTTTTGTCTCCACCAAAATGATGAATGTTGTTTTGGATCCACCTCAACGCAGTTATTTGATCTCCTAGTCCCTCATTTCCCGTCGATGGAATAACGCCATGACTGAGATCGCAAAGCCGAAGAAACCCTAAACATGCCAATCGATAGCTGATTGATACCACTACCATATTGCCGGCAGTTGCTAATTTTGTGCCGTCGTATTCTGGTAACGATGCACTACCACTTTGAAAACCACCTCCGTGTATCCACACCATTACCGGCAAGTTTTTATCTAAGTCGGGTGTGAAAATATTGAGGTTTAAACACTCTTCGTTTTGCTTAAAAGCAATATTAGGTAACATTGTAATTGGATTGATTGAAGTCAGTTGCGGAGCGACTGGACCAATATTTGCTAACTCTGTTGATACTTTACTTCGCACCTCAGAAGCTTGCCAACGTTTTTCATCGGCTATTGAAGTTGAGTAACAAACGCCTAAAAACTGTTGAATGTTAATGCCCATAAACCCACCAAAAGACTTAATAGAAATAAAACATACCAATAGTTCAAATATCGTGCAAGCAAGATTTTCATATCAAAATTTAGTCTCATCTGATTTGCTAATTAAATGTAAAATTTGTTAAATAATTCTTGTAAGTAAATTTAACATACTGTAAGTTCAAATTTAGAATTGCTGCATCGTAAAAGAATACCAAGCGGCGTAGCTATAAAATTTAATGAGTGAAAATACATGTTGAAGCTAACTTTTTTTACAAAAACAGCTTATGGAGTAGGTCAGATGTCGCAAGGCGTCAAAGATACTGCCTTCCAGTCATTTGTAGTGTTTTATTTCAGTCAGGTATTGGGAATGCCCGCTATTATGGCTGGGTTTGCGGCGTTAATTGCTTTAGTGGTTGATGCCGTTACCGACCCGTTAATGGGGGATATATCTGATAATTGGCATTCGAAGTGGGGACGTCGTCATCCGTTTATGATCGCTGCGGTTATTCCTTTTCCTTTATCTCTATATATGTTGTTTTCACCGCCTGTAGGTCTTGACCCTCAAGGGTTATTTTTGTGGTTATTGGGCTGGTCAATTGTTGTTAGGGTTTTGTTAACAATGTTTAATGTGCCTCACAATGCCTTGGGTGCAGAATTAAGCCAAGACTATCAAGAGCGCACTAAAATAGTCAGTTATCGCACCTTTTTAGGTTTTGTAGGTGGCATCACTCTGTCGGTTGTGGCCCTTAATTCGTTTTTTAAAGCATCAGAAGCCTATCCTAATGGCATGCTAAATGTTGAAGGTTACAGTAGCTTAGGTGCATTAGCGGGGATCATCGCTTTTGTGGCAATGATCCTTTGTATTCTTGGCACCAAACACACTATTCCATACTTACCTAAAGCACCTGAAAATCAAAAGAAAGTAGATTTGAGCCGCAGCTTTAAGGCCTTTGCCGAAGCGCTGAAGTTAAGACCCTTTCGGATTATCTTTACGGTACAGATCATGACAATGATTGCTGGTGGGGCAGGGGCAACCTTCATGTTATATATCGGCAGTTACTTTTTTGAACTATCCACGGCTGAAATATCTTTATTAACGCTGACCATAATAGTGGGCTTAATACCGGCATCTATTATTGCCCCAGTATTGTCTAAACGTATTGATAAAATGCCCAGCTTGGTTGCCTGCTTACTGGTGGCAACAATCTTTAGTTTTAGCCCTATATATTTACGTTTGTTAAGCGTTATGCCTGAAAACGGCTCTCCGTTAATTATGCCAATACTTTTTGCGACTTATGTAGTTGGTTATAGCTTCTTTATTGCTGCAGGCATAGTCATCGGCTCTATGTTGGCAGATATTGCTGACTTACATGCAAGCAATACAGGTAAACGTCAGGAAGGTCTATTTTTTGCGGCCAATTCGTTTGCTCAAAAAGCCACTTTCGGACTAGGTACTTTGTTTGCTGGCATCGGGCTCGACCTGATCGCTTTTCCAAAACAGGTGGATGTATCGATGGTCACTGAGCAAACCATTTTCAACTTAGGTTTAATTGCAGGGCCTTTGCCCTTTGTGATTTATCTCATCGCTGCGTATATCGCCACAAAATACGATTTAAACAAAACACGACATGCAGAAATTTCTGACCAACTTTCGGCACAAAAAACCACATAAATAACTACACAAAGAATTACACAAAGTGCTGCACAAATGACTGTGCGAAGAGCTACACAAAGAGCTGCACAAATAACTGTGCAAAGAACTACACAAATGGCCCCGCAAAGAAGCTAAGCCAACTGACTTAACACTGAAATCTAAACATAATTAAAAAGACGGGGAAACACTATGGTCCTGAATACTCATAAACACACTGCTTTTAATCACATAGCTTTTAATCAAATCACCTTTAAACTTACTCCTTTATCCTTTGCATTGATTTGTATTAGTACAAGTTCAATGGTCTTGGCCCAAGAAGCTGCCACAGCAAATGAATCATCAGGCATAGAAGTGATTCAAATTACCTCCACAAAACGTGTCACATCACTGATGGAAACAGGTCAAGCGGTCAGTGCATTTAGTGAAGAAAGCATGGCGCAGATGAATATCGATGGTAGCCAAGATTTGGTGCAATATTCTCCTTCATTAATTATTTCTTCTAGCAGAATATCTATACGAGGGGTGGGACGACCTAACACTGCCCTAGGCTCTGACCCAGGTGTTGGTATATATACCGATGGTGTGTATAACACCGAAAACGGTATTTTTGATTATTGTAATTTTTGTGACATAGAGCGTATTGAAGTGCTGCGAGGGCCTCAAGGTACGTTGTATGGCAGAAATGCTGTTGGCGGCGCAATCAATGTCATCAGTAAAGAGCCTCAAAGAGAATTGGGCGGTTACGTTAACTTGGAAGCGGGTAATGATGGTTATTTAGTGACGCAAGGTCAAGTAACTGGGCCACTTGGCGAAACATTTTCAGCTATCGCTACTTTGTCTAAAATGGAACGTGATGCACTGCAAGAAAACCTAGCGGCCGATGTTGGCGACTTGGATAACAGAGACCGAACCTATTATTCAGTCACCTTAAAAGCGGATTGGACTGAAAACTTCACCAGCACGTTACGCTACATGAATTATGATCGCAGCGAAAACCCGTCACCTGGTTATTTAGGGGATGCATACCCTACAGACTTTGTGAATCTTGGTGAGGGTCCTTTACCTGGAATTTTTACCGGTTCAAATGCGCTTAATCATGTGTCAGGATACTCAATTGCCAATCCGGCAGTGAATGATATTAATCAAACCAATGTTGATACATTAGGTCAACAAGATGTCGAAACAAAACGCTTAACCTTTATCAGCACACTGACATTAGACGATTTAGAATTTAAATATACTTACGGTGATAATGAGTTTACTTATGACTCTATTGCTGATGGTGATGTGTCAAATGCCGCTTTTGGAGGCATGAATTTTTCGGAAATGTTCAGACAAATAACCACATTGGTTGGCATACCAGGTGGGGTTTATTTACCCAACCCATTAACTGGCGCACCTATTACACTTGCATCAGACATGACCGCTAGTGTTATTCAATCAGGTGAGTTCACATCTCATGAATTACAGATGGTATCCAACTATGATGGTGCCTTAAACTTTATTGCTGGTGTGTACTATTTTAATAGTGAAGAGAGTCAATATAGCGACTTTGTAGAGCGTGGTTTCGGGCTAATGCAGGGCGATGCTATTGCCGCTAATTATGGTGGTTTACCCGCTGAACTTGGTTTACCAGCAGACAGTGGTACGTTCCTAGGTTTCCCCGGTTTTCAGCCTGGTCTGTATCAGTTTTATTCCTCATTAATTGGCGCGCCGTTTGAAGCGACGTCTAATGGTGATGGTGGCTTTTTATACTATGGACAAAATGAACTAGAAACGACTGCTACTGCCTTATATGGTCAACTAGAATACGAGGTCAACGATGCACTCGCTTTAACTGCAGGTCTGCGTTATTCAAACGATGAAAAAACGGGGTCAGATGATGTGTTCGCTTACTTATCGGTGCCTAAAAATCAGCATCTAGTAGATGACAGTTGGAACAAAGTCACTTGGCGTTTACAGGCTGATTGGAACGTTGACAAAGATACGTTTGTTTATGGTTATATATCTACCGGATATCGCTCTGGTGGTTTCAACCTTGGTGCTGCATCAGCCGCGCCAGTCGATGTAGTTGACCCAGAAGAGTTAACTGCGTTTGAAGTAGGCTACAAAAAATCGTTATATGACAATAATGTTAACCTGTCTTTAGCGGCTTATTATTATGATTACGTTGACCTGCAAGTGCTTTCAACGGTAACTGAAGGAGGGGTAACTACCGCCGCTTTTGATAATGCAGCACAAGCCACCGTCATGGGTTTTGAGGTTGAATTACAGGCTTGGTTGACTTCAGACTTACGTCTTATGACCACCTATTCCTATACCGATTCAGAATACGATGATTATACAGCCGTCGATTCCACCGCCTGTGCCATTTTAGGTGAATGTGATATTCAGGACTTATCAGGAAATAAATTGAATATGGCACCCGAAAACAAATTTTCAGTGTCTGCCACTCAATTCTTTGAATTGGATGACATGGGCACAGTATTGTTAACGGCTGGTTATTCATATGTGGGTGAACAATACTCTCGGTCTTTTAATCGCAGTGACTGGGATCAAGTCGACAGTTATGACCGTATCGATGCTCGCCTAAGCTGGACATCTGAAAGTGAAGCGTTTGAGGTGGCCGCCTTTGTGAGAAATGCCGCTGATGAACGCGATATTTTACGTTACACAACCCCTTCTACAGTGACACGTTTGCAGAATGTCGAGCTGTCTGATCCCATCTCTTATGGTTTGCAAGTTCGTTATAGCTTTTATTAATACATAGCGTTTCAAGAGAGCCCGTTTGTAGGGCTCTCTTATCAACTATTTATCAGTAAAAACCACACCTTGGCTTAAGTATGAATTTTGAAACTGTCATCAGGCAATGTGCCTGGTTCAATGGTGCACCTGACTCTGCCTTTGAGACATTAATCGAAGCGGCAAGATTAAAGCGTTTCGAGCAAAAAAAGTATTTGTATCGATTGGGCGAAGAAGGAGAGTTTGTTTACGGTGTGGTATCGGGGTTTGTGCGTATAAAGATTAGCAGTATTCACGGACAAGAGTTTGCGATAACGGAGTTTTCATGTAACGCGTGGCTAGGAGAATTTACCCTAACCAACCAGCCAGCTCGGATGTTTGAAGCGCAAGTGCTGGATAACTCAAGCATCATTCAAATACCCAAACGAGTCGTAAAAACACTGGCTGAAGAATACCCTGTTATTTATCAATATTTGTTTTTGGCACAAGCCGAAAAAACCTTACAAATGTGTGAATTGTTGGGTGGCATGTTGTTCTATCCGCTTGCTGCTAGGTTAGCTGGAAGGCTGCAATGGTTTGCCCAACATTATGGGATACAAACTGATGAAGGCATTTTGATTGATAAGAAAATGACTCAGCAAGAATTGGCTGAACTGGCTCGTGGTTCGCGTCAAAGAGTGAACAAAATAGTGAAAGAGTTTGAAGATGAAGGCATTTTGATTCTGACTGGTCAGAAATATTTGGTCAAAAATATGTTGGCATTAAAAGCTAAAACACAGCTCAAAAATGAATAAACGTTTTTGCAAAGCAGACCTCGAAATTGTCACCTAGGAGACAGTTGGCCTTAGGTTTTAGCTGTAATTTATCAATACTCCAGTATTGGCAAGTAGAGCTTGGCTCCGAGGCTCGGCTTCCGAAATAATATTAGAAGAATAGATTAAAGAATTAGGTGATTTTATGAATGCGGTTAACAACAGTGTCAATAACATCGAACATTTTGATGTGCTGGTAGTCGGTGCAGGTTTATCAGGAATAGGTTCGGCTTACCATTTAAAAACACAACTGCCAGACAAAAGTTTTTGTGTACTGGATGGCATGGAAAGTTTCGGCGGTACTTGGCTAACGCATAACTATCCTGGCGTTCGGTCTGATAGTGACTTATTCACTTTTGGCTATCGATTTAAACCTTGGACCGGGTCTCCGATTGCTAAAGGTGCTGAAATTTTGAATTACATGCGCGAAGTCATCGCTGACAATCATATAGATCAGCACATTCGCTACAATCATCATGTGCTTGGTGCAAGTTGGGACAGTGTGAGCCAACTCTGGACCATTACTGCATTTAAAAAAGACAGCAAAGAAACCGTCCTCATTACCGCTAACTTTTTATGGATGTGCCAAGGCTATTATAATCACGAAAAAGGCTATACCCCTGATTGGAAGGGTAGAGATGATTACCAAGGCTTACTAGTGCATCCACAGGATTGGCCAAAGGATTTAAATTATAAAGACAAAAAGGTAGTCATCATTGGTTCCGGTGCCACTGCTGCTACTTTAGCACCTAATATTGCAGAAGATTGTGAACATGTGACATTGCTACAGCGTTCTCCGACCTATTTTATTCCAAGGCCAAACAACAACCCGTTAACGGATCAATTACGTGATATCGGGGTTGACGATGCATGGATACACGAAATAACGCGTAAGCAGTTACTTCAAGAGCAGGCCGGTTTTATTCAACTGTCTACCCAATATCCAAATGAAGTCAAAAAAGGCCTGATTGATGGGGTGGCAGCACTTCTGGATGATGATTTTGATGTGGAAAAACACTTTACTCCCAAGTATGCCCCTTGGAGACAACGTATAGCCGTTGTGCCTGAAGGCGATATCTTTGCTGGCATTCGCTCAGGTAAAGTGGACGTTAAAACAGATCAGATTGAGTGTTTTAACGAAACGGGGATTGCGCTGCAGTCGGGCGAACAACTTGACGCTGATATTATTATTTCAGCCACAGGATTTAACCTATCGGTGTTAGGCGGGATTGAATTTTCGGTTGATGGTCAAATAGTCGATTTTTCAGAAAAAGTGGGATACCGAGGCATGATGTTTACCGATGTACCTAATATGGTTTGGGTGATGGGGTATTTTCGTGCAAGTTGGACCTTACGTGTCGATTTAATTGGTGACTTTATATGTCGATTGTTAACACATATGGATCAAAAACAGGTCAAACAACTCACTATGACTTTACGTGATGAAGATGCAGACATGGAGTTGTTACCGTGGATCGATACCGAAGAATTTAACCCTGGTTATATGCTGCGTTCGTTACATTTAATGCCCAAACGCGGCAGCAAAGTAGATTGGCAACATACTCAAGATTATTGGTCAGAAAAAGACACGCTACCTTCAGTCAATTTAGACGACAAACTGTTTGTGTATAAGTAACTATCCATGAAGCCATTTGTTTTCTCGACCACTAAATCAATCATTAGCGAAATATGTGCGGTTAATCGAATTGTCGAAATTTGTGAGACTCTCGACATTTCGAAACCTTTAATAGTGACAACGTTGAGGCGCGTCAAGCGATGTTGCTAGGGTCGTGTTTAACCGGTCAAGCATTTGCCAATGCGCCTGTCGCGGCAGTTCACGCATTAGCGTATCCATTGGGTGGGCACTTTCATATTCCCCATGTTTTGAGTCATGCTTTAGTGCTAATTCATGTGATGAATTTCAACTTAAGTCACTGCGCCAATTTATATGCTGAACTTGCTCCTGTTATTAGTGACGCCATCGACCTCGATGGAAATGATGTGGAAGTAGCCAAGGCACGTGTAGATTTTTTATCGAGTTTAATAAAACAACTTAAATTGCCTACCTCTCTAGTAGAAGTGGGGACTGCAGAGAGTGACATTAATAACTTAGCAAAAGACACCATGTTACACACACGTTTATTAGTCAACAACCCAAAACCAGTGACGCTAGAAGACGTAGTACACATCTATCAGCAAGCACATCAAGGAACTGACTAAATGAGTAACCATTTACAGCAGGAACAGATAGTTAAAGTCAACGGGGTCGATATTGCATATCAACTTCATGGCAGTTCAAAATACCCGACACTATTGCTTATTCATGGTTTGAGCACTCCGTTAACTGGCTGGCCTATGACAATGGTTGAAGCTTTTGTTGCCGCCAATTTTCAAGTGTTACTTTTAGACAATCGTGATGTTGGATGTTCTGAGCAACTTGACCATTTACCTATTCCTAATATGGCGTGGGTCATCACTAAATTAAAACTAGGGCTTTCAATAAAAGCGCCTTATCAGTTAGAAGATATGATGCGAGATGTCATCGGACTATTGGATGTACTTAACTTAGCTGAGGTGCACGTAGTGGGGGTGTCAATGGGCGGAATGATTGCGCAATTATTGGCAATCCATCACCCACAACGAGTGAGAACGTTAACTTCTATTATGTCCACTACTGGATATAAAAAGTTACCTCCAATTGAAAAGAATATTCGCGAAGCTTTTGCTCAAACACCGGATACAAAAGAATACCAAGATCGCAAGGCTTACCACGTTAAAAAGTGGCAGGTTATTGGCAGTCCTGACTATCCTACTCCTGATGAAGACATAGACTTGTATGTCGACGGTATGTTGCAGCGAGGCATCACTGCAACAGGCACAATGCGACAAGTGTTAGCAATAATGGCCGCCAGTAATAGAGAAAAAGCATTATCTAAACTGACTATGCCAAGTTTAGTGATCCACGGAGACAGTGATGGCTTGGTCAATGTAGCCGGTGGTAAAGCCACAGCTAATGCCATCCCCAACGCCAAATTAAAGATTTATCCAGGCATGGGGCATGATTTCCCTGCTGAATTGATACCGATCATAGTCGACGACATTATCGACCATGCCAATACGAATGTAAGTGAGTAAACATGATGCAATATCTAGGAACAGTAGCAGTTGTAACCGGCGCAGCGTCGGGAATTGGCAAAGCCCTAGCACTCAAATTGGCTGATAAAGGCTGCCACTTAGCCTTGGCTGATAAAGATTTGCATGGTTTAGAAACACTACAACAGCAAATTGAGGTGTTAGGTGTTGAATGTTTTATAGCAAGTCTTGATGTATCAGACAATCAAGCCTTCATCACATTTGCGCAACAGGTTAATGACAAGTTCACTCGCGTCGATATGTTGTTTAACAACGCTGGCGTGAGCTTAATTGATTCGGTTGAAAACCAAAGCCTTGAAGATTTTCATTGGTTAATGAATATTAATTTTTGGGGAGTAGTGCATGGCACAAATGCGTTTTTACCTTATTTGAAAACCTCGTCTAGTGCCCACATCGTCAATATATCAAGTCTATTCGGTTTGCTTTCTTTGCCATTACAAAGCGCCTATAACGCATCCAAATATGCGGTTAGAGGATTCACCGAAGCGTTAAAAATGGAAATGGCTGGCAGTAACATAGCTGTGCATTGTGTTCATCCTGGCGGGATTAAAACTAACATTACCAACAATGCCAAAGTATCTACTAACGCTATTCAAAAGAGTCAGCTGATTGCTGATTTTAATAAACAAGCCAAAACCACGTCTGAGCAGGCTGCCGATATAATATTAACGGGAATGGGAAAAAAGCAGCGCCGTATTCTAGTGGGAGGCGATGCAAAATTACTTGACTGTATTGCAAGGTGGTTCCCGTCTAGTTATGAAAAACTTCTCGGTTTTGAAAAAGGCGTGATTAATAAACGTAAAGCATTACTAAACAAATAAAGGCACGCCTTTAACACCAACATATTTTACTTATTTAAACTTTTACCGCTCCAACTGTTAGAGGATCTATACATGCCAGCACCTATTGTAAGTCGTAGAGATATTGAATTCTTTTTATATGAGATGTTTGATATCGAATCTTTAACCACCCGTGAACGTTATCAAGATCATGATCGTGAAAGTTTTGATGCTGCAATCGATATTGCACAGGCCATAGCCGAAAAATACTATTTACCCATTCAGTCAAAAGTAGACCGTAACGAGCCCACATTCGATGGCAATAAAGTCCATATTATCCCTGAGATTAAAGCAGGTCTTGATGCAGTTATTGCAGCTGGGCTAACAGCACCTACAACCGATTACGAAATGGGTGGCATGCAACTACCGCAGATTGCCGCAAGTGGCGCGTTTGCCTACCTGTCAGCAGCGGCAAGCACCAGTCTTGGTTATCTTTCACTGACGCATGCCAACTGTAATTTGATTGAAGCCTATGGCTCGCCTGAACAAATTGAAAAATGGGTTACCCCGCAGCGCGAAGGGCGTTTTTTTGGCACCATGGCAATGACCGAGCCAGGAGCGGGTTCTGGTCTGGGTGACCTAACCACCTTCGCCACTAAAGAAGAAGACGGCACTTATCGAGTCAAAGGTAATAAGATTTGGATATCGGGTGGCGATCACGATTTATCTGAAAATATTGTTCATTTAGTATTAGCTAGAGTGAAAGGTGCAGCTAGAGGGGTGAAAGGGATTTCATTATTTATTGTGCCTAAATTTTTGGTCAATAATGATGGGACTGTTGGCCAGCGTAATGAAGTGGCTTTGGCCGGTTTGTTTCATAAAATGGGAGGGCGAGGGCATACGTCAACGGCTCTAAGTTTTGGTGAACAAGACGGTGCTGTGGCCTACTTAGTTGGCGAAGAGAATAAAGGCTTGATGTACATGTTCCATATGATGAACGAAGCCCGAATTTTAGTGGGGACCGGCGCAGCGTTAACTGCGTTAACTGGTTTTCAATATTCCCTGGACTATGCCAAAGGTCGTCCTCAAGGTCGTTTGCTGTCTTCAAAAGATCCGTTAGCGCCTCCAGTCAACATTATTGAACATCCCGATGTTAGGCGAATGCTCCTTACCCAAAAGGCTTATTCTGAGGGGGCATATGCATTGTGTTTATACGGACATCAACTTGCTGATGATGAAAAAACTGCGCCCACAGAAAGCGAGAAAAAACACGCATCCACCATACTCAATTTTTTAACCCCGATTATTAAAAGTTGGCCGTCAGAATGGGGGCCTAAATCCAACGATTTGGCCATTCAAGTATTAGGTGGGCACGGTTATGTTAACGAACACCCCGTCGAGATGTTTTATCGCGACAATCGACTCAACCCCATTCATGAGGGCACGACTGGCATTCAGTCGTTAGACTTACTTTGCCGAAAAGTACCGATGAATGATTTTAAGGGGTATCAGGCGTTCTTAACCGAAATGTACGACACGGTTGATAGTGCTCAATCCCATGAAAAGTTGCAGTTGTATGCGCAACAGTTGAAAGATACTTTAGATAATCTTAAAGCAGTGACTACCGCTGTATTGGACGCATCTAAGACTCAAAATATTGATATGGTCTTCTCTAATTCGGTCAGTTATCTGAATATGTTTGGCCACATCACTATTGCATGGTTATGGTTAAGACAAGCTGAGGTCGCTTCAAAGGCGCTTGATAAAACACCTCATAGTGACGATGAAAAGTTCTATAACGGTAAAATTCAAGCCATGAAGTATTTCTTCAATAGTGAGCTACCTCTTACCTACCATTGGGGAAATCTGGTGAAAAATATAGACAGTGCGAGCTTTGATACACATCCAGATTGGCTATGATATTCATCTAAATAATGCTGGAGAATGTAAGTGCGAAAATGTGGGAGATGCATGATGAGAGTTCACTATCCAACATTACCCATAAAAAGGCTTATCGAAAGATAAGCTTTTTTTTGTGGCGCTGCCCCAAACCAATGAACTCAATCTTGATCAGGTTTGTCACGCTTGGTGTATTTAAGCAGGCTTTTTTTAAGGTGCCTTTTATAGTTTCAAATTTTGTTTTTATGCTAAGGCGGTGCGAGCGTTTAAGGCACATGGCATCGATCGAGACGGTTAATTCGGTTTGATTGGTTCGGGATAAATCACCTTCCAGTCTTTGCGCATATCAACAATTCCCCACTTATTTTCGGCTGCTTTATCTAGTCCTTTATCGAGCTTTCCAATTTCAGATTGTCGGTCATAAGCCCATTCCCGTTTTTTGTCAGTATGGTGGATCAACATACTAAGGCGAGCCCCCTTACCTTTCGATACGTATTCTAACATGTGCATGTCGCCATCTGAGTTACCAAATGCAGCGATTGGACGGCGTCCAATGTGGGTATTTATGGCGATCACTTTGTGACTGTTGTTGTTATAGAAATCCATTTCAGGGTGACGAACAATCACCATTTTATTATTGTGTAATGCGTAGGTTCTTTTTATGGGACCTGCGGGGTCAGGTTTGTTGAAAGTAGTCGGAATTGAATAAACGGAATTATGAATTAGACTTTGTATACTCAAAGAAGACTTAAACTAGACACCCAAAGTAATAAAGCACCCAATTTCAACGTAATCAACAAGCACAAATTATTGGATATCAGCTCACTATTTATGTTTTAAAGTGAGAAATGCGACTTATTTGGAATTAAAGTAGATGAATGCTTTGAAATGTGTCGCTCAATTCAAATTGCAGACAGTAGGAATCAACACATTTTGTGTCAGTAACTTTGACTATATATGGGGTTGTAATTCAAGCGGATTGAAGTAAAGCCCTGGCCTTTGCCATCCCCCGTATACGTTGATGGTTTGTGTGATGTTTGAATTGTTGCAGCATATGTTCACTGCCTACGACGGTGCTGAAGTGTTGTTCGAACTCAGTAGTGAGAGTCAACCATTGCTCAGTATCTAGGCCAAGGGACTGGTCTAGGGCTGTCTGTCAGTTACGGCATTGTCCGAGATATGAAGGGCAAAATTGTTGCTGAGAATATCGATGATGGAGCCCGGTTTACAATCACGCTGCCGATGTTTAGTTAGCATTAGTTATGAGAGGGAGATGCGCTATCTCAATCAAGATCCTTGTCGATGATGAAGATTTCATTTCTAAAAAAACGTTAGAAACGTTAACTGATGATGGTTGCGTGTGCATTGGCGCTAGCGACGTCAAAACTACAGTTGAATTGGTCAGCACTGCAGCGGCCGTCATCTTTGTCGTTTTCGATTTAAATACGCCGAATAAAACCGGTTCCGACTTAATCAAGGCGGTTAAAACTAGGGAGGGACAAAAGATAAAGTTTATTGTAGTGTTACAGAACGCCACTCCTAAAGTTGAAGGGAACGGCATAGATATCGCGTCATATCCTTTTTTGAAAATATCGTTGGATATTGATGGCCTGATAGACACAGTTGCCTCTGTGCTGGAGGTAAGGGAATAAAATTATGATGACAAATATCTCATCCCTGAAAGTATGGCTGGTCACGATTGCTCAAATAAAGTACCAAGCAAAATATGCCTTGGTAGGTACAATTTTCGGGTGTCTTTTTCTCGCAGTGTCGTGGGCTATTGATCTGTTTAGCTCAGGCTTAATGCCAACAATTGCTAACATTATTCTGATACATTTAGATAATCCAATCATTTATATTGTTGATACGGCTCCGCTTGTATTGGGTTCCACCTTCTATTATCTCGGTACTGTGCATGCTCGCCTCGACGCGGAAGCTAAAAGTCAGCGGGACAGTGGTGCTCGATTTAGGGCACTGATGGATTCCGCTTTTGACGCTATTATTATTATTAATGCACAGGGCGCAGTGATGGATTTTAATGCAGCCGCTGAAGGAATTTTTGGCTACCAAAGGCGGCAGGTTCTTGGTATCGATCTAGCGGATCTGATTATCCCGCATCGTTATCGTGAAGCGCATGGTCAAGGTTTAAAGATGTTTCTTAAAACAGGTAAAGGGCCGCTGATTGGCCAGCGTTTTGAAATAGAGGCTTTGCATCATGATGGACATGAATTTCCGGTCGAGGTGGCTGTTGAAAAATACGAAGTCGTAACAGGGACGGAAAAAAAAGCTGCGTTCGTCGGGTTCATCCGTAATATTAGCGAGCGCAAGGAAGCTGCTGCCAATCTTATCCAATCTTCCAAGCTGGCAACATTAGGAGAAATGGCGACGTCAGTCGCCCATGAATTGAACCAGCCGCTGAACGTGATTCGTATGGCCGCCGGGAATAGCCGCCGAAAAATGTCTGAAGGTATTGCTGACGCTGAATACCTCAATGATAAGCTGCTGCGTATTGAGGAACAGACCGCACGAGCGGCGACAATTATCGATCACATGCGGATGTTCGGGCGCCAGGCGACAGAACTTCCTGAATCTATTGATCCTCGAGTTGTGGTGGTTAATGCACTTGATCTTGTGAGTGAGCAATTGAGATTGGCTGGAATTGAGGTTATGACCGCGCTGGCGGAAGATTGTGCGTATGTTTTGGGCCACGCCATTCAAATGGAGCAAGTCATTTTGAACCTCCTCACTAATGCCCGAGATGCCATAGATGAAAGCGAAGATCAGGCGAAAATCACATTGCGAGTATTTGAAGGCGATAAAGTTGTCCATATTACAGTCCAGGACACTGGCGGGGGTATTCCCAGCGATGTTTTGCACCGCATCTTCGAGCCGTTCTTCACGACCAAGGAAATGGGCAAAGGAACGGGTTTGGGGCTGTCTGTCAGTTACGGCATTGTCCGTGATATGAAGGGAACGATTATCGCTGAGAATATCGATGATGGTGCTCGGTTCACAATTACATTACCGATGTTTAGTTAATCTCGATTTTTAGAAGGAGAAGCGCCGCGTCGATTAAGATCCTTGTTGTTGATGATGATGAAATTATTGTTGAAGAAGCGTCAGAAACGTTAACTGCTTAAGGTTACCAGTGTTTTGGAGTTAGCAGCGTCGGAGCTGCCGTTGAACTAGTCAGCACCGCGGTGAGCATCGAGTTTATCATCACAGATTTAAAAAGCTGCACAGGATAGAATTATAAAGTTATAAAGACACCCATCGTAATGAATTGCAAAACCATTTTTTTGGCTACTCGTTATCATGGGTGTCTTGTTAATTCTTGATGATCCCAGAAAAGACATGCCCAAAGGCATCGCTTACAGCTTGATTGACTATTGTGAACTAGTGGATTGCACAGGCCGCTGCATTCGAGACGATAAAGCAGTTTATGTAGAGCAACATCATAGCCCCATTTTAGCGTGCCTCGGCCTCGACTCAGAGCAATGGTTGACTCTCACTACCGAGTTCGAAAAACACTTCAGAACCGCTGTAGGTAGTGAGCGGATGTTACAACAATTCAAACATCACACAAACCATCAACACATATGAGGATGGCAAAGGCGAGAGCCTTACTTCAATCTGTCTGAATCACCCACTCATTTATCTTCAAAGCTCCTAACGAAACGTGGCTTAAACATGCTGTCTGGAATTTGGGCTAAGGGACATTTTTAACTGCATTCATCTCGTTCAATTCTAAATAAGCGTGAATTCCTTATTTTAAAAACCAAGAATGAAAATAGTTTTGGCACTTTGTATTTGTTGATTATGCTGTGATTGGGTACTTTATTATTTTGGGTGTCTAGATTATGTTGCTGTTTAGGGCCTGGCTGGGTGATATGAAAACAGGAAAAAAGCATCAGGCAAATAGTCTGATGCTTCTTTAGGCCGCTTATTGATGAATACAGCGGCAACGACTTTGAGACTGTAAAAAAACCTGATTGACAGGTTTTATTCAGACATACCGTACCGGTTAATCACCTTTTATAAGGGAAACTACTTTATCCAATAATTTAGCTCTTGAGGAAGACCAGCACTGCTGTCGATAATATCGCTACGAACACATTCTGATTTACCTTGATAAAACTCACAGTTGTTAACCACACCCTTACTCAGGTCTATATGGAATTCACTAAGTCTATCACCATTACCATTTTCCGACTTATCCCTTGAGGTATACACTGACATTGCATCCTTTCTTGTTACTTCAAGCTGCGCGCCATAATACCAATCATTGATGTTTTCATAATCACCAAAACCATAGTCGTATTCGTATTTGTACCATTCATCACTTTCTTCTCCTTCTCCTGGGACAAGATAGGCTATGACTGCTGTGGTTATGACGTCTTCTAATTCTTCATCTATATATTCAATATTATATTTAACATAAACGACATCGTTCTCAACTAGACAAACACCGCCCGACGTATCCTCATCAGTATCAGGGGTGGCCGGCTCGCCGGCACAACCTGTAAACGCTGAATTGGTTAAGGTAACCCCAGCATTAGCCAAGGCACGTCCGTGAAAGGGTGAGGTTGGTCCTAAACCAGTTATGGTGATCGCTTCGCCTGCGTAAATATTGCCTTTGAAGTCACCCCGAGTGATTGTCGCGGCCTCGGCGACCCACCAGTTGACGTTGCAAGCTTCACCACCGTTGGCCATATTGACGACAAAATCGGTACCGGTAAGCGCCCCCGTATCTGAGCCAATTTTGAAGACCCATTGGTCTGTAACATCCAAAGAATTGCTGTCTAGGTCCAGATCCAGAGTTAAGACACCATTAGTGGTGGTTGATGCCGCATCGAAACAATAAACCCCAGGCCCAAGGGTTTTGCCCGCCAGGCTTGTTAGTGTTTCTTCGCAGTAGAGAGCTTCCAGCTCGTAACGCTTATCCCTAAACTCACTAATGACCTGGTCAGTAACGGGTATGAACTCATCGCCGGCATGGTGACAATTAGTCTTGGTAATTGATACCTGAGAAGCCGCATCACCGATGATCGTGGAGTTAGTACAGGTGACAGCCGCTGTCGAGCTTAATATGGCGATGTCTGATAGCTTCGGTTCTACATCATTGGCGTGAGAGGAAACCGCGAATAGAGCGGTGATACCCAGCATACAAGGTGTAAGTTGTTTCTTGGTCGGTTTAAAAAAGCGTTCATATTTATTCATTTATTATTTTCACTGTAATATTTGATTACCGATTGGGCAATCCTAGCAAAAACTATTAACGAACCGTTAAGGTTTTGAGTATTGGATTTCATACCTTTGGATTAATAAAAAGACCATAACCTAGGCGATGTTTTGATCCTAGTATCGTACCAATGTAATTTACTGACTGTATAAATCCACTTAACACCACATTATTAAAAAAATAACAGGGTCAGAGTCAAATAAAACTCGTAAGCTATTGATTTTAAATGATATTAAATAAACTTATTATATTTATCTCTGCTAGGCAGGTCCGTTGAAAATGAATGCTAGACCTGTAATGTTAATAATATATTTAACTAGACACCCACCTCAATTTGACTGTTTTTAAAGCTGTACTAAACATAACTTAATCGTTTGTTTTTTAGTTAGGTGATGAGTTGTGTCTCGGTCTCAAAAAAGCCAAGTGAGTTTGATTGATACGCCTTATTATCGTTGCGTGATACGTTGTGTCAGGGGGCATTCTTGTGCGGTGTGGCAGCGCGTTGTGGATGACTGTTCTGGGCAAAGTCATGAGCACAATTACATAGCCACCTGTTAATGCTAAAGCCGTGTCCTAGCTTTTGATATAAGCAAATTAAATAAACATTCATAATAAGCCATGTCTGGGTTCGAAGAGGTGATAGGGTCAAAACAACGCTCAATTTCTGCTTACAAACCAAGCTCTGTTGCTTACTTGCGCTTTTTTTCGTTAAATTGTGGGAATAACATCGTTTTATGAAGGAACAAGTATACGGATATGAGCATTATCTGACACTCGGTTTAGATTTACTTGGTGGGGTAATTTAAACCGGTGAGTAGGGCTCTTGCCCTGCCCATCCCTCGCAGTCGTTTGTGGTGGGTGTGAGTTTTGAATGTATTCATTATCAACTCTGCGCCTGCGGCATAACAGAAGTGTTTTTCAAACTCGGTGCTGAGAGTGAGTCATTGTTCGGCAGACAAAACTAGTCGCTGCAGAATTGGACATTGGCTGCTCTCAATATACCCCGCTTCGTGTTCAGGAGTGCAACGGCCGGTGAGGTCTACCAGCTCACAGTAGTCTTTGAGATGATAAGTAATACCTTGGGAATATTTTACCTGTGTCCACCCATAAAGGGCATGAGTGTTTTGGGCTGGCGCTGTTTGTTCTTCACTGCCACGGTACGTTTTTTGATGCTGGTATGGGCTGATGTTTCTGGTGTTTTTCTATCTTGGCGCGGATGGGTTTTAAGTCTACATAGGCCATGCAGGCCTACAAGGCACTTTCATCTAGTAAGGCTTGTGACTTAAAGCGCCCATCCCAGAATAGGCCTGTACAGTTATCTTCTTTGTTCGTTTCCCGGGCTATGTATTTATTTAAGTCCCGCATCAGCCAACTAATGTCATACAGCCGCAGCCAATACTGAGCAACGGTTTCATTGAAACTAATCGACTCACTGGGGTTTAATTCATCACCCGTACATACTTTTGGGGCAGTAAGGTGCCGTTGTGCAACCTGTGATATCGCCTTGACACTTCATCAACATCCCAGCTAAGGGCCTCATCTTGATCCACATGCAACATTATATTCACATGATTACTCATCACCGCATAGGCACCGATATCAATGGCAAGTACGGTCAACAAGAACAACAACCGCTTCTCCGCCCAGCCACGGCGGTGCCCATAATTTTACCCGGATAGTTATCCACAGCGTGGCTGCCGCACCGCACAAAAATGAACAACGAACACACCTCTTAACGCAATGGTAATAGGGGGTATCCACTAGACCGATTTGGCTTCTGCGGGGCTGGGGCATAGCACACCTACTTGATTGGAAAATGAGCTAACTAAACAAAGTGATAGCACTTATATCAAAAATTTAGGACGCGGCTTCATCATTATCATGGGTGGCTATGTAAACTATTTGTCATAAATATCATGAACGAAAATGACTATTAAGCTGACAATGATCAGAGTAAGTCGAAAAGTTTCTATTTAATTGCTCTGTAATCATTTATTTAAAAGGGATAAAACTTCATGGATAAGAAAACAATAAAAATGAAATTGATTTTTCTTATTTACGATACGTTTTAATTACCTGTACCCGTTTCTATTGAGCTACAGTTAAATCAAAATTATCAATAGCTGTCTGCTCAACGTCAGATTTAGAACTTGTTAGCATTTTTTATAAAATCCCATTTTTATTAGAATGGAGGTTTTGCAATCATAAACAGCTGGGCCGGGATAATGTTAATAAATAATGGAATACGCTCCCTTTATCCTCCCTCAAAGTTAGCTGCGCGTAGTCGTGAATGACATAACTGCACTAGCGACTCAGTCCATAGTCTTTGTTTACATCAATGACGCTAATACCAAGCTCTAATGCTTTTATTGTGTCAACAAAATCAAATTGTACTTTACACTCTACTTTTATCATTTCAAGCCAGACATAGCGAAGGCCGTCGGGGCGTCTGCCAGTCCAGAATTCTTCAGTTTTGTTGATGTAGGCAACAACAGGCGCAAGATGCCCATCACGATAAATATGGCGAATTAACTCAAGGTCAGGACCAAAAGAACTTAGGACCGCTGAGCCGCTTATGTCGATAGACTTCAATAACTCTTCAAAGGCTAATTCATGCTTGCCTTGTCTGTATGCGATCCATGCCCGTGCAATACCTACAGAGTGTTTTTCGCTGCTAAAACTGTCAAACACATCACCGGCTATTTGCTGCCCTACACTTAACTTATTTGCATGTTCAAAGATGCGATTAATCTTGGCATTGACCTCGTTGATTGGTTCAAATTGCGCACTGTATTTAAGGTGCCGGCTTAAATCGCCTATCACTTGAAATGGATGTTTGCTTGTCGCTAAGCTTCGTTCATAATCGCGCAGAGTATTAGCAAGTGAACGTCGATTATTTGTCTCGAAATGAGCGAACCGCTCTTTTATATATTGATGATATTCGGGGTCATTACACCCAAGCGCATAGTCAGCACGAGCAGTTGAGTTTAATATAATACTTATGCACACAAGTATTACTGCTAAGAGTTTTATCATCTGACACACCTTCCAGACACAGTATAACTTCTATACTTAAAATGCCCGCATAATGATCGTTAAGTAAAAGCTTCTTGTTACATTCACTACTGTTAAGTGGAAAATTGTTTTGCAGACGTTTCCCTGCGCCTTCATTATTGTCTGTATAGAAAATAAGACTGAAATATTTGTTGTAAGGATGTGGCATCAGAGTATGAATTTCTATAGTGAGTCAATGGCCTACGGTGAGTAAACCTGACATAGCTGTCTATGCAACTTTACTGATTAGTATCAATGTAGGGGATTAAAATCCATTTTTTAATAAATCAAGACCATATTAAATAAAGGCTTGGATTCAAATAATAAGTGAATAAAGTAGACATGTTCCTTTGAAACGTAGTGGTCAACATTATTTAGATTTACACAAAACCTTAGGGTAAATAAAGTCTATGTTTTAGGAAGAAAATGACTCTCAATGACAAGTTCCCATATTTAGAAAACTCGGGCTAGCATAATGTTAATAAGTAATGGAATACGACCCCTTTAACCACTTTAACCATTTTATCCAGCTTATATCTTTATCTCGGCTAGCCGCGCTTAGGATTTGTTATGAATTAACGCGATGCGAGTTTAAACCAGTAGACTTAGCTACTCTTCAATAATAAAGATATACCGTCCATTGGGCGTTCTGCGAAAATTTCCGCTTGATAAATCGCCATTATCTAGAATGATATTTAATTGCATGAAGTCTTCTTCCTCGGCGATGGAACCAGTAATCGATTTACCCACGTAAAAATAGTTATTAGGTCTTTCTCAGTTCAAGTTGTCACCTGATAATGTAGGTGTTTCTTATTGTGTTTTGTTGACTGCTAATCCAGAGGCACCAGACGGTAATGCACCCACAGGAACGTCATTAGGATATTTGCTATCGATTTTTTTCGAAACATTAAAGTTGAGTGCAAAGCGCCAAACTGTGTGGCCGTTTCTGTCAATTTTGCACGTAGTATAAAGCGGCTATAAATTGGTGAAGCTATCGCTACAAGTAGACCAATAATGGCGACCACAATCATCAGTTCAACTAAGGTCAATCCTGAATGGCGAGCCTTCGATTTAATGCGAGTCTTCGAGTGTTCTATACTTGCTAAACTTAATTCCATAAAAATTTATTAATAAATGCTACTAATCAGCCCTTATTATTACATCCAACATCTATTTAAAGCATTGCCTAATCGCCAGCATATTGATGATGACTTTACCGAGCTAATGCCTTGGAATGTGCAGCTAGACTTCGATTATAGCTAAGCGCACTGCTTAATTGCGCGCTTACCTAGAAACAGATTCCAGGTGATATCCATCATGTGGACGCCGCACGGGACGATGTGCCCGACAGGGCATGCTTTTTATACACTGACGAATGATAAGGTAGGGCAAAAAGAAAAACTTACCCCTCTATGTTTATCAGCTAAGTTCATTCGCTTTTCGATAAGGACCCTCGTAATCAAATAAACGTTCGGTCACTTGCCAGTGATGTTTTTGCTTTTTGGCTATCACAAAGTCAGGCGCTGGTAGGTAAGGTAAAAACCTCTCCAACTCTTCCAGTGAGTTGAACTGAATCGACTGACTTGCGTTAGCTATTCTTCGTGCAAATAAATCGTTAAATGCTTGTCTCGAATTTTTATAATTAAAGCGGAAGGTTTCCGATAACGTGAGGCCGTCTTCGTCGTGGTAGGTGACCTTTAAACACTTGTCCGCCCAGATAATCTCTGGCGTAATGGCAGCGCAGCGCAATACTTTATTATTTTTTAAATTTAACGCTTTTCTTAATAAATCATCGGGATCAATTAACTTCTCTGAGCAATACTGGCATTGTCTGGCGGCGATATCGTTTTCTTGGTTACAATAAGGACAGTATTTGAAGCGAAAACGGTAAGTGCATTGCCTGTCGACTTCTGGGCTTTCAGGGTTATCTGAGCCTTCGGGGCCTTCAATCAAGCCATGACAACGACGCCCAAAATGCTCAAGAATATTACCTTCTGTGTCTTTTCTACCCCAAAATGCATTGGCGAAATCGCATTGAGGACAATGGATTTGAACCGCAACTGAATCTTGTGTGGGTTTTTTTTCGCCAATTTCTGGCTGAAAAATATTGTAACCATTATTGGTGTAATCCAATACTAAGCAGTCCTTTTTCCCTGGACTAAGGCGCAAACCACGACCTACAATTTGTTGAAATAAACTGATGGATTGAGTGGGACGCAAAATAGCAATGACATCCACGTGGGGCGCATCAAAGCCTGTCGTCAATACAGACACATTTACCAGGTACTTAATTTTTTTGGCTTTAAACGCGGCTATTAGCGCGTCACGTTGTTTTATTTTTGTGGTGCCGGTAATGAAGGCTGTTTGGTCTGCAGGTAAATAACCGCTGATTTCTTGCGCGTGATCTATGGTCGAAGCAAAAATCATCACGCCTTGACGGTCTTGGCTAAGCTGAATAATTTGTTCGGTAACCGCCTTGGTCACTCGAGGGTGTTTGTGGATAAGTTCATTTAAGGCGATATCATCGGTGTCTTGTTCACCGTCCAAGCTTTGTGTCAACAAACTAAAGTCATAATGTGCAATGGCTGCATCATAATGAATGGGTGGTGTTAAATAACCGTTCTTTACCATGTGTTGGAGGGGTAGTTCGAAAATACATTTTTTAAAAAAAGAGGTGATGCATGGTCGTGTATAACCATGGTAATGATGTTGATAAATCCAGCCGCTGCCTAATCGATAGGGTGTAGCGGTTAAGCCAAGAATTTTTACGCTAGGATTAAGCGTGCGAAAATGCGTCAGCGTTTTATTGTATTGACCGTTTTCGTCTGTGCCCACTCGATGACATTCATCAATAATAATCAGGCTGGCAGGGGCTTGAAAAGAGTCTAGGTTAGCAGAAAGTGACTGAATACTAGCAAAGGTCGTTTTTGCTGTACTATTTTTTTGGCTTAGCCCTGCCGAAAAAACACCCGCAGCTGAACCCGTAGCAAGAAATTTTCCATGATTTTGCTCAACTAACTCTTTTACATGCGCCAGGCAAATGACGCGACCTTTTGCCAATCGACTCAACTCAGCAATCACTAAGCTTTTACCTGCACCAGTAGGCAACACAATCACAGCTGGGTTATCGCCATGACGAAAGTGCTCTACAGCCGCCTTAACAGCTTGTGTTTGGTAATCTCGTAATATGAATGCTTGGCTCATAATGCTTGGAATATTGAGGAGGGGTGAGGTGTTATCAATAAACTACAATAACATAGTGGCTAAAGTGGTTTAGATGTTTTACAAAATATTAAAGCAGGGGGCAAGTCACTTTTTTTTGAATCAGCTTAAGCATGCAATTAACAACGCAACAAAATTAATTAGTTACTCATCGTAATTCACTAGAAATTGAGAAGAGTGCTTTGTAATTTTTAACAACTAACTTATTTGTTCAATTATCTATACTCCGTTTCCTCAATGTTATGTCTTTGGCCCGACAGTAATAATGTGTGCAGGGTTTTACTTGCCTCAGGTAGAATGTCGCCACTTAGGTTATTCATTTTTTTGGACGTATTTTAGATGCAAATTAATCGTGTATTGCTGACTGCCGTGGGCTGTGTTTTGCTAGCTATGGTGACAATTCAAACCGGTGCGTCTTTAGCAAAACAACTTTTTCCTTTGGTTGGGCCGGAAGGCACCACTGCATTGCGTTTAGGTTTTGCTGCTGCCGTACTTTGGTTAGTGTTTCGACCATGGAAAGCATTACATCAGGGGCGAGATTGGCAGAGTATTATTATTTACGGCCTGTGTTTAGGCGGGATGAATATCCTGTTTTACCTAGCTATTGAGCGCATTCCTTTAGGGATAGCCGTTGCCCTTGAGTTTACCGGTCCTTTAGCCCTGGCTTTATTTGGGTCTAAGCGAAAAAGCGATCTCCTCTGGGTTGCACTAGCGATAGCGGGAATTTTTTTGCTACTGCCTGATTTAGCTAGCGCTCAGGGGCTTGATCTTACTGGTGCATTAATGGCATTAGGGGCTGGTGCGTGCTGGGCAGGTTATATCTTGTTTGGGACTCGCACTGGCAAACAAGCATCAGGTGGAATTACCGTGGCTCTAGGCATGACAGTGGCAGCCATAGTGCTTGTGCCAATTGGCGCAGTGAGCCAAGGCTTAGCCTTAATTACTTGGGAAGTTTTACCCCTTGGGTTATTGGTGGGGGTGTTATCCAGTGCTTTGCCTTACTCCTTGGAAATGGTAGCCCTTAGAAATATGCCTACACAGGCATTTAGCGTGCTGATGAGTTTAGAGCCCGCGATTGCGGCGTTGGCTGGTCTTGTTATTTTAAGTGAGCAATTGACTTTGTTGCAGTGGTCTGCAATTGGTTTGGTCATTATCGCTTCAATAGGCAGCAGTTTTACGCCTAAAAAAGTCATCGAGATGGGGGGTGTAACCCCCTATTTCTAACCTTCCTTTCAAATCGATGGAGCAGGTTCGTTGAAAGCATTTGAATTGAATACATGGAATTAAATCTGCGGGATATCGCTTTCTATTTATCAGTCGTCAAAGCCATTGTTTCCTTTTGTGGTTTTTATGTATCGAACTCTTTGGAGCCAATTTTCTTTATCATAATTGATTAAGTCTATAATATTAGTCATGTTATAAAAATAATATCTGTTATCTTCAGCATCAAGACTAAGCAGCTCGCCATCATTTTTAAGCTCTTCGCGGATAAGGTTGACTATTTTGGCTAAATACTAAGTTCCCAATTTCGACATGCCCAATGCTTGTTTTTTTGTTTTTGTTGATTAGTTTCTTTTTATCGATGGGATCACTTTTAAGCATTACTTGAGGGGGAGTATCCATTCTAAGCTTTTATTGCCTCGGTTAACTGTGAATATGTCTTTTGTATCGTTAACGAAAGAACCATATTCCAAAAAAACGGGTATTTCAGTTGAGCAAAAGCTAATGTATTCATTGATTGCACCACTGATTTCATAAATAGTTATTGCGTTATTCTATCCTCCCACATTCTTGTCGTTCACACGCTTTTGTCAAATGGATCCCCCTTGGTCTAACAGCAATTAACAAAGGCCCATTATAAATCATTCACAATTAAAATAGATGCGTTTGTAGGTGACTTGTTATTGCTTTGTTACTTATGCGTAAACGCATTCAGCCCTAAAAGCCCTATAAAATAGACTGCTTACTTCTTTGAGTGATACTTGAGCGAAAAAAATATAGTGGGCATAATAATTTATTGCTTTACAAATAATAACTTGAGAATGTTCTATGAATGCGGAAACACGTAGTTATCGACGGTATGTCCTATTTATTCTTACCTTGGTTTATGTATTCAACTTTGTCGATCGGCAGATTCTAGTCATTCTACAGGAGCCGATAAAAGCTGAACTTGGTCTGTCCGATACACAGCTGGGCTTATTGACAGGTTTTGCCTTCGCTTTGTTCTACGTAGTAGTGGGTATTCCAATCGCCCGTTGGGCCGATGTCGGTAATCGCCGAAACATTGTTAGTCTGGCCTTAGTGGTTTGGAGCGGTATGACAGCGGTATCGGGTTTGGCACAAAACTATACTCAATTGCTACTCGCAAGGATAGGTGTGGGTGTAGGTGAAGCTGGTGCCAGCCCTCCTTCTCATTCTATGATTTCTGATTATTATGCGCCCGAAGAAAGGGGCGCTGCTATGTCTATTTATAGTATGGGGTTGTATATCGGTATTCTGGTTGGCCTGTTATTAGGTGGCTGGTTGGCCGACAAAATTGGTTGGCGGATGGCCTTTTTTGCTGTGGGCTTACCCGGTATCTTGATGGCCGTAGTGGTACGTTTAACGCTCAAAGAGCCTCCCCGTGGTGGCACTGGCATGGTGTCTGATCCTTCTGCCGGCCAAGGGTATACCTTCAAAGAAACACTTAGTTACCTATGGGGATCTAAAGCCTTTCGTAATGCCTCTTTCGCCGCTGGTTTCTGTGCCTTTGCGGGTTATTCTTCATTAACGTTCATACCCTCTTTTTTAATTCGCAGCCATGCTATGAGTGTCTCAGAGGTGGGTGTTGCCTTGGGCCTGATTATTGGTGTTTCAGGTGTGATTGGCGCCCTCAGTGGTGGCTTTTTGGCGGACAAGTTGGGCAAAAACGATATGCGTTGGTATATGTGGGTACCGGGCATCGGTGTCTTAATTTCGTTGCCTTTTAGTTTGTTGGCACTGACCTTAGAATCGCTGAACGCGGTATTGGTCTGCATATTTATCGGTAATGTGTTTATGTCCTGTTATCTCGGCCCAACCATCGCGATCGCCCATCATTTAGTCAAGCCCTCGATGCGAGCCACTACTTCGGCTATTTTGTTTTTTATCCTTAATATCGTGGGCTTAGGTTGTGGGCCTGTGGTGACCGGTATGATCAGTGATTATTTGGCACCGGAGTACGGTACAGAATCCCTGCGTTATGCATTGATGTTTTCGTGCCTTGTTATTCTGATCGCTGTTGTTCAATATCTTCGCAGTGGCTCAGCTTTACCAAAACATGACGATGAGAGACGCGGAGCGGATGCTTGAAATACGAAAGCATAATTTAGCGTGCAAAGCGCGCACCGCGTGGCAGATGCTGTTTTCTTAGGTGGCTTAGCAGCCTGTTTAACAATACGATCATCTTAATTTAGCTAAATATTGGTAGATGACTCAAAATATTTGATTGAACCAAAGTGGGTGGTGTAAATTACAAATTGTTTATATCACCGTCTCCTTTAGATGCCATGGTTGTTATCTTGCCTAAGGAACTATAATGACCGTTAAAGTACCATGGGTTACATGCGATTTTTCTGGATGGACGCCACTCATTTACGAAATATAAAAAGTTTATGGGGTAAGAATTTTTTAATCAGAAATTTTTTAAAAAGACATTCAGTACAATTCATTAAAAATTGGAAATAAATGTGTTGAGTCACTTTAAGTTATATTTGTTGGTACATATTGCCTTTAGTGTGAATATCGCTGTTACTGTTTTTTCGTGTCATTAAGCCGCTAATCTAGAAAGGATAATAATGAAAAAATCATTGTTAATACTGTTACTTGCTTTTGCCTCTTATTCGCCAGTTGTTGCACTTAATCCATTCCAATAAAAGGTTTTAGCAATTATAGAAATGGAGCATCTTTCAGAAGCAGATACTGATCGAAACAGTAATCGCGATCCTATCTATGCGATGCGCTTAATTTTTCGGCTTAAAAGACGATATAAAGGTTATAGAGTTTGCATAGGGTAATGGTTGGTATACCAAAATTTCAGCGCCACTTTTAAACGATAAAGGTCAGTAGTACCTTGCTTACCGTGATGAATGACTAAATAAAATGGACATATTATTGGTACTTGAGCCAATGAAAAAAGCGAAAAAGTGACCTATAGATTTAAACTGGAACAACAAAGAACAGCAATACCAAAGAACAGCAATACCAATTAGGTAACATAGACTTAGCGATGAATGATGCTGATATGTTGTGGAACACTCGCGAATATCATAATTTTGATACCCTTGATAAACCAAATTAAACAAAGCCGCATTTGATGCATTAAAACCCGGTAGTGTTTATGTAATTGTCGATCATAGTCGTCGCCATATGGCACCAGAAACTCACGATCTACGCAGACGTGAAGATGCCGAAAAAGTCATACCTGAGGTGCAAGCTGCGGAGTTTTGTTAGACAAGTCATCTGATCAGTTTTATCGCCCAGATGATGCATTAACCTCTGACGTGGTGCGTCAAACCGTAACAGGTCATACCGACCGTTTCATTCTTATTTTTAGAAATCACAGTAAATAACACCAATATTTACATAAATTGCGAAAACGGTATTCGCAATTTATGTAAAGTTATATTAGGTATCTTATGGCTGGTGATGCTCAAACCGTTGAAACATGCCAGCATGGTTTAAAATTACTTCCAAAACTCTACATGCAAAGCGGCAATCTCTTCGACCACTGCATCTATTGGACCCCACACACGAATGGCCTTCTGGCCTCGGGAAAATACATAGCGGCTGGGCACATCTAGTGTCGGGTTTTCAGTATGATTACCGGTAAGATCGAGTAATTGGCGTTCTGACATGCCATACACCATTCGTCCAATGTTGGCCCAATATTGTGTACCGGCGCACATCACGCAGGGTTCAGCCGTTGTATACAATGTCATTCCCCAAAGTTCGTCTGGGGTAAACTGTTTTGCTGCGCGCTGTGCGATGGTTGATTCTGCATGTGCTACGGAATCGATATTGCCTTGCTCCATCACTACGGTTTCGTTATCTGCTGCTACTAGGACAGCTCCAAACGGATGGTGGCCATCATCCATAGCGGCTTTTGCGACCATATTTGCTTGTTTCAGGTGGCGTTGCATTTGATCTGAGCTAGGATCTTTTCCTGGCGGATAAGGTCGATTATCTGACATGGCGACTTCCTTTGAAAACAGCTTTTGGGAGAGGCTTGAGCCGACTATTGATACACCGGCTAATTGCAACATCCGACGGCGGTTGAATGCTTGAAATTTATGATCCATAAAACCTCTGACTAAAGAGTATAAAAATTGTGTCGCTATGCTTATTATATTTACTAATCATGCTCTTTGAGTTCTGGCAGGAGCAAGCTCAATAACATTGCCGTGAGCCCTGCAGTGGCCGCGGCTGAGCTAAAAATATTTTGTACTAGGTCGGGGGTTTTTGCGAATACATCAGGAACCAGCGCTAAGCCCAAGCCAAGACCAAGGGAAACCGCAATAATAATCATCTTGCGACGATCGATGTATTCTGAGGCCAATATCTTGATACCTGCCGCTGCGACTGTACCAAACATGACCAGTGTTGCGCCTCCCAGAACGGGTTTTGGGATTTGCTGCAGAATAACTCCAACACCTTGAAAAAGGCCAATAAACACTAATATACCAGCGATATATATGCCGATATGCCTACTGGCGATACCCGTGAGCTGAATAACGCCAGTGTTCTGGCTGAAGGTGGTATTAGGAAATGAATTTAAAACTGCAGCTATCATTGAATTGATCCCGTCTCCCAATACCCCACTCTTAATTCGCTGAATATATCCTTCGCCGGTAATGGGTTGACCAGAAATAATACAGTTAGCGGTAATATCTCCAGTCGTTTCTACTGAGCTGATGACATAGATGACTGCTAATGGAATAAAGGCAGCTAGTTCTAAGTTAAAACCATATTTGAAAGGGATTGGCACACTAATGGCTGCCGACGGCATCAAATCACCAGGGTTGAGCATACCTGTTAGTGCTGCGACCCCAAAACCTGCAATAAGGCCTACCACTATTGAAGACAGGCGAACCCAGTTATTGCTGGATATATTCATCAATACGATCACCGCGATAACAAAAAATCCAAGCATCAAATTTGCAGGACTACCAAAATCTGGACTATTGAGCCCACCGGCTAAGTCAGTCATGCCTACTTTTATAAGACTAATTCCAATGCTGGTGATCACGATACCTGTCACCAGCGGCGTGACTATTTTCCGTAGCCGGGGAATAAATTGGCTGAGGCCTATTTGTACAAATGCACCGACAAAACATAGACTGGTTATTAATGCGATTATCTCCTCTGGTCCGCCTCCGGCATCACGAGCAATAAACCCAGCACTTAATATTGCCCCTAAAAAAGCAAAACTGGTACCTTGCACACAGAGCATGCCGGCACCAATGCCAAAGGGTTTATAAGCTTGTACAAATGTGCCTATGCCCGAAGCGATTAAGGCCATGCTGATTAGGTAGGGTAGTTGTTGTTGTAGCCCCAAAATACCACCTATAATAAGTGTAGGAGTGACAATGCCGACAAAAGAAGCTAGTAAATGTTGTATCGCTGCGAAGAATGATTCTAAAACGGGTGGTTTGTCATCAAGTTGATATATTAGTTCCGATGGTGTTTCACTGCTCATACACCGTTAATCCCCTGTTGTGGTGTTATATAATGGGTTACTTATTTTAAAAATGTCCTAGTTCCAAGATTTCTTTTCACTGCTTGGTTATTACTATCATTAGGTTGAGAAAATTATAATTTTCAACGCAAATAGACTGCCAAAAAAGCCCAGTAGAAAACTGGGCATAAACTTTTGACACTGCAGTAATGTCAACGGGCTCTAGAAGTTGTATCTAAAGCGAACCATTAACTGACGGGGTGCCACGAATTGAAAACCTGTCTCGTTGACGCCAAAAACATCGGTCATAGCTGAATTAATCCCATCTTCGTCCAATAAGTTATAGGCTATTAAATCGACTCCCCATACCTCGCCAGGATTGTCATAAGACATGGTTAGGTTAATCAGGTCGTATGAGTCAACCGTATCCACTTCTGGGTTATTGAATACTCGCTGCTCAAACTCACCACGGTAGGTATACTGTAAGCTAGCCCCGATATAAGCACCATCTTTCATTTGATCTTCGAAGCCCAAACTTATGTCAGCAGTTAAACCTGGTGTTTTGGCCAACTCATTACCACTCAAATTTTGTAGGAATCCAACTACATCTCGATTGGCACCATGAATTTCTTCCTTGGCAGGAGTGACACCGTCAGCAAGCAGTACATCTTCAATCAGTAGTCGGTTGTCTAAGGCTAAATAATCTGCGGATACTTCAGATTGCATGCTCGCCAGTTTCACATCTAGGCTAAATCTGTCTCCAATTAGAGCGGTCATTTCTAGCTCTATACCATAGATTTCAGACTCTGGGATATTCGACACACCACTACCAAACTCGTTAAAGTCAGAGGCTTGAAATTGTAAGTTGGTATAATCATAATAAAAAGCTGCAACGTTAGTTCGCACTCTACTTTTCATAAATTCTGATTTGAGACCTATCTCATAAGCATCGATAGTTTCGTCTTCAAAAGCCGCACGAACCAGCGCTTCATCACCTTCTGAAAAGGTTAAGTTACTGCCCCCTGGTTTTAAACCCCGCGTGTAAGAAACATAAGTCATTGTGTCATCTCCGGCATCCCACTCAAGCGCAACGCGGCCGGTAAGATCTTCGGTTTTGGGGTTAATAAATGCGGGGGTGGGGGCGAAAAAGTTAGAAACAGTACTTTCCACTTCATCTTTGGTGTATCGAAGGCCGGTAATTAAACGCACAGTTTCTGATATCGGATACGTTGTTTGACCGTAAAACGATAAAGATTCACGCTGTGGATTCGAGTCAGAAATAAAACCTCGGTCGCCGCTAAATACTGCTGGAAATGAAGGAGTATAACCATCAAGCACACCATCACGGCCTACATCAAGTTCTTCGCGAATAGTGATTTCGATATCAGTATCAAGATAAAATGCGCCAACAATCCAGTCTAACTTGCCAAAAAGTGGCTCGTTAGAAATAATATTCAGCTCCTGCGTAAAAGTAGTTTGGATGTTAATTTCAGGATTAAATACACTAATTTGAATTTCAGGGTTGGTATCGAAGGAGTGGCGATCATTGTCACGTACCACCGTAATATCGTCTTTTTGATAGCTGGTCAGCGACTTTATAACCGCAAAACCTGCATCCCATTCTGCGATTAATCCATACACTTGCGAGTCTAACTCGTACGAAGAATCGGTATCCTGTGACAAATTTCGTGCACCAGGAGTTGGGTCATCAATACCTTTTATACCTGCTCCGTTAGACTCTCCGGTAAAATACTGGGCCAAAAATCGAAGACTCAATGTATCACTAGCCTTCCACAACCAATCTGTGCGTATTGATAAGTTATCGATATTATCCATATCTTTACCGACAAATGTTTCACTTGGGTTTAAAGCATTTGGTCCGTTGTAGACGTTTTGGGTGTATCCATCTTGTTTTACTCTGCTAAAAGAGGTGCGCATTGCTAGGTCGTCATTGATTGGCACATTAACAGTACCACGCACTTTACGTAAATTATCGGTGCCTAAGCTTAGATCGGCTTTTCCTGCGAATTCTTCAAAATTGGGTTTCGCACTAATAACATTGATGGCGCCACCTGTGGAATTTTGACCAAACAATGTACCTTGTGGTCCACGCAGAATTTCTATGCGCTCAATATCGATAAAATCGGTTTGTAGCGCATAGGGTGAAGCAATATAAATACCGTCCATATGGTAAGAGACGGATGGATTTGCTGTCGCATTTTGATTCGCTTCATTGCCTACGCCGCGAATAGAAATAATTGTTTTAAAACCTTCATTTTTCGCCACTGTGACACCCGGTGCGATGGCACTTAAATCGACAAAAGATGATATATATTTGTTGTCGAGATCCTTGGCGGTAAGAGCAGTGACTGCCTGCGATAAATCCTGCAAGCTTTCATTGCGCTTTTCTGCAGTCACTACGATTTGTTCAATCGCGCGGTCCTCAGCATTCACTGATATCGCCGTCATATTTGATACAGCCACTGCAATCGCTAGAGATTTTAATTTAAAGGTTTGTTTGCTCATTATTCTCTTCCTGGATTGAATTATAAATATTGCTGTAACGGGTATTTGCCATTGTGACTACCTGCGTTTAATTAACGGTAGAAATAAGCTTTGTTGTCAATTATTTAAACAATTAACCAAGCCATTAACCAAGCCATTAACCAAGTGATTAGCAGGAAGGGTGCCAATTTGTAGACCATTTGGACAATATTTGATACGAATGGTTAATTGCATGATAAGTATAAGTTTTATTTGAAATTTATTGGCGTTAAGGGGTGTTTTTGTGACGGCTTACATTATCAAGTGATCTTTTTTTTGCGCTTCAAGCGTGCACAAAAATACAACCTTGCACAAAGACGGAGCTTCTTAAATTTAGACGGAGTGTTAGCAGTAAAATACCTACATTAAAGATAAAAAACACTAAAATTTTAATCTCTAGTGGTCATTTTTCTGGCTTAGATCAAATACGTAGCTGCATACGCCTATTTCGGTTTTTTATGATAAAGAATACCAGCCGTTTCAAACACAAGGTTCATGGCCTTGTTATCAGACAGAACATCGGCTTTTAATTTGATGATTTTGTAATATTTAGCCATTTCTATCAGCCGTAAAAAGAGGAACTTTCCAAGGCCTTGTCCTTGCCAGTCATCGCGAACTTGCAAGGCGAGTTCGGGCATTCCACCGCGTTCATCAATGATCCATTGGCCAATGCCGACAATTTCCTGTTGGGTGGTTTTTGGTGGGTACAGGGCAACCAGTGCCATGTCTTTGTGATAATCGATGTCTGAGAAACGTTTTAGCACTTTTTGGGGGAGGGAGCGAATGTGGGTAAAATAGCGCATATACACGTTTTGATCAGACAGTTTGTGGAAAAAATTCCTTAAATTATCTTCATCTACCGCTTTGATTGGCCTTATAAATACCTCTTTCCCTCGCTTGGTTTGGTGTAAACACTCCCACTGATCAGGGTAGGCTGATTTGTAAGAGTTTCCGGATTGTTCAGAGTGAATATAAAAACTATTCTTGGCTTGATCTAATAAATATTTACGACAATCAGGGTGGGCAATATCAATCAATGCCAGGCAGCGTTCCCTAATACCCTTACCAAAAAGGAAAGCCGTACCGTATTCGGTGATCACGTAGTGCACGTCTAGGCGAGTTATCGTCACGCCCGTGCCTTCCGGGAGAGCGAATAAAATATTTGAATTACCTTTCACGCTCATCGAGGGAAGTATCACAATAGGTTTGCCCCCTTTGGAATAGTCTGCGCCACGGATTGAGTCGTCTGAACTGCCCACGCCTGAATAAAAACGGCTGCCGACCGAGTCAACAGCTAGTTGTCCGCTCAAGTCAACTTTAAGGCCACCAATAATGGCGATCAGGTTGTCTTGCTGAGCGATATGATCGATACGGTTAATTTTATACAGGGACTGAAATTCAACTGCGGGATTACGATGGATATAACGAAATAAGGCTTTGTTACCAGTGGCATGACTGACTATTGTTTTGCCACGATTGATGTTTTTTCGGGCATTAGTAATCACCCCTGTTTTAATCAGTTGTAGCAGTTCGTCGGTCAGTAAGTCAGAGTGTAGTCCGAGGTCTTTTTTGTCTTTTAAAAAGGGGATGAGTTGGTTAACCGCAAGATTTATGTCAAATTTAAGCGTGGCCCCATCAGGTATTTCGAACATGACATTTTCGACAATTTTGTTCAGGACCGAAGGTGGCAGTATGTTCCTATCCAGATTGGGAAATAATTCTTCTGATGTTAGTAAGGGAGCGTTATGTTCTACCCACCAGTCAATTCTGTCTGCATGGATTAACGAGTCACCTCCTGTCCAAGGCATGTGCTCAGATATTCCAGCAATAACAATTTTGGCAGCCTTAACCGACTCCTGCCCAAAATCAACTCCCATACCTAAACTACAGTATCCTTGTTTGTCGGGTGGGGTCACTTTAATAATGGCAACGTCAACTGCTATTAGCCGTTCCGCAAACAGACGATTGACGTTTGAAGCAGATACCGGTACATAATCCGCAAGACCTTGACGTATTTTTTGCCCCGCTCGGTCGAAGGCGAAGTTTGTGGTGGTGCGAAAACGGCTGAGCTTTTCTTCTAAATGCGGTAGCTCGCCGCCAACAATAAATTGCAGGATGTTGATGTCCAAAGGCTCTTATTATTAACAATTGCAGCAAGGGTTGCGTGAGCAGTTGCTGAGATGCTACCTATGGTAATATTGCTGCCGTTGGGAATTTTTTCTGCAACATTGGCTAATTCTAATCGCTTAGCTTGCCAATCCGGTTTTCTGTGGTACCGGGATTTTTTACTCAGGGTTTTGCCAAAACCTAGGATGCGCCAAAATTTGTTCATATAAAACATGACTCTTATATTTAAATCCCAGTCCTGTATTGCATAATATTATTAGTAATGCCAGCAAAGACGCTGCCAATATTTGCGGTATCAGGTTGTTTTAAACATCACATGATAAAACAAAGGCAGGTCACCTTATTTCATGTTGGGTATTTCAAGAGCAAGAAGGGTGTAAATACTATTGAGTGAACCTTGAGCTGCAGTACTTGCAAATTTATTTTAAAAATTAAACACAAGCAATATTATCCTAAATTTATTGTGTGTTTAGATCGCCTTTATTCCTTAAATGTAGGTAATTTAAGAGCATAACCAAACCCAGCTCGCCACACATCTATGTGCACATTATTTTCAAAACCAGGCATATCATCGATACTAATATTGTGCAGGCAATCTTCATATCCAAGATAGAAAACCCGATAGATCACAGACATTGTTTGTTCTGCGCTGGCCAACGTAATGCCTTTTAATTGCGCATAAAGCTGTGTCGCATAATCACGCTCTTTGGCCAAAATGGCACTATAAATCTGATCAAAACTAAGATGAGCTGATTTTGAAATTAATGTGCTGGACATTTGATACCCACTTTTGTATGGCTGCAATGATAATTACTGTAATTATATACAGTATTCATTATTAATCAATCTGATTCAGTGTTTAACCTTTAGGGGGCGACGAATACGGGGTTTGCCACTTTAAAGCTATGCTACAAGGTATGTAGAATGTGTCAGTTAGGCGAGCTAGGCCTCGATGCTATAATGTGAGTGAGATGAAAAGCGGAGCATAATAAACCTTATGCTCGGTTTTTGATGCTTAACAAAAGAATTTTAATACGCTATGTTAGTTTACTGCGTTTTTGCATGAGACTGAATTCTCAGAATGATGTTTGATCGACCATCTTAAGCCATATTGGATTTGAGAAGGCTTTGTATGACTTTGCATCTTCTACGACTAAACTGACCCATCCTGATTTTTGTGGCACATCAAACATTACCGATACTTTATCACCCGATAAGGTCTGCTCACTGATTACCCCATCATTGCCGATTAACTGCACCAACTTCAGCCCGTTGACTGATAACAGGTCAAAATTGATGGATTGGGATTGATTTACAGCCAGCTTTAAGGTGTCACCAAACATAACATTTTTCGGATAAATCACAGGACCGAAAGAGGCATACGAGTGGCCATTTTTCATTGCCTGAGCAAAGGCTTTCGCGTCTGGTTTACTGGCTGTATAGACAAACATACGGTTATGACCGCTTGTTTCATTCCAGACATCGTGGGTATCGGAACCTGCCGTGTAGTAATAAGGCAGTCCTTCAGACCATAGCTGGCGTGCTTTCTCAACTGCTTTCATATAATCCACTTCTGAATTTATCTCAATCAGATCAATGCTTGGATTAAATCCGCCAGGTGCTGTGTTTTTCTCAAGGCTACTCAAATAACCGTAAGGAATATAGGGATGGTTAGAGGCGACAACTGTTGCACCCATTCGACGGGCATCTTGAATAATGCTATGAACATCATCCACTCCGGGTTCTACGGATAACTGCGCACCCATCTCAATCGGGAACACATTAAAGTGCCCCCATGACGGTGAAATTTCGATAGATGGGATAAATGGCACGCCACGCTTATCCGATAGAGCCTTAATCGCCTCATGGTTTTTGGTTGAGTCATGATCACTCACAAACGTTACATTAAGACCCGCTGCTAACTGCGAACGCACCAGAAACATGGGTGATGTAGAGCCCTCCAGTACATCTGCATGATGATGCAAGTCACCGGCAAACCAGCCGTGCTGCGTGGGATAGGTGCTAACAGTGACGGCGCCGACCAAGTTAGTTGTTTGATTGGGAACAATAGTGGCATCAATGAATACAGGTTTAGCTACGAAGTTAGCACCAGCGGAAACTTTAAGCTGATAATCGCCAGGGGCTAATGTAAATTGAGCCTGACCCACACTGTCTAATTCTGTGAAGAATGTTTTTGCGCCAAAAAATTCAATCAACGGTTTATTGCCCTTTTCTATTTGAATTTTGGCGTCTAAAGCCGCTGTTGTTTGTGCATCGGTTACCTGAATATTGACTTTGCCTGGAGCCAAAAGATCAGAGAATGAGAGGGTTTGCGAGTCATTACGTTTAATATTGACATCATGCTTTGCACTGTCGGAATAGCCTTTACCCGTAGCATAAACTTGATAATCACCCACAGGCAGATCAATATTATATTCACCATGTTTACCTATCACCCAAATGTAGGGTACTCCTTTTTTTAAGCACCACAACTGCGGGCTCAGTTACAGACTTTCCTTGCTGCGTTTTAACACTTCCAGTTAATGTTCCTGAAGGCAGTTTTTTACGTTCTATCTCAGCACGGATAACGGGTGAAAGGTCACCACTAGCTAACACTTGGTAGTCCCCTTCAAATGTTATTGACTCTGATTTTTTCAGGCTATGCTGGGTATATAAATCCCGTGATTTACTTTTTATTTCTGTCATATCAGGGGCGTGCAATGCAATGGCCCAATCAGCGTCATAACCTACAAAGCGGTCTGATATAGGATGATTGAGAACGGCCTCTTCTTTGTCTGAATAAATTGGTACAGCGAACTTATAACCAGCATCCGGCCACAAGGTATAACCGGATAACATATCAACTAATGCCTCACCTTCGTTGATCATGGTGGTTTTAACATGAATACGCTCAGAGCCCGATGTTAGGCTGTAAGTAGTACTAATGATTACCTTGCCAAAATCACGGGTAATTTTAACGATTGCCTCATCTTTGCTGTCCTTAACAATATCCACAGTTTGATAGGTAGTCGGCCAACTTGACCAGTTATTTGGAATAAAATCAGCAAAGGCAACACGATCATTACTTAACGACCCATCCGCTTTCACATTGGCAATATCAACAATACAACCACGAGCCACACCCCAAGGAGGTGCTGAGCCCACAGCTAAGGAAAATGCTAACTTGTCATTTCTGATAGTTAAGTCTTTATCAGATGTTGCGTTACCGGCGGGTATAATGGTCTTGCCATGAATAATGGAGACAGCTGCATAACTTGGCACTGCCACACCTAAACCAATAGCCAATAAAAGAGAACTAACAAGTAGAGATGTATAAAACAGTTTTAGCATGACGATTACCTAAGGATGAATAGAATTTTTTTGAGTCTGAACGTGGTGAGGGTAAACCCTGTTTCTGAACTAAGCAATGAGCATCAGGGTTTACTTGGGCGAATTCAGGTAAAGAACGGGTTATTCGAATCGCTTGTTGTTAACGAAACAGCAAATAGATGATGAGTTTGCATGTGATACTAACTCACTGGCGTATGAATAGGTTTAAGATATTCAATAAGACCATTATTTAACAAGAAACTCATCGCGGTCCATTTAAAATTAAAATGGGTGTCCAGATAGTCATGTTCAAGTAGTCATGCCTAAATCTTGACGTTATTTTGCTTACCGCGAAGCAAAGTAAATAAACCGCTTGCGACAATAATCACGATGCCAAATAAAGCCTTGATTAGTCAAGCCGCGTACATCAGGGCCAATATTAAAAATTAACATAAATAAGCCAGTTGGGATTAATATAAAGAAACCATAAATACTCAATTGTAAATGAGATAAAACCGGGGAAGCCGCACGTGTTGCTAAGTCTCGCCCAGCAAAGCCAAACATTCCAATAATCGCTAATAATGATGATATTTCAAAGCTTTCAAGGCCTGGTCTTATAATTATTAAAACCCCTATAAAACCAATTAATATGGCGCACCATCGCTGCCAACCTACACGCTCACCCAAAAACAAGGCCGCTCCCATGACAACGACTAAAGGTGTGGCTTGCAAGATTGCAGAGGCACTAGATAATGGGGTGAAAACAATGGCTAATGTAAAAAACAAACGCCCAATTACTTCAAAAATAAATCGGAGTAAAACAGGCTGAGACACTATTTTTGGATGAAAAATAGCTTGCCCACGACTCAGAGTCATAACAATAAAAGCAAGTGTTCCTCCTAGACCAAATAATATTAGAATTTCACCTACAGGTAAAATATTAGCCGTCGCTTTTATCAACATATCTTCTAGTGAAAAAGCAGCCATCGCTAACACCATAAACAAACTACTTCTCAAATTACTCACAAATATTTCCAATTAGGAAAATCAAACATTCACTACACAATCTAGATATAAGGATTATCTTTTTACCAGACAGCCCGAATAGATTAAACCACGTTAACGTTACTGATATATAGGTCTTAGACCTTATTTCTATCACGACGGTTAAAACCCATTTCAGAGTATTTACCTTTGTTCTGAGCCCGATACTTCGCGTTATTATCTTTTAGTTTATTCTCTACCAACAATGCCACTTAACATGTTCGATGCGTGCTAAGTGTCTATTTCTTAGGTGCTCGTAGTAATTTAGCGACTGAGCTTGCGGTAGCTGTCAGCTCACCATCTTCGTTATACAGGCGACCTTCCATAAAAGCTGTTTTGTAACTTTGTTTTATGACCCAGCCCTCAACACGGAGTTTTCCAGCACGTGTTGCTGCGAGGTAAGACGTTTTAATTTCGAGAGATGAGACATTCATAATTTCTTGGTCGCAGATAAAAATAGCATGACTCATGGCTGCATCAAGCATGGCTGTAACAAACCCACCTTGAACGATATCAATTGAATGGCAGAAGTCTCTGCTGATAGTGAATTCAAAGGTGCAGGCTTTTTTGTCATTATCAAAATCAATTAGCTGACCACCCAGCATGCCAATGAATTTTGGCGCGTGGTTATTTATTTTTTCAATATTCTTGTCTTTGTTCTTCATAAATACCTTTTTTATTACCTTTAATTAACTCTGTAAGGAGAATAATCGTGATACCTGCGGTATGCAACAGAGTCAATTTGAGGTTTTTAACGTTTTCTAGACAATTTAATTATCATTTTGGCTTGTTAATTTATTTTCCTAATTATTTTTCACTTGTAAAATATAATTCCGCATTGCAGAATAAGGATTCGCTATAACAATGCTATAACATTTATATAATAAAATTATTACAAATTAATGGTGTAAAATGAAATTCAATTCCAATCTAATTATAAAATCATCCATTCCCTGTTTTCTAATCCCTGCGCTGTTAGTGACTCCTGGCGTTAATGCTCAGCAAACACGTGAACTAGAGAAGATCGTGGTAACAGCAACTAAGCGTGAACTGAGCTTGCAGGATGTTTCTGTATCGGTGAGTGTTATTGATAGGAAAATGGTGGAGAACGCACAAATGGATAATGGGACCGATATTGCACGACTCGCTCCTAACGTCAATGTGTCGTATTTTGGTTTGCCTGATCAACCAAAATATTCCTTACGGGGTGCAGCAACAACAGATTTTGCTTTAAATACTTCATCTGCCACTGGCACCATAGTCGATGAAGTTAACTTGGCTGCCTCATATTTTGGTGGCCCACTGTTATTTGATATCGAACGTATTGAAGCTCTTCGAGGCCCTCAAGGCACACTTTTTGGGAAAAACACCACAGGTGGCGCACTTCATTTTATTACGCGTAGACCCAGCTTTGGTACGGGTGGCTATGTCAAAGCCTCGATCGGTGAATATGGTTATACTCACGTAGATGGCGCTGTAGAAGCGCCTATTAGCGATAAGCTCGCTGCGCGGTTTGCTTTTAGTTATTCAGATAGTGATGGATTTTGGGAAAATGAAAATCCCAATGGTTCAGACTTAGGGGATATAGATAATCGAGCTGCACGTCTTTCATTGGTCTACGAAGACGGAGACTTTGATGCGATATTACGACTCATTACTTCACGTAGTAATCCAAAAGCAGCCGGCATTATTTCCACCGGTAGTGGACCTGGAAACACCAACGTCATTGGTGTCAATCCAAGAGTGTCACCCGTAACCGGAAAACCCTATGATGCAAATGAAGGTTTCTGGGATCGCTCTGGGGATATTAAAGTCAAAACCGATGGTGCTTATTTAACCATGAATTATGAGATGGGTGACTTAACATTTACTTCTGTAACGTCAAAAATTACTGGGTCTTTTTTGAATCTTGTGGATGCTGATGGTAGCAAGGATAATTTACTGCATATTGACTTTTACTCTGAATCCGAAGAAGTTCAACAGGACTTAAGGATTACTTCAAACTACGATTCTGGATTCAACTTTATTGCTGGACTTTATTATTTTGATGAACAATCAGACATCCCTACAACGACTCGTTTGTTTGAAGGAATTCTTCGTGACCCTAGTTTTGATCCAGCGGTAGACCCTTTTGCCGGTACTCCAAGTTTTGTTGAAACTGATTTTGACCAGCGCCGCACCTCCTATGCTGCCTATTTTAATGGCAGCCTTGAGCTAAGCGATTCTTTAACATTTAACGCGGGCATTCGTTGGACTCAAGACGAAGGTGATTTGAAAAACTTTACTTCCACAGGTACTTTCTTGCTATCAGAGGGCGATCCTATGGTGGTGCCGTTTATTGCCAATGATCCTGTAAATGATCTTGATTATTCTGATTCGGCTTTGACAGGTAAAATTGGTTTGGATCTTAAACTAGACGGCGGTTCTTTACTGTATGGACATTATTCTCATGGCTATCGCAGTAGTGCGTTTGATGGCAGTGCCCTTTTCTCTGCTACCTCATTAAGCACCGCAGCACCTGAAACCATCGATACCATTGAATTTGGTTACAAAACCAAGTTTGCAGATAACCGTATTCAAGTCAATTCTGCTGTATTTGTTTCAAAATATAATGATCTGCAGTTTCTCAATGTGATCAGTGCAACTGAGTCGGAGCTTATCAACGAAGATGCAGAAATGTATGGCTTTGAAGTCGAGGCCACAATGCTAGCGACTGATAATTTACAGTTAAGTATGGGATTAGGTTACTTACAAGGTGAATACATAGACGCAGTAGTTAACGGCATAGATATCAGTGGTAACGATTTGGTAGAAGCGCCGAGCATTAACTTTAATATTTCTATGGATTATGACATCCAAATGGGCAGCGATTTAGTGACGTTGCACTTAGATTCAAATTTTGTTGATGAGCAGTTCTTTGATGCATTCAATTCCGCAGATGTCGCTAACGACAGCTTTTGGAACGCTAACGGAAAAATTATATATACGCCTGGCGATGGTACCTTTCAATTTTCAATTTGGGGTAAAAACTTAACCAGTAATGATGAGCCTGTTGGAAGAATTAGAACCGGTGCGGTAAACTCGGTGTTTGCTGTCACACCTCAACCACGTCGATTTGGTATAGAAGCAAGATATAATTTTTAATACCTAATTTATATTACCTAAGTCTGTAGAGCATAAAACCGCTAATCACCATGGCGGTTTTATGCTCTTTTGTACCTTTTTGTAATCGAAGCATAATAAGGTTTTCAGGTAGCGAGTAGTTTAAAGTCGACCAGATACTGGAAGCTTCGCTTTTTATCTTAATTGAACCGCTGTTAGACAGGCATTGACTGCTGATGTTTTAGACAATTATTTCAACAAATCATAATAAGGCAACATAATGAAATACCATTCAAAAGTGCTTATCTTAGCGGTGGCACTGATCCTGTTTGGGGGCTTTCTAGCCAATCAAATACAATCTAATGGCGGCAGCGTAGACGTCAGTCACGTTCGCTTTGCAGGCAACGACGGCATTATTACTCACGCACGACTCTTCGTGCCTGACGGCGTTTCAAACAAAAATCCAGCCCCCGGTATCGTTGCTACTCACGGTTACATTAATTCAAATGAAACCCAGTCTGCTTTTGCTATTGAATTTAGCCGCCGCGGATACGTTGTATTAGCGCCGGATCAGACTGGACATGGTTATTCTGATCCAGCCGCCTTTGCCAATGGCTTTGGGGGCATCGATACACTGGCTTACATGAAGACACTGGCGTTTGTTGATCAAGACAACATCGGTCTCGAAGGTCACTCTATGGGAGGGTGGGCATCACTTGTTGCCGCTAGCGTATATCCCCAAGATTACCAATCCATTATGATATTGGGTTCATCTCCCGGAACTTTTGGTGCTCCAAAAGGGACGGCGGATTGGCCACGTAACTTAGCGGTGGTTTTCTCCAAATATGATGAGTTTTCAGCATTAATGTGGGGCGTTGCTATACCTACAGACATCACAAAAACTGATAAACTCAAAACGTTGTTTAATACCTCTGAGGAAGTCATTCCAGATACACTTTATGGAAATATTGCAGACGGTACGGCGCGCATTCTTCATCAACCGGCGGTCACTCATCCGGGCGACCACTTTTCACATGCAGCGATAAAACACGCTATCGAATGGTTTGACCAAACGTTAGTCGGTGCACAACCATTGCCATCGGACGATCAAGTTTGGTTATGGAAAGAAATTGGCACATTACTGGCTTTGATTGGTATGACAATTCTTATCGTCCCTGCATTAACCAGAGTCGCAGAAACCTCAACATTCCGTTCGCTTAAAACATCAATGCCTAAATTACACAGTTTGACAGGAGGTGGCTGGTGGGTAGGGGCACTGATATTTACGCTATTGCCAGCAATAACGTTGTTTCCGTTTAAGGGGATAAGTGAAAAACTGGGGTGGCAGGCATCGGCTGTGTTCGCCCAAAACATTACCACTCAAGTCATGGTGTGGGCACTGCTGACCGGACTTGTTTCAATCACCCTATTTTTGCTTTGGCACTTCCTTTTGAACCGTAAAACGGGTGCCAGTTTCGAAAGTTATGGATTGACTTGGAATGGCCAAGTGCCGATATCTTCTATTGTGCACTCATTTTTACTGGCCTTAGCGGTCGTTGGTGTGCTGTATACATCATTGCTGTTGACAAACTATTTATTTGATATGGACTACCGTATTTGGGTGTTTGGCATCAAACTGTTAAGCCCGCTGCAGATGGGCATCGCTTTGTCATACCTGATCCCATTCAGTCTGTTTTTCATTATTGTTGCTACGGTGCTGCATGGTCAATTACGTTGCGATGATTGGAGTTTTAGAAAAGAGCTGGTTGTGAACTGGCTGCTCTTGAGTGTTGGTTATCTGTTGCTTTTGATTGTGCAATACACACCACTGCTGATGGGCGGCACGTTACTGATAGCCAGTGAGCCTTTGTGGTCAATTATTGCATTACAGTTTGTGCCATTAATGACCATTGCGGCAGTGGTTTTCACTGTGGCCTATCGTGTCACAGGTCGGGTTTATACTGGCGCCTTTATTAACGCCATGATCATTACGTGGGTGATTGTTGCGAGTCAGGCAACGCATTATACCTTCTGATTGATGTTTCTTTAGACAACACGGCAAGTCCGTGTTGTCTAACGTTATGACTAGGGTGTTTAAACCCTATGTCTTGATGTTAGAAGGTTAGTGGCGTTGATGATGTCATTAATTTAAACCGCTTTTTGACGCTGCTTTCATTATCTAACTGAACTCGGGTTAGGACGTGCCGCTCACTTCCAAGTAACTCTAATAAAACAAAAGGCTAGAATATCACTATTTATTGAACAGCATATTTAATGCATCCAGTGCTGATATTATTGTGTTTATCAAGGCGAGCTTGTGAGGGAATAGCCGGCTATTGAGAGCAAGTTCAACGAATATAGGCACAAAAATAGCGGTACTGGACGATATGGCTTATCCCGAGTTCAGGTTATTTAGCTTTGTAAGCAACAATAGGGGGTTGCAGTTAATTCAAAACTCCTCGTAGCATCGCTATGTAACCCTTGGGTAAAGGTGTGTTCTTATAAGCCTCTTTGGCTATTAGCCAACGGTGCATCAATGGTAAATTGTATGGAGGTACTGTGGGCAATAAGTGATGTTCAATATGATAGTTTACATATACTGGGCAGACCAATAATCTCTCCCACCAACTTGAAAGTGTGGTGCGTGTATTTTCAAACATATTTCGACTATTTGGATTCGGTACAACGGCATGTTCACCCACATGACGAATGCGTAAAAATAGAAAGTAAGTAGTATTATAGGCCAGTAACCAAATCAGATATAACCAAGCTACATTAAGCACGTAGCAGCATAAGAATAGCCCCATATTGACTGTAAACCCTCTGAATAATGCACTATTTTTCACCATGCTTTTTTGTGATGGATGCCGTGTTTTCAGTATATACAACCAAAACTTTAGTGCGGTTAAGCCGCCAAGATCCCGCAACACTTTTCGCAGTAACGACGCCTTACTGATAGGATAAGCAGAGTAGTTGCCAAGATCAGGATCTTTATCAGTACCTACGTCTTTGTGGTGAGTGCTGTGCTGACGTGAGTAGGTTTGCATATCAGAGAATATTGGGGCAGCCACCAACCAAGTACCGATAAACTGATTGAGCTTAGTTGATTTGAAAAGACTGTTATGGCCGCAATCGTGCATTAAAATTGCAAAGCTAAGTTGCCGACCACCAATGATCAACAGCGCGACGATTATCGTGACAAAGTTTGGCCAAATTGCCACAAGCAACATAGCAGCTATTACCCATGCCCAGCAGCTAAGTACTAACCAAGTGGCCCGCAGGTTACTCTTGTTCATTAATTGGACTATTTCCTGCCTGCTGAGAATATCATGTGCTTTCATCGGTTTATCCTAGTGCTGGGAAACGTTAAACAGAGTGGACTCGCCCATAAACCGAGTCCAAATTATGTGACCAAAGGCATCGTAATCACACATTGTGTGGCGCAGTTCTTCACGCTTGGGCGTACAAAACATTTCATCCGGCAGAAGAGGATCTTTAACCAGTAAATTAATGGTCTCCCCGCCAATTATAAAGCTTTCACGCAGAGCGTCTTTTATTTCCAGGCTATCGAAGCGTGCTTTGCTTTTAGTCAGTTTGACTAGCTGCTGCTCATAAGTGAACTGCAAGTCTTCGGTGTTCCATAAGGTACTTTCCCAAATAAACTGCTCGGGATAAGGTATATCAGCTGCCTTAAATAACAAGGCTTCTTGCTCAAGCCCAACCAACTGATACAAGGCGCGTAATTCATTCAAAGCAGGAAGCAAATTATTTGGACGAACCCATACTTTGTTCCGAGCCTTACGAAATCCAAAGAATTGCAAAGTAGTGTGACTCAATGTACGGATTGCACGATCGGGGTTGCTTGGAAGCAATACCATTAACCAATCGTCTTTATGCCATTCTTTGCGGCGTAAATCTCCCAGTTTCCACTGCTCTATGTAGTCGCTGAGTAGATCAGTATTCGAATTCATGCGATATCTGCTACTGCCGTCGACCTCTATTTTACCAGCTGTTAGAAGACGGGTTAATGCCACTCGCATGGTGCTCGCTTTAAAATCGAATAACTCACCTACCGATATTAATTTTGCTGATGGGCAATAACCACTTCGAGTCAATCGCAGCACATCCAAGATGATGGTTTTAGGCGTGATCTGACGTTTTCTAAGCATAGAGGCAGCCCGAATAATAATAGAGATAACATTATTACCATAAAATACAAGCGGTGCAAAGTTTTGTAATGTTGAGTGTTAAATATACTGTGGTCAAAGTGTTTTTAGCTTAGGATTTATTGATTTTAAGTGAATGGCGCTCAGCAGTGTCAATCATCATGTTTATGTGAGCGGCTAATCTGATGCGTTTACATATAGCAACAAAGAATTAAGTAAAACGATTTGATACATCAATATTTTACGACTGTGATTTATTATATGTGTTAACTCGACCGCTCAATCTTTTTATAGTGATTAGCTGCAAAAATACTGACTAAGTCATTAAATTTCACCCCTTTATTTTTCAATAAAAGATTGACTTGCTTACTGATAATCTGGCGAATATAAAAAGGCTGATTAGGTACAAAATGATGAATGCTATGCGTGTGACCAAAATTGAAGCAAAACCACTGGAATGGCATAAAGGCCCAATGATTTAATACCTGAGTTTGCTCCAATAAATTAAACCTAGCGCCATAGTAATGCATCGACGATGTGATGAAATTCAAGCATGCCGAACGTAAAAAATTAGGTGCTACCCATACCACCATTGCAAAATTAACCCATTCCATTAGCGACACTAACCAAACTGGCGTATTCAATTTTACTGCTGAACTATCAGCAATAAAATTGACGCCATGGAAAAGTAAAAATATATAAATAATAAGATAATAAACAGTGACAAAAGGAAGGCTGGCATTAAATACATTAAAAAAATTATATCCTTTAATCTCACGAGAAAATTGTTTGCTGCGGATTATTAGCCCGAGTAACCCATCACAAACCACTAAGAGCCTTAATGTATGGCTTTTAATACCGTTCCCCACCAAACGTTCTTCAATATCTTGAGGCGTACCTGAGGTTTTATGATGATTTAGATGCATGCCTTTACGGTACCAAGGATTGACGGTATTTGGCCTAATAATCCACACCATAAACATCATGAAATGATATACCGCAGAGTTTGATTTAAAGTATTGCTGATGAATCAAATCGTGTTCAATTTCGTGAGCAATAGATGCGCTTAGGGCGGCAATGATAATGCAACACCACGCCGGAATAACAGCATAAAAATACAAACAACCTGCAGCAGTAAAGCCGCATACAGACACTAAAAGAAGGCCTAAACCTAAGGCATTTTGTTGCGCTAAAAAAGGGTGGTTGCTACGTAAAGTGCGTTCTTGATTTTTTATATACGCAACAATCTCTTTAATGTCCTGCTTATCTTGGTTGTTCTGCATGTTTTTCCATCATAATACTTAAAAGCTAATAAGTAATAGGCTACAGGCATTAAAACGAGATGTCTTTACAATCGATTGGGGCGGTGAGGGGCGATTGGCATCACCCTAAACGGGGTTTTACTGTTGTTCCTTCCTCTGTGTCTACCGCTTTTGGAATGGCTTTAACCTAAAGAATTGAGAACAGGTAAAAAGCCTTATTTAATAGTGGCTATAAGCAACCGCTTAAACCGCTATTAAATAAGACTCTTGTCTTATATTTTTAGCTTTACGCTGATACGAACCTTTGCCTTTTTTAGCTTGTACAATCTGCATCTTATAAAGCTTTGATGTGACTAACGCCGCTAAGAAATTATCTTTAATTTTTCCACGGCCGATATCTGTTTCACTCATAGTAGCTTTCGCTAATGGTATTTTCTGCTTACTCATCATTTTTCCTTTAAAGTGGTTTATTTATTACGCTTCGGTAACAATTACTATTATATCGCTAATATATAGTAGTCACTAGACATCTATTTAAGAAAAAGGTTCGATAACCATTATTTTTATAGGTGAACGATCCTGATGTAAACGACCGATTATCGATAAGGTTCTATATGCCCAAAAAGCCGAGGTTATTCATTGTTTCTCAACTCAAAAAGCCTAGATTTTGCATGACAGTCGCGTAACCAATAAATCTGGCTGTTTTGTTCTTTCCCCCAGAAGTACTGGATATATTTGATTTTTGTTCTGCCCCCAATATTTATAGGTAATGGCCCCCCTTTCGATTAAAAAACAGGTAGAATTCTTGCCAAGTAATATTTGCAACAGAGCCAAGGAAATATAAACATTATGAAATATGAACTACTTGAGGGCGGTATCGCCAAAATCTCACTCGACAACGGCAAAGCTAATGCTGTTTCTTTCGAACTAGCAGAAGAGTTTATGGCCAACCTAGACCGTGCTAAAGCGGAGAGTAAAGGTGTTTTAATTTCTGGCCACGTAGGTATATTTTCCGCGGGCTTCGATCTAAAGGTCATGGCGACTGGGCCTGAAGCGGCCGATAAAATGGTATCTCAAGGTATGCTTTTACTTGAGAAAATCTATTCACATCCTCAGCCCGTTGTTGCTTCGTGTGAAGGCCATGCCATTGGAATGGGAGTGTTTCTTTTATTGGTAGCTGATTACCGCATCGGTGCATTGGGTGAGTTTGTGCTTAAGCTACCTGAAACCGCTATCGACATGCCCTTCAATGCAACCTTGAGAATACTGGCTAAAACTCATGTTGACGCTCTACACCACTCACGCGCTATCATTCAATCTCAGGGATATTCGCCTTCACAAGCCGCGACTATTGGCATGTTAGACGAAGCGGTTGCAGCAGACCAGGTACAAGCCATAGCTTTAGCGAAATTAGCGGAACTTTGCGAACTATCTAGTGCACGTTATGAAGAAAATAAATTATTTATTCGAGCTGAACAGATCCAAGCCATTGCTGAGTCTTTACACGGCAGCAAATAAGCGCAGTCTTGGGTATGCTAATAACAATCAACGCTGCAAAGTCTAGCGTTTTAAATAATAGGGAATATATATGAACAATTTATTTTCAGTTGCTGGAAAAGTCGCAGTGGTTACCGGTGGGTCTAGTGGTATAGGCGCAATGATAGCCCGTGGTTTTGTCGAAAGTGGGGTTAAAACCTACATCACCGCACGCAAACTAGAGCAACTGCAGCAAACCGCTGCTGAGCTATCCGCTTTTGGTGAGTGCATCGCTATTCAATCCGATTTATCAACGATGGCTGGGGTGGATGCTTTTGCAGATGACATGCTTTCAAGAGAGCCTAAAATCGACATACTCATTAATAATGCAGGTGCAGCTTGGGGAGCCCCGGTTGAGGAATTCCCTGAAGCGGGTTGGGATAAGGTCATGGATTTAAATGTGAAGTCTATTTTCTTTCTAAGCAAACGTTTATTGCCGGCATTGCGCTTGGCTGGAAATGCTGATGAACCTGCTCGAATAGTGAATATTGCTTCCGTTAATGGGATCACTCATCCGCGCATGAACAACTACTCCTATTCGGCTAGTAAAGCGGCAGTTATCCAAATGACACGGCACATGGCAGCTGATCTTCGTCCGAGTCATGTCAATATTAATGGTATTGCGCCCGGGTTTTTCCCCAGTAAAATGACCAAACATGTGTTGAAACATGAGGAAGAAATTGTGAAAAATCTTCCTGCTCGCAAAATTGGTGAGCTTACTGATATTGCTGGTACCGCTATCTATCTTTGCTCTCGTGCGAGTAATTATGTATGCGGTCACACAGTTGTATTGGATGGCGGACAAATAGCCAATGCAGGTTGATGATTCGATTCTATAGACAACTCTACACCCTAATTTGTGTCTATTTAAAGATAAATATTGACCACTGCTTATCACAGAGATAATCAATAAAAGCGCAAAACTAAATTTGCGTTTTTTTGCTTACAATTCATGGTTTTTTGTTCAGGAGTGAAAGTTCTTGCATGAGGCAACTATCAGGCGTTTATCTTGTCAATAGTTCACGCATATACACATGTCATATACAACGCACCGTTTAACAAACAATAAAACGATATCACCTAAAGGTTACACATGCATAGAGCAACAAAAGCAGCCCTAATATCTGCCATTATCTTTCCAGGTTGTGGGCATTTTTATTTAAAAAGTAAGCTTAGAGGAGCGGCATTTGCTTTGTTTGCTTCGGGTTGTATGTATGTACTCATCTCATATGCGGCCAAAATTGCAAATGACATTAGCGACAGAATATTAAGTGGTGACATCCCATTAGATATAAATAGTCTAATGGCTGAAATAACCTCACAGCTTTATGGTAGTGCGGATGAAACCCAAAATATTGCAACCTTCCTATTATTGGGTTGTTGGGGCATTGCGATTATCGACGCGTTTATTCTTGGTCGTAAATTAGCGAAACCGGCTGAAACCTGCTAAAAGTGATTAAAATCTAGCGCTGAAGTCAGGCAGGTAATTCGGCAAGCGGCCATTGCAATTTATGCACTGGCCGTATATTTGTAATGGGATCTTGTTGCTGTTTTCTAACCTTGGTCACTCTATCGGGCTAAAATGTGCGCTCTTAATCTACAAACCGCTACATCATGTCTTTAAAACGATTTGTCATGCTTATGTCGATAGGGTTGGCGAATCCGGGAATACGCATTTCTTTTTTTGTCATCTGAATGTCGTTTTCGTCGATAAGATCCTGGCCAAAATGATAAATAGTATCAAAGTTACCTTGGGTGGCCGCAGTGTCATAGGCGCTAGCATTCTTGCGAACTTGTTCACGACGGGACTCATAGGCCGCAATTTCTTCAGTGCTGTATCGCTTGGCTAACATAGTATTGACAACCTGCGGTGACAATACCGTGGCTGTGGCATTGTTGCCGCCAAATCCTTTAGAATTTAGAAACGCTACGTCTACATTTCCCGCACCTTTATCAATATCGGTTAATGAAATGTTGAGTCGTTCATCAAATACATCGTCTGCCACTTTATCGATGGTTTTAATGCCCGGAATTAATCCGTGTTTAAACACACCAAGACTTACCATCAGTTGTTCGGCACTGGCAGGAGACAATGGATGACCCAAATAGGCTTTTGCCGCTGTGACGGGCCAATTTTGAATATCAAATACTTTTGCTACTTCATGAAAGATGCGTGACTCAGTAACGCGATTCGCAGGGGTACTTGAACCATGGGCTTGAATAATAGAACGCTCGCGCACCGACTCATCACCCACAATCGCCCGCGCAGCGGACACCGCTTTAGCCATAGTAATGTAATTACCTGGGCCGGGGGCAGAGATGGATTTTTTGTAACCATCAGCATTAATAAATACATCACTGACGGCGCCATGAATATCAGCTCCTAACTCTAAGGCTAATGCATCGTCCATTAGCACCACATATTGAGTTGATTCGGCTATGGTAAAACCACAGTTTTCACCGAATGGACGGCTGGCTCGGCGATGATCAACGGTGTCCGTTTTGTCTAAACGTTTTAAATTGTCTTCGCTGGCTAATGCGCCCATGGTGCCATAACCATCAATGATTTCTGGCAATATTGGCGCTTCGGCATTGCCTACCACTGCCACCCGGCGCTTACCATTATTGATATCTTCAATCGCAGCTCTAAGATTATAAAGAAAACTGGCACAGGCTCCGACAATAGCACTGGTGTGACCTACGCTGCCGAGTACATAGGCATTCACAAAATCAGCGGGCATAGTATTGAGACCTAAGGGGCACTGCTTGGTACTCACTCGGCCACCCTTTAGGCGGGACTGCAGCATGCCACCAAAGCCGTTCTCATCAAGTTGCGACATGGCGTTACTGGCGTAAACGCCTATTTCATCCGGCTTGACGGCATCCACAACGGTTTTCCACTCCATGCCTAATGAACGAATAGCGTCTGATGCACCCATAATAGCCATTTGTAAGGCGCGGGGATGAAAACGGGCATTATAGTGATCACCAGGGTTAAAGCCGCTAGGCAATTGTCCTGCTACTTTGACCGGACATTCACGATAACTATCAGCTTTGAATTCAACTTCACCGATAATTTCAATTTTAACATTGTCTTTATCAATATCACTTATCTGCCAGTTAGCGGGCAAAGGATCAGGTAGCTGTTTACGGCTTAAGTCAAAACAAATGCCTTGCTTATCAGACGAACGCATAGTGATATTTTTTTGCCAATGTACGGCATCAACGTCAAAGTGACTTTTTTCAATTTTACGAATAAGTGTGGAATTTAAAATTTGCTCTGAAAAGCGGCCAATCACTTCTTCTGCTGTGAGAGATTGCTCGTTTGTGTCGATATAGCTTCCTGCTTCAAAACGCACTAGTTTCATCATGGTGGCCAAGCCCAGCATGGTGTCTTGGCATTCACTGGCAGGTAAACTCTCTATCACCATACGTTTGTAAGCGTGATGAAATGAACTTCGACCAGCGGCATTAAAGCCACCAAATCCAACAATGACGGGTAATGAAGACATACGTAAGATACCAAATGTTTGCAAATGCTTATGAGAGCAGCAGTGTAATACCTTGGTTTGTTATCTGGCAGAGTTTGATTGGCCATAATTCATGGTGTTTTGGCCACGTTGTCGGTATTGTTGAGCAAATATACGCTATTAACTGCGAAGTCGACTTGTGCATAAAATTACCTTTTTACTCTGCGATAATATGCTGGCTACTAGCACTACCTTGCCTTTTGAAATGTTACGGGCCGCCGAAAGTGCTGCTCGTGGTCGAAGTGGGCGCAATGTTGAGCCTGTTATTATTCAAACAACCGCGATAGCCAAAATACCAATAAAAACCAGTGTTGGCTTCATTCTGATGCCTGATACTTCGCTGGAAGAGGCCGGCAAGAGTGATATTATTTACCTGCCAGCACTGTGGCGAAACCCTCGGCCTATAGTGAAAAAACATCCAGAACTTTTAGAATGGTTACGCAAGGCCTATGAAAATGGCGCAATGATTTCTGCAGTAGGCACGGGAACTTGTTTCTTGGCAGAGGCTGGTTTGCTGGATGATAAACCCGCCACCACTCACTGGCATTATTTCGATCAGTTTCAACGGGACTATCCCAGAGTCAAGTTAAAACGACAATATTTCATTACCCAGGCTACCAATTTATACTGCTCTGCTAGTGTGAATGCGATGGCTGATCTTACTGTTCATTTTGTTAAACGTATTTATGGCCAAGGCATAGCCAGTTTTGTTGAGCGAAATTTCTCTCACGAAATTCGCCGTTCATATGAGAAAACCAGCTATTTTGAAGGAAGTACCAAACAACACCCTGATGAGGATATTGTGCAAGCGCAAATTTGGTTGCAGGATAATTATCATAGACAGATTAAAGTGAGCGAGGTGGCAAGTCGTTTTGATATGAGTATACGTAGCTTTAATCGTCGTTTTAAAAATGCCACAGCACAATCCCCGCTTCAGTATTTACAACAGGTACGTATTGAAATCGCTAAGGATTTATTACAAACCAGTAATTTGAATGTGAGTGAAGTAGCAGACAAAATTGGCTACCAAGATGTGGGGTATTTTACCGCATTGTTTACAAAATTACTGGCAACGTCGCCTCGTGAATATCGAGCCACAGTGCGCGCTAAATTGTTTACTGCTGATTAATTACCTCAGTTTTTACGACAACTTTGCTGTGATAGCGGACAGTCTGGGCTTTTTAAGCAATTGGTGGTTTGTGCCAAAAGCCGACATAAGGTTCTAGTCTAGAAAAGGCTTAAATCGACCTAAAGCGGACTATCGGTTTTCAACAATACAAGGTGATGTAGCTTACAATGTTGTCAACTTTTTAATGTCACTCTAATACATTTTCAGAAGCCCTAATTCAAGATGAATTATTATGAGCAATAGAGAAGCGATCGACACAATAACTGATTACTTCTACCAGTTTGATAAATCGATCCTTGAGCTACTCAAACAATATGATGATAAAGCTTCTATCTGTATGGAAGGTATCGAAGATATTGATGTGGTTAGTGTATTGGCAGGAGAACTATTATTTTATTTGACTACGACATGTTTTTTGGATTTGCAAAACGGGAATGGGAAAAAGGTAATTTAACGGTTGAATTACCGGATGACCCTGTCGTTGAGAGAAAAGCGTATTTGGAGTCTAGTGGATTAGTTGACTATGCCCAAAATTTTGTATCTAAATCTGAAAGGTTGTAAATCGCTGAGTTATCAAAAACCCAAGTAAAATTTAATCCAAATCGTCCAAATGAAAGTGAGGAATAACTGATTTATCTATCTATCTGCGGCTAAAAGATTCAAATTCTTAAGAAAATAATTGTTCTTCTCGAGTTAACACCAAAGTCAATATCCCCTCAAGAAAAAGTTTTGAATTATCGATTAAAAAAGTAAAATGCGGGTATAGAGGTTACACCTAATTCCAATATGTTTTTGGTTTCAGATACGAAGATATTCGGCTTTGGAGCGCTAAGACCACCAAATGATGGGCTTGATATGTGTATATTTTCAGATAATCTTTTTTGTAATTCTAAAGGAAGTCTACCTGTAAAAACGATGGTGTCAGGATCTAATAAACTTTGAATTGCTTTCAATGGATATTTCATTGACTCAACACAGGAAATTAACCAAGAATCGATGACTGGATCGTGCGTATCAACCGCTTTTTGAATATCTTCATTAGTCGCTTTAATTCCTGAAGCATCACTTAAATATTGTTGCAGAGATCCGATAGTTGGCTTTGGCATGTTACCACTTGAGCCAAAGAGTACTGAAATTTCTCCAGCATTCCCGAATGCCCCATCAACTAGACGTCCTTGGGAAACAAAACCTCCACCAATGTCTAACGTAAGAAGTAATAGGAAGAAACTTTTTAATGCTCCGCCTGTTTTAGTTAGAGAAAACCCTATCGATGCCGCGTTACCATCATTTTCAACGTAACATTGACAACGATATCTGTTGGCAAAAACTTCTTGAAAATTTACAGTAGACCAACCCAATGGATCTTGTTGAGAGCAAATCTGCCCCTCAATATTTGTAAAAAAGCCTGAAATAGAAACTCCTATTCCAAGTATTGTTGAATCTTTATTGATGGTACTAAACAAGCTATCAAGCATAGTAATAGCAGTGCTAATAGCCTTTTTCGCAGATAGAAACACACCCTCTTCACATTCCCTGAATATGTTATCACGATTAAAATCATCCAGTAAAACGGTTACTCTGTCGTGCTCAAATACAACGCCTACACATAAAAATATATTTTTATTAAGTGTAAGAGATATTGCTGGTTGTCCCCTCAATCCTTCAACCTTCGAGTGTTCTGAAATTATGTTTAAAGCCATAAGATGCTGTGCCAGTCTCGTTAACGATTGAGTAGAAAGCCCTGTTTCTTTAGCTATTTGCGCTCTTGAAGCTTTTTTATTTCTTCTTATAGATTCGATAACTTTTTTGTGGCTAACATTAAGCTTTTTCTCAATTTGAGAAATTGAGTTTTTTTGGATTTGAGTATGCAATGTGGTGCTCAATTCTCTAAAGTTTATTCTAGTTATATTTATACCACATTTGTATTAATTCCTCCCGTTGTAATTTAAAAAAGGGTAACTGCTCCGAATCTTATGTACTAAAGTGGTATTTAATTTGTCATAAAATAAGTGTAAATCTTTAATAAAAGTGATTAACGCTTAATAAGTTAATTTATTTCAGAATTATAATAGTTAATTAGTACCAGAATGATATTTAATTGTTGCAAAGCTAATAAATGGGAGTTAATTTAAATACCAGTGTAATATTTAATGTATCTATCTTAACTTCCAGGAGTAAACATGAACCAGTTACGACATTATTCTAATAATAAAAAATTCAATAAAATTGCAACAGCCTTTATGGTTGGGATGCTAAGTAGCCACTCATCTAGTTTGTTAGCACAGGAGTCCGCACCAGACGACATAGAGTCAATCACTGTAACGGGGGTGCGAGGTAGTTTATTAAAATCCTTAAAATCAAAACGATTCTCTAATAAATTGATTGATGTAATTACCGCTGAAGATATTGGTAAGTTCCCAGAAGCGAACTTATCCGAGGCACTGCAACGTGTGCCTGGTGTGACATTAAACAGAAATGCCACGGGCGAAGGTACCGCTATTAATTTAAGAGGATTAGGTCCTGAGTTTACTTCAACCGAAGTAAATGGCATGTTGGCTGGCGGTAACGGTGGTAAACGTGGTTTTTCATTTGAAATATTTCCTGCTGAATTGTTCAATAATGTAGAAATATCAAAATCTGTCACAGCAGATCAAGTGGAGGGCGGTATTGCCGGAAATGTGGCTTTGAATACCCCAGACCCTTTATCGACTGACGAGCCCGTTTTAAATGTTTCACTGTATAATAATTACAGTGAAAACACGGGCACAAATAGCCCTAAAGCATCAATTGTGTTCAACCGAAATTGGGATGACACTTTTGGTATCAATGCAGCGCTAGTTTATGCAGATTTAGATATGCAATATAATGCAATAGGAGGCACCAGCCACACGCCTTTATCTGCTGTTTGGAAAGGACCTGCGGTAGGAGAACCAGGAGGCGCCACTCAAGAGCAACTTGATGCAGTTTACCCTCGGATTGAAAGTTTTGGACATACTACCGAATCTCGTGAAACATTAGGTGGTGTAGTTACAGCTCAGTGGAGACCTAACAATACCTTAGATGTTAAAGCAAGGGCTTTAATTGGTACTATCGATGCTGATAATAGACGTACTATTCTAGATGCTCCTTCGGAGAGTAATATCACAGCTGTTTCCAATACCGTTATACAAAATGGCGTGGCAACTCAAGCTACTTTGACCGGCGTTCAGCAACGCATAGGTGCTAGACAATCTTTAGTTGATGAAGAGGTTAATCAGTTTACTCTTAGTGCTGATTGGGAAATTTCAGATTCTTTAATGTTCTCTCCATACATAGGCCACTTTAGTCGCGAAAAAACAGATTCTAACGATTTGTTTTCATTTAGACGTATGGGTATTGATGGCGCTTTTGTACCAGCAGATGTGAGCTACATCATTCGAGATGACCTTCTTGAATGGTCCACCCCTGATACTGACTATGCAAGTAACCCAGAAGAGTTTGTATTAAACGTATTTATTCGACGTCCAACTGAAACAAAAGATTCAAACACAACCGTGAAATTTGACTTTCAATATGATGATTCTGACTTATTGACAGTTGACTTTGGTATGCGACTCACTAGCCGAGATTTAGAGCAAATATCCGAACGAACCAACTTGTTTGTTGATCTTGGCAATCCCTTAAATCGTCGAACTGACCTGCCTACCCTTGCTGATGTGTTTACACCATTAGAAAATTTCAAAATTGATGGCGCTGGTTTTGCTCCCTCGACGCTTATTGGCGCAGATGCTGAGCTGATAAAGTCTATTTTTTATGGGGCTAATGGATCATCAGTACCTGAGGGTACCTCTATCGTTCCAACTGCGAGTCATGCACTGCTTAATACCTTTGAGCTGCAAGAAGATACATTAGCTCTTTTTGCTCAGGCAAATATTGAAGTGTCGGACGATTTGAATATAAGCACAGGTTTGAGGTTTGTGAAAACAGACCAAACAATAGGCACACAATCTACCACTAATAGGAATGATCCTTCGGCATATACTCCAATCACCCTTAAAAGTGATTACCAAGAAGTGTTACCCAATATCAATATTCGTTACCAGCACAGCGATGAAGTTGTCATTCGTAGTACCTACTTTAAAAGTTTAACTCGACCAGCTCTATCTGAACTAGCCGGATCAGAAAACTTCAATGGTATTGATGAAGGGGGTGGAAGAGGAAGTAGAGGTAACCCAGATCTTCAGCCGTTTACGGCAGATAATTATGATCTTAGTGTGGAATGGTATTTTTCTAGTGAAGCTATAGCTTCCGTCAATCTTTTTTATAAAGATCTTGATGGATTTATTGATACGTCATCATCAGTTGAAGATCGTGAGTTTCCTAGGCAAAGCGATAATGTCTTTGTTATCGGTCCAATTATATTTACACAACCAGAAAATGGTGTAGCAGCTACCATTACCGGATTGGAATTGGCCTACCAGTCTAGACTCGGTTTCATTAGTGAATCATTAGAAGATTTTGGATTGTTGATGAATTACACCATAATTGAAAGTGCCGCTCAGTATTCAGATTCGGGTGACGTTAGAAACTCCGGATTGCCAGGTTTATCTGAGAGTAGTTTCAATGTTGCGGTATATTATGACGTAGAAAATTTTAATGCTCGCATGTCTTATACTTGGCGAGACGAATACCTTGTTGCGTTTGCATCAACTGCAGGTATTCCAGAATGGCAGGACGATTACGGACAGTTAGATTTCTCTGCTAGTTATGATGTTACCGATTCATTGCAATTTCAAGTACAAGCATCGAACTTATTGTCTACTCAACAAGTGAGACGCTCAGTACTGAATACACCTTTCAACTTAACTCAGATTGATAGACGATTTATTGCTGGGATTCGTTACGCCTTTTAACGTTTGTGTGTCGTGTCTTCTGGGAGGGTAGCGATACCCGCCCAGTTTTTTACTAAATAACATCAAATGATCACCGTATAATACAATTATTATCTTCGTTTTTTAGTTGGCTCAAAACATGTCTTATTTTCAAAATATCTTTTTTATCGGTTCTGCAGTATTTCTCATGCAGAGTTGTACAGTTTTACCTAGGTTAGAAATTGGCGCTACCAATGCTAAGCAGTCAGTGGTTAAAACAACAATTGCACCAGGCCTAACTCATTTTCAAGTGAAAATACGTTCAGCTATCAATCAATATACTTTGACGAGTCAATTGATGTCTGATGAAGTCGCTGAATTACTGGTGCAAAAAATAATTTTTATAACGAAACCTCAGCTCGTCGGCACACCATTGTCGACAAAAGACATAATAATAGAAGATTTTAATGAATTTAATGATTTAACACTTAACCTTGGAAAAAAAGTGTTCATAGGTCGTTTTGATTCGACCGAAGTCGCCTCTGTTTTCAATGCTCAATTGAGTAAACAAGGCATTGATTTAAAAATAATTAATACATCAAGTCGAGCTTATCAGGCGGGTAATTTTGAAATCAGTATTTTAAAAGTAGACCCCTTAATTTACGAAGGAAAAGTAAGCTCGATATTGGCTAATAATAGAGTGCAGGGTCTTGCCACTGTATCTGAAATTGCTAACCAGGTTAAAGCAGTCGCATCAGTAAATGGCGGGTTCTTTGCCTATAGAGAAGATCAAGAGGTACCAGGAGATCTGGCTGGGATCTCCGTCATAGATGGCACACTTGTGAGTGAAGCCATCATCAATAGACCGGCTTTGCTTATTAATAATTCGCCTACCCTTTCATTCAAAATTTTAAACAAAGTATCAACATCCCTCAGCGTTGATATAGATGGCAATTTTCAAGCTATTGATGGCATTAACCGCAAGTTAAAATACAAGTTTAATTGTGGATATGATGATGATGGTTTAACTGTTCCAGCAAGCCATGATGTTGTCTGCAAAGATGAAGATGAGGCCGTGATATATGACCAAAATTTTGGCGATATAGCCGATGTATTAAACCAAGAAAATTTCACTTTTTGGATTGATAAGTCACAACACATTTATTTAAGGCCAAATGCTTCCCAAATAAATTATGTACCTAATGGTCATTATTTGGTGGCAGTTTCAGGTAACAAGAGAGCGTTATTTGAACCATTAGTGTTACAAGGCTCAACAGCTGAATTTAGCCACGTTGTCTATAACGAAGGTAATCAAGTCATTTTAGAAAAGGGAATGTACATCATTAATGGGGGACCTTCTTTATTGGTGAACAAGGAAACGCAAGAAAGTAACTGGGAAAATCAAGGTTGGAGTCCATTTGTTCAAGATGTAGGAAGCCAATCTTTAGATAAAAGAGACGAAGTTCCAGACTCAAAGCAAGTTCAGCAAAGTCGTAAGGATTTTTATGACAGTTGGGTTATGCAGCGACATCCAAGAACTGCGGTTGGGTTATCACTTGATGGCGCTCTCTATGTGGTAGTTATCTATGGAAGAGAGCCGTTAAGGAGTATGGGCGCTTCTGTGCCCGAAATGGCAAACATTATGCGTTCGCTAGGCGCTGTAAACGCTCTTAATCTCGATGGCGGCGGTTCAAGTGTCATGGTCGTCAATGGGCTAATGACAGGCAATCCGTCTGATAATACTGGTGAAAGAAAGGTTGCAGATACACTTGTTTTTGTGTCGGCAGGTAAGGAATAGAAATTGTTACATATCAGAAATAAAATGGATAAAGATTACAAGCAGGAACAACCACTTTTTCTGGGAATAGATGGGGGTGGGTCCAAATGCAAAGCAATCTTGATGGATCAAAATAATACTATTTTGGGAACAGGTATCTCAGGACCTGGAAATCCAGTGTACGGCTCAGAACTAGCAAAAATCTCGATTGTGGAATCTGCTAGTTTGGCACTGACTGAAGCATTGTTAAATAGTGATATTTCACAAGAATTGAAACTAAATGACATCTGTGCAGGGATCGGTTTAGCTGGCGTTAACCTCCCTCACGTATATGACGAAATGATTAAGTGGCAGTCTCCGTTTAAATCAATATATCTCACTACAGATATACATATTGCATGTTTGGGTGCACACGAAGGCCACGATGGTGCTGTATTAATATCAGGAACGGGTACTTGTGGTTTATCAAACGTTAAAAATCATTCAAAAATAATAGGCGGTCATGGTTTCCCTCAAGGGGATAAAGGTAGTGGTGCTTGGTATGGCTTAAATGCAGTTGAAGCGGTATTACTGGCACTCGATGAAATGGCACCACCAACTACTATCAGTAAATATATGTGTCAGGTTTTGAAAGCAAGCACGGCTGAGGAAATTATAAGTAAGGTTGCGGGGAAACCTGCATCTTTTTTTGCTTGCCTAGCTAATACGGTTTTTAGCGCACTTGAAGATAAGGACGAGGTCGCACTCGCCATTATAGATGAAGGAGCTAGTTATATAAGTAAAATGGCTAGGTTACTACTTAAAACAACACCGCCACGAATTTCTTTTATCGGCGGTCTGGCCGAGTGGATTATTCCCTATCTGGACCAAGATATTCAAAAACAATTATCGTCATCACTTTTCCCACCAGAAGCAGGCGCTGTATTTTATGCAAGACATCAAACCGCATCACTTAAATAAACGTCACGTGATTAACAGGGTATCTTTATGACACAAACAATTATGGAACAAGAAGCTAGGCAATCCCCTCAAATTATCGCGGAACAAGTCAAGTCGAATACTACTATCGTAAATAAAATAGGTAGAAAAATTCGTGAATTCGATCCAAAAATGGTGATGATTATTGGACGAGGCTCGTCAGATCATGCGGGTGTTTTTGCCAAATATTTGATCGAAATAGAGGCAAATATTCCAACAATGGCGGCAGCGCCATCAGTATCAAGTGTTTACAAAAAACAGTTAAAATTAGACTCTGCTGTTGTGTTCGTAATTTCACAATCGGGAAGAAGCCCAGATATTATCGCGCAAGCCAAAATGGCGAAAGCGGGAGGGGCATATTGCATCGCCATCGTTAATGATGAAACTTCACCTCTCAAAGATATTGTTGACGATGTGCTTCCAATACGGGCAGGCAAAGAAATTTCTGTTGCAGCTACCAAAAGCTACTTAGCTACATTATCAGCTTTGCTGCATCTAACATCAGCTTGGACAGAAAACACTGTGCTATTAACTGCTCTAAAGCAATTCCCGTTATTCATGGAAAAAGCTGTATCCGCCAAGGTTCAACTGCCACCTACAGCATTTTCTCAGGTCAATAATATGGTTGTACTGAGCCGCGGGGTTGGTTTTGCCATTGCGAAAGAAATGGCATTGAAACTCAAAGAAGTATGCAGTATTCACGCTGAAGCGTTTAGCAGTGCGGAGTTCCTTCACGGTCCCATTACACTGGTTGAAAAAGGATTAGTAATACTAAATTGTTCGGTAAAAGATGAAAGTGAACAATCCCACAATGAACAAATACAGGAAGTCATTCGTAGAGGAGCTGATGTTACCCATTTAAATCAAGTTGGCGTTTCAGTTCATCCAAGATTAGCCCCGTTACTGGTATTACAACGCTTCTATATCGATATTGCTAACGTATCGATTGCAAGGGGACTCAACCCGGATATTCCTAAAGGTTTGAATAAAGTAACTCAAACGTTATGAACACATTGAAATCTCCTAACCGAATACTCACTAAAGCACTTTTTGATGGAGCCAACCACCATTACGACAAAGTGCTAAGTGTTTTAAAGGGTGTAATTGTGGCTGTGGATAATGATATATCAAACCATGATGTTGCCCTTGATGGCCTGGTAGTCCCTGGTTATGTTGATCTTCAAGTAAATGGTGGGGGCGGACTTTTATTTAATGCAAACCCCAGCATAGACTCACTTAAAAAGATGATGCAAGCCCATTCACAGTTCGGTACGACCGCAATGTTACCGACGATAATTACTGACAACCTCAAAACCATGATTCGTGCAGCAGATACAATTAGTCATGCCATCAAAGACAATATGTTGGGGATCTTGGGTATACATTTTGAAGGGCCGCATATCTCCATCACAAAAAAGGGAGCACATAGCCAAGAATTTATTCGGTCTATTTCAGAGGAAGAGTGGAAAATATTTGAACGCAAAGATATTGGTCATGTTTTGGTAACGTTGGCGCCAGAGGTTTTGCCAATAGAGGATATCAAAAGGCTTGTATCAATGGGTGTTCATGTTTGTATCGGTCACAGTAACGCAACTTATGAGATTACAAATCGAGCCATCGAAGCTGGAGCAACTGGATTTACTCACCTCTATAATGCAATGTCTGCAATAACGGGAAGAGAAGCGGGTGTCACTGGGAGTGCTCTGTTAAATGATCATACGCAGTGTGGACTTATTGTAGACGGTCATCATGTGAGTGTTGCCAGTTGTAAACTTGCACTTAAAGTAAAACCTGTGGGAGGTATATTTCTGGTCACTGACGCAATGCCACCAGTAGGAACTCAATCAACAGAATTTGATTTCTTCGATCGAATAGTTACATGCCATAAAGGAAAACTAACCTCTTCAACCGGCGAACTTGCTGGGTCAACACTCGACATGGCCACAGCGGTGAAAAATTGTCATCAGCTACTTAACGTTTCACTCTCCGAGGCAGTCCGTATGGCCAGCCTATACCCCCTAAAGTTTTTGCAGAAAGCCAATTTGCCTATAGAGCCATCAACGCTTATTGCAATTAACAAGGATGCAAGTTTTGTCCAGTTAAACCAAGAATTGAATGTCGTTTCAACTTGGATTAAAGGGCAATGTGTATTCGGATCGCATTAATAGAAACCGTAAAAGGTTAACAAGGTTATAAATTATGAATAATAAATCAGCTAGTCAATCTAACACTATTATGCCGATGATTATCATCGGTATCTTGTTCTTTATTTTCGGTTTCGTGACATGGTTAAATGGCTCTCTTATCCCATTTTTGCAGGTCATTTGCGAGCTTAATGAGTTCCAAGCTCTCTTTGTTACCTTTGCTTTTTATATTGCCTATACAGTCATGGCGTTTCCTATGTCACTCATTCTGAAACGAATCGGGTATCGCAATGGTATGGCCCTCGGGCTCGCCATTATGGTTATAGGGTCTTTACTGCATATTCCAGCGGCCATGTCAGCCAATTTTATGTTCTTTCTAGTTGCACTTTTTGTTTTGGCCACAGGCCTTACTATCCTACAAACCGCATCCAACCCGTATATTGTTTATTTGGGACCTGTCGAAAGTGCCGCAATGCGGATCAGTATCATGGGACTGATCAATAAGAGTGCGGGCGTCATTGTGCCAATCGTTTTCACAGCGGTTATTTTATCTGGTATGGGGGACATTTCCGAGAGTTACCTAGCGGCTTTAGAGCCAGCTGAATACAGTCAACGCTTGAATGAACTGTCGATGGCACTGATACCTCCTTATCTTATTATGGCTGCAACGCTTTTCGCATTGATTTTTTTAGTTAAGTTTTCTTCTTTACCAGAAATAAATTTTGATGAAGATAGTACTGTTGGATCTGGATCGAAACCGTCGGTATTTCACTATCCGCAAACAGTGTTAGGTGCAATTGCCTTATTTGCCTATGTTGGCGTTGAGGTTATTGCTGGCGATACGATAGGCCTATACGGTGCAGACTTGAATGTCGAGAATTTTGCAGGTCTAACCTCCTATACGATGATGTTTATGGTGTTTGGATACCTTATCGGTGTTACTTGTATTCCGAAGTACTTATCTCAGGAAAAAGCATTGATAGGTTCAGCCATCGCAGGAAGTTTGTGTATTTTAGGGATCGTTACATCTTCCGAGAGTTCAGCCAGCATTGCGAGTTTTTTGTGGGGATGGACGGGTTTTCAGGTTCTTCCAAATCCGATTACATTCGTAGCGTTAATGGGATTGGCACATGCCTTGGTATGGCCTTCTGTGTGGCCATTAGCTTTGCAAGGACTTGGCAAACATATCGCACAGGGCTCAGCGCTGCTGATCATGGGAATATCTGGTGGTGCCATCGTGCCATTAATATTCGGAAAAATTTCACACGATACTGGTGATCTGCAAATGGCTTATCTTGTTGGCCTGCCATGCTACTTTTTTATTCTCTTTTACGCATTAGTAGGGCATAAAATTAAGCATTGGAAGCGCATACCTTAGGTCATTAACGCATCTAATCATGGAATAACACCAATTACTTAAGTTATGTAAGGAGATAGTTTTGAAAGCAATTCTAGTACTTTTCGTTCTCATCAATGCGTACTCAATCAACAGAGTAATAGCACTGGAGCCGAGTTTATCGGTTGCATCTAAGAAACCCAATAATATCATCATGGTTATTGGCGATGGAATGGGACCCGCTTACACGACGGCTTTCCGTTACTTCAATGATGATCCCAACACAATAGAGGTAGAAGAAACGGTTTTTGATAGGCATCTCATAGGGCTTAGTAGTACGTCTCCCGCAACTGTGTCGGGATATGTAACCGACTCTGCTGCAGGTGCCACCGCACTTGCCTCAGGAATAAAAACCTACAACGGTGCAATTGGAGTCGACCTTAGCAAACAACCCGTAAATACAGTCTTGGCATTTGCCAAGCGGGCAGGCAAGAAAACGGGTGTGGTTGTTACAAGTCACGTGAATCATGCGACACCAGCAAGCTTTTTGACTCACAATGAAGATCGCAACAACTACAATTCTATAGCCGACAGCTTCTTTGATAATAATACATCAGCTACTCCACAATTTGACTTACTCTTTGGTGGAGGATGGAAATATTTTCTTCGACCAGATAGAAATCTTGTCGAAGATTTTCAGAAAGCTGGGTTTCAATATGTTGATGCTTACAAGCAACTTCAGAGACTAAAAATCGGCACGCCAGCACTTGGTTTGTTTGCTGATGTAGGGCTACCTTGGGCTCTTGATGATTCCGAGCCTTTTCGACTAAGTATGATGACTCAAGCTGCAATTGAACAACTAGAAAATGAGTCTGGTTTTTTTATGCTAATCGAAGCAAGTCAGATAGATTGGGCAGGACATGCCAACGATATAGCTGCTGCGATGGGTGAGATGCGTGATCTTGCAAAAACACTGGAGTATCTCGAAGTATATGTTCAAAAGCATCCCGATACCTTAGTTGTGGTGACAGCAGATCACAGCACAGGTGGATTGACACTTGGTGCCAACGGCAAGTATGAATGGCAGCCAGAAATACTCAGAACGATACGACACACCCCCGCTTATATTGCTAAATCAATTAACCGCAGTGAACTATCAATAGAACAAACTAACGACTTGTTAGGCTTTGCGTTAACTACAGAAGAATTTGCCGCGCTGCTGGAAATCGAAAAAACATTTCAACGAGACCCAAGCGATAGTGAAGAATTTGAAGATGCTGAACAGTCAGTCAAAAGAGAAAGTGCTTACTATTCATATCTTAATGCAATTATTAATAAAAAGACAAACACGGGCTGGACTACCGGCGCACATACAGCGATTGATGTCCCTGTGCTGGCATTTGGTGCCCAGCACGAACTATTTATTGGGCATAACGATAACACTGATATTGCTAAGAAAGTATTCACACTAATAGAGAAGTAGCGACGCTACGGTATACATGTCAAGACATAGGTGATTTGTATCTAGCACCCTATATCCACAAAGACTTGTTTCATTAGATATGGTGTTTTTTACCCATGATTACGAGGGTATTATCGCTGCTGCTTGCGAAGAATATCAGACCATATAGATCAGACAATATTGCCAGTCATGCAAATTTACGGATAGATGTCCTTTAAAAAGTTATATGTTTTTTGTCCGGAAGTTTATCTGCTGAATGTCTGCAATCTGCTGTGAGCACCAATTCAGATGAATGTTGGTGAGGGTCTGCAATTTGCACTTAGTTCCCAGTCAGTGAATATCGGCCAATGACTATAATGGATCTACGGCACGCCTCAGCCACTAAATAACTACTCAAGCTTTTGGTTTAAGTCACCGTTTATATTATTTACCTTATAAGGTAACCTAACTTGCAAGTCCACACTAATCCACTGTTGCCCACATAGATCTGAGAATATGAGATGAAACGAGCTAGCTTTATATCAATCGATGATGAAGATGTAGACTTAATTCTTTCTTTTGCCCTTGAGGATGAAGCTTTAGGAGTTCGTAGTCTCATATTAATGAGAACCCCTAAGTTTGAATCCCTTGTAATTGAAGAAGAAAGGGGCGTTCGTGTTTCTCTTGAGGGGCAAGAAACGGATGAAGAGGATAGCATGTTGGTTCGAGTTACCCTTTCATCCAAAGATATAGAAATTGCTACTATGACTGGGATATATAAAGTTGATTTGTCGAAGGTCGGTAAAGCGGAATTGGACTCTGTCTATCCATTCCTACAAAAAATGAATTTTGATAATAAATTCGAGATAAGTCATGCATGAAAACCGCAGTCAGTCAGAAAACTAGGACGCTGGTGTAGGCGCTACATAACACCTATAGATTGTTCAAAAAATCATAGTTCAGTGATTTTCCTTATGTCTGCTATGTCGGAATTGCCGTCCTTAAGATGATTAACTTATTTGTCTGCTTTTCGCTCAAACCGGACGAAACCTCAATAAATCGCTACGTCCGCTATCTTGGGCAAAACAGTCGTTCGGCTACGATTGGTCGTATGACCGTTCCACGCTCTGAGGAGTCATACAGTCAATTTCATCGACCGTCTGAAACTTGCCCACTTGAGCTGTCACTAAGCGTTTAGAATAGTACTGATGTAATCAAAACCCTACCGAAATAAAGCTGCTCAAACATAGTGATAAATTGAGTTTTTAATTATCCATCATTCAAAATGCATTCGCCCTGATAAAGTGTCCAACTGGCGTTTTTTGGGTGGTTGTTAAGCTGGATTTTCGTCATATATAACCTTCGATTACTCACTTGGTAGTTTGCTCTTAAATTCACTAATGGCGCACCCTTAAGAGCGTTAGCCGAGTGTTGGGCTAAGCGTAAATCAATGTTACGTGGAAACAATCTTATTGGCGTGCCCGTTAGAGAATAAGCTGTTATCCAGTGATGCTCTTTTTTCGACAAATTTTCTTGGGCGACGCGTATCCAGTCACTGTAATCACTTAAAGCAAACTGATTAACCTTGGTGAACTTGTTGCCGTTTGACATCGCAAACTGCATACCCGCACATTGGTACATAAAGCCTAATGCCCCTTGTTGTTGATGTATCTGCTGCGGCCGGGCAATTTGTATATCGACACCTAGATCACTAAGTTGTTTGCAGACCTGTTCTACTTGTTTTTTGTTTACTGGTGGTGACTGTTTGACTTGTTTAATTATGGATTCTGGTGGTCGATTAGCCAGCTCTGAAAATGCTAATGCCTGTGGCTCCGCTTTAGGTGTAGGAAAGGGGCCAGAAGGACAGTTCAATCCTTGTGAGATAATTAATAACGCTCTTGATTTGGTGAGAGAACGGCTCAAATTAGATGAGATTGATGTTACTACCGCGTACGAAGACTGCAGTGGATGTGGCAAGGTACTAGGTCATGGTATCCAGATGGAGCAGGTGATTATCAATCTTTTGACTAACAGTCGTGATGCCGTATTAAATAACATTGGTTCTAAATGGATTCGACTGTCGATGGCTTTTAAGGATAAACACGCAGAAATCAGCATTCAGGATAACGGCCACGGTATCGCAGTAGAATTGATAAAACGGATCTTTGAGCCGTTTTACACCACCAAAGAGGTGGGTAAGGGCACTGGGCTAGGCTTATCGGCAAGTATGGTATCGTGCATGACATGAACGGCACTATTACTGCGTCAAATACAACTGATGGCGCTTGTTTTACTATTAGACTTCCTTTAATAGAGTCTTACGATCACTGTCAGCGGCCTGAACTTATTATTAATAAGCAGTGAAATATGGGGTTCTCTTAGTACTTCTAGGTCTAACCAACTATTGAGTAAACCCTTTATTGTTGATCTATAAATAAGAGATACTAATGGGACTATAGTGTCTGAACAAAATAAGCGGATCTATTACCTTATAAGCCAAGCATGTGAGAATGGATTCTGTAAATAGATATGTTCGAGGACCATTAATGGTAAATAATATTCTTAATGATGCTGATGTGATGAAGAAACAGAGCAATATAATTGTATTTATTACAATTATGGGTGTGTTCATTTCATTTGCTTTGTTTTTATTTGTCAATAGCTTAGCGTTTGAAAAACAAGAAATTAACTTAGCTCAAGTCACTGAACGTCAATTAAACTCGATACAAGAGAAGTTTGACAATGCAGTAAAATCAATTAATGCGATCTCGGCACTTTTTGCAGCATCTAACGAGGTCAGCAGAAAAGAATTCTCTACATTTGCATCCATCGAGTTAATTGATTCTCCTAATGTTTTAGCCCTTGAATGGATACCCAAAGTTAAGCATTCAGAGCGCGCCAGTTTTGAAAGTGAGGCTCAAAAAGATCTATTCACAAATTTCACTTTTACAGAAGAGAATCCCCAAGGTGAAATGGTTGCAGCGAGTGAACGTGATGTATACTTTCCCGTTTATTTTGTTGAACCGCTTAAAGGTAATGAGACTCTTTTAGGTTTTGAGCTGTCAACCCATCCGCAAAGACTTCGAGCAATACAAGAGGCGCGTGATACAGGTGTTTTTATCGCTAGTGGTATCGTCGAACTCGTACAAAGTCAGCAGCATGGTGCTGGTTTGTTGGTAGTAAAGGCAATTTATTCGAATGGTTTGGTACCAGAGTCGTTAGCTGAAAAAAGGGCGTTACTAAAAGGCTACAGTCTCGGGGTTTTGAAACTACAAGACCTCTTTAAGACTCAAACCTTATTAGGCGATAATCATCCTCAATCAACAATATTTGTTTTTGACAATAATGAAGCAGTTGGTCAAAAAATTCTTTATCCAGTCATGTCACCCTACCAAACCTTAGAGGAAGCAAAACAAGCACAGAATGGACTGTGTCAATTAAAGCCTTTGTTGTTGGCCAATCAAGAGTGGTCGCTTTATCAATGTATATCCAATAATAAAATGGATTACTTAGGTAATATTGAGGCCCTGATCGTTTTATTTTGTTCTTTGATATTGACGTTTGTAACGACGAGATATTTGATAGTGCAACAAAAACAAAGAATGCACACAAACAAGCTTTTACTTGAGCTGCGCAACAATGAATTTTACCTGAATGAGATTTTCAACAATGTTGATGATGCGATTGTCTCGACTGATATGTCCGGGCGAATTAGTTCGATAAACCATTCACTTATTAAGTTATTTGGATATACAGAGCAAGAATTGATTGGCCAATCGGTTGAACTCATTGTGCATAATTTCACTTCCAAAAATCAAGTTGCCGGTTTTTCTGTTTTTTCTAACATTGATCAATATCAAGCTTTAGGGAAAAAGCGGGTTGAGGTGCGAGCGAAACACAAAAATAGCAAAGAGTTTCCAATTGAAATTTCTATTAGGCAGATAAAATATCACGGAAGAGATATCGTTATTGGTATGTTGAAGGATTTGTCGATGGTCGCTGAGCGTGAACAGGCACAACTGGAGATCAGTAAAAATGCCACTGAATTGAGGCAGTTAATCGATACGGCTAATGCCCCGATTTTTGGTATTGATGCCGCAGGTCTGGTGAACGAATGGAACCAGCGCGCCGAGCAACTCACCGGCTTTGCTAAGATTGATGTCATGGGAAAAGATCTGGTGGCCAGGTTTATCACCGAAGATTACAAGGCCTCGGTTAAAGAGGTATTGGATAAAGCCCTTCAAGGTGAAGAGTCGGCTAACTATGAATTTCCTCTATATACCAAAACTGGCGATCGGGTGGATGTATTGTTGAACTCCACTTCACGCCGAGATGCTGCAGGTCGTATTGTGGGGGTTGTGGGGGTTGGACAAGATATCACCGAGCTCAATAAGATCCGTAAGGAGCAAGAAAGTGTCGCCCATGATTTAACCCAGTTAATCGATACGGCTAATGCCCCGATCTTTGGTATTGATGCCGCAGGTCTGGTGAACGAATGGAACCAGCGCGCCGAGCAGCTAACTGGCTTTGCTAAGATTGATGTCATGGGAAAAGATCTGGTTGCCGGGTTTATCACCGAAGATTACAAGGCCTCGGTTAAAGAAGTATTGGATAAGGCCCTTCAAGGGGAAGAGTCAGCTAACTATGAATTCCCGCTGTATACCAAAACTGGAGACAGGGTGGATGTGCTGTTGAACTCCACTTCTCGCCGGGATGCCGCAGGTCATATTATGGGGGTAGTGGGGGTTGGACAAGATATCACCGAGCTCAATAAGATCCGTAAAGAGCAAGAAAGTGTCGCCCATGATTTAACTCAGTTAATAGATACGGCCAATGCCCCGATTTTTGGTATTGATGCCGCAGGTCTGGTGAACGAATGGAACCAGCGCGCCGAGCAACTCACCGGCTTTGCTAAGATTGATGTCATGGGAAAAGATCTGGTGGCCGGGTTTATCACCGATGATTACAAGGCCTCGGTTAAAGAAGTATTGGATAAAGCCCTTCAAGGTGAAGAGTCGGCTAACTATGAATTTCCGCTGTTTACCAAAACTGGCGATCGGGTGGATGTGCTGTTGAACTCCACTTCTCGCCGGGATGCCGCAGGTCATATTATGGGGGTTGTGGGGGTTGGACAAGATATCACCGAGCTCAATAAGATCCGCCTTGAGCAGGAAAGTGTTGCCAATGATTTAACTCAGTTAATAGATACGGCCAATGCCCCGATTTTTGGGATTGATGCCGCAGGTCTGGTGAACGAATGGAACCAGTGCGCCGAGCAACTCACTGGCTTTGCTAAAATTGATGTCATGGGAAAAGATCTGGTGGCCGGGTTTATCACCGAAGATTACAAGGCCTCGGTTAAAGGGGTATTGGATAAAGCCCTTCAAGGTGAAGAGTCGGCTAACTATGAATTTCCTCTATATACCAAAACTGGCGATCGGGTGGATGTGTTGTTGAACTCCACTTCTCGACGGGATGCCTATGGCCAAATTATCGGGGTCGTGGGTGTTGGACAAGATATTACAGAAACTAAGAAATCTCAGGCTCAGGTAGTTCAGGCTTCAAAACTGGCCACGCTTGGTGAAATGGCAACCTCTGTTGCTCATGAGTTAAATCAACCTCTTAATGTGATACGTATGGCTGCAGGCAATAGTCGTCGAAGAATTAAAGGCCAAAAAAGTAACAAAGACACTGAGTATATACTTGAAAAATTAGTGCGTATTGAAGGGCAGACGTCTCGCGCAGCTGCAATTATTGATCATATGAGAATGTTTGGTCGTAGGGCCGAGGAAAAATCAGAAATGGTGGATCCTCGCGAGGTTGTTTTTAATGCCCTTGGTCTACTTGGAGCACAACTCAAACTAGCGGGTATTCAGGTAGCCACTAATTTCCCTGAAAAATGCAGCAAAGTGATGGGACATACTATTCAGATGGAGCAAGTTATTCTGAATCTTTTGGCCAATGCAAGAGATGCGATGAAAGACAATATATCGGGTTCAAGGATCACACTTAGTATTACTGAAAAGGATGGGATGATTACCATTTCTTCTGAAGATACTGGTGGCGGAATTCCTGAACATATACTTTCTCGAATTTTTGAACCTTTTTTTACAACAAAGGAAATGGGCAAAGGAACCGGCTTAGGCTTATCTGTGAGCTACGGAATTATCTTGGAAATGGGCGGCACTATCATTGCGGAAAATATTACTGATGGCGCAAAATTTTCTATCACACTTCCGACAACAAATAACATAATTCAAAAAATAGATCTGATGGGGATTTAAATGAAAAGAATAAAAATGTTAATTGTGGATGATGAACCATTCATACTTGAAGAAGCCTCAGAAGCATTGGAATTTGAAGGGTATGATCCTATAACTGCAAGCAATGTAACGGACGCACTAAAAATAGTGCGTAACAATCCTGATATTGCACTAATCTTAACAGACTTAAAAATGCCTGGACAGTCAGGGTTAGATTTAGTCGAAATCCTAAAAGAAGAGTTTAATAATAAGCTTTGTTTTATAGTCATGTCTGGGCATGGCAGCTCTGATGTTGAAGATAGTGTCATAAAGCAAGGTTTTGCTTTTATACGAAAACCATTAGATATTGATGAGCTGACAGAAATAATTAAATTAAGGCTTGAAAATTAAATCTAAGGAGAATTCACCTTGATAACAAAAATTTTAATAGTCGACGACGAAGCATATATTCGTGAAGAACTGCTCGAAACGATCAACGCGGAAGGCTATAAGTGTTGTGAAGCAGCCAATGGAGAAGAAGCGCTCAATATTCTTCGAAGTGATAATGAGATTGCGATTGTCCTTACAGATATTCAAATGCCGGGGAAGGACGGTATTGAAATGATCCGCGAGGCTAAACAAGAAAGCTGCAAAAATCGTAATATTGAGTTTATTATTATGACAGGGCACGGTGGGTCAGCAGAAGCTATTTCTGCATTGAAGTTGGGTGTTTTGGATTTTATTGAAAAGCCGATTGATATTGAACACCTTTGCCATGTCGTCCGTCGAGCAGAAGAACTGGTCACTTTGAGGCGCACCAAAGAGCATTACCAAGCTAGTCTTGAAGCTGATGTACATGCAAAAACGATTAAGGTTCGCAACCTTCTGAAGAATGTTGAAGATGCGTATGACGAAGCGTTGACATGCCTTGCTGTGGCAGCCGAATTCAAAGATCCTGAAACGGGTCATCATATACAGCGAATTGGTGAGTATTCTAAATTTATGGCTCATCAACTTGGCTGGTCAGAAGAGCGTCAACATATGATGTTGTTAGCGGCGCCACTGCATGACGTAGGCAAGATCGGCACGCCCGAAATTGTTTTATTAAAACCTGGAAAACTCGACCCTGATGAAGTCGAAATTATGAAAGAGCATTCACAAAATGGTTTTAATATTTTGTCTCATGCAGAACATTCAGTCATGAAAATGGCAGCAACGATTGCAAGAAATCATCATGAACGATGGAATGGAGGTGGTTACCCTCGAGGTCTCAAAGGAACAGAAATCCCTATTGAAGCTCGTATTGTTGCTGTGGTTGACGTTTATGACGCGCTTAGGTCAAAACGTCCTTACAAACCGGAGTTTGATCAAGAGAAAACGTTGTCAATCATGCTTGATGGTGACGGACGAACTGATCCGTCGCATTTTGACCCGCAAATGTTGGACATTTTACGTAATAATTCTGAACAGTTCGATGCAATTTATAAAGGTCTTGCTGATTGAAAACAGGGTAAAACATTTATCAGGTGTTAAAGGTAAGAGGATGTATTATGTACGGAATGGTTAATAAAGCAGTGGAAGATATGGTCTGCACGCAATTTGGCGAGTCGGTATGGGAAGATATTAAGTCCTGTGCTGGGGTCGACATAGACGTGTTCATGAGCAACGAAGCGTACCCAGACGAAATGACTTTCCAGTTGGTGAGCGCGGCAAGTGAGGTACTGAAAATTCCCGCAGAGGCGGTTCTTGAGGCATTCGGTGAGCACTGGGTGCTGCATACAGCGCAGAAAGGTTACGGCGGTTTGATGCAGGCCAACGGTAGCACCTTGCCCGAGTTCCTGGCCAACCTGCCGGGCTTTCATTCAAGAGTGCAAATGCTGTTTCCGAAGTTGCAACCGCCCGGTTTCGAGTGTACGGACGTAATGGAAAACTCACTAAAGCTGCACTATCGGACGCACCGCGCAGGCTTGGTGCATTTTGTCATTGGTTTGATGCAAGGACTGGGCAAGTTGTTCAATACGCCGGTTACTGTTCACCTCGTCGAATCTAAAGAACAAGGTGCAGATCACGATGTTTTTGATGTCAAGTGGTCGAACGACGCTATCGAATGAAACAAGATAACCCGCGCTCAACATCTCAGTTTGGTCTTCCGCCGCAGCAGTTCTCCACAGCGTTCCCTTTCCACTTAGTGTTGAACATGCAGATGGAAATACTGCAGGTTGGAACAACACTACAACGTATTTGTGCTGATATCCTCCCCAGTGTGAGTATAGATAAGCTATTCGAATCGATCCGACCAGAGGGTGTTTTTTGTGTCGACTGGGTGCTCGAAAATGCCGGTTCATTTTTCCTTCTTAAACACCGTGCCAGTGATCTCAAGTTGCGCGGCGAGTTCGTATTTTTACCTAGCGAGAATGTGTTGCTGTTTCTCGGATCTCCCTGGTTTATCGACGCTTCCGAGATCGCCATACATAAACTGAGTTTCGCAGATTTCGCCACCCACGATGTGGCCGTTGACATGCTCCAGCTATTCCAGGTAAATAAGATGGCTCTCGAAGACGCGAATAAGCTCTCCGGCAAACTGACGGCCCAGCGAGGTGTACTTCGGTTAGCCAACGAAAACCTGAAAAAGCAGGAAGCGAAGACGCAGCAGCTGACTTCCGAACTGCTCCGAAGCCGCGATGAAATGGCTGAGGTGGTTGATACCATTAACCAGCTTGAGCTGGGAATTGCATTTCTAGACAGTGATGACCGCTTTGTATTCACCAACCCGGAATACCTGCACATGCACGAGAAAGTCATCGATTCGGTACAAATTGGTGTGCTGTTTGAGGATCATCTAAGGGTTTTGTTTGACGCTGGCGAGATTATCACGCACATCATAGATCGCGAAGAATGGGTAGCCAAACGCTTGATAGCTCATCGCTCTTTGCCAAGCGAATTTGAGATAGTCATAGCTGGGGGTAAGACACTCAATATTCGTGAGCAGCTTACTCATAGCGGTGGGATCGCTATGGTGATCAGGGAGATCAGCGAGCAGAAAAAATTGCAGGCGCAACTGGTACACTCGAGCAAGCTCGCCAGCCTGGGGGATATGGCCACCGGAGTGGCGCACGAACTCAACCAGCCGCTCAACATAATATCAATGGCGGCAGGCAACGTTGAGAGAACCCTCAAGCGTGGCGAATTTGGCCCAGAATACCAGTTGGAGAAGATGCAGCGCATCAAGGAAAATGTTGTTCGCGCGTCGAAAATCATAGGCCATCTGAGATCGTTCGGCCGCGATGCTAATGAGGCGGCTCAGCCATTCGACCCTCGTGATGCCGTGAGAGGCGCGATCGGCATGATCGGTGAGCAGTTAAAGTTGTCTAGCATTGAGTTGGTGTTGGCTCTGCCCACCGAGGCAGATGCGCAGGTGTTCGGATATGCGCTTCGGTTCGAGCAGGTGCTGCTGAGCCTTATCCGCAACGCGCGCGACGAACTGATTGCGCATCCTTCTGGGGTGGCGCCAAAACGCATTCAGATTATTGTGGTATTTGAGCCACAGGGACAGGTGAGTATCAGCGTTGAAGACAATGGCCCAGGAGTTCCTGTGGCGCTACTTGAGAATATCTTCGAACCGTTTTTCACCACCAAGAAGGTGGGTAAAGGGACCGGATTAGGGTTGTCGGTGTCCTACGGTATAGTTAATGAGATGGGTGGCAAGATCGTTGTGGTGAATACCAGCGGCGGCGCCAGGTTCGAAATCACCCTACCCACTATACATCACCAGAGCAATCCAGATTAGGCTAATCAGGGCGAGCCAAGCGGTAGAAAAATGAATCAAAATCCAGATAACCAATAATCGAACCAGACAGTCGAATATCCCCTTGTTTTTTGGCGCGAGTTCCACTAACCGTCGTAGTGACTATCATCGATAAAATAAGAAAACAGGGGGGGTCTACAAGTGGTTAACCAGTCTGGAAAGCTGACGCTCTAAAAATAGTGGGAAATGGCTGTCAGAGTCTGAGGTATCCCCACGAAATAAACAGGTAAGTCATTTTAAAAAACGTGGAACATTCACGGTATTCGGTAAGCAGATCACTCGCTAAACATCACTAAAGACCCATACCATGAGTGAAGTTGTTATTTTGAAGACGTTCCTTACAGCTGTCACGCCTAAAATACATAAAGTGAGATGAGCGTCGTTAACAAGTTGTGTGAGCAGTTTGTTAAATGGAACTAAAGTCAGTGTAACCGTTATTAGACGTGGGATTTCATCTTTAGCATATGAAAAAAATCGCATTTTAAAAGCCGACCGTTTGTTGTCTAATAGACATATTGTGAATGAACAATTACCTAATTACCTAATTACCTACTTACCTATCAAGCAATATATACGCGATATGCGAATGCTTCATCACGTCCTATGATTCTGATTGACTGGTCGGATTTAGATACGCATAAAAGTTGCTTTTGCTGAGGGCTCCCGTGGTTTTTAATGGTCGAGGAGTGGCTATTTATCAAGAAGTTCATAGTATGAGCACAAAAGAAAAACGTTACACACAAGGTGTTTTGGCAAAATTAAAGACGATTATCGATGACGATGTTAAACCGATATTAGTGGCAGATGCCGGTTATAAGACCACTTGGTTTAGAGACGTCATCGCATTGGGGTGTGACTTTGCAGTAAGAGTCCGAAAGCCGATGAGGTATGTTAATCAGAAATAGGACTGGGAGCATACCTCTGAGTTATATAAGCGAGCTACCAGTCAACCGAAAGGTTTCACTAGCTATATTTGCAGCAGCCAACCTTTAGCATGTACCTTGGTGCTATTTAAAGGTGAAAGCAAAGGGCGACTTAGTTTAACGCAGCATAACATTGCCCGACAATCTAAGTGTTCAAATGTCCATGTAATATGCGCTACAAACCCTTGGTTAATTGTCACTTCACTTCCTCGAATCAAGAGTTTAGGGATATCAAAAGTAGTTTATTTGGACTGGGTTTTGAACATCATAAAAGCCGATACGTAAAGCGCATGCAGTACTCATTCTGTTCGCCATACTTGCTAGTATTCTGGCTAACATTATAGGCTTGGTCATATTCATGGTTGGTTTGCACCGTCGTTATCAAGCGAACACAGTTAAGTTAACTTAAGACAAGGCGAGTATTATCGTTTCACTATTTAGGGTTGCGAGGCTTCGTATACAAGCAGTTTCAAATTGCTCTGCGTGCAATTTGAAACTGCAGTGTTAAAACTTAGAATTATGATTGCTGGCAATTTTAATGCTTGAATATTCGTGGGGACCCTTAACAACTGAGCTTTTTTTTATCTACCTGACGAACCACTGTTTGAAAAACGCCAAGTAACGTTTGCTGATGACATTGTTATGTCATAAAGAAGCTTAATTCCATTTAAAGTAACGATTTATAGGCTAAAAAGACCATTTAGGCGTTAATGACGGTCGTTTATTAGTAATGGATTTATTGAGATAACAGCGTTGCATCGGTCTGCCATCAGATAATGTCATAAAATAAATATGATTAGATCTCAAATTAAATAGAATTGGTCTAACCTTACTTTGTGAAATAACTAAATCATTATCATCTCGTCTACGGCATTTCATAATATCATTTGAACCTGGTGTTAAAATTTATGTATAAGACTAAAAATGATGAATTACTTCTTCGAATAAGCGAACTGGGTGGTCAGCTTAAAGATGCTCATATAGCCTCTGAATATGCTACTTTGCAAGCAGAAACTGTTGCCAACATTGCAAAGAAGAAAGAACAAGCATTAGAAGCACAAATTATAGTCTTAGAAACGAAATTGGATAGAACGAGAGGAATTAATCGAGATCAACTCAAAAATGTTGAATCCAACTACGCAGAACTTAGAGCCACTGCTGAGGAGTTAGAAACAGCTAATCAAGAATATATGGCTACTGCCGAAGAGTTAGACGTCGCCAATATAGATAAAGGTGCACGAGCAGCTGAGCTGGTCATTGCTAATAAAGAAAAAGGTGCACGAGCAGCTGAGCTAGCTATCGCTAACAAAAAACTCATATTTGATAACGACGAGAAAGATGCACGTGTGGCCGAGCTAGTCATCGCCAACAAAGAAAAAGATGCACGTGCTGCTGAGCTAGTCATCGCTAACAAAGAGAAAGATGCACGCGCAGCTGAGCTAGTCATAGCCAAAGAAAAACTCGTTTCTGAAAACGAAGAAAAAGATGCACGTTTGGCGGCGCTAGACATCGCCAACAAAGAAAAAGATGCACGTGCTGCTGAGTTAGTCATCGCTAACAAAGAAAAAGATGCACGCGAAGCTGAGCTAGTCATAGCCAAAGAAAAACTCGTCGCGGAAAACAAAGAAAAAGATGCACGTGACGCTGAACTGGTCATCGCGAACAAAGAGCTCGCCTACCAAAACGATGAAAAAGAAGCACGTGCGGTTGAACTACAAAGTGCTGGTGAAAAGGCCAAAGCTTCACTTAAAGAAAAAGAGGTACTGCTTAAAGAAATCCATCACCGACCTACCAATAACCTACACATAATTTCCAGCATGTCGTCACTACAGGCACGAGCCGACCCTGACGTACCCTCTCGAAAAGCGCTAGAAGAGTTGTCACGGCCCCTATCAGGTTAAGGCTCGTATTCATGAGAGCCTTCATCAATCCAATAATGTTACGGCTGTTGATGCCAGGGACTACATTAATGCGATTGCAGCAGACACAGTTGATAGCAGCCGGATTAATAGTCAAAAGGTGGAGACTCTCGTCGAAGTGGATAAAATAAATATCGACATAGACACCGCGATTGTTTGTGGACAAATTTTCAGTGAATTGTACTCTAACTGTATCAAACACGCTTTCCCTGACGAACGTTCTGGAAACATTAAAGTCACTATGCGACGAGCTGATAAAGGAAGGATGGAATTGAAGGTTGTTGATGATGGTATTGGGCTTCCAGAGGACTTTAACCTTCATAAAAGCGCGACTCTAGGCATGAAATTGATAGGTGCATTGACAACACAACTTAATGGCGAAATTAGTATAGACGGTTGCTGTGGCACTTCGGTTTGGATTACTTTTGAGGGGAAACAATGATGACCAAGAAACGTGTGCTTATCGTGGAAGACCAAGCCATAACTGCATTTGATGAATCGGAGATCATGCGTGAGCTTGGTTATGAGGTAACAGGTATCGCCATGTCCGCTGAGGAGGCGATTATACAGTCCCACAGAGATTTGCCAGACTTGATCTTAATGGATATTAAGTTGAGCGGTGATATGAATGGTCTACAGGCTACCTTAATAATCCAAGAAAGAGACAATATACCTGTCATTTATGTGACTGCTTATGGAGACAAAACGGTATCCGTATCCGGTAAACTTCCGATACCAGACGGCATCGGTTATATCGTTAAACCATTTAACAAAGAAGAATTAAAAAACGAGGTAGAGAGAGTGTTGAGTTTATCTTCATCAGAACGTTTGTGAACTTTTATTCATTGTGTGATGGGTTTGACGTGGTCATTCAGTTGAGCAGGGTGGGGGAAGGGGAGGTATTTCTTGACCTAGATGCAGATGAGTGAATGATGGGTATATTTAGCCAGCATGATCAATAGAAAACAAATGCTGTGAATAATATAACCGGTACACCGAAGCAGAATCAGATAACTTTATTCTTGCCTAGGCCTCAGATAGATATCGGCTGGCTAATAGGTGACCCCTCAGGACCGCGGAGGGATAAGAAAATTTAGCGCAGGGTCAACTTAAACTTATACACAGTGAGTCTGGGAGATTTGTACTAACTGCGCAGACATTCATTATGAACATTGGTTAGCTGTTATCTTTGGGTTAGCAATACTAGTGCGCACTACTTAGTCTTTCCCTCCCTTGAATTGATTAAGCACTGAAAGTCTCCTTTGGTGGCATTGCCGTCTAAGACACTCGTTGCTTGACCGTGTGCAAAGTTGGACATAGGAGTCGTTCGGCTGAGATAGGTCGATGAGCGTAGATCGCCAAAGGGGTAATTCAAGATGTAAATAGAATAGTCTCTAATTTGCCAACTTGAGCTTTTCACTAAGCGGATAAAATAGAGCTGATTTAAGAAATATCCCACCGAAACAAAGTCTCTTGGTGTTAATAAGTTAACGTGTCGACATGATTGTCAGAATTAGTCGCGCTTTCTTTTTGCAAAATTTCGGCTTGAATGTTGAAAATTCCGCTTAAGCAAAATGACAAATTAGAGTTTTTTAATTAACCTGAACCCTGGATGAAACATGCCGCCACCCTCAAAACAATTATAACAAAAACAGTATGTTAAATAGTTATAATTGTTTTATTAGGGCATCGAACACATTCTGAGCTGTTTTTATTGCGTTTATCAAGGCGAGCTTGTGAAGGAATAGCGCTTTATTATGATCATGATCAACAAAGATAGGCGTGATAATAACGGTGCTGGACGCTATGGCTTATAATGATTCAGGTCAAATACATTCGCCTATATAAAGCTCCCAACTCGTCTTTATAGCTTGGTTGTTAAGCTGGATTTTCGTCAGATATAACCTTTGATTACTCACTTGGTAGTTTGCTCTTAAATTAACTAATAGCGCACCCTTAAGGGCGTTAGCCAAGTGTTGGGCTAAGCGTAAATCAATGTTACGAGGAAACAATCTTATCGGCGTGCCTGCTAGAGAATAAGCCGTTATCCAGTGTTGCTCTTTTTTCGACAAGTTACCTTGGGCGACACGTATCCAGTCACTGTAATCACTTAAAGCAAACTGATTAACTTTGGTGATCTTGTTACCGTTTAACATTGCAAACTGCATACCCGCACACTGGTACATAAAGTCTGATGCCCCTTGTTGTTGGTGTACCTGTTGCGGCCAGGCAATTTGTATATCTATACCTTGATCACTAAGTTGTTTGTAGACCTGTTCTACTTGTTGCTTGTTTACTGGTGGTGACTGTTTGACTTGTTTAATTGCGGATTCTGGTGGTTGATTAGCCAGCTCTGAAACTGCTGATGCTTGTGGCTTCGCTTTAGGTACAGGAACGGGCGGCAGTATTAGTTGTTCGATGACAATATTACTAGGTGCTTGTTTTACGTTAATTTTTTGCTGTTTTTCAATTGGGTTATCGTCATATCGTGACATCACTGTTGCCAGCCACAGTATAAAAACAATAGTCAACCCGCCCCGCAATACAGCGGTTGCTGGCCAGTTTTTATTTTGCAAAGGGAACATCTAACTCAGTTAACCAAAGCTTGTAATGAAGACATTTCCATTTTTTCTGCTATGTCTTGTAATCTAGCCTGACGAATACGTTGCAACTGGTTATCTGTGGTTGCTACTGATGTATCTTGAGTGGGTGTGTTTACAGTATAACCTTGAGATAAAGGCTGGGCAGCATCGTCTGCATCTGGCTGTTGGTAGGGGTGCACAGTCACGTTGCTATTAGGTACAGTTTGTAGCGGTTGTTTTTTTGCAATACGCCCGATGACTAGCTCATTCTCTAGCTCAGCAATGCGATTTTCTAGCTGGTCAATTTGCACTTGTTGTGTTTGATTGAAGCGCTGGGCGAATTCAGTTATTTTATGTTCGAGGTCTTCGAGTGTTTTGTCTTTGGGTGAGTGGGCAACTTGGGTGCTGAGTTGTTCTACTTTTTTAATTTCTTGTTGGGCCGTTTGTTGAATGCTCAACTCAGGTTCGCTTTCTTCTAACCACGCCTTACCTGCCGGCGTTTGCATGATTAGATAGACTGCACCAGCTAAAGCGGCAATAAAAAATAGGGTTTTCATAGGTTACTCCTTCTCAATTTTTGTATATCGCAAGCTGACCCAAGCACGCAATATAGCCGAGCTAGGTAGACCCACTACTGTGGTCATAAACGCCATAGAAAATTGTTTAGTCAACTCGCCAATAATCTCATTAACAGAGCTTGGTGTGAGTGGCTGTTCTGACAACGTGCCGATACCTAAGCTGATACCAAGTAAGGTAAAGGTCAGGGCTAATGTCGAAATACCATTGGCTGCTTGCATGCCAGCATCATATAAAAAATCATTGTTTTTACCTGGCTTAATCGCTGCGCCAGCCACCACCGCCATGGAACATAACCCACTGAAGATGATCACAAAACTCCAACTAAAAACCTTCTGTAGCCAAGTCACTAAATCTATCAATGGCATTTGGGTTAAATAACTGGCTGCGGCTAACAAAATAATACCGGTGCCAAAAAATATGCCAATAGCATTGCTGGTTGAAGGCAGCGCCTTGAGGGCAAACATTATCTGTGGCCCGCTTTGGCTGATAAAATTGTGGCTGTGGTCAAATGTAATTCAGACATCCAATGAGACAATGTGGGAAGGTTTTTTTCAGCACTTGAGTGAACTAAAAAAGTTAGCTCGTATTTAGCAAAGGCATTTTGTGCCAGCGAACTATTACTCGAGGTAACTCTGTCATCACGCAACACCATGCGCTCAATATCTACTAAACGGCGATAAATACTCTGCACCTTTTGTTGGCGTTGATTCAAGTCCAACGCACTATCAAACTGAACACTTAACAATGCAGCACGTTCCCTTTCTAAATTTTCTAAACTAAATAAACTGTTAGCAAAAATTTGAGTGCTCAGTAAGCCGGCAATAATGGTAGTAACGGAAATAACACGTGTGATTTTCATGCTGTTTTCCTTATAAATATGAGTTATAAAAACAAGTTGGCGACTGCTGCGGGTTTAGTGCGATTACGTTGAGTTAAATCAGTATTTTCATCGCCATAGCTGATTTCGTATTCCAGTGATTGAGCATCTAGTGCAACCAACTTTGCCATGTAACTAAACATCAGGGCTTCTTGATCTAATAGTGATTGCTCAGTAGACGCTTGCATCAACAGCTGGCGAACATATTCCTCACTGGTGACTTCTACGTCACCTAAAGTGGGTGATGCATTCGCCTTATGCTTTGATATGGCATTTTTTAGGTCTTCTACTTTGGCTAGATTCAAAGCAAATTCATCGGCATAAGGAGAGCGTTGATCAAGGCCTGAATGCATTAAGCCATTGTCTACTTGAGCCAGTACTTTTTGCATTCTGTGCCGAGCTTCGGCTTGTTTCTGTTGCAGCAGATAAACTTCGCCCTGAGAAATACGTCCATTTTTATTGCGTAATTTGCCTAGTACGGTCTGATATAACCCTTGTTTTTTTGCAAGCGCGTTTTGGCGCAAACCTTGTGCTTCTTGCATCAAGTCTAAGTATTCAGACTTTTGCTGCACCAACTCAAAGCGTTGATTAATTAAATCCTCGCCTTCGCTGTCAGCCATCAATTCTCTCAAGGACTTTAGCTGGGAAAGTTTGTCTTGCATGTGTTGCTCAAGCTCAACTATATGCAACGCCATCGGTGATGCTTCGAAGTCTTGTTGAATACGTTTTTCAATAATGTTGGCGGGCAATTTGATTAATTTGTCACTAGCAACGGGATCCCAATTTCGACCTTCACTGGCCAACCCAAAATGGGTGCAACCCAAGCTTATAGCTAAAATTAGGGACGACATAATTGTACGTGTTTTCATATCACAGATTCCTGTTAGTGGCTTAGCCAGTATTGATGACGCTCAATCTCAGTCCGCAGATCAGCACTGATATTTAAGGCTGCAAGCTGGTGGCGAGATAATGTTTGTTGTTCGAGTAAGGCGGTAGCCGTATCGAAAAAGGAGCTGTAATCAGCAAAATACAAATCTTTATCAGGGAACTTAGATTGGGTTTTCCTTAGTGCAACTTGTGCCCCATCAATGTCGCCCCCTTTGACAAAGTTCATTACCGAGAGTGCCATTAAACGTAGCGCTTTATCGGCGTCTGGATGGCCCTTAGGGAACTGAATGCCGTTCACACAACGTAACATCGCCTTAGCAGAAGCCAAATACTGTGCTGCTTGCCCTGACTGCTGAGCAAAACTGTCCATTTTGATAGCCTGTTGCTCACAAGCCGCATCGATCGATTGATAAAAATCATTACTCATATCATTATTTTTAGCACTGTTGCTTAACCTCAAGTGAGGCTCACTTGAGGTTGTGGAAGAACACGCACTGATAAATGCTGCTGCCAATATGACAGACATAACCTTAATGGCATGTTTAGTTTGGAATGAAAAGGTCATAAATAACTCCTGTTACTGGCGTAACGATGGCTATAAAAACCTTAGGGACGTTTTTACATTGGTGAGGTAATTAGTTGGATTAAGTTAAGCCAGTTGTGAACCAAAATCTATTCAACGCAGGTCAGAAAATCAACCGCTCTGCGGTTGTGATTCATGGGGTTGTACATAGTTATGATAAATTCATCACAAAAACCGTCAGTTCCAATGGGCATAATAGGCAAATTAGGTCATGTTTTTTGCGCACTTTTTCATCCCCTTCTGTTAAATATAGAAATAATGTTTATAGTTTGTATTTATCCAGACTTAATAGTCCTGATAAATACATGGCTTCTCTTGATCATAAAATATCAAATATAGATTTACCTTCTCAAATGGTTAACTTTATGAAATGCTGTAAAAAACTTACCGGAGTGTCGAGTTGATTCTGACAACATCAAATGTATCTAACCCGATCTCTGGCTAACATACTGGTTAGCATTTAAGGAGTGAATCGATGTCGTGGAAATGTCAAAACTGTAATACAAAAATTGACGATGATGAGTTTGAAGTTTGTTGGAGTTGCAATTGTGAAAAAGGTAAATCAGTGCCAGATCGCAAGTCCAGTAATTCATTCCCTGATTGTATTCGATGTCAAGCAAGTCTAACTTTTATTGGTACTAAAAACTTCCATGAAGGCACTCGCTGGGGTGTTTTAGGTGAGCTGGGGGAGTTCTTTGTAAATAAAGAAAACTTCGACATGTATGCTTGTAAATCTTGCGGCAAAGTTGAGTTTTTTATTGCAGGTTTCAATAAATGCTAACAAAGACTTCAAACGGAAAAATACAGTTGGCTTTTGCTCGTACGTCGCTTATTTCAACCAACTATTTTGTTGCATCTTAACGAGGCGTTATAACTCAAAATAATTTCTTAACATCTCTTTGGAAATTTTTATGTGTTCCTAAAGCCATCAATTCGAGAACTAAAGCTCCGTCTTCGCAGCTGTAATCAAGAAGAGTGAGTTGTTTTGCCATCTTGAATTTGTACACTTTCATAAAAGAAAGGTCATCTTTCTTTTGTTCATCGATAGATGGCGATTCCAATAACGTTTTGACTGCACCATCTAAATCAGACTTTTGGTCATTACGCAGTTTCTTTACTGCTTTTTTAAAACTTGGGGATTGTAATACTTTTATTTTAAAAACCAAAAGTATATTCCTCTTGCTTCCCAGCCTCTTTTTCCGCTTTTGCGATGATGACTTGTTTAACAAATTCGTAAGGTAACTCAGGTTTATCTTCCATCATTTCACCTATCTTAGGCCAATGTTCAATTTGCTTTGGGGTCGTTCTATTTAGGGCTTTAGTCATAATCTTTGCTTCCTCAACTAAGTTTCGGTGTTTGATCTAATCGAATACTTGCCGTTGCCATAATATTTCTCCAGTTACTTGAATTTACATTAGTGCTTCGCTACAAATCTGGCAATGAGTTATAACAACACAGTTAGCAGACGTAAACAGTGCGCGCTGCTCTAGGCATTAGCTGTAAAAATCAATTAAATTGCACTTTTATTGTTTCACTTCATTTATTTTTGAAGGGTGTTCATAAAAGTCTACTTTATAGCCATGGATAATATTGATGCTCAAAGTTATGCTAGGGATTTTGCGATATTGCAAATAATGAACGGGCTTCTTGATTTTTTATTGTAATGAGATGATTTACAAAGATAATGTACAGTTTTAATTTATTCTATTTTTGAAACTTCAAATTAGTATCTGTATTTCAAAAGTTATCAAATACAGCTAACAAGGTCTCAAGTTTCATAGACATTACATTTTTTTGCTGATTTAAAACTGGAATTTAAAACATATGGACCCAAAAGGGTTGAAGCCTATTGCAATTTTTGGCCTCAAAAGGCTTGATAGCACTTTTAATAGGGCTTGGTATCCATGAGCTTGCTGAGGAGAATATTCAGCAATCATTTGAGAAAATATTGACCCACTTACACCTTAATCCCGCAAGCCATTATCCAAGTATATTTATAAACACTCTTGGTGAATTGAGTCATTCAATTCTTGTTCTGGTTGCTTTGGGTGCGCTTTTATATTCAATCGTTCGATTTGTTGAAGCATATGGTCTATGGCATGGCTTCAAGTGGACAGAATGGTTGGCTTTAATAAGTGGTGCAGTTTATTTGCCATTTGAACTTTACAAATTTATTGTAAATTTTAACGTTCTAAGTTTTTCACTGCTTTTGGTAAATAGCGTCATTGTTGTATACATCTATAGGGTACTAAAAAACAAACACCATAAGGGATAAGACACTTAAACGGCTAAAACACAGTTGGCGCATTCCCTTTTTTAATGTGTTTCTCAATTTGCAGCGACTATTTTAACCTATGAATGCGGCGTTAAATCGTATCTGAATTTACACCTATAATTTTGTTGGAGATAGTTTTGAACTTAGAAAATAATGCCACTCAGAGTGATTGCACTTTGTGCGGTGAAAATAATTTTTGCAGTAACGCACCACCCAGTGACAACGGTGCAGTTTGTTGGTGTGTTGATAGTAAAATAACGTTTCCAGATAGCTTGTTAAGCCAAGTATCTGACGTAGATAGAAACAAAAAATGTATATGTAAAGTTTGTGCCTTAAAACATCAATTGGAACTCGGTATATCTATCTAAGCATTCTCTCGAATTAAAGTATCTGGAGTCAGATACGTTAATTTAGCTCAAATACCTTATGGTTTTACTCAGATTGAAGTAGGCCAAAAGGTTTGAGCTAAACAGGTTAATAACATCATTCTAATGACTACAGAGAAGCTACATTTGCCACTTCAGCATTGTTACTATATTTACCGTTTGTCAGAAATTTATTCATTTTTTCAACATTACTGCCGTATTTCTCAATAAAGGCAATGAAGTTTAGCTCATTACACTTCACGTTCTCAGTAACAAAGTTTTTACTCAGGCCTGCTTTTTTTATCGCTCTAAATAACTTTAATTTACTTCCCTCACTCGCGACAACGCAGAGTTTTGTGGTGACATAGTTATCTGCGGGCACTATTACATTTGATGCGCTTGCTAGTCCGATAGAGCAAAGGGCTAATGTTGTAATTGCGAAAGCTTTAGTTAATGTATTCATGGTTGTGTCCTATTTATATTACTTAGTTTGAGTAGTCGTTGTGACTTGCACCGATTTACATTAGCTATAGCAATGACGATGCCAAATTTTATTTTTCAATTAAATCAATGGCTTATTGTTATTTTGATATTTTTTTACTGAAGTGCAAATCAAGATGACGCATGTTTTCGTGATTTTGACCAAATATTGGTTAATTATTTTTGGCTTGTGTTTTTTATATTTCTTAGTCTCAATTTCCCCGAGTCGACTGCCTAGATAACTAAATTAGTTATGTCAATGCAGTTAAGATTCGATTATCAATACGTCTGTTGTATCCTATGTTTACTTTTTCTTTGTAAGGCAGTTATACCGATGTTTCGCCCTTCTTTTTTAAACCCTGTCATGTTCCGTCGGTTTTTGATTGCTGCAGTTGTTCTATCGTCTCTAAGTGCTTGTTCGATTCGAAACAGCGGCAACGAACATCGCAGCGATCAACATCCACTCAGTCAGATTGTAGAGGTTAAAGATTTGTCTGCTGCCATCGAGCAAGCCAAGGCGCTTCCATTGCGCTCAACGCTGGTGGTATTTGATATTGATGATACCTTGCTTACCGCCACTGAATTTTTTGGTAGTGATAAGTGGTATGACTGGCAACGTGGACGAGCGTTGAGTCCAAATGGCCAGCCTTTAGCTATTGCTGAAGCAGATAAGGTAAGTTGCTTATTTGATACTTTGGGCATCACTTATGAAATCGCCACTAACCGTCCTACTCAAGACAATATGGCTTCTTTGGTCAATCAGGTGAATAACGACCTATTGATGTTAACGGCACGCTCAGGCAACTATCGTGCTGCCACCATGCGAGAGTTAAGCCGCAACGGTCTGGGATTTAGTGATAAGGCTTTAACGCCTAAGGATGTGGGTTATCACTATAACTTTACCCATGATGGACGCAGCGCCAATATGAGTTATGTGGATGGCGTTTTTATGGTGCAAGGCATGGATAAAGGCGTTTTGTTACTCGATTTGTTGTCGCGCGTTGGGCGAACCTATGATGCGGTGGTTTTTGTAGATGATAAAACGCACAATATCGATAATATGGCGAACGCTCTGAAAAAAGCGGGTATTAATTTTTATGGTTTTCAATACCTCAAAATTGATAAGACGGTATCCCTCGAAGAAGTCACTCAGGCACAAGCTGCCGCTAGTGATTTAACTAAGCTACTCAACCTGCATTTTGATGAACGAGCTGAATTGATTAAAAATGACATGTGCGCTTATTGATTGAACTCATTGAGTTAATAAGTCAATCGAGGCCAAAGATAACAAGTTTTCATCATAAACAGGAGTTGTATTGAATGAAAAACATACAAAAATTAGCGGGATTTTCAGCTATTTCTGAAGCGCTTATTTATATTATTGCATTTATATATTTTGGGGCTTTTTGGTCATATCCATCAGCGGGTAGTGCAACAGAAAAAATGGCCTACATGGCAGAAAATCATCTCATGTTTTCATCAATCTATTTTCTAATGTATGTCGTGTTTGGTGTTTTACTAGCGGTATTAGTTATTGGGTTACACGAGAGGTTAAAAGACACCAAACATCCAGCAATGGCAATCGGCTCCTTATTTGGCGCTATCTGGGTAGGTCTAGTGATTGCGAGTGGCATGATCTCAAATATTGGTCTGGCTCATGCAATTGGTATTATGGATAGCAGTCCCGAAAAAGCACTGGATTTATGGATCATCATTTCCTTAATTACAGAAAGTATCGGTGGAGGAAATGAGTTGGTTGGTGGACTTTGGGTTTTATTAGTCAGTGTGGTTGCTTTAAAAGCGGGAGAGTTTTCAAAATCCCTTAATTATCTTGGTTTAATTGTTGGCGTAGCAGGTATTTCTACTGTTTATCCTAACGAAACATTAACTGAAATATTTGGTATTACCCAAATTGCTTGGTTCATTTGGTTGGGTATATCTATGCTAACCCAAGAAAATACAAATGAGTCACCTCAGTCGACTGCTAGACCATCCATCGATTGAAGTTTTAGTTGTTTAGTGAATCAAGGGTATTGGTTTATTTTAGCCCTATAATCCCTTTGCAAATGTTGTTTTTTAAACCTAAAAAAAGTCTAGTGCAAACCCTCTTTGTCAGACTACCTGTCGCGCTCATTATTTAATCAATTAAATTAAGTTTAGGGTGTCCGCAGGTTTCTAGGTGATTGGTATCGAAAAATACCACTGGTACCAATTAGATCATGGGTTTAGGCTGTTAATACCAGGCGTATCTGAGATAAGTTTAAAACACAGTCTTGTAAAAAATCAAACAAGACTGTGCTGTATTTTTATGAATTCAACTCAGCGTTACTTTTTAGTCCACTGCCCATTCATCCACAGATAATGACCAGAACTGGTTTTTTCATAAGCCTTCGCAGCTGCTAGCTTTTCTACTTGCTGCAGGGTAATACCATTTTTTACAGCTAATTCGATATACACCGCTTTGCGCTTTGCATTGATATCATCAATTAATAATTGCGTTTCACTTGGTGTATTATTTTGGGTGTTTGTTTGAATTACAACCAGACCTAAATAACCGTTGTCTTTTTCGCCTACCAGACCATTGTCTTTCGCTTCATCTAAATCTATTGCAAAAACAACACTGCTGAAAACGAAGCTGACGATAATAATGGTTTTAAATATTATGTTTTTCATGAAGTTATTCCTTAATTGGCTTAAAACAAGCTACTGTCGTCACTAAATACATCATCAAGTTCTTTATCAACTTTCACCCGAATTTCATGATCAATTTTCACGTTAATATTGATCGTAATAGGCTCCTTAGTTTCAACTTGTACTGTGTGTGTACAAGCACTTAGAAACCCTGTCGCCATAAGCACCAAACATGTTATTTTCACTTTTTATCACCTTGGGTTATTTTCTGTTCAATTTTATTTTCTACTGATTTAACTAATCGTATCGACTCTAGCAAAGTAAATATATTTTCCTGATGAGTATAATTAAAATTAACGCTCTGTTTTTTATCAGGATTGTTACCTTTTATGGCAAAGTCAAAAAACACCCAGCCATCAGGAGTGAACTTCACGTTACTTTTAAGCTGAGTGAAGTCAAGGTTCTCCAACAATGCCAATTCAGGTTGTTGGACCTTAATAGAATCAAAAGACGGATTACCTATTATGCTTAACTTTCCTCCTGTTAAGCTGGAAACTCGACCATTATCTATCCTTATTCCTTGCTTGCCTATAATCAATGGTATGTCGCCGTTAATATTCCCCGTAATACTGATCCCAGGTTGTTTTTGAAGTGCTATAACCTGAGCCAAATCAATATTCTGAATATTGATATTGAACTGCTGCTCGCGTCCATCTAACCATAAGCCACCCAATAAAAACTTTCCATTGAAGATTTCACCTTGAACTTGTTCTAAACGAAACACGCTGTTTTGTGCAAAAACAGTTGCTTCAAGTTGTTGAATCATCACCCCCGCATCAATTGAATCGATGCGTAGAGTAGATTCGGCTAACTGAAATCCAGCTGAATCAAACGTGAGTGGGGTTTGGTAAGTGATGTTTTTAAGCACATAGTCTTGATACTTTGCGGATAGACCCAGAAAGTTTGCTTTCCCTTTTGCGATAAGCGGTTCTGTTTTTTGCGGCAACGTTAATTCAATATTGGCTGAAAGGTTACCTTCTTTAATCAGCAGTGCATCTTGCAACTGTGAAATTAATTTTTGTAAACGACTAACGTTTTGTTGGTTTATTTGTAATTTTACCTCAGCTTGCTGGTGTGTCAGCTGCACCATAAAATTGTTTTCTAGTGAAACGTCATGCTGACTGGATAGGGTCATATTTGCTAAACTTGCCTGGCCTGTATGGGTCATATTGATTGGCATAAAATTAATGTTTTGCGTCAGTAATTTTGTGACGGTTGAGTTTCCAGAAAAACTCAGCGCTTCAAGCTGTTTTATATTTACATCTATGTGGTTGGTAATTTTCTGAATATTGAGCTCGGGGTGAACCGTATTAAAAAGTTGGTTATCTACGCTCAATTGCAAATCATTAAAACTTGCCCCTGATAGAGAAAAGTCACTACTCGTTTTTGCCAATTTAAGCTCGCCTATTTTTATCGTTGAGCTATTAACTACACCCTTCATTTGAAGTTGTTTAGTCTGAGTGTCGTGGAAAGAAAATTCACTGCTTAAGTTACCGATAAGCAATGTGTCCATCTTTACGTTTTTTACAACGAGTCGATTGTTATCATTGGTTATTTTAAAGCTTACTGGCAGCTCTGTAGCCTGTGCAGAGAGATGTGTGGAAAGTGTACCCTGAGCTTGCAAGTCAAACATGTCTGCGGTTATTTGCTTTGTCTTAATAGGCTGTTTAAGTACAATTTTGTAACTAACTTCAAGCTCACCTGTCGTTTTATAATTCACATCGTTAAGGACGACACTGCGATGTGTATTGCCCTTGTCTACAATTTGTAATGTGGGTAGCTTAATGTGTGTTTTGTTTATTGCTATTATTTGCGGGAACACAAATGACAGCTGTGGCATATCATCTTGTGCAAAATAATCGAGTAATAATGGGCAGTTAACCAATGAAATGTCATTTGAAAGTTGGGTTAAGTCTACACTGAGGTCAAGGCTACTCACGTTTACATCCACTAATATATTACCCACAAATACCGCATCAATCGGGCAGTTTGAGATATAAAAACGGCTGGCTATATCTAAGCTGCTATCTGCACTAAGTATTTCGCCATCAAAGGTTAAACGGCTGTTGATTGCACTTTCATCAAAGGTTAGCTCCTTTAATAATTCAGCATTATCTTGGGTTAATGTGTGTACTTGCGGTATCCATTTTACGAGATCGGATATTCTCCAGGTTATATTTGCGACTAATACATTTGGGGAAATTTTGACGTCAGCATTCACATCACCGGTGATGCTCAGCTTGTTGCTCGAAATGGTGTTTACACTTAAATGTAGGGGCTGAAGCAGTTCATAAGAGTCGACTTTAAGACTTGAGATGCCTAGCTTTGGCAACCAGCCAGGTAAATCTAAGTTGTTTTTTTGCTGCTCACCGAGAGATTCATTATCAGTTTTGGTAACTGCTGGGAGTTGTGCAAGGTGTTTAACTTTTATCTGTTGAATATTTAAAATGTTGGACCAAGGCTGCCAAATTGCATCGTGTACTTCGATGGTGCCTATAGGAGAGGTGATACATGCTTGTTTAAGGTTGATATTAAGTTGCCAATTGAATGAAAAATGTAGGCAGGTAATAGATACATCGTGGGGTTGAGTAAAGTGTTCGATGCTTTTGATAGCAATAGGGCGACGGAATAAAAATATTGTAGCCAGCACAACAAAAAACAACAACGTTGCAGTCATTTTTTTACTTGGGCGCTTTTGCCAAAACGAATGTGTCATTGATTTCCTGAGGTTGTTTACATAATCATCGCTTTCAGACTATGTAAATAAACGATAGTTTACATCAAGCTATCAAAATCTAGTGCATTAGGATAATTGTACAATGAAGATGTTTAATAATTCCTGAAACTTCACTGATTATGTTAATAAAAGCAAAAGATATTTTGCACCACAGCGGAAAGATGAGAGCACCGAGGAAAAGCAAAAAGCATACTGCTTTAAGAGTCTTGAGTCGTCTTTTCTCTGTGTAGCGCCAGCGCTCCTTTTCCTCAGTGGTGCAAAACTTTGTGTTCTTAGTGCACAACTTTTAGCAGTTAAAGTGGTTTTTGTGGTTACTACTTTTTGACTTGTTGAGTCTTTTTATTAAGCAATAAAAAACCCCTAATAATGAATGTTAGAGGTTTTGGTTTTAGCTTAGATAATAAAGGTGTATTAAAAATTAACTTAGCTTTTTATCAATCATTTAATGATTAGCCGTTGCTGACATCTTCAAAATCAGCATCAATCACATCATCGTTAGCACTATCCTTGGCAGCGTTACCTCGCTGTTGACCTGCTTGCATGATGTTACTGTAAGCATCTTGTAATGCTTTTTGTCGCATTTCAATGGCTGCTTTATCATCGCCATTAACTGCCATTTTTAGTTGCTCAATTAATGTTTTAAGCCCGGTTTGCTGTGTATCAGTCAGACTCGTCATTGACGTTTGTACCGTATGAATTAATTGATCTGCTTGGTTACGCTGCTCAACTAACTCACGCTTTTGTTTATCTTCAGTAGCGTGCAGCTCACCATCTTGCACTAAACGATTAATTTCATCTTCGGTTAAACCACTTGAAGCGGTAATTTCAATACTTTGCACTTTGCCGCTTGATTTATCTTTGGCTGATACATTTAAAATACCATTCACATCAATGTTAAACGTGACTTCCACTTTTACTGACCCCCTTGGTCCAGGGCTAATATCCGCTAAGTTAAATTGACCTAACGATTTATTATCTGTCGCCATTTCACGTTGACCCTGCAGCACATGTATTGTTACCGCTGATTGATTATCTTCAGCCGTTGAGAACACCTCAGAAGCCCGTGACGGTATGGTAGTATTTTTTTCAATCAGCTTAGTCATGACACCACCTAAGGTCTCGATACCGAGTGATAGCGGTGTTACATCCAGTAATAACACATCATTTACTACCCCTGACAATACACCTGATTGAATAGCAGCTCCCATTGCAACCGCTTCATCTGGGTTAACATCTTTACGTGGTTCTTTGCCAAAGAAGTGTTTAACGGCTTCTTGCACTTTTGGCATCCGCGTTTGACCACCTACCAAAATAATCTCGTCAATATCACCTTTGTTAAGACCCGCATCTTTTAACGCTTGTTCACACGGTGCGATGGTATTCGTTACTAAATCATTTACTAATGATTCTAATTTCGCTCGTGTCATTTTTACATTTAGGTGTTTCGGGCCACTGGCATCAGCTGTGATGTAAGGTAAATTCACCTCGGTTTGCATGGCAGATGACAATTCGATTTTCGCTTTTTCAGCAGCTTCTTTAATGCGTTGTAACGCTAAAGAATCTTGTTTAATATCAATACCAGTGTCTTTTTTGAATTCATCAGCAAGGTAATTAATTAGGCGTAAATCAAAATCTTCACCACCTAAAAAGGTATCACCGTTAGTCGCTAACACTTCAAATTGTTTTCACCGTCTTCATTGGATATTTCGATGATAGAGATATCAAAGGTGCCGCCACCTAAATCGTACACCACCACTTTTTGTTCAGCTTTAGTATTCTTATTAACGCCGTAGGCTAATGCTGCTGCCGTTGGTTCATTGATAATACGCTTAACATTAAGTCCTGCAATTTTACCTGCATCTTTAGTTGCTTGACGTTGTGAATCATTAAAATATGCCGGTACAGTGATAACCGCATCTGTTACTTTTTCACCCAAATACGCTTCAGCATCGTTTTTCAACTTACGTAAAATTTGTGCTGACACTTCTTGTGGTGACAGTGCTTTACCATCGATTTCAACCCAGGCATCGCCGTTGTCTGCTTTTACAATTTTATACGGCGCTAATTTAATATCTTTTTGCACTTCTTTATCGTCAAATTTACGACCAATCAATCGCTTAATTGCAAATAATGTATTTTTAGAATTTGTAATTGCTTGTCTTTTTGCGGGTTGACCCGCTAGTGTTTTATTGTTTGCATAAGCAACAATTGATGGGGTGGTGCGGCTACCTTCTGAATTTTCAATGATTTTTGCTTTGCCACCTTCCATAACTGCTACACATGAATTTGTTGTACCTAAATCAATACCAATAATCTTACTCATAATAATCACCTGTTTGTTTATAAACGATCTAGTTAAAGATTTGATGCTTTATGGTAGTTACCCAGTAAGCAGTTTGACCTCATAAACAACCTTGTATAAACCGACTAACTTTGCTGGTTTAACCTTGGCTGTTTGGTTAGTGGGGCGATAATACTTAGGGTGAAGAAATGTTTCTGTCACAAATATGACAGTAATCGCAATATTATTTTTATTTGTTTTTAAATTTAAAATTCAATGAATTAGCGGTCTGGCAGGTAACTGAAAAGCAACATTCGCTTTTGTTATGTAGTCACAACGAGGTAGAATAAAAATACTTGTTAGGCTTAAGCTAGAACCCAAATCACTTTTACTATGGAGAAAAACATTTCTCATCTACCTCACAAAGCCAGCCCAGTTTTAGTTAAACAAGCTAGTATATTTGCGGATTTACCGGTAAGGTTAATTGAAGATTTTCAACAAGAATTTCAACTTAACGAATGGCACAAAGGTGACTACTTTGACTGTGCTTTATTAACACAACGCTTTTTTGTGGTAATAGAAGGGCAGGTAGAAATTAAGCAAAGTAATCCTGAAACAGGCAGAGAAGTAACACTAGATATGCTGTATGCAGGTGATTGTTTCGACTTGATTGTGCTCTTAGATGACCAGCCTCATGATGTGATTGTGTCGCCATTAACAACGATAAAATTGCTTTCAGTTAAACTTGAAACAATGCGCCAGTGGTTGTGGAGCTATCCAGAATTCAATCAACAATTCATGCCCTATTTAGCGCAAAAAATGCGAGAAAAAGAAGAACTAGCCAGTAGTTTAATTTTACACAATGTGACCACTCGATTGAGTCGGATTATTTTAAAACATATAAATAAAATTAAATTTTATATTAGCGGAAAAGAAGATGAACAACAGCATATAGCCAAAGGTTTAAACGATGAGACCTTAGCGCGAATGTCCGGTACTGTCCGTCAGATCGTGAACAAACAATTACAACGTTGGAAAAAAGACGGCATTTTGGATAAAAAGCGTAATCAACTTATTATCAAGGATGTAGAAGCATTAGAAAAAGAAGCAAAATACACCCAAACGTTACCAAATGCTGCTCTGATGAATTATCAACCGCAGAATAAACGTTAATCACTTATCGCAACAAATAAAGTTAAACCGCTCGTTGACTACTGTGGTTAAAATGCAGTTTGTAATCAGTGTTTAGCATTTCTCTGTGAAGCGCAGCGCTCTTCTGGTAAATAAAGAATTCAGTAATATGTTTTTTGTATGTTGCTTTTAGTCATTACTGCTTTTTTATCCAAAACTGTAGGTTTAATCCGTAAAAAACTCGCAAATCGTGGAATACCTCTTGCCGTAAGGCCGTAATACTTGAAGGTAATTATTGTGCCTATTGATGGTGGCGACTGGCGCTGCATATCAGAAAACCCTGAGCCAATTTTAAATTGTAGGCCTCTGTCAGACTCACCCAACTCAATCAGCTCAACCAGCATTGACCCCATCATGTTTTTGTATTTACCTTTCCCTGAATTATGCGCGATCACTCTAGCTTCGGCATCTTGATGCTTTTTTAATTTAAGCAAATTTGCGCTTCTACCATCCTCATAGTAAGCACCATGATGATTCAACATTAGGCCTTCTGCGCCTTGTGCGACTAATGTATCTAACTTGAGCATCAGTTGTTTTTGATTCGCCAGTTTGAATTGAGGGATCACCTGTAAATAAGGGCTGGTAACCGCATCAACTAAAAGCTGCATCTTAATTAAACGCTGACTAAAAGTCCCCGTGTTTTCAGGTAAATCAAACAACATGAATGTAATGTTTTGCCAGTCTGAGTTCGGCGTTTTGCGTAACACAATAGAAGCGGTTTTCTCAAAGCTGTTGCGGGCTAACCATAACTCGCCATCTAAAGTTTGCGGCGGAAAATCTTTCACAAACCAGGCTGGTGCGTAAATAATATTAGCATTGCGTGTAACCAGTGCAGAACCATTCCAGCGGGCGCGTATGCCATCTAGTTTTTCGCTGATCCAGTAATCTTGTACCGTTATGTCATCCTGGTACACATTGGCTAATTGTTGGGAGACATATATTTTTTTAGTTTGAGATGGGCTGAGCTCATTGGCAAAACAAAACCCAGAAGCATTAGACAACAATACAATAATCAACAAACCAGAGAGGGGTATAGGCGAGCTCATATTCGTTACATTCCATGTCGGTGAATACCTTAAAGCCTAGTGCAAAAATCATCAGCGGTAAAAATTTTTATCGTAAATGATGTATTCATAACCTAAGAGAGTTTCGCAATTTATGGGGATAAACTGTAAATTACACTTCTAGTGTTTGCGGTCCCTAAACATAGACGATGAAGTGTGAGGTCGAACGTCTTATTAATCATCTGAGGATCCCTATCTGAACACTCAAGTCCTAAATTGTCAGTGAACTGGTTCTGCTAGATTTTGTTGCAGACGTATTTTGGCATACTGTTGTTTGTTAATATCGAATAATCCATAACGAGATGTTAATATTTATTTTATATAAATCGAGTATTATGGAATAATATATTCTGGTATTTTTGATTTATTTATCTACAATCGATGTATCTCTATTTTCTTGTTTCAACACCGAGTGTTTTTGCTGGTAACTGTTGAACGAATGTTAGGAAATTAACATCATGCACCATCCGCAATTACTGCAACAACTTCAAGACGTTGTCGGTCAAAATCACATCATTACAAATAAGAAAAAGTCGCAACGATATCGCTTTGGCTGGCGCACCGGGGGAGGTGCTGCGTTTGCTGTAGTCAAACCGCAGACTCTGCTGCTGTTATATCAGGCTTTACAAGTGTGTGTTAATCACCAGGCTATTATTATAATGCAAGCCGCTAATACTGGATTAACCGAGGGCTCCACGCCTAATGGTGATGACTATGACCGGCCTATTGTTATCATCAATACGTTGGCGATGGATCAGGTGTATTTGCTTGAACAAGGGCAGCAGGCGTTGAGTTTCCCTGGGGCGACCTTGTTCAGCTTAGAGAAGGTACTTAAGCCTATAAAGCGCAGTCCTCATTCGGTTATTGGTTCTTCGTGTTTAGGTGCGTCGGTGGTGGGTGGCATCGCCAATAATTCAGGCGGCGCGTTAGTGAAACGTGGTCCTGCCTATACTGAAATGGCGTTGTTTGCGAGGGTTGATGAACAGGGTGAATTACAACTGGTTAATCATTTAGGTATTGAGTTGGGTGAGACGCCTGAGGAGATATTAAGCAACTTGATGACCGGGAATTTTGCTAAAGACGACTTAACGCCAAGCGATGCTCAGTGCTCAGATAAAGAGTATCAGCAGCGTGTACGTCAGGTAGATGAAAATAGTCCTAGCCGTTATAACGCCGATCCCCGGCGTTTATTTGAAGCCAGTGGCTGTGCAGGTAAGTTGGCTGTTTTTGCCGTTAGGCTCGATACGTTTGCGGTGGCCGAGCAAGAGCAGACATTTTATATTGGTACTAATGACCCCTTAGTGTTGGGCCGTCTCAGACGGGATATTTTACAACAATATGAACATTTACCTGAGGTAGGTGAATACTTACACAAAGATATTTTTGATATTTCTGCCAAGTACGGAAAAGACACGTTTTTGAGTGTAAAACATTTAGGTACTGACCGTTTACCTAAGTTGTTTGCCTTAAAAGCGCGAGTCGATGCAATCTGCAAATCTTTACCTTTTGTGTCTGCACATCTTAGTGATTGGGTGATGCAAACGGCCAGTCGATTTTTCCCGCAGCATTTACCTGCACGTATTTTGCAATATCGTGCCAAATACGATCATCATTTGATTTTGAAAATGAGTGAGCAAGGTATTGCTGAAGCGAGAGCCCATCTAGCCACATTTTTTACTGAGCAAGAAGGGGCTTTTTTTGAATGTGATACCCAAGAAACTGCCGCTGCGGTGTTAAACCGTTTTGCCGCTGCGGGGGCCGCAATGCGCTATCACACTTTATATCAAAAAGACGTAGGCGAATTATTATCGTTGGATATTGCCTTAAGACGCGATGATATTGATTGGTTAGAAGCGCTGCCTGAAGCTTTGCAAGACCAGCTTGAAATGAAGCTCTACTATGGACATTTTTTCTGTCATGTTTTTCATCAGGATTACATTTTGAAAAAAGGCGCAGATCCTGTAAAAAGTCAAAAACAGCATGCTTAAATTGCTAAATAAGCGAGGGGTTAAATACCCAGCCGAACATAATGTGGGGCATTTGTATGCGGCTGAACAAAGTCTAAAGGAATTTTATTTAACTCTCGACCCAACCAATACGTTCAATCCTGGTATTGGCAAAACCGACAAAACCCAACGTAATTGTAGTTGCCAACATTAATGTATTGGTATATTTCAGCCTCCGATATAAAACAGCCCCTACACCAAGGGGCTGTTATTGGGATGTAATGTTCGCAGCTGAGCACTTATAAATGGACTTTTGAATACGTTCTTATTAAAGAGCTGGCAAGCCCCATTGTTGCTGTTTTTTCTTATATTCATCTTTTGGCAAAGCCAAGTAACGTGGATTTTTGGCTGGGTTCAACCAAGCTAACAGTGCATCCATTTTAGGTTCTTGCATAGAAGTACAGCCTGCGGTGGGAACATCTGGGCCAAACCATAAATGTAAGAAGATACAACTGCCTTTACCGCTAAGGTTTGCTGGATTGTGATCAAGCAAGATACCTTTTTTATATATTGTTTGGCCACCATTGTGAATATCGCGGCGCATCGGTTCTGTCGAGCCTTTTACAGCATTATTGCCCACGATGCTTTCATCAACAATTTGGTTGTACAATGGCGATCCGTTAACGTCTATACAGTAGTGATTAGCCGACATCGGTTGATATGGCATGTCGGTAATGGCTTTGGGCAAATAGCCAAACGTGCTGCTTAAATTGAATATCCCAGCTGTGGCTTTACCGTCGCCTTCTATCTTGTAATACCCTTGTTGTGCAGGATGTAATCCTAAGCCCCATGCTAGTCCGGTTCGGCCCAAATTGACTGGGAAGGCCTGATCTACTGCTTGCCATTTTGCATTTACCCACTCAAATTTTTGCAGTGTTGCCGTTGTTGCGTCCCAGTTATCTGATACCACCACCACCAGTTGTTGAGTGTCGAGACGTTGTAGTAAAGGCTCAACAGGGTCAGAATTTGAGGCGCAAGAGCTGAGTAAGCTCGTTAATAGTATGAGTGCGCCCGTGATGATGTGACGTGAATTTAAAATGGCCAAGTTAGCTCCTGTAAATCGTTAATTCTCTCAATGCCAAGGCCAGCGCCTTGACCTAATGTTATGTTAGATAAGTTGAAATCTACACCCCCGACAACCGGATCATATTGACCCAGTGCTGGGCCATCCAAGTCTATTAAAGAAATGCTAGAGGCTTTGGCTGCAGCTAAATGCGCTGCAGCAGCTACGCCAATACTGCCTTCGAGCATGCAGCCTATCATGCAAGGAATATCATGTAATTCGGCTAAGTCGGCAATTTTAATCGCTTGACTGAGACCTGCACACTTCATTAATTTAATATTGATAATGTCAGCAGCACCACTGCGAATTAAGTCAATAACTTGTAGTGGTGAAAACGCACTTTCATCAGCCATAACGGGGGTGGTAATACGTTCGCTGATGTAGCGCAGGCCTTTAATATCATTACTTTTGACCGGTTGCTCAATCAGCTCAAGCTCAACACCTATGTTTTCTAGTTTTTGCATGGCGTAAACGGTTTGTTTAGCGGTCCAACCTTGATTAACATCTAACCTAAGCGTGGCCCGCTTAGCCACATCTTGATGAATTGAATATATTCGTTCGATATCATTTTCGATGTCAGTACCGATTTTAATTTTAAGGATTTCAAAGCCCTGACTAATAGCAAGATTAGCATCAGCCAGCATCTTTTCGATGTGATCGACACTGATTGTCACGTCAGTACTTAAGATGGGTTTACCGCCTCCAAGCATTTTATACAGTGGTGCATCAAAACGTTTAGCCCAGAGGTCGTAAATAGCAATTTCGAGAGCCGCTTTAGCACTGCTATTAGCCACAATCGCATGTTGGATTTTATGACAAATAGCATTTAAATCTTCAATGTCCATACCGATGATGTGGGGGCCAATCACGTTATTAATGGCATAACATATCGAGCCGTGGGTATCCCCGGTGATAATAGGCGTAGAAGGTGCTGAGCCATAACCCAATACACCCTTGTCTGTTTCAATTATCACCACAAGATCAGTAATGTTTTGCACAGTACGCATGGCTGTTTTAAAAGGAGTAATTAATGGCACCTCTAACTTCGCAAAACGGATGGCGGTGATTTTCATTGCGGCTTAATCTCTTTCAATGTTGTTTAGCGTGAGGCGTTTAATATTGTAAATTTTATCGACATAAGTCGTCGTTTCGTTCAAATGCAACGTGATCAAAGGGGTAACTGAGACTGCATTTAATACGCCTTGATAATATTCACCTTCAGGGGTCCAGTAGGCTAAACCTTTGACGTCATGGATCACTATAGGTTGGTTGTTTTCTTTACCTAGGTACAGCATAACATGACCCGGAATATAGATAAGATCCCCTATTTGCATATTTTTAATGAACGCTAATTTACTGGTGCTATCGCTGTTTTTATCAAACCTAAAGTTAGTACCATACTCGCCTTTACCCTGTTGCCCGGAATTACGCGGCATCAAAATGCCAAAGGTTTTATAAATTTCGCCTACAAATCCAGTGCAGTCTCGACCATTGTAATCATGACCCCAGCCATAACGTTCGCCTAAAAACTTAAACGCTTGTGCAATCACGTTTTGCGCAGTGTATTCGAGGTAACCTTGGTGCACATCTTGGGTACGCCCGATTAAGGCCGTTTTGATACTTAGGCTACCATCTAGGTTGCGCACTGGGAGTTTTACTTCATAGCTTCCGGCGGTACTTTGGCCGTAGAGTTCTCCATGTTGTTCATTAATGCTCAAAAGCGGGAGTTTAACGCCCATATCTAACTGTACCTGTGATATTTCAGGTTCGTTTGGCACATAGCTGGTGAGTACTTTAGCCCCCGTGATCAACAAAAAGTCTTGATGATCTAAATAAGTGTGAACTTGCTGCTTAGTGCCTATGGCAATATCGTCTTGGCTCACCCATGCCAAATAATTGTAGTTTTGTACCAGCAACCATTTGCCGTCGGCACTGCTATGTAATATGGCCACCGCTTCACTTGGAAAAACGCCTGTTTCTTGAAAACGGTCTAAATCAAAATCCATTGATTTGTTAAATACCCTGTCTAAAGTGGGAAAGGTGCGCAGTGAAGAGCGTTGGGTGACTAAACCAAACTTAACCTCGTTATGGGCTTTGACCCCTTGGATATTGAGATTGTCGGTATAGACTTTAAAATTTTGTTCCGTTAGCTGGGCGCCATCCTCATAAAAACGCGCACTACTTGGGACGGAGCTGATGCTGTGTATTTTATCTATTAAGGCCGCTTTATCTAAACTTGTAGGGCTGGCTAAAGGGTTGACTACGAATGGGTTACTTGTGAATAGTTGTTGGTTGAATGCTTCGACGTCTTGATTTTTCATCGACATAACCTCGTTATTTTTTAGCTTAGTCTGCCAATACTGGGCGTTTAATTGGTGGCTGCTAATATCTGGCACATTGCTGTTGCTAAACGCCAAATTACTGCAGGTACTGTAAGCTAAAAACAGGATTATCTGAGATAAGCGACGATAGTTTTTACGGTAATGGCTAGTTTGGACTCTCGTTATATTCAACATAGTAATAACTCATTTTGGTAATAGGCGAGGTAAAGGTTATAAAATAGACGTTTCATATTAGAAAATCAGAGGTAAGTGAGAATGCAGCAAATGCAGTGCTCCCCTTTCAGGGCCCGACTTAGCTTCGACTATGCGTGCGCGAAGGATGGGGCTAAACCAAGGCTTGTAAATGGGTGCGAGGCCTCCCATCAACACTAAAGATAACTCTGTGTTTTGCAAGGTACGCATACACAGTTTATCTAGATATGCTGCCGCTTCAGCAACTAAAGTCATTGCATTAATATCCTCTTGCTTAGCTAAACTAACAACATCAGGGGCTAAAGTAGCAAATTGAGTTGGGGTAGCCAAGATCATCTTTTGTACAAGGCCAGCGCTTGACGATACTGATAGTCGAGTCAAAATTCTATCGTGCAAGGCCGAAATAGCCGTCACACCATCTAAGGCTTCAAGAGTAGAAGCAATGGCTGAACGGCCCAACCATGCTCCACTTCCTTTATCACCAAAGGTAAATCCATGTCCACCAAACTGGGTTAGAACACCTGACTCAAAACGGGCTGCAGATGAACCCGTACCTACAATCAGCAATGCCCCATCGCGTCCTTCATGAGCGCCATAACTGCTAGTAATTAAGTCACTGTCGGCTGTAAAACACTCAAAAGGGTGCTGCCATGCAAGTAGTTGTGCTTTTACGCTAGGTATAGTTGCACCGGCTAAACCAGCAGCCACTTTTAGTTTAGGGATAGTCTTAATGCTAAGTTGAGCATCTATTAGTGCTAGGTGCACAGATTTTAATATAGAGTCTAAGGTCTGTGCTAAGTCTCTTGCTGCATTGGCTGGTCCACTAATACCGTGGCCTATCACCTCTTTTTTGGCGTTGAATAACTTAGCGCTGCACTTAGTGCCACCTCCATCAATACCAATATAAAGAGGTTTACTGCTATTCACCACACGACCTCCTTTAATATTATATTCCAAAATTTAGATTATAATGAGAATAATTATTTCAACAAGTCAATATTTGTTGAAAGCCAAAAAATAGATTGTTTTATAAACTAGATTTGCTTGTTTTGTAATTTAATACACCATAACTGGGTAATGATGCTCACTCAAATAAACCCCACTATACTTATAATTATTAGTAGGTTAGCTTATAAATTACAAGTGTTACCTATAGTCCTTCAGCGTAAAGGATAGAATAATCAAAAATCAAATAACCTTTCAATAAATCATTCTGAAATTTAGTGGAGTTTGGAATATTTTGAATGTTATGAGGGTGAATTCCACAAGTTTAAAATAAGAAGAAAGTGTTGGTGATGAGTCGTTGAATTAGGGCACAAGTAACCTGATTGAGTTTAAATAGGCCCTAGGAGCCCGATGTAAGCATGGGTCACATTGAACCTGTCATAGAGAGTTTGACCCAATCAATTATGCATCACGGGATAAGTTGCATGCTCACCATCAAGTTCACTACTGTTAGCCTACTTTTCAGTGGGCTGGCGTTTTGGGCGAGGTGAGTTTAGTAAAATCTAAATCCTGAAAATCATAACTAAAATCGATGTCTTTTGATTCAGGGGCGAGTGTCATGCCAATCACAATGCCTTGATTATCGCGTTTTAAATGAATAATCGCGTCGGCTTCTAGACTGCGGTCGTGCCAGCGTATCAATAAGTTATCTTTGCTGTTTTGCAGATATAATGTGCCTACCAATTTTTCCACCCGTGATGAATGGATTTGTAACCCTGCTGATTTGTTATCGGGGGAACTATGAGGAGTCTGTTCAATAATAAAATGTCCCAACCATGGATCATCATAAGTACCTATATAAGCATTGAAGTCGGTATTATTTATGCTTGCTATAGTATTGTCCGGACGGCTGTTATCAGCGTTATCGGTTGTACCTGATGGTTTTGTGGCAGAGTGATTTTTGGGTGGAGGGCTAAATTTAGCTAGCCAATCGCTGCTGGTATCGCCTAAGTAGGGTTTCATGGCGGTGTACATCAAAGCACTACGAGCGGCACTCGACTGCTGATTAGTCAGTACCACAAAACCTAAGTCTAATTCTGGAAATAAACTCACAAAAGAATACATGCCAGCTAAGCTGCCGCTGTGGTGAACTTGCAAATAACCATCCATATCATTAATACGCCAGCCTAGTCCGTAGGCGCTAAGGTGGGTATTGTCGAAACGTTTACTGCGCCAAGACACGGGCATAATAGTCTGCGGTGTCCACATCATGCGGTGCTGCGTTTCAGAAAATAGTGATTTACCGGCAGCTGTTTTTCCTTGATTAAGCTGTACTTTCACCCATGTCAGCATGTCGTTAAGGCTGCATTGTATGCCCCCAGCCGGTCCTGACACACTGGGTTTGTCGGGGGCGATTGGTCGTATGATAGTTTGAAGTTTGCCATTTACAATACCGTGAGGTGTGGCTATGTCGGCTTGCCTTTGTGCACTGACGTTACCCGCAAAACAATGTGTCATACCTAAGGGCTGCATGATCCGTTGCTCAACAAAGGTTTCCCAACTGTTGTCAGTAACGGCTGGAATAATTTCGCCAGCCACAATATACAGCAAGTTGTCGTAGGCATAGTCAGCCCGAAATTCCCCAGTGGGTTTTAGATAGCGTAAATTATGCAACACTTCTTGGCGTGTGAAACTAGAAGGCTCGGGCCACAACATTAAGTCGCCTGCTCCCAACCCCAAACCACTGCGATGAGTGAGTAAGTCGATGAGGTTAAACTGTTCACTGACCCAAGGGTCATGAAGTTTAAAATCAGTTAAGTAACGTTGTACTTTACCGTCCCAGCTTATTTTACCTTCATCCACTAAAATGGCTAAAGCCGCCGCCGTAAAAGCCTTAGTATTTGAGGCTATCTTAAAAATACTATTGCTATCGATAGGTTCTTTAGACCCTATTTTTTTTACCCCAAAGCCACGGGCCGTTATGACTTTACCGTTTTTGACTATGCCAATAGCAGCACCTGGTATTTGCAAGATTTGCATAATTTGGTGTACTTTTTTCTCATTCAAAGTGGCAGACTCAGCTTTAGTGAACCCAGTTAATCCAATTAATAGCAGGCCGCAGACTAAAAACGTGGGTGATAAACTCTGCATTAAGGTGTTCCTATTGATTATCTAAAACGGCTTCGTATACCAAACTAATAATACTGCCATACTTACCCGTTTCAAATAATTTGCCACTAAATTCTGGTCCTTTATCCTCTTCTTGTTCGACAATCTCACTATGACGAGCGTTGGTGAGTAATATAATGGCAAGGTCATATTCAGGATCGATGACTGTCACTGTTCCCGTCCAGCCAGTATGGCCATAAGCATAAGGGCTGGCATAAGGACCAAAGTGCCACTTACTTTCCCCATGACCCGCGCGGCGCCAGCCCAAGCCAAAACTACCGTTTCCTTCTTCCGGTTTAACAAATTCATCGAGTACAGCGTGCTCAAAAACTTTGGTTTTACCATAACCTCCTCCATTCAATAGGGTTTGGCTCAATACAGCTAAATCATCAACAGTGGAAAACAACCCTGCATGTCCGGCGACACCAGCAAAAGAATGAAAGGCTTTTTCATCATGTACTTCACCTTGCAATACATGAGTACGCACATTTTCAAAGTCTACAGTGCCACCTCGGGTGTTACCCATTATTTCTGTGGCTGCAAACTGGCTTTTAGTAAAGCCTTTTTGCAATGGATTAAACAGGGTGTTATCGATGCCAAGAGGATGATAAATCTGTTGTTCTACATATAAATCTAAATGTTCAAACGTCACGCGTTCAATCAGTAAACTGAGCAACATATAATCGGTGTCGCTGTATACGGCTTGGGTTTGTCGACCCATTTCAAAAGGTACCCGGGATAATAGTAAATGTTCGGTGCGCTTTCTATTTTGAGAAAAAAACTGTGGACCCAATTCATTGTCTTTAGTGAAAAAACGTACTTGAGGAGAATAACCTGCGGTGTGTGTTAGTAGGTCGCGAATCAACCTACCTTCGCGGCCTTGTCCTTGATACTCTGGTAAGTAGTCATTAATAGGTCGAGTGACATCAATCTTACCTTCTGACACCAATTTCATTAGCGCAAAATTGGTGGCAAACATTTTGGTATTCGAGGCTAAATCAAATAGCTGAGAGGTTTGCATCTTAATGGGATGTTCTAATAACTGCCCTCCGTCGGCATATTTTCGAGCATAACCGTAGGCGCTGCGTTTGATGATTTTTCCATCTTTCAATACCAGCAATACTGCGCCGGGGAAACCTGCATCGATATCACTGTTTATGAGGTTGTCCACTTTAGCAAACGTTTGACTATTGGCTGCTTCTTCGAGCTTTAAGGTAGGGAAGGGGATCATGACCTGAATAGAACTGCCCTGAGGTAATACATTTTCAACCCGTAGGGTGTTTTCGCCAGTTTTAGTGCGTCGCGCTAAAGAATAGCTATAACGCTGATAAGGCTGCAGGATATCGTCGATATTGAGTTTTTCGCCGTTGACATAAATATCAGCACTTTGCGCATCATGATTATCAATAATGATCTTGCCTTCATTTACATAACTTTTGAAAACGTTACGATCGTTGACCCATTCACGTGTACTTCGATCTGTATTGGGATATGTCTCATTGACTTGGTAATAGCCTAAGGTAACCGATTGTTGCACCGGCTGTTTTTCTGCTTCGTAGCGTTTTAATAGCGCATCGATGTGTTGCGGGAAATATTTGTCAATTAATGAAAATAAAACCGCAGCGGTTTTACTGTCGAGCTTGCCATTAACCGACCAAGGTAAAAAATGCATTTGAAAGGCTGACAAAGTATCTAGGGTTGCACTGTCGGCCATACCGGTTTCAACAATGCCATAACCATAAGTGCCTAAGGCATGTTGTATCAAACTAATACTGGGTGGGTAGGCGTTAAACATTTCCCAATATGTTTTCAGAGTGTCATTGTCGTACCAAGCCCCAATACCTCGTTGATACAGTTGATACCAAGGAAAACGTGGGCCAGGATCGTTCTTGCGAGTAGGTGCAATGTCGGAATGGCCTATGACTGCTGTAGGCGATATATCAGGATTTCGCGCCAGAATGTCTTTGGATAAGGTGATTAATAGTTCTATTTGTTTGGGGTCATAGTCAGGAAAAATGCAGAGTCGACTTGGATCATTTTGTCGTTTTTTTAGATCGACACTCGTATTGTCACGCATACATTCAGGCACATTGACTATTTCGATACCTATAGATTGATCATTTAAGTCCTCTCTACCCTGCCAGTAACTTTTACCCGCGTGCCACGCGCGGCTAGATTCGTCGACTAATTGAATCACTTTTAACTGACTGTCTTGATAGCTGGGGTCATTACGCTCGGGTATCAAGTAATGTGAACTCAAGCCACCTTCATCAACCAAGGCCGTCACTGATTTTTGATAATCAATAGCGGTGTAATGCATCACCAAAAACTTGATCCGTTGGCTATAGTTTTTAGACTGCATATGAGACAAGGACAATGATTTACAGCTAACAATAAATATTGTCAGCAGGCTAATAAAGCATATTCGACGTGATGATGACCCAATGGTTCGCCATTTTGATTGATACTTAACACAGCGCTGCATGACAAACTCCACCTTTTAGAATAAATAATTATTATTTTAGGAAATATATGGAATAATTATTCTACACATATTTATGACGCAATAACATGTGATTTTATACATATATTTCCGATTTAAAATACGAATACAACCCTTATCCCTCTAAAGTTGTCTTTACTCGTATGAATATATTATTCAGATGTTTGCGTAATCCATTAAAATATAAATTATTACTATTAATTGTGATATTTGGAAAATATTATTCTTGACGTTGTTGCCTATAATTTGTTAAATAATGGGGAGCCCTGTACGAAATCATCAATTAACAATAAGAATGTTAGTAACAGAATTTGTGACAGCAATGTCACCTATATCAATAATTTACAATAACAGGTGGTACACATGTCAACACAGCAAACAAATTTTATAAAAAAGCGCCTGCATCAGGCTGTCTGTAAAACATTAAGGACTCCGGCAGCATCTATCTCAGCTCTCATGCTAACAGGTGCATTAATGAGTGCGCCGGTTATGGCTCAGCAATCGGGTAGTATCAAGGGTAAAGTGAGTACTGAAGTAGCCGGTATTTCAGTTGCGGGTGTAACGGTTACTGCTTCTAGTAATATAATGCCCAAGCCCCGTACTGCCACCACAAAGGCTGACGGTAGTTATACACTGCCTGCATTATTACCCGGTCAATACACACTTAACTTTATATCGTCTGACGGAACTGTAAGAGAAACAACGGTCGAAGTATTCTTAGAGCAAGCTTCCGACGTGAATATTGCCCTTAACGCAGCACCTGTAGACAGCACAGAAATTATTTATGTGACTGCCTCAAAAATTATCCGTGAGGGTAATGCTTCATTAACAAACTCCTTGAGTAAAGATGTTATTGAAAAAATACCCACTGGCCAAAATTATCGCGACTTGTTAGCCGTTATTCCTGGCGTACAATATTCAGAAAATACAACTTTAGGCCCATCAGCTGGTGGTTCTGGTCGTGATAACAAATACGGTTTTGATGGCGTCGATATATCACTACCTATGTTTGGTAATTTAGCCTCTGAACCTTCAACTCACGATATTGGTAGTGTCACAATTGACCGTGGTGGTGCTAAGGCAATCGGTTTCAATCGTTCTGGTGGGTTGTCTATTAATACCCTGTCTAAATCAGGCACCAATGAATTTCATGCTGATGTAAAATACCAAATTCAACCCAAAAGTCTCTATGCGGATAAGGATAATCTTAATGGCGAAAAATATGACTTCAATAAAACCTGGATTACGACTAGCATCAGTGGTCCACTCATTGAAGATGAGCTGTTTTTCTACGCATCCTATTTTCGTCCTGAAGATGACAAACCTAATAAAGAAAATGGCCGTGGCTCAGTCAAAGATTTCAGTAGCATTCGTGACGAATATTATGGCAAGTTAACTTGGGCACCAACTGCTCAACTGCTGTTAAATGCCAGTTTACGCACCTCTGAGAGAATTGACAAAGGCCTATCAGTTGGGGCATTTGACGCTGACTCAACATCAAATGGAAGTAAGACCGATCAGGATATTGTCACTTTTGATGGTTCATATTTAATCAGTGATGAGACCGTTTTAAGTTTCCAATATAATTCCTTTAAATTGAAATCTGCAGGTGGCCCTGATAACTTGATACCCAATATCTCACCTCGAATAGGTGATTCGCTGGATATCTCTCAGCTCGATACCTTGGGGTTGTTTAATGTGCCAAAATTTGACTTAGATAATCCACTTTACGACAGCGCCGCCGCTTTACCTTTAATACAGCAGTACGGTTACTTAGACGCTGATGGCGTATTAATCGCAGGTGGTTCGGTCGGGGTTGGCTCCACCATTAATAATCAAGATTTTAACCGCACCAGCTTTGAAGTTAAATTAGATCACGACATGGAAATCGGCAACACTAGCCACAAAATACATCTTGGTTTCCAATGGAAAGAAAACGAAGAAATTTTATCTCGCTTGTCTAATGGCTGGGGCAGTATTAGTTTTATTGGAGGAGAAACACCTGATAATTATGAAGGCACTGTTCCAGTGTATTATCAGGCAACTGTGCAACAGATGAGTTTAGAAACAGATTCAGGCGGTGTTGTACCAGCCATTACTTCTTCATCAGAAAGCTTTAATATTGAAGTTAACGATGAGATTACTCATGGTGACTTTACTTATAGCCTAGGAGTAATGTTAAGCAACGATATTTTGTATGGCCAAGGCTTGAAGAAAAACACTAACAATGTGTCAGGCTACGAAGTGGCAGAGGGTCATAAATACGAAATGTATGAAGTGGACTTTTTAGACATGATCCAACCTCGTCTAGGTATCACTTGGGCCTATTCAGAAAACAGTACCGTGTTTGCTAACTTTGCGAGCTACAATCCAGAGGCTTCATCTTTGGCCCGTGCCGCTTCATGGGCACGTAATAGTCAGAAATCCATGCAGGTGTTTTTTGATGAATCAGGTAATTACCTCAGTGACCAGCCTGCTAGCGGCTCGTCGGGTAAATTCTTTGAAGACAGTCTAAAGCCTCGGCGTACTGACGAAATAACTATAGGTGCAACCAAAGCCGTTTCTAACGAACTGTTAATACGTACCCATGTACGTCAACGTAAAGCCTTTCATGCTTGGGAAGATACCCCTAACACTGCACGTCTTGACGGAAAGTATCAGAGCCCCTTTGGTGGTGTGCCAGACAATATAGCAGATAAAGGTTTATACATTGAAGACTTAGCTGCTTATCGCGATGAAGTGGGTGGTTCTTCTTACGTTATTGCTGAGCTGGATGGCTCTGAAAATACTTATTATGAATGGAGTATCGAAGGTGAATATGTGGGCGACAATACTTATTTAAATGTTTCTTATGTATGGAGTCATTATTTCGGTAATTATGACCAAGATATCACCAGTGGTGCCTCTGATGGTAACTTGTTTATAGGCTCATCTAACTTAGCTGATGGCAAGGGTCGTCAGTTATGGGATGGCAAATACGGAACACTAAATGGCGATAAGCCTCATGTCTTAAAAGCTCTAGGTTATTATACTACCGATTGGAATGCCGATATTGGCTTTAACTTTGTTTACCAATCTGGTGATGTATGGGAAGCGTGGGATGGTTCACTTTATGGCTACTCTAGCTCTACCATTCGTTATGCTGAAACTGCAGGTAGCCGTCGCGAAGCAAGTCATTGGCAGCTAGATTTAAACTACGCACAAAGATTTCAGTTAACGGATGATTTAGAACTGAACTTTAATGCCGAGGTTTATAACGTATTTGACAATCAAACGGGATATAACTATGACCCCTATGTTAGTAACGATACATTTGGTGAAGCCCGAAACTTAATCAATCCTCGTAGAGTCCAATTGTCGGTGAGTATTGCTTATTAATGATCACTATCGCATTGTTCTATTAACTTAAAAAAAGTGTTAAATCCTCGCGAAACGCGGGGATTTTTCATATTAATTTTCCATATTAACTTTAGAATATTAAATAATTTATTTTTAGGTGAGCCTGCTACATTCTTATCTGATCTAATGCATAAATTTACAATAAGTAGTTAAATATCTTGATTAAAGTACCGTATACAGTGATTAAATTTTCCGCCTTCTGCGTTATGTTATTGAGTGCATCTTGTGCCGTAAAAACAAAAGTAGATCCAATATTAAACCCAATCGTCGCTCAAAAATTAATGCTTGATTTACGGTATTTTTGTGATGATGCTGATCTCGAAAAAACGTGCCGAACACCTGTAACTAAGTTACCTCAACCATTAGCAGATATGATTAGTGATACAGGTATCGGTGGTGTCATTTTGTTTGCTGAAAACCTACAAAATACCCGACAAATACTGACCTTAAATTATGCCTTGCAGCAAGCTGCAAAGAGAGCAGGGCATCTACCGCTGTTTATCGCTATCGATCAGGAAGGTGGTCGGGTGGTGCGTTTGCCGCAAAACTTGGGCACGTCATTTGCGGGCAATATGGCGATTGGTGCCACCTTTGCTAAGCACGGAGACAAGTTTGCCCGTGAAAGTGGCGAAATTATGGCCAAAGAATTAATGTCACTGGGTTTTAATGTTAATTTTGCACCTACTGTAGATGTAAATGTTAATCCGTTAAATCCGGTGATCAATGTGCGCTCATACGGTGAAGATGCGAATATAGTGGCGCAACTGGGCACGGCGCAAATGGCGGCGATGCAACATCAGGGCATGATCGCTACTCTAAAACATTTTCCGGGGCACGGTGACACCAGTGTCGATAGTCATACCGGCTTGCCCAGAGTCGATCACGATCTACAACAAATTGAAGCCGTTGATTTAAAGCCCTTTAGTTATGCCATAGACCGTGATGCACCGGGCATGATCATGACGGCACATATTCAGTATCCGCAATTAGATAACACTGAATTTATGGCTAAAGACGGCAACACTGTGATTTTACCGGCCACTATGTCCCGCAAGATCCTGACTGATTTACTCAGAGATAAAATGGAATTTAAAGGCCTTATAGTTACTGATGCATTAAACATGGCGGGCATTGCTCATTACTTTGACCAGACTGAGGCGGTTGTTCAAACCTTTTCAGCCGGAGCAGATATTGCGTTGATGCCAATAACTATTAGGCGTCCATCAGATATTGCTAACTTAAAACAGCTTATCAGTGATGTGACTAACGCGGTGCAGCAAGGGCGCTTAAACCGCAAAGAGATTGACGTTTCGGCACAGCGTATTGCTGCACTCAAAGCAAGCTATCAACTGTCGAAACCACAAACATTACCGATTGACCAGGCTATTGTTAGTGCACAGGCAACCTTGGACTCGCTAGCTCACAAAATGGTTGAACAGCAATTGGCCAACAGCGCCATCGTTATGATTAAAAACAGCGGTGTGTTACCCCTTGATAATAGTGTGACCAATCTGCTGTTAGTGATGCCAGATACCACTAAGTGTATGGGATTAACCCTTGCGCTAAAAAATCGTTTACCGACCTTAAATATTAAGTGCAACAGCGTGGCTAGTGTCGATGCTGACGTCAACTTGTTAGCCTTGGATCAAGTTGACATGGTTATCACAGCGGATATCACCCCAGATCAAAGCTTAGCAGAGCTAGGTGGCATGGACGATATCCAGCACAGGCGTGAACGTAGTACTAAACAGCAGCAAATTAGCCAACAGTTAAGGATGTTAGAAGCGGCGCAACAGCTAGGTAAAAAGACGCTGTTTATCAGTTTGCGTACACCATACAACAGCCGTTTGTTTGCACCCTATGCCGATGCCATTTTAGCCAGTTTTGCTTATCGGCTGACCAAGTCTGAGTATATGGACGACTCTGGTCGTTCTATTACGCAGTACGACGGACCGATTTTTAATGCTTTAGCAGACGTGATCAGTGGTCGTATTCAAGCCCAAGGAAGTTTGCCTGTTACGGTTCAATAAGGTGGTGTGTTTATGATGTCAGCGCTTAAAGCGCATTGTCAGTCTATCTATCAGCATGTGCCAGCCAATCGGCTGCTGGCTTTAGATGTATTTAGAGGCATGACGATTACCGCTATGATCTTAGTGAATAATCCTGGCAGCTGGCAATATATTTATTCGCCTTTAGCCCATGCAAAGTGGCACGGCTGGACCCTAACCGACTTAATTTTCCCCTTTTTTATCTTTATTGTTGGGGTGTCCATTTCGCTGTCGGGGCAGCGTCAAAAAGAGCAAGGGCTAGGTCATGGGCATATCATCCACCACGCTCTGCTGCGTATGTTTAAGCTACTGCTATTGGGCTGTTTTTTAGCACTGTTTTATTACAATTTTAGTGCTGCCGATTATGACTGGTTTACACAGCGCCTGATGCAAATGCGTTTTATGGGCGTGTTGCAACGTATCGCACTGGTATACATGGCTTGTGTCTTGTTATGGCTATTTTTGTCGCGCCTGCAGCTGGTAATTTGTATGCTCGCTATTTTGGTTGCCTATTGGCTGGCAATGGCATTTATTCCTTATCACGATGACCTAGGCAATCAATACGTGGGCTTATTAGAATATGCTAATAACTTGAGTGCTTGGTTGGACAACTACTTATTTGCTAAAACCCATCTCTATTATTCCAGCGCCCAGCCATTTGCGTTCGATCCTGAAGGCGTCTTAAGTACATTGCCGGCGATTGCTAGTGGTTTAAGCGGGGTATTGGCAGGGCAGTGGTTGTCGTTTAGCCATCATTCTATGCGTCATAAAGCCAAATGGCTGGCCATTTGTGGGGTGGTTGCATTGTTGTTGGGGCAAATGTGGGCTCATTGGTTACCCATTAATAAAGCATTGTGGACCTCTAGTTATGTGTTGCTTACCTCTGGATATGCCGCATTAATATTAGCCGGTTTGATGTATGTGTTGGATATCAAACAGTGGCGATTGTGGGCGGCCCCTTTTGTTGTATTTGGCGCTAACAGTATTGCCTTTTTTATGTTTGCCGGTGTGGTTGGACGGTTAGTGATCATGGTGCATATAGGTGAGGTCAGTGTAAAAGCGTGGTTATATTCGCATTTTTACAGACCTTGGCTGGGCGATCTCAATGCATCTTTAGCTTATGCTGTTAGCTTTTTAATACTGTCTTATCTGGTTATGTTTGTGATGTATCGTAAACACATTTTCTGGAAAGTATGAGCCACATTTTGCTTAAGGCTTTTTAACAGGTGGTCAGTACAAAGTAGCACTAAATAAAAGTGTGAATAAAATATTAATTTAGAATAATTTTTTATACTTTGCTTTAAATGCCTGTATTGCTTTACGTTTTTATAAAATATGTTAATTAACTAAGAGTCTTTGGGTTACAATTATTCTTAATTTATAAATAAAATATTTACGAGTGACAATGTCAACATTTACAAAAATCAAAGCGCTTAAGGACTCGTTGTCGATTAGTGAACTTAAACTAGCAAAATTTGCATTGGACTCATCTAATGCTATTCGAGAGTTGTCTTCACAAGAATTGGCCAATGTGGTCGGTGTTAGCCAATCCAGTGTGGTTAAGTTTTCTCAAAAATTAGGCTATAAAGGCTATCCAGCCTTCAAAATGGGCATTATTGATGCATTAAATAATTCTAGTACTAACAGTAACTTGCACGGTAAAATTACGATTAATGACAGCTTCGCTCAGATGTCTGAAAAATTACTGAGTAGCAAGGTGTCTGTGTTGAATGAGACACAGACGTTGAACGATGAAAAAGCATTTATTGAGGCGGTTGAATTTCTTAAGTCGTCGAAACGCATTTTGATTTGTGGCCTAGGTGGTTCAGCATTAGTAGGTAAAGACTTTTCTTATAAGTTGCAAAAGTTAGGCATGATGGCTATCGAAGAAGTTGATACCCACGCACAACTGGCGTTTGCTGCTACCTTAGGTGAAAATGACTTAGTGTTTGCTATCAGTGAATCAGGCAATACTAAAGAAATGATTAATGTCGTATCTGAGGCGAAACGCAATAAATCCAAAATAATTTCTGTGACGCGATATGGCAGCACACCCATTTCTGATATGGCCGATGTGAAACTCTACTCGGTGGCAGATGATGAATCAGCTCGTTTGTCATCTATTCTGGCCAGAACAGCCCAAGAATTTATCATTGATATTTTGTTTATTGCAATCACTCAGTCATCACGTCAAGGACGTCAAATCCTTGAAAAGACCAATGCAGTGGTGAGTGACTTTAGACGTCTGGCGTAGATGAGATGATGAAACGTGGTCAGATAAAATAACATTTACATAACAGCCTATTAATTTTGTTACTCTGGATAGAGCAGATAGGGTTTACGTAGCTGTTTGAAGGCTTGTATGCCCGGCTGCCAGCTTTGTTTTATCTGCTGAGCACTTTGCCCTTGCTGAATCGCCAACCTTAATTGGTTGCTGCCAGCTAATTTGTCCATAAAGTCGGGACGCTCAAAGAAGTTAAGGCCAGACGCAGTAAATTGCTGGTAAGCTTTAACAAACATCTGTAAATCTAAGCCTTGCTGTGAACTGTGTCGTAAATCGACGCCTAACAAAACCTGCTCTTCTAATTTTGGGCGTAATGCTGCGCCAGGCATAGACTCGGGGCTAAAACTAAAATCTCCTAAAGGCACAATGTTGTGACCGATTACCTGAAATGGGAAGTCTGTGCCACGGCCCACGCTGATCGGTGTGGCTTCAAAAAAACACAACGAAGGGTACAGTTGCACAGACTGGCTATTCGGTAAGTTAGGGCTGGGAGCAACAGGTAAATCATAGAGCATATCCCGGCGATAATGGGTGTTGGCAATGGTGACGAGGGTTAGTTTATCTGCGTCTGTTATCCATTGCTCACCTTTAATCATAAGGGCAATTTCGGCGACGGTCATACCGTGTAACACTGGAATAGGGTGCATGCCCACAAACGATTGATAAGCAGTGTCCAGAATAGGGCCATCAGTAAACCCGCCATTAGGATTGGGTCTGTCGAGTACCATAAATTGAGTCGACGACTGTGCGGCAGCTTCCATCATGTAATGCATAGAACTAATATAAGTATAAAAACGTACACCGACATCCTGAATATCAAAAATGACGATATCCACTTGACTCATCATGTCTTTTGACGGCTTCTTGTTTTTACCGTATATCGAGGTGATCTGAATCCCGGTTTTACTGTCGATATCATCACTGACATGGGCGCCAGCATCATGGTCTCCACGGAAACCATGTTCTGGGGCAAAAATACGCACCACATTAATCTGTCTTGATAACAGAAAGTCGACTAGATGTAAGTTAGCAACCCGCGAGGTTTGATTAACGACTAACGCCACACGTTTGTTTTTTAATAACGGCAGGTAACGTTCAATTTGATTTGCTCCTATCTGAATTGAGCTAGCAGGGGGCTTCGAAATACATCCACCTAAAGTACACATTAACAGGATTAAACCGCATACTCTGACACGGCGCCTAAGATTCAAGTTACAGCACCTTTGGACTCTACAGCGGCACGTAAAAAACCATCATTCTGTTTCAGAAAAGTTATTGCATCCGTTGCCTTTACATCCGTTAGTATCATCATAATCGCGACCTTGGCTTCGTTTCCCGCAGCCAGCAATGCATCAGTGGCAATTTTTTCATCACAATCAGTTGCCTGCATGACAATTAACAGTGCTCTGGCATATAGCTTTTTATTGCTGGCATGCACATCTACCATTAGATTTTGATAGGTTTTACCTATTTTGATCATACTGGCTGTGCTTAGCATATTAAGGATCAATTTTTGTGCTGTGCCTGATTTCATACGCGTAGAGCCTGTCAGAATTTCTGGCCCAACAGCAGCACAAATATCCACATCAGCAGCTTTGCCAATGGCTGAGTTAGGATTACAACTTACTGCAACTGATTTGGCGCCAATCTGTTGAGCATATTTTAAGCCTGAAAGGACGTAAGGTGTGCGACCACTGGCAGCAATGCCAACCAATACATCTTTGGCATTGAAGTTAATTGCTTTTAAATCTTCTATGGCGGCTTCTTGGTCGTCTTCGGCACCTTCTACCGCAACTTTTATAGCTTTTTCGCCCCCCGCGATAATACCAATCACAATATCTTTTTCGATACTAAAAGTGGGAACACATTCTACTGCATCTAAAATACCCAAACGACCACTGGTACCCGCGCCGAAATAAATTAAACGGCCTTTGTTTTTAATGGCCTCAACAATGGTATCTACCGCTATTCCTATATTTTTTAGTGCCGGTTTTATGGCAAGTGCCACTTTCTGATCTTCTTCGTTAATTTTTTGCAGAATGGCATCAGTTGACAATAAATCAATGTTTAAGGTGTCGGGGTTTCGCGATTCCGACAAGATAGTATTAAGCTCACTTAAAAGTGGATTACTATTCATATTTATTTATTACTCTTATCACTTTGCTGGACACATCTTATGTGTTTGATACGTATATGGTACTTTTGCTCACCAAAATTAGGCCGATTAAATACTGATTAATAACAGATTAATAACAGATTAATAACAGATTATTAATTGATTTTGTGTTATCGGACGCTCAATTCAAACTACTCCCAAGTAAAAAAATAAGTACTAATTAAAGTACAATTACAATCACAAACAGGTAAAAAAACAGTCTGTTCAATTCAGATCAACACTCTAGCACAAAAGATAAATTCAAGGTTTAACATTGGATTTAATAAAGAATATATTATTCGTAAAATTTTGTATATAAGAAATAATAATTGATTTATGATTGTTTCTGCAATTTCATTTATGCGTAAAAATAGTGTCAGACTGTTGATGAATATTATTTGCTTATCTATTCAATGGTGTAAATGTACTGAGTGCTATGGGATATATTTTTAGTCCATAACATTGATAACTAAGGTCATAAGGATGAACGTGTTGGGAAGGCCTACTTATGCCGAAATTAATGTGTCTGCAGTAATTGATAATTTTCGACAGATGTCAGCCTTAGCAGGTAACAGCAAAACCTTGGCCGTGATCAAAGCGGATGCTTATGGGCATGGTGCAATCGCGATTGCACAGGCATTGTCGGATGAGGCTGAAGGATTTGCAGTTGCTTTTATAGATGAAGCCATACACTTACGTGAACACGGTATTCTGCAACCGATTTTATTACTTGAAGGTGTGTTGAACGAGGCTGAAATGGCGTTGGCGTTTGAACTAGACTTTTGGGTTATGTTGCATCGCAGCGAACATTTTGAGTGGCTGCGTTTTTTAGCACCTTCACAGCGGCCAAAGGTATGGATAAAAGTGGATACTGGCATGCACCGCTTAGGCTTTGGATTAGCTGAAATTAATTCAGTATTGAGAGAGTTTGCCGACTTACTTATTTACGGTAGCGTGTTATGCAGTCACTTAGCCTGTGCCGATGAACAACATAATGTGTTCAATATACAGCAGACTCAAAAACTTGAAGCGTTGGCTGTGTCCCACGGTTTAGTGTTTAGTTTGGCCAACTCTGCCGGTATATCACAGTGGCCTATGTCGCATGGTAGCTGGAATCGTTTAGGTATCGCACTATATGGCTGTGCACAACCAGCAAATAATACTCAGCTCAAGTTGAAACCTGTGATGACTTTGACAGCGCCGATTATTGCGCTGCGCAGTCTACAAAAAGGTGAGAGTGTAGGTTACGGACAAAGTTGGGTCGCGCAACGAAAACGACCATTGCTACGGTGGCCATAGGTTATGCCGATGGTTACCCGCGCCATGCCCGTGTAGGCACCCCAGCTTGGCTGCAGCATCAAAGAATCTCCCTAGTAGGTCGCGTTTCGATGGATATGTTAACGTTTGACGTAACAGACTTGGCACAGGTTAAGGTCAATGACAGGGTAGAGTTGTGGGGTGAACACCTGCCGGTAGAAGAAGTGGCCGAATGTGCTTCGACCATTTCTTATGAGTTATTGTGTAGAGTTTCTCCCCGTGTCAAGCGGCGCTATGTAGATGGTTAAGTGCCATCTACAGCATGGCTGTAATATCGTTAGTTACGTTTTAACACCTCGTTAGGGTGAAACAACCTCATCATATGCCCCTACTTTGATTACCGATAATTATCCAATCAAAAGATTACTTTCTTAACCACATTGATCACGTAACATTTACTACCACTGCAAAACTATTAGCTGTCGCCTTGCAAGTATTTAGTCAAGAATTGATGTGCGTCAAAAACTTTTGCACTTTTATCTTTATTATTGGCTATAAATATAACTGTTAATCAAGTCATAATAGGGGTGAAAAATGAGTAAACGCGATGAATATGTAGCCAAACTGAAGCAAACCGTTGATGAGTTAAACGAAAAAATCTCAGTGCTTGAAGTTAAGGCCAATCACGCCCAAACTGAGGCTAAAGCTGAAATCGAAAAGCAAATCTCATCGTTAAAAGAACAAGCTAAACCGCTCACTGATAAATTAGACCATTGGAAAGAAGCAAGTGAGGAGAAAACGGACGAGTATCTTAAGGAAGCGAAAAAAATTCGGGATGCCTTTGTTCATTCCTATAACTACTTTAAGTCACAACTTAAATAAACTATTGGCAGCCGTGGAAACTTCACATTCGGCTGCAACTAACATGACTTTGTGAGCTGAAACCCTTCACGATACAAATACTGCTAGTGCGAAAGTGTCAGGAAAAAGAAACCTTAAGCCGCCCATTCAAATTGTCTTAAGTTTGTTAAATAAAGAAGATAGTCATCGTTAAAGACAACAACAAAGACACCCCAGATGCAGGATTAAACCGCACAAACCAGTGCGTTTTAGTGAATAAAGTATTGAGTTACCGCTGTTTCTGCGATGGAAGTGTATTCGTTTTCACAACCATCCCAAATACCGGAATATCAGATAAACGGATTTATCCAAGCTGTATTTGAAAGGCTGGTTTTTTCAAGCCTGTCGCAATAACGCTAAGCCATTCATCTAATTATGAAAAATTCTTTACGCATAGTATTTAATAGGAAGCATAAAAAGTCGTATTAAAGTCAGGCTTCTTTTGCTTTTTAGGTTTTCATGTTTTTGTAACTACAAAAGTAAAGAAATATGTAATTAAATCAGATGGTAAGTAGTGATAACGGCGGCGATTAAAAATCAAACTGAGCAATTACATATGCGAAAGGCTCGTTAATAAGCGTTAGGCCTCAGAAAATACAGGAGTAATCCATGAGTTACGAAAAATATAGTAAAGATTGGAACAAGCTCACTAAGGATGAGCGATGGTATATATTATTGCATCCTTGGCATATAGATGAAATTAAAGAAAACTTATGAAATGCATTAAAAAAAGCTCAGGTGCTCTTCGGAGGTGGCAGTCTTCATAACGGCGCTGGTGATGCATTTCGGCATTGCTATTGGTCTGCTTTGCTTGCAAGAGATCTCGGGGGAGATAATGCACAACAATTTACTATTGCGCATGAATCAAAGCCCGGAAACCCTAAGAAAGAAAAAGAAATGGATCTTTACAATAATGGCAAAGGTATCGTGATAGGACGGAAGAGTCCAAATACATCGGGTAGTGAGCTTGCGAAAATGTGTCAAAATACCCTATTAAAAGGCGAACAAAAGGTAATTAAACCATGAGTGTCGTGAAGATTTTTTATAAATTGAAAGTGGCATGAAGTTTAACTTAGAAAGTTTACAGGCGGTAGAGTGGGTCAATTTGTATATTTTTGGTCCATATACTCCTACCAATGATATTGAACAGAAATTAGGTGCTAATAACGTTACGGTTAAAGAAATAGATATTGAAGCTAGGGATGATATAAATCTCCTCGTTTTTATGCTGCAAAGTGAAGTAATCGTTGTAGTGTCTTATCCTCGTCAAAACGTTGACTTTTCTCCCGTAGCTTCAGGTACTCCAATACTCAAAGAAGAATCCTTTTTTAATATAGTTGAGAGCGCAGATGAGAAGGAATGGTTTTATGTTGAGTTTGCTAAATAAAGGCCTAACAAAGCCAATCAACTTGGACAGTCCTACGCTGCGTTTGAATTGTGCATTCGCTCCGCTCATTGATGCACAATTCAGACACCACTTCGGCCTGCCGGTTATTGGCGGCGTTAATGTCTGCTTCAGAGCTGTGATTCAATCATAAACCGAATATTCCTTATGCCCGCAATTCGCTCATTCCTGCCCGTCGGCTTGATTGGCTGGTTGGCGTTACTTTCCGCCTTAAAGAGTATTACGCCAAGTACGTTATGTAGCTTTTTCGTAGTGTCAGTTTGAATTATACTTCGGTCTATTCAAAAAACAGTTTTATGGATAACTCTTTTGTTCGAGAGCTAAGGGTCATAACTTACAATCACAATGAGTATAGAGTATAGCTATAAATACCGTCCCAGAATCAAGCGTAAAAGTGTTAGCCTTTTGCTGTCAGCTAAGACGGATTCTTACTGGTATCGCAATTCTACAGCCTCAATTACAGCATCAATCGCTACCAATGTAGCTGCCGGGGCGCGTTAGGGGTAATCTTCTTTGAGCCACTTCAGCAACGAGCAGAAAGAGATGCCCATCAAAAAGACCAGTGGTAATCCGACCGCCAGGCTGGCGGTTTTAAGCGGTTCTAAGCCACCGGCGTTCATCAGAACCAGCGCTGTCCCACCGAGCGTAATGGCCCAGAACAGACGATTGTAAACGTTGGGTTCCTTGCCCTCATACAAGTTTTTAGAGGTCACCGATGCCAGTACATAGGCCGATGAATCGACCGTGGTGCCTGAGTAGACAAAGCCCACCAGGATGAACAGCGGAAGGATCACCCAGTTCAGCGGCATCTGCATCAGCATACCCAGAATAGCGGCCGGGGCACTTTCATTCTTGATCGTATCCAGCATTGGATAAAGGCCATTGAGTTCGCTGTGCATGGCTATATTTCCGAAGATCATAAAGAAGATGCCACAGCCGGTGCTGCCTGCCAGCGTGACCGTCAGCGCGATATCCTTAAACGTGCGGCCTTTAGATATCCGGGCGATAAAGATCCCCATGAACGGGCCGTAGGCAACCCACCAGGCCCAGTAAAAGATTGTCCACCACTGCGGGAACATGCTGCGGCGAATCGGATCGGTGTAGAACGCCATCCGGGTAAACTCGCTGAGCATCAAGCCGATGCTATCGGTGAATGTGTTGATCAGGTAGAAGGTCGGCCCGCCGATAAACAGGATCGAGCAGAGAATAATTACCGCCACCATGTTGATGTCGCTTAACACCTTAATACCTTTCTTCAGACCCAGTACTACCGAGGTGATGAAGATACAGGTCCAGATCGCGACTACTGTGACGTCGAGTGCAAAGGTGTGCTCGATGCCAAATTGCTGGCTTATCGCTTCTGCCAGCATCGGTGTACCTGAAGCCAGAGAGGTACCCGTGCCGCCGACTAGCCCAAAGATCATCAGTATATCGATCGCTTTGCCCAGCTTGCCGTTGGCGCGTTTGTCACCGATGATGCCGGAACAGGCGGTGCTCAGGCGTAACGCCGATTTCTTGCGGTTGTAGTAGGCGTAGCCGATCGGAAACGCGGTCAGGACATAGAATGCCCACGCGATCGGTCCCCAGTGAAATATGCCGTACATCGCCGCGTACTCTGCTGCCGCCTCGCTTTCGGCCTCAATACCAAAGGGCGGCGCCATGTAGTAGTAACTCCACTCGATGGTAGCCCAGTAAAGTAGTGCAGTGCCGATGCCGGAGCAGAAGAACATCGCCATCCAGCTCAAACGTTTAAACTCGGGCCGGGCATCGGGGCCGCCTAAGCGTACATGACTGTATTTGCCAAACCCAAGCCAGGCGACTGCAACCAAGGCTGAGGCACCGGCCCAGATATAGATGAATCCCAGCTGATCGGTGACGAAGCTAAAAATAGCGCTGATCGCCGTCTTTGCCTGTGCTTCAAACACAATCATACATACGATGATGGTGACGATGCAGATAAGGCTCGGCCAGAAGATGGCTTTATCTACCGAGGCCGTTTTTGGATGTGTTGTATCGGGTTTTTCTACTGTCATACCAATTCCATTAAGCAAATTATGAGTAACATCCGCTTAGGGGTGTAAAGCTCATCACTACATTTATTTCGTTCATGCATGATCGCGGCACTGGCTAGGATAGGTTCATCATCGATATCAACGAGTTTAGCTGCGCCATATTTATCAAAAGCAATCCACATTAATAATATTAATATGGCGGAAGCCAGAAAAGTGTACAAAAATCCAAAATTATTAGTAACATATTCGTAAACTTGTTGCATAACATCAGCAGAAAATTTGGGGGCTATGACCAAAGGGACAGTCATCAGGAGAATAACGGCAATAGTAGCTATAAACCACGTTTTATCAATGCGTTGTTTCAATATATAACTCCAATATTATTATGGTTTTTGTATGAGGTATGGGGAAATTTTCTGACAGATTTTAAAGTCAGTAGCAGCTTTGGCTGATATTTTTTCTGATAAAACCTGCACCATAGGCGTATGTTCGTTAAATATTGGCCATTGAGGTAATTCGGGATTATTTAAGTTGTTAGGATCGCCATTTTTAGCAAAATTCGTCCAATATGTGACCATGGCTGTTGTTAATGTGTGGTCATCATTATCACTAGCAAACCAATCATCATGACTGTCGAAAACATAGGGTATTTCTGCACCGTGGTATGCTTGTAATTGCTTTCCGCCATCATTGTGGCGTACTCGCTGGAAACGATAAATATAGGCGTTTTTAGTTGATTTCGTCACTTGCTTGGCATACTCATAGGCAGGACACACCATGTCTATCATGGTAGAAACCTGATCATGCCCTCGAATAATACTGTTTTCTTGTGACGCCCTTGCGAACAATACATCCTGTATGTTTTTAGGGTATGAACTTATAGTCTGCTCAAGTGCGATTGGCGAATCATCTAAATACATTAACCATTCGTCTTGATTACTGCCAATCAATAAATCAACATTTATACGGTCTTCAAACAATAAATTCATTGTTGAATCAGGTAATACTTTGCCATCAATCACCGCACCGTAAGCATAATTTGGAAACAGCTTTTTTGCCTCAGTAAATATATCTTCAGCACTGCGCGATTTTAATTTAAGCAAGCTGTTGTTGTTAGAGCCCAATGCATGACTTAATTTAGCGCCGAGTGTTTGCTGCTCTGATAATGAAACATCGCGCCATAATTGGAATCCGCCACTTTGACTTATCGCTCGTTGAAAAAGTCCTTCAGCCAGCGGTGACAACATTAGATTGCCAATGTTGGCAGCCCCCGCGGATTCGCCAAATACGGTTATATTAGTATTATCGCCGCCAAATTCAGTAATATTTTGTTTTATCCATTTTAATGCTGCTATTTGATCTAGCAGGCCAAAATTTGCTGGCGCAGCAGAATTAGCCAGTTCGGGATGACTAAAAAAACCAAACACACCTAATCTATAAGCAATACTGACAACAATAACTTCGCCTCTTGTGGCAAGTTTGTCACCAATATAGTTTTTTTCGTACGACCAACCACCTTTATTACTGCCCCCATGGATCCACACCATTACGGGTAGTTTTTTGTCTTTATCAACAGCAGGTTTCCAAATGTTAAGATAAAGACAGTCCTCGCTATATTCTGGCTGGGTAAATTGTTCCGCGGAAACCCCAAACGCCTTTCCTACTTTTTGATACCACTGGGTATTGTAGTCATCTTGAAAACACGCAGGCGCAAAATTTATTGACTCTTGCTTACCTGCTCTCGGAGAATGTTTTTGTGGTGCTTCCCAGCGACGTTCATTTATCGGCGGAGCAGCAAATGGGATCCCCCTAAAAACAGTAACTCCCGCAGTGCTCTTACTGTATTCTCCAACGATTATTTCACCATTTGCCCTGACTTCTGGTCGAAAACCATCATTAGTCTTTGCTGATAAGTAATGAGGTTCAAGTAACAGAACCATCAAAAAAAACGTTTTAATAAACAACACAAGCAACTCCTAAAAGGCCTAAAATCCCTGTAAATATGGTAATCAGGCCTTTGAAATATTTTACATTCTAGTGAAAAAGCAGCCGATTGACGTGATATATCTAATGTTCAATATCAACTATGACACAACCTCGTAGGTTACTTTGTTCAATTAATTCATGACTTTTTGCCATTTGTTTAAACGGAAGTACGTGTGTCACTCGATGTTTTAATTGATCCGCAGACAAGGCACTATATATATCCTTAATTGCTTGCTGCTTGGCGGTTTCTGGCATGGCATACACTATTGTCATTTTGATAGTTAAATCCATAAACAACATTTGCATAAACGGTAATTTTGGTTCTTTGATCTGAGTGTTGCCATAAGTGGCAATAACACCACCAGTGCGAATACACTTGAGTACTTCGGGTAAGTTAAAGCCAAACTCAACATCAATAACGCGATCAACCTTTTCGCCATCATTAACTTCTTGTACTTTATCACCCCAGTTAGCTTCACGATGGTTAACTACTAAATCAGCACCTGCTGCCATACAGCTTGCTTCATCTGTTGGGTTACTTGCTGTTGCAATAACTTTAGCGCCAGCGAGTTTAGCCCATTGAATTGCATAATAACCAACACGACCAGCACCGCCGGTAACAACAACTGTTTGCCCTTTAACAGAGCCATCTGATGAGACAACCCGATGAGCTGTCATTGCAGGAATACCTAAACAAGCCCCGATTTCAAATGATGTGTTGTCAGGTAAAGTGGCTGCTCGAGATGCATCAATTGCTACGTATTGAGCAGCTGTTCCTAAAAGACGAGCATACTGCGCCTGATAAACCCAAACTCGTTCGCCTATTCTATCTTCAGATACCCCTTTACCAACGGCTTCGATGATACCTGCGCCATCACTATGAGGAATAACATGGCCGCTATCTAATAGATGAGGAAAAGCGCCTGTGCGTTTTTTAACATCTGAAGGATTAATTCCTGTGGTTTTTAATTTTACTAATACTTCACCATCACCAGCCACAGGCTTTGGTTGTTCACCTATTATTATGGTATCTGCTGGTATACCGAATTTTTCGAACCAAGCTGCTTTCATTGCTTTCTCCAATTTTTAAATTAATCGAACTAGGTTTAGCTGCACCTAATATTTAAAATTTGCTAGATAAATTTTCGGTATGACCATCAATCGCAATAGCCTGTCCTGAAAGACTAGCGCCCAGTTCAGAGCTTAAAAATATTGCCATATTGGCAATATCATCCGGACTGACAAAAAGTCGCAGTGAACTTTGCTCGGCGTATAGATCTCTCACCACCTCAGGTGCAACACCACGTTTTTCGGCGTCGAGACGAATAACATTGTCGATCCTATCTCCTTTTACACTGCCCGGACATAATGCATTGACTCGAATATTATACGGTCCTAATTCCATGGCCCATGTTTTGGTTAAACCGATAACTGCCCATTTAGATGCTGCATAAGGCGAGCGCATTGGAAAACCAAACAAACCAGCATTAGATGAAATATTAATAATACTGCCAGAGCCATTTGCTTTAAGTAAGGGCACTGCGAACTTGGTGCAATGAAATTGCCCGTTCAAATTAATATTAATAGTGCGCGCCCAATCGTCAGGGTTAATATCTTCAACCAATGCCGTCGGGCCTGCAATTCCTGCATTGTTTATTAACACGTCCAGATGCTGATAATGGGTCATTAAGTCAGCAAACATTTCTTCAACTTGAGCAACATTTGCGACATCAGCCACCGATGCTGTAGCGCTAGGATTTGCTTTAAGAAAGTCAGCGATAACCTTTTCATCAATATCGCATACATGTACTTTACAACCATACCCCAGAAATTTTTCGGCTATTTTACGGCCAATTCCGTTAGCCCCAGCTGTAACAAGGACTACATGCTCCGGGCCTAATCCGTTATTAACAACAGTCATTAGAATGTCCTCATATTACAAAGATAAATTTTAAAATTAAGAAGATAAATGTGCGTGTCATGGTAAATTTATTAAACCTGCCAAAACACGCAAAAGATATTTATTCAAATAACATGTGATATCTGATCCCAAAATTTCGTGGACGATTAACGGTTACTGTGCTGTCCCAACTAGCGCTGCCACGAGACAACTGAGCACGTTCATCGGTCAAATTGTTGACATAAAGATTAACTCCCCAGCCATCTCTATTTATACCCGCAGATAAATTTACAATGCTATAGCTTTGATTAACATCACGTAGGTCAAAGTTTAAATCACTGGTTTTATACTTGTAGATATCGCTGTATGACTCGCCAACATAGGAATAAACGATTTGCGCGAAGCTTCGATATCCACCAACAGTAAAGTGATAACGGCTGGTCAGATTCCCTTTAAAATCCGGTACATTTGGAAGTTCAGTGCCGTCAGGTGATAAGTTACTTCCTACTAATAAATCAGCAGCTAACTCAGCTTGATTAAAATTAAATGCTGCAGTTAAAGATAAGTCTGGTGTTAGCATGTAGGTAAGATCAGACTCAATACCGACGATTCTAGATTTATTTGCATTGACTGTTAAACCAACAGGAGAACCATATGATGAATCAAAGCGAGTAAACTGCATATCATCCCATTGCATATGGTAGATAGCGCCATTCCAACGAAGATTATTATCAAGCCACATGGTTTTCCAGCCTAGCTCTGTATTTGTGACAAAGTCAGATTTATAGATACGGGGCACCAGGTCCGTTTCATCCCGATTTATGCCACCAGGGCGATAACCTTCTGACCAGGTAAGATAGGCCATCTTTTTATCATCAAATTTATACGATAGATTGAATTTAAAAATACTATCAGTGTCATCATTTTTACTATCAACGTTAATGATAGGGAAGCCAGGAGCAATCAGTCCGTAACCGGAAACGCCTTCTAACGTACTTTCATTTTTAAATAACCTGGCACCAAAAGTTGTAGTAAGTTGCTCTGTAAATTCATAGCTCACTTCACCGAACAACGCCGACTGCTTATCTGCTCGTTTTTGATCCGTTAGATACCAAAGGTTCGCTTCACCAAACTGTCTAAAGTCAGCACCTTGCGCCATACCATTCATCTGCCATTCTTGGCGATAATCATGACTGGCATCTTCGTAATATAAGCCGACGATATATTGCAGAGGGTTATTGTTTGTTGATTGCAAACGCAGTTCGTGAGTATTGCGTTTATATTCATTATCATCATTGTAAAAAATAGCCATACTTGAACAGTCTGCATCTGCAGTACCGTAATATTCACAACCATAATATTGGATCCAACTCGTAGAGAAATAGTCTGCGTAGTCAGAGTAATCATTAAAGTACTGAACGTCTCGGTCCATAAATGAGCCCGCATACACCAGACTAGCAAAACCCAGATCACCCTCTATTGTCAGTGCTGATTGATTAAATTCGTCATCCATTGAATCAGGAAAAAAACGCTGAACCTCTAACTCATTAACTTCACCATTGGGGTTGTTTGAGTCTTGGTACCATACCCCTTCCGTTTCCTGTTTTTGAGTGAGGTAACTTGCTGTTGCAGTCCAGTTATCATTAAGGTTTACTTTTAATGCGACTCTAGCACCACTATTGGTTAACTCATTAAAGTTCTCTTTTACTAGATCATCATTGTTTTCTTCGACTGTTGAGAAGTTTCCACCATCAGTGAACAATCCATAGGTCCTGGTGCCGGCTACATTATCAATGTAACCGCCATCTTTTTTGGTCCAAGCGACTAAGCGGATAGCGGCATTTTCACTTACCGGAACATTAAGAAACCCTTCTAATGAGTTGCTAGCATCGCCACTTTTGGTTGTACCGTAACTAACATCAAAACCACCTTCAAACCTATCCATTTTAGGTTTTTTGGTAATGATCCTGATAGTGCCTGACTGCGCGCTGGCGCCAAATAACGTACTTTGCGGTCCTGCAAGTGCTTCAACTCGCTCGATATCATAAATGTGTAAATCAAGATTCCGCCCAATAGCGGTTACCGGTTGTTCATCTAGATAAATGGCAACCCCAGGTTGAGAACCTGATGCATTGCCACTGCCACCATCTGAAGCTCCACGCATATAGATTTGGGACAAACCCGGTCCTGCTGATTGATATGAGACGCTCGGCAGCATTAACGCATAATCATCGAAATTTTCGATCCCTAATTCATCTAGCTTAGTGGAGCCAAATGCAGTAATACTTAAGGGGGTGTCTTGAAGATTTTCAACACGTTTACGTGAAGTAACGGTTATTTTTTCGATTCCTGAAGATAAATTTTCAGTCTTTTTTTCAGCCTGAGCGGTAATCATGTCCTGTGCATTGGCGCCAGGCATTGTGGCCATGCCGCTTACCATCAAGGCTGACAAAGCAATACTTTGAATGTTTTTGCCGTTAATGGAGTCTCTTATCACTGCAATTATCGGGTTTAGTCGATTAGATTTTTTTCGTTCTTTAAATAGTTATCCGTCATTGTGTGTACCTTTATAATATGTATATCACACAAGTCACAAAGCCCCACAACATAGGGCTTAGACTCGCAATATCAATTGTTAGAAAACGCGCAACATACCTTTAACAATGTTGTAATATTAACAAGGGGGGACGATTTGAAACAAACGATTATATTTCTCCCATAGTTGAATTAAACTAAATCAAAATAAAAGTTAAATTCAAGAAAATATAAACAAAAAACATTTTATAATAAATCTAACCTCATGAATTGTAATGAATAATTTATTTTTTTTAATGGTTTTGTAGTTGTCTGATATTAGTTAATAAGTGTGTTTTTTTAAACCAAGATTAATCAGAAAATCGACCCCTTAATTCACTCAATATGTGCTTTATCCTATCTTCCGAGAAAACCACGTGATTAGAACGAAACGAAGTCACCGGAGAGTTCACTTTATTTTAAAGATAAAAAGTGGGCGATTATTGATCATAATATTGATGATAGTTTGCTTTGTAATGGGGTAAGGAACTTTTCAAAAGGCTTCCAGGCATCGAGCCCTTTTGTATTGATAGGTTGTCTAACTTGTTCAGAGCTAGCAGTATTGACTGCACGAGCGTTATTATAAAACTCAAGACAGTTCTGCTCAAAAGGCAAGCCACAAAAATCTAGAATTTGTTTAACCTGATTTTTAAAATCATTAACTACATCTTCATAGGAGACCGTCAGTACCTGGTTGGGAAGCACGTTGTGCCAATGATTCATTAAATGGATATAATCTTGATAGTAGCGAGCAATATTTTCTAAGTCATAACTAAAAGCCTGTCCGGTGGAAAACAACTGTTTAAAACCGCTAAAACAAGCAGACATTGGCTGACGACGAGCATCAATGATTTTTGCGTTAGGTAATATAAGTTTAATCAATCCGATATGAGCAAAATTATTGGGCATTTTATCAATGAAAAAAGGTGCACCACCTCTGTGTATCTGGGTTTTGCTTATATATTCGTTACCCAGAGCGAGGCGTTGCTCCCCAGAAAGCTTGGCAATAACCTCTGGATATTTTGATATTTCATGCCGTTTTTTACGGTCACTTAATTTTCGAACCATCGCAATAATATCTGGTAACTCCTTGGTACCATCCACCATAGAATGACTTGCTAATATTTGCTCTAGCAACGTAGAACCAGATCGAGGCAGTCCAACTATAAATATCGGATCCGCTTTACTGCAACCTTGATCATGGTTATTCTCAAAAATAGGGGATTGACAGGTTGTGATCGTTCGCGCAATTATTGCGGTCGTTTCTTCTGGGTCGTAGCGTTCAATACTCTGTTTGAATTGATTACCTAATTTATAATAGTGAAATGACTGTTCAAACTCTTTGTTGTCTTCGAGAGCTTTACCTAACGCAAAACATATATTGATCCTATCCAGTGAAGGGAGCTGTTTTATCTCCATCTGCTTTCTCATTTGTTGTATTTCAAACTGTGTAAAACAAAAAGTCTTTAGATTAGCCAAACTCCAATAGGCCTCCCCGTAACTCGGCGCACATGCTATGGCTTGCCTATACGAAGCAATCGCGGCCTCTTGTTCTCCAATTGTTTTGAGTGCGTGTCCTCTGCTGGTGTGAAGGTTTGCTTGGTCAGGCAGCGTAGAAATCAACTTATCATAAAGCAAGATTGCTTCTTCGAATTGCCCTAATCTTACTAAAATAGCAGCTTTGAGTATTTGTTGAGGTGGTACATTGGGCTGGTACTTTTCTAACGTTTCTATTTCTAATAGTGCTTGTTGGCTTTTTTCTTGTTTATTTAATACATGGGCGTAATTTAAACGGGCAAGGTGATAATCCGGTGCTATGCGTAAACAATGAACAAGCAATTGTTCTGCATCTTCAAATACCCCCAATTTGATTGCTATTTCAGCCAATAGCCTTAACGCACTGACATCATCGGGGGATTGTTTTAGATAATCACGACAATGGCGCTCACTTAATGCTAATTTGCCATCGATAAAAGCTTGCAGAGCTTCTCCTAAGAGAGGGTGTTTCGCTGAGAAGCGTAAATAACTATTATAAGCTTGCTCAGAGGCTTTGCTTTCACCTGTCGCTAGTAGTAATTCAGATAGAAGTCTCCAACTATTAGTTAAGTTAGCTTCAACTTTAACGGCATTGGTCAATGATGCTATCGCCGGTTTTATTTGTTTTAAAGCATGCAATGTTAAGCCAAGCTCCTGGTGAGCTAAAGCAAAATCAGGGGTTTGTTTAACCAACACTTGTAAGATGTTTTTAGCTTCACTAAAGCGTTTTAAGCCTTTGAGTGCGATACCAACGATAAAAAGTGCGTTGGGTTCATTAGGAAAGGATTTTAGAATTTCTCGACCTTGTTGTTCTGCAGCAGCAAAAGCGTTGTGTTGTAACATTTCTTGGGCATGGTGCACCGCAACACGAATATCACCTGTGCTGTGGTTGTTGTGGTCTTCATATTGAGTCATCTGGAGCCTCGTTTTTGACATAATATTGACATGCCTAATTTGCTCTGACAAACTAATTTCATTTGTCCATGGTAGAGTTTAATTCAACTATAATTGGAATTAGAAGATTGAAAGGGTATTAATTTGCGCAAAAAAATCCCACCTTTGAATTCTTTAAAAAGTTTTGAAGCGGCAGCTAGACATGGTTCTTTTAAAAATGCAGCCGATGAACTTTTTGTATCAGTCTCGGCGATCAGTCATCAAATAAAGCAACTAGAACATGTACTTAATGTTGAATTGTTTATCCGCAAAACACGCTCAGTGGTACTCACTAAAATTGGTAAACAGTATTACCCCATCCTTCGTGATGCCTTTGATAAAATTGCTGAAGGTACCGATCTGATTTTAACACCCACACGATCAGATGTATTAACGATTCAATTATATTCAACATTGGCTATTCGCTGGTTGATACCAAGACTACCCGACTTTCAAAGCAAGTATCCCAATATCAGTGTTAGACTACACACCTCACAGTTTGATGTTGATTTTAATAAAAGTGACGTTGATGCCTGTGTCAAGATTGGTAATCGCGCTTCCAATGGCCTGCATTACTCATATTTATTTACTAGCGATGTATTTCCTGTGTGTAGTCCTAATTTACTTACCGCAAAAGAGCAACTGGAGCGCCCAGAGCAACTCAGCGATTTTACTATACTGCAGGTTTATCCTTCCCATAGAGATTGGTATATTTGGCTAGATGAAATGGGTTGTAATTCTGTTGATCCAGAATCAGGACTGCAATTCGATAGCTACGATCATTCAATTTCTACCGCTTTACAAGGCATGGGCGTAGCACTCGGTATGCAACCTTATGTCGACAAGGAGTTATCCTCAGGCTTGTTGATTGAACCTTTTCCTGAAATGCGTGTTAAACACCACAGTTATTGGTATTTTGTTTATCGTCAGGAGAAATTCGAACAGAAAAAAATTCAACTATTCGAAACTTGGTTAATTAAGCAAATAAAAGCAGATCCTGAGCTCAGCATTTTACGAGGAAGAGCAACAAGTGAACAAACGTTTTAATATTTATTGTTGTCATCAATATATCCATATTGACCGCCTAAAAGCCCGCCGACATCGCCTGAAATGGTCCCTTTGTGAATTATAGGCAAAATATTGTAAGTGTCGCTTGATTGCAAAGACCATCTGTAATGGCTATTTTTTAACATATACATATAATTGCAGTAAGTGCTTCAAAATTGAAATAATGACAATAATTAGTTAAGCTATGGATTAAATTTTACTTGGAGGAAAACGCTAGAGTTGTTGATATCTTCATTATTATTGTCGAAATCTCATCATTTTCGCCGAATTTATCCAGCTCAGCTTAACGTTAAATGAATCGTAATATAATTATTTCTGCTGCAATTTCAGGCTCAGGTCCGACTGAAAACAAAACTCCTCATCTTCCCATTACTCCGAAACAACTTGCAGACGAAGCGATTGCTGTAGCCAAAGCCGGCGCAGCTATTGCTCACATACACGTCCGTGACCCAAAAACCGGTGCTGCCTCTCGCGACATTCGTCTTTACAAAGAAGTTGTAGACAGGATAAGACAGGAGTCTACAGACGTTATCATTAACCTCACAACTGGAATGGGAGGGGATTTATTTTTAGGGCCTGACGACAATCCGACAGAACTTAGTCAGCATACTGATTTGGTCGGGCAAGTAAAACGTCAAGAACATGTAGAGTTGCTTTTGCCTGAAATATGTTCCCTTGACTGCGGTTCATTTAATTATGATGTAAATAATTATGTATACGTTTCAACAACCGACATGCTTCGTACTGGTGCTAAACGATTGCAAAAGCTGGGTGTAAAACCAGAGCTTGAAGTATTCGACCTTGGGCATATTTGGTTTGCCAAACAGATGATAGCTGAAGGCATACTTGACGCACCACCACTTTTCCAGCTGTGCATGGGAGTGAAATGGGGGGCCGAAGGCAATACTGCCAATATGAAAGCCATGGTTGATAATTTGCCTTCAGGAGCAAATTGGGCTGCATTCGGCTTGGGCCCAAATGAAATGCCGATGGCTGCGCAAGCCGCCCTATTAGGAGGCAATATTAGGGTAGGATTAGAAGACAATATTTATCTTGAAAAAGGTGTTTTGGCCACCAATGTTCAGCTGGTTGAGCGCGCCCGAAAGATTGTTGAATTGATGGGTGCCAGCATTCAGACACCCGCGCAAGCCAGAGAGAGTTTAGGTCTTAAAAAGCACAATACTCTGGTTGAGCTCGCTCGTACTTTATAATTAAGGAGGTTAACAACTATGGCTGCAGATTATAAAGGCGTTTGCCACCCTTGGCTCTGTGACTCGATGGGTCACATGACTACCCGTCATTATATGGCCATGTTCGATGATGCCAGCTACCACTTTCTGAATCGAGTGTTTGGATGGTCGGGTACAGATAGTCAAAACAATAATATTGGATGGGCTGACGTAAAGCACACCATTGAATATTTATTAGAAGTAAGAAGCGGCCAACTTCTCGATGTCACCGGAATTCTTATAAGAGTCGGTGGTAAGTCAATCACTGTTTCTTATGAAATGCGTGAAACCGGAAGTAACAAGATAGTGGCTACGCTAAACAGTATCTCAGTACTTTTTGATACCGACGCTCGAGAGGCCATCACCCTTTCTGATGATATGAGGATTAGAGCAAATGAAAGTATAAAAACAACAAAAGTAGCAACCAAGTAACCATAGTTACTGATGCAAAAGCGTAGTTTACAAAAATGGCAACAAAATAGCGGTTCTGGGTTGAATCCCAGTTTTCGCATTGAAATCGACTCTGTTGGCATAGCAACTCTTTGGTTGAAAAAAGCAAATATTCTGCGGTTTTAACAACGCAGAATGGCCGAGTTAATAGAACATTTGAAGTTGCATTAACTAACAATAGTGCTCAACATCAAAATGAGAAGATATCCTTGTTGTCTTGTTGCGGTCCATAAACTGCCACCTCAGGTGAGGTGATAGTCATGACATGTGACTCAATGTGTAAGCTTCAGGGCATCAAGCGGACTGATGATCTCATGCAATCATTGGTTGCCATTTGTGCATACAATGCCGTGGTTTCCAACTTAATGTGTTCCAGTAAGGTTTGTATGACCCGAATATCGATTTTAGCTTCCAGCAAGTACATCGCAAAACTGCGCCGTAAAGTGTGCATAGACACTCGTTTTTCAATCTCAACATCTTTGGTCGTCGCCTGACAGGCGCGACCTAACTGGCGTGTTAATAGAGGATTGCTGACCCGGGAACAACCACCCTCCATTTAGCATCAAATGTTGAGCATGAGCGAAATGCCACCAATCTCGTTTTATCCTAACAAGACGGGTGATAACATCGCCAGCCGGTCTTTTTCGCCTTTACTTTGCCTGATACATAACAGTATACGTTTACTGTCGATATCCGAGACCTTCAACGCCACTACTTCACTCATCCGCAACCCTGCGCCGAAGGCTACTGACAAAGCAGTGCAACATTTTAGGTTGTTAGTTGCCTCTTTTATAATAGAGTCAAAAGTCAATAATATGCTCATTCTTACCATTTAACCTGTGAACCAGAGTGATAATTTAGTGGTGAAAACAGATTTCATTGAAGTAAACAGCTGTGGCGGTCATTGCCATCTTTACCTCTCAATTTGGTTGCTACCCCTTAGTATATTTTTGACATGTTTAACTTTTATTTCAAAAGGTAAGAAGTTTTTACTGCTACTAATTATTTTCTTGTAATGAAATATACCAATCAAAGCTTAAGTTAATATTTGAACAAAAACAGAGCCCATACCAGGTCGCTAGAACTTACCACCCTTGGTTAAAGGGTTGAAGCTTTGAAGTGAACACATACTTGTCTCCACGATATACACTCCGAGTATATTCAAGGGGGGTATTGTCGGGTAAAAAAGTGTAACGCTCAATTCGTAGAACAGGTCCGCCTTCTTGAATCGAAAGCAACCCCGCTTCAGTTGGTGAGGCAATAGATGCTGTTACCTTTTGTTCACCATGACTAGGCGAGCGATTGTTGGCTTGCAGAGCATGATAAAGTGAGTCAGTTAAGGTCTCTAAATCAGGTAAAAATTGGGCGGGTATAATCGTGTTTTCGATACCCATTGGCATTTTGTTAGACAGCCGTACCCGAGATAAGCGACACACTTGTGTGCCGGTTGATAACTTTAGAGTGCTCGCTTCTTCTGATGTAGCTTCTGCAATCATTTTCATAAGCCAAATAGAGCTAGGATCAACACCTAAAGTACGCATTTCATCAGTAAAACCTGACAGGTCTTCTCCTTTATGTTCAATGCGCTCGCTGATAAAAGTACCTGAGCCTTGCCTGCGAAATAATAATCCTTCTATGATGAGTTGATCGATAGCTTTGCGAATGGTGACACGTGATGCACTGGTTTTTTCACAGAGTACACGCTCAGATGGAATGGATTCTCCGCTGCTTATTTGCCCATCTAAAATGAGTTTACGTAAGTCATTTGCAAGTTGTTGATACAGCGGGGAGGATTTATCCCAACCGGCTCCAATTTCGTTTAACAATACATCTTTAATAGCCAATTCCTCAATACTAAAACAGGGCTTGCATCTCAATGTTAGCAAGCCCTCATTCTATCTATGGTCTAAAACGGAAGGTAACACCAACAGTGCGACCTATGACGTCATAGTCACTTACGGTGCCGAAAAAATTGCCACCTGACTCAGGAATAGGCGGTTGTTTATCAAATAAATTATCGATGCCAAAAGTCACTTCGTATGTATCTGCAAACTTGTAGGTGGCTGCCAAATCAATATAGTTTAGTGAACCTATGCTAACACTGTCATTCAGTGCAGCATCTACTCTGCCAATCATGCGCCAACCAATTTGCACGTTTACCGCGTCTACCGAAAAGTCAACCCAAGCTCTGTGTCGATAATCTGCTTGAACAATACTAGCAAAGTCACCTGTGCAAGATGTACCAAAAGTACCTTTACAGTCTAGAGATTCAACCGTAGCATTATTTTGTCGGTCCTGAGCATCTACAATATTACCTTGATAACTAACTTGAAAGTCTTGAATGTTTTCGCTTATATCACCTAGTGCGTAACGAACACCTACATCAAAGCCCGACTGCGATAACACCGCTAAGTTAAAATCGTTAACCAGGGTTTGGTTGATTAACCCCGTTGACGGGTCACGTAACACAGCTCCGCACAAGGGATTACCCGCTACTGGATTATCAATGTAGCAGCTGGTTAGCGCGGCAATGGGTTGAATTTGACTGATTGCGTCGGTGATTTCTATGTCGTAATAATCGACCGTAATATCTAAGCCTTCAATGATATCTGGGGTGTAAACGATACCGAAACTGGTCGTCGTGGACTTCTCAGGTTGGATCATATCGTTGCCGCCAAAGGTATATATAGCTTGTGATGTATCAAAAGTGGTGCCTGGTGCAGCTGCACCTAAGCGTTCACATTGTGCGCTATCACCTCTACCATCTAAACAGGGGTCACCATCAAAACGCCCGCCTAAACGGGAAATAAATGAAGCGCTATTTGGGTCGAATAAGGCAAGTGATAATGCAACTTCGGGCCCAGCAAACTCACCTAAGTTAGGTGCGCGGATAGCTGTTTGACGAGTTGCACGTAGTCGTAAGTCTTCGTTGACAGCCCAGCTTAAACCCAGTTTATCAGTGTTCGCAGAGTCAATATTTGAATAATTTGAGTAGCGATAAGCGCCTTCAATAGACAACTCTTTAATAAACGGTAAATCTCGTAAAACAGGAACTAACACTTCACCGTACCATTCTTTGGTATCAAAACCTGAATCAATGGCAGAGATGCCACCTAGCCCGTATGCTGAACCATTGATAAGTGCACTACCAGGTGTTTGCACACCCGATTCATCTCTATATTCGTAACCCACAGAAAAACCAATAGGGCCTGCTGGCAATTCAAATACATCGCCAGAATCACCGGAAATATTGAGGTTGATAACTGACTGCACTCGCTCACGATTTGAGTGAATAAGCGGTGTGCTTAAATCGCTCAAATCGGTTGGTCCAAAAATATTGCGGGTATTGGCGATGTTTTGAAAGTTGCTTGATATGCCATTGTTGTATACTTTTGCCGTACCGTCGGTACGCCCATATTGTCCGTAAACATCCCATCCAATAAAGTCGGTTAGGTCACCTTTAAAGCCAACTTGAAATTGGAGTGTGTCGCGCACTGTGCGTGTTTCTTGTAAACCAAAACCGAGGTTTTTTTGTACTGCAACCTGAGCTGCTCCGTTGGCGTCAAACGTCAATAAATCTCGAATGGAACTACTAAGGAATGGGTTGTCTGATGCAATCGTAATCTGCTCGTTTACCACGACAGGTGATTGCCCTGTAGAGCCTGCGCCATTCACGCGTACTTGAGTAAACATAGCTCGGCCGTATACTGCAACACTATTATCAAAAGGCGTGTAATTAAAAAATACGTTGGCGGTTAAACGCTCTAGTGGTTGCATCAGATAAAGGTCTGGCGTGATATCCAGTGTCTGGGGTGAATCGGTTAAGGTACCTGAGTCACTAAATGCAAACATGCGACCGCTGGAAACATCAGTAAAGTTGCCACCTGTACCTGCAACCACACTAGGCCCATTGGCAGTAAAGTCACGTTCGCCGGCCAATAATTTTTCGCGTTTTGAGTAGCCTAGGTAGGCCGTTATATTACCTTTGCCGTCGTCAATGTTAGCACCCATAGTGGCATCGACATTAAATGTTTCACCGCCTCCGTTGGGCATTTCATACCCAGCGCTGGCCTCAAAACCTTCATATTTATCATCTAGAATGAAGTTAACCACACCTGCCACAGCATCCGCGCCATAAACAGCTGCAGCACCACCTGTTAGCACTTCGACTCGTTTAATTAAACCAGCAGGGATGGAGTTTACATCGACGGCGTTTCTAAAACTAAAAGGTACTACTCGAGAGCCATTAACCAAGACTAGGGTACGGTTTTGGCCTAAACCTCTTAAATCAATAGTCGAAGAGCCTAGAGAGTCACCTACGGTTGCGCCTGTGCTGTTAGCGCCTGCTGCTGCCTGTGGAAGTTTCTTTACGATGTCTTCAACAGTAATCGCTTGATCGGTTTCTAATTGAATATCGCTAATGGTAAATACTGGGCTGGTCGCGGTAAGTTCTGAGCGGGGTATGCGAGATCCGGTGATTTCAATCACTTCAGCTTGTTGTGCAACGACTTGGGAGCTTAAAAATACAGACGTCGAAAGGGCAATCAGAATGTTCTTGGCGACAGGTTTTAGTGTGTAGGCCTTCATATACGCTCTCATCTTTAATAGTTGTGTTATTACAACTATTCATTTAACTGGTATTGATTTGTGAGTATTAAAATACAATCGTCAATACAAATGTCAATACCTATCGAAAGGTTATTGGTTATAAAATGACTAAAAATGGTTTTTTGTCAGTTTTAAAGGTGGTTTATTAAAATATTAGTAATACCAATTTCTAAGTGGTATTGTCTGCTGATATCTACTGTTTTAAGGCTTTTTAATCCATAAAGTCTTGTTTTAGGAGAGGCCATGCATCCACATATTGAAAAGCTACATTATATTTCTAAGCAACATACGCGATTGATCATTGGATTAATGAGTGGTACATCTTTAGATGGCTTGGATATTGCGCTATGTAAAATTAACGGTTCGGGTACCAACACTCAGTGCGACGTAATCGATTTTAAAACCATCGATTACTGCGAGGATTACCGACAACATGTAAAAGCCATATTCGCTAAACCTATCGGCAGTATTGAACAAGTGTGTATTCTTAATGCTTGGATTGGAAGGTACCACGCCAAATTAGTGAATCAGGCAATACACGATTTTGGTTATCAAAATACAGATATTGATGTGGTTGCTAGCCATGGTCAGACTATTTACCACAGCCCATCAGAACAACACCAATATGCCAACTTTCCTAATGCCACCTTACAAATAGGTGATGGCGACCATATAGCCGTGCTGACTAATATCATTACGTTAAGCGACTTTAGGCAAAAACATATTGCCGCTGGTGGGCAAGGGGCACCCCTTGTAATGTACGGGGATTATTTGATGTTTCATAGTCAGGATGAAAATCGCATTATGCTCAACATCGGTGGTATTGCGAATTTAACTTATTTGCCAAGCAAAGGAGGTGTCTCAGAGGTTTTTAGCTCAGATATAGGCCCTGGAAATACCATAATGGATGCGTTTATGCAGAGTCATTACTCAGATTTGCATTACGACACCGACGCAACAATTTCCAGTGCAGGCAGCGTGCATCAAGGTTTGCTGATGCAACTGGCGAGTTCTATATTTTTTATGCAATCTTTTCCAAAAACCACTGGGCCTGAAGTCTTTAACTTAGCTTATTTGCTTGAAGCTCAAAAACTGGCAGAGGCCACAGATTTGTCGAATGAAGATGTGATGGCAACACTTTGTGACTTTAGTGCGAAGTGCATAAGTGACAGCATCATCACGCTGGGCAAAACTCTCCCACATTTAATGATATACGTAAGTGGAGGGGGTATTCATAACCCTCTTTTGATGAAGCGCATACAAATAAGGCTGAGTAACCAATTACCTCAAGCAAAAATAGGTACGACTGAGCTGCTTTCGTTAAATCCCGATGCAAAGGAAGCTGTTTTGTTTGCACTATTGGCCAATGAGACCTTGTGCGCAAATACTCAAACATTATCCTCACAAGAAACAAATATGCCCAGTGTCAGTCTCGGGAAAGTAAGCTTTCCCGATTAGTATTACGATGAAGATATAATCAAAAAAGTTATAAAATAAGAACTAGAACAAGAATAAAAATAAGAAAATATAAAGGAAGCATATGCATCAACTCATCACATTTAGCCGTCCGCCTTCTAATGCCATCATCGGCTGTGCATCCACAAAGCTGAGCGTTGCAGAAAAAGCCTTATTTAAACAAATGCGCCCTCTAGGACTGATTTTGTTCGTACGTAACATTGCGACGCCTAAGCAAGTATCAGCATTGATTGATGAGTTTAAAAGTATTACAGATAATGAATTTGCATTAATTTTAATTGATCAAGAAGGCGGCAGAGTATCGCGTTTGCCAGCAACACACTGGCGTATTCCACCTAGTCCTACTGAGTTTGCCAAACTTTATAAGCACTCGCCCGATGCAGCAATGCGCGCATGTGAAATCAATTATCAGTTAATTGGTGCCGACTTAAAGCGTATTGGTGTGAATGTTAACTGTGCACCTATGTTAGATATTCCACAACCTGTTGCCTCAACGGTAGTGACAGACAGGGCACTAGGCGACACGCCTCAAAATGTTATAGCACTGGGTCAAGCGACGATTACAGGCCTGCAAAGCAGCGGAGTGGAGCCGGTCATTAAACATGGTCCTGGTCATGGTAGAAGCACCACCGACAGTCATAAGTCTTTACCCATAGTGGCTACTGATATTGACACTCTTGCAAAATGGGATTTTCTACCCTTTGAGCACTTTAAACACGCATCCATGTTGATGACAGCACATATTCTATATACCGCTATCGATGCCGAACTACCTGCTACCTTGAGTTCAAAAGTGATACAAGAGGTGTTAAGAAAACACATTGGTTTTGACGGACTTATTATGACTGATGATATCGATATGCATGCGCTTAGTGGTGCAACAGCACAAAAGGCGGAGCAGGCTTTAAGTGCCGGCTGTGATGTTGTGCTGCAATGTAGCGGTAAAATAGATGATTTACGTTCCCTTGAAACTGCTTTGCAGCCTTTGGCCGACAAGGCACTCGAACGCGCTCAATTTGCGGCATCAAAAGCTGCTGCGAGTCCAGTAGATATTGATGAAACGGCTTTGTTAAAAGAGTTGTCAGAGCTTTTGTTAAAGGGTAGTACGCCATTATGATTGACCAATATTCTGGACTCGATGTAGCCGTTTTTGCGCTGTATCTTGGCATACTGCTTATCACCGGTTATTTATTTAATCGGCGCGCTAAAAACACCAATGATTATTTTTTAGGTGGCAATAACATGCCAATTTGGACTGTGAGTATTTCTGTGCTGGCGACATCCCAATCGGCGGCCACTTTTTTGGGTGGACCTGATCAAGGTTACCGTGGTGATTTAACGTATCTTACTACCAATATTGCAGGGCTGATTGCGGCTGTATTTGTGGCTAAGTTTCTACTGCCTCGATTTTATGCGCTCAAAGCCTTCACCGTATACGAACTGTTAGGTAGCCGTTTTGGAGACAACGCTAAGTACCAAGCGGGTATGGTTTATTTGTTTGGTCGTTTATTTGCAAGCGGTGCCCGATTGTTTATGGCAGCCATTGCAGTTTCAATGATTTTATTTGGTGATGTTGCACCAAGCTCTGTCGCCATCGCTATTTCGATTATTACGGTTGTCGGTTTTGCTTACACTGTATATGGGGGGATTCGAACTGTTATATATTCTGATGTGGTGCAATGTTTAGTGTATGTGAGCGCCGCAGTGTTAGTACTGTGGCACCTCATGCAATCTATTCCGCTAAGTACCGGTGAAATGATTGATGTGCTGCAAGCGCCGGGTGGCGGAGAAGCCTCTAAACTCACCTTTATCGACTTTACTTTAGATTTTAGTAGCGCAGGTGTTTTCAATATTTGGTCAATACTGACCGGTTTTGTATTGTTAAATATTGCGGCATTTGGCCTAGATCAAGATGTCACGCAGCGCATGTTAACCTGCAAAGATTCAAAAAGTGCGACTAAGGCACTGGTATCGTCAATTTTGATAGGTATCCCCGTTGTATTGGTGTTTATTTGCATTGGCTTGTTACTTTTCATTTATTACCAACGTCCAGACATCATGGCACAAGCGACGAACGGTGCACCAATTCCTGAGTTTGAAGGGCAAACGGTTACTATCTTTATGTATTACGTATTAACCAGCTTGCCCAATGGTATCAAAGCTGTGGTCACCATTGGGATTGTAGCTGCGGCCCTGTCGACCCTTAATTCTGGATTGAATTCAATGTCGTCAGTAGCGGTACAAGATATCTATCGTGGCTGGTTTAAGAAAGGTGTGGCGGTCAGAGAAGAAAAACTGGTCGCTGTTGGCCGATGGTGTATGGGAATAGTGGCTATTTCACTGGGCAGTGTTGCCTTGCTTTGTTATTACTGGCAGCAATATACCGACACCCCACTTTTAGCGTTTGCGCTCGGTGTGATGGTGTTTTCTTACAGTGGACTATTAGGTATTTATTTCACTGCGCTATTTTCAAAGCGCGGTAGCCCAGGCTCGATTATTACCGCGCTGCTGGTTGGATTTACCGTTCCAATGTTAATGCAACCCTATGTGCAGTCGTTATATTTACCTGAGGCTTGGCAATTTGATTTGGCCTTTACATGGCAACTAGTGTTTGGCACAGCTGCATCCACGTTAATTTGCCTCTCTAGAAAGAGCCATCATGAACAGCCACAAAGCATATAGAATTATAAAAGCGTATTCTTAAACAAGCGCACAGTTATAAAATATTGTCTTGAATGTAACTTGATAGGGAGTCATGACAGTAAGGATGATAGTGGACTTGCTGCACGTTCATAGCGCCAATTAAGAGTTGGCGCTTAATATCGTTAGCTTCTCTAGTTTGCATTAATTACATCCGGTGGCGATAAGCTTACAACCTCAAATGCTACGTTATCCGCTAGGGCATAATGACAAAATATACTTATGGGCAATACCTTCTGGGATGCTCAAAGGTCTATTCGATAACCAACTTATGCGAGTAAATCGTAAACTCTACTTCTTGAGTGTCTAACCAATCTGTCATGGCTTTTCCAGTCAACATATCTGGCCTAGGCATGGTTTCTCTGTAAAGCCTCAGCTGTTCGATCTTTTCTTTGTTAAGAGCTTTAGCCAGTGAGACCAAATAATAACGGCGGTTTGACAAACGGTTTTTAGGAAGAGGGATTTGCCAGCCTAGTAGTTTTTTTTTCAGTGGCAATACAGTATAAGCATCTTGGGCGACTAACAGTATTTGCAGCTGTGATAACGGTGTTTGAAGATACAATTCACAGAGTTGCTTGAGTGCCAGATCAGCAAACGTTTGATTCCGTAACGTTATGTTCTGGCTAGATGTTTGGGCGCAGGTTTTATCTTGCTTATACACAGCCACTAAGTGTGTTTTTTGGACCGAAGCTACTTTAGATATATTTGAGTTTTCAGCTACTGATTGATGTTTGCTGCTTTCGGTTGAAGTAAAGCTATATAGTCCAAAAAAAATAGTCATCATCAACATAATCAGCAAACAAGCTATTATATATCGTGAGTTTGCACTTACTAACCTTTTGCTTTTTACACTAGGTGAAGGCTGGTTTTGTGTGATGTCGGGTAATACCGTCGCAGCTTGTTCTAGATCACTAATAAGCAGGCAGTAGTGGTTTTTTTCTACTTCAGACTGATTGGCTTGGGGCACTAAAAAGTGCACTTTTGCGCCCAGCTGCTTCCACTGCTCTAGTTGTGTTTGAGCTAGTTTAAATTTAAGGGCAACTTCACTCACAGCCAGTACTTGAAGGTTGCTGGTATTGACCTCACCAGTGGCACAAATCACGGTGTCGCCCTGGGTGACATCACCGTTGCCAAGCAAGCCTTTTGATTGCGCCAAATGCGCTAAATACATAGCGACTTGCCAGCTATTACCTTGATCGATGCGGGCGCTGATATCGACTCGGTAACTGCAAGCACCAAACATTTGATGAATTATGCCCACGCCTTTTTTTACAAAGTTGTGATAGCTACCGCTGATGTTGGCTGTGGTTGAAGTGCCATTAACGGATACCACTGAGCTGATGTCTTCGTCATCAATAGGCGTGATATTTTGTACCGCAACTAAGCCTTGAGTGGTGGCGATAAAAATATGAGTTTTCATCTTGCTTGTTTTCCTAACATACATATCGGAAATAGCATCAAGCTCGATGTAATCTGTGTGTTTTGCTTATGATAGGTATATTGCAAATTCAGTATCAAACATGTGTATAAACTTCTGATCTGATTCTTCCATTAATAGCTGCGTTTTACCATCTACAATAGGTGGGAAATGGATTGAGGATATTAAATCCTCAGAGCAACAATTCACTCGCACCCCTTGATTGTGATGTTTCTCTATGGAATGTGGGATTTTTAGTACAACGTACACTTGATCCGAAAATTGTTTGTCGCGCTTAAATAACAGTTCAAATTCTGCGGATTTACGGCTACTTATTTCAGTTGCCGAACTGGCTGCAGCTTGCACCGGGCTGGTGGCAAAGGCTAACTTTTGTAACAGCTGCACATATTGACGACGCAACGGTAACGACTGATTGATGTGTTGCATAACCTGTTGGGCATCAACCTTTGGATTGCCTAGTGCTAGTTGTACTAAGTCATTAAATACCAATGGTTTGGCACTTTTAGGTTGCCCTTGCTCATATAACTCGCGATATAGTGTTTTGACGCTAAACAACTGCTCCTGTAAATTGTAGTGATGATCAGGCATGGGGTGCTCCATAAATTTGCTTAAATCTATTACTAAATATGCACAGGTCAGAGCGATAAATTTCCGCTAGCTGGGTATTTTCGTGATTTAATTTTGTTATGACTAACAAATACCGCGCCACTAACTCTTGGCAATGGTCGAGTGCCTCACTTCCATCCTGATAAATATCCAGCTGTGTAACTAAGGGCAGTTTTTTAAATCCATCTTTATTATTGTTTTTAAATAGGTTTGCCGCTTCAGTTAACCAAAGTTGTGCTTTAGGGTGCTGGTATAACCATTGTTGGACATCGATAAAAAGGTTTACTTCAGACTCTGTTGGGTCGGCTATTTGTGCTCGCATCCATATTTTGAGTGCTTGCTGTAAATTTGTTGGCATTTGTTTGAGCATAATGCCGATAAATAAAGGGTTATTTAGACTGTAAAATAAGTGTGCAATGACTTGTTGTACTTGTTTACATTGCGACTCAGAGTCATTGAGTTCGGCTAGGTAGTCTTGGTAGTGGCGGTTGGGAAATTGTTGCAGTTTATCTGATAACACCTGAGTCGACTTTCGTTTAGCTTGCACCAGTTTCGACTGCCAGCCACCAAATATGCTTAAACGCAAAAAAGACAAAGGTAATTGGCGCGCCAATTTACCGTGGCTTAATAAGGGGTTCATTGGCTGATACTGAGCCAAAGTTAAAAACTTCGGTGATTGGCACAACCAACCTAAATCAGAGACGTTTTCTGCTTGTTCAAACACAGTGGTCTGTACCCAATCGGCATCCACTTCACCTTGCTCGCTGTTGCTACCAAGGCTTAAGGCATATTCCGCATTAAAGGTGTTTTCAACCACTTCAATGGCGGTTATGGCATCAAGTAAATCGTCCAATACTGTGGAATATTTAATGTAGCTGGGTTGTGCTGGTGGGTTGAGCCAAAAATCGAGTACATCTTGGTCAGTAAGTTTTTGAGCGGTTAGATTATGTTGTTTTAACCATTCGCTGATGGCCCGAAAACGTTCTTGGGTACTGGCTTCAGGAATATGTTCTTTTAAGTAACTATAAATCAGCTTCTGAAAATTAGACGATAGCTGTTTAATCGCTTTAGTATCGGCATCTAACAGTAACGTTTCAATATTAGATAACTGCGCTGGCTCAATACTGGCAATCAATTCCAACATCACCGCTAATACACCCACACGGGTAGGAGATATTGCAAATTCAACGTCGCCTATTTGCAGCTGTAAATAATCCTCTCCCATACAAATATTACCTGAAGTGGTTTGTACAGGCTGTCTAAAAGCTTGGCGAAAACGTTTGGGCTGGATATTTTCATCTAACCAAAAAAAACTGAGTAGAGCAGAAGACGAGTAATGTCGGTGGTTCACTACAGCCCAACAAAGAAAGCTTAATTCATAACATACCGAGCCGTAGTTGCGGCACACAATATTTTGGGCTATTTGCGCTACGTCTTTGCCATGGTATTTATGACCATTAAGGCCTGGAGTGTCTTTTAGCTGTGCAAAAAGCGCTTTTAATGTGTCGCTAACACCGTAGTTAATAATATTGGTCATTCGGCCTGATTTGATTTTTTGCGCGCCTATTCGATGCTTCAATCTAACGGACAATCAGCACTCAATCAAAGACTTTCATAAACTTTCATAGGAGAAATAAACACTAATCTGGATATATAGATTCCCACAGCCTGACCTTTGCTATTTTAGTGTTGAGAGTGACTTGCACCGATGGCAGCTTTGCAAAATGCACAGGTTTTTCATTAAATGATACCGCTACTTTACCCTGGTAGTTTCGGGTAATGTTGTGTAATCGCAGGGCTCGTAGGGTTTCAATTTGCGGATTTTGAGTCTGTGTGTCAAACGCTTCTGTGTCGACCTGAAATTTGGCCGTATTTCCATCAACATATTGAATACCTGATTGATTTGCCCGTGAGGCAAACAGCGTTCGATTGTCATTTTGTAAAAAGTCATGCTGTAAAAAATCTTGTTGCGCAGCTAATACTTTATCCACATAGTCTCTTGTGGAGGGCATAACACTGAGCTCTCCATGTCTATTTTTGACACCAGAACCGCCATTATAGTGGGACAACGCAATGTCTAAGCGGTCATCATATCGTTTGAGCAATTTTTTTATGAATTTAACCCCTAGCTGTATATTTACATCAGGTTCAAATAAGCGACTGCGAGATACACCAAAAACTTGCTCTGCGGTGCGCGGCATTATTTGCATCACACCTTTTGCACCAGCGTGGCTTAATGCCTGATGATCAAAGTTAGACTCAACCTTGGCAATCGCTAATGCCAAAGAGGGAGGCATATTTTGATGCTTGGCCTCAGCAATAACGCGCTGTTGAATATCTTGGGTGTCATAGTAATACGTTGCTGCAGCAGTGGAGGGTAAAAGTATTGCCAGTACACTTAACACTGTGACTATGGTGAGGGAATTCATTGTATTTTCTCCAACTGCGTTTGCCAGCTTTGATTAAGCATGGTTATAGAAAGGTTTGGGTGATTTATTTGTTTGCGTAGCGCCATTATGTGTTTCAAGGGCAAGTTATCTTGAACCGCAAGGATTAGAGGCTGCTGCGTCTCAAAACTAGAAAAATTATCGATGTGTAAATGCTTAAGCTGTTTGTTGTAAAATTGCCCATTGAAGTAAAAGGCATATTGCTGTTTTTGATTTTCAGCCGTTTTGCCACTGCGGGCTGCCAGTTTCAGTTGCTCAGTATCACTCAGCGGTGGCTGTTCTTGTAGCACTTGATCAGGTCCACCAATAGAAAATAGCGCCAAAATTAATAAACAAAAAAAGCCATGCATAACCCCAGGGCAACTTCGGTCATAGCTTGTGTACTTGTGTCGTGATTTATATGTTGATGCATGGTTACCTCCACAAAAGGTTATGCAAAGCTTAGAGGTTTTTTTTAAAGGCAAAGGTTAGATATAGTGTGGAATGGGAAAAAATTAGTTTTTTAACATGTAAAGATTAAGCTGGGCAATTTGGTTGCCTTGAGCAGCAGCTTGTTGATAAAGATTTTTCGCTTTAGCCAGATCGATATTTACACCTAAGCCTCTTTCGTAGAGTTTTCCTAAGCTGTTTTGTGCATCCGCATCGCCCTGATTAGCCGATTTTTGATACCAATGAGCCGCTTGTTGATAATCTTTTATCACACCTTGGCCGAGTGAATACAGATAAGCCAGATTGTACTGGGCATTCATGTGCCCTTGCTCTGCTGCTTTTTGATACCAGATGGTTGCCTGAGAATAATCTTGATTGACCCCGTTCCCTTTTGAATACATAAAACCCAGAATTGCCTGGGCTTTAATGTGACCTTGTTGGGCTGCTTGAGTATACCAAGCAGCTGCTTGGCGCATGTTTTGCTCGGTGCCTTTGGCATCTTGATACATTTCACCTAACAGGTACTGAGACGACACATCGCCGAGCTTTGCGGCTTGTTGGTAATAATATAAAGCTTCGGGATAGTTTTGTTGTTGATAATAATAATCATCAGCTAAGGTTTTGTTTTCTTGTTGTCTTTGTTTTCGCTGTTGTTGCTCTCGTAACAAGGCCAATTGCTGTTTTGCCTGTTCTCTATAATTGCCTGTGGGATGTGAGGTTAGATATTGCTGAAAAGCTTGACTGGTTTTTTTATTCGATACTTGCTGCCAGCTGTTACTGTCATCCTTAAACGCTTTTATGGCTGCTTTTGCCGGTATAAAATGTTGCCCCTGAGGCCAAATCGTCAAGTATTGCTGGTAACTCTCGGGTGTATTGATGCTGCGAACTTGTTGCCACATTTGCAGCTCTCTCAACGATTCTTTATTTGTATCGACTTCAAGTTGTTGTGACGGGCTCATATCCGAAAGCGGTGAAGGTTCTTCGGTTGTTGGTAACGTTGAAACCTTTTGCTCTGAACTGGGAAATAGGTCAGTAATAAATTGGCTCAGGGTTTCCCATGAGTCAGTTTGCTGGGTGCGAATGATATCGAACTGACGTTGAGTATTATCGTATTCAAACTTAAGTGGCACAGATTGCTGGTTTAGTTGTTCTAACTTAACACCTAAGTCAGAAGCGTTCAGCTTAGATATATATTGGTAGGTGCGGTTTGTATTTTGGTTTGTGCTCTGGTCAGAACTATTGCTTTTACCCTGGACCGTGTTTTGGTCAGCGTTTTGAACTGAAGTTTGACCTGAACCCTGACCTGAACTCTGACCTGAACTATGGTTTACATTCTGGTTTAGCATCGGGGTTTTGCTTTGTGAATCAGCCAATAATAGGTCTGCCACATAACCTTCGATGTTTTTTAAATAACTATCAATTTGTTGTATTTCAGTGCTACTGAAATTATGTAGGTTTAACTGATACTGAAAACGCCTTGGCAACGCGTCGAGCTTTTCGCTTAATACCGCGCCTAAATCCTGTGAGAGCAACGCTAAGTTTTGGTTTAACCACATACTCAAACAATCACCTATGCAGTTTTTGGTTGGACTATTGACCCAGTTATCCACTGTGAAAGCGTCCTGCTGAGCACCACTTTGTAAATCTAACAAACGTCCAGATAAACTAAAATACCATTTGTGAGCTGCTGATTGGCGTTGTTTAAATGCATTGAGTTGATATAACAATGCGAGGTTCACTGCTTTACCAGAACGTGTTGCAGCCTGTTGAATAGCTTGGTCAGTCAACGTCGAGCAGTCTTCGAGCATACAATTAGGTAAGCCTAAATAATGTAAATTCAGCACATCAAAATCAGCGTTGCTTAACGCAATGGTAAGACCTTGGGAAATTGTTCGATGATAGTCTGCAAGTGCAGGGAGTGCGTTTGGGGTGTTGTAGTTTGTATCTGGCAACACCACAATTTGCCAGCGTTCTGCAGCAACACTTAGCTGCACAAATAAGCACAGTAGGCCAAAAATACAGCTTATTAATGGTCTTTTTGTTTTGAGCTTATTTGTTTTACTTTTAATAGTGCGCGCCATAGTTGCTTTAAGATTACTCGTGTTAATTATTTTTTATTGTCAGTTATTAAAGATAAAGGAAAACAGATTTTGAATGTAAGCATATTACCAGCCATCGGCAATATCACGAGTGGAGTTTTTACCCCGCAGAGTAATACGTTTTAAGCTAAAAGCATTACCTTCAAAATTAAGGGTCGCTCGCATGTTCAACTCTTCTAATAGTTTAATTATATTTCTACTGAGTTTTGCCGTACCAATAGTGGAGCGATATAGCAAGGTGGTACGGGTATGGCGCTGCTGTGTGGGTCGATGAGAAATATAACCTGAAAAAACCAGTAAATATTCCTCAATACTCGCCATATCTGGTGCACTAAAACCATCAAATTCTAGGTAGTAATCGTTGAACATTGCTACTGCGGATTGCGCGTTGCCATCTGTGTTGTCAGGATTTAAAAGCCAATTTAGTTTTTCAGCTAATATCAAACCTAACTCGTCACCTAAGACTTTCGCTTCATCACCTATTTCTTCAAGCATACAAGTTTGTTTGTCACAAGCGTAGGGAACTGCCCAGCTTTTAGGGCTTTGCACTTCAAAGTTATCTAAGAATTGTCCAGATTTAGCATTTAACATACGCCCTTCAATTCTTGCCCGGGCTTTTTTTGCATACTCGCTAGTGTTGACTGATGCATAAATGCTAAAAATCACAACGATATCTATGGGAGGGCGAGTGATAGAGCGCGCAATATCAAGTAGCTCTGCATCTGAGCGACGTACACGGCCCTGTTTAAAACTGTTTAAGGTAATACTTGTTTCATCATACACATCAGCGATGTGATTCAGCTGCTGACTAATACTGGCATTAACACGCCTATTGATGCGACTATCTTGGGGAATTGAGTCTTTATCAGCGTCTTCTATCATTATCAGTAGGTTAACGCTATCCGCCGCATAAGAGTATGAGGCATATGTGAACATGCTAAGTGTTAAAGACAACACCACAATTTTTAATAACCAATTCATGTATGGTTCCTTGGTTTTACCCGTTAACAAACATTGCTAATGGATATGCAAAACTTAGGGGTAGTTTTAAGTTACGAAGCCAATAGAGATGTATTTAAACACAATGTTGATGGCTGGAGTAACACTCAATAGGCCATTTTGAAATGAAAAATACATGCCTTCGTTACTGCAACGTAAGTGTTTCAGGTGTGATAGATGCTGCAATCCATGTTGCACTCTGGTGCTCTAGGGTATTCATCACGTAGGTATTATTGCAGGGAGGGGGAGACATACCCTTGACACACAAGTCAATTTCCCATGGTAATTGCGTTTCAGCGCCCACCATTGTGGGCAAGCCTGCTATAAAATCATCGTGTGTAATAGGTCCTACTACCACTCGATATTGGGTAGCCGAATCAGCCTGGTTTTTAATGATCTGCGGATTAAAGTTTACATATTTATCATTTCGACGTTGGGCATATTGATAGCTGTTAAAACTGCCTACCACTGCAAATGTCTGAGCAGGTAAATACTCTGTTAATGGTCTTTTAGTCTCTTCTATAGCGATTGAAAAACTACGTATATTTGCGGTGTTAAGTGTGGCTATAAAAGCAGATGGTTCATCTTCAAATTCTTCTGGTACTGAATTGAAGGTGCTCCGTGCAGTTGTTACCTTCGTTTTTATCGTGTCTGACATTTCAGAGCGGGCTAACAAAAACACATCGTTTGTATCACTAGTTGGTAGTGTGTTTTCAGCACAAATGGCTTCGTTCGTCATGACCCGATGCAAAGCACAATCACGGTTAGTCACCAAAGAGAAAGCGTTATCAGACAACGATTTTCCGGTGGCAAGATAACTTATGCCGCTTATTGCCATCATTTCAAGGGTTAAGGCGCAACCACTTAAGCAACTACATATTCCAATCAAAACAAGCAACTTCATTTTTGAACCCACTATTGCCGTTAATTAACGCCATCATAATACTAACGGCCGTCATACCGTTGCTTGATGGCGGAGATAAATTCTATTTGTTAATTATCCTAATTAGCATTTTATAGGCATTTTTCACGCCAGATGGTGTAAATTTACGGCAAACTAGCATTACGAGTCGCGAGCTGATCTTCAAGGAGCTTTGGTAGGGGAAAGTGCCGAGTTGGTATGGTGGATTTAAAATTTAGGCAATAAGAACAGGTTTATGTCAGTTGATGAGAAGATGCTGAAAGTCATTTCCTGCAGTCTACTGATGAGTGACTCGTTTGGGGATAATGTTTGTTCTATCTAAAGAGGCATTGCCTGCTAGGGTAAAGTTGTGTACACCCTAATAAGGGTAACTCGCACTGGGAATATTCTTTTAAGTGATGTTGCTAGAGGTTTGTACTAAATGTGGTGGATATTCTTTTTAATCTATTGTGTCAGCCAGCAAATTATTCTCAGTATTTCTCGGGTTCAAAGCTTTGCTAATATCTCATTTGCTAGAGTGCGGATTGATGGAGTACAAATGTTGGGAGAACCAACACTGCCATATAATAAGCTGATGAATCATTTATTAGAAAATATTAAGGATTTTGATGTGACTAAAGTAAGCCATAATTTTTATCCGATGGCACGGGGATATCTTTCATACGAAAATCAAAAAGTCGATTGTGTTTTTCCTGGTGAAGCTTCTAATTTAGACTCATCAATAGATATGTTGGTCAGTGACTCTTTTAATATGGCTAATGCTTATCTGATAAATTTTGATGACACAGCTCTTAATGAAAAAGATATTAAAGGTAAAGTCTGGCCTTAATTCGAGGCTGTGCTTATGGCATACCCAACGAATATTAACTCATGCCAATGTATTAGAGGTGCAAAATTCTACTAATGCAATAAGCATGTTAAAACTAGGTCGGGTAGAAGTTTTTGCTGATTATTACCTTGATCTGAGTCTTAATTTGCCACCTGAAGAACTGGCGTCTTTAAATTACGATCCAACAAATCCAATCGCGTCTGTTGAAGATCATATTTTGTGCCATTCAACGCCAAAAAATATCCGTTTTATCAATCAAGTTAATAAAATCATTCATGATATGAAACGAGATGGTCGTTTAATAACTATCATTGGAAATTATTATGGGTACAAAGATTAATTAAATTAAATGAACGAAGGTTTTACTGGGCAGCCCGTGACAACCTGTCGTTTACTGCTGCCCATGCATCAGATTGTGGTGGTTTTTCAACTATGATTTGGGTCGGGCGAGTCTGATCAACGTGGTATAAGGTCACGTATAATTTACGCCCAAAACTAGTCGCATCACTTTCTAAATAAGAGCATTGAGATGATGGAACATGGGTCTTTTTAGATTGTTCGATAACGGCGTCTGACCACACCACAAAATGACAATCTGTGTGCTTGAGCCTATCTATCTCTGTCAGCAACTGTTCAGAAGACATCATTCGTAATGGCGTGTTTGGCTGATAATGCGCTTCAACATTACCAGGCACCACTTCAATATGATTTTTGGGTATATCGATAATTTGGCCCATAGCGGCTTCCAGTTGCTGTTGCGTAACAGGGCCGGCACGAAGTATTCGCGGTTTCTCGCTGACTAAGTCTAAAATAGTGGACTCTAATCCGTGTTCACATGCACCACCTTCTAAAACAGCTGCAATTCGGCCATCTAATCCCTGCATGACTTGCTTGGTAATGGTAGGGCTCAGATGTTTATAACGATTGGCAGAAGGTGCTGCAAGCCCTGTATTTAGCTTGCGCAATACGTCTAAAAATAATGGATGTGCTGGCACTCGCAGGACAATGGTATCCAATCCCCCTGTTATTTCATAAGGCACGTGTTCTGCTTTTTTTAGCAGCAGTGAGAGTGGTCCTGGCCAAAACAGATTTGCTAGATCATAAGCGGTATTTGGGATCGCTTTAGCCCATTTTTCTAAATGTGATATATCGGGAATATGAACTATCAACGGGTGATTTTTGGGTCGCCCTTTGGCTTCAAATATTTTATTTACCGCGTTGATATCCGATGCGTCGGCGGCAAGTCCGTAAACGGTTTCTGTTGGTAAGGCAACACATTCGCCTTTTTGTAACAGACTCACGGCTTGTTTCACGCTATCTTCGCCGCAAAGTAAGGACGTTTGGTAATTGTGACTCATGTTATTTACTCAAGGATTACAAAATTGACAATAGGTCGGATCGGCGCCTTTTTGTTGTACTGCTTCGTCATGACGACAACCACAACAATCACAAATACGTGTCCATGATTTAGCTTGCTCTGTTGGAAGAGTGCATAAAGTGCAGGGTAATCCAGACTGCTTTTCTTTGACTACGAAGTTAAATGCCTGACATTGGGGGCAGGCTTCTGATAACCGTCGAACTAAATCCTCAGCCGCCTTTGCAATCATCTGTTGCCGTTCAGGACAATTCATAGCACGCAAGTCAGGCTCTATTGTTACTTTTTGAGAAGAAACTGTAATCTTCTCCAAACTGTCTAATAGCTGTTCAGCAGAAAGACCTTTCTGAATGTGTTTTTGAACACCTTTTTGAAGAACTCCCTGAACACCTTTTTCTGAACGTAAAATCCAGAGTTGCTTAGGATGTAATAGTAGTTTTTGTTTTATTGGCACTCTGCCATTAAGTGTTAAATCTTGAATAGATGTTGGGCCTGCAGCATGGGCATAAATTGCAATCCCAGTTGACGCTTGATATAGACATAACAATTCATCATTCCAGTTGATCATACCTGGCGCGGGTCCACCGCCAAAACTACCTTCGCTGCCCAAACCCCAATCTGTATTTGTTAGCTCGCAAGCCTTTTTTGCTTTGGTTAATGCAGCATCCATGGGTGACAAAGTGCGTTCAACTTCACCAGAAAATGTACCTAAAATATCGGTATCAAAGATACTAGATTCAAACACCTCGTAACCGAGTGGCGCCAAGTAAGGAGCGATCCAACGGGCTTTTTCATGTTTTGTAATTAACGCTACTCGTTGCATTTTAGCAAAACCTCTTATGTTTCTTGCATTATTAAGCCATTTTATGTGTATTTCATACAACTATTAGTTGGCTATTTATGATCAAAAAAACACCCTTAGAACATAAAAATCGACGAGTAATGACCATAGGTAACTATTTATGGTCATCACTGATTAAAGCAACACCAGATAGTCGATTTATTTGACAAAATGTATATTGGTTTGGCAACGTTTAAAAACTATTAATCATAAAATGTAGCTCTATAAAAAATAGAGCTTAGGTAGGCGTATTTAAAGAACTGCGAGTAGGCGGTAAAAGAGTACTAAGGTGCTAATTTAAAAATATAAAAAACACCATGTTTTATGATGCAGACAATACTGTAAATGACTATTCGACAGAAGTCCCGAATATCACAATCGCTAGCCCTAAAATGCCAAGCGCTGCGAATCCAATTCCTTTGAGCGACAAGCCTGATTCTGACCAACTGCCTTTTGCTGCAATGAACGCCTGTAACGCATAGTAAAACGCAAACGCACGTGATGCATAACTTATGATTTCGAACACACTCATAGCCCATGTCAGGATCAATCCGATGCCAACTAACACGCCATAACCGGCTCTTGGCGTAATTCGCCCTTCGGTAAGCTCTGTGATCAGCCCTCCGGAGCCGCCTGTATCTGCAACAGCGGCACTGAATTGAGCACTAATGGCAGCGACAATCAATAGCAAGGGTAAAATAGGAGCGACAACCACCATCAGATCGATAATCGCCGTTTCACTTAGTTCTAAATTTTCGGGAATGAATACGTAACTTAAAAAAGCAATGTATATCATATAGATAGCAGTTGAAATCCACTGTGCAAGTCGCATCGACTTAATTCTGGTGAGGGGCAGATATTCGTCACCCAGGTAGCGAGATGTTTCGAACCCTTGGACTGTTACAAGTAAACCTGCGACCAGCGCAATCGCTTGCCAACCTGTTACAGTTGCAGGCTCACTGACGAGTTCCCGCGCCACAACTTTGTTGATAAAGAACCATCCTAGACCAAATAAAAGTCCCGCGATGATAGAAAGTTTCACCCCGACGGTGATCTGCTCCATACGCTCCAGTGCCTTAAATCCCTTGGTCCATCCAACAATCAGTACCAATGCAAAAACGCCACTTGTCACTAGTTGCGCGTGGAACGCATCGTTTAACGGTGTAAGACTGACGGCAAACGACCCCAGCAAATTCAGATAATAAGCAACCGAAATAATATAAGCGAACGCCAGAGCCCAAGACGAGAGTGTTTCAAGCTTTTCCTCGGAAACACTCCTTACGCCACTATAGGTCGCAAGTCTCATGATGTTGAAACGGATGGCCGCGCCAAATAGATAAGCGAAACTGCATAATGCAACCATCACTAGCGGTGCATATTGTCCGAACGACGCGACTAGAATGGGACCCAGGACCAAAAATCCACTACCGATAATAGAAGCCAAAGGAGTGATTGCCGCTCGCCAAAGCAAGGCATTTGCAACTTTTGGATAAAGCAACAAAGCCCCAGTGGCGAGAGCCATCAGAATAATTAGATAATTAAGCATTAATCCTAAGCGCCTTTCGTGCTTCGCACACTTGCACAACACACTTCATGCAAGAAATGATCAGGATTAAGAAGGTGAGCGAATAATTTTGATAGTGTAATTATCGAAATAATAAGCGCTATGTTTTATCTATGCAACTGGCGTTTGTTGTTGACCTGTTAATTCTGGTGTACCAACACTGTTAAAGTTTTTTGAGAAAAAGTGCCCTGCATTAGATCACATTGGGCATAGGTCTAAGTCGGTAACGCGATAAAAAATGTCGCATTATTTGACGATGTTTACAGTGGATTTTTGGGTGAATAGAGTCAATGTTGGAGGTTTTTAACTGCTTAAGAACAAGGCAAATGCAGATTATGAAAATCTAGCGCTACGGCTTTTAATTTTTCTTGGGTTTGCTCACTCACAGCAATTTCAGGAATATAACCCAGTACTTTCGCTTGTTTTGAGGTAATGATTTGAAAAAACACATAGGTAGTCAAGAGTGCACAGATAAGGTTAAAGTGGTTACTATCTAATGTATGTAACTCAAGGTAACCAAGGCACTCAGTGTAATACAACACCCAATCACAGCCTAATCAACAAGTATCAAGTGATGGGGATATTCCACGCTTTGGTTTTAAGAAATAAGCAATTCAGGCCTATTGGGAATTTGACTTATTGAAGTAATACTCTGGCCTTTGCCATCCCTCGTATACGACGATGGTCTGTGTGCTGTTTGAATTGTTGCAGCATATGCTCACTGCCTCCTGCGGCACTGAAGTGTTGTTCGAACGATGTAGTGAGGGTCAACCATTGCTTAGAGTTGAGACCGAGACGCGCTAGAATGGGATTGTGATAATGCTTTATTTATCCTGCTTTATATTCTTGAGTACAGCGGCCCGTGCATTCCACTAATTCACAGTAATCAATCAAGCTGTAAACACTGCCTTTGAGCATGTTTTGTCTGTTATTACTTACAAAGCGCATGAGCTTCGTAGGTTGCTGGCCTTTGATGAGAGCGTGAATACGTTGCTGGATACTGGTGTGGTACCCACCTTGGCGCGAATAGGGTTTAAGTCTAAATAAGCCATAGAGGCTAACACCGCATTTTCATTTAACACCGTTTGGGACCTGAATCGGCCTTCTCACTAATTTATCAGGAATAAATCAGAACACTTTAGCTGGCCCGAAGGCTTAGCGCCAAGGATGGTGGCGAATAAAACCTGCCTGTACATTTGTCTTCTTTGTCGGCCTCTCGGGCAATGTATTGATTGAGGTTGCGCATGTGCCAACTAATATCATACAAAAGTTGACGGTAAATCGTCACTGTTTTTCCAAGCTGATAAGCTCACCTTTACTGAGTGTATCTCCTCTTTGGTACTTTTGACTCAACAACGTGCCTTGGTATAACAGGTGCTAACGCCATACCGCTTCTCCCGCCAACCAACTTTCAGCCAGGTCTTTGTCTACGCATAGCACTACATGTGTATACTTCAGGCTTCCATGCCTTGCGCCCTTAGTGCCAGTTAAAGCTGTTGTAAAATACTCCCGGCATTTTGCTGACTGTTCATTACAGCATAAGCGCAGATACGGTAGCCACGCTGTCGATAGCAAACATAGTAGATAAAAACAACAACCGCCCTTCAACCTAACCTCGACAATGTTCGTAACACCGCCCAGTAAACTTATCCGTACGTTATAAAAAATAACGGCGAACATAGCGGTAAACACAGCGGTAATAATGGGTATCTTCATTATTTAAAACGGTATTTATGTTGAAAAGCAGCATGAAGGGATAGCTTATACGTTGACATCTCTTGAGCGTCCATATATGTCTTCTTTACCTATTATGAAAGGGGATTTGTTTGTGTGTAAAATATAAGTGTCCGTATTTTTTACACATTTCCATTTTTCGACACCACCATAAAAAAGTGAAAAATTAACTCATTGTTATTTATCGATAATAAAAACATGGCTCGAAATATGCTCAATTATATTAGTCGTGTTAAAAGTTGACAATGTCACGTTCGCTGCAGAAACGCTGAGTAGCAGGTTGGCAAATAATATGTGTGTATCAAACACGCTTAATCGCATTATTGCTCTGTAACGTTATTTTGCGAATAACATGTCAACTGAATTAAATAGTCGTAAACTAAAATGACAAGGAATAAAGGGTAAAAAATGTTAAATAAAATGTTAATAAAAAAAATCAGCGTAGGTTTGATTGCTTGTGCTGCCAGTTTGTTTAGTGCCCTTTCTCAGGGAGCTATTATTTCAAGCTTTGATACAGAAGTGAATGTCGAGGTTTCGTCCAGTTTTGTGACCAGTGAATTCCAGACATACCTGTGTTGCAATGAAGTATATGAAGAGGGCAGCGCATCGGGTAGCGCATCAGGTACAGGCGTTGGTGGCCCTGTTACTTTAGGTGCTGGAGATATTGGCGTATTAAATGCTGTGGCCAATGGTCAAGTAACTGTCTTGGGTGGCTATGTTTATAGTGCTTGGTCTTCGGGTGCTTTTTTATTGATAAACAATAATACAAGTTCAGATATCACTGGCGATGTGTCCTTTGATATATTCTTATCCGCCAATATTTTCACTGATCGCCCCTACTCAGAAGCCTTTTCTGGTGCCTACCTTTACATTAAAAACCTTGCAGAGGACGTTATTTTTGATGATTACATTGAATTTGACAGCTTTTTTGACGGTATTGGGGTGTTGGGCCCACAAGTATTGTCTACTCTAGATGTAAACGGTATCACCATAGGCGCTAATAGTTATGAAGAATATTATATTCAAATTGCTGCCGAAGGCTCTGCTTACGTCCCCGAACCAGGCGGTGTATTATTGGCTGGTTTGGCATTGTTGTTCGCTCTGCGTAAACGCAAGATGAGCTAGCAAGCTTTATTGACTCATTTTATCTGAGCTTAACATAACGTCGTATCTGGCCTCTTAAAGTAACCTCAGCCTTTGGGTATACTTTATGAGGCTTAATAACTAGGCTCAGGGTCAACTTAGTATTCGTTAACCCGTCTGTTTTTTTCAACGAAAATTTATAAACAAATTTACAAAGACATATATGGACACTCCTGTGATGTAAACTTACTACTTACCCCTTCGTGCTGATTTTCAACATGAATAATGTTTTTAACCCTGCATTACCGCTTGTCCGTTGTGTTGAAGGCAGTCTAAAAGTGGCTTAGTTCTGACATATATTCAGGCTCTTTAACTGCTTTGGTTTAGTCAAAGCGGGCTCTGATGTAGTCCGTAGCGGGCAACACGTACATTATCGTTCTAAAATACACCCACACGAATTATCACCCTTGTCTGTCCGGTGACCGCGTCATGGCTTTGATGAGTTAGAGTAGATCATTTTCTTCATCGTTTAATGACTAAGCAGGTTGGGTAAAAAGGGTGTTATCCCGTGTTTTGCCTTCCACCAATTTCACTCATGAGTACGATTACTCATCACCGCATAAGCAAAGATACGGTAGCCGCGTTATAAATAGAAAATACCGAAGACAAAAAAAGCAACCGCAACCGCAACCGCTCTTCTACCCACCCACGCCGAAGATCATAACTTTGCCCGGTGAATTTATCTTTGACGCGGTCACCGCACCACACAAAAAAGAACGCCGAACACAGCAGGAAACACAATGGTAATAATGGGTATCGATTAAACTGATTTGGTTCTTACGTGGCTGAGGTATTACAGACCATCCGTGGTCGTGTGAATACATTAGAGCTTAGGACATAACAGGTTTTTGCTACTTTTTTAAAATGGGTGCCTTCTTTATTTTTTACAAGTGAATGGCTACGCATGCTATCATCAATCACATTCCAAATTAGTGGTGTGTATGGCATATCTACGACGCTAGTTTACCGATGTGCAAAAAGCACAAAGTCGAAACAGTAAAAAACCGGTAAAGTTAACTGGTCACTGAATCACATACAAAAACTGATTTAAGACTTCCCTATAAAGAGCGCTATCGCATCAGATAAGAAAAGTCTGTGCCCTTTCTCAATCAATTTAAAACGTGGTTGGATAAATCTGCACCCAATGCGTTAACTAGAAGCCTGCTTGGCAAATCACACGTCTAGACCTTAAACCATTGGGCTAGAGTCATCCGTTATTGCATGATGGTAGCTAGCTATTGATAACAAGAAAAATGAAGGAGCGACAAAGCCCTTTGTAATGGGCAGAAAAGCCTTGTTGTTAAGTCAAACTGCAAACGGTACTAATGCGAGTGCGACGATTTATTCTATTATTGAGACCGCTAAAGCCAACGGTCTAGTGCCATATTATTGCTTGATGCATGTAATGAACCAGATAACAGCCGGTAATACCCACTCAGAAAAACTATTAACTTGGAACTTCAATCTCAGCTAGAGTGGTTCTAAAGACGGACATAAAAGATTTAATGTATTAACATTTGAATGATATTCATACATTTAGTGTGATTAATGAGCGCTTAAACGATAATTATAAATTAGGGGTTGCATGCAAAGTTGTTGTGTCTATAATGCGCCCTCGCTTCAGGGGAGACGAGTTGGAAACAACGGAGTCACTCGCAACAAACAGGGTAAACCAGTTTGTTGCTTATACGATAAACGTATAGTTGCTGCGGGGTGTAGCAGGTTTAGTTGAAAAGAAAATCAATTAAATTGTTGACATCAAATGGGAACCGCGTATTATTCGCCTCCCGCTTAAGAGGGTCTACGGACAACCACTTAAGCCGCTAACGCAGTTAGCATGCTCTTTAACAATTAGAACAAGACAATCTGTGTGGACACTCACGAAGTGAGAGTTCACCAAAAAAATTCATATTTTTAATATTTAATTGAAGAGTTTGATCATGGCTCAGATTGAACGCTGGCGGCAGGCCTAACACATGCAAGTCGAACGGAAACATGTCTAGCTTGCTAGATGATGTCGAGTGGCGGACGGGTGAGTAATACTTAGGAACATGCCTTTGGGTGGGGGATAACTATTGGAAACGATAGCTAATACCGCATAACGTCTACGGACCAAAGGGGGGAGCTTGCTCCTCTCGCCCAAAGAGTGGCCTAAGCGAGATTAGCTTGTTGGTGAGGTAAAGGCTCACCAAGGCGACGATCTCTAGCTGTTCTGAGAGGAAGATCAGCCACACTGGGACTGAGACACGGCCCAGACTCCTACGGGAGGCAGCAGTGGGGAATATTGCACAATGGAGGAAACTCTGATGCAGCCATGCCGCGTGTGTGAAGAAGGCCTTCGGGTTGTAAAGCACTTTCAGTTGTGAGGAAAGCTTGTTGGTTAATACCCAACAGGTATGACGTTAGCAACAGAAGAAGGACCGGCTAACTCCGTGACAGCAGCCGCGGTAATACGGAGGGTCCGAGCGTTAATCGGAATTACTGGGCGTAAAGCGCACGCAGGCGGTTTGTTAAGCTAGATGTGAAAGCCCCGGGCTCAACCTGGGAATAGCATTTAGAACTGGCAGACTAGAGTCTTGGAGAGGGGAGTGGAATTTCTGGTGTAGCGGTGAAATGCGTAGATATCAGAAGGAACATCAGTGGCGAAGGCGACTCCCTGGCCAAAGACTGACGCTCATGTGCGAAAGTGTGGGTAGCGAACAGGATTAGATACCCTGGTAGTCCACACCGTAAACGCTGTCTACTAGCTGTTTGTGGATTTAATCCGTGGGTAGCGAAGCTAACGCGATAAGTAGACCGCCTGGGGAGTACGGCCGCAAGGTTAAAACTCAAATGAATTGACGGGGGCCCGCACAAGCGGTGGAGCATGTGGTTTAATTCGATGCAACGCGAAGAACCTTACCTACTCTTGACATACTAGAAACTTTTCAGAGATGAATTGGTGCCTTCGGGAATCTAGATACAGGTGCTGCATGGCTGTCGTCAGCTCGTGTCGTGAGATGTTGGGTTAAGTCCCGCAACGAGCGCAACCCTTGTCCTTAGTTGCCAGCCTTAAGTTGGGCACTCTAAGGAGACTGCCGGTGACAAACCGGAGGAAGGTGGGGACGACGTCAAGTCATCATGGCCCTTACGAGTAGGGCTACACACGTGCTACAATGGCGAGTACAGAGGGAAGCAAACCTGCGAGGGTAAGCGGATCCCTTAAAGCTCGTCGTACTCCGGATTGGAGTCTGCAACTCGACTCCATGAAGTCGGAATCGCTAGTAATCGCAAATCAGAATGTTGCGGTGAATACGTTCCCGGGCCTTGTACACACCGCCCGTCACACCATGGGAGTGGGTTGCAAAAGAAGTAGGTAGTCTAACCTTCGGGAGGACGCTTACCACTTTGTGATTCATGACTGGGGTGAAGTCGTAACAAGGTAACCCTAGGGGAACCTGGGGTTGGATCACCTCCTTACTATTACGGCGGACCTTGCTTCGTTGAGTGTTCACACAGATTGTTTTGTTTTGATAAGAAGAGCAAAAGAAGTGCTTGGGTAACAAGTCACTATTTGTTTTTGCGCAAGCAAGAGCATGAAATAGGCTTGTAGCTCAGCTGGTTAGAGCGCACCCCTGATAAGGGTGAGGTCGGCAGTTCAAGTCTGCCCAAGCCTACCAAATTTGTGATTATCACAGATTGCCTGCATAAAGCGGGGCCATAGCTCAGCTGGGAGAGCGCCTGCCTTGCACGCAGGAGGTCAGCAGTTCGATCCTGCTTGGCTCCACCATTTAGGTGGAACATCATTTGCTCATAAGATTAAGTAGCCTTAATCAATATGTACTATTAGATAATATCTAATCAGTGTTTATTGATTAAGGTTTTTTAAACCTTAATTGTAGCCGGCGTGTAACGCAGGTCACAATGTTCTTTAACAATATGGAAAGCTGATAAAAAGTAATCGAAAACTAAAAGAGTGTTCTTAGGAACTTACTCTATCTGATTTTGTGATTAGAACTTGTCACGCATACGACAGCAATACCCGTTTAGACGGTTGTTGCACCTAACGCTCAAATAAAAGGTGAGCGGGTGGACGAGTTGTTTGAATTTATCTCTGACGTTACTGAGATGATGACAAATAACGCACTGTTACTCAGGTAACAGAGAGGTCATTTGGGGTTGTATGGTTAAGTGACTAAGCGTATACGGTGGATGCCTAGGCAGTTAGAGGCGATGAAGGACGTGTAAGTCTGCGATAAGCTGTGGAGAGCCGACAAAATGCTTTGACCCACAGATTTCCGAATGGGGGAACCCACCGCTTCGGCGGTATCTTATAGTGAATACATAGCTATAAGAAGCGAACGAGGGGAACTGAAACATCTAAGTACCCTTAGGAAAAGAAATCAACAGAGATTCCCCTAGTAGCGGCGAGCGAACGGGGAGCAGCCGAGTAGTAATGAAGTAGTGGAATGTGTTGGAAAGCACAGCGATACAGGGTGATAGCCCCGTACACGAAGCGTCATTATTGCCATATTAAGTAGGTCGGGACACGTGTTATCTTGACTGAAGATGGGGGGACCATCCTCCAAGGCTAAATACTCCTAACTGACCGATAGTGAACCAGTACCGTGAGGGAAAGGCGAAAAGAACCCCTGTGAGGGGAGTGAAATAGAACCTGAAACCGTATACGTACAAGCAGTAGGAGCAGACTTGTTCTGTGACTGCGTACCTTTTGTATAATGGGTCAGCGACTTATATTTAGTAGCAAGGTTAACCGAATAGGGGAGCCGTAGCGAAAGCGAGTGTTAACTGCGCGTTTAGTTGCTAGGTATAGACCCGAAACCGAGTGATCTAGCCATGGGCAGGTTGAAGGTTGAGTAACATCAACTGGAGGACCGAACCGACTAACGTTGAAAAGTTAGCGGATGACTTGTGGCTGGGGGTGAAAGGCCAATCAAACTCGGAGATAGCTGGTTCTCCCCGAAAGCTATTTAGGTAGCGCCTCGGACGAATACCACAGGGGGTAGAGCACTGTTAAGGCTAGGGGGTCATCCCGACTTACCAACCCTTTGCAAACTCCGAATACCTGTGAGTACTATCCGGGAGACACACGGCGGGTGCTAACGTCCGTCGTGAAGAGGGAAACAACCCAGACCGCCAGCTAAGGTCCCTAAATATTACTAAGTGGGAAACGAGGTGGGAAGGCTAAGACAGCTAGGAGGTTGGCTTAGAAGCAGCCATCCTTTAAAGAAAGCGTAATAGCTCACTAGTCGAGTCGGCCTGCGCGGAAGATGTAACGGGGCTAAGTAATATACCGAAGCTGCGGACGCAAAGTTTACTTTGCGTGGTAGGGGAGCGTTGTGTAAGTGGCTGAAGGTGAGCTGAGAGGCGAGCTGGACATATCACAAGTGCGAATGCTGACATGAGTAACGATAAGGGGAGTGAAAAACTCCCCCGCCGGAAGACCAAGGTTTCCTGTCCCATGCTAATCAGGGCAGGGTAAGTCGGCCCCTAAGGCGAGGCAGAAATGCGTAGTCGATGGGAAACGGATTAATATTTCCGTACTTGGTATATCAGTGAAGGGGGGACGGAGAAGGTTATGCAAGCCTGGCGTTGGTTGTCCAGGTGAAAGTGCGTAGAGTTGTTTCTTAGGCAAATCCGGGAAACTACATGCTCGAGACACGAGACGAGACTCTAAGGAGTTGAAGTTGCAAATACCATGCTTCCAGGAAAAGCCTCTAAACTTATGATATATCGAACCGTACCCCAAACCGACACAGGTGGTCAGGTAGAGAATACTAAGGCGCTTGAGAGAACTTGGGTGAAGGAACTCGGCAAAATCGTACCGTAACTTCGGGAGAAGGTACGCCTCTGTTTGTGATTGAACTTGCTTCATGAGCGAATGGGGGCCGCAGTGAAAAGGTGGCTGGAACTGTTTATTAAAAACACAGCACTGTGCTAAATCGAAAGATGACGTATACGGTGTGACGCCTGCCCGGTGCCGGAAGGTTAATTGATGGGGTTATCTTCGGAGAAGCTCTTGATCGAAGCCCCGGTAAACGGCGGCCGTAACTATAACGGTCCTAAGGTAGCGAAATTCCTTGTCGGGTAAGTTCCGACCTGCACGAATGGCGTAATCATGGCCACGCTGTCTCCACCCAAGACTCAGTGAAATTGAAATTGCAGTGAAGATGCTGTGTACCCGCACCTAGACGGAAAGACCCCGTGAACCTTTACTATAGCTTGGCACTGAACATTGACCCTACATGTGTAGGATAGGTGGGAGACTTTGAAGCACTGTCGCTAGATGGTGTGGAGTCTACCTTGAAATACCACCCTTGTAGGTTTGATGTTCTAACATAGGTCCCTTATCGGGATTGTGGACAGTGTCTGGTGGGTAGTTTGACTGGGGCGGTCTCCTCCCAAAGCGTAACGGAGGAGCACGAAGGTTGGCTAATCCTGGTCGGACATCAGGAGGTTAGTGCAATGGCATAAGCCAGCTTAACTGCGAGACAGACACGTCGAGCAGGTACGAAAGTAGGTCATAGTGATCCGGTGGTTCTGAATGGAAGGGCCATCGCTCAACGGATAAAAGGTACTCCGGGGATAACAGGCTGATACCGCCCAAGAGTTCATATCGACGGCGGTGTTTGGCACCTCGATGTCGGCTCATCACATCCTGGGGCTGAAGTCGGTCCCAAGGGTATGGCTGTTCGCCATTTAAAGTGGTACGCGAGCTGGGTTTAGAACGTCGTGAGACAGTTCGGTCCCTATCTGGTGTGGGCGTTGGATGATTGAAGGGAGCTGCTCCTAGTACGAGAGGACCGGAGTGGACGAACCGCTGGTGTTCGGGTTGTTTTGCCAAAGGCATTGCCCGGTAGCTACGTTCGGAATCGATAAGCGCTGAAAGCATCTAAGCGCGAAGCGAGCCCTAAGATGAGTCATCCCTGTACGTTTAACGTACCTAAAGGGTTGTTGAAGACTACGACGTTGATAGGCAGGGTGTGGAAGCGTAGCAATGCGTTGAGCTAACCTGTACTAATTGCCCGTGAGGCTTAACCATACAACGCCCAAGTGGCTTCGCAAGAAGTGCTGAGTGTTATATGAGTGACAAGTAGATAATACAAGATTAGGAGTAAGACTAGAGGCATTCTTTAGCATCGATTATGGCTTGACCCGCAGGGGGAGAGTATCAGCTTTTACATATTGATTTATTGAGCGCAAGCTTGATAGATAAGAGTTTTTGTCTGGCGACAATAGCGATGTGGCCCCACCTGATCCCATTCCGAACTCAGAAGTGAAACACATTAGCGGCGATGGTAGTTTGGGGTTTCCCCATGCGAGAGTAGCACATTGCCAGGCTCCCAATTAAGTAAAAAGCCACCTTTACAGGTGGCTTTTTGCGTTTCAGGGATTTGAAAATGGCCATCACATTTTAGTGTGCATAAGGTGACTCAGTACTTAAGCGCGAAGCTATTCAGCAAAAAACCTTCACAAAGTGGATTATCTGGGTACTCGTAGAGATCATACCGTTTCAGTGGCAGGAGCCATGCTCCTGAAAGCTCCACTTCCACCTTCCGTCCTTGGATATTACCTTGTTGAACCATTATAAGTTGGGTCATCATTGAGTATAGATCTCAATAAATCACTATGTGAAGCAACAGCAACACTAAAAACCAATAATTTTTTTGTATAAGAACAGATAAATCATCAAATTTTTCACCTTTCCCTTTTACGAAAAAGAGTATCTATTAGGAATTCAAATTCGTATTTCAGACTGTTACAGCTAACTACTACCTCATATATACCAGTACAAAAATCACAATCGTCATCATCACTAATCGAATAAATTCGGATCATACGTCTCAATTCGCTATCACTGAAACTCGTATTGCAGTATTTAGTCATTTTCAATGAAATATTGAATAATAGATTCGATCCGGTGTTTAATGGAGTTTTTTTAGCTTAGCCTAGTCCTGAAAAGTGCCTTTGTGAATGAAGTGATTAAAAATCTGTTAAACCAGTAGAATCAAAAGACACTCCGGTCTGGCGTTTACATCTTGTATGAGTTTCGATAACGCTTCCATAACTTTAGCCTGGATCAATGGCTGAGCCATTATCTTCTGAAACATAGTGATTGATAAGTATTTGCACTTTTGGGCCGAAGCCTGACTCATCATTTGGTAACTCAGATAGATGTATTACGTCAATTTAAGCAGGTCCTCCGCCTTCAATGCCGCAGCAAGAAAACCAGCATTGTTGGCACTAGCGGGAGTATACAGTGGGGTGAGTATCCGAGCATTGAAGCTTGTGTCCGGACTTGGGCGTTTTTCGATGGTAGTTACTATGTCATCGAGGGTTATCCGTTCGTTTGAGAACAGGCCGCCAGTGTCATTATCGGTGAGTCAAAGATGCAGTGTTTTATTGGTGATGTCACAGCCAATGTTATAGGTCAAAGTGTGGTCATCCGGCAGCGTGACTTTGTCGCAAGTTGAGATTTTAGTATGTTGATGGTAGAAGTAGTGATGGGGATTGTTGTATTAAGTTTTGTTATGGGAGGTGACTCTTAGGTTATGAATAACGATTGTGCTTATTCTTATAAGATACCGATAGAGCTACAAAGGGCGGGGTGATGAACTAGGGACGTGGATGTTCTGCTAATTGGCAACCACGCTGACTTAGCTAATTCCGTCTCATCACAATCAGGTAAACACCCAGAATTAACAGAAAAAAAATATCAGGTTCATGAACATAAATTATTTCGATTCAACTGATTCTGGCAAACATTGGAAGCCAATCAAATACTCCGTCATCTAAATTCATTTGTATGGTTTCATGAGATGAAACCCTGAACATATCTAGTGAGATACTAAAGGGTAAGTTGCGTCCAGAACTCAGAATACACTACTGAAAACTGGTTCTCATAATCTAAATTCGGTAAGTTGACAGTGCCCGTCTGAGTTGTATTTAACCCCAGAAAGTCGAACCAAACTTAAGTCGGCGGTGTGAGGTTCCGATGATGATGTATTGAAAAAATATGGCTTAAAAAAAACACCTACCAACTGGCAAATGCTTTCAGAAAAATGATTAAACTTACTTTTTGAAGCGACGTGCTCCTAAACCAATCAAGCTTAGTGCTAGGATGGCTAGTGTTGATGGTTCTGGTACAGCTGCGCCGTTTTCGCTAAGGCGAATACCAACGTTATCGATTAAAAACAAGTCCCCGTCGAATTGCCCATCAACGTTGCTATTCCAATTTGATATTGCCGCAAGATTAAATGAACTAGCCTGTATAGTTAGAATGTCTCCTACAGACACTAGGATTCCACTAGTAGTGGCAAATAAATACGCATCAGCAGGGGTAAGATCACCAAATATATCGCCAGCATTATCTGCCATAATAACGTCCGGTAAGCTACTAAGTACCCCGTTGAGCAGTGTATTGATTGATTCCGAAACAAACGTAACCGCTCGGTTCCATCATTAGTCACCCCCATTCGTCAAAAGCTATACCTTTTACTGTTCCGTTACTAGTAATGTTAAGACTGTAATCTGTGGTAAACGTTAGCACACCGGAACCAGAAGCCACGTCGCCGCTTAAGATAATTGCGGAATTAGCAAAACCACTAAGAGTTAAAAGTAATCCAGCCAATGCCGCTTTTATTATTTTAAATTTCATTCTGTTCCCTGTTGTGTAAACGTTGACTGAGTTATCAAGCTTGTTGTTATTATATGATTGTAGACTGTTGCCCAAAAATCAGAAAGCAAAAATAAGACCGTTATTTTTTTACTTATAAAAAAATGGCATAGGTGAATTACAAAATTTAAAGAATAAAAGATGTAAAAAAACCTGACACTGTTAGCAAAAACTAATCGAAACACCCAAGAAACTAATCGAGACACCCAAAGTAATAAAACACCCAATCACAGCATATTCAATAAGCACAAAGTGGCAGAGATATTCACATTTCTTGGTTTTAAAATGAGGAACTCGAGCTTATTTGGGATTGAACGAGATGAATGCAGTTAACATGGGCGCACAGCTGCAAATCGCAGACAGCATGATTGAGCCACGTTTTATTAGGGGGGGGTGAGGATGGATTTAAGTGTCATTCAGGCTGATTGAAGTAAGGCTCTTGCCTTTGTCATCCCTCGTATACGCCTATGGTCTGTGTGCTGTTTGAATTGCTGTAACATGTGCTCACTGCCTACGGCAGTACTGAAGTGTTTTTCGAACTCTGTGGTCAGGGTTAACCATTGCTCTACGTTAATGTTAAGCCGCTCAAGAATAGGGCTATGATGTTGGTCTATATAACCTGCTCTATCCTCTCGAATACAGCGACCTGTGCAACCCACTAATTCACAATAATCAATCAAGCTATAAGCAATACCTTTGGGCATATCTTGTCTGTGATTACCCACAAAACGCATCAGATTTTTAGGTTGTTCGCCTTTGATAAGAGAATGTATTCGATTTTGAATACTGGTGTGTTTTGACGTTTCTGGCGTGGTGTCCATCTTGGCGCGAATAGGATTTAAGTCCACATAGGCCATACAGGCTAATACTGCAGTTTCATCTAACAGAGCTTGAGATTTGAATCGGCCTTCCCACTAATTTATCGGGAATAAATTAGAACAGCTTTAGCTGGCCCGAAGGGTGAGCGCCAAGGATGGTGGCGAATAAAATCTGCCCGTACATTTGTCTTCTTTGTTAGCTTCGCGAGCAATGTACTCATTGAGGTTACGCATTAGCCAACTGATGTCGTATAAACGCTGGCGGTAAATTGTCACTGTTTCCTCTAGACTCATCATTTCCCCTTTACTAAGTGTGCCGCCTCTTTGATACTTTTGACTCAATAACGTACCTTGGTAAAGCTGATGCCAACGTCTTATAACTTCTTTCATCGACCAGCGTTCAGCCATATCTTTGTCCACACACAGAACCACATGGGTATGATTACCCATGACCGCATAAGCACAAATGTCGATAGCAAATACCGACGACAAAAATAACAAACGCTCTTCTACCCAACCTCGGCGGTGTTCGTAACTCTGCCCAGTAAACTTATCCGTACCGCACAAAAAAGAACGACGCACGCAGCGGGAAACACAGTGGTAATAAGGGGTATCGATTAAACTGATTTGATTCCTACGTGGCTGAGGCATAACAGACCATCCTTGGTTGTGTGAATACCTTATAGTTTAGGGCATAACAGGTGATTTGCTACTTCCTAAAAATGGGTGTCTTCTTTAGCTTGTTTTGATTTGGCAGTGATTGGAGACTTTATTAATTTGGATGTATAGTAATCCTGTTTTGACATCTCGGATGTGTCCATATTCGTCTCCTAAAGTCTGCTGGGAACCTGTCAAGAAGTTGAAAGGTGCCATTATAACCACTGTATAAAGCCGCTTTTTTGTAACGTCTGCCGGTTAATGAAACCCATCCAGCCAAACCTGCCAATAAAATAGGGTCGCTCCCTGTTCCCGGCACTGCACAAGAGGTGAACAGCCCTCTCCACCGATAATCGCACTGTCCCCTACGGACACAAACGAGGCTGTTGAATACAGTCCGGCACAGCTTTGCTGAGACGCACTTTTCACTTTCGCATTGGCACCCACCATGATGTATTGATCGGTCATCATTGTGCCTACAATATTAGCGTCATCGCCGATGCTGATGTAACCCCCGGTGTTCCAGATCACCTGGGCTTTGGCGTTGGCGCCCAAGTTAACAACTTTAACTGTGGAGACGCCACCGAAGGCAAAAATATCACCGATGTTGAAGACCCAGATCTGGTCAACTTTTTTGAACTGAGCATCTAACAGAAGTGTTGTCGAGGCCGTCGTGGACCAGCTGGGTGCTGTGTACACGCCCGCGAAGAAGGTCCTGTCCGTGTTCATCGTCGCCGACAAAGTCTCAGTTGGGACTAAGAGATTGAGTTTCTTTTTTAAATGAACCAGCTCAGTTGTGGCACTGGCTATATTGTCATCAATCTTAGACTTTACATCTTCAAGAAAATTATTATCTGCCGCCTCAGCGGCTTTATTGTAGTTACTCGTAGGGTCCGCCTTGTACTTTTGGTCTGCCTCTGGTAACAACTTATCCAATCTAAGTTCCTCGGCCCCAACCTGCCATGAGCCGGCTAGATTAGAGTCAATTGCAAATGCGGATGCCCCGCCTGCTGTAAAGTCGCCGCCTACCCCAGCACCGGCGCTCATGGTACCGACTCCACCCGCCGCTACTACGCTGCCTGTGACGGTGGCGCCCGCCGATACGGTGGCTGCTATTTTTGAGTGCACATCACCAGATGCCTGTCCGCTAGCGCCGACAGTTATCACACCTCCTGAACGAAGATCACCAAAGACAGAGAAGCTGTCACCTACATCTGCATAGGTTTTGCTTAATATGCTGCCGTATACAATGGCATTGGCGCCTCCGGACGTATAAGTATTGGATAATGATGCGTATTTTTGCAACTCTAAACCGATTTCCACTATTCCTGCCGTAGCAGGTGTACAAATTACTGCGGCCAATAATGGCATCGCAAACATAGGTAATTTCATAAAACTTCCTTGGAAATAATAAAATTACGTCCCTTGCAGGGACGCGGATTAGTCGGTCAATTATAGGAGCACTAGTACAGAATTAAGATATAAATTTTTATAAGCACAAATCGAGCCAATAATTAATTATTTTTGTAAATCAATATGTTAAATTGATATCTTGTTTAAGGTCGAGGGCGTAAAAACGTCGGCCGTATCATTTTGGACGAAAAAACCGCTTAAAGGGCTTGCCGGTGCCATTGACGTTAATTTTTTTTGTTTTGATGATAAAAGTGTAAAAAAACCTGACACATACATTTGGACGAAAAAATGCTTTAAAGGCCTTCATACTGAAATTAAAATTAAATTTGTGGTATTTTGTTAACAAAAATGTGTAAAAAAAATAGACACTTTAGCTTTGGCAATATGCACGTTTGGGCTATACGGCTATAAATTCAACTATTTTTAAAACATAAATACATCGCTCAGTAATCAGTATTTTTCGCCGAATATAAGTGAATGTTCATGGTCAACTGCTACTGCTAGTTTAGATACCCATTATATTTAAGTACCCAATCGCAACGTAATCAACAAGCACAAATTGTTGGGTATTAGCTCACTATTTATGCTTTAAAATGACGAGTGCGACTTATTTGGGATTAAAGAAGATGAATGCTGTGAAATGTGATGCTCTGTTCAAATTGCAGACAGTAGTCAATAACACATTTTGTGTTATTGACTTTGACTATATATGGGGTTGTAATTCGGGCGTGTTGAATTAAGGCTATTGCATTTGCCATCCTTCATATGCGTTGGTGTGCTGTTTGAATTGCTGAAGCATATGTTCACTGCCTACTGCGGTGCTGAAGTGTTTTTCGAACTCTGTGGTTAAGGTCAACTATTGCTCTGAGTTGAGACCGAGGCGCTCTAGAATAGGGCTGTGATGATGTTCTATGTAACCCGCTTTATCTTCTCGAATACAACGTCCCGTGCAATCCACCAGTTATCAGTAATCAATCAAGCTGTAAACACTTCCTTTGAGCATATCTTGTCTGTGATTACCCACAAAGCGTATGTGTTTCCTAGGTTGCTGGCCTTTGATGAGAGCGTGAATACGTTGCTGGATACTGGTGTGCTCGACGTTTCTGGTGTGGTTTCCATATTGGTGCGAATAGGGTTTAAGTCTAAATAAGCCATACAGGCTAACATCGCATTTTCATTTAACATCCTTTGGGACTTGAATCGACCTTTCAACTAATTTATCGGAAATAAATTAGAACAGCTTTAGCTGGCCCTAAGGGTGAGCGCCAAGGATAGTGGCGAATAAAACTGCCTGTACATTTGTCTTCTTTGTTGGTCTCTCTGGCAACGTATTCATTGAGGTTGCGCATTAACTAACTGATGTCGTACAAACGTTGACGGTAAATTGTGACCGTTTCTTCCAACCAGTTTTCAGCCAGGTCTTTGTCTGCGCATAGCACGACATGGGCATACTTCAGGCTTCCATGCCTCGCGCCCTTCGGGCTAGCTAAAGCTGTTGTAAATACTCCCGGCATTTTGCTGATTGTTCATTACAGCATAAGCACCGATACGGTAGCCGCGCTATCAATTGAAAATATGGAAGATAAAAGTAACAAACGCTCTTCTACCCAACCACGTCGATGTTCGTAACTCTGCCCCGTAAATCTATCTTTGACGCGGTCACCGCACCACACAAAAACGAACGGCGAACACAGCGGGAAACACAATGGTAATAAGGGGTATCGATAAAACTGATTTGATTTTTACGTGGCTGAGGCATAACAGGCCATCCGTGGTTGTTTGAGTACTTTAAGCTTAGGACATAACAGGTTTTTTGCTACCCATTAAAAATGGGTGTCTTCTTTAGTTTGTTCTTTAGTTGCGATAACTTGCTACTGAGCCACTGTATGTATCAATACTGAATTCCATTGGGCTTAGTTAATTATTGGATGAAAACCAAGAATTTTCAAAACCAATGACATCGAGGTCCATCTTGAATCTTAGTGTCATTTCATCGTTGATATCAAAATACGGAGCAAGAGCTGGATCGATAAGGTCAGCACCGTCTTTGACTTCAATATTAATTAAGTCCGCTCTGGCAATGTTACTTAAGCAGCTAAGAGTGATCAGTAGTCCGATTAAGGCAGTCGTTAAGTGCTTAATGTTTATGCGGTTCTATCATGCCTGTTTCTTAAAGCGGCGTGATGCTAAACCCATCAAACCTAATGCGAAGATCGCAAGAGTCGAGGGTTCTGGGACTGCAGTAATACGGTTTACTATGTTATCGAATTCCGCAGCACGTCCCGTTGAAACGACTTCGAGCTCATCAAAAAACACTCCATTGTTAAAAAATACATTGACATATTGACCATCTCTACCTCGTTGAAGGCCACTTACAGCATTGAGTAAATCTGATCCTGTTAGCTCTAAAACGTCGAGCCCATCACTACGAAATGTAAAAGTATTGTATGTATCGATAGTTGCCCAGTAAAAACCTAAATAATCTATGCCCATCTCGGTGCCTGTTAGAGCAGCAGCGCTGGCAATTATCGGATTAAAATCAATACTTACTGTACCTGTTCTTTGGTTATCTTCAGGAGTGTATCCAAAACAGTTATCTTGATAGCCGATTTTGGCCAGACCACCCACATCACCCTTTCGAACACTAAGACTACCTGTTGTAACTACACCGCCTGCTGCCGAGTTAACTGCACAACTTGTATTATCTCCACGAGTAGAATTAAAATCTGTATTAACGGGACCAAAAGGATTAATGGCTAAGGCTGTACCTAAGTTCGTAGCGTTGTCAAAAGTTTCAACAAATAAGCCAGTATTATTGATGCCGCTTAACCCTGTATTTGCTAAATCGTTAGCATCCACACCGTTAAGAAGTGCACTGGTTAAAGCTGAGTTATCATAATCGGGCGTGACTCCGCCAAAAGTAACCGTTGCATTATCAAGAATTAAATCAGCGCTGACATTTATTGAGAAAGCACAAAATGCCCCTACTAAAAATATTTTTTTCATTATTACTATCCTATTTAATCCATTCCAATAAGTTGGAAGGAAAACATTAAAACTACAATCTATACTTGCAATTTAAAAGCCAGTATTTTTTATTGTTGTTTTTCAATGGTTAAGGGTTTAAATTAATTGAATTTTTTATAACGTGTAAAAAAAACTGACAAAACTTACTCTGTTCACCACACTTAAATCCCGTCGAGAAATTTCTCTATTTATTTGCGCTGTTGATGAGAAACAGTGAAATCACGCAGCGGCTGACTGAGGACAAATTTGGTAAAAAGATGTTTTTTCAGACGAGTTTTAGTGAGACTCGAAATCTATAAGTCGGTGGGTGTGAGGTAACTCGATGATTTGTAACAGAAAAATGGTGGCCCTTCCCTGACTCGAACAGGGGACCTGACGATTATGAGTCGTATGCTCTAACCAACTGAGCTAAAGGGCCACTTTAAATTTTAAATGTGTTTTAACCAAAGTAGGTTAAAAGCGACGCGCAGTATAAGCAGTTTTTAGGGACTTGTCATCACTTTGGGGTGCCTGATATTGCAAGAATAGGCAATTTATATTTCAACTGCCTAATTATTGTACATTGATGAAGATGCTTGGCTCTTATTTGAGCGCATTCACCATCATGTTCATCGTTTTGTTACTGGCCGATTGGTAATGCCATGGGATCCCCGTTTAGCAGCGCTTGTCCATCAGCTAGTGAAAACTGTAATTGGTATCCTGTGGCTGTTTCTGTGAAAATACCTCGTTGTTGTATTCCTTGTAACATCGCTGGGGCTTGTTGTGCTGCAATGGCGGCTATTTCGTCATCTGTCATTTGCGTAGCACTTGGGTCGGATTTTATTTGTGATTTTATGGTATCAATCGCTAACCATAGTGCGGCGCTTTTATCGACATTGATTTGGCCAGTAACCATTAGATGTTGTAACCAAAATACCGGTGATTCTATTGCATCGGGTAGTTTAGTGATTTGTTCTAGTTTACTGTTCAATGAGCCTGTGATGTTGCCTTGGTTTATCTTTGCTTGAAATGAGCTGATATTAAATTCGGGCTCTGCCTGTAACTGCCCAAGTAATTCAGTTTGCATAAAATCATCGAGATTTTCCTGCATTTTCTCTGGTTCTTTGCTCAGTTGATTCATCAAAGTTTGGTAGGCTTGAAAGAATTGTTCTTTGAGATTGTTGATTTCTGTATTTACGCTTACTGAAGATAAATTGAGGTCTGCTGTTGTTAGTTCCTTTAGCGAAAAGTTGATTTCTGTATCTAACAAAGAGGTTGCTTCGTCAAACTTAGAGTTAACGTGCATACCAATTTCAGTTATTGCTGTTTTTGCTTGATCAGTTGCTTGCTCAAAGGTGGTGTCTTGTATTTGCATAGACATAGTTGAATTTTGAAAGTTGCCAGCCATTGCATCCATAAGGTTGCCTTGAATTTTTGAATCAACACTCCACTGATTTAATTCGAATTTTCCAAATGCACTATTCACAAAGACTGTTTCTAACATCCCCTGAAAACGAGTCTCTGAATCTGAAAAAGTGCCAAAGCCGTTCCATCCTGAAAATGAAAGCTGGGTAAATATTTCATCATCTTTAATGAGGAAACTAGGAATTCTGTCAGTGTAACTGGATGCACCCAGCAAATTTGTATGACTGGTTATTTGGTAAAAAGGTGTATTGACATCAAACTCAAGCGTTTCCCGCAGACTGTTACCATCCACTCTAGCGTTCCAAGCTAACCAGCCAAGTGCTAAGCCATTTTGAGTTAATATCGGACCGTGTTGTGCATCAATTACAACATCGACATTCATATTTGCAAATACACCCTGCATTTCGTTGTATGCTTCCTGGCCAACGTTATTATTAAAAGTACTGCTATCAAGGCCAACATTAATGGTGGCCGTGCTAGAAAACCAATCACTTGTCCGGTCTTTTATTGATACGTTATAAACGGGGTTTTGGTTAATCAATTCAACGACTGAGTCGAGCTTTTGATTGAATGAATTGGATACAATTTTTGGTGCGATAACGGCTACCAGTACAATAATACTGGCACCAAAGATTAGTGTTTTTTTCATGTTTACATCCTTGTAGGAAGGGTTACTGACACAATTTTCATCGTGAGGTATTGTGAAAAAGCTGAAAAATTATTATGGGATATTAACTCAGCCTAGGAAGGTTGGTAAGGTTTTTATCCTAACTGAGTTTGAAACTCTATCACTTTTAGTTCCTTCATTTTTAGGTTTCTAATTAACGTATGGTCTACTGATTAAGATATTTCGCATGAGCCCTATGGACAATACACTGATAAGTATCCAGTAATGTATGGTTCCTCCAGCAGATGTGGGGGGTACTTGTACTGATGCAATAACGGTCACACTAACCTTATCAGAGCTTGTTAAGCCAAAATCATCTGTGATGGTAAGTGAAAACTCTAATGTTGTGGCAGCATTGGGTGCGGTAAAGTTGGCCTGTGGGCTGTCTGGATTATTAAGGGTGACGTTGGTGCCGGATACTTGTTGCCACAGGTAATGGATCGGTTGGTCTTCGGGGTCGCTGCCAATACCTGTGAGTGTGACGCGTTGCCGAGTATTCACTTCAGAGTCGTCACCGGCTATTGCTACAGGGGCGAGGTTTGATTCATCGTCACGTATTAATATGTTTAAAGAAGATTGTTTGCCAAGTGTGTTCGATTCATTTGCGGTGAGTGTTAATACAAGTGTTTCTAGGGCTTCAGTTTCGTTGTCGTTGATGATGGGTATGTCGATGTATTGGTCAGCATTATCGCCGTCTAACCATTCAAGCGTGCCACTGGTTGCATTGGCATCGCTACCTATTATCGCTGAACCTGAGCTTACAACATATTGCACATTGACATTGCCATCACTGCCTCCTTGACGGGTTACTGCTATCTTCACTGTTCCATCAGTTTCTTTTACCGTTATCTCATCTGTAGCAAATACGATTTGACCTTGTTGTAACGCATCGATGATTTGCACTGTGGTGATGCTTGGGTTTACTAAGGTCGCCCCATTTTTAGGGTCAAATAAGCGTATAAAAACACTTTCGGTTATTTCATCGTGGGTGTCGGTAGTTGTTTGCAGCACAATAGTTTTAGGTTGAGTGTCGTTGTTGGTCCAGTGCAATTCGTCGCTGGTTACAGCAAAGTCCTGCAAATCAGCCGACCCCGGTACTATTTCGAAACCCACGGTACTGGCACCGTTTCCCGTTTTATTGACTACAATGCTGATGCTTTGGCCTTCATCAACCCTCAGTTGTTTGGGATCAAAGGCAATACTGCCAGTGTCGTTTTCTAATGTTTGGTCTTGGATAATGTATAAACCGCTGTTGATATCGCTAACCAAAATATTGCCACTAGGCAAAAATGGATAGACTCCCCATGCGCCATTAAACCCAGCATTATTAGATACGGGGTAGGTATCAAAAAAGCCTACCTCAACTGGATCGCTAGGGTCGGTAATATCAAGGACGGTCACACCACGTTCGTAGTTCGACATATAGTAGCGATTGCCACGCACAAAACCATTGTGGTCGATTGCACGAGTTGGACCGGTCCAAGTGCCTACTAGCGTTGGTGTGCTCAAACTACTGATGTCAAAAATATTTAAGGTGGTATTAAGGTTATATGTTTGTTCGTCAAGTTCGTCATGCACAATGACATATTGTTTATCTTCACTCCACCAACCTGAATGCGTATATTCGGCATTGGGGTAAGAACTTGAACCTAGTTCGATGGCCTGATTTTTATCACTATGATCCCATACTCTGAGACTGTCTTCGTTAAAATCCAATATCACTAAACAGTCGCTGTTATTGGCTTGAACACAATCTGTTTGGGCTCGCGCGTCATTAATAGTAAGTGATGACGCATCGTGAGTGTAATCGTTTTGAGTACCCTCAGAGTCGGTATAGGTTGAGCCTAATGCCTCAGGATCGGATAATGAGTAAGAACGAAACGCACCGCCAAAGTTGTTTGAACCTAAAATATGTACTGCAGGCTCCTGGCCAGCCAAAGCGATATTTAGCCCGTAGTCGACATTACTGATATATATATTGTGTGCGGTACTGTCTGTCGTTTGTCGCCTGACCAGCGAAATGCCATTTTCCAAATCGTTTAAATCGATAATTGTCAAACCTTCATCCGCTTCAGTGGTGGAGTAAGCATAGGCCTGCCATCTTAGGGTGGAGGTATCAAAATATTGGTACACTTTGATATCTCTCCAAGTGGAGGACAAACCAGGAATACTACCGATTACTTCTGGTGAAGTTGCGTTGGTTACATCTACTACCGCCACTGCATTTTTAAGACCTATGATGGCGTATTCTTTATTGGTATTAAGATCTACATGTCCCCATATGTCGTTAGCTGAAATAGGCTGGCTAGGAAAATCAGATAAAGGGATATGTGCCAGTAATGACATGTTAAGGCAGGAAAAACCGTCAGCGCTACCATCAAGGCATGTTCGATTAAGTTGTTTTTGTTGCATCAATTGTAATTGGGAAACGTTTAGGCCTTTGCCTTGTAGACTTAATGTTGTTAAGCCTTTTGTATCACGAATAACATGAAAGCCTTGTTGACTAAGTTGCGCTGCAAATTTAGCGGGCACACCTGAAATCGAGGTTAAATAGCTATCGGGATTTTGCGCCTGATATTGTTCAACTTGATTAAATCCACCCAAAACGGGGATGATTTGGCCAGTGAAATATAATAAGTCTTGCTCAGATTCAATTAGGTATTGCCCTTGTGCGACTAAAATTCTATCGCCCTTATTCGCTTTCTGAGCGGCGTAAGTAACTGTTTTACAAGGACGAAATCTATTATTACAATTACCTTGGTTTTCTCCATTATCGGCAACAAAACGGGCCTTGTCATGTTCTGCGTGTGCTTGAACGCCTTGACTGTGCCCCATGGCCAGTATCATTATGACGCCAATCCAATATCTCATGAAACTTATCACTATTAATATGAAGCCTGCTAACACCATACCTTTTAGACCTTGTATATCAAATTTTTTGTTCAGAAAAGGGATAAAAAGAGTGTTCACATTTTTGTGGTTAGGTTGTTTAATTGCGTTGCTTAGTAGTTGTTCTAAATTAAATAATGCAGAAAGTATTCAGGTAGAAATTTGGCACAATGGCAGCCCATTGCATTGCGGTGCTTTCGAGAGTCATCAACAAATTTGGTCTATCCAACAATTAGCCTTCTTTATCAGTAATGTTAAATTATCTGGCGAAGATACCTTGCAGCAACCGCAATTAAGTACAACGCCCTGGCAAACCGATAATGTGGTGTTGATCCAGCCTAATCTGGGTGACTGTTCTTCAAAATTAGAAAACCACGATAACGCGGCGTCAAAAGAGCTCCTTGCTTCAGAAGCGCTTAAATCCAATCACTATCTACAGTTTACAGCACCGGTTGATCTTGATGCGTCAGAGCAGCTTTCTTTTACCCTAGCAGTGCCTTTTGAGCTAAATCATCAAAACCCGTTATTACAGGCTTCGCCACTCAACATACCGAATATGTTTTGGTCATGGCGCTCAGGACACAAATTTTTTCGATTAGATATGCAAAGTCCTGATACAAATTGGGTATTTCATTTAGGCAGTGTTGGATGCAGCGCCGCGACAACTATGCGATCTCCACAACGTGATTGTGTACAACCTAACAGAGTCACTTTTCATTTGGATAAAAAGCATACCGGAGCAAAACTTGTTATGCATTTAGATAGGCTAATTGCTAATACAGCGATGCAAAATAATGATTCTTGTCTGTTTCACTCTGGCCAAGAAAGTTGCAGCATTTTGATGTCTAACTTGAAAACCCAAGATGTGTTTGAATGGCACTAAACATGTACACCGCTAAATTGATAAACGTGTCTTGTTATCTTATCCTGGGTAGCTGTTTATTCGCTTGTAAACCGCCTTCACTTGCTCAAAAAGAATACGATTGGAACTTACCTAAAGGTTTTCCTATTCCTTTAGTACCTAAAGAGAACCCTATGTCGGTCGCTAAGGTTACATTGGGAAAATCGTTATTTTTTGATGTGGATTTATCTTTTAACCAATCGATTTCATGTGCAAGTTGCCATCAGCCTCAATTTGCTTTCTCTGAACCTCAACAAACAGCAGTAGGCTCATCAGGTCAAAGACACCGGCGTAATACCCAATCCTTAGTCAATGTGGCTTACAACAGCAACCTGACATGGGCCCATTCAGGGCTGAATCAAATAGAGCAACAAATTCTTATCCCTATGTTTTCTGAGGATCCCGTCGAGTTAGGTATTACTGGACATGAAAGTCAGGTGTTGCGACGCTTTGAAAAACTAAAGTATTCAAAGCTGTTCGAAGATGCGTTTGATGATAGTGAAGCTGATTTTGATAAAATAGTTAAGGCACTTGCGAGTTATGTTAGAAGCTTAACTAGCTTTGACTCGCCATTTGATCAATACGCCTATCAAAGTGATGATGCTGCTATGTCTGAAGCGGCTAAAAGAGGCATGGAGTTGTTTTTCTCAGAAAAGCTTGAGTGTTTCCATTGTCATGGTGGATTTAACTTTACTCAATCTAGTCAACATGAAAACCAGATATTAGATTTACGACCTTTTCATAACACTGGTTTGTACAATGTAAATGAGAGAGGTGCTTATCCTATTGATGATCAAGGATTGATCGAAGTCACCTTACAACCTGGTGATATGGGAAAGTTCAGGGCGCCGACGTTGCGTAACGTAGAGGTGAGTGCACCTTATATGCATGATGGCAGTTTGGCCACGTTAGACGATGTTATTGAATTTTATGCCGCTGGGGGCAAAGGACATGGCACGCTTAACCCTTTGAAAAGTCATTTTTTAGCGGGTTTTGTGCTGCAATTACAACAAAAACAAGATTTGATTGCTTTTTTACATAGCTTGACCGACCGTCAGTTTTTAAATTCGAATCTAAATTATCCGCCTATGTCACCTCAATTGCACAAAAACTAGGAGGTGCAAGGATAAAAGAACTTTGGTATCTTCTTAAACGTAGACTAAATTTATTTAGCGCATTTTTAATGGAGAGTAAAATGACTGAGAAGCCCTTTTTAGTAAGTGGTCGCAATACCCTGATTCATAAAATACGGAAATTAGACCTACTTGTTATTAACGGTGAGGATCATCCTGCCGTGCTTGTTACCCATAAGGGCATTAAAGAATATCTTGGGGAAATACCAGATAGCAAACGCGATGCAAAACTACTAGATATGGAATTGCTCGATCTCACAAGGCTTGACTTGTTCGGTGAAGAAAAGACTTTGTTATTTGTCCAAACGCTCAATGGTAAAGAATATAAAGTGGATTACAGCAAACATGGCACATCATTGTTTATTAAAATTCACCAAGAAAACGCCTTTTAATTCTGGCCGCTAAATTTTGTATAAAAAGCCCTGTTATCAGGGCTTTTTAATATTTAAGAATAAAAACTAAGCCTAATCTGCATAATTTTATACGGTCTACATTTATCAATGTAACAAAATAACTCCAAATACGGTTAACCAACTGTTATTAACGATAGTCTATCGCTGATAATGGTTGGTTGGTCGTTTAGTCGCATTTGGCCGTATTTAGCCATCCTTAAATCACCTTGCCCTCTACATTAAGCATTAACTTGCAATCATGCAGAACTAAACGACATTAAGGTGATACACCGTAAAAAAAATCATTATTGGCAGCATATTAACCGCAGGGATTTTTTTGGCTGGCAATGCGCAAGCTAATTATATCGATAAAGGTACTGAGGCACATTTAGTTAAAATATGTGAGGCGATTAAAAACAACAACACACTTAAAGTACATCGAGCCATCAAAAATAGTGGCATCAGGGCTAGAATAATTAGTGAAGGTTTAGTCTGCAATGGCTATGACCCAGTGACCTTCGCAATCGTTAATAAAGCACAAAGTACGGCTAAATTTATGGCTCGTAAAAGCGGAGTTGATTACGAAGCGTTATTAGCTAGGTTATAGAAGGCTAATATGATTTTCCAAAGTGAGTGCATGTAAACCTACCGTGTTTCCTTATCTCTTGGTTTAAATTACTCACTTACATTTATCCATTAATGCAATGAATCCACACTACTTTTCTGGTTTATTCCAATTTTAAAATCCCGTGCCTTGTTAATCTAGTTTCTGGCGGGTCACAGATGATTTGCTAGCCACTATAGGCATTCAAAATGAAGAATTTACTAATTATAACGCTGGTGGTGAAGCGTTTATAAGTATTTCAGATCAAATGTCACCTCGTATTGGTATTGGTATTGATTGGGACGTAAATGGTGACAGCGAATCAAAGCTATATGCTAATTTTGGCGGCTATTATATTCCTGACCCTACTAACACCAATTTGCGTGTGGAAGTTCAGAATTATTTACTCAAAAAACTGTGATGTCGTATCGATTGATGGTGACTTTGTTCCCAATTTTGACAATTGTGGTGGTACCGAAATTTTTTGTGATGGCACTCAAAAAGCAACATTAGAAGTCGTTGACGCAATGTTGAACCTATGTACCAAGATGAACTTATTTTGGGTTATGACCCCCAGTTAAATGATGAATGGACCCTTGGTGTTAAAGCTACTCGCAAAGAAGTCGGCGTGGCATTAGAAAAGGTGGCTATTGGATTTGGGTTTAATACTTACCTAGAGATAGAATTTGGCTCAAGCTGTATTTAATGTAGTGGTTTTCACTACTAAGTGCTGGGTAATCCTGATGGAGATATCACAAGAGCTCCTGATGGTGATAACGGTTCTCTTGCTCTTCAAGCCTATACTATTCCTTGAGCGGATTTAGGTTACCCTGAAGTGCAGCGAAAGTACTCTTCAATTGATTTTAATTTTAACCGCGCGTGGGATGATGTGTGGATGTTGCAGGGTTTTTATACCTAGTTTAAGAGTTATTTGAATAACGAGGATTTTGTTCGTTCAGGTAATGAACAAGACGATGCTGGTATTACGACTAATTTCGATCAACCTGGATTAGTACAAGGTGCAGATGGTAACTTGCCCAATGATAGACGCCATAAAGTGAAAATATTTGGTGCTTAGTCTATACAAGAAGATCTTGTTGCAGGTGCCAACTTTAGATATCAGTCTGGTAGACCTAAAAATGCCTTTGGTTAGCATCCTACAGAAGATTTTGCGGCCGCTTATGGTGCCGCTTCATTCTTTGTGGGTGGAGAGTTAATACCAAGAAGTTCATTGGGTAATCAGCCTAGTAAATGGCAGTTAGATTTGTCGTTAACTTATGCGACTCAGGTTGGCGTCTACGATCTGTTACTCCGTGGTGACATATACAATTTATTCGACAATGACTCTATAGTTTAAACAGAAGAAAATTTCGAATTTGATGTTCGCACGCCAGCTCCTGATTATGATTACATTGAAAGATACCCCTCTCCAAGATATACCGCTTAAGTGCTTCTATATCTTTTTAGTTGTCTTTCAATAAAGAGTTTGAATAAGTCATAGTGCTAAAAAGTGAATCCGGATGCCTTTGGCTCCGGATTTTTCAGATGCACAGTAAAATTATGTCGAGGGGAAATTTGTTGCAAAAAAATGATCGTTTAGGCGATATTAAAAATGCTATTTAAAGTAGGTAATTGGAAAACCATCGTAGAAATTATATCGGCTATTATTAACGATAATGAGGCAACCCATCAGCAACTGCTATCGACTGTGCGCATAGCTCCCAAAATAGGCGATGTGAAATTAGCCATAATTGCACTCGATAAATTCGCTGCATTAAATCCCAACACGATTTAGGAAACTGGTTTATCAAGACTCTGTTGGTCTATCTGAAACCTATTTATCAATTATGAAACCATTTATTAATATTTATGGTGTTTAGTCTGGAAGGATGCTGAATGATTGAGTGTATCGAGTTTTGCGAAGCTCATCTCACCATTAGTAGGATTCATCACATTTGAGTTTTAAATATAATAAATGGATTTATACTTAGGGTGTCGGAGTAGTGACCCGATGAGTATATGTTTTTACTAGATTTTAAAAACATGTATTGTTCCCTGAATTAAGCAAGGGCTGTCGCTGCAAAGCGCAGCCCTTTCTTTTTTGCCCGAAAAACACTTTGTTACCGCTTACCTCCGTTTATCCTAGATCCCCGCACTTGGTCTCAGATATGTTCGCGGTTTATCCCCTAGCTTGTATATTTTATACCACGGCAATTCAGGAATGATATGTATGCACTGCTGTATGGTAATAGGCGATGAGCACTTAGCCAGAGAAAGAATATCTAGTTTTGTGGAGGAACAAGACAACTGGTAGGTAGATGGTCAATCTGGAGAATATAAAGAGGCTGAAATCCTACTTTTAAAACAATGGCCTGATGTGTGTGTTATGGATATTAATATTATCGGGGCATTGGTATTGAGTTGGCCAGACAACTAGTTAAACGAATTGATGGTCATTGGGTGTTCACTTCAGCGTCCAGTGATTATGCGCTCCAAGCATTTGATATTGAGGCGACAGATTATTTGCTCAAACCATTCGAAAATAGTCGATTAGCCAATGTATTACAAAAAGTTGAAAAGCTAAAAAAGCAAGCTGTCAAACAGTGCAAAAACTTATTAGCCGTGAAATCAGTCGGAGCGATTGAGTTTGTTAATGTGTAAGACATCATCTGGATAAAAGGTTCGGCCAATTACGTGGAGCTTCATTGTGCAAAGCATATGTTATTTCACAGAGAAACGCTTTCAAAGTTAGAAATGCAACTCAACCCAGAGGAGTTTATTCGTGTTCATTGTTCGGCGATGGTCAATGTTGAGAAAACTTATTCCTTTAGCAGTGAGCTGTGCCGTTTTTCGTTGTTACATTTAAACAACGCTGACGACGTTAAAATCGTTCAAGGCCACAAAGATTCAATTTTTGAGTTCTTAGGGTTGGATAATTAGTTTATGTATATTAAGTGGATGGTGTAAGTGAAAACACTGCAGAAACATTTATCGCAAATAAAGATAAACCTTCGTTTTGGCTTTTACACTCTTTGGGTTGGATGACGTATGTGTTTATTTTTACAGTAGATTATGTGTTCTTTTATCGAGACTTTAATAAAATTGGATTTGACGTATTTTTTCCTTTGGTACTGGCTGGTTTATTTGCCGCATTGTTAACTTGGCCGTTGAGTTACGTTTATAGACAATGTTGGAAGCTCCCATCTAGCTTGTTAATTACTACTATTACGTTGAGCAGCTTGTTGGTGTCATTGATTTGGACACCTGTTAAAAACTTAGTGATGTGGTACTTCTATGAAGATTTTGATGTTTTATCCCTTATCTCTGACAGTCCTTCTGATGAATTTAGGTGGTATATGCTGTTTATGTCAGTGAGTTATGTGTTTTTTATGATTTTTGTTTGGAGTACTTTGTACTTTCGCATCAAATATCAATTTCGCTTAATAAACGAAAAGAAGCTGCATATAGAGGCGGTGCGACGGCCTCATATCTCGCAAATTAAGAAGTTGCGATGTCAAATCAATCCGCATTTTCTATTTAACTCACTGAATGCTGTCCCAACCCTTGTATTGCGAGGTAGCAAAGAAAAAGCCAATGGTATGTTGATTAGACTGTCTATTTTTTTGCGCTTTTCATTAGACAATGCTCCTGAAAAAAAGATCCGCTTATATGATGAGCTAAAGGAATTGATGCTTTATTTGGAAATCGAAAAAACACGTTTTGACGACAGATTAACCGTAAAGTTTGAAATTGAACCACACACAAAAGCATTGCTTGTTCAAAGTTTGCTATTGCAGCCTTTAGTCGAAAATTCTATTAAGTATGCCATTGTGCAGATGTCTAGTGGTGGTTTGATTGAAGTGACGGCGCGATGTCTAAATGGTTGCTTACAAATGGAAGTAGCTGATAACGGACCCGTTCAAGATAATGCATATTTAGGTGCAAAGACAGGAACTAAGGGGCAAACAGCATCGAGTCATACTTGGGTAGGGGGACAGAATATCGTTGTACGGCTGAATGTTTTATATCCTAATAACCATGAGTTTAAGATTATCCGTGGTTTAACTGTGGGGTATCGTGTACAAATTTCTATACCTATGGAGTACTTATGAGTCGTCAATTGACTGCCATCATTGTTGATGATGAACGTTTGGCTAGAGAAGGATTAATGCTCAGGTTGAATGATGATGCTAGGTTTGATGTAGTTGCACAGTGTCCATCTGCTCATCATGCGCTGGATGCGATTGAACAGTTCCAACCTGATATTGCTTTTGTGGATATCGAGATGCCAGGATTAAGCGGGCTTGAATTGGCAGAACTCTTATCTAAAACCCCCACGCCTGTGCCTAAAGTCGTGTTTGACACTGCATTTAGAGAGTTTGCCCTAAATGCCTTCGAATTTCAGGCTTTTGATTATTTACTTAAGCCCTTTTCAGATGACAGATTAGCCAGTTGTTTGAGCCAGCTCGTTGATTCCTTTTTTGATCGTGATGTAGTGCTGCAACACCTTAAACTAGACCAATTACTGAGTCGCAAAACGGGTAACTCTATTGATGGTTTTATTCGTAATTTAGAGGTGACGAGTGGTGGCTCGATGAGTGAACTGCAGCGTTCGGTTTCTATGAAAAATGGTACGGAGTGGATCAGAGTCGGGCTGGATGATATCTCATGGATTGAAGCCGCAGGTGATTATATGTGTGTGCACACCTTGGAAAGCACCCATATTATACGTAAAACCCTTAAACAATTTTAACAAGAGCTCGACTCTAGGCTTTTTCAAAGGGTGAATCGTTCAGCCATGATCAATATGAGTAAATTGAAAAGGCTGACACCCAATTCAAATGTTGAATACGTAGCAATATTAACAACGGGTAGCAGTGTTAAGGTCAGCCGAAAATACAAATTTAAATTGAAAGAGTTAAGAAAAAATCGAGGCTGTGAAGATTAAAGATGACTGCTAAATCATGCCTATCTTAGTGACTTTAAGTATGGCACGTGTTGATTGAACTGAACTGAATGGTCAATTGACCGTCTGAAATACTGAATTATGACCCAGCATTCTTAATATTATGGAAAATAGTGCCAATGAATTTCACAACAACGTTAGTGTTTGCAAGTCATCTAAGTTTTTCAAATCTGGCCTTCGCCAGCGAGATATCTCTGCTAGATAATGCAATTTCAATATTAAATACCGGGCAAACCGAACAGGTTATAGTGTTGTTTGAATAACAAAGGCATAACCCTGAGGCCATGCTTTATTTAGCCAAAATTTATATGGACAGTGACTTAGACGAAGCAGAGGATTGGATAGAACAAGCGCTTGACGTTAATTTAAACAATGCAGAAGCTTGTTATGTCCGTGGCGCTATCATGGGGCGACAAGCATCGGGTTCCATTTTTTCAGCATTAAGTTATGCAGAAAAATCAGTTAATAGTTTTACTAAAGCAGTAGAACTTCAGCCTGACTCCATCAAATATAGAAAAGGATCAATGCAATTTCATACCAGCGCACCCAGCATTGCAGGTGGTGATCTGGATATTGCCAAAGTCCAGATAGAAAAACTTAGGCAACTTGATCCCAAAGCAGGCCTAGAAGCTGAGATTAATTACGAGTTATCACAAGATAATGATGCTCTGGCCGACACGCTTTTGCAGCAAGCCAAGCAGACTTATAACGATATTCCTGACTTTTTCTTTCAAGCCGGAATGCTCCAACAACGCAAAGAAAACTATCGGGCTGCATTTGAAGAATTCACGCGGGCTATCAGTAAGAATGCTGACACTAAAGAAAGTGTTGTTGCAAAATACAACGCCTTGTATCAGCTGGGCAGAACATCGGTTTTAGACGAAACTAATATTGATGCTGGGATAATGGCCTTGAAGCAGTATCTCAGCGAAGCGCCAGACTTAGATGGGCTGTCACCTAAGCCTTGGGCAGAGTTTCGTTTAGCTAACTTAATGGTTTTTAATGCACAGAAGTTAGAAGTTAAATTGATTTATTTACGTTTGGCAAAAGTTGATAACAAGGAGTTAGCTAAAAAAGCAAAGAAAGCTGCGAAGAAAATCTAATTTCTTGGTTAATCCTCTAACTTAAACTCACCCGTGCGTAGCCAAGGCGAGGGTATGAATTCAAATTTTCTTGGTTTGATTCAAATACAACTTGAATTATGCAGTAATTACCGCAAGATCAAACTTATCAAGACATTTAGTCTTTTATCGTTCAGCTAACGGTTGAACCATATTCCTAAGGAACAACATTGACCATTAAACTTGGCATCGTGATGGATCCCATCCAGTCCATCAATATCAAAAAAGACACCAGCTTTGCTATGTTGCTTGATGCGCAAAAGCGTGGCTATGAATTGTTCTACATGGAAATGGGCGATCTGTATTTACACAATGGTAAACCTATGGCCCGAATGGTTGGTTTGGCTGTCGAACCCAATGCAGACAAATGGTTTACTTTAGGTGATGAGTTACATCAAAGCTTAGCTGAGTTAGATGTCATTTTGATGCGCAAAGATCCCCCCGTAGATAATGAGTTTATCTATGCTACTCATATGTTTGAATTGGCTGAGCAATCAGGGACTTTGGTTGTCAACAGAGCGCAAAGTTTAAGGGACTTTAATGAGAAGTTGTTTACTTCTTGGTTCCCGGATTTAGTCGCAGATACGTTGGTTACAAGAGATACTAAATTAGTTAAAGAGTTCCATCAAAAGCATAAAGACATTATTTGCAAACCCTTAGATGGAATGGGTGGCAGCTCTATTTTTAGGATCAAAGAAGATGGTAATAACTTAGGTGTGGTTATTGAAACATTAACTGAACTGGGCACGCGTTACGCTATGTTTCAGAAGTTTTTGCCCGAAATTAAAGACGGCGATAAGCGTATCCTAATTGTCGATGGACAAGTGGTTCCTTACGCATTGGCAAGATTGCCAACCAAGGGTGAAAACCGTGGTAATTTGGCTGCAGGCGGTACAGGTAGACCACAACCTTTATCAGAGTCTGATTTGAAAATTGCCGAAACTATCGCGCCGCTGTTAGTTGAAAAAGGGCTGTTATTTGTCGGTTTAGATGTAATCGGCGATAGAGTCACAGAAATCAATGTCACCAGCCCAACGTGTGTGCGAGAAATTGAAGCGGCGTATGATGTGAATATCACAGGTATGTTATTCGACGCCATCGAAAAACGTCTTGCTGCTGGCAAAGGAGCCTAATTTTAACATGCAAAGTTTGCAAAATTATTTACTTATTGCGTCTCCGAGTATGGAGGATCCGTATTTCGCGAGAACGGTCACTTACATCTGTGAGCATAACGAACATGGCGCTATGGGGTTGGTAATTAATCAACCAGTTGGCATGAAGCTTAAGGAGTTGGTGGCTCAGGTTGATGACAAGGCCGAAGTGATTGATGAAAAAGCGCAAAATATTATTTTGGCTGGTGGTCCAGTTAGCCAAGACCGTGGTTTTATATTGCACACCACGCAGCCCGGTTGGGCTTCAAGCCTAACCATGACCCCTGAAGTCATGGTGACCACTTCCAAAGATATTATATCTTCGTTGGGCAATAAAGATGCGCCAGAAAAGTCGCTGATTATGCTTGGTTATGCCGGTTGGACGGCAGGGCAGCTAGAAGAAGAAATTCAAACCAGCTCATGGTTAATGGTCGAAGCGGATACTGAAATTTTATTTGACACACCAATCCATAAAAAATGGGAAACTGCGGTACAGCGCTTAGGCATAGATGTCTGGCAGCTTGGCCCAGATATCGGTCACGCATAAATGAGACTTCTCCTAGATGATACTCAAATAATGATGTCGTATGAGTAACCAGGTCAACGTTCCGTCCTACCTTTGATTTTGGAACGAAAGAATCGGTTTGGCAGTAGGGCAGGAGATAACAGGCACTGCGTCTCCACCTAATGCTCTTAAGGCAGTAGATGGATTCCTAATTGGATGTTGTGGCAAAATTGTTTGCAGAATGGTCTCCACAATTAGCTGTGGTAGGTTTACCACTCAATATGGATGGCAGCAGTCAACAAGTCACGTTTTCTGCCAAAAAATTCGCCAACCGCCTTAATGCTAAATATAAAGTAGCAGTTAAAACCTGCGACGAACGCCTAACTACAGTCGACGCCAAAGCCCGCCTGTTCGAACTAGGTGGCTACAAAAAGCTCGACAAACAAAAAATAGATAGCGTATCAGCCTGCCTGATCTTCGAAAGCTGGATTGAAACACAATATTAAAACCGCCAAAAGACACACTTCTTAAAACAAAGACTAAAGCCCAAAGATTTTGCACCACAGAGGAAAACGAGGTTACAGAGGAAAAGCAAGAAAAACACTATCTGACTTCATCTATTTTAAAGCCACATCAATTTTTATCTTTTCCTCTGTGTAGCGTCAGCGCTCTTATTCCTCGGTGGTGCGAAACCTTTGGCTTTTTATGCATTTGAAGTCGTTTGTGATGTTAGGTATTTGATGATAAAGATTAAAGATTAAAGATTTTTTTGCACCACCGAGGACAACGAGGTCACAGAGGAAAAGCAAGAGAAACACTATCTGACTTCATCTATTTTAAAGCCACATCAATTTTTATCTTTTCCTCTGTGTAGCGTCAGCGCTCTTATTCCTCGGTGGTGCGAAACCTTTGGCTTTTTATGCATTTGAAGTCGTTTGTGATGTTAGGTATTTGATGATAAAGATTAAAGATTTTTTTGCACCACAGAGGAAAACGAGGTCACAGAGGAAAAGCAAGAAAAACACTATCTGACTTCATCTATTTTAAAGCCACATCAATATTTATCTGTTCCTCTGTGTAGCGTCAGCGTTCTTATTCCTCGGTGGTGCAAAACCTTTTTCTCTTAATGCAGTTTTTAGCTGTTGATGTGGCTTTTGATGTATTACTTCTTAGCGGCTTCTAGTTTTTCTATTTCTTTCCATAATTCTTCTGCTTCGGCTGTCAGCATTGAATAGGTTTTTATGTCGCCTTTGCGCTGGGCTAGCATGGCGTCAGTTGATTTTTGGTCGTAAGTTTTACGTAATTTTTTGACTGGGTCTGCTTTTAAAAAGCCGAACATATTTTTTCTCAATAAATAATGAATTATTAAAGTTAGTACTATTGTATAGCAATACGCGATCAGTTTTTTGTTAGTTGAATATGTAATATCGCTAAGGGTTTCGCTAACATTTGACCTTTTATATAGTTGTCATCCACCTCTAATGCCTCACGAATTTGGTGTTTTTTTTTTACAATGTTGATGCCTTTAGTTACTCTACCAAAAGCGCAAAGCCTTGCCCTCTGGATTCCGAAAACCACCAAAATTAAGGCGGGGTTGGGCCCCACACAAATGAAAATTCAAAGGTTGGCGGTTTTGTTCCTCCGCGCCCCATAATTAAAACAATCAAAATTTGAATCCATTTGTTTAGGGTTTTAACTGAACTCCTGCAAACTTTTATACTCATTATTAACCCCTTGAATAACTTCAATTTTTGGTGAGCCGTTATCATTGTCTAATCGCACCACCCGATAGAATCGGCCATCATTAAAAGCCCCGCCTCGATGTAATTAATAAAGTTATCCACCGATACCGGCGCCTGTTCTGAATAAAGCTCAATGTCGATATTACCTATAGAAGTAATAATGACCGCTTGTCGAATAGGGTGAGGCTTTAGGCTGTTTTTATTGGCTAATGCATCATGAGTTATTAGGCTCAACCCTATACAAAATGTCAAAGCTTGAATAAAACTCAGTGCTGGTAACCTTTTCATCTTGGCCTTCCCACTGGTTACACTTCAACTTATATAACAATATTCTGTCAGGCATCGGTTGAGAGGTATAAATCCATCCTGTGTATGCATATTAATTGTCCTGTCTGAATAACAACAGTGACTTTTCAGTCATATTTTATTCTATGCTGGGCATTTCAAATAGGTTTCTATTTAGACTCCCATAAAAAGCTGCGGATAACGATTGTTTCTGGTGTTAAACAGGGTTACTTCTTGATAAAGTTTATAGGTTATTAAGCCCACCATTGAAGGACGTCTATGCCCGGGTTACACCGCATTATTCTGATTAATTGTCACCTCCCTGGTTTTGTTGAACTTGATGTATCAGGTCACAGTAATATTTGTGGCACTAATGCCTCGGGTAAAACCACTCTGCAACGTTTGATCCCAGTCTTTTATGGCGAGTTGCCCAGTAAAGTGGTGCCTAAAACCCGTAAGAAGTTTGATGACTTTTATTTGCCTCATGCCAACAGTTATCTCATTTACGAGTATCAAAGAGAAGACGGGCAGAACTGCCAAGTTGTGTTAACGCGCAAAGGTAGTGATGGGGTGCAGTATCGTTTTGTTGAAGCGCCTTATCATCAAGAACAAATTTTGGTTGATGTTGAAAAAGGTAATGTACAAGCTATGTTACCCGAGCAGTGGATTAAACAACTCAGGCAGCTTGGCATTGAATTTTCCCATAAAATCCAAGCTACTAGTGAGTTTCGTAGCATTATCCAAAATGATGCCAGTGTGGGTCGTACGGCTGGGCGTGAAAACACTAAACTTCGGCAGTTAGCCAGTCGTTATAGTTTGGTGTCGAGTAAACATCGTATTCGGCATATGGAAAAACTGGTCAGTGCGGTTCATGCCAAAGAAGGTAAGATGGACACTTTACGCACGATGCTCGCGGCTATTTTTGAAGAAGATGGCTTAGTGCAACCTACTACCACCGTCAAAAATACCAAGGCGCGGGAGTGGATCACCCAGATGCGTCAGACCATGCGTTTGCAGTCGATGCAGAACGAGTATCAAAAAATTCAGGCGCAAACCGAAACACTCAATACGATTGAAAGTCAGTTGTTGCAGCTTAAGCCTATTTTAGAAAAAGACTTACAGTCGCTGGCAACCCAAAAGGCTGATGCTCAAGAGCAGCGTAATAAAATTAAAAGTCAACAAAGCACTGCCAAAGAATCTTTTGAGGAAGCTGAAGGTATATTGAATAGCCGCGTCAGTGAAACCTCCGAAAGCCTTAAAGCTAAGTCGTCTCGATTAGATCATATTCAGCAACAGTATGAAAAATATCAGGATTCTGATGTTGACCAACTTCAAAAAGACATGGATGCGTTGCCCCTTAAACGCGAAGAGTACGACCAAAAGCTAGAGCAGTATAATTTACTGATAGACCAGCATAAAGATTTGCAGAGTCAACTTGAACAGCAAAAACTGAAGTTATCAGAATCGTTAGAACGCTTGTCTCGTAAAAACCAATCGCAAGTTAAAACGATCAGCCAGCAAAAAGAGATCGTGCGTAGTACTCATGCTGAAAAGGAAGTGGATTTACGCGGTAAGTTTGAGCAGCGTAAAGAGCACCAAGCTAAAGAGTTTGATCAGCAATTATTGGACGTAGAGCGCAGCATAATGAGTGCTGAGCACCAAGCGCAACAAGCTTCACTCACCGAGCAAGAAATGGAAAACGGTGCACTCGCTGACAAGCGTTTAGAGCTTGCCCAGCGAGCATGGCAGCAAAGTTCGAGTGCCAAGAAACAGGCTGAAAACACCTATCAACAGCTTCGCAATAAACGCGATGAAGCCGATAAAGTATTACATCAAGCGCGGCAAACGACTCGACAAGCCAAAGAACGCTTAAAACAATTACACAAACAACTTTCTCCGGAACAAGACAGCCTAAGACAGTTCCTAAGAGACCATAAACCTGGTTGGGAACAGAGCATAGGTAAACTGATTGACGAGCCATTGCTGGATCGCAAAGATTTATCACCCCATCTTTTGGCGCACAAAAGCGAAGCTGAAAGTCACAGTTTATTGGGTGTTCAGTTAAATATGGCGATAATTGATGCGCCTGATTATGCTCAAGACGAAACCGCTCTAACGCTATCTTTAGAGCTAACTAAAAAGCACTTAAGCACGGCAGAAAAACAACAAAAACAAGCAGAGACCGAATTAGACGAATGTCACCAAGAAGCTGAGATTCAGCGCGAAACGGTGGCTGAGCAAAACCGAGCCTTTGAACAAGCTGAGCAAGAAACGACTTATGCACAAAGTGCTAAACAGCGTTTTGCCGATGAGCTAAAAGTCGTGTTAGAAAAACGTAAGCAACAAGCAAAGCAGGCCTTGCAACAATACCTAGACCAAAAGCAACAAGTCGTATCTCAAAAACTAAGTGCTATTGACCTATTGAAGTCTGACTTTGAAGAACAACTCTTGGAATTTAAGACCAGTTGGCAAGATGAACTAAGTGTATTAGACGAACAAATCGAAGAGCTTGAGCGTCAAGTCGAGCATAAGCGCGATCAAAACCGTGAACAGATTAAACAGCTCGAAGGAGCCTTTAATCAAGAATTAGCCAACCAAGACATTGACCCCAATACCTTGCGTGAGCTAAAACAGCAAATTGAGCGACTAAAAACTACGATCCAAGCAGTAACAGTCAGGCGTGATGAGCTAAATGAATATAAAACCTTTATGCAGACCGATTGGTCGAAACAGCGCCCAGAGTTACTTGAACAAGAGACTGAATTAAAAGCACTGGCGCAACAGTTAGATCAGCAGCAAAACAGTTTAGTTAATCAATACCAAAGCAAACGGACTGAGTTATCTAAAGTGCTGTTAGCAGTAGAAAAAAGTTTGTCTGGATTGAGTTCTTTAATCATAGAAATTGAGCCTATGGTGCGCCAGCTCGGTCAAATTGTTTTTACCTTTAAACCTGCTGATGAGCAAAATATTAACTTGGGCGATCAGGCTGAACGCATTAACCGCTGTACCGAAGCGTTAGAAAGCCGCAGCCGAGGTGAGAAAAAATTAAAAGAGTCACTTACCGAGTTCGAAGCAACCATAGGTAAAGATGCCGGGAAAGACTTCTTAGATACTATGTTGCAGGCTTTTGGAAATTTACATGAAGATGCCAATGTACGCGAACGTTTGCCGATTTTGCAGCGTTTGCTGAGTATTTTAGAGTCTCGCCAGCGCCAAATTGTGGAGCAGGGGGAAACCATAGGCGGCGACTTAAACAAATTTTTCACTGTATTTAGCGATATTAACCGCAAAATTGCGCAACAAAGTAAACGCTTAACAGATGAAGTATCCGATGATCTGAGCTTAGACGGTATTGCTCGCTCTGAAGTGAAAATCATTTCTACCGTAGATGAACTTAACTTCTGGGCACCACTGAAACGTTTTGCCCAGCAATATCATAAATGGAGCACGTCTGACGATTTTCTGCCAAGTGAAGCCTACTTAGATAATCTGGCAGATGTGGTTGAGGTATTACCCAACGACGCCAATTACAGTATCGAATCGCTGTTACGTTTAGAGTTGCACCTAAATGAAGGTGGCTCTGACCTTGTGATTAAAAATGATAGACAACTGCTTGAGTCATCAAGTCACGGTATGGCTTATTTGATTTTGTGTAAATTTTTGTTGGCCTTTACCCGTCTATTGCGTAATCAAGCGAATATCCATATTCATTGGCCTATCGATGAAATTGGTACCTTGGCGTATCACAATGTAGAAAAACTGTTTAAGGCCTGTGATGCCAATGATATTCATATCTTGGGCGCCTTCCCAAATCCAGAATCTGATGTGTTGATGTTGTTCAAACACCGGTATTTGATTGATAAACAAAAACAACATTTAGAAAAAATCGAACCCAAACTCAGCCGCATCGCCGAGCGTTTACAGCAAAGTAAAGCTACAAACACTGACTTAGCAAAGGTGAACGCATGATAGAACATGGTCCATTATTAGAACGCTTACTTGAAGGTGAGTTTATTTGTAGCATCACCGACGAGCATAGCTTTCACAAATTGCAAAATGACGAACTGGTGAATGACTTAAACCACTTTCTAAGACCGCTCAATCGACGAGTGGCTAAAAACGATGATGGTTCGGTGTATTTTCTGGCTTATTGTGATTTAACCCAAAATGCCCGTCAGCATCTAAGCCATCAATTCGCAAGTACTGTGCAATCCTTATTACCCATGTTGGAATGGATGCAACTGGTACAAGAAGCACTAGGACGTGATGGTGCGCTAAACGCAGGTGACACCATTAAATTGCAAGACTTTGAGTCTAAAGTCGTGGATAACCAGTCGCTTATTCATCGTTTAGCCCATCTTGCTAATGACCGAGTGTTTAAGTCCTCCAGTGATAAACCTGACATGCAAATCAAGCAAGTCTTTAAGCGGATCAAAGAGATGGGGTATTTGCATCAACCCCATAAAGACAGGCTGTTTTATATTGTCACTGGTAAAGTAGAACAACTAATTGAGTTAGTACGTTTTATCAAAGATGAAGAAAATCTACCAATTGATGACGCCACACCAGAGCAAGAGGCGATGTTTTGAGTCAGGTATCTAAGCCAAAAAGCCTAGCCCAAAGCAACCCTTTGTTTGAATTAGGTAAAGAACGTTTAGAGCTAATCGGTAAACATGCTGATGCCTTGATGCAGGGCTATTTAGAAGGGCAGGTGAACGAGTTAGCTTTTTCACAGCAAGCATTACAAAAACTGTTGGACAGCAGAATACTGTTCTACCCTGAAGAGCAGTCTTTAAGTTTGCGCCCGATAGTCAACGAGTTGATTGCCAGTTTGACCCGTGACGAGCGAAAGCGGCAAATTAACACCGATGTAGGTGAACACTTAGATCAAATCGACACGCGTGTGCAGTCATTACAAGCGGCCAGGAAAAAAGGGGATTACGCTGCAAGTGAACACCATATGCAGCTGTTAACTGAACGTGTAAATGACATGACCGGGCAGTTTGGTGATGCCATTGAAAGTCTCTGGCACAGGCTCAACACCGAGTTTGGTTTTGTGAGTAGCTTGGATGATAAAATTTTAGAAATTGAACTGGCGCAGCGACAACTAAGACGAATTCTGGATGGCTTCGGCATTATCAATTTTGATGACCTTATCCAACTAGCGGGCAGTGACGGTGCGCTGCGTAAGTTGTTAGTGAGCCAGTTACAGGCGCGTATTTCTGAGCATTCAGGCTCATTATTAGAAGTACAAAAACGCCTCGTACTTTTGATGGCACGTTTTCGTCAGCAACAAGATAGAGCTTTGCTCATCAATCGCATGGCCGCTTTTTTACGCCAGCATCCTAATTTTCAAATAGGTGATTACCCCAACCGTAGCCAGGTCCCTGAAGTGATTAATCAGGCTCACGGTATCAGTGCTCAAGCCTTTATTGCTCTAGACCGTGCACAAGATAGTTACACCCTTGCAGAGCTGGCTCGGACTGTGCCCAGAGAGCCAGAGCAAGTCTCGCAGTCAGATAAACAAACTGAAGGTTTTGTTATAGCGGTGCAAAGTTTAGTCGCCACACAGCAAAAGCAACTAGCTAAAGACGTAGAAGACTTTTTTATCCAGGTTATAGAAAGTCCAGAAGCATTAAGTGGCGTCGATTATCTGTTCGAACAGGCATTACCCTGGGAGCCAGAAATGTGGTTATTCCAAATCGTGGCTGAATATCAAGGATTACCAGAGCAAAATAAACAAAGTTTTATACTTGAAAAAGACAGTGCTCAGAAAAGTCGTTTTAATCAATTACATATTATTCAAGATGTCACGGTGGGCATGCGATTCTTCGGTGATTTTCAGGCTGCGGGTTAAGCTTAGTCATGACCGATGATCTAAGCTTAAGGGCTAAAATTTTATTAGCTGGGCAGCACCTCAAACTGATGTTAGATATGGCTTCACAAACAAAGGCAAGTCATGCTCTGACTGAAATATTAGGTTGGTGTGAAGAGTTGGAGTTTAGACCGGGAAAATGGATTAGAGCTAAGCAGACTTATCGTTTTGAACAATCCCAAATCGAGAAGATAGAACACATATTATTAGAGCAAGGGTTCGCCAGCATTTTTGATAAATTTGATCAAGATACCCATCAAAGTGCTTCACACAGAAACCCAAATGAAAAACAGGGCAAAATCAAACCCACTCAGCATTTGGTTCTAGCGGCGGTTACTCAAAAAACAGCGCTAGATGCAATGCAGCAATATCTGTATACATGCCAGCAGGTCAACATCGAGCTTGATGTGACTCGGTTAAATCTGGATAGCTTTGAATGTCTTGTTGTAGTAGAAAATCGTGACAGTTTTAACGACTGGTTTAAATATCAACCCCATACTAATTTGTCTAAGCCATTAGTGATTTATCGGGGCGACAAATATCATTCAACAGCCTGTAAAACCCTGCTAAAAAGTTGGTTAAGTGCGCAAAGTAATAAACCTACCATCTATTTTGGTGATTTCGACTTAGCCGCATTTCGTATTGCAGTAAGCGCCGGTTACACTGCGCTATTATTACCTGCATATGCTCGCTTAGTCGCGCAAGCTATCAAGCAGCATTACCCTAGTAACCAAGAAAAGTATTTAACTAAGCTACAACGAGATTGCCCTAAAGGCTGGCAGCCATTACTGCACCTCATGAGAGATAAACGGGTAGGGTTGAGGCAACAAAAAATGTATCAAACACCATTAATGTTGCATGTGTTGAGTGAGTTAATGAGTTAGTAAATGAGCACTACAAACGTAAAACCTAGACGTTTTGTAACCTGAGATCTGCTTAAGCGATAACCATAGAGTTCAGCTCTACGTCAGTTAAATTGAGGCTTAGCTTATTTTCTTTTAAACAATAAGCGACCAATCCCGCGTGTAAATTAAGCATAAAGCCGTTCATACTCCGATGCCTGAGTGTTCGATATAAGAAATATTCTTAAGTTGGTCGTTTATTGTTTCAACTATATAGCGCCTTGAAAGCATGGCCCTATCCCACAACGATATAGCTTTTGCTTTCATATTTTTGCGAACGGTTGTGATGAGACTTACACCTTTGTCTAATAAATCCGCTTCCAAAGCTTTACTCAAATAGCCTTTGTCTCCATACAATTTATCAGTCAAACCTTCTGCTAATTCACGTATGGGTTGAGTGTCATGCACATTGCCGGTTGTGACTTTCGCAGCAACAATTTTACCGTGATGATTGACGACTAAGTGGAGCTTAAAACCATAAAACCAACCCATAGTACCTTTACCTCGTTGAGCGATACCGTTGAAGGTTTTATGTCTAGGTATTCGAATATTATGGCACACCTTGATGCTCGTAGAGTCAATGAATTCATATCCTGATGGCTTTCCTTTAAGTGATGTGAAGTAGGCACATATGGGCACAATAACTCTAGGCATGACCGCTATAAATTGTGTGTAATTCAATAAATTTGGAAACTCATTCTTGTACACAAGAGATACATACCCAAGAGAGTAGTTTTTGAAATTACGGTAATGTGACATATGAAAACTGACGACAATCGTCATAATTTCACTGGTGGTCATTTGCCCTTCTCTTTGACGTTTTTGCGTACCGTCTTCAAGCAGTTGTTTACGCCATTGAGGAATAAATACTTTGCAAAAATCATCGACATCACAAAACAACTCAACTAATTTACTCATGCCTGTTCCTTTTTTAGATTCATCTCTTTTAGTCGAAAGTTCGGATCTTGGAACAGGCATTTAGTTCAATTTATTAAACAGGATTCAGGTTAACTATTAAAAAGCCAATGCCATGGCATTGGCTTTTTAAAACAAGTTATGAGTATCATAAATAGCTAAGTCAATGCTTTTATGGCGCTTTTGAACTTATTTTGGCCATTGACTACCCACGATGGCGTAGCATCTCCTGTGCCAGCATGAGTTAGTGTAGAGTGACGTTCTACTACTTCACATAACACCGTGATATTGATCTGTCATCTACATCTACAAAAAATACGTGTATACCATGACTTTAATAATGCTTGAAATCGTTTAAATTGATAATTAGGAATTTGAATGCCAACTAAACCACCTTCCCAGGTGCAAAAACCTAAAACAATCACCGCCAGAAAGCCAAAAGTGTAGCCACCCTGCTGCTGTGGCATGCCATTGCATGACATATGTGATGCCCAAAACTAGTGCAGCAGCGATACCACCTACTATGGCACCTAGCTGAGTAGAGTGCACAACATCTTGTTTGAGCACAGCTTCTGATAGCGTGAAGATGATGTTTTTCTACTTCAGCATCCTTCTCACTAAGTACATGCAGCTGTGGGATAGTTAATCCGCTTTGTTCAAGTTCTTGTTCAACTGATTTTATGTCGTAAAGATCTTCACTCACATAATAATGCCGTTTCATCTTTATCATCTCCAGTCGCTTATAAAACATACCATTTGATTAAACCGCAACCAGATGAGAAAGTATAGTTTTGTTGCAATAATGTTAATTATAATATTTCGATTCATGAAAGTGGAGTGTGATTCATAAAAGTAGAGAGTTAGTCGAGTTGAAATAGATGAACAAATGCTGATGGTGGAGAACCAATTTAGTCTATGTAGTGAGAATAACTCACTTTTTTAAAAAGTATAATTTAACCCAACAGTTAGGCGCTCATCTGTGCCGATACGTTCTAGGTTGTCTGATTCGCGGTCTAAAAATCTAGCCGCTATACTCAGCTTTAGATATCTTCCTAAGTCCCTACTGAAGTTTATGCTGGTAGTTGTGGTGGTATCTGCTGTTTCCAATTCATTAAATTGATTGGTCGCTAGGGTGGATGCAAAGCTGATATTAGTTTTACGGCCTATGGCGTAATTTACATTTAAGCGCAGGCTACGATTAATGCTTAATCTGTCAGACTCTAAGTATTCGGTTCGTCGATAAGAAGCATCTATAGACATGGTCACTTTGCGTTTGGAATAACCAATACTGGCGGTGCCTGACTTGCGCAGTATCACCTCTTCGCTGATGTCTGTGACAACTTCGGTGGTGGTTCTGAATTCTTCACCTACCTGTAACTGATAATCAACACTATCAGGTTGAAAACAATCGATTAAGTCAGTCGAGCCAAACTGACACACAAATATACCGGTTACATTGGTGCTAGATGTACCAAGGCGAGAAAAAGTGGTTAAATCTTCCGAATATGAAACAGACGTCCTTAAAGATTTAAGTGAATGCCTAAAGTCCAATTTATAAGAGTCTCCAAAAAAACGCTTACCATAATCAAAATTAAGAGCGGTTCTATTTGAAAATGCCCATGCAAGATTAACCCCTAAAAAATCAGTTGTAGTCTCACCTTCTTCAAGCTGGTTATAAGTCAGTGAAAGATTACGGCCATTGCTTGGCGTCCACTCTAAGCCTGCACCATAACTGGTAGTGTCTAAATTTTGGCGACTTGAAAATTCCGTTTGACCTGTGTCGTACTCGTCAAGGCTGCCGGTAACGATAAAACCAACCTCTTTTGTAATGGGAAACCCTGTATTAGCTTGTACTCTAGTCGATTCAAAATTTTGGAAGTTGGCACGGCTGGTATCATTATATTGCGCAGAAATATCAAAGTTTAACGGTCTTATATATTTACCCTGAAACAGCCTAGCAGTGATACCCAAATTTTCGCCATCGACACCTGTTTGGCCCGCTTGAGATTGATCCGTTTGGGTTTTTGAATAGGTGCTTTGCAAAGTAAACCCAACATATAATGGGTTAGGAATAGAAAAATTAAGTTGTGCACTATTATTGCGGTTTTTGGTTAAATTGTCTGAGCCTAAGATTACATCACTAAAGCCATTTTGTTGTTGATTTATAACTCGGTAGTTTTGTGCACCGCTTAAGGTTAAAGAAAGTGCGTTTTCAATTAGGGTTAAGTTGCTGGTATATTTTAGATCTGTGTAATTTTGATTGGTCTTATTATTAACATTTTCAGAGTCAACGCTGCGCCTTACTCTGGAATGGTTAGTGGTTAAAGATGCCGATAAAAGTCGACTATTATAGCTACCGAGTAAAGAGGGCTTAATAATCAACGCTTCGGTTTGTGATGCTTCATTATCACCAATCTGAGTTTCAGTCACATAACTAGTGGTGTTGAGTTTGCCGCTAATATCGACCGCTTGACCAAAAGCACTGAATGACAGGCTCATTAATAAAATAGCAGCATATTTTACTTGTTGCGGTTTTTTAGCCGTTTGCTTTTGTTTAAGCAAAGGCCAAAATACCACTAACGTGCCCCTGCATAATAATAACCATAACCGCCGCCTTCCAAATTGACTTGTTCTGTTTTGTTAACAATAAAGCCTATGGCCATCTCTGGTTTTAAATGTTTAACGGCGTTTTCTATATCGACTAACTTTGTTTTAAACTCTTCGGTTACTACCAAAGCCTGGCCAGCTAGATTGGCTAAAATAGCAGTCTCGTTAATACCTAAAAGCGGCGGCGTATCCACAATCACTATTCGGTCTGTGTATCTGTTTGCAAATTCTTCCACGGCTGCAAACATTCTTTCACTGGCCAAAAGCTCGGCTGATAGATGATGGGACTTACCCGCCGTAATGATCCTCAGTTTGTCTAAATTGGTTCTACACATCACCTCTGAAATATCTTCTTTTTCGCCTAACAAGTATTCCATAAGCCCTTGTTCGTTCTTTAACTCTAACGTTCTCATCACATTCGGTCGCAAAACATCAGCGTCAACTAGTAACACGGTTTTATCTTGTTCTAAGGCAATGCTTAACGCCAAATTAATAGCGGTGAAGGTTTTACCTTCCCCCTGACGGGCACTGGTCACCATAATAATATTGCTGTTTCTCAACGACCTAGACAAAGGGCCAAAGGCATTGTCTAACAATTTACGTTTGATAACGCGGTACTCTTCGTTTATCACCTGTCGTCTAGCGTCAGTTGACACAAACCCCTTTTGTGCAAGTATCTCTAAATCTAAAATAATTTTTGCATTGGATACAACTTTATTGCTTTTAATCTTAATTTTTTGACTGATTTGGGGTTGCATAACGGTTTGCTCTGATTGAGTACGCTGGGCTTTTTCAATCGAGCTTTCGGGAGGAGAGGCCTCATCAATTGGTTTGGCTTGTGATAATTGTAATTCGCTGAGAGACTCTGTAACCTGCTGCTGTTTTTGCAGTGCTTTTTCTATAGAGTTCAAGAGAATATCCTCGCATAAATATTAATATTCATTATCTCTGCACCCATAAGCACCCCATACATCCCTGTAATAATACTCGAGGATAATAGAAATACCAGCAACCTGGTTCGTTTAACCTTTAAAATATGTGCTTTGTTCAAATGACTCACAGCACCTAATACGGGGTAAGAAGTTAGCGCTGTAAGCTGGCTCGCTCTGATTAATACGGGATTCAGCTGACTAATCAAAAATGCTAAGCCTAAACCTGCGGCAAAGCCAAATCCCACTACAATAGTATAATTCAAAGGTCTGTTAGGGCCTGCCGCATTTTTGGGAACTCTGGGTTCAGCGAGCACTCTAAATTGTACACCTTCGGAAGACAAATCCGCTTTTCGAGCTAAATCAGATGACTCTCGTCTGTTGAGCAACCCTTCATATTTTTTTTGGTAATATTATAGTCTCTGTCCAACGCAGTACGCTCTGCTTCGGCCTGGGGCACAAAATCGATTTTTTGTTTTAATTCGTCAACTTTATTCGCATAATTTGTCTCTCTAACACGTAGCGAGGCCAACTGACCTTCTAGTCTGCTAATTTCGAGGGTTAATTCATTGGCGATGGAGCCTATTTGAGCAGGACGCTCACCATCACTAGAGGATAAAAATTCTTCAACTTCCTGTTTTCTGGAAGCCATCAATGTGTTGAGCAAATTGGTGGTCTCTATCACATCAGGGTGCAGCTCGGTATATTTAAGCATCAACTGGTCGAGTTTTTCCTCTAACGTTTTAATGCGATTGTCATAACGAGTGGCCAGTGATGATGCTTTAATGTTACTAAATGACGAACTAGGTGTTTGTGAAGTGTTACCATTTACTTGCTCAATTAATGACGCTATCTGTTGCTCCATTTCTTTAATGGTCAACCTGGTCTGTTCTAATTGGCCACTGATATTGGAGAAATTATTATAGAAGGAACCTTGATTAGGTAAGAGAGTATTATATTTTCTTTTATAATTGACCAGTCTTTGTTCTGCGTTAATCAGCCTGACCTCATATTCGTCTATTTGCTCGTCAATAAATTTATCTGCAGAATCCGAATCTATCCTGTTTTTGCCCTTGGTCCCTTCAACGAACAAATTAAGGGTTTTTTGAACAACAGTTCTGGCCATTTCAGGGTCGCGATGTCTGTAAGAGATGGTATATAAATTATCTCTTCCTGCCTTGCTTAAACGTATATTTCTTGATAGAGAATCAATGAGACCTTGAAATTGTTCATCATTAGCAGCTGTAATGTCAAGATCTGCATCCCGAGCGATGATTTCCAAATTTGGCCTTGTTAAAAGAGTCCTTACCATCATAGCAATTTCTTCCTGAGGATTAGATTGCAGCGCAAGGCCTCGCAGCATTGGTGCCAATACAGAGCGAGTATCCACATATACCCTTGCCGATGACTGGTATATGTCAGGCTCAGATGCAACTTTGACAAAACCAATTGGGCATATTAACCAGGTGCAAATCATTATGTAGCGTTTTTTTACCCATACACCTTTGACGTATCCAATAATGAGTTCAAGGGTTTTGTGAAGATCTTGCATCATATGTCCGTTTATTGCTAACTACTAAAACCATGCTTCTGGGATAATGATAATATCACCCGGCAACATATCAATATTTTCTTCTATTTCGCCATTTTTGATTAAATCACCGATGCGTATTTCAAAGGTCTTTTGTACACCAGACACCATTCTGACTAATTTAGCACTATTTCCTGAGGCAAACTCAGTCAGGCCACCTACTGAAATCATCAGGTCGAGTAATGTCATTCTTTCAGTGTAATTAACTGCTCTTGGATTCATTGCTTCACCAATGACCCTAACTTGTTCACTAAGTGGACCTTGAAACCCACTAACACTGACTGTGACTCTGGGATTGTTAATATATTTACCAAGCTGTTCTTCGAGTTGGCGTGCCAAAGCCGTGGGAGTTTTACCTGACACTTCTATATCCTCGACCAAAGAAGTGGTGACTTTGCCGTCTGGGCGAACCACAAATGAACCCGAAATATCAGGGTTACGCCAAACAAATATAGAAAGGTTGTCACCAGGCCCAATGATGTACTGGTAATCATCTACCGAGGTAGTAATAGAGTTATAGTTCGTTGCGCTGGGTAACTTGCCACTGTTACTGGCACACCCTACAGTTGTTAATATTAAAAAAAATATTAAATTTGACCATGCTATTTTGTTAGTCTTCATGTAAGTTACAGTCCATTAATATTTGCACCATTAAGCGCAATGTATCAAGTTTTTAGCAGGCTAGACAACTATAATATGATGATTAAATTGAAAAGAATGGCCAATAGGTATGTAAAATCATCTGTAATGGTAAAAGTATTAGGATATGTAGTGACAACAGGAGTGCTAATAAATGAGCTTTGGTAATCGTAAAGAGACACGCCGCTCAAATATTATGATGTTGCTTGAAGCAATTATTATTTGTTATGTAGGTTATTTAGCTTCGGTTTTGGTTAAATATTTTTTTGGTTCATATTTTGTGGTTGTGCCTCTGGTTGACTTTGCTTCTCAAGTGGGGCTTTTCACCATTTTGGTTATTCTCTCTGCTTTGTCTGTGGGTTTATATGAAATAAAACTGAGGGAGACATTTAGGGGAGTAATAAGAAGAATATTTGTCAGCGTAGCCATAAGTTATTTTATAATTGAAGTTGTAACAAATACTTTCCTGACCAATATTGAGATAAGTCAGTACTATCTGCCCAGCTATGCGGGTATGACTATTCTAGCTATCGTTATTTTTCGCTATTTTATTAACCGTTTAGGTATTCTTGGTCTGGGGCAATCTAAAATAATTGTGATTGGGGCAGGTGAAAGAGCCTCTATCATCGAGAAAAGGATGCGTAGAGAGGTCGACCGATTTGGTTTTGAGCTGGTAGGTTTTATACCTATTCCTGGAGATAACAGGGAAGAAGGTATTCAAAACGAAAAGCTGTTACATGTGAAAATTGACGAAAACTTCAGAAATTTTATTGCCGATAACGACATCGATGAAGTGGTCATTGCTTGTGATCAAAGGCGAGGCACATTATCCGTTGAAATTCTTTTTGATTGCAGACTCCGAGGGGTCGAAGTCACTGACTTACTTGACTTTATGGAACGCGAAACAGGGCAAATTGTGGTGAATTTAATGTATCCAAGTTGGGTCATCTATTCGAATGGTTTCAACTCGCAAAATTATCTAAGAGATGCATTAGACTACAGTATGAATTGTATAATGGCGACATTGGTTTTATTACTTACATGGCCATTTATGTTGTTAACCGCGATCATCATATTTTTGGAAGATGCGAACCTTAAAAATCCATCCGTTATTTACAAGCAAGAAAGAGTTGGTTTGAATGGGGTATTATTTAACATTATTAAATTTCGTAGCATGCGGCTTGACGCCGAGAAAGACGGGGCAAAATGGGCCACCGCGAATGACGCTAGAGTCACAAAAGTAGGCTATTTTATTCGTAAATTTAGAATTGATGAATTGCCACAAATTTGGAATATTTTTAGAGGAGAAATGTCATTTATTGGCCCTCGTCCCGAGCGCCCTCAATTTGTAGAACAGCTGATCAGAGAAATACCCTATTATAATCAGCGACACAATGTTAAACCAGGCTTAGCGGGTTGGGCACAGCTTAATTATCCATATGGAGCGAGTGTTGAAGACTCGATGGAAAAGTTAAAATTTGATCTTTATTACGTCAAACATCAAAGTCTGATGTTGGATATTCTTATTCTTATACGTACCGTCGAAGTAGTATTGTTTGGTAAAGGGAGATAATTTTTTGAACGATCCAGTGCTAAATGCTATGACAGTAGACGTGGAAGACTTTTTTCATGTCTCTGCTTTTGAGTCGATAATTGACCCCTCTCAGTGGCAAGAATACCAACCCAGAGTAGATGCGAATACCCGTAGGTTATTGGACTTATTTGCTAAACATAATGTTAAGTCTACATTTTTTGTGTTGGGTTGGGTGGCTGAGCGGTATCCGGAGTTGATATCAGAAATTCATCGTCAGGGACATGAAATCGCCAGTCATGGTTATGCCCACCGCAGAGCAACTAGGCAAAGTCGTGACGAATTTTTTAATGATGTTAAACGTTCTAAAGATCATCTTGAAAATTTATTAGGTGAGCGAATAACAGGATATCGGGCGCCAAGCTTTTCAATAGGTTACGACAATGAGTGGGCCTTTGAAGTATTAGCTGAATTAGACTTTGGTTATAGTTCTAGCACTTACCCCGTTAAACACGACCTATACGGTACCCCTGATTGGCCAAGATTTGCCTACAAACGTAAAGAAGGCATTATTGAGATTCCTATCCCTACCCTGAAGTTGTTAGGCAAACAAACTCCAATTGGTGGAGGCGGATATTTCAGGCTTTATCCTTACCCCCTGAACAAATTTTTAATCTCCAGATACCTTAAAAAAGAACAGCAACCTTACTCGTTTTATTTTCATCCCTGGGAAATTGATGCAGAGCAACCGCGACTCAGTCACGCGCCTTTAAAATCTAGATTGAGACATTACGTTAATTTAGACAAGACTTACGGCAAGTTAGAACGTCTATTGACCGACTTTTCATGGGGCACCATGAGAGATGTATACAACATACCTTCAAAATGAACGACAGCATAGAGCAAGGCCTCACCCCAGAAAACACTCATAAACCCAGCATGCACAGTGTAAAACTAGTGTTAATCGGTTTGTTACTGGTTGCTTCTGCTTGGGTTTTAGTATTTTGGCAGGGTATAACGACTGCCGTTGATATATGGATTATCTCTGATGTTTTTAATCACTGCCTGTTTGTGTTGCCAGGTGCTTTGTTTCTAATTTATATCAAACGGTCAGAGTTGAATTTACACGATGTTAAGCCTAATTATTTAGTACTGCTTTTATGCATAGGCAGCTTAACCCTATATGCCATAGGTTTGGCAGGCGATGTGCAACTCTTTATGCATGTGGCCACTTTTACTTTTTTACCCTTAATTATATGGGCTTTTATTGGCAATTGTGTGGCATATAAAATACTGTTTCCTCTTGTTTTTATCTTATTTTGTATTCCTATCGGTGAAGAGTTAATCCCTGCGTTACAAGAAGTAACCGCCGATTTGTCTATGGTAATGCTTAAATGGAGTGGCATTCCGGTTTATCGCAGTGGTTTGTATATTGAAATTCCTCAAGGACAGTTTTTAGTCGCAGAAGCCTGCTCGGGTATTAGCTTTTTTATAGCCTCTGTTGTCATTGGTTCGTTGTACGCATATTTAAATATGCAGTCTGCAAAACGCCGCATTCTTTTTATGGGTATTTCCATTATTTTTCCTATCATAGCGAATGCTATTCGGGTGTTTGGTATCATCATGACGGGGTATCTGTCAGATATGGAATACGCTGTTGGTGCAGACCATTTAATTTATGGCTGGGTGTTTTTCTCATTTGTTATTGTGTGTTTATTGGGGCTGGGCGAACTCATAAGAGAAAAACATTTTACTGCTTTAAAGAGTCAAACTGACAGACCTTCTTCTAAAGGTCTGAGTGTTAAAAGCTGTTATCAATCATCCGTTAGTATTATTGCTGTAATGTTACTATTTTTAGTGTGGTTTAATTCAATTAATACCCAATTAAATGTGCCCGGAAACGAAGACAATCTGAGCGCTTCGCTTCAGGCAGAACAAGACTTATCCAGCGCAACTTATATAAGCGCATGGAAACCAGAATTTACACAACCTTATCAAGAATTTCAGTTTTTAAGACAAATAAACAATGTGCCAGTGGACGTTTATGTGGTGTGGTATCCAAGGGGGCATGGCGAGTTAATCAGTTCGCTGAATAGGCTTTATCCCGAAAAATCATGGACCCTAGAGTCAAAAAGTGCATATCAGTTAGATGATGGTCAAAATATGGATTTAGCGATTATTGTGAATCCACGGAGTAAACGTCTGTTAAGTTATTGGTATGTGATAGACGGTAAGGTGTTTACCAATAATCGCATGGCTAAACTCTATGAAATTTATAAAATTCTGATGGGGAGTTATGTGGGCAGTGGTTTAGTTGCCATTTCACAAACGACTGATAATGTATCGAGACAGCAAGACAGCAGTTCTTTTACCGAATTAACCAAAGATAATATTAAAACTTTAAGTCAATATTTTGATTTTGATTAATCAGATTTAACTGATGCAAAAGACCCGCTTTTTCCCCGCATATTTAAATTATGTATTGGTGTTGCTGCAAAAAAAAGACTGGCGCGGCAAACATCGATTTTATGTTTGGTTATCTAAACATTTTGCGAATAAAGTGATTATCCACAACATCGATAACAGGCCTTTTTATGTGCCAGTGGGCGAATGGTGTTTTTGGTTAGAAAAAGGTCCTGAGAACTATTACTTAGATGAGTTTTTACCTTTTTGTGACGTGTTAAACAACTTAGACACGCCTTTTACTCTGTTTGATTTAGGGGCTGATATAGGCACTGTTTCATCTTTAGTGGCGGTGCACTGTGCAAAACTGAAAAATGTGCTGGCTTTTGAACCTAATCCTAAGTCTTTTGATGTGTTAAGCGCCAACTTAAATAATTTTAGCCAGCTGGCAAAGTGCGTTCAGGCAGCCGTATCCGACTTCGACGGTTTTGCTACCTTTCATGCTGATACCGACCGCTTAAATGATCACGAAGGGTATATAGATAGTAAAATTGAAAGCCATCTTGAAAGCAATGTTGAAAGCAAAGGGGCAGGAGACACCGTCGTGACTTCGCTGGATAATTGGCTTGCTAAACAAAATCAGAAAAGTGCGCTATACGATTTTTTGTTAGAAAAAACCTTAGCCTTAAAAATTGACGTTGAAGGCCAGGAAATCCAGTTATTACTTGGCGCAAAAGCCTTAATTAAAAACGCAGATAAAGTGATCATCTTAATAGAAGTGCATCCACAAGTGCTCGCAAGAACCCATCATACCCCAGACGATCTATTTGCCACTGCCGAGCAATTCCGAGACTTTGATTGGACTGTGCCATTTTATAAAAACACCCCAGTTAACCGTGATATTAGTTTTTTTGAACAGGTACCCGTGGGGCAATACGATATTATCGGTATTTCTCGATAGCATCGTATTTAAAAAATTTTGCATGGCTTTTGAGTAGTACTTCACTTTTAGAACTACTTCCCGTTTAGATAAGGCATCTGTTATAGATACTGCATTCCACACAGGTAACTAATCACCTGTTCAACAATATTCTGTAGTGATAAGGACGTTTGGTAAACAATGAATAAAAAAGTGTTAGTGCTAACTGAAAACTTTCCACCTATATCTGGGGGAAGTGGTCGCTGGTTCTGGGAACTATATTCGCGATTACCCAAAGAACAATACCTGATTTTGGCTGACGATATACAAGGCGCAGCAGAGTTTGATAAAACTCACCAACTGAATATTCTACGCATGCCACTTAAATCCACAGAATGGGGGTTCAAAAGTTTCAGTGGCCTTAAGTTTTACTGGCGGGTATTTTGGCAAATTAGAAAAATTATCAAGCAGCATCAGATTACCCATATTCACTGCGGGCGAGTCATCCATGAAGGCGTGACTGCTTGGCTACTTAAGTTGATTACAGGCACACCTTACTTGTGTTACGTACATGGAGAAGATGTCGAAACCGCTGCCACTAGTGGTGAGCACAACCTTATGGTTAAGCAGGTATGTAAACACGCAGATCTGCTTATTTGTAACAGCCATAACAGCGCCAATATTGTGAAACGACTCAATTATGCCGGTGATGACAAGATACAGATTTTACATCCTGGAGTGGATGCATCGTTGTTTGTGCCAGCAGTATCTGATGAGGCGTTTAAACAGCATATGGCATGGCAAGATCGTAAGGTCATTATCACTGTAGGAAGACTTCAAGAGCGCAAAGGGCAAGATATGATGCTCCTTGCTACGGCTTTACTAAAACACCAGTTTCCAGAAATACTGTATGCGGTTATTGGACGCGGCGAGTGCCTTGAAAGCCTAAAGGCTTTAACCGCAGAGTTAAATCTTAACGACCATGTGCAATTTTTGACTGACGTGTCAGATGCGCAGATGATCAAATGTTACCAGCAAAGTGATATTTTTATTTTGCCTAACCGCACTATTGGTAATGATATTGAAGGCTTTGGCATGGTGCTGGTAGAAGCGCAGGCTTGCGGTAAACCGGTGATAGCCGGTGACTCTGGCGGCACCAAAGAAACCATGCTTCTCAACCAAAGCGGCTTTGTAATTGACTGTACTGATGAAAAATTAATAGCTAAAACCGTCGCAACGTTATTATCAGACCCAGCGGGCAGTACCGAAATGGGTAAGGTGGGTCGTAAACATGTTGAGTCAGAACTGGATTGGCAGGCACATGTGCAAAAGGCCAGCCTGCTGTTTAACCAGTGATAGCTGCAAAAGGATTATTCGCCAGCGCTGCTTTTTCAAGTGGTGCTAAATTTATAGGTCGCCTTATTGGGCTGGTCAGTACGCTTATTCTAGCGCGCATACTCACACCAACCGATTTTGCGATGATCGCCATTATTGCGATTGTATTACACCTATTTGATATCTTGTCGCACACAGGATCAGAGCAGTACATAGTGCAAAAATCTGAAGTGTTTGATGGTGATTTGAATACCGCTTGGACCTTAGACATAGTATTAAAGTCGTTAATGTGTGTGTTATTGATGTCAATCGCCCCCTTAATTGCTGAATTTTTTGAGCAGGTTCATCTTAGTTTTGCCATACAAGTGGCATCCATCACGCTGATTATTAATGCACTTAAAAACCCTGGCCTGCTGCTATTAAAAAGAAACTTAGATTACAAAAAAGTTTTTTACTTGTCTTTAGTGCAACGAATAGCCAGCTTTGTAACGGTTATTTTTGTGGCATTTAACTGGCAAAGTTATTGGGCTTTTGTGATCGCCGATATTGTAGGGGCAGTCGTTTTTACCTTAGGTGCCTATAAAATCCAGCCATTTCGACCCGTATTTAGTTTGCTGAAAGTGAGTGAGCAGTGGCTATTTTCTAAATGGCTTTTAGGTAAAAGTATTGTAGGTTATTTACGTTCGCAGATTGATACTGTGTTGGTTGCCAAATTTTTTAGTACTGCACAGTTAGGTAACTACCATATGGCCCGAGATGTGGCTATGTTGCCAGGATACAACATACTAGGGCCTGCCATAGAACCGCTTTTAGCCGACTTTAAAGATCATAAAAACAACCCTATCAAACTAGGGCAAAGAGTCAGTAAAGTGTTGTGCATCGTGTCTTTTATTGTGGTGCCAATCACCACTTATATCGCATTTTATCCGGCACTGATTATTGACGTATTGCTTGGTGCCCAGTGGGTAATAGCAGGTGAAATTCTTGGGGTCATGTCGTTATTGTTTTTTTACTACTGCTTTTTACTGGTGATCGAAAGTGCCTTAACCGCAATGGGTAAAGTCAAAGCCATTTTTATTTTTGATATTGTCAGTTTGCTGGTGATTGTGGGCACGTTATTGACCTATTTACAGATGTATGATGATTTGAATAATATGTTGTGGTTGCGTGTCTCAATTGGGCTGGCTTCAACCTTATTGATAGGCATCGCTTTGCATCTTATTGTGCCACTGAAGTGTATGCAGATTGCTGGGGCTTTGCTTCTATCCGCTGCCATGTCAGGTATGGCGTTAACCATAACAGATTGGTTGACTAAGCAAGTTGAACTAGGCCAAATTACGCTGTTTTTATTATCAGGAGTATTATTTTGCGGTGTTTACGCCACTATGCTAGTTATCTTGTCACCACATTTAATGGGGACTAGTATCAACAACATATTGGCAGAGTATAGTAAAGTTAAAGGCAATGTATAAAATATTTTACATTGTGTTTTACTTAGCTAGATACATTTGCGCGTTGATTCCCTGATAACTCTGCCTGACCGCCATCTTTTGAGCGAATAGACTTATTTGTAATATTATTTTGAATTAGCACATTTTTAGTGCCAGTAAAACGGTATTCAATTGCGTTTGGGTAGCTGGTTTCAATATAAACCTGATCATTAATAATTTTAACATTTGGACTAGCTTCTAATATGATACCCGCATCGGCATACGGGTGTGACTGATTTGTGCTACGGATGAAATTGTAAGCTATTAAACCCCCATCGGTATGGTTGTTTAGGTCATTTCCCAGGCCGAAGCCTATACCCCGATCACAATCTTCAATAGTATTATTAATCACAGTGATATTGGCACTTCTGCGCCAAAAATGAATGGCATGTTCAGCTACATGTTTAGATGGACTAGCGATATTTTTAAATGTGTTTCCTTCAATTATCCAATTTCGTGATCTATGGGCGTCTATACCGCCGATATAGAATTGTGGTCCAATGCCAGCGGTGTACTCGAATAGACAGTTTTTGATACTGCCATTGTCTGAAAATAAATCATCTTTCGAAGAAGACGATACTTTTAGTAATTGCTCATAAGAGTCTCGTAAAACGCAATTATCTAACGAAAAATTATCAGCATTTGTCTCGGCCCGCACCTGAATAAGATGGTTAGCAGATTGTTCTAAAGTAAAACCCGACAAACTGATATTTGAGCCACTAACATCAATTAATATTTCTGCTCGAGGGTCCTTTTTTCATGCCTTGGCCTGACAGGATAACTAAAGTGGGATCACCCGACAGTGATGTTAAGTTGATATGTGAACCCGTAAAACTCAGCCTTTGGGTAATATTATAACGGCCATCTGCCAGTACAATACTAGTGGCCCCTTTTGAACGGTTGGCTTGGTGCACTGCCTTGGAAAGTTGCGCTGCATTGTTGACATTAATAGTCTGCAAAGCAGGGGCCGCTGCGATTAAACCCGTAAAGGCACAATAAATTAGAATGACGCCAAATAACGTCTTAAGATGTTTATTCAGTTGTTTATTCAGATGTTTATTCATAAATTAGTCCAACCTATTTTTGATCACTTTTGCCGGATTACCCGCAGCAATAGAATGGGCAGGCATATCATGAATCACCACTGAGCCGGCACCTACAATACAACCATCACCAATGTTTGCCATGATCATTGCACCATTACCTACCCAGCAATTTTCACCAATGGTTATTTTTTCAAGTACCCCACCTTGGTCTTTTATCGGTATCTCAAGATCGTCAAAGTTATGTTGACCTTTACCACTCATGACATGCACACCACTGCCTAGCAAGGTGTTTTTACCTATACTACTGCGGCCAATATTACATTGGGCGCCAAGGTAAACCCCCTCAGCAATTTCAGTGTCTGTTTGTGAAAACAGCACCATAAAAGAAATAACGGCATCAGGGCTACAATGAGTAAAAACAAATCGGTAAAACCCAGCCCTTAAATAGACACCTAACTTACCCGGCATTAAGCTTAATAACTGACTATAACTGGTTAACACCGCGTCTTTTTTTAATATCGAAGAAAACACAAAATACAGCAAAGTAATGGGGGTCATAAGCAGCGCGCACACCATAAAGAGTATCTGTTTTATGACTGCTTTCATTGCTTATCCTCTGAGCCAAGCAAGTTAACCAATGGCTGCAACTGACCCTGCCAGGAATAGTGTTGCTTAATAATTTGTAGTGCGCTTTGGCCTATGGATTGGGCAAGTGCGGGCTGAGCGATTAATTGATTTGCCTGAGCAATAAATTCCTCACCGTTTGAGGCTATCAATATATTCTGGTTTGCTTGGCACAAAATCCCTTCTGCTCCCATTGGGGTTGATATAACAGGCAATGCGCATGCAAAAGCCTGTAATACTTTATTTTGCACACCACGAGCCAATCTGAAAGGCGCAACAAAAATATCAGCCTGATGGTAGTAGGGCAGTATGTCGTCTACAAAACCGGTGACTTCAATGCTGTTAACATTTGCAAGCTGGTTGATGTCAGTGCTGGGGTTCATGCCCGCGATGACAAACTTAGCGTTAGGATGCTGGGTAATGATTGACGGCCAGCACGTGTTTACAAACCAAATAACCGCATCTTCATTGGGCTTGTAATCCATGACCCCGGTAAACAGAAACACCGGCGCAGGGTTTGGCTGTTTTATTTTAGGTGGATAAAACACCGAAGTGTCGAGTCCATTTCCCATCACGTGGACTTTATCGTTTTGCATCACTTTTTGATTAAACAGTGTGACTTCGGCCTGTGCAATCAAGTAACTAGCATCAAACTGATTGACTATTTGTTTTTCGTATTTGGCTAAAAGTCGTTGTTCTCTGGCGTACACCATACTCATAGGAAATGAGCTACTTTTCTGGTATTGCCCCCACTTGTCAGAGTCCACATCCATAAAGTCCATGATTAGCAAAGGCTTTTTATCTAAGGTGGGTAGAGCCGTACTTTTAAAAATATATTCAGCCACCGAAGAGGCGCTGCATATGATTGCATCCACAGTATTTTCAGATAAAAACTGATCAAATTTTTGTTGCAGCGTTTTATCATAAAAGTTGGCCACACTCATGGGTTGACCTTTGACTAACCCCGTTACCAAACGCATGGCTTTAGGTTTAAGGGCCCTCGCTTCAACGGATGCGCACCAGGTTTCTCGAAGCTGATTAAAATGCGCTAACTCTGTTTTATCTTCGTATGGCGAAAATAGATGAATATGGTGACCAAGTTCCTTCAGATGTTTAAGTTGGTGAAAAGTGCGGATTTTTTCACCTTTATTTGGGGGGAAAGGTACGCGGTGAGAAATAAACAAAATTTTCATTAAGGAAGAGCTTACCCAATAACAATTATCACAACGACAAACTCTAGAACTTTAAGGTTATCAATGCAATACTTGTGATTATAGACTAACAAGCATTTTAGTCGTTAATAACCTTACACTTAAATTAAAAATTTTATTGACTGAGCGAGTTAACATATCCCAATGAAGTTAATTGTCCAAATCCCCTGTTTTAATGAAGAAGAGACTTTACCAGCCACTTTCAACGACATTCCCAAACAAATCGAAGGGGTAGATGTGGTTGAAATTTTGATCATTGATGACGGCTCTACCGACAAAACCATCGAAGTAGCAAAAGCGTTAGGTGTGCACCACATCGTTATTAACAAAAATAATAGAGGTCTAGCACGGACGTTCAGAACCGGTTTAAATGAATGTTTAAAGTTAGGTGCGGATATTATTGTTAATACAGATGGTGATAATCAATATGCTGGATGGGACATTCCTAAACTAATCCAACCCATATTAGATGGCAAAGCTGATGTGGTAGTGGGGGACAGAAATACTGCCAAAGTGGCGCACTTTTCACCGTTCAAAAAGTTTTTGCAACGTTTAGGTAGTTATGTGGTTAAAACGCTGTCTGGTGTTCAAGTTCCCGATGCAGTGAGTGGCTTTAGAGCCTATAGCCGTGATGCAGCATTACAATTAAACATTGTCTCCCCTTTTAGCTACACGATTGAAGCCTTAATACAGGCTGGCAAAAAACATATGGCCGTCACCTCAGTGCCGGTTGAGACTAACGAAAAAACTCGGGAATCACGCCTTTTTAGTAGTATTCCAAAGTTCATCGAACGACAGCTCACCACCATTGTTCGCATGTATGCGATGTATCAGCCTCTTAAGGTTTTCTTTTTTATCGGCTTAACTTTATCTATATTAGGCGCCATACCTATACTCCGCTTCTTATATTTTTACTTCACCGGCGATGGAGAAGGGCACCTGCAGTCTCTAGTTCTTGGAGGGGTATTTACTATTCTGGGTTTTATTTCGTTTCTTATCGCTTTACTAGCCGACTTAATGAACTTCAATCGCCAATTAATTGAACAGACCCTAGAAAAAGTAAGACGTATAGAACTGCAAATGCAGGATCAGCAACGTAAAAAGTAAATTGTTTCTGGATTGCAAGATTGTTTGAGGATTCAATAAAGTATGACTAATCGAGTATTGATTTGCGCGTCGACATTTCCTCGCTTTAAAAGTGATGGGATGGTGGATTTTGTTTGGCAACAAGCTCGGTATCTTAAAAAGCATTACCCGCGACTTGATGTTCATGTTTTGGTTCCCCACGCCCCTGAGTCAAGTAAATATGAGGTTTGGGAATATGTACATATTCACCGCTATGCTTATTTTAAACCAGAATCTGCCCAAAGCTTAGTTTACCCCGCGATTTGGCCGAATATAAAAGAAAAGCCACTAAGATTGTTACAAGTGCCTTTTCTGTTGTTGTCGTGTTACCTGGCAACCAGAAAGCTTGTTAAAGCTTATGATTTTGATTTAATTTATTCTCATTGGTTTACGCCACAGGGAATAATGTGTAATAAGGTGGCAAGTGATAATAATATTCCTCATACGCTGACATCCCATGCTGCGGACATAATTATTCTGAAAAAAATTCCTTGGTTAGGCCCATATTTAGTTAAAAAAATACTTCCTAGTTTTAAAGCCATCTCTTTTGCGGGAAGCCGTGGACAGAATCAAGCATTGGATTTTTTTCACAATGAACAGCAAAAAGTACTCGCAGCTAAAAGCAAAGTCTTGCCAATGGGGGTCGACTTACAACTTCCAAAATTATCACCACAAGGGCAAAATGTGACCATTAATGGCCCGCTTAAACTGCTTTTTGTGGGCCGCTTAGCTGAGAAAAAAGGTGTGACCTATTTGTTGCATGCTATGGCAATAGCCAAACAGAGGGGAATTGCAGTAACACTTGATCTGTTAGGCGACGGCCCTTTACTTCCTGCAATCAAACAAGAAGCGGCTAAATTGGATGTTACAGAGCAAATTAATTTTCAGGGGTTTGTTAATGGTGAAGACAAGTTTCGATTCATCCAACAAACCGACCTATTTGTTCTCCCTTCTATTGTAACTGCTGACGGTGATGCTGAGGGCTTGCCTGTAAGTCTATTGGAAGCTATGTCTGCAGGTGCCCTTTGTTGTGCATCCGATGAATCAGGCGCTCCTGATATTATAGACGATGGCGAAACTGCATTGATGTTTAAGGCTAAATGTGCTGATGCCTTAGTCAGCATAATTGAACGTGTTGCTAATATGCCGATACAACAGAGGCAAGACATTTCGCAGAAGGCAAAAGCCGCTGGAATGGTTTATCTTTGGGACAATATGATCCATCAGCATGCTGAGTTTCTAATCCTACCCTTTTTAAATGGGGGCGGCGTTGGTAACTATTGAAATTAACAAACCACTCGTTTCTGTGGTGATGGCCTGCTATCAAGAAGCCTTACAGTGGTTAGATACCGCAGTAGACTCAATATTAAAGCAAACCTTCAATGCATGTGAATTGATTGTGGTGGTTGATGATCCTAATAATCAAGGAATCATCTCCTTACTCAACGAAAAACGGAAAACTGACCAGCGCCTTAAAGTGCTAATCAATGAACAAAATATGGGCCTACCACGATCGCTTAATCGAGGTTTCGCCATCGCCTCTGGAGAATTTTTTGCACGAATGGACGCTGATGATATTGCGGCCCCCCAGCGTCTCGAATTACAAGTTCACTATTTTACTGAAAACCCCGAAGTGGATTTGCTTGGCACTGCAATAACCAATATCGATCAAGCAGGTAATATACTGGGCGTAAAACAATTTTTAACCCAACCTGAAGCCATAAAAAAAGCTATTGCTTATCGCTCAGTTGCTTGTCATCCAACGTGGATGATGAAGCGAAGTGTATACGATACTATAGGCGGCTATCGCTATTTTCCGTCTAGTGAAGATTACGACTTTCTTTATCGCGTGTTAGATGCAGGATTCAAGGTCGCTAATTTGCCTCAGCCGTTACTTGAATACCGCCTGCACGATGCCAGTATGACCAGTGCCTTGTCAGGTTTTCAATACAAAGTTAAACACTACATTCAAGCTCTACATCAGCAACGAGAAACACAATCCCTAGACAGTTATGATGAAAAAACCAGCCAGGCGCTTAAACAAACAGACAAGGGTAATGATTTTGCTAAAGGCCTAATCACTAAAGCCAGAACGGCTGAAGAAAGCGGCAACTTTTTAGCTTTAGCTTATTGGGGCAGTATTGCAGTGGTATTCAGTGGCTCGGGTTATTCACGATTAAAAAGTTTTGTTGGTTTTAATTATATAAAGTGGCGTTATGAAAAATAAATCCTTAATGCCAAGTATTAGTGTGGTTATCCCCAGCCACAATGCTCAAAGTACTATTCAAACAACCTTGAAGCGGGTGCTGGCGCAAAAACAGCCTTGTGACGAGATCATCATTGTTGACAATAATAGCCATGAAAATGACAACACTGAAAGCATAGTAACAAGTCTTAATGAACCTAGTATCAGGTACTTAAAGCCAGCCGAATGTGCCAACGGCAATGTAGCCAGAAACATAGGCAGTGAGGCTTCCTCCAGTGACTTTATTGCCTATTGTGATAGTGATGACGAGTGGGATGTTGATCATCTTGCGACTAGGGTGGTTTTACATCAACAAACTCAAGCTTTGGCTATTTACAGCGGTGCAAAAATCCGCAATGGTAAACAAGTAAAACAAGACATTAGCCGGGCTATCAAGGTAAATGAATCAGCGGTAGAGTTTGTTATTGGTGCTAACAAAGCACTGGCTCAGACCTCGTCGTTTTTTGTGCATCAATCTGTATGGCAAAAAAGTCCCTGGGATGAAACATTAAAACGCCATCAAGATTACGAGTTTTTCATCGCAGTGCAACAGGCTGTTGGTTGGCATTATCTTGATCAAGCAACCTACTATTTGAACTGGCATGCCACAGATATTCGCCATCACCATTTTGCATCCTATTGGGATTTTTACAGCAAATATAAAGAACAGTTAGCGGATGCAAGTAAAGCGCGTTATTTATTTACTCGTTGGAAAGAAGCCCACCTATTTGCGCCACAAGATGAATATAAGCAGCAGTTTGAGAATGAATTAGCTCAAGTGAAACAGCAATTACCATTAAGTAAAAAAGTGCTCTTTTCACAGCCATGGTTATTGACTAGCTTGTGGTCTGTTTTGCGCCACTACATTTAGGATAGCCGAATGAACACTCCTGCAGTTACGGTTATCATCCCAACCTATAACGATACGGCAAGGCTCTCACTGTGTCTTGATGCGCTGAGTCAACAGACATACCCGCAAACGAAGTTTGAGGTGTGGGTGGTAGATAACAATTCATCGCAGCCCTGTGACAAACTAGTGAGTCAGTATGCTTTTGCTCGTTATTTACATGAAGCTCACCCCGGCTCCTATAGCGCTCGTAATTTAGCATTAAAACAAGTGGGGTTGGGCGAAATTATTGCCTTCACTGATTCAGATTGCATACCTGACAAAGAATGGTTGTCTGCAGCTATTAAGGCCCTTGAAAACGACTCAGAAAAACTCGGTGCTATCGGTGGGTGTATTGACATGTATGCAGCCAGCGATTCACCATCACTTGCCGAGTTGTACGATATGGTCACGGGTTTTGAACAAGCTGATTATATTCGTAAAGAAAATTTTTCAGTTACGGCTAACTTGGTTACCCGTCTTAGTGTTATCGAGGCAGTCGGGGAGTTCAACGCCAATTTAAAATCCAGTGGTGACAAAGACTGGTGTCAAAGAATGGTGAAGGCTGGCTTTGCGCTAGCGTATTGTGAGTCGGCAAGGGTAGTGCACCCCGCTAGGCAGTCAGTGAGTAGCATTAAAACTAAATTACGGCGCCTTTACGGTGGTTTTTATTACAATCACCGCAACGTGAAGTCTGATAAACTCTTCAGTTTTGTAGGCTTGTTTGAAGCGCTTATGCCTCCATTAGATAAAATACGTCAATTGCGTAAGACTAAGCTGTCGATATCTGCAACGCGTAAATTGCAACTTGTGGCATTTTTTTATTATTTAAAATTTTATACCTTAACATACCGTTTAAAGCTGCTGTCAGGTTTTGAGAAGAATGTTGAGCGGTTATAGTTCGCTGTCTGCAAATTTAAATATTAGTGCTTTATAATAATTTAAAGCCTAGTGGATATATATTTAAAGGATATTTATTCAGTGCCAAAAAGTATCGTAAGAAGTTTAAAAGCTATTATCACCCCAACTCCTTCAGAAGAGAAGGTCAGGGACTTAGTCCCTCAAGAAGGGGCCAATCAAAACTACAAACGTTACGTCATTTTTGGATACCAGCGTTGCAGTTCATCCGTGCTGACATCAGGTCTAAAGTCGCATCCTAACATTAAAGCCTTTGCTGAAGTGTTTACCCCTAGCCTAATTACGTTTAACTATAAAAGGTTACGATAACCAGTCGTTACCAATGTTTAAATACAGAAACGCGCTCCCGGTGACGTTTTTAGAAAACGTAATATTTGCTGAACAGGCACAAGATACCGTTGCTGTAGGTTTTAAAGTGTTCCCTGATCAAATAGACAACGCACGATTCTAGCCCGTATGGAAATGGTTAAAACAAGAAAAAGACATTGCTTTAATCATATTTAATCGCGATAAATCCCTTAAAACCTTGTGCTCGGTAAAGATTGCCAAAAAGACTGGGGTTTGAGTATTAAAGACACGGCAAAAAGGCCAACTATACAAATCACACTTAATCCAGCGCAATACAAAGTGTTTTTTGAAAAGCGAGAGCGATATGCCGAGCTTGTAAGAGAGCGTTTTAAAGATCGAGATTTATTGAAAATTAGTTGTGAAACTCTAGCCTCTGATAACAGTGGCTATTTACAAACAGTGCAAACTAATTTTTGTATTCAACCACAATCTTTACCAGTCAACGACTTAAAAAAAGAATTGCGAGAATTAAAAGATATTATCAATAATTATGATGAGCTATACCGTTTCTTTGTAAATACTAAATGGTCGAGTTATTTTGAATAAAGGCAAAAGCACTCTTATTATGTTGCTTGTTTTGCATGCTTACAATGCAACATATAGTTAATAGCACCGAACTTACCGTAAATACGCCAATCACGTAAAAGTCATATGTTGATCTCTGCAATTAGTAAATTGTAGTGAATTACTTTTTATTCGTTTAAGTTTTATGTATTACCTTGCCGCTCAAGGCTGATCTCATAGAATGAGATGAATATTAACCGGTTATAAATTGATACCAAATAGCTTACTTTCTTTCGGCTATTTTTATCAAACCAAAGCGACAAAGTTGAATTTGATATTGTGAATAAAATTTAACTGTATACAGATAAAAAGCCGCTTTTATTTTTGTCGATAAAGGTATGTCGGGAAAATCGTTAAATATACTTTTCCATCTATTTATTGGTGGCGTAATACAGCTTACAAGTCCTTTTATCCCTAAATAAGATTTAATTGTAGGATCGGTATTTTTCCTTGCCCACATACCGTGTGCTAAGCGCCGTATTTTTGTATAATATTCAATGGCTGAAGCTCTAGCTGGGTGATTAACCGTTGCATTTTGCACATATAAGAGTGTTCCGCCCGAATTGTTAAGACGTTGACACCATTCTTTATCTCCGCCAGACATGAGTGAACCATTAAAATATCCTATTTTTTCAAATGTTTTGGATTTCGTAACAAGGTTGGCTGTAGGAGTATAAAGTAATTTTTTAACTGACTTGTGTTGCTGAAAACCGGATAGTATGTCAAGTAATTCAAAAGGTGTTGGTGCATCCTCTTTGATGGAAAATAAATGTATTGGTCCACCAATTGCGTCAATTTCTTGATTTTTAACTGCATTTAGAGATTCTTCTAGCCATGTTTTTTCTGGTATACAGTCGGCATCAGTGAAGGCATAAAATTCAGATTCTATTGAAGCAATACCTTTATTTCTGGCATTGTAAGAACCTGGTTTCGATTCTGAAAGCAGATGAACATTAGGATAAAGGTCGGTAGCGACAGTTGGATAAATATCAGAGCCGTTATCTACGACAATGACTGTAAATTTTTGCGAGTTTAATGTTTGTTTTGATAGAGCATCAAGACATAAATTCAATCTATCTACGTCATTAAAGCAAGGAATAATGACCGCGATCTCAATGCCCTCTAAAGATTTATTTTTACTTGGCTGCATTATTAGAAATTCGCCCACGGGATGGTTTTATCGTTGTAGAATACTATAAATTTATTTAATAGAGTACTGGTGGTTCGTTTTTATTCCTAAAGCCAAACTTAAATATATTGGTGAACTTATGTTTATAGGTTGTTCAAAAGGTGCATTCGGTTTGTAAATTTTAAGATCTAGGATTAGGTTCAATCTCTATCACATTTAGGTTAATGTCACGTGGGATAGTGTTTGATTAAGCCCACCTAAAACCATTAGAGGTAATATGAAATGTTTTTGAAAGGTAATAAAGGATAGTTTTTATGAGGCGTTTAATTTTACATATCGGGTCTCATAAAACTGGTAGTACGTCAATCCAAAAGTTTTTGTTAAAAAATCGAAACAGCTTAAAAGAAATAGGTTGGATTTTATTTTGTGAAAGGCCAGATGGTACTGAATCAGTTCACGGCAATGCTAATTCTTGGGTTAGCTTTAGTGGTGAAAAGAAGGAATTCAAGGCTAAGTTAGATAAAAGGCTGTTTTCAGCACTGAATAAGACAACAGGTAATATGATAATGTCTTGTGAAGAACTTTCTTGGCTGTACCAAAGTGAAGAAATTCAATATGTTTTTGATGAACTGAGTCAAATTTTTAATGATATTAAGGTTATCTGTTATATACGACGACAAGATAAACACCTCTTATCTCATTACCACCAAGGTTTTCGTTATCCTCATTCGAGTGCCCGAGATTTCTTTGGTAATACAATTTGCATTGTACCAACACATCTAAAATATTATCAAAATTATCTAGATTATACCGAAAAGCTATCCTGCTGGGCAGTCAGTTTTGGTGGTAATAATTTATATGTTAGGGAGTTCAGCAGAGATAAGTTTGAGGGGGAGAATGTAGTCAGTGATTTTTTGAAAATTTTAAATTTAAATATTAAATTTGACCCTGATGACGAGTCTGAACCTGTTAATGAATCACTAAATTTAGTTCAAACCATAGTCAATTACGCTGTTTTTAATTCCAGGAATGAGCTCTGGTATGAGCTTGGACGTCGAAAGTTTACAGGAAATATGGCTTTTCATTCAGATAACAAACCACAACTTGATCAAGCTTCTCAAAATGCAATTATGGTGAATTATTATGTTACTAATAAAAAGTTATCAAAGTATGTGCCGGATTTGTCATCTAACTGGGTATCGCCAACACCAGAGCCGATGGAAGAGCTTGACGCTTTTAAGCCTATGCCAGAAGAAGAATATAAAAACGCGGTGCAGGCAATAGTTAGCTATTACGACGGACTCAGCATTTTAGGTTTTGTAAAAATTAAATATCGAAGGTTTGTCGAAAGTCACTGGGGCAAACGTAATATCCGCTAGGTAAATCAATCAGACTGGGTTTTGTTTCTCTTTTCATTTATAAGTTCCATTATGTGGATAAATGGCTTGGGCTTTAATAAAATACTTAAACTCGCATAGGTCAGGCTTCCGGCAAGTATAAGTATAATTAATTTACTTATAGGACTATTGTTTGTTAAAAACAAAATGTCGAGCCCTGTGATACTAGCTGCCATCATCAAAGTAATGATTAAAGTGGGAAAAAGGCTTTTAACAATGTGCATTAAATTTAAATTTATTAGCTTCATGGCAGTACTCCAAGTGATAAGTGCTGAGATAATGTAGGCCACGGTAAATCCAAACATCATACCTTGTATGCCAAATTGAATACCAATCACAAACCCAGCTATTTGTAATGGTTGATTGATAAGATTGACTTTAAATTGTAATTTAGAGTGTCCCATTGCTAAATATATTGAGCCCGTGATGGTTACTATGGACATCAACATACCAATACCGCAAAAAAATTGTAAATAAGGGGACATATTTATCCATGCAGTGCCCAAAACAACTTCAATAAAGTAAGGTGATATACATATTAAACCCAACATCATAGGAAAAGTGAGAAAAGAAATGCACCCGATCGTCTTTAGATAAATACGTCCAATTCGGTCAGGATCATCTTGAATTTTACTCAATGTAGGGAACATTACATTGGCAAGAACACGGGAAATATTGTTAATTGGGAACAGCATCAATTGGTAGGCTTTTGAATACAGCCCCAGTGTAGTTGAATCTAGAAACCTACCTACCAGCATTTTATCGGTTTGCAGTGTAATTTGCCTTAGTGTTTGGGTACAAAACACATAAAATGAAAAGCGGAATAAACTTTTTAACGTTGAAAGACTAAAGCAAAATAGAATAGTAATGTGACTTTTATAAAGCAATAAAGCGGTGCGTATAAAGTTAGTCACAAGTTGTTGTATAACTAAACTCCAATATGACATCCCCGATAGTGCACAAGTCAAAGCAATAAAGCTTCCTGTAATATTGGCATAAAGATCTATCAATCCAATTTCTTTGTGTCTTAGCTCCTTGCTCATTATTGCTTTTGGAACGCTACTAACTGAATTGAATAAAAATAAAAAAGATAAAGATATACAAATATCAATTATCTCTATTCGTTGATAGAAGTTAGCCATCTGAGAGCTAAAAAACACCATAACAAATGTCAGAATCAACCCGACAATTAGGCTAAACCAGAAACAAGTATTAATTTGTATTTTGTCTAAGTATTTTGTTTGAATCAGAGATGCAGACAATCCAAAGTCAGTCAATAATTGAGCAAAAGCGGTAAATACTAATACCATAGCGACTAAACCAAAATCATCTGGTATTAATAGTCTTGCGAGAAAAATTCCGAGTAGAAACGAAATGAATTGAGAAATAAATTGTAAACCGCTAGCCCAGCCCATTGCGCTTATTGCTTGATTTTTTAGTGTGAATTTAGCTTTTAACATATTAATAGAAGGCTCTGTCGCAACAAAATTGTTATCTTTTCTGGGAATGTATTAATCAACTATGTGCACCTTTTCAATCAGCTGGGAGGCGCCTTCATGAGTCAAATGACCATAATCAAATTGCATAGGGATACCATTGTGGTTAGCCAATTGACATTCAGTTTTCTCGCTATTACACAAATAGTCAATGATTGGAATATAATTACCACCGGCCAGAATCGTAACCTTAGCTAATGCATTACTAAGCTATTTTTGTACACTGTACGCAGAATATTTCATGCTCTCAGGTGAATCTCCAAATTTGGCTGGGAGCTTTGGTAGTGGATATTGGTATTCTACTACAGGGCCCATTACTAAAACTTGGAGAG